>JAFKNA010000014.1 GCA_017305135.1 Lysobacterales bacterium | reverse complement strand
CCTCTTCCAGCGCCCTGGCGTGGAAGCCCATTACCGGGAAACCTACGCGCGGAGAAAACGACGAAAGCAACTGGAGGATGCGCAGCATCGGTTCGCGTTCGCCGCCGCCTGCTAGCAACAACCGTGCCGGACAGCAGTGCGCGAAAGCGCGGATCCAAGTTGGTGTTTTCAGTGGATGTCCGCCTTCGCGGGCACGACGTCGAGAGACTTGATCAGAGTTTCCTCGGAGGGCCCGCTTCCGCCCGGCCGCTGTTCACCTCGCCGCCACGCGCGAGAAGAGCGCCGAGCCGGAGCTCGGCATTCCCAAGGAGAGCCGGGGGCTCGTTGGCCAATCGCGCGGCGCGGGCATGGCACACTCGGGCGTCCTCCGTGCCGGGCCAGCCAGTGTGGTCGCGCTGCTTCGAATACTCTGCTTGCTGCTGATCGCCCTCCCCGCCCTCGCCCTCGCCTGGGGGCCGGCGGGACATCGCATGGTCGGCGAGCTCGCGGCGCGGCAGCTGACGCCGGCCGCGAAGGCCGAAACGCGGCGGCTGCTCGGCGGGCAATCGCTGGCCGACGTCGCGCCCTGGGCCGACGAGCTGCGCAACGATCCGGGGCAGCGGGCGCTGTGGCGCGAGACGGCGCCGCTGCACTTCGTCAATTTCGCGGGTGCATCCTGCCGCTACGTGGCCCGGCGCGACTGCCCTGATGGGCGCTGCATTGTGGCCGGGATCGAACGCTACGCGGCCGTCCTCGGCGATCGCACCAGGCCGGATGCGCAGCGCGCAGAAGCCTTGCGCTTCTTGGTGCACTTCGTCGCCGACGTGCACCAACCGCTGCACGCGGGCTACAGGCCGGACCGGGGCGGCAACCGCTACCAGGTGCGCTGGAACGGGCGTGGCACGAACCTCCACGCGGTGTGGGATTCGCCGGTGCTCGCCAGCCGCAGGCTCGGCTGGAAGGCGCATGCCGACGTACTCGCGCGCAGGCCCAGGCCGCGCGCCACGGGCGAGTCCGTAGCCTGGGCGGAGGAATCCTGCCGCGCCACCCGAGACGGCGGCCTCTATCCGAAGACTCACGTGCTGGACGGGAACTACGCGGCACGCATGCGCCCGCTCGCCGAGCAGCGCGTGCTGGAAGCGGCGGCGCGGCTCGCGGCCCTGCTCAACCGGCAGCTCGACGCGTCGCGGCAACGTTCCGGGAAGCGCTGAATAATTTCTAAACTGCCGGGTATTGAAACCCTCCGACTGAATCCCATCTTAAATGCGTCGCCCGCAGGACCGAACGTCCGCGGGCCAGGACGAGTCGAAGATGGACGGCGCAGGAGGCGCCGGCTGACACAACACACCACAACAGTCGGAGTCACACATGAAAACCAAGCTTCTCGCCCTTGCCCTGGCCGGTACCGGTCTGTTCGCGCTGCCGGCGCTGGGGCTGGCCCAGAATGCCAGCGGCTTCTTCATCAACGGCAACATCGGCCAGGCGAACCTCGACAAGGGGGCCTACAACGACGATGACACAGGCTACGCGGCCAACTTCGGCTATCGCTGGGCGGTGGCCCCGAACGTGCTGATCGGCGTCGAGGGCGGCTATGCCGACCTTGGCAGCTTCGGACCACGCAGCACCTACGCTGGTGTCGATCTGGGCGATGCACGCGTCAAGGGCTGGAACATCGGCGCCAACACCCACATCAACCTGACGGACAACTGGTACGTCAGCGGTCGCGCCGGCTACTTCCGTGCCGACGTGCGCGGCACCTACATCAACTCGGTGCAGAATTCGCCCGGTGGCGAGCCGCTCTACGTGGTGACCGGCGTGAACGATACCGGCAACAAGTGGTATGGCGGCGTGGGCTTCGGTTACGACTTCAACAACAACTTCAGCGTCGGTCTCAACTACGACTACTACAAGGCCAATGTCCGCGGCCTGGACTTCAACCCGGATCTGGTCTCGGTGAGCGCCGAGTACCGCTTCTGATCCCTGCCGGCGCCCGCTCGCGCCGGAACCCTCCCCAGAGCCGGGCATGGACGCCCGTCACAGCGACCCGGCCTGCTTCGGCAGGCCGGGTTTTTCGTGAGCGTCGTTCAGCCGCCGGGCGCGCGTATCGGCAGGGGTGGCAAGGGACGGGGATGCAGCGACCGCGCGCCATGGGTGTCGATGGTCTGGAAACTTGCCGGCATCAGCCCGCGCGTGGGCAGCGGATGGTGCGCCTGCCAGTCGTCGAAGCGCCCACTCTCCTCGTTCATGCCGTCGGCATGGCCGGCGGCGGCGAAATGATCGAAGACGAACGGCACGCCTTCGGACATCAGCGGGTCGGGACCGTCGGAGACGTGGAAGTGCAGGTGCGGCTCGGAGGTGTTGCCGCTGTTGCCGAGCAGCGCGATCACCTCGCCCCGCCTGACCTCGTCGCCCACCGCCACGCGCAGGCTGCCCGGCACGAGGTGCGCGTAGAAGGCGAAGCGGCCACCGCCGATGTCCTGCATGATGTAGTTGCCGGCGGCGGTCTGCGTGGTCTGGCCGGGCGGGTTGTAGGGCGGCGTGTGGTTCGGAAAGCCGTCGCGGACCGCCACGATCACGCCATCGGCCGCGGCGAGGATCTCCTGACCGAAGGCGAGGTAGCTTTCGTTGCGATCCACCGGGCCGATGGCGCGCCGCGCCTGGTCGTCAGTCATCACCCAGTCGATCGCGTAGCGCTCGGGCACGTGGAAGCGGCCGAGCAACGGCTGACCGCCTGCACCCTCGACGGGAATGGCGGTGCGGCGGTGTACGCCGCGGTCGTTCACCGCATCGCCGGCGACCCAGCCCGCGCCTTCGAATGGCAGGCCGACCACGACCGGCGGCTCGGCGGACACCGGAATCTCGACTTCCACCTGCCGCGCCTGCCCCGCCACCCCGTCGCAGGATTCGAAGGCGAGTTCGTGCCGCAGGGCCGATGGCGCCGGCACCGCATTGGCGAGCGGCACGTGGAAGTAGAGGATCGCGCCGCCGCCGGCGGGAATGTCGACGGGTCCTTCGGGCGGCGTGGCGACAGGCTTCATGGCGCCGCTGTACACCAGTGCATTGCCGGCCAGCGCCGAGCCGGACCAGTGCCCCGCCAGTGCCGCCGCTTCCACCCCGCCCGCCATGGCGACGCCGGCAAGCCGCGCGCATTCGGCGGAGTCGAAATTGTGGACGTTGAGCTCGTAGACCAGCACCGGCCCCTTGACGGTCGGCAGCGGCGCCGGCGCGAACTGCACTGTGATGGTGGGGTCGGCGGCCTGCGCCAGGGTGCACGCCAGCGTCGCCAGCACCGTGATGGCGGCTCGGCGACCGCCTGCAGGAATTCCTCGCATGGCTTCTCTCCTTTTCGCGGCCGCGGACACGACCGGCGTCGAGCCTAGCACCGCCGCGCCCGCAACGGCTGCGGGGACTTGCGCATAGCCGCCCGCGGCGGCGCGTGGCTATACTGCGGCGGATTGTCCGTGTTCCCCGGGGTTCATCTTTTTCGGCCTGTTCGTGAAGGGAGGGTTCGATGTTGTTCCAGACCTATGGTTTGTGGATCGCGCTCATCTGCGCGGTGCTTGCGATCGTCTATGGCGTGTGGTCGATCCGCTGGGTGCTCGCCCGGCCGGCCGGCAACGAGCGCATGCAGGAGATCGCCGCCGCCATCCAGGAAGGCGCCCGCGCCTACCTGAACCGCCAGTACCGCACCATCGCCATCGTCGGCGTCGTGCTGTTCGTCATCATCGGCTTCGCGCTGGACTGGGGCACCGCGATCGGCTTCGCCATCGGTGCGATCCTCTCCGGCCTTACCGGCTACATCGGCATGAACATCTCGGTGCGCGCGAACGTTCGCACCGCAGAAGCTGCGCGCGGCGGCATTGCCGCGGCGCTGGCCGTCGCCTTCCGCGGCGGCGCCATCACCGGCATGCTGGTGGTGGGCCTGGCGCTGCTCGGCGTCGCCGGCTATTACGTCGTATTGATCCATTTCTTTGGACAAACCGCCGACCAGGCGCTGCACGCGCTGATCGGCCTCGCCTTCGGCTCATCGCTGATCTCGATCTTCGCGCGCCTCGGCGGCGGCATCTTCACCAAGGGCGCTGACGTCGGCGCGGACCTCGTCGGCAAGGTCGAGGCCGGCATTCCGGAAGACGACCCGCGCAACCCGGCGGTGATCGCCGACAACGTGGGCGACAACGTCGGCGACTGCGCTGGCATGGCCGCCGACCTCTTCGAGACCTACGCGGTGACGCTGATCGCCACCATGCTGCTCGGCGGCGTGATGGCGGCGGAAGCGGGCCCGAACGGGGTGCTCTATCCGCTGGTGATCGGCGGGGTGTCGATCATCGCCTCGATCATCGGCACCTTCTTCGTCAAGTCGCGTCCCGGCGGCAAGATCATGACCGCGCTCTACAAAGGCGTGATCGTCTCCGGCGTGCTGGCGCTGCTGGCCTTCATCCCGGTGACGCAGGAACTGATGGCCGGCAGCGTGTACGGCGCGTGGAACGTGTTCGGCAGCGCGGTGATCGGCCTGGTGCTGACCGGCGTCATCGTCTGGATCACCGAGTACTACACCGCGACCGAGTTCGGCCCGGTGCGCCACGTCGCCAGGGCCTCGACCACCGGTCACGCCACCAACATCATCGCGGGCCTTGGCATCTCGATGAAGTCGACCGCCTGGCCGGTGCTGGCGATCTGCGCCGCCATCTGGGGCGCCTACTGGCTGGCCGGCCTCTACGGCATCGCCATCGCCGCCACCGCCATGCTGTCGATGACCGGCATGATCGTGGCGCTGGACGCCTACGGCCCGATTACCGACAACGCCGGCGGCATCGCCGAGATGGCCGAGCTCCCGCCGGAAGTGCGCGCCGTGACCGATCCGCTCGACGCCGTCGGCAACACCACCAAGGCGGTGACCAAGGGCTATGCGATCGGTTCGGCGGGCCTCGCCGCGCTGGTCCTGTTCGCCGACTACACGCACAAGCTCGGCGTGCAGCATCCGGACCAGATCTTCACCTTCGACATCTCCGACCACATGGTGATCATCGGCCTGCTGATCGGCGGCCTGATCCCCTACCTGTTCGGCGCGATGGCGATGGAAGCGGTGGGCCGCGCCGCCGGCTCGGTGGTCGAGGAAGTGCGCCGCCAGTTCCGCGAGATCAAGGGCATCATGCAGGGCACCACCAAGCCCGATTATTCACGCGCGGTCGACCTGCTGACCAAGTCCGCGATCAAGGAAATGATGATTCCCTCGCTGCTCCCGGTGGTGGTGCCGATCCTGGTCGGCTTCCTGCTCGGGCCGAAGGCGCTCGGCGGTCTTCTCATCGGCACGATCGTCACCGGCCTCTTCGTCGCCATCTCGATGACCACCGGCGGCGGTGCCTGGGACAATGCCAAGAAGTACATCGAGGACGGCAACTTCGGCGGCAAGGGCTCGGAGGCGCACAAGGCCTCGGTCACCGGCGACACCGTCGGCGATCCCTACAAGGACACCGCGGGTCCCGCGGTGAACCCGCTGATCAAGATCATCAACATCGTGGCCTTGCTGCTGGTGCCGTTGCTGTAGGCCGCGCAACTCACGGAACGTGAAGAACGGCGGCCCTGGGCCGCCGTTCTTCATCTTGCCGGGCGAGCCCTGCATCGCCCCCGGCCGAGCCACCATTGCAAGGCGTTTCCCGGCTGAACCGGGCCATCCGGCCTTCGGTGTCGCCGCACGCCGGCAGGGCCGGCTGGTGGCAAGATGGCCTTCCCCTGCGCTGCCGGAGATCGATCATGTTCCGCCTCGTCCTTGCCGTCCTCGCCGGCGCTGCGAGCCTCCCCGCCACGGCCGCCATGGTGGCGCGCACCGTCGACTACCAGGCCGGCGACACGGCGCTGCGTGGCACCCTCGTCTACGACGATTCGGTGCAGGCGAAACGCCCGGCGCTGCTGATGGTGCCCAACTGGTACGGCGTCAACGAAGCCGCGGTCAAGAAGGCCGAAGGCATCGCCGGCAAGGACTACGTCATCTTCCTCGCCGACATGTACGGCAAGGATCTGCGTCCGGCCAGCGCCGCCGAGGCGGGCACGGCGGTGAAGCCGCTCTACAGCGACCGCACGCTGATGCGCGAGCGGGTCCGCGCCGGACTCGCGGCGCTCCGCGCGCAGGCCGGCGAAGCGCCGATCGACGCTTCCCGCATTGCCGCCATCGGCTTCTGCTTCGGCGGTTCGGCGGTACTCGACCTCGCCCGCTCCGGCGCCGATGTCGCCGCGGTGGTGAGCTTCCACGGCGGGCTCTCCACCGACGATCCAGCGCTGGCGAAGAACATCAGGGCCGCGGTGCTGGCCATGAACGGCGCCGACGACAAGGGCACCATGTCAGACGCGGTCGCGTTCCGCAGCGAGATGCAGCAAAGTCCCGCCGACTGGGAATTCGTGGTGTTCGGCCACGCCGTGCACTGCTTCACCGAGGTCGGCGAGGATTCCCCCGGCTGCCGCTACGACGCGAAGATCGCCAAGCGCTCGTACCGGCTGATGCGCGAGTGGCTGGAAGAGGCATTCAGCGGCATGGCAGCGAAGACGCCATGACCATGGCGGCCGTCGCGCTTGTTGATTGCACCGGAGTGGCTGGACTGCCCTTTGATCCACGCCTTGAAAAGGACTCGCTCGTTCGCACTGACCGCACGCGCGCTTGAGGTTCATGCGTCGGCGTGGCGCGCCTGCGTGCGGGCGCGATCACTGAATAGCTGCGATCATTGCGCATGACCGACTTCTCCTCGCTCGCGCTTTCGCCCGCCCTGCAGCAATCGCTCGAATCACTCGGCCATGCCGCGATGACCCCGGTGCAGGCGCAGAGCCTGCCCGCGCTGCTCGACGGCCGCGATGTGATCGCCCAGGCGCCGACCGGAAGCGGCAAGACGGTGGCGTTCGCGCTCGGCCTGTTGCAAGGGCTCGACGCCGACCTGATCCGGCCGCAGGCGCTGGTGCTGTGCCCCACGCGCGAGCTGGCGGACCAGGTGGCGAAGGTGATTCGCCGCCTCGCGAGCGCGATTCCGAACCTCAAGGTGCTTCTCCTGACCGGCGGCGTCCCGCTGGCACCGCAGATGGCCTCGCTGCGCAAGGATTCGCACGTTGTCGTTGGCACGCCGGGGCGGGTGCAGGAGATGCTGCGCAGGAAGGTGCTGCACCTCGGCCACGTGCGCACGCTGGTGCTCGACGAGGCCGACCGCATGCTCGACATGGGATTCGAGGAAGCGATCCGCGAGATCGTCGGCAAGACTCCGAGGAACCGCCAGACCCTGCTGTTCTCCGCCACCTGGCCGGAATCGATCCGCGCGATCGGCCGCGACCTGCTGCACGATCCGCTGGAAGTGACGGTTGCCGCGGAGGTCGAACGGGCCACGATCGAGCAGCGCTTCTTCGAAGTCGAACTTGCGCAGAAGCCTTCGGCACTCGCCGCGCTCCTGCGCGAGTACCAGCCCGAATCGAGCGTGGTGTTCTGCAACACCCGTCGCGACGTGGATGACCTCACCGGGACGCTGGGCAAAGCCGGCATCAGCGCGCTGGCGCTGCACGGCGACATCGACCAGCGTGATCGCGACGAGGTGCTGGTGCGCTTCGCCAACCGCAGTTGCCGCGTGCTGGTCGCCAGCGACGTGGCGGCACGCGGACTCGACATCCACGAGCTCGCCGCGGTGATCAACTACGAGCTGCCACCGGACGCGGACATCTACCTGCACCGCATCGGCCGCACCGCACGCGCCGGCCAGAGCGGCCTTGCGCTGAGCCTGGTCACGCCGCGGGAGATGCCGCGTGCCCTTGCACTTGAAGCACGCGGCGGCGTGCCGCTCGCATGGACACGGCTTCCGGCGGCCGGTAACGATCGCCCGCTTCCCGCGGCGATGATCACCCTGCGCCTGGATGCCGGCCGCACCGACAAGATGCGCCCGGGCGACATCCTCGGCGCCCTCACGGGCGAGGCCGGGCTCGGCGCCGAGGCGGTCGGCAAGATCGACGTGTTCCCGACGCGTTGCTACGTCGCGATCCGTCGCGCCGATGCGGGCAAGGCGTTGCAGCGGCTGCAGGCGGGCAAGATCAAGGGTCGCAATGTGCGCGTGGTGCGGCTCTGAGTTGCGAACGTCGGGGACCTGGCCCCGACCTGCAGTGCAGCCCATCAACCAGCGCAGGCTCGCAGGTCGGCCCTGCGCGGCCTGCGCGGCCTGCGCGGCCCTACGCGGCCGCCGGCGGCCACCGCACGCTGTCGTCCGGCCCCGGCGTCGGCGGATCGAGGCGGACATCGACGTAGAGTTCGTCCAGCGGGACGCGGAGCTTCAGGCTGGCGAGTTCCAGCGTGCCGCCGCCCTCGATCGGAAACAGCAGCCAGCTGCCATCCCCCATGCGGCGGAACAGGTCCACTGCCTGGCGCTCGGTGTCGATGACCGCATATTCCGCGAGGCTGGCCAGCTTGCGGTAGGACGCGAACTTGCAGCCGCGGTCGTTCGCGCTGGTGCTCGGCGAGAGCACCTCGGCGACGAACACCGGTTCGGCCTTCCAGTGCGTGTGGGCGCGATCGGATTCGGCGCAGGAGACGAACACGTCCGGGTAATAGTACGCATCGTCGGCTTCCACGCGCAGCTTCATGTCGGGAATGAACACGCTGCAGGGGCCGCCCCGGAAATGGTTCCTGAGCGCGATGGCGAGGTTGAGGGCGATGGTGACATGCGCATCGGACGCGCCGGCCATGGCGAACACCTCGCCATCGACGAATTCATGCTTGACGGGCTGCGCGGCTTCCCATTCCAGGAATTCCGCGGCGCCGAATCGGTGTTCGTCGGCCGGGCGTGACATGGCGGCAACCTCGCTGCGTACCTGCCCGCAGGCTATCACCCTGGCGAAGCAGCGCTGCCGTCAAGCGGCGGCGGTTGCACCGCCTGCCTTGCGCTCCAGCCACCATAGCAGTGCGGCCACGGCAAGGAAGGCGAGGAAGAACGGCCAGCGCGGCAGCGGCACGTCGCGCGAGGCGCTCGGGGTGGCCTCATGCGACGTTCCGAGCAGCGCCTGCGTGCCGCGTCGCGTTTCGGCGGCATGCAGGGCGACGGCCTCGTCGCGTTCACGCACGTGGAACGGCCAGGTCTCGCCCCCGCTTTCCAGCATGTGCCAGCCGGACGCCCATGGCCAGAAGCCGGCACATCCGTCATCATCAACCCGCAGCGGCGTGCGATTGCCGTCGCCATCCACCACGATGGCCGAACCCTTGAGACTGCACACGAGCACGCGCTCGCCGACCCAGGCGTGCTGCCGCAGCTCAGGTGGCGCATCGTCGCGTGGACGCGCAATGGCGGCCAGGGTGTCGCTCCAGAGGGTGCCGTAGGCGGCTGAATCGCCGGCAAGGCCCAGCTTCCATGCATCGGCGAGCAGCCACAGGCCGGCGCGACCCTCGCCCGCGAGACGCGACCAGGCGAGCACGCTGCCATCATCGGCGCGCAGCAGCGGGGCCGCATCGGAGGCGGCGACGGTGAAAGCCTGCTGGCTGAACGCAGGACCCGAAGCCGCGAGGCCGAGCCTCGCATCGAGGCGCACGGCTCGCGCTTCGGCGGGCTCGAATCGGAAACCGAGTCGTGCCCAATCCGCCGCGACCTCCGGCGGCAGGGAACCGGTGGGACGCAGCAGCAGGCCGAGGCCGTGGCGGACCGCCGCGAGCAGGCCGTCCCGCTCGGCGGACGCGAGCCCGGCCCAGGCGCGCGCGTCGATCAGCACGACGTCGCTGTCCGCCAGCGTCGCCGGATCGAGTGCACCAGCGCCTTCACGCAGGGCCACGCCTTCGCTGAGGCCGATGCGGCTGTGCACATCGAGGTCGGCGTCCACGGCCCAGCGGCGGAAATACTTGAGTTCCGCATCGGGCGCGCCAGCGAGAAGCAAGACCCTGAGCGGGCTGCCGGTACGCACCGCCACCGGCACGACGATGCGTTCGACCGGCTCTCCCGCCGAATCCATCACGCTCAACGTGTAGAGCGCGGGGCCTGCGATCTTCGCCGTGGCGGAAAGCCGGAACGCGCCCTCTTCGCCCAGGCTCGCGCTGGCCACCCGGGTGCCGCCGGGATCCTGCAGTTCCACCGTCCCGCCCGGTGCACCTTCCACGCGACCATCGACGGACCAGACCTGCCCCGCCATCAGGCTCGGCGGCACGGCGAGCTCGACCACCCCGGACGGCAGCGGCGCGGCGTCGAACGCAACAACCCGCCCGCGGGCGGCATCGCGGTCGCGCGCCGGCAGACCGCCACCGGCGACGGCGAGGCGGGTCACCTCCGGATGGCGGCGCAGCGCGGTGGCGAGGTCCGGCGTGCGCTCCACCGAAGGTGGCGCTTGCGCGCCCGGCAGCGCGACCGCGCGCGACGCGGAGGTGGGATCTTGGCCAGTCCGTCCGGCTTCAAGGCCACCGATACGGGCATCCCCTGAAGGCGGCAAAATGGATTCCCGCTTGCGCGGGAATGACGTGCCGCCGGAACCTTCCGCGGGGTTGGCCACGGGCGTCAGCACCCGCAACTCCCCCGGGTTGAAGGCCTCCGGGAGCGAGGGCGGAAACAAGGTGGGATACAGCAGCGCGACTGTCGCCACCTGCAGTAACGCCCGCCGCAGTGCGCCGCGTCCGCGCGTGCGCCAGAGCCCGAGCCCAAGCGCAGTGCCGAGCAGGAGCAGCGTCCAGGCAAGAAGGCTCATCGTGCTCCTCCGGTCGCCTGCACGGCCTCCAGATACGAGCGGCCGGCCACATCCGGAACGGCATGGGGTGCAACCCCCGTGGCGGGCGTCGGCAGCAGCGGCCAGAGCAGCTTGCGGATCTGGGCGCGACAGTCGCTGCAGGCGGAATCGCGTTGCAGCCGATCGATGGCCGCGAGCACCGTCAGCGTTTCGGGCTGGCCGTCACCGCGACGGTCGAGCCAGTGGCGAACGGCGACCGCATCCAGCTCCCCGCCCTCGCTCGCCAATGCCGCCCAGAAGTCGGCCAGTCCTTGCTCGTCCGGCGCCGTTCGCACCAGCGCGCCGATGCGATCGGAGAGCCCGGAGCGGTCGCCGCTGAGCCGGCGCGACTCGTCGACCTGCGGCAACTCCAGGCCGACCCGGGCGAGGTAGATGCGCGTGGACTGCTGCACCTCCTTGATGAGTTCGAGCGCGCGGTGCTCGAAGGGGAGCGCGAGGTCCGGGTCGCCCTGGCGGAGGTGCAGTTCCGCCTGCCACATCTCGCCCAGGGCCGAACGCAGCGTCTCCTTCGTTTCCGGATCCAGCAGGGTGGCCGCTTCGGCGATGTCGTGCACGTGGCCGAACTCGGCCAGCACGTCGCCGGCCTGGCCGAACCCGGCCGGCGCCTCGCCCACTGCTGCATCGCCATGATCCTCGTGGGCCCCGCCGGCATGCTGCTCCCCTTCGGACTCCTCGCCGAGGAATTGTCCGTAGCGCAGGCGCAGGATCTTCTGGTCGACGCCGATCGCGTCCGCGCGATCGAGGAAGCGCTCCGCCGACTGCGAGTCGCGCTCGGCGAGCAATGCCTCGCTGTCGATGATGATCTGGCGCTGGCTGCGGAAGTACGCCGGCAGGGTCCGCTGCAGCACGCCTTCCAGGCCCGCGCTGTCGGCCGAGGCCTCCGCGGGCCAGCGCAGGATGAAGCTGGCGCTGCGGGTGACATTGGCTTCCGGCTTGCGGGTGTCGCGCACCGCCAGCTTCACGACCAGGTCGTCGCCCTCGCCAAGGCCAAGCTCATCGAGGTCCAGCGCCACCTGGTAGCGCACGCGCCGCTGTCCGTCGACGGGCTCGCCGTCCAGTGCAATGCTCCGGTCCTTGAAGGCGACGCTCTCGCCACTGCCTTGCGCCAGGGTAAGCGCGAGCCCGGCGGCGGCGAGGCCGTAGTCATCGCTCGCCTCGAATTCGAGATTCCAGTGCTTCTGCCCCGCCTCGAGCAGGCTGAGCGTCCGTTCGGGATGGATCACGCGGATCTCCGGCGCGCGGTCGGGAATGACGTCGACCCGATGCAGCGAGGCGTCGGCGGGAGCGACGCCTTCCACCTCGATGCGGTACAGGAGCGAGGTGGTAATCGGGGTGCCGACGTGCCACTGCGTGCCATCGGGATCGAGCGCGAGCCTGCGGCCGTCATGGAACACCAGTGCGGCCGCGCGCGGCTGAGGCACGAAGCGCAGGCGCCAGTCGACGCGCGAGCCCTCCGGCGCCTCGAAATCGAGTGCCGACACCTCGTGCGCGGCGACGCCCGTATAGGCAGGCGGCTGGATGGCGATGCCGATCCTGTCCAGCGCCGTGATGGACGCTGCACGGGCGGGCCTATCGCGCGTCTCCGACATGCCGGGCACCTCCGCGGGGTGGTGCAACCAGGCGCCAAGGGCGATCGCCAGCGCCAGGCCGAGACCGGCCAGCAGCGGGGGCAGCGGCCAGGGATCGCGCACCCGATCGATGTCCAGCTGCGCGATCCGTCCTGCGAGCCGCGCCCGCTGCAGGCGCTGCAGGGGCGACAGCGCGCCGGCATCGGCAGACAGCAGCGTGGCGCTGTCCTCCATCGCCGGCACGCGTGCATCGAGACGGCGCGCCAGCCAGGCGGCATCGGTCCGCCGATGGACGGAAATGGCGAGGCCTGCGCAGCACAGGATGCCGACGAGCGCGATCGGGATCGCCGCGGAAGCGCCTGCCAGTCGTGCCGCGGCGAATACGAGCGCCAGCAGGATCGGCGCGGCACCGAGCAGGGCGATCGTGGTCCGGCGCCGACGCAGAGCGCGCGCCACGGACTGCAGCGGATCGGCGCGGCTCATGCCGTTTCGCCCCGCCGTCGACGGGTCGCGAGCAGGCGCTCGGCCAGCAGGAGCATGGCGGCGAGCAGCGCGAACCAGGCATCGAGCGGGCGCGCATCGGCGGGATCGCGTCGCTCTCCATGGCGTGTGCCCGTTTCCTGCAATGGCTCGGCTTGCGCAGCCACCGCTCGCGTCGGTGCCGGGGACGAGCCGGCGAGCGCCCGCCAGAGCCGCTGCGGGAAATCGGCATCGAGCAGGATGGGGAGGTCGACGGGTTCGAGCGCACCCGGCAGGGCGACCATGCATCCCTGCCCGCGCGCGATCACCCGCGCCAGTGGCCGGCCGGCCGCATCGCGCCAGAGCGGCTCGCCCTCATCGCCGGCCACGCCCGAAACCAGTGCGGTGCCGCCGCGCTCGACCCAGCGCCCGACGTCCTCGCTGATCGGTGCCAGCCACACCAGGTGCGTGGCATCGGCGGCAACGGGAACGTCGCTCGACGCCGTCGCGAGTTCGCAGCAGCCCGGCCGTTGCACGTTCCAGGCGGCGACGGTGGCCTGGAGGTACACCAGCGCGCCCTCGGCATCCGCGTCGTGGCGGACCTCGAGCCGCAGGGATGCGGGCTTCCCGGTCGACGGGCCCGCCATGCGACCCGGCACCACGCTCCAGGCGAACTCGCGGACGAGTCGTGGCCGTTCCCCGTCGAGGCCCGCAACCTCTTCAGGCACGATGATGTGCAGCGGGCGGCCGGGGGACAGCGCCGCATCGAGTTCACGCAGCAGGCTCGCCAGCGGCACGGACGCGGCGGGCTGGGGTTCCTCGAAGGCGGGGAAACCCGGTGCGAGCCAATGCCATTCGCCCTCTTCCGCATGGGCAGCGGCCCGGGCCGCAGCGCGGTCGACCCCGGGCGCGACCGCAATGAAGCCACCGTCCCCGCGTGCGGCCGGGGACTGCCACACGGGTCCCGCCAACAGCAGGGCAAGAACGGCGAGCAGCGACAGTCGCAGCAGCAACAGCCATGGCCTCTCGATGTGCACGCGCCGCTGCGGGCGCGTGCGCGCGCCGATCCAGCGCAGTGCCGCGAACTCGGTACGCACGAGGTCCAGGCGCCGCACCAGGTGCAGCACGAGCGGGACCGCCAGCGCTGCCAACGCGGCGAAGCCAAGCGGGAACAGGAAGCCGAGGCCCATCAGCGGCCGGATCCGCGGGGCGCGCCGAACAGGGCGCGGAGCGGTGCATCGGCAGCCTCGTCGGTGACGAAGGTTGCAAGGCGAATGCCGGCGGCGGCAAAGCGGCGGGCGAGGTCCTCGCGCGCCGCGGCGAATCGCGCCAGGAAGCCTGCCCGTACCGCCGCGGCGTCGACGCGGCGCTCGGCACCGGTTTCCGGGTCAACGAAGCGGTGTCCACCCCTGAACGGGAAGTCACGTTCGTCGGGCACGAGGATCTGCACGGCGACGACCTCGCGCCCGGCGCCGGCGAGTTGCCCGGCCAAGGTCGCCACGCCATCGTCGAAGCAGTCGGAAAGAAGGATTACCAGCGCTTCGCGGCGGATGCCTTCGGCGAGGTGCACCACGCGGTCCGCAGCGGGCCAGTTGCCTGCCGGTTCCAGCCCCGCCAGCGCGAAGTGGCAGCGGTCGCGATGGCGGGAGCCGGTGCCGAGCGGAATCCGCAGCGGCGCGGCGCCGCCCAGCGCCAGCACGCCGAAGCGGTCGCCCTGGCGCAGCGCCAGTTCCATTACGCAAGCTGCGAGGAGCTTCGCCGCATCGAGCTTGCTGTAGTCCGGGCGCGCCGAGTCGGCCTGGCGCATGGAGGCGGTGGCATCGAGCAGCAGCCAGACCTCGAGCGTGCTGTCACGCTCGGCCTCGCGCACGAAGTGGCGGTCCGAGCGCCCGTAGAGCTTCCAGTCGATGCGGCGCGGATCGTCGCCCTGCGTGTAAGCCCGGTATTCGGCGAATTCGAGGCCGGCGCCGCGGCTGCGGCTGGGATGCTGGCCGAAGCCGCCGCCACCGCCGCGGCCGGACAGCGCGAGGCCGGCAAGCCGCGCCCGCACCTCGGCCGGGATGGGGATCGGCGTCGCCATCGCACGCTCAGCCGGGGAACGGCACCGCCGGCAGCAGGGCCGCGACCACGTCGTCGCTGCTGCGCCGCTCGGCTTCGGCGGAGAAGGAGAGCAGCAGACGATGACGCAGCACCGGTGCCGCCAGCGCCCTGACGTCATCTCGCGTCGCGGCGAGGCGGCCGTTGAGCAGCGCGCGCGCCTTGGCGGCCAGCACCAGCGACTGGCCGGCGCGCGGACCGGCGCCCCAGCGCAGCCACTCGCGCACTTCGCTGATCGTGCTCGCCTGCGGGCGCGTGGCGCGCACCAGGCGGGTGATCCAGGTGAGGAGATCCTCGCCGACATGCACCTCGCGCGCGAGGCGCTGCAGCGCGATCAGCGCGGTGCCATCCATCACCGGATCGACCGCCGGCGCGGCGCTGCCGGTCGTCGCCGCCAGGATCGCGCGCTCCTCAGCCTCGTCGGGGTAATCGACGCGGATCTGCAGCAGGAAACGGTCGAGCTGCGCCTCGGGCAGGGGATAGGTGCCGGCCTGCTCCAGCGGATTCTGCGTCGCCAGCACGAAGAAGGGTTCCGGCAGCCGGTGCGTGGTGCCGGCGTAGCTCACCGTGCGTTCCTGCATCGCTTCCAGCAGCGCCGCCTGCGTCTTCGGTGGCGTGCGGTTGAGCTCGTCGGCAAGCAGCAGGTGCGTGAACACCGGCCCGCGCTGGAAGCGGAACACGCGCCGGCCGGTGCCGTGGTCCTCCTCCAGGATCTCGGTGCCGATGATGTCGCCCGGCATCAGGTCCGGCGTGAACTGGATGCGCCGGAAATCGAGCGCCAGCGCCTGCCCCAGCGCACGCACCAACAGTGTCTTGCCGAGGCCCGGCACGCCTTCGAGCAGGCAGTGGCCGCCGGCGAGGAGGCCGATCAGCAGCTGCTCGACGACTTCGTGCTGCCCGACGACGACGCAGCCAATGGCCTCGCGCAGGGCCGTGAGCTGGTGCAGCCGCCCGGCGACGGCGGCCTCGGTCAGGGTGGGCGTATCAGCCATGCGGTTCTCCGGTTGAGCAACCATTCTCCCGGCGGCCGGGCCGGGCGGCACGTGCGGAATGTCACGGTGCGTTCACCCGCCCCGTCAATCCCGGGTGCGTTGACGTGCGCACCATCATCCACCTGGGCGGCTTCACGCCGTCAGCGCGTACACCACGACGTTGACCGCGAACTTCGAGTTGTCCTCGGCGAGGAAGCGCTTGTTGCGCCAGTCGTAGTCCCACTCGCAGCCGTAGTCCTTGTTGGAGTACAGCACGCCGAGGCGCCCGTCGATCTCGATGCCCTTGAGGTAGTCGTGGACGAGATCGTCGCCCCAGCCGTTGAGTTCGAAGGCGGTGGCGGGCGGACCCTCGAAGTCGAAGAAGCTGCTGTAGAGGGGATGTTTCGCGGGGAGCTTCTGCAGCGCGTCCGCGCCGAAGATCGCGGCCATCTGTTCCTCGAAGGATTTCGCGAAGAGGCCATCGATGTCGTGGTTGCAGTCATCGACCAGCACGAAGCCGCCGTTCCTGACGTAGTGCTCGAAATTGCGCCGCTCGTCCGGGTTGAACTCGACCAGCTTGTGGCCGGCGAGGTAGCAGAAGGACTGCAGCCGCATGGCGGGATCGGCGAGCGGGATGACGTGCTCGACGGGGTCGACGCGCAGCGTCGTGTACTGCACCAGCGCGTCGAGCAGGGTCGAGGGCATGCGCGCATCGACGTCCCAGTCGCCCGACTCGTACATGAGGCGGGTGAAGGAGAAATCGTAGGAACTGCCGGGATTGGGGATTGGGGATTCGGGATTCGGAAAGGCGGCGCCGACGCGGCGGCCGGCGGGGGCGAGCAGCGCGGCGGCGCCCATTGAGAGCGCCGCGCGCAGGAAGTGGCGCCGCGAATCGACTGGGCAAATGGATCCCGGCCTACGCCGGGATGACGGCAATGGCTTCACTGTTCGGACCCGTCCCGGTAAGGCAGATGCCCGCTGTTCCGAATCCCGATTCCCGCATCCCCAATCCCGGCCTCACACGGCATCCGAAAGCGACGTGAAGGTGAAGTCCCTGATCTTCATCGGCGGGATCATCATCACGAACGGCGATTCGTCGTCGCCGACGCGTACCGGCTTGCCGATCTCCTCGATGTTGTTGAGCATGATCGCGGGCGATTCGTTGAAGCGGAAGTTCTTGATCGGGTACCTGATCTCACCGTTCTCGACGTAGAAGGTACCGTCGCGGGTGAGGCCGGTCAGCAGCACCGTCTGCGGGTCGACCATGCGGATGTACCAGGTGCGGGTGACGAGGATGCCCTTCTTCGTCGACTTCACGAGGTCCATGGTCGATTTGTCGCCGCCGACCATGATGAGATTGCCGGGCTGGCCGACCGCCTTCCTGCCCTGCTTGCCGGCCCAGTAGCGCGAGTACTGGAGGTACTCGATCCTGCCCTTGGTGATGATTGGCGTCTTCTCGCGGGCAAGACCCTCCTGATCCCAGGGCAGCACGGCGGCGTTCTCGTCCCAGGGATCGGCATAGATGTTGACGCGCTCGTCGAAGAGCTTCTCGCCGAGCTTGTTGCCGCCGCCCTTCTTCGACAGGAAGCTGCGGCCCTCGTCGGCCTGGCGCGCGTCGAAGCCGAACATCATGAAGCTGATGAGGCCGGCGGTCGCGGCCGGCTCCATGATGACGGTGTACTTGCCCGGTTCCAGCGCCTTGGCGTCAACCGAGCCCTTGGCCTTCTGGATGGCCGTGCGGATTTCGCTCTTGGCGTCGAACTTCGACACGTCGCCGAGGTTGCGCGCGACCCAGCCCGAGCCCTTGCCGTCCTCGGTACGCACGGTGCAGGTGAAGTCCATCGAGGCCGACTTCTGGTAGCCGAAGTTGCCCTTGCTGTTGGCCAGCGCGATGAAGTCGTGCGAGTCGCTGAAGAAGCCCGCCGCGACCAGCTTGTCCTTGCGACTGGGCTCGATGCAGTCGGCAGCGACCTGGGCACGATAGGCCGGCGTGATCGCCGCCGTCTTCCCGTTGAAGGTGCTGCTGGCCTTGTAGGCCTGCTTGCCAATTGCCGGCACGAACTCCGGGTTTTCCGGGGCGAGCCGGGCCAGTTCCTCGGCGCGCCGCACGACGGCCTCCAGGGAGGCTTCGTCGAACTGGTTGATGGTGGCGGTGCCGCTCTTCTTGCCGAAGGCGACCTCGACGGCGAGGTTCGCATCGCTGACGTGGCCGCTGGTCGAGACGCTGTTGAGGGCGTAGCGCACGTTGCCGCCTTCCGAACCGCTCAGCGTGGCACTGCACTGATCCGCCTTCGACAGCTTGATGACCTTGTCCAGGATCGCCTTCGCCTGCTCTTCGCTGTAGATGCTCATGCTTGTTTCTCCAGATCTGTTTGGGTTCGCTGGCTGCAGGATGCTGCGCTCTTGCGATTCCCGATTCCCGATTCCCGATTCCCGGCTTTCATCACCCCAAGCTGCGCGCGGTATTAATGACGTTGGCGCCGTTGAAGCGGGCGGTCGACGAGCCATGCGACACCGCCGAGACCTGGCCGGGCTGGCCCTTGCCGTCGAAGAACGAGCCGCCGAAGCGGTAGTCGGAGTCATCGCACACCGCCACGCACGAGTTCCAGAACTCGGGCGTGCGCATCTGGTAAGCCACGTCCTCGATCGGGCGCGTCACCTTGCCGTCCTTGATCTCGTAGAAGAGCTGGCCGCCGAACTGCGCGTTGTAGCGCTGCTGGTCGATGGAGAACGAGCCGTCGCCGATGATGTAGATGCCGTTCTCGACGTCCTTGATCATCGCCTCGGGCGCGAGTTCGCCCTTGCCCGGCGCAAGCGAGACGTTGGCCATGCGCTGGAACTGCACGCTGGACCAGGAATCGGCGTAGCAGCAGCCCTGCGACTCCTTGAGACCGAGGATGTGCGCCTGGTCGCGGATGACCTGGTAGTTGACCAGCTTGCCGTCCTTGATGAGGTCCCACTTCTGCGTCCTGACGCCCTCGTCGTCGTAACCGACCGCGCCGAGCGAGCCGGGTTGGGTCTTGTCGGCGAAAATGGTGACCTTGTCGCTGCCGTACTGGAATTTCTCCTTCCACTTGTCCAGCGTGGCGAAGCTGGTGCCGGCGTAGTTGGCCTCGTAGCCGAGCACGCGGTCGAGCTCGAGCGGATGGCCGACCGATTCGTGGATGGTGAGCCAAAGGTGCGAGGGATCGAGCACCAGGTCGTACTTGCCGGGCTTGACGGAGGGCGCCGCCAGTTTCTCCTTCGCCTGTTTCGCCGCGGCGATGGCATCGGCCTTCATGTCGTAGGAATCGCGGTACACCACCGCGCCGCCCGGCAGCTCCACCTTGTCGGCGGAGTTGGCATCGAGGTATTCGAAGCCCATCCCGCGCGGCGAGGAGAGCCCGGCCCGGGTGCGGAACTTGCCGCTCTTCTGGTCGACCGCGGTGACCTGGATCGGCGCCCAGATGCGATGGATGTCCTGGTCGATGTAGGACCCGTCGCTGGAGGCGAAGTACTTCTGCTCGTTGACCAGGAACAGGATCGAATTGACGAAGCTCGCGCCGGCGCCGATGGCCGCGGCATTGACGCCGAGCAGGAGATCCACCTTGTCCTTGATCGGCACCGCCATCGCGTTCTTCACGATCGGCGTCGCCCAGCTCACCTCGCCGACGCCCTTCACCGGCGCCAGCTCCACCGGCGCGGACTGCAGCCGCGAATTGGCCTTGGCGATGGTCAACGCCTGCTTCACGGCGGCGGCGACGCCGTCGGCGTCGAGCTGGCTGGTCGCGGCGAAGCCCCAGGTACCGTTGGCGATCACCCGGATGCCGATGCCGGTCGACTCGGTGTTGACGACGTTCTGCACCTTGTCCTCGCGCGTCACCACGAACTGCCGCAGGTAGCGCCCGATGCGCACGTCGCAATAGGTGGCGCCGCCGGACTTCGCGCCGTTCAGGGCCACGTCCGCGAGGCGCTTCTTCGTCGCCGGGTCGAGCTTCTCCAGCAGCGCCTCGGCCGCGATCACGCGCCCGTGCATCATCGGCAGCATCAGGCCGCCGAGGCCCACGCCGGTCAGCTTGAGGAAATCGCGTCTGTCCATCGTCTACTCCGATCGGGTGCGCAGGGAGGCGTGCGATGGTGGCGCAAGAGGATGCGCGGTGCCACGTGTCGAAAGGCATGGGGCGGTTGGGGTTGGTGTTGGGTCGGGATGGAGCGAGCAGCCGACGCGTTGCTGCGCTCCGTCCGGGCCTACATCGTGTGGGATGGCGGGCTCGCCGTTCGCCCGGCTGTACAATCGCCGCATGAAAATCTCCAAGACCTTCCACATCGAAGCCGCCCACCGGCTGCCCAACGTGCCGGCCGGGCACAAGTGCGCGCGCCTGCACGGGCACTCGTTCGTGGTGGAGATCCATGCCAGCGGGCCGCTGGATCCCGTGCTGGGATGGGTGATGGATTTCGCCGACATCAAGGCGGCGTTCGCGCCGCTGTTCGAGGCGCTCGACCATCGCTACCTCAACGAGGTCGAGGGGCTCGAGAACCCGACCAGCGAGCACCTGGCGCGCTGGATCTGGCAGCGCCTCCTGCCGCGGCTGCCGCAGCTCGCGCGCGTGGTGGTGCGCGAGACCTGCACCTCGGCGTGCAGTTTCGACGGGCGCGACTTCCCGCCGTCCGAGCGGGCCTGACGCGGCGCACCAAACCAGGCGGCACCTCTTGCCACGGCTGCCGCAAGCCATTGACAGCGGCAGCAAAATTTCGCCCACTACGAAATGTTGCGCTGCACAATATTGTCTGCTAGGATGCTTCCCCACAGTCACCCAATCCGCGCAGGAGACAGACCATGTTCGAGCAGATCAACACCCAGTCCCTCAATTTCGGCAAGAGCTATGCCGACGCGTTCGTCAAGGCGCAGGGCCTCGCCCTGGCCGGCTTCGAGCGCATCACCGAGCTCAACCTCAAGACCTTCGAGGACCGCGTCAAGGCTTCCGTCGAATTCTGGTCGGAAGCGGCCGAGGTGCGTGACTTCGACGGCGCCAAGGCGATCTGGCCGAAGGGCGTGCAGCTCGCCAAGGAAAGCGCCGAGAAGCTCTACGCCAACGGCCAGGAAGTGTTCGGCGTGTCGATGAAGACCTCCGAGGCCATCGGTTCGCTGGCCAAGGGTTCGTTCGAGAACACCACCGAGGGCCTCGCCCGCGAAGCGGCCAATGCTTCCAGGAAGGCTGCGCCGGCGCGCTGAGCGCTGCGCGCTACGCAACAATTTCCTAGAGAACGCGCTGCCGGGTCTCCCCCCTGGCCTGACAGCGCACTTCAGGGCCGGATCCGTTCCGGCCCTTTTTTTGCGCCGGCGCCGGTGCGGCAAAACGCCACGCCCGCGCGGGGCCGCGCCCAGCGGCATCCGGGGGGCGCCGCGGATTGCGCGCAAGCGGACGAAGTTGCTAAAATCTCAAGGCTTTGGACGGAACGCTTCCGCGCATGCGGAAATCCGCGGACCGTCATAATCGAGAGTTCCAGGTGCGCAACTCGATCGCCCACGGCTGGCATGTGGCGTCCCGCACCGCGATCCTTCAAACCGGCGCAACCCTCGTCGCAGCCCTTGCCGCGACCGGGTTCGGCTGGCGAACGGGGTTGGCGGCGCTGGTCGGCGGATTGATCGTCTGCGCCGGCAACATGCTGTTCGCGCTTCGCCTGTTCGGGCGCGGCGTGGTATCGCCGCGCGCGGCGCTGCGGTCGGCATACGCCGGGGAACTCCTGAAGTGGCTCTGGCTGGGCGCGTCGCTGTACCTCGCCATAGCCGTGTGGCACCTGCCGTTCCCGGGGCTGATCGCCGGGATCGCGGCGGCGCAATTCGCGTTTTGGATCGCCCTCATTGCAGTCAGGTAGGCTCATGGCCAGCGAACAGGCCGCTTCGGCGGACATGACCGGATACATCCAGCACCACCTGCAGAACTGGCAGGTGTCGCTGGGCGACAGCCCCTTCTGGACGCTCAACATGGACACCGTCGTGTTCACGGTGGTGTCCTCGCTCGTGTTCATGCTGCTGTTCGTGTTCTTTGCGCGGCGCGCCACGGCCGGCGTGCCGGGGCGGCTGCAGTCCATCGTCGAGAGCGTGGTGCTGTTCGTCGACGGACTGGTCCAGGAGACCTTCCACGGCAAGAGCAAGCTGATCGCGCCGATGTCGCTGACCATCTTCGGCCTGATCTGGATCATGAACTTCATCGACCTGCTGCCGATCGACTTCCTGCCCTGGGCGTGGGCTTCGATCCATCCCGAACCCGAACACGCGTACCTGCGCGCGGTGCCGACCGCCGACCTCAACACCACGCTCGGCATGGCGCTCGGCGTGTTCCTGGTGATCCAGTACATCGGCATCAGCGAAAAGGGCCTCGGCAAGTTCTTCGCCGAATTCTTCAGCGCGCCGTTCGAGGCCAAGGGCCCGGTCGCGCGCCTGCTGGTAGCGCTGCCCAACTTCATCCTGCGCCTGATCGAGGAAGCGGTACGCCCGATCTCGCTCAGCCTGCGACTGTTCGGCAACATGTACGCCGGCGAGCTGATCTTCGTGCTGATCGCGGTGATGACGCTGGGCGCGGGCCTGGCCAGCTTCACCAGCGCCTCGACCTGGCTTCTCGGCATCGGCCAGTTCCTCTCGGCCTTCGGCTGGACCGCCTTCCACATCCTCATCATCACGCTGCAGGCCTTCATCTTCATGATCCTGTCGATCGTGTACGTGAGCCTGGCGGCCGAAAGCCACTGACCCTCCACCCTTCACCAACCCCTGCAACACCCCCACCAACGGAGTCACCATGGAAACCAACCTGCCCCTCGTCGCGGAGCTCCTGAACGTCACGGTCTTCTCCGCCACGCTGCTGCTCGGCCTCGCGGCCCTGGCCACCGGCATCGGCTTCGCGCTGCTCGGCGGCAAGTTCATCGACGGTGCCTCGCGCCAGCCGGAGCTGACGCCGATGCTGCAGACCAAGATGTTCATCATCGCCGGCCTGCTCGACGCGGTGCCGATGATCGGCGTCGCGATCGCGCTGCTGCTGCTGTTCGCCAACCCGATGCTGAAGATCCTCGGCGTGCAGTAACCACCCGCCTGGCCGGCGCGGTCCCAGGCCGCGCCGCGCCGTTCGAGGAGCAACGCGATGGACATCAATGTAACCCTCATCATCCAGGGGCTGGCCTTCTTTGCCGTCGTCTGGGTGGTCATGAAGTTCGGCTGGCCGCACATCATCGGCGCCATCGAGGAACGCCAGCAGAAGATCGCCGAGGGCCTGTCGCACGCCGAGCGCGCGCGCAAGGAACTGGCCGATGCCGACGCACGCGTGGCGGACGAGATCCGCAAGGCGCGCGCGGAAGCGGCCGGCATCCTCGAGCGCGCCAATGCGCAGGCACTGCAGATCGTCGATAAGGCGCGCGAGGAAGCGGTCGTCGAGGCGATGCGCCAGAAGGCGATCGCCGCCGCCGACATCGAGGCCCAGGCCCACCGTGCGCGCGAGGAACTGCGCAGCCAGGTGGCCACGCTGGCCATCGCCGGTGCCGAGAAGATCCTGCAGCGCGAGATCGACGCCTCCGCCCACGGCGAACTGATCGACCAGCTGGTGGCGGGAATCTGACATGGCCGAAGCCCTGACCCTGGCCCGGCCCTACGCGCGCGCCGCCTTCGAGGTGGCGCGCGAGCAGGGGACGTTGGCCGACTGGACCCGACGCCTGGCGTTGGCGGCGGAGCTGTCCGCCGATCCGCGGGTGGCCGGCTTCCTCGGCGATCCGCGCGTCACCGCCAGCCAGCGCGCAGCCCTGGTGCTGCCCGAAGGCGAGGCGGCGGAGTCGCCGTTCGCGGCCTTCGTGCGGCTCCTCGCCGAGAACGACCGTCTGGCGCTGCTGCCGGAGATCGGCGCGCTCTACGAGGGCCTGCGCCAAGAAGCCGAACAGGTGCTGCGCGTCACCGTGCGCTCGGCCACGCCGCTCGACGGCGCCGCCGGCGATCGCCTGCGCGAGGCGCTCAAGCGGCGCTTCGGGCGCGAGATCGAGATGACCACGGCGATCGACCCGTCGGTCATCGGCGGCGCAGTCATCGACGCCGGCGATGTCGTCATCGACGGCTCGGTGCGCGGCCAGCTGGCGCGCCTCAGCGACGCGCTGGCGCACTGAGCGGGCTTGCCCCCGCACGACCCCATCCACACATCCTTGTCTGCCGCGCGCCGCGCGGCGCACGAACCGGGACGAGAAACCCATGGCCACGCAAATCAACCCGTCGGAAATCAGCGAGCTCATCAAGAGCCGCATCGAGAAGTTCCAGCTCTCGCCCGAGGCGCGCAACGAAGGCACGCTGACCAGCGTCTCCGACGGCATCGTGCGCATCCACGGCCTCGCCGACGTGATGTCCGGCGAGATGGTGGAACTGCCGGGCGACACCTTCGCGCTCGCCCTCAACCTCGAGCGCGACTCGGTCGGCGCGGTGGTGCTCGGCGACTACGAGCACCTGTCCGAAGGCGATACCGCCAAGACCACCGGGCGCATCCTCGAGGTGCCGGTCGGACCCGAGATGCTGGGCCGCGTGGTCAATGCGCTCGGCCAGCCGATCGACGGCAAGGGCCCGATCAACACCGCGCGCACCTCGCCGATCGAGAAGGTCGCGCCGGGCGTGATCTGGCGCAAGAGCGTCGACCAGCCGGTGCAGACCGGCTACAAGGCCATCGACTCGATGATCCCGATCGGCCGCGGCCAGCGCGAGCTGATCATCGGCGACCGCCAGACCGGCAAGACCGCGGTCGCCGTCGACGCGATCATCAACCAGAAGGGTTCGGGCATCAAATGCATCTACGTGGCCATCGGGCAGAAGCAGAGCTCGATCGCCAACGTGGTCCGCAAGCTCGAGGAACACGGCGCGCTGGAGCACACCATCATCGTCGCCGCCTCGGCCTCCGAATCGGCCGCCATGCAGTACATCGCTCCCTACTCCGGCTGCGCGATGGGCGAGTACTTCCGTGACAACGGCGAAGACGCGCTGATCATCTACGACGACCTCACCAAGCAGGCCTGGGCCTACCGCCAGATCTCGTTGCTGCTGCGCCGCCCGCCGGGCCGCGAAGCCTATCCGGGCGACGTCTTCTACCTGCACAGCCGCCTGCTGGAGCGCGCCGCGCGCGTCTCCGAGGAATACGTCGAGCGCGAGACCGCCGGTGCCGTGAAGGGCCGCACCGGCTCGCTGACCGCGCTGCCGATCATCGAAACCCAGGCCGGCGACGTGTCCGCGTTCGTGCCGACCAACGTCATCTCCATCACCGACGGCCAGATCTTCCTCGAGACCGACCTCTTCAACGCCGGCATCCGCCCGGCGGTGAACGCCGGCATCTCGGTGTCGCGCGTGGGTGGCGCGGCGCAGACCAAGATCATCAAGAAGCTCTCCGGCGGCGTGAAGCTGGCGCTGGCGCAGTTCCGCGAGCTGGCCGCGTTCGCCCAGTTCGCCTCGGACCTGGATGCGGCCACCCGCGCCCAGCTCGAGCGCGGCCAGCGCGTCACCGAACTGATGAAGCAGAAGCAGTACGCGCCGCTGTCGATCGCCGAGCTCGCCCTGTCGCTGTTCGCGGCCGAGAACGGCTACCTCGACGACCTGCCGGTCGAGAAGATCCTGCCCTTCGAGGCGGCGCTGCACGCGCACTTCCACAACGAGCACCAGGCGCTGATGGAAACGGTCACCGCCACCGGCGACTGGAACAAGGACATCGAGGCGCAGTTCCGGGCGGGCCTGGACGCGTTCAAGAAGACGGGTAGCTGGTGATGAAGCCGGGATTGGGGATTCGTGATTCGGGATTCGGAAGAGCGTGCGCTCGCCCGCCCTTGACTCCTGCTCTTGCCAGTCCCCAATCCCCAATCCCCAATCCCGTCGAGCGAGCATAGCGAGCGAGAACCATGGCTGGCGCAAGAGAAATCCGTACCAAGATCAAGAGCGTGGCGAACACCCGCAAGGTGACGCGGGCGCTCGAAATGGTCTCGGCATCGAAGATCCGCAAGGCGCAGGAGCTGATGCGCGCCTCGCGTCCGTATGCGCGGCTGATGCGCCAGGCCATCGGCCACATCGCCCGCGCCGACACCGAGTACGAACATCCGTTCCTGAAGGCGCGCGCCGAGGTGCGGCGGGTCGGCTACATCGTGGTCTCGACCGACCGCGGCCTCTGCGGCGGCCTCAACTCCAACCTGTTCCGCACGCTGCTGAACGACATCGGCGCGTGGCAGGCCAGGGGGGTCGAGGTCGACGTCATCTGCATCGGCCAGAAGGCCACGCAGTTCTTCCGGCGCCTCAACGTCAACATGGTGGCCTCGGTCACGCACCTCGGCGAGAAGCCGCAGATCGCCCAGCTCATCGGCGTGATCAAGGTGATGCTGGATGCCTATACGGAAGGCCGCGTCGACCGCCTGATGCTGTCCTACAACGACTTCATCAACACGATGAGCCAGAAGCCGGTGGTCGATGCGCTGCTGCCGCTGCCGCCGACCGAGGAAGCGCCCTCGGCCTACAACTGGGACTATATCTACGAGCCGGATCCGGCGACCGTGCTGGACCACGTGCTGACCCGCTACATCGAGTCGCTGGTCTACCAGGCGGTGCTGGAGAACCTCGCCAGCGAGCATGCCGCGCGCATGGTCGCGATGAAGAGCGCATCCGACAACGCGACCAAGGCGATCGACTCGCTGACGCTGGTCTACAACAAGGCGCGCCAGGCCGCGATCACGCAGGAAATCTCGGAGATCGTCGGCGGTGCCGCGGCGGTATGAGGAGCCGGGAATGGAGAGTCGGGAATCGGGAATCGTGACAGCAGGCTCTTGACCCTGCGATTCCCCATTCCCCATTCCCGATTCCCGCTACAAAGAATTCAGACATCCAGTGGAGCCACCCCAATGAGCCAGGGCAAAGTCGTTCAAATCATCGGCGCCGTCGTCGACGTCGAGTTCCCGCGCGATTCCGTGCCGAAGGTGTTCGACGCGCTCAAGGTCGAGGGCGCCGCGGCGCCGATCACGCTCGAGGTGCAGCAGCAGCTCGGCGACGGCGTGGTGCGCACCATCGCGCTCGGTTCGACCGACGGCCTCAAGCGCGGCCTGGTCGCCCGCAACACCGGCGAGGGCATCAAGGTGCCGGTCGGCACCGCCACGCTCGGCCGCATCATGGACGTGCTCGGCACGCCGATCGACGAAGCCGGCCCGATCGAGGCCCAGGACCACTGGGTGATCCACCGCCCGGCGCCGGCCTACGACGAACAGGCCGCGGCCAACGAGCTGCTGGAGACCGGCATCAAGGTCATCGACCTGATGTGTCCGTTCGCCAAGGGCGGCAAGGTGGGCCTGTTCGGCGGCGCCGGCGTCGGCAAGACCGTCAACATGCTGGAGCTGATCAACAACATCGCCACCCAGCACTCGGGCCTGTCGGTGTTCGCCGGCGTCGGCGAGCGCACGCGCGAGGGAAACGACTTCTACCACGAGATGATCGACGCCGGCGTCGTCAAGCTCGATGACAAGACGCAGTCCAAGGTCGCGATGGTGTACGGCCAGATGAACGAGCCGCCCGGCAACCGCCTGCGCGTCGCGCTGACCGGCCTGACCATGGCCGAGTACTTCCGCGACGAGAAGGACGAGACCGGCAAGGGCAAGGACGTGCTGTTCTTCGTCGACAACATCTACCGCTACACGCTGGCCGGCACCGAAGTGTCGGCGCTGCTCGGCCGCATGCCCTCGGCGGTCGGCTACCAGCCGACGCTGGCCGAGGAAATGGGCGTGCTGCAGGAGCGCATCACCTCGACCAAGACCGGCTCGATCACCTCGATCCAGGCCGTGTACGTGCCGGCGGACGACCTCACCGACCCCTCGCCCGCGACCACCTTCTCGCATCTTGACGCCACCGTCGTGCTGTCGCGTCAGATCGCCTCGCTCGGCATCTACCCGGCGGTCGATCCGCTCGACTCCACCAGCCGCCAGCTCGACCCGGGCTTCATCGGCCAGGAGCACTACGACGTCGCCCGCCGCGTGCAGGGCACCCTGCAGCGCTACAAGGAGCTCAAGGACATCATCGCCATCCTCGGCATGGACGAACTCTCCGAGGACGACCGCAACACGGTGTACCGCGCGCGCAAGATCGAGCGTTTCTTCTCGCAGCCCTTCACCGTGGCCGAGGTCTTCACCGGCAGCCCGGGCAAGTACGTACCGCTCAAGGAAACCATCCGCGGCTTCAAGATGATCGTGGACGGCGAGTGCGATCACCTGCCCGAGCAGGCCTTCTACATGGTCGGCGGCATCGACGAGGCCTTCGAGAAGGCCAAGGCGATGGAAAGCAAAGCCGCATAGCGGCTTTGCTTTCCCGGGAATCGGGAATGGGGAATCGGGAATCGTCAAAGGCGACAAGCCGACGAAACCTGCCCTGACCATTCCCGATTCCCTATTCCCCATTCCCGTCGAACGAGCGTAGCGAGAGAGAACCATGACCACCATCCGATGCGACATCGTCAGTGCCGAGGAAGAGATCTTCAGCGGCCGCGCGAGCATGGTCATCGCCACCGGCGAGATGGGCGAGCTCGGCATCGCGCCACGCCATGCGCCGCTGATCACGCGCCTCAAACCCGGCCAGGTGCGCGTGCAGCTGGAGAACGGCGGGGAGCAGTTCTTCTATGTTTCCGGCGGCATCCTGGAAGTCCAGCCAACGGTGGTGACGGTGCTCACCGACACCGCGATCCGCGCCAAGGACCTCGACGAGGCGGCCGCGCGCAAGGCCAAGCATGAAGCCGAGCGGGCGCTGTCGGACCGTTCCGATGCCCTGTCGCTGGCCCAGGCACAGGCCCAGCTCGCCCAGGCGGTCGCCCAGCTGCAGGCGCTCGAGCGCCTGCGCCGATCGCTCAAGCACTGAATCGGCCGCACAGTGGCACCCCTCCGAACGCCGGCACTCAGCCGGCGTTCGTGGTTTCGGCGCCGCCTCGCCGCCGGGCATGCTCTACTTGCGCCATGAACCTGCGCCCCATCCTGCACAGCGGGCCGATGGCCTTCCTCCTGCTGGTGCTGCTGCAGGCGCCGCTGGTCTTCAATCCCGGCTGGTTCAGCCATGACGAGTTGCAGTGGGCCGCCCGCGCGGATGTCGCGCGTTTCGCCGATCTGCCGTGGGTCGCGTGGAGCAACTGGCTCGCATTCCAGTACCGGCCGATCACCTTCAACCTCTGGCTGCTGCTGTCGTACCTGTTCTTCGCCACGCCGTATCTGATGCATGGCGTGTTCGTCGGCCTCGGCAGCCTCAATGCGCTCCTGCTGGCCGCCGTCCTCGAAGGCGCCGGCGTGGAACGCCGCGTCGCCCTCGCCGCTGCGGCAATCTTCGTGCTGTCCCCATTCGTGGCCTACGTGCACGGTTGGGTCGGCACCTTGGCCGATCTGCTCGTCCTGCTTGTGGCGCTGCTCGGCCTGCGCCTGCTGCAGGGCATGACGGGCATGGATGACTACCGGGACGCACTGGCCACCGCCGCGACCATGCTGCTGATGGCTGCGGCTCTCTTCTGCAAGGAATCGGCGGTCGTCCTGCCGCTGGCGCTGCTGCCGGCGCTCTACCGCCATCCATACCCGCGCCGCGCCCTCGTGGCGATCGTGCTTTCCAGCGTCCCGGCTCTGGCCTACCTGCTGCTGCGCATAGCGACCCTCCTGGCCTCCCCGGTAGCGCACGCCGGCTATGCCTGGTCCTTGCAGCAGGCGCCCCTGCGCCTGGCCGAATACCTGCTGTTTCCGTTCATGCCGCCGCTGCTGGAGGTCGGCGCCACGCTCGACAAGAGCCCGCTGCGCCTTTTGGCGGCGGCGGTATGCCTCGCCCTCCTCCTCGTCGCGCTGGCGCGACGGGGATGGCACTGGCCGCTGGCATGGCTCGGCCTCGTCGCCGCGCTGCTTGGCCCGGTATTGATCCTCGCCACCAGCTACCGCCAGTACGCCTACCTCGCCAGCGCCGCAGCGGTCGGCATCGCCGCCACCGCCTGGGAACGGCTCGGCCGTCTGCTGCGCGCCGCGCTCGCCTTAGTAATGGCGGTGACGATCCTGCACGGCGCGTCGGTGATGGGAAGGATGCACGCTGTCGGCGTGGTACAGCACAACTTCGATACGGACCTGCGCCACCTGCTCGCGCACGGCATCGAAGCCCCGCTTATCGCCCCCGCAGCGAGCGCCGATCGCTGGATGCTGGAGCGGTTCCTGCACGAGGTGCCCACGTACGGCCACGCGCGCCTCGCGAAGCCGGGTCGGCCAGCCACCTTCATCATGCAGCGGGACGGGCATCTTGTTCCAATTCATGCAGCACGTGGTGCCGCCGCCGCCCGGTGATCGAGCAGGTTGGCAACGCCAGCCTCGCGCTCCAGAGCTGCAGCGCAGCCACGCTCGATTATCAGTTCGCCGCCGGCCCCAACGCCGGTAAGGCACGCTGTTTGACTGTAGGGTGTGGGAGGGACTTCAGTCCCGATGCCCTGGCCTCAGCGGGTGTGCGAAGGCATCGCGGCTGAAGCCGCTCCCACAAAGCTTTAAGCCCCCGGCCAGCGTGCGCCGTCGGGCAGCGAATTCCAGCGACGGGAAGGCCGCACCGGCGGCAATCACTCCATCGTGCCGTGGCGGCTGAGCGCCTCGCGCAGGGGATCGAGCAGGTTGCCGTAGCGTGGGGCGCGGGCGGTGTCGCGCCGCAGCGGTTCGCGCACTTGCGCGGCGCTGGCGGTGCGCACGCTTCGTTCGGCCTCGAAGAAGCGCAGGCAGGCGGGGTCGAAAGGGAGCCCGCAGGCCTCGAGCAGGGCGCGGGTGCGGCCTTCCGGGTCTTCCAGTAGGGCCTCGTAGGACTGCTCGTGCACGCTGCCGGTGCGGGCGTCGCTCCAGTGGCGCATCGCCCGCAGGTAGGACTGCCGGTAGTCGGCGAGATGGTCGAAATCGTAGCTGTAGTCGTGGCCGGCCCAGAAGACCTGGCGGAAGCAGGACCAGCAGGTTTCCACCGCGTCGCGGCGGCAGTCCACGATGCGCGCGCCGGGCAGCATGGCGCGGATCGCGCCGGTGAGCATCCAGTTGGTCGGGTTCTTGTCGGTGAAGCGGGAGCGGCGCGCGCGCCAGCCGGCGGTGCGCTCGAGGTAGCGGGTGCCGAGCCGATGCCAGTCGGCGGCGGTGGCTTCGGCAGTCCACTCCGGGAACGGACGTCCGCGGCGCCGCGATTCCTCGCCGATGACGGCGCCGAGGTCGGCCAGTTCGCTGCCGCCTTCCACCTCCGGATGGGCGGCGAGGATCTGCTCGGTCAGGGTCGAGGCCGAGCGCGGCATGCCGACGATGAAGATCACCTCCTCGCCGAGACGCGGATCAAGCGGCGCCGCGTCGGCGCGCGCCGACGCCTCCACCGCCCGCTCCACCCACGCTCGGAACGCGGTTGGATTCCAGCGGAAGCGCCGCCGCGCGAAGGCGTTGGCGGCCACGTAGGCGGCGTAGGCGTCCGGATGGCGGCCAACATCCTCCAGCGCCTTGCCGAGCGCGAAGCGCGCGCCGATCGCCTCGTCGAGCGGAAGGGCGGGGTCGCCGGCCAGGCGCTCGAGCGCCGCCACGTCGGCGGCGTCGAAGCGCACCGCCTTGAGATTGGCGAGGCCCCACCAGGCGTGCCCCGATCGCGGCGAAACCGCGAGCAGGCGGCGATACTGCGCCGCCGAGTCCGCACTCCGGCCGAGCATCATGAGGGCTTCGCCGAGGAGGAAATACGCCGATTCGAGCGCCGGGTCCAGTTCCAGCGCGCGCTCGAGCGGCGCCACCGAATCCTCGATCCTGGCCTGCATCTGCAGCAGCTTGCCGAGGTTGTACCAGCCCGCCGCTGCGGTCGGCGCGAGCGAGCACGCATGGCGCAGGGCCTCTTCCGCGCCGGCGAGGTCGCCGGAGTCGGCCAGCACGCCGCCGAGCTGGGCCGGGAGTGCGGCGTCGCCGGGGCGCAGCGTGGCAGCGCGCCGGAGCAGCGCCGCGGCCTCTTCCGCACGCCCCATCCGCTGCAGCGCGGCGGCCCGCGCGGCCAGGAGTTGCGGATGGTCGGGCAGCGCGCGCAAGGCGTCGGCGAACAGGCGTTCGGCGCGCGCGGCGTCGCCGCCGGCCAGCGCCGCCTGGCCCTGGTGGAAGGCCTGCGCGGCCATTCCCGCAGCCTCGGGATTGGGCTGGTTCATGCATCGGACCCGTTGCGCCACCGCACCGGGGCACTTCGGGCGCCAGCTTAACAAGGACGCACCCTGGCCACATCGAGCGCGGACGCGCCCTGCTAGAATCGGCGCCGGCGGGGCGAACTGGAGGTGGGCGTGGGCGTGGTTCCATTGCATGTCATCGTGCTCGCAGCCGGCGAGGGCAAGCGCATGAAATCCGCGCGCCCGAAGGTGCTGATGCCACTGGCCGGGCGACCGATGCTGGCCCACGTCCTGGATACCGCGCGCAGCCTGCAGCCGGCGCGCATCCACCTCGTCCACGGCCACCGCGGCGAGGAGGTGCGGGCGGCGCTGACCGACCTCGGCGACATCGGCTGGGTGCACCAGCCGCAGCAGCGCGGCACTGGCCACGCGGTGATGCTGGCGCTGCCGCAGGTTCCCGATGGCGCGCGCGTGCTGGTGCTCTATGGCGACGTGCCGCTGATCCACGCCGAGACGCTGCAAAAGCTCCTCGCCACCGAGGCGCCGCTGGCCGCGCTGGTGACCCAGCTCGAGAATCCCCACGGCTACGGGCGCGTGCTCCGCGATGGCATCGGGCGCATCCGCGGCATCGTCGAGGAGCGCGATTGCACGCCCGAGCAGCGCGCCATCACCTGCGTCAACAGCGGCATCCTGGTCGCCGACGCGGCGCGCCTGCGTGGCTGGGTCGACAACCTGCGCGATGCCAACGCGCAGGGCGAGTACTACCTGACCGACGTCTTCGCCGCCGCCGCCGACGAGGGTCATCCCGCCGACGCGCGGCTGTGCACCGATCCGCAGGAGGTGTTCGGCGCCAACGATCCCTGGCAACTGGCCGCCCTCGAGCGCATGTACCAGCGCCGCTCGGCGACGCGCCTCGCCGCCGCCGGGGTGCGTTTCGTCGATCCGGTGCGCTTCGATGCGCGCGGCGAGGTGAGCGTCGGCCGCGACGTCGAGATCGACATCGACGTGATCCTCGAAGGGCTGGTCGAACTCGGCGACGAGGTGCGCATCGGGCCGTTCTGCCGCATCCGCAATTCCACGCTTGCCGCCGGCACGGTGGTGCACTCGCACTGCAACCTCGACGGGGTGGTCACGCACGGCCCCTGCCACATCGGCCCCTTCGCGCGCCTGCGCCCCGGCACGGAACTCGCCGCCGACGTGCACGTCGGCAGCTTCGTGGAGACCAAGCAGGCGCGGCTCGGGTCCGGCAGCAAGGCCAACCACCTCAGCTACATCGGCGATGCCGAGATCGGCGCCGGGGTCAACATCGGCGCCGGCACCATCACCTGCAATTACGACGGCGCCAACAAGAACCGCACCATGATCGGCGACGACGTCTTTGTCGGCTCCAACACCTCGCTGGTGGCGCCGGTGCAGCTCGGCGAGGGCGCCACCATCGGTGCCGGCTCGGTGATCTCCGGCGAGGCGCCGGCCGGCGAGCTGACCGTGGGCCGCGCCCGCCAGCGCACCGTTCCCGGCTGGACACGCCCGCGCAAGCGCTGATCGGAATCCCTCGCGGAGCCATCCTTCCCGGACACACCACCATGCACGCTCCACTGCCCCGCCTCGAGGAGGCGCGCCTGGCCGTCATCGGCCTTGGCTACGTCGGCCTGCCGCTGGCCACCGGCTTCGGCCGCCACCTGGACACGCTCGGCTTCGACGTCAACGCCATGCGCATCGAGGAACTGCGCCGGCACCACGACCACACCCTGGAGGTACCCGCCGAGGAGCTGGCCGCCGCCAGCCGGCTGGACTTCAGCACCGAGCCGGCGGATCTCGTCGGTCGCGACGTCTTCATCGTCACCGTGCCGACGCCGATCGACGCGGCCAAGCGCCCCGACCTGGCGCCACTGGAGGCGGCCAGCCGCACCGTCGGCCGCGCCATCCGCCGCGGTGGCGTGGTGGTCTTCGAGTCGACCGTCTACCCGGGCGCGACCGAGGAGGTGTGCGTGCCGATCATCGAGCGCGAATCGGGGCTGTGCCTCGACCAGGACTTCTCCGCCGGCTACAGCCCGGAACGGATCAATCCGGGCGACCGCCAGCACCGCCTCGAATCGATCCGCAAGGTGACCTCGGGCTCGACGCCCGAGGCGGCAGAGTTCGTCGACGCGCTCTACCGCACGGTCGTCACCGCCGGCACGCACAAGGCCTCCAGCATCCGCGTCGCGGAAGCGGCCAAGGTCATCGAGAACACCCAGCGCGACCTCAACATCGCCCTCATCAACGAGCTGGCGCTGATCTTCCATCGCCTCGGCATCGACACCGCCGAGGTGCTCGCCGCGGCCGGCACCAAGTGGAACTTCCTGCCGTTCCGGCCCGGCCTGGTCGGCGGCCACTGCATCGGCGTCGATCCCTACTACCTGACGCACAAAGCGCAGCAGATCGGCTACCACCCGGAGGTGATCCTGTCCGGCCGCCGCATCAACGATGGCATGGGCCAGCACGTCGCCGAGCGCGTGATCAAGCTGATGACGCAGCGCTGCATCCAGGTGGTCGGCGCGCGCGTGCTGATCCTCGGCCTCGCCTTCAAGGAAAACTGCCCGGACCTGCGCAACACGCGCGTCACCGACGTGATCGCCGAGTTCGCCAGCTACCACGCCCAGATCGACGTGCACGACCCGTGGGTGGACGCCGCCGCCGCCCGCCACGAGTACGGCATCGAGCTGGTCGCGGAGCTGTCGCCGGCCAGCTACGACGCCATCGTGCTGGCGGTCGCCCATCGCCAGTTCGTCGAGCTTGGCGCCGCCGGCATCCGCGCCCTCGGCAAGCCGGGCGCGGTGCTGTTCGACGTCAAGCAGGTGCTGCCGCGCGCCGAGGTCGACGACCGCCTGTAGCGCGCGCGGCGGTGACGGCGGCTATTCGAAGCCGTTGGCGAAGATCCCGTCGCCGCCCTGCGCCTGCAGCGCGATCAGCCACAGGATCGCGCCTTGCGCTGGCGCCTGCGTCCAGCTCACCCGCCAGGTACCGGCCGCGGCCACCTGGCGGTAGGCGACGACGCATTGCACGGCACTGTTAGGCGGCAGGTCGAGGAACTCATCGGCCACGGTGAAGCCGTTGTCCGGCACCGCGGTCTGCTGCAGGTAGAAGCCATCGCCCCACCACAGGGCGACCAGCACCGCCGGGCCGGTGGTGGTCACGCTGCCGCTGCTCACCTGCGGCGCCGCGTCGGCGTAGACCTCTGCGCTGTCGGCAATCACCGCGGCATTGCGGACCTCGATGAAGGGCAGCGTCAGCTCGCCGCTGCTGTTGCCGTTCTTGACGATGCTGACCACGTGGCCGGCGCCGCCATGCCCGCCCAGCGCCGTGTAGGCCTTGAGGTCGTAGGCGCCGTCGTAGCCGTGATAGACCACCGGCGCGCCGAGCGGCGACCAGGCGTTGCCCTTGTTGTCGGTCGGCGGATCGGTATTGGACGCGTGGCCGGCGTTGAACACCAGGAAGGAGCTGCCGCTCGCCTGGGTGTCGATCGGCGCGGTGACCGCCGGGTTGGCGCCGTAGCCGTCCTCCTGCCCGAGCAGCGTGTGCGCGCCGAGGGTGGGTGCAGCGGCCGCCGGCACTTCGCCGGCTGCGGACATCGCCTCGGCGGCCCGCGTTGCCGGGATGGATGCGAAACACACGGCCGCGGCGAACAGCGCGCTCGCCAGTGGAACGGGGCGCCGCGTCCATCGACCCGCCGGCGCGCCTGGCATTGCAATACTCATGGAGAAATCCTCCGCTGGAGAAAAGGGGACGGGTTCGGCCATCCCGGGAGGATCGTGGCCAGCGCGGCGCCCGCACTTGTTGCCGCGTTCCGATCGCGCGACACTGCGGCACGGAGTACCAGGGGAAACCTCATGGGCAACACGGGCTGCGCGTTGGTCGACGTCGACTGGAGCCGCTTCGATCCGTGGCGCATCCAGTCCGTGCAGCACTCCCTGGGCGGGCACGCCCTGCTCCAGCCCGACGAGCTGGTCGCCCTCGGCCAGCGGCTCGAGGACGCCGGGCGCGTGCGCACGCACAGCGACGCCGCCGCGCCGGGGACGCCCTTCAACACGGCACCGCGCCTGCATCCCAACCGCAGATCCGCGGCCGAGACGCTGCGCGACATCGGCAATGCGCGCGCCTGGATGTCGCTGCTGAACGTGCAGACGGATGCGACCTACCGCAATCTCGTCGACGAGGTGCTGGACGGACTCAGGCCAGGCGTGGAACGCGTCGATCCGGGCATGTGCTACCGCGCCGGCTGGATCTTCGTCACCTCGCCGCGCGCGGTCACGCCGTTCCACTTCGACAAGGAACACAACTTCATCCTGCAGGTGCACGGACGCAAGACCCTGTACGTGTGGGACCACCGCGACGTCGAGGCGGCGAGCGAACGCGCGCGCGACCGCTTCCACGCCAGCCACGCGCGGGACCTGCTGGTCTGGCACGACGAACTGCGCGAGCGCGCGCAGGTTTTCCACCTGCGGCCCGGCGACGGCGCCTACATGCCCTCGACCAGCCCGCACATGGTCGAGAACGGCGACGGGCCGTCGGTCACCATCAGCTTCACCTATTACACGCGCGCCACGCGCCGCGACAGCATCCTTCACAGCGCCCACGAGCGCCTGCGCCATTGGGGCATCGGGCTGCCGGCGGTTGGCGCGCAGCCGCATGTCGATGCCCTCGTGTTCGGCATCCACCGGGGCCTTGCCCGCGCGCGGCGCGCCGCGCACCGCCTCGCCGGACGCTCGATCCATCCCGACGACGCGCCCTATGCCCTGGCCGACGTGAGCTGACCCGCGGCGGCGTGTCGCGCGCATCAGCGTGGCGCCCCCGCACCGGCCTGCGCATCGCCGGCAAACGCCAGCAACCACAGCACGGCGCCCTGCTTCGGCCGCTGCTTCCAGCCCACCCGCCAGCGCCCGGCGCGATCGACGCGACGCCAGGCGACCACGCACTGCACCGCGCTGTTCGGTGGCAGCGCGAGCACGCTTTCCACGGGCTCGAACCCGTCTTCGGGATCGGCGTGGTTGTCCAGCACGTAGCCATCGCCCCACCAGAGGGCGATCAGCAGCGCCGGCCCGTCGGTGACGACCTCGCCACTTTCAACCAGCGGGGCGGCCCGCGCATAGGTCTGCGCCATGTCGGCCAGCCGCGTGACGTGGCGGAGTTCCAGGAACGGCATGGTCAGTTCCCCGGCCGGGACGCCCACCTTGGGCAATGACACGACCTGGCCCGCGCCGCCACGCCCGCTGCGCGCCAGCCAGGCCTTGACGTCATAGGTGCCGTCGTAGCCCTGGTACGCCACCGGCGCGCCGAGCGCGTCCCAGGCATTGCCGAAGTTGTCGCTGGGCGCGGCGGCATTGGCCGCGTAGCCACCATGGAACAGCAGGAACCAGCTGCCGCTGGCGAGCGTGTCGATGGGCGGCGTGCGAGCCGGCGAGCTGCCAAAGTCCTGCTCCTGGGCGACCAGCGCGTGCGATCCCAGCGTCGGCCCGGCGGACATCGAGGCCGGACGGCTGACGGCATGCTCGTAGCGGTGCCCGGGCCAGACCGCGCCGGAAGGCCGGGGCGGCGCGTCGCAGCCGGACACGGTCGCCAGCAGCACCACTGCGAGCGGGCCCAGGCAGGCACGCGATCGGACGAGGCGCCACTGATGCAAGATGGTGATCCTCGGAGCGGCAGCCGGCTGGGCCACACTCCAGATAGTGCCGGGATTGCGCAGGGCGTTCCGGCAACGGAGAAGTCGTCCCGGGATTTTTCCTTCCGGACCGCGCGCGTGTCGGACACGCGCCCGCAGCCTGACTACTCCGCGTTCCGAAAACGGCGCGTGAACGCGCGTGCGGGGATCGCGCGGCGGGGCTGGTGCGGCTGTGCCTGCAGGCGCACACTGTGCCGCGACAGCCGAACTTCAGACCTACCAGCTTATGCTGTGCGCAACCGTGATGCGGAGCACATTTCCACCAGCGGAGTTCACAGCAGGCCACACACATGTACGCCCCGCCCTGCCATATCGACGTTGACTGGATCAGCTTCGATCCATGGCGCATCACCACCGTCCGGCACGATTACGCCCGCCACCCCCTGCTGCAGATGGGTTCCCTGGCCCAGCTCGCCGAGCGCCTCGACCATCGCGATCAGACCTTTTCCTTTTCCGGCGCCGCGCGCGCCAACGCCAATTTCAACAGCGTGGCACTCACGCACCCCAACCGCCACGACACCGCGAACACCCTCCGCAACATCCGCGACGTCAACGCCTGGATGCTGCTGCGCCACGTGCAGGGCGACCCGGTGTACCGCGGGCTGGTGGACGAGATCCTCGACGGCATCGAGCCGGACCTGAGCCAGGTCGACCCGGGCATGTGTTATCGCGCCGGCTGGATCTTCTTCTCATCGCCGCGCACCGTGACGCCCTTCCACATCGACCGCAACCACGTACTGCTGCTGCAGATGCAGGGCACCAAGACGGTCTATGTATGGCCACCGGACGACCGGATCGCTGTTGACGATGGCGCACGCGGTCATTTCCTCGATTGCCACAGGCTCGACCAGGTGCACTGGCACGAGGAACTGCGCGAGCGCGCCCAGCGCATCGTGCTGGAGCCGGACATGGGCGTGTACATGCCCCTGACCAGCCCGCACATGGTCGAGATGGGCGACGAACCCTCGCTGGCGATGAGCGTCAGCTACAACACCGACGCCTCGCGCACCCGGGCGCGCCAGCATGTCGTGCGCGAGCGCGCGCGACACTTCCACGTCGGCCTGCCCGACATCGGCCGGCAACCCGCGTTCGACGCCGCCGTGTCGTTGGGCGCGCAGGCTGCAATGCGCGTCGAACACTGGATCGGCGGCCATGCCGATGTCGACGGCTCGCGCTACGCGGCGGTCGAATAGCGATGCACCCGCGGCCCACCTGGGATTCCGGACGCGCGCCGCATGACCTGCGGCACGTCCCGCGGGCGGGGCCGTGATCGGTCCCCGGTGACCCGCGCCTGCGCGTGAGCGCGCCAGGTCCGCCACCTCCTGCGACGCGACCCCATCCGGGGGAACGCCACTCCTTCCTTCGCGATGGAGACCCGCATGACCCCGCAGCACCCCGACGCCGAACACCTGCACTCCACCGCCACCCTGGCGGAGGTGCTGCCGCGTCCCCACGGCACCGCCATCGGCGAAGACGCCCTGGTGCTCGACCTCGCCGCTGGGACGCGGGCCGCGCTCGCCGCCCGCGCCGACGCCATCGGCATCCGTCGCGAGCAGGTCCTCGGCGCCGCGCTGGCCCTGCTCGATGCACGCCTGACCGGAAATCCAGAGAGCTGCGTCGCCGGTGCCGGCCGCTTCGCCATTCCGCCGACCGGGGATCTCGACAGCTGGCTGCGCCGTCCGCCGCAGCCGTCCGGCACGGAAGTCAGCGCCGCCGGCACCTGGGCCGACGGCGGATCGCCCGCGGCGCACGAAGCGCCAGCGCGATTCCAGTGGCGGCTCGACGGTGATCGCCTGCACGGCGCGGCAAGCCTGGCCGGCGATGCGCCTGCCCTGCGGGTGCTCGCCGAAGCGCTCGCCAGCATCCTGCATGGCCTCGCCACCGGGGCGCGGATCGAAGCCGTGCAGGCGCTCGCGCCCGCCATGCGCCGACGCCTGCTGCAGGACTGGAATGCGACCGCCGTGACGCGCGATCCGGCCGACTATGTGCACGGCCTGTTCGCGGCGGTCGCGCGGCGCTGGCCCGATCGGGTCGCGGTCGTGGCCGGCGAGGCCCGCGTGTCCTACGCGGAGCTGGCCGCGCGCGCCACCGGCGTGGCCGCCGCCCTGGCCGCGCGCGGCCTCCAGCCCGGCCAGCCGGTCGGACTGCTGCTCGATCGCTCGCCCGAAGCGCTGGTTGCTCTGCTCGGCATCCTCATCGCCGGCGGCGCCTACCTGCCGCTCGACCGCCACCAGCCACCCGAACGCCTCGCCTTCATGCTCGCCGATGCCGGCGCACACCTGGTGATCGCGCGGGCCGGCGAGGATTGCGGCATCGCCGCGGGCAGCCTGGCCGCGATCGAGGACCTGGAAGCCGCAGCGCCGGCCACTGCGGCGTTCCCGTCCGCCGACGGCGCCGCCCCCGCCTACGTCATGTACACATCCGGCTCGACCGGCACGCCCAAGGGCGTGGTCGTGCCGCACCGCGCCATCATCCGCCTGGTGCGCGAGCCCGGCTACGTCGACTTCGGTAACGCGCCACGCGTGCTGCACGCGGCGCCGCTCGGCTTCGACGCCTCCACCTTCGAGATCTGGGGCGCGCTGCTGAACGGCGGCACGGTGGTCGTCCACGACGAGCGCATCCCGACCGGCGCCGGCCTCGCCGCCACCATCGCCCGCCACGGCGTGCAGATCGCGTGGCTCACCGCCGCGCTCTTCAACGCCATCGTCGACGAAGACCCGGCGCGCCTCGCCGGCCTCGGCCAGCTCCTCACCGGCGGCGAGGCGCTGTCGGTCGCGCACGTGCGCAAGGCGCTGGCGGCGCTCCCCGGCACCACCCTCATCAACGGCTACGGCCCGACCGAATGCACCACCTTCGCCGCGACCTGGCCGATTCCGCATGATCTCGCCGCGGACGTGGCTTCGGTGCCGATCGGCCGGCCCATCGCCAACACCACCCTGTACGTGCTGAATGCGCGCGGCGAGCCGGTGCCGCCCGGCGTGCTCGGCGAACTCCACATCGGCGGCGATGGCGTCGCACTCGGCTATCTCGGCCGGCCGGAGCTCACCGCCGGGCGTTTCGTGCCCGATCCCTTCGGCCCGCCCGGCGCGCGCCTCTACCGCACCGGCGACCAGGTGCGCTGGCGCGAGGACGGCGTAGTCGAATTCGTCGGCCGCGCCGACGGGCAGGTGAAGATCCGCGGTTTCCGCATCGAGACCGGCGAGGTCGAGGCGGCCCTGCAGCGCCATCCGGCCGTGCAGAGCGCCGCCGTCATCGCGCGCGAGGACCAGCCCGGGCGCAGGCGCCTAGTCGCCTACTACGTCGCGGCGGCACCGGTCGAGCCGGCGGCGCTGCGCGCCATGCTCGGCCGCCGCCTGCCCGAATTCATGGTGCCGGCCCTGTACGTCGCGTTGGACGCGCTGCCGGTGACGGCCAACGGCAAGCTCGACCGCCGCACCCTGCCGGCACCCGTGCGGCAGCGGCCACCGCTGGCGATCGCCTACGCGCCGCCACGCGGCGCCGCGGAACGGCGCATCGCGGACATCTTCGCCGACCTCACCGGCGCCGAGCCGGTCGGGCGCCATGACAACTTCTTCGAGCTCGGTGGCGACTCGCTGCTGGCGGTGAAGGCGCTGGCCATGATCGACGCCGGCGCGGCGGTGTCGGTGGCCGGTTTCTTCGCCACGCCGACAGTGGCCGCGCTCGCCGCACTCGCCGCGGGCGAGCGGCGCAGCGAGACCGCCCGCATGGCTTCGGCGCAATCGGCCGACCATGGCGAACCCATCGCCATCATCGCCATGGCCGGGCGCTTTCCCGGCGCGGCGGACGTGGAGACCTTCTGGGACAACCTGTGCGCCGGGCGCGAGTCGATCCGCTTCTTCGAGGCGGCGGAGATCGATCCGCTGGTGCCCGCCGCCGAGCGCGACGACCCCGATTACGTGCGCGCCCGCGGCGTGCTCGACGATCCCGCCGGCTTCGATGCGGGCTTCTTCGGCATCACCCCGCGCGAAGCGGACCTGATCGACCCGCAGCAGCGCGTCTTCCTGGAACTCGCCTGGGAGTGCCTGGAGCGCGCCGGCCACGTGCCCGACCGCCACGAGGCGCCGGTCGGCGTGTTCGCCGGCATGTACAACGCCAGCTATTTCCAGCGCCTGGTGAGTCGCCGTCCGGACCTCGTCGATCGGCTCGGCGCGTTCCAGGTCATGCTCGGCAACGAGAAGGACTACATCGCCACCCGCACCGCGCACAAGCTCAACCTCACCGGGCCGGCAATCAGCGTGCACACCGCCTGCTCGACCTCGCTGGTGGCGATCTGCCAGGCCATGCAGGCGCTGCGCGCCGGGCATTGCCGGATGGCGCTGGCCGGCGGCGTCGCCATCACCTGCCCGCCGGCCAGCGGCTATCTCCACCAGGACGGCGGCATGCTGTCCCCGGACGGCCATACCCGCAGCTTCGCCGCCAACGCGCAGGGCACCGTGTTCAGCGACGGCGCCGCCTGCGTGCTGCTGAAGCGCCTTTCCGACGCACTGGCCGATGGCGATCCGGTGCATGCGCTGATCCGCGGCGGCGCGGTCAACAACGACGGCGGCGACAAGGCCAGCTTCACCGCGCCAAGCAGCGCCGGCCAGGCGGCGGTGATCCGCATGGCGCTGGACGACGCCGGCGTCGACGCGCGCTCGATCTCCTACGTCGAGGCGCATGGCACCGCCACGCCGCTCGGCGATCCGATCGAGATCGAGGGCCTCACCAGCGCCTTCCGCCGCGACACCGCCGATACGGGCTTCTGCGCCATCGGTTCGGTCAAGAGCAACATCGGCCACAGCGTGATCGCCGCGGGCGCGGCCGGGGTCATCAAGACCGCGCTGGCGCTCACCACGCGTCGCCTGCCGCCGAGCCTCCACCTCGATGCCACCAATCCGGTCATCGACTTCGCCCATTCGCCCTTCGTGCCGCAGCGCGAACTTGGCGACTGGCATGCGCAGGACGGCCAGCCGCTCCGCGCCGGCGTCAGCTCGTTCGGCGTCGGCGGCACCAACGCGCACGTGATCCTGGAGGAAGCGCCGCCGCGCCCGCCATCGGAACCGGCCAGCGGGCCGCAGATCCTGCCGCTGTCGGCGCGCACCGAGGCGGCACTCGCCGCCGCGCGCCAGCACCTGGCCGGGCACCTCGCGGCCCACCCCGACAGCAACCTTGCCGACGTCGCCTGGACGCTGGCGAAGGGACGCAAGGCCTTCGCGCAGCGCAGCGCGGTGGTGGCGGCGGACATCGCTGAAGCCATCGAGCGCCTGCGCCGGCCGGCGTCGGCGATCCGCACGCTGCCGGGCGCGCCGGTCGCCTTCATGTTCCCGGGCCAGGGCGCGCAGTACGCCGGCATGGGCCGGAGTCTCCACGCCAGCGAGCCGGTATTCCGCGAGGCGCTGGACGCCTGCGCGGAGCACCTGGCCGAGGAGCTCGGCCACGACCTGCGCGAGCGCCTGTTCTTCGACGACGCCACGGCGCTCGGCGAGACCGCGCTGACCCAGCCGGCGACCTTCGCCATCGAGTACGCGCTGGCGCGCCTGTGGATCGCGATGGGAATCACCCCGGCGGCGCTCATCGGGCACAGCGTCGGCGAGTTCGTCGCCGCCGTGCTCGCCGGCGTGATGTCGCTGCAGGATGGCGCGCGCCTGGTCGCCCGTCGCGGCCGGCTGATGCAGGCGCAGCCAGTCGGCGCGATGCTGTCGGTGCGCATGGATGCCGCGGCGCTCGCCGCCCGCCTGCCCGGCACGCTGGTGATCGCGGCGGACAACGCCACCAACGCGTCCGTGGTATCCGGCGAGGTCGCCGCGATCGAGACCTTCCGCATCGCGCTTGAAGGCAACGGCATCGCCTGCCGCCTGCTGCGGACTTCGCACGCCTTCCACTCGCCGCTGATGGAGGGCGCGGTCGCGCCGTTCCGTGCCGAGGTGGCGGGCATCGCGCTGCGCACCCCGGCGATCCCGATCATCTCCACCCGGACCGGTGCGCTGCTCGGCGCCGACGCGGCCTGCTCGCCCGACTACTGGGCCGGCCAGCTGCGCGCGCCGGTCCGCTTCGCGCCGGCACTGGCAACCCTGCTCGGGATGGATGGCGACCTCGTACTGCTCGAATGCGGGCCGCGCGCGACGCTGGCCCGCCTTGCCCGGCAGAACCCCGCGCGACCGCGCGCGGCGATCGCCTCGCTCGCCGACACGCCCGAGGGCGAGCCACGCGCGCTGCGCGAGGCCGCCGCCGCGCTCTGGTGCGCCGGCGCCGATGTCGACCCGGCCTGCTTCGACCGCCGCCAGCAGCGGCACCGGCTGCGACTGCCGACCTATCCCTTCGAACACGAGCGGCACTGGATCGACGTCGCCGCCACACCCCCTGCAGCGGCCCCTGTCGCCGTCCCGGAATCCGCCATGCCCACCACCGCCGAACCCACCGCTACCGTCTTCGCAGCGCCTGCCGCACCCGTCGAGCCTGCACCGGCGGTGCCCATGGACGGTGCCCGGCAGGCGCGCATCCTGGCACGCCTGCGCGCCCTCGTCGACGACGTCGCCGGCGTCGACACCGACGGTGCCGCGGGCGACGCCACCTTCGTGGAACTTGGCCTCGACTCGCTCGCCCTGACCCAGCTCGCGCTGCAGGCCTCGCGCGCCTTCGGGCTCAAGCTCAGCTTTCGCCAACTGATGGAAGACCTGTCTTCCCTGGAGCGGCTTGCCATGCACATCGACCACAACCTGCCGCCGGAACCGGCGGTCCCGCCGCCGGCCATCGCTCCCGCTCCGCCAATGCCGGCGCCTGCCGCTGCCGCCCCGGCCGCGGCGCCCGTCGCCGCTGCACCGGCCGGTGGCCTGGTGCAGGCGGTGATCGCCCAGCAGATGGTGCTGATGCAGCAGCAGCTGGCCCTGCTCGGCGGTGCCGCTGCCGCGCCGCCGATGCTGGCCGCGGTACCGGCCGCGCCGGCCGTGAATCCGCCCGTGCAAGCCGCAGCCACGGTACCCGCCCCCACCGCGGCGAGCACGAGCGGCACCCCGGCGCCGGCGCCGGCGACCGCGACCGCCGCCAGCGACGAGGAAGCCGCCCTCGCCCACACCCGCTACGACGTCAACAAGGCCTTCGGCGCCATCGCCCGCATCCATTCGGCGCGCAGCGGCACCAGCGAGCGCGAACGCGTGCGCCTGGAGGCCTTCATGCGCCGCTACATCGCCCGCACGCGCAAGTCGAAGGAGTACACCGAAGCCCATCGCGCGCGGCTTGCCGATCCGCGGGTGGTCAACGGCTTCCGGCCGCAACTCAAGGAGATCATCTACCAGATCGTCATCGAGCGCTCCAAGGGGGCCCACCTCTGGGACCTCGATGGCAACCGCTACGTCGACGCGCTCAACGGCTTCGGCATGAACCTGTTCGGCTGGCAGCCGGACTTCGTGCTGGACGCGGTGCGCCGCCAGCTCGACCTCGGTTACGAGATCGGCCCGCAGCACCCGCTGGCCGGCGAGGTCGCCGACCTCGTCTGCGAGCTGACTGGCTTCGACCGCGCCGCGCTCTGCAACACGGGCTCGGAAGCGGTGATGGGCACGGTGCGCATCGCGCGCACCGTCACCGGCCGCGAGACCCTGGTGATCTTCGCCGGTTCCTACCACGGCATCTTCGACGAGGTGATCGTGCGCGGCACGAAGAAGCTGCGCTCGGTGCCGGCCGCGCCCGGGATCCTGCGCAACACCGCCGAGCACGTGCTGGTGCTCGAGTACGGCGCGCCCGAATCGCTCGACATCATCCGCCAGCACGCCGGCGAGATCGCCGCGGTGCTGGTCGAGCCGGTGCAGAGCCGGCGCCCGGACCTGGTGCCGCGCGAGTTCGTGCAGGAGCTGCGCCGGATCACCCGCGAGTCCGGCGCGCTGCTGGTGTTCGACGAGGTGGTGACGGGCTTCCGCTCGCACCCGCGGGGCGCGCAGCACGTCTACGGCGTGGACGCGGATCTCGCCTCCTACGGCAAGGTGGTCGGCGGCGGCATGCCGATCGGCGTGATCGCCGGCCGGCGCGAGTACATGGACGCACTCGATGGCGGCGGCTGGGAGTACGGCGATGATTCGGTACCGACGGTCGGCGTCACCTATTTCGCCGGCACCTTCGTGCGCCACCCGCTGGCGCTGGCCGCCGCGCATGCGGTACTGGAGCACCTCAGGCGCGAGGGGCCGGCCCTGCAGGAGCGCCTCAACGCCCGCACCAGCGCCTTTGCCGAAGAACTCACCGGGATCGCCCGCGAGGCTGGCGCACCGGTCGCGATCACCCATTTCGCCTCGCTGTGGCGCATCGGCTTCACCGAAGAGCACCCGCTGCAGGATCTCCTGTTCGCGATGATGCGCAGCCGCGGCGTGCACATCCTCGACCACTTCCCCTGCTTCTTCACCACCGCGCACGTGGAGGCCGACTACGCCACCATCGCGCGCGCCTTCCGCGAATCGCTGGCGGAGATGCAGGAGGCCGGCTTCGTGCCGCGCAAGGCGGCGGCCGCCGCCTTCGATGCCAGCCATCCGCCGCTGCCGGAGGCGCGCCTCGGCCGCGATCCGGACGGCCGGCCCGCCTGGTTCGTGCCCAATGCGGACGCGCCGGGCAAATACCGGAGGATCGACGCATGAGTGCCACCATCACCGCCCCCGGCGTCGCCGTCGACTACGATCCCTTCGACGCCGCGCCGCTGGCGCGCGCGGTACCGTCCACCGAGGCGCAACGCGAGATCTGGCTGGCGGCCCGGCTGCAGCCGGAAGCCTCGCTCGCCTACAACGAGTCGGCGACGCTGCGCCTCTCCGGGCCGCTTGACCGCCGCGCGCTGGAGGCCGCGCTGGACACGATCGTGGCTCGCCACGAGGCGCTGCGCGCCACCTTCAGCGGAGATGGCGAGAGCCTGCTGATCGCCAACGCCGCCGCGCCCGGCCTGCGGCACCGGAGCCTGGCCGCGCTCGGCGACGCGGAGCGCAAGGCGGAGATGGAGGCCACGCTGGTGCGTGCCGTGGAGCGGCCGTTCGACCTCGAACGCGGACCGCTGTTCGGCGCCGAGCTGCTGCACCTGGCCGCCGACGACCATCTCCTGATCCTCGGCGCGCACCACATCGTCTGCGACGGCTGGTCGTTCGGCGTCATCGTGCGCGAGCTGGCCGAGCTCTACGCCGCCGCGCGCGAGGGCCGCACGCCAGCGCTGCCGGAAGCCGATTCCTTCGCCGCCTTCGCGCTCGCTGCCGAGCACGGCGCCGGCCCCACCGCAGGCGAGGACGAGGCCTACTGGCTGCAGCGCTTCGCGAACCTGCCGCCGCCGCTCGACCTGCCACTCGACCGGCCGCGTCCGCGCCGGCGCAGCTTCGGCTCGCGGCGCATCGACGTCCATCTCGGCGCCGATCGCATCGATTCCTTCCGCCGCGGCGCGGCGCGCCAGGGCGCCAGCCTGCACGCGATGCTGCTCACCGGCTTCGGCCTGCTGCTGTCGCGCCTGACGGGCCAGGACGACCTGGTGGTCGGCATCGCGACCGCCGGCCAGGCGGTTGCCGGGAAGCAGGCCCTGGTCGGCCATGCCGTCAACATGCTGCCGATCCGCATGCGGGTCGATCCCGCCGAGCCCTTCGCGAACCTCCTGGCGCGGGTCCGCGGCGACCTGCTCGATGCCGTCGAGCACCAGCAGCTCACCTTCGGCACGCTGCTGAAACACTTGGCGCTGCCGCGCGATCCGGCGCGCCTGCCGCTGGTGAACGTGCTGTTCAACCTCGACCAGGCGCTGGATCCGGGTTCGATGGACTTCGGCGGCCTCGGCTTCGAGTTCGCCGGCGTGCCGCGCCGCTTCGAGAACTTCGAGCTGTTCGTCAACGCGGTGCAGGTGCAGGGCGCGCTGCGCCTGGAATGCCAGTACAACACCGATCTCTTCGATGCCGCCACCATCGCGCGCTGGCTCGACGCCTACGCCACCCTGCTCGACGCCGCGGTCGCCGATCCCGCGCAGGAAACCGGCGCGCTGGCGCTGCTGTCGCCGCGTGAGCGCGCCGCGCTCGATGCGCTGCAACCGGCGCCGGTGCCGCGCGCCGCCGGGGCACGCCTCGAACAGCTCGTGCTGGCACGCGCCGCCGAAATACCGGCGCGCACCGCCATCCGCTGCGGCGGCGCGGCGCTGAGCTACGCGGAACTGGCCGCACGGGTGCGCGCGATCTCGACCGCGCTCGCCGCCCGCGGCATCGGCGCCGGCGACCTGGTCGGCATCGCGCTCCAGCGCGGGCCCGACCTCGTTGCCAGCGCCCTCGGCGTGCTCGCCGCGGGCGCCGGCTACGTGCCGCTCGATCCGGCCTTCCCGGCGGCGCGCCTGGCCTACATGGCCGAAGACGCCGGCCTCGCCCTGCTGCTCGCCGAAGCAGCCACCAACGCTGCGCTGGCATGGCCGGCCGAACGCACCCTGCTGCTCGACGCACCGGGCGCGCTGGATGCGGCCGCGTCCATGCCGGCGCCGGCCGGCGACGAGGCGGTCGCCTACGTCATCTATACCTCCGGCTCGACCGGCAAGCCCAAGGGCGTGCAGGTGCCGCAGCGCGCGGTGGTGAATTTCCTCGCCTCGATGCTGGCCGTGCCCGGCCTGCGTGAGGACGACCGCCTGCTCGCGGTCACCACGCTCTCCTTCGACATCGCGGTGCTGGAGCTCTTCGGGCCGCTGCTCGCCGGCGGCACGGTGGTGCTGGCAAGCCATGACGATGGCCTCGATGGCGCGGCGCTGCGCCGCCTGGTCGAGGCGGAGGCGATCACCCTGATGCAGGCCACGCCCGCCACCTGGCGGCTGATGCTGGAGGCCGGCTGGGAAGGCGCGCCGGGTTTCCGCGCCCTGTGCGGCGGCGAGGCGCTGCCGCCGGATCTCGCCGAGGCCCAGCTGGAGCGCTGCGGCGAGGTCTGGAACCTCTACGGTCCGACCGAAACCACCGTCTGGTCGACCTGCTGGCGGGTGGTCGCCCCCGAGCGCGGGATCTCCATCGGCCGACCCCTCGACAACACCAGCGTGTGGATCCTCGACGCGCGCGGCCAGCCCTGCCCGATCGGCGTACCGGGCGAGATCGCCATCGGTGGCCAGGGCGTGACGCTGGGCTACCTGGGCCGGCCGGAACTCACCGCCGAGCGCTTCATCCCCGATGCCTTCTCCGCCGTGCCCGGCGCGCGCCTCTACCGCACCGGCGATCGCGGCCGCTGGAACAACGACGGCCTGCTCGAGCACCAGGGGCGGCTCGACTTCCAGGTGAAGCTGCGCGGGTTCCGCATCGAGCTCGGCGAGATCGAGGCCAACCTGATCAGCCATCCGGCAGTGGCGCGCGCCGTCGCGCTGGTGCGCGAGGACCGACCCGGCGACCAGCGCCTGGTCGCCTACCTCGCGCTCCGTCCGGGCGCGAGCGTGGACGTGGCGGCACTGCGCGCGCACCTGCGCCAGAGCCTCCCCGACTACATGCTGCCGCAGCATTTCGTGACGCTCGACGCGATTCCCCTGCTGCCGAACGGCAAGATCGACCGCAAGGCCCTGCCCGCGCCGCTCGCGCCGGCCGATGCGCCGGCGCGCACCGCACCGCGCACCGCGCTGGAGCGGCGCATCGCGCGCGCCATGGAAGAGACGCTGGCGCTGCCGGGGCTCGGCATCGACGAGGATTTCTTCGCGCTCGGCGGCCATTCCCTGCTCGCCGCCCAGCTCACCGCCCGCCTCGCCCGCGAGTTCGGCGTGGCGCTGTCGCTGCGCACGCTGTTCGACGCCCCCACCGTGGCCGCGCTGGCCGAAGCCATCGCCAGCCAGGAGGGCGTCGCCGCCACGCCGCGCATCGAACACCGCGCCGACCGGCGGAGCGCCCCCTTGTCGCTGCAGCAGACCCGCCTGTGGCTGTTCGAGCAGCTCCATCCCGGCAGCGTGGTCTACAACACGCCGTCCGCGCACCGGCTGCGCGGCGTGCTCGACGAGGCCGCGTTCGCGCGCGCCTTCGCGGCGCTGGTGCAGCGCCAGGCGGTGCTCCGCACCTCCATCGGCCATGAGGATGGCGAGCCGGTGCAGGTGATCCACGACGCCATCCCCCTGCAACTGTTCCCGGCCGAGGACCTTTCGGGGCTGGCGCCGGAGGCGCGCGAGTCCGAACTGTTGCGACGCCTGGACGCGCTGGTCAACCAGCCCTTCGACCTCTCCGTGGCGCCACTCTTTCGCGCGCGGATGTTCCGCCTCGCGCCCGACGAGCACGTGCTGTTCTTCATGGCCCACCACGCCATCTGGGACGGCTGGTCGTTCGACCTCTTCTACGAGGAGTTCTCCGCCCTCTATGCCGCCTTCAGCGCCGGGCACCCCTCGCCTCTGCCGCCGCTGGCGGTGAGCTACGGCGACTTCAGCGCCTGGCAGGCCGAGTGGCTGGAAGGGCCCGGGTACGAAGCGCAGCTCGACGCGCAGCTCGACGCCTGGCGCGAACGCCTGGCCACCCGAGGCGCGCCGCGGCCGCTTCCGACCGACCATCCGCGCGCGCCCGGCAACGCCACTCCCGGCGCCGGCGGCATCGAATGGTTGCACATCGCCCGGGACCGCACCCAGGCGCTGCGCGAGATCGGCCGGCGTGCCGACGCCACCCAGTTCATGACCCTGCTCGCCCTCTGTTACGTGCTGCTCTACCGCTACGTCGGCACCAACCAGCTCGTCATCGGCACGCCGGCACGCGTGCGCACCGCGCCCGAGCTCGAGAAGGTGATGGGCCTGTTCACCAACCTGCTGCCGCTGCCGCTCGACGTCGATCCGGCGGCGAGCTTTCTCGAACTCGTCGCCAGCGTGAAGCAGACGGTGCTCGAAAGCTTCGCCCACCCCGAAGTGCAGCTCGACGACCTCCTGCGCGCACCCGAGCTGCGCGCGGCGGCCGGCCCGATCGACCTCTACCAGGCGCAGTTCTCCTATCAGGACGCGCGCCAGCGCATCGTCGACTGGGGCGGCCTCGCGCAATCGCAGATCCCGATCTTCCAGCGCGGGGCCGCCGAGGACCTGGCGGTATGGTTGCTCGAACACCCCGACGGCATGGTCGGCGGCGCGGTCTACAACGCCGACACGCTGGAGCGGGCGACGGTGCAACGGCTCGTGGCGGACTTTCTGGCGCTGATCGATGGCGTGATCGCCGATCCGGCGCAGTCGGTCGCCCAGCTCGCCGCGGGGCTTGAGCGAACCGGGCGAGGATCCACCGCGTCATCGGCCGACCCGACGGCACCGGCGGCCGATCTTCCGCCTGCCAGCGACTCAAGCCTGGCCCCGGCCGCCGTGGATCCGGACGCGCCGGCGAGCGCCGGCGAGCGCTACCTCGTCGATCTCTGGGCGGAACTCCTCGGCGGCGGCGAGGTGCGGCCCGTCGACAACTTCTTCGATCTCGGCGGCCACTCGCTGCTGGCGATGGAAATGGTGATGCAGGTCGAGCGGTGCACCGGCGTGCGCCTCAACCTGCTGCGCATCGCCAGCAGCACGCTGCGGGCACTCGCGGCGGCCCTGCCGGCGGACATCCCCGTGGCGAAGCCGGCGCGGCCCGGCCTCGGCGGCCGCCTGCGCAAGCTGTTCGGCCAGCGGAGCGGGCGATGAACGCACGCGCGGAACCCTGCCAGTTCGGCAACGGCCGCGGCACCCTGTTCGGGGTCTTCCACCGGCCACGGGAACCCCGCGCCGGGGTGCTGGTGCTGCCGCCGTTCCTGCAGGAATTCCCCTTGAGCAACCGGCTGTTCGCGCTCGTCGCCGACGTGCTGGCGCAGGACGGGATCGCGGTGCTGCGACCCCACTACTACGGGACCGGCGATTCGGACGGCCACAGCCTGGAGTTCTCGCTGGAACAGGCGGCGATCGACGCCACGGCGGCGCTGGGCGCGCTGCGCGAGCGGATCGGCGTCACGCCGGTGGCGGTGCTGGGAGTCCGCGCCGGCGCCTTCGTCGCCTCCGCCCTCGCCGCCCGCGCGCGGCTGGCGGCGCTGTGGCTGTGGCGGCCGCTGGTCGATGGCGCGGCCTACCTGGCCGACCTGCACCGGATCGACGCCGAGGAGCAGGCTTCGCGCCATCGCTACCCGGAAGGAAGGCGCCCGCACCCGCCGCTGCCGCACGAGAGCCTGGTCGGCTATCCCTGTGGCGCCGAACTCATCTCCGGCCTCGCGGTGGCGCGGCTGGACCGCGACAGTAGCCGCTGGCCGCCACTGGTGCTGCTGGACCGGGTAGCGCAGGCACGCCTGCCCGCGCCGCGGCAGCGCATCGAGCTCACCTCGGCCCTCACCGCGTGGGAGGGCAAGCTCGAAATGGGCCATGTTCCCGCCGCCGCCGCGCGCAGCGTCGGGAGTGCGCTGGCCGCCAGCCTCGCGGTGGCGGCATGAACGTGCGCCCGCGCGAGCGCCACCCACCGCATTGGCAACGGGAGCTGCTCCCGGCCGGCGGCGACCTGTTCGGCCTGCTGTGCCGGCCACTGACCAGCACCTCGCGACGCACCTGCGTGGTCCTCCTCAACGCCGGCTTCATGCCGCGCAGCGGCCCGTTCCGGCTGCACGTACGCCTCGCCCGCCACCTCGCCGCGCGCGGCTACCCGGTGTTCCGTTTCGATCTGCCCGGCATCGGCGACAGCCTGGCCTATGCCGACCGGCCGCAGGCGGAGATCGTGCAGGGCGTCTTCGACGTGCTCGAACGCAAGACCGGCTGCCATCGCTTCGTCGCCGGTGGCATCTGCAGCGCCGCCAATCTCGCCTGGCGGTTGGCGCTGGCCGACCCGCGCATGGCCGGGGCGGTACTGATCGACGCGGTGGCACGGCGCACCTTCGCCTACCGGTTGGGACAGCTGCGGCGCGCGCGACACAAGTCCTGGGCCGCGTGGCGCGAGCGCCTCGGCCGCCTGCTCCGCCCGGACGACAGCACCGTCGCGGCCGACCTCAGCGAGTGGCCCGAGCCCGGCAGCGAGCGGGCCCAGCTCGAAGCCCTGGTCGGGCGCGGCATGGAGCTCTTCTTCCTCTACACGGGCGGCACCAGCTACTTCCTGCATCGCGGCCAGTTCATCGGCACCTTCGGCCACGCCACGCGCGCCCAGAGCGTGCATTTCGAGCACTGGCCCCGCTGCGACCACCTCTTCTACGACGAGACCGATCGCGACGACCTGATCGAGGCGATCGGCGCCTGGCTGGAAGACCGCCTGCCCGATTGAGGCCTGGCTTTGCAGTGCCAGGCGCCGCGCTTAGACTGCAGCCCCCCGTTCGCCACCTCACAGGGAGCAAGCCATGCGCGTACTCGTCACCGGCGCGGCCGGGTTCATCGGCGCCGCCCTCAGCGAGCGGCTGCTCGCCCGCGGCGACGAGGTGCTGGGCTACGACAACGTCAATCCGTACTACGACCCGGCGCTGAAGGAAGCGCGCCTGGCGCGGCTCGCCCCGCAGCCCGGTTTCCGCTGCGTGCGCGCGGCGCTGGAGGATCGCGCCGCGCTGGAGAAGGCCTTCGCCGGGTTCCGCCCCGAGCGCGTGGTCAACCTCGCCGCGCAGGCCGGCGTGCGCTACTCGATCGAGAACCCGCACGCCTACGTGGACAGCAACCTGGTCGGCTTCATCAACATCCTCGAGGCCTGCCGCCACGGCGGCGTCGAGCACCTGGTCTATGCCTCGTCCAGTTCCGTGTACGGCGCCAACCGCAAGCTGCCGTTCTCGGTGCAGGACTCCGTCGACCATCCGGTCAGCCTCTATGCGGCCACCAAGAAGGCCAACGAGCTGATGGCGCACACCTACAGCCATCTGTACGGCCTTTCGACCACCGGCCTGCGCTTCTTCACCGTGTACGGGCCGTGGGGCCGGCCGGACATGGCGCTGTTCCTGTTCACCCGCAGGATCCTCGCCGGCGAGCCGATCGAGGTCTTCAACCACGGCCGCCACACGCGCGACTTCACCTACATCGACGACATCGTCGAGGGCGTGATCCGCACCCTCGACCGCGTGCCGGGAGCCGACCCCGCGTTCGATCCGCTGCGCCCCAATCCCGCCACTTCCTCGGCGCCTTACCGCGTCTACAACATCGGCAACAGCCACCCGGTTGAGCTGTCGCGCTACATCGAGGTGATCGAGGACTGCCTCGACCGCAGGGCGGAGAAGATCCTGCTGCCGCTGCAGCCCGGCGACGTGCCGGACACCGCCGCCGACGTCGAGGAACTGATGCGCGACACCGGCTACGCACCGTCGACGCCGGTCGAAGAAGGCGTGCGCCGGTTCGTGGCCTGGTACCTGGACTTCTACGCGCCTGGCGCGGCCTCGGCCGCTCCCGCAAAGCGCGCGCTTCCGTAGAAGCCTGCGTGCAGGCGATCCGCGCAGCTGCGATGGCGCCCCAAGGATGTCGATGCGCACCGGGCGAGCGCCTCGACGCGGCACATGCGGTCCGTCAGGCCCGCGCCTGCCAGAGCAGGGCCATCCCGACCACGACCAGGCCGGCGTGCACGCAGGTGATGAACGCCTGGGCGTCGAAGCGCCTGTTCACGGCTCGCCCCGCCACGATCGCGACGATGACGACCGGCAGCGTGAGCAGATAATAACGGGTCACGGGCGGCTGCCACAGGCCGGCCAGCCAGTAGCCCAGCATGATGACCACGCTGGCGGGAAGGAAATAGCCCTGCAATGTGGCCCGGAACCGCTGCGGCGGCCAGCGGCGCAAGGTGCCGTACGCGACCAGCGGCGGTCCGTTCATGCCATAGGCTCCGCCGAGGATTCCGGCCAGGAAGCCGAAGACCGGAGCCCACCGGTCCGTCTTCAACATCGCTCGCGACCTGTCGAACAGGAAGATCGCGGAAAAGGCGATGATGACGACTGCAAGCACGGTCTTGACGGTTTGCCCGGGCACCGCCGTCAGCAGCCAGAGCCCGATGGGAATGCCGACGCAGGTGGACGCGAACAGCACGCCGGCGCTGCGGAAATGGACGTGCCGCCAATCCTGCGCCACCGCCACCACGGCGACCGTGATCGAGACCAGAACCGCGACGGGCGCCGCGATCTCGATGGGCATGATCAGGGCCAGCAGGGGAACTGCCACCAGCGCCTCGCCGAATCCGAACGCCGAGCGGATGAACGTGGCCAGGAAGATGATTGCCATGACGAGAAAGAGCATCCGGCTACCCTTGAGTCAAACCATTCAGCGGGGCGGTCATCCGCGCATCCATGTAGTCCATTCGTGCAACGATCGCGGAACCGTCAGGCCGTTGCCGCGAACGACTCGTGGTATTGAACCTGGCCGCGCGGCCGGGAACCATTGAAGGAGATGGCCAGGAAGTACTCCGCCGGCACGCCGGCCAACGCAAGCATGGGTTCGGCCCTGAATCCAAAACGCGAGTAATAGCCGGGCTCTCCCAGCACGACGCACCCAGCCGCGCCCATGGCTCGCAGCTCCGCAAGCGCGTGTTCCACGAGGAGGGAGCCTACGCCTTGATCCTGCCGTCCGGGAATGACGGAGACAGGACCCAGTCCATACCATTCCGGCGTGCCATCGGAATCCGTCACCGGCGACGCGGCAACATGCCCGATGATCTGTCCATGTTCTTCCGCCACGAGCGAGACGGCGAGATTGCCGGACGCGCGCAGCGCACCGATGATGAACTGCTCGGTGTGGCTGGTGTGTGCAGCGCGCCTGAAGGCCGCCGCGGTCACGGCCGCGATGGCGGACGCGTCGGATGCAAGCTCTTTTCGGATCCGGGTCATGCCGCGTCCCTGTTACCTGCCCCAATCAACGGTGCGGGCCCGCACGGAGTGTTGATCACGACCGCCGCAGCCCCCGTGGCCAGGAGGATCGCTCCCGCACCCAGCAGGCCGAGCGGGCTGCCGGGGTCCGCGACGGCCGGATAGCAGACCGCGAGCGCCACCAGCAACACGCCGGCCAGGTGCAGGAGCCGGTCGCGGAATATCAGGCCGAGCGGAAAGAGGTGCAGTCCGACCAGCAGGATGATGGCGGGATTGATCCAGCGTGCATGCCCCGACGCGCCGATGGCCGCAACGGCGATGAACAGGATCGGCCAGTAGATTGCATTGACCATCGCATAGAGCCGCAGGCGGCTGCGGCGATACCCGGGCGGTGCTGCGAGCTCGGCGCGCCGAAACCGTCGAAGCTGGAAAAGCGCAGCGCCCATGACCAGCATGGCGGACCCGAGGATGCCAAGAAGGACGGCGAGCGATGCGCGATGCGCCTGGTACCACCACGCGAGCAGCCACATCGTCCCGAACAGGGCGCTCACGATCGCCGCCCGTGGACGGAAGACACCGGTGAAATCCGGATCGCGCATGATGAGTCCGCCTGTGGCTGATGGGTGGGCCGCCCGGCCTGGCGGTCTCCGCAGGATCGGTCGCAGCGGACGGTAGCACGTGCGCGGCTGCGCCCGAAGAAGAACGGGCGCGCCTGCGGCGCCAGCCACTCGGCGCCACGCCGCGGGTGGTTTCGCGGTGGAGCGGAGACGCATCCGGAAGCTCTGCGGCGACAGCCTGAGTTCAGCGGAAAAAGCGTGAAATGCGTCACGTTGTCGTGCGGGAGAGATGGACATGCCGCATCCATTCCGGGTGGCGTTTATGGTGATCCTCGTGGCCCTCGCGGGCTGCGCGACGGCCTCGCGGGGGACTCCGCCTCCCCGGATCGATCCGGCAGCGCCGGCGGTCAGCGAATACCACATCGGGGTGGACGACATCCTCCAGGTCTCGGTCTGGCACAACCCGGACCTGGACGCGAAGGTGCCGGTGCGGCCGGACGGCATGATCTCGGTGCCCCTGGTCGGCGACGTCAAGGCCGGCGGGCGCACGCCTTCCGAAGTTTCCGAGGAAATCGCCACGCGCCTCGCCACCTACGTGCGCGACCCGCAGGTGACGGTGATCCTGACCGAACTGCGCAGCCACGAATACCTCTCGCGGGTTCGGGTGACCGGAGCGGTGCGCCAGCCGGTCTCGATCCCCTACCGGCAGGGCATGACGGTGCTGGACGCGGTGCTGGCCGCCGGCGGCACCACCGAGTTCGCCTCGCCGGACCGCACCGAGCTCTACCGCAAGGACAAGGACGGCAATGGCAGCACGGCCTACCCCGTGCGGCTCGACCGCATCCTCAAGCAAGGCGACCTCGCCACCAACTACCCTGCCCAGCCCGGTGACGTGATCACCGTGCCCGAGCGAGTCTTCTGACCGCCGGAGTACACCACAATGGGAACCGCCCCGGTCCCTGTGACCGAACTCGTGCCGGTGCTGATCGGCGAAGCCCGCCGGCGCCGCGTGGCGCTTGGCGCCCTCTTCGCGGTGGTGGCGCTGGCCGCGCTGGCGATCGGCGCGGCCTGGCCGAAGAAGTACACCGCCTCGACCACCATCCTGGTGCAGGAGAGCAACATCGTCACCGGCCTGATGCAGGGCCGCGCCGTCGCCACCGGCGTGGTCGACCGCGCCGGCCTCGCGCGCGAGGTGGTGTTCAGCCGCAAGGTGATGGACGAGATCCTGGCCGCCGGCGGCTGGACGGCGCGCGAGCCCGCCCTGACGCCGCTGCAGCGCGACCACGCGATCGAGGAGATCAGCCAGCGCACGACGGTCTCCAGCCCGCGCGACAACCTGATCCAGATCACCTATGCCGACCGCAATCCGAAGCGCGCCTACGTGCTGACCCGGGACTTCGCCGACCTCTTCATCCGCGAGAGCCTGGCCGCCAAGGAGCGCGAGAGCCGCAACGCCTTCGAGTTCATCGACGACCAGGTGCAGGCCTACCACGCCAAGCTCGCCGACGCCGAGGCCAAGCTGAAGGCGTTCCGCGAGACGCACGTGGATGCGCGCCCGGGCGGCGAGGCGGACAGCAACGCGCGCATCGCGCAGTTGCGCAGCGAGGTGGAGAAGGCGCGCCTGGACCTGATGGAGCTCCATTCCAGCCAGTCGTCGCTGGCCTCGCAGGTGTCGGGCGAGTCGGAAATCAGCGCCGTGCAGACGCGTGCCGGCCAGTACCGCATGCAACTGGCCGACCTGCAGAGCCAGCTCGACAAGCTGCTGCTCACTTACACCGACCAGTATCCCGACGTGATCCGCGTCCGCCACCAGATGGAGGACGTGAAGCAGCTCCTCGCACAAGCGGAAAGCGACAGGGGCGCGGCCGGCAAGGCGGGGCATCCGCGCGCCCTCGGCGATTACGACGTGCAGTACAACCCGGTGTACCAGCAGCTCAGGGGCAAGCTGGCCGATACGCGCCGCGCCTCCGCCGCGACCTCCTCGCGCCTGGCGATGACCGAGGGCATGCTGAACGCCGAGCTCGACCGCAGCAAGCGCATTGCCGACTCGGAGAACGCCCTGGCCGAGCTGACGCGCGACTACGAGGTCAACCGCGACATCTACCAGGACCTGCTGAAGCGGCGCGAGAACGCGCGCGTGTCGATGAACCTGGACGAGAAGCGCCAGGGCCTCACCTTCCGCATCCAGGAGCCGGCGGTGATGCCGCTGCGCCCGTCCGGCCTGCGCATGATGCACTTCGCCGCCGCCGGGCTCGCGTTCGGCTTCGCGCTGCCGCTCGGCGTGCTGTTCGGCTACGCGCGGCTCGATCCGCGCCTGCGCACCGCCGGCCAGCTCGAACGCCAGACCGGCATCCCGGTGCTGGCGACCGTTCCCTTCTATCCGACCTGGCGTGACCGCCGGCGCGCCCGGGCCAGCGGCATCATCGTCACCGCCGTGGTCGTCGGGGTGCTGCTGGCCTATGTCCTGATCGCCTGGTTCCGCATGGAGATGCTGTGATGGCAACAGGCGAAGCGGGCGTGCCCCTGCCGCTCGGGCGGGAGGAGGCACGCGCGGAGGCACTGGCCGCGCGCGCGCCAGGGCGTTCCATCGCCCTCATGGCCGAGCCGAACGCGCTCGCGCCGCGCCAGCTCGACGAGCGGCGCCTGATCCGCCGCGACGGCGGCCGCGAGCAGGCGGATGCGTTCCGCGAGATCCGCACGCGCCTGCTGGCGCTCGGCGGCAGCGGCAATTTCGTCACCATGGTGGCGGCGGTGAGCTCGGGCGGCGGCGGCAGTTTCGTCGCCCGCAACCTCGCCGCGGCGTTCGCCTTCGACGAGGCCAAGACGGCGCTGCTGGTCGATTGCAACGTGCGCCACCCGGCGCAGCACGAGGCGCTCGGCACGGCCGCCTCGCCGGGGCTGATGGATTACCTCGAACGCCCCTCCACCGGCATCGAGGCGGTGTTCCGCGCCACCGGCATCCCGCGCCTGCGCATGATCCCCGCCGGCCACCAGCGCGAGACCGGCAGCGAGCATTTCTCCTCCTTCCGCATGCGCGCGGTGATCGACTCGCTGCGCTGCCGCTATCCGGACCGCTACCTGTTCCTGGACGGGCCGGCCATCCGCGGCGCGCCGGACGCGCGCATCCTGTCCGACCTTGCCGATTTCGTCGTGGTGGTCGCCGGCTACGGCCGCGACACGCCCGCCGCGGTCAGCCAGGCGGTGGCGGGGTTCGAGCCCGGCAAGGTGGCCGGGGTGGTGTTCAACGTCGGCCCTTGAAGGGGGCGCGCCCGCCATGCCGATGCCCCGCGCCCTCGCTTCTGCCGCCTTCGCCGCCGCCCTGCCGGTGGCCGCTTCGGCCGCGCACCTCGACTACTCGCTGGAGTTCGGGTTCGGCCACAGCGACAACATCAACCAGAGCGCGACCGACCCGGTCGGTTCCAACATGCTGGTGCCGCGGATCCACTTCGACCTCGACCAGCAGGGCGCCGTGCTGGCCGCCCGCGCCGTCGGCGACGTGCAATACATCGATTACCTGAACGGCGATTTCGGCAACCAGACCCTGGCCGACCTCGACGCGTTGCTGGACTGGGCGATCCTGCCGCGCCGGCTGCATTTCGTGCTGGAGGACAGCGCCAGCGTGCAGCCGGTCAATGTGTTGCAGCCCAACTCCCCGGCGAACATGCAGCAGGTCAACGTGGTGAGCCTCGGCCCGACGCTGCAATTCCGCCTCGGCGAGGCGCTGACCGGCCAGGCGGATTTCCGCATGATCAACAGCAGCGCCTCGAAGAACGACGAATTCGATTCGCTGCGCGAGCTGGGCGCCTTGCGCGCCATCCGCGAGCTCTCGCCGACCACCACGCTGTCGGCCAATCTCGACGCGCAGCACGTGCATTTCACCAGCAACCAGCCGGACAGCGCCAACGGCGGCGATTACGACCGCTACAACCTCTATGGCCACTACCACAGCGCGCTGGCCGCGCTGGACGTGGACGTGAGCCTGGGCTACTCGCGCCTGCAGCCGGACGTCGGCGCGAGCCGTTCCAGCCCGCTCTTCCGCGGCACCCTCGAGTGGCGCGCCACGCCGCACAGCCGGCTGCGGGCGGATCTCGCGCGGCGCTATTCGGACGCCGCCGAGGATCTCGGCGAGGTCGATTTCAGCCGCATGCCGGCCTTCACCAGCGGCCTGCTCGCCGGCGACGCCACGATCAGCTCGGGCGTCTACCTGCTGCGCCGCGCCGAGGTCGGCTACGCCTACGCGGGCGAGACCTTCAGCCTCGCCTTCGCGCCCTACTGGCAGAAGCTCGACTACGTCTACGACCCGACGCTCGACGAGTCGGCGCGGGGCGCGTCCTTCGACGCCAGCTACCGCCCGCGCCCGCTGTGGACGGTCGGGGTCTCCGCCGGCAGCGAGCGGCGCAGCTACCGCACCCTCGACCGCCGCGACGACGACCTTCGCGCCGGCTTCTTCCTCGCCCAGCAGCTGTCGCGGCACTGGTCGTGGCGGCTCGACCTGCTCCGCAACCGGCGCAGCAGCACCGCGCCGCTGCAGGGCTTCACCGAGAACGTGGCGCTGTTCACGCTGGTGTTCACGCGCTGACGGACGGACGGATGCCAGCCGATTCCTGCCCCCCGGCCCTGGCCCGCGACGGCGTCGCCGTGCCCGCGCCGCCGCTGTCCTCCGATGCCCGCGAGCGGGTGGCGGCGCGGCGCGGCGCGGGACTCGTCTCGCTGCTGATCATCAGCGACAACCCCATCCTCAGCACCGGCGGCTGCGAGCGTTTCCTGAGGTATCTGATCACCGGCCTGCCCGGCACGCGCTACACGGTCGATGTACTGCAGCTGGCCGAGCCCTACATCGAACCACGCCGCGCCGAGGAAGTGCGCCCGCACCTGCGCTCGTTCGCGTTCCGTCCCGTGGATGCGGTGTACGCGCCGCGCGGCATCGGCGCATGGAACGAGTTGCGCGCCCGGGTCGTGGCCGGCGAGTGGGACATCGTGCAGTCGCAGCACGAGAAGTCCGACCTCATCAACGCCCTGCTGCCGCGCGGCCCGGCCGCCACGCGCAGGATTTCCAACCGCCGCGACATGGGATTCAACAAGAGCCCGGCCCTGCGTTCGGCGTTCCGGCTGGTCAGCGGGCGCTTCGACCGCGTGCTGGCGCCGAGCCGCGCCATCCTCGACGCACTGGTGGTCGAGGAAGGGGTGCCGGCGGAACGCTGCCTGGCCATCCCCAACGGTGTCGACATCGACCGCTTCCGTCCGGCCTCGGCCAGCGAGCGCCAGGCGCTTCGCGCCGATGCGGGCTTCCCGGACGATGCGCTGCTGATCGCCTGCGTCGCCAACCTGACCCCGGTGAAACACCACGCCGACCTGCTCGAGGCTTTCGCCCTGGTGCGCCGGAAATGCCCCGCGGCGCACCTGCTGCTGGCCGGCAGCGGCCCGCTCGAAGCGGACCTCCGCGCCCGCGCGGGCACGCTCGGCATCGGCGCGGCAGTCCATTTCCTCGGCTCCACCGAGGAAGTGGAGCGGACGCTGCGCATGGCCGACCTGGCGGTGCTGGCATCGGCCACCGAGGGGCTGTCCAATGCCCTCCTGGAGGCGCAGGCGAGTGGCCTCGCGGTGGTCGCCACCCGCGTCGGCGGCAATCCCGACCTGGTGGTCGAAGGGCAGACCGGGTGCCTCGTGCCCCCGCGTGATCCGCCGGCGCTGGCCGCCGCCCTGCTGCGCCTGGCCGGCGATCCGGCGCTGCGCGCGACCTTCGGCGCGGCGGCACGGCGGCGCGCCGTCGAGCGGCACGCGCCGGCGGCGATGGTCGCCGCCTACGACGCGCTGTACCGGGAGCTCGTCGATGGCCGCTGATTTCGAGGTGCTGCACCTGCGTTCCAGCGCCGGCCTCTACGGCGCCGAATACGTGGTGCTCGGCCTGGTGCCGGCGCTGGCGGCGCTCGGCATCGACGGCCGCCTGCTCTGCCTCGACAACCAGCACCTCGCCGAGCAGCCGCTGTGGCGACGCGCGATTGCGCTGGGCGTACCCGCCGAGCGCCTCGCCTGCCGCGCACGCTTCGATCCGGCCTGCGTGCGCCGCCTGCGCGACCTGCTGGCGGCGCATCCGCGCGCCATCCTCCACGTCCACGACTACAAGAGCGCGGCCTACGCCTGGCTGGCGCGCCTCGGCCGCGGCGGCCACACGGTGGCGACCGCGCACGGACAGTTTTCGGGTGGTTGGCAGGTGCGCGCCTACCATTGGCTGGAACGCCGGCTGCTGCGCCGCTTCGATGCGGTGTGCATCGTCTCCGCGGCCATGGCCGGCGACTACGGCGGCAACGGCCGCACGCGACTGGTGGAGAACGGCGTCGACACGGCGCGCTTCCACCCCGGCCAGCCGCCGCTCGATCGCGCCGCCCTCGCCATCCCGGACGATGCCCGCGTGATCGGCGCGTCGATGCGCCTGACCGCGCAGAAGAGTCCGCTCGACCTCCTCGAAGCCTTCGCCCGGATCCATGCGGACGAGCCGCACGCCCTGCTGGTGATCGCCGGCGAGGGGCCGCTCCGCCGCGCCCTGGAGCTGAGGGCGGCGGAACTCGGCATCGCCACCCGCGTGCGGCTGCCGGGTGCGCGCACGGACCTGGAGCGCTTCTATCCCCTGCTCGACCTGTTCGTGCTGCCGTCCCGCTACGAGGGATTGCCGCTGGCCCTGCTGGAGGCGATGGCCTGCACGCGGCCGGTGGTGGCGACGCAGGTTGGGCAGGTGCCGGCGGTGCTGGCCGGCCTCGATGCCGAATGCGTCGCGCCGGGCGACGTCGGCGCCCTGACCGCCGCGATGCGGCGCGCGCTGGACGGCCCCGGCGCCCGGCCGGAGTTGCGCCGCCGCGTCATCGAGCGCTTTTCGCTCGAGCGCATGGCGCGCGATTACGCCAGCGTCTACGAAACGGTGTGGAGGGCGGCGTGAATCCGCGCCGCGCCGCGCCGGTTCCGCTCCAGGCGCCCACCCCGGCGGCAACGCGGGCAGCCGCTGCCCAGCCGCAGCGCGAGAACTGGCTGCTTTACGTCTTCCTGTTCCTGCTGCCGCTGCAGAACCTCCAGACCGGCTATTTCCCCAACCTCGGCGGCGGCCTCAACTTCCTCAACATCGGATTCGCGCTGGCGCTCTTCGGCGCCTGGCGCTGCCACGGCCGGCTGGCGCAGTGGAGTTCGCTGCACCGCTGGATCCTCGCCTACGTGGCCTATTCGGTGTTCTCGCTGTTCATCAGCTATGGCACCGTCGCCGATACCGGCAACCACTTCAACATGCTGAAGGACGCGATGCTGGCGGTGATGATCGTCTTCCTCGTCCAGATGAGCGTGACCGGATGGAGCGCGGTGCGGCACGTCCTGCTCGCCACCATCCTGCCGCTACCCTACATCCTGCGCGTCACCTGGTCGCAGCACGCCAGCGTCAGCCACTGGCACTATTCCGACGCGCTGCGCATCTCGGGCACCTTCTCGCTGCTCGGCGCCAACGAATACGCCTCGTTCTGCGTCACCAGCCTGGTGCTGATGCTGGCGCTGCTGGTCGGCACGCACTGGAACTGGCGCTGGCGCGCGCTGTTCGCCATCGGCATCGGCTGCACCCTGCTCGGCGTGCTGTGGGCGTACTCGCGCACCTCCTACATCGCACTGATGCTGGGCGCGGCGACCGTGCTGCTGCTCTGGCGCGGACGCTGGAAGATCGCCGTGCCCACGCTGGTGCTGGCCATGGCGCTGCCGGCGGTGCTGCCGCCCTCGGTCGTCGAGCGCTTCGACAGCACCACGCTCGAAGGCAACCAGGTGGACAAGAGCACCGAGATGCGCTTCGAGTTCTGGCACATCGCCTGGGAGAACTTCCTCGCCCATCCCCTGACCGGCAGCGGCTATCACACCTTCCAGCATCCGGAGATCAACCCGATGCACATGGACACGCACAACTTCTTCATGCGCGAGCTGACCGAAAAGGGCCTGATCGGGTCGACGATCACCCTCGGCATGCTGCTCAGCATCCTGGTCGCGGCGGTGCGCACCTGGCGCGACGCCCCGCCGGGCAGCCTGGCGCAGGCCTTCGGGCTCGGCATGATCGGCGTCTGGCTGTCGCTGATGCTGAGCAACGTGTTCGGCGACCGCTTCACTTATTTCCCGATGATCGGCTACTTCTGGGCCTACGTCGGGCTGCTGCTGAAGTCGCGCGAACTGGCGCTGGCCGAAACCACACCCCAGCCCGCCGCCACGCCGCCGCAGGAGCGCCCGCGCCTGGTGTTCGCGCAGCCCAGGGAACGCCACCATGCCTGAGTCCCTGCCGGTGCTGATGTACCACGGGCTGCACGCGGGCAAGGCGATGCGCGGCCGCTACGACCCGGTCTACAGCGTGGATCCGTCGAGCTTCGCGCGCCAGCTCGACTGGATGGCCAACCGCGATTACCGGAGCATCGGCCTCGCCGGCCTCGACGCCGGGGAATGGCCCGCGCGCAGCATCCTCATCAGCTTCGATGATGGCGACGCGTCGAACCTCGAAATGGCGGTGCCGATGCTGCGCGAACGCGGTTTCACGGCGGTGTTCTTCATCACCTCGGCCTTCCTCGGCCAGCCGGGCATGCTGCGGCCGGACGAAGTCCCGGCGCTGCTCGCGGCGGGCATGGAGGTCGGCTCCCACGGAGCCAGCCATCGTTATCTCGCCGATCTCGATGCCGCCTCGCTGGCCGCCGAGCTGGCCGACAGCCGGGCGCGCCTCGAATCCCTCACCGGCACCGCGGTCGCGGCGCTCGCGCTGCCCGGCGGCCGCGGCGGGATGCGCGAGCGCGAGGCCGCCCTCGCGCATGGCTACCGCTGGCTGTTCGGCTCGGTGCCCGGCCCCAACCGCAGCACGCAACCCGGCCGCTGGCTGCAGCGCCTCGCGATCCGGCGCAACCTGGACCTCATGGACTTTGCCGCGCTGGTCGAGTGGCGCGGGCCGCTGCCGCGCCTGGCCGCCGCCCGCCATCGGCTGCTCGGGCTCGGCAAGCGGCTGCTCGGCAACGCCCGTTACGAACGCCTTCGCACCCACCTGGCGAGATAGCATCATGGCACCCTCGGCGCTGGTCTTCTGGAGCTGCATCGGCCTGGTCGGCTGGACCTACGCCGGCTATCCCGCCTGGGCCGCCCAGCGTGCGCGGCGCCGCGGCAGCACGCCTGCCAGCGGCACCGCCACGCCGCCGCTCACCGTCGTCATCGCCGCGCACGGGGAGGCGCGGCGCATCGAGGCGCGCATCCGCGATGTGCTGGCGCAGGACTACCCGCCGGAACGGCTCGAAGTGCTGGTGGTGGATGACGGCAGCGAGGACGGCACCTCGATGCACGCCGGCGGCATCGATCCGCGGGTGCGCGTCCTGACTCTGCCCGGGCAGGTCGGCAAGGCGGCGGCGCTGAACGCCGCGATCGCCGCCGGCACCCGGGACATCATCGCCTTCACCGATGCCCGCCAGCGCTATGCGCCCGGTGCGCTGCGCGCGCTGGTGGCGGCGTTCGCCGATCCCGCGGTTGGCGCCGTGAGCGGCGAACTGGTGATCGACGACGGCGAGGTGGTGGCGATCGGCCTCTACTGGCGCATCGAGAAGGCGCTCCGCGCCGCCGAGGCACGGCTCGGCTGGCTGCACGGCGTCAGCGGCGCCAACCATGCCATGCGCCGCAACCTCTACGCGGCGATGCCGAAGGGCCTGGTGCTCGATGACCTGTGGCTGCCGCTCCACGTACGTTTCGCCGGCCGGCGCGTGTGGATGGTGCGCGGCGCGATCGCCTACGATCAGGCCAGCGCCAGCACCGGAGAGGAATTCCACCGCAAGCTGCGCACGCTGGCCGGCAACTGGCAACTCCTTGCGCACCTGCCACGGCTCGCCAATCCGCGCCGCAACCCGGTGTTCGCCGCCTGGTTTTCGCACAAGTTCCTGCGCCTGGTGGCGCCCTGGGCGCTGCTGCTGGCGCTGCTCGCCTCGGCGCGCCTTGCCGGGCGCCCCTTCTACCGGCTGGCCTTCCTGCTGCAGGTGGTCGCCTGGCTGGCCGCGGCCTTCGCGCTGGCCCGGCCGCGCGCGGCGCAGCGGGTGCCGCTGCTGCCGGCGGCGGGCACCTTCCTCGCCCTCAACGCGGCGGCCCTGCTCGCCCTGCCGGCCCTGCTGCTCGGCCCGCGCCGGCTGTGGCGCCGGCACTGAAGCCGGCATCCGGGCCAGGCGCGTGGCGCGCATCCTCTTCATGACCAGCCGCCTGCCGTGGCCGCCGCAGGAAGGCCACCAGCTGCGCTCCTGGCACCTGTTGCGCGCGCTCGCCGCGCGCCACGCGGTACACCTCCTGAGCTTCGAGCGGCGTGACGACCGCCCCGGCGAGCTGGCGCACCTCAGGCGCAACACCGCGGCCGTCGAGACCTTCCCGATCCCGGCCGAGCACTCGCGCCGCGAGCTCGCGAGGGCGGCGCTCCGCGGCAGCTTCGGCGAGCGCCCCTTCGTCGCCTGGAAGTACCGCTCCGCCGCGCTGCGCGGCCGCGCCCGCAAGCTGCTGCCGGCCTTCGACGCGGTGCACGTCGACATGCTGCCACTGGTCGCCAACCTGCCGCGGCAGTGCGGCCTGCCGCTGGTCCTCAACGCCCACAACATCGAGCACGCGCTGCTGGAACGGCGCAGCGAAACCGAACGCTCGCCGTGGCGGCGACGCTTCCTCGCCGCCCAGGTGCCGCGCCTGCGCGCCTTCGAGGTCGCGGCCTGGCAGCGTGCCGACCTCGTCCTCGCCTGCTCGCCCGGCGACACCGAGGTGATACGGACCGCAGCGCCGCGGACGCGGGTGGAGGTGATTCCGAACGGCGTCGATCTGGATGCCAACCGGCCCGACGCTTCCACGCCCGGCCCCGGGCAACTGGTGTTCGTCGGCCAGATGGGCTGGTTCCCCAACCGCGACGGCGTCGAGTGGTTCCTTGCCGAGGTGTTCCCACGCATCCTCGCCGCGCGCCCCCATGTCAGCCTGCAGCTGGTCGGCAAGCCGGATGGCTTCGCCGTGCCGGCGGCGCTCAGGGGCCACGTGCAGATGGCCGGCTTCGTCGAAGACGTGCGCCGCCCGGTGCGCGACGCGGCCGTGTACGTGGTGCCGCTGCGCGCCGGCAGCGGCACCCGGCTCAAGGTGCTGGAGGCGATGGCGCTCGGCAAGGCCATCGTGACCACCTCCATCGGCAGCGCCGGCATCGCGCTGCAACCCGGCCGCGATGCGCTGTTCGCCGACGATGCGGCGTCCTTCGCCACCGCCGTGCTGGAACTGCTCGCCGATCCCGCGCGCGCGGCGCGGCTCGGCTCCGCGGCGCGTGCGGTGGCGGAAGCCCGCTACGGCTGGACGGCCATCGGCGAATCGCTGGTCGGCGCCTACGACTCGCTGCTGGCGAGCCGCGCGGCACGCCAGCGATAGAGGACTTCCCCGGCGAGTTCGTGGAGGGCGACCTCGCTCTTGCGCACCGCCGAACCCTGCGGAAGGAAATAGCCGATGCCGTCCGGCGCCACCCACGCGTGGTCGCTGGCTACGAGGCAGGGGCGGAAGCCGAAGGCGCGGAACGCGATCTCGGCGCGTGGCAGGTGCGTGGCCGAGCTCACCAGCCAGATGTCCGCCGGCACGGGCGGCGCCAGGCGCGCGAGATCCATCGCGTTTTCCCAGGTGGTGCGCGATGTCCGCTCGCGGCGGATCAGCGCCGCCGGCACGCCGAGCGATTCGGCGAGGCGCGCAAGCACGTCGCTCTCGCGGATCGCATGGGGGCCGCCGCCGGCGAGCACCAGCCCGGCCTGCGGCAGACGTCGCCACAGCGCGACGCCGGCCAGCAGGCGCCTCAGGCTGGCCGGGGTCAGCGCCTCCGTGTCGGACTCGTTCCGCGGCGGAAAATCGAAGCCGCCGGCGAGCACCACCACCACCTTCGGCGCAGTGTTGCACGCCTCCGGGCCGGGCACCTGCCGCTCCAGCAGGGCGACCAGCGCATTGGCGCCAAGCGGCGTCACCAGGAGGACACATGCCAGCAGCGCGGCGACGGCAGCACGGCGCAGCCACCACGGCAGGCGCCGCCCGCCGAGGGCGAGCAGCAGCGCGACCAGCAACCCGAAGCCGAGCGGCGACAGCAATGCGTGCAAGGGTCGACCCCGTGGAACCGGATCGCCATTGTAGGCCCCGACCGGCCCGGACCTGCGGCCCCCGGATCGCCATCGATCCGGGGGCCGATGGCTCAGTTCCGCTCGAAGCCGCTACGGAACAGGCTTTCGCCGCCGCCGCCCTCGCCCTGGTACTGGTAGGCACCCGCGTCATAACCGCCGAAGGTCGGCCGCGGCTGACCGAGGTGGTCTTCGCGCACCGTCTCCAAGGCACCGTTGGCGGCGCCGCGCAGCGGGCTCTCCGCCTGCGGGTGGGCATCGAAGGCGCCAAGGGCGAGCTTCACCACCTTCGGGTCCTTGTTGCAGATGCTGCCCGACGGGCAGGCATCGTTGCGCACGCTGCGGACCAGGTTGTTGGCGTAGGTGAAGTCCACCCCGGACGGCGCGCCGTCCCAGTAGGCGAGGCAGGACTGCGTGCCACCGCCGCTCGGCCACGAGGGGAACCCGACCAGCAGGTTGTTCTGCAGCTTGATGCGCGAGGCGGACGTGCCGTCGGCGCCCATCACCAGGCAGTCACCCTGGCCGATGATGCTGTTGTAGCTGATGGTCGAGGAGCTACCGCCGCGCATCACCACCACCAGCGCGTTGCCGAGCGCACGGCAGTGGTCGCCTTCCTGCATCTGGAACTTGCCTTCGAAGTAGGCGCAGTTGCTGTCGATGACCGAATTGACCACGCGCGAGTTGCCGGTCAGCTTGGCCTGGTTGCCGGCGTTGCTTTCGAAGCGCGAGCGCTCGACGGTGATCGAGCCGGTGCCGTCGGCGTACAGGAGGTCAAGGCCATCGGAGGTGTTGTGGTGGAACCAGGAATCCACGAACACCCAGTTGCCGCCGGTCAGCGCGGTGCCGAGGCCGTCGCCGTAGCCGCCCTTCTGCTGCGCCCAGCAGTTGGTGACCTGCCCGCCGGGGTGGGTTTCGGCGCAGCCGTTCCAGGCCACCTCGACGGAGTCGAAGCGGATCTGCCCGGAATTGGAGGAGGCGTTGGAACCGAGGTCGCCATCCCAGCCGGCCCAGCCGTTGGCGATGATCTTCACCCGCTGCAGGGTCCAGTCGCGCAGGCGCCCGGCCTTGATGCCGGCGTTGGCGAAGCCGTGGATCCTGAGATCGCTCAGGGTCACCTTGGCCGAATCGGCGGCGTACACGCCAAGCTGCGCCCATGGGCCGTACGGCGGGCTGGCGCGGTTGCAGGAATCCGGCCCCGAGCCACCGAGATAGCCGTCGATGCAGACGCTGTGGTCGGTGAGGTCCAGGCAGCCTACTTCCACGTTGGAACTGCCATCGAGGTTCAGGACCTGCGGGATGCGTCCGCTGCCCCAGAGTTCCGGCGGCGCGGCGCAGCCCTGGTTCCAGCCCTCGCCGAGGATGCGCGTGGGCTGGCTGGCCGAGGGGCCGCTCGGAATCGCCGGCAGGGTGCAGTCGGCGCTCCAGGACGGATTGCAGACCCCGCTGGCCGCGGTCGCGCCGCTGCCGATCTCGTAGCTGCCGCGCTTGATGATGAGCGTATCGCCGCCGCGCAGGGGCGTGGAACCGGGCGCCGCGCCCGGTGGCAGGGCTTCGAAGGGGTGGCGGAAGGCGCAGGCCTGCTGCGTGCCGCTACCGGGATATTTCGCGTCGCTGGTGCCGGTGCACTGGCTGCGCGAGCCGCCGTCGGCGCGGACGTACCAGGTGGTTGCTGCGGCCGCATTGGCGGCGAGGAGGAGAAGTGAAACTGCGAGCAGGAACGGGATGGATCGGAATGGGGCGCCGCGGCGCCGATGCCTCGTTGTAGGTGACAACACTTTCATCGAACAGGGATTTCTCCAACAAAAAAACCCGCCCAGGGGTGGCGGGTGCGACTTGATATCACTCACGGGACGGCGCGAAACGTGCGGCGGATCACAAAAACGCCTGCCGGCATCGCGACGCGGCGCCGGCAGGCGGATGCGGGGACTGCGTCAAATCGACGCGCCGGGGCACCTGCAGGCGCCCCGGCACGCGACGGAACTACGGCGCCGGGGCGTCGAAGCCATCGGCGAAGATGGCGTCGCCCACGGGCGGGGCGAACACGAACACGCCCGCCTCCCCGGCGAAGGCGAACACGCGGCCGTCCGGCGCGCGCTCCACCTTGCGCACCGCGTAGCCGGTGGCATGGCGGCCAAGAAGCGCGGGAGCCGCGGGCTCGGAGACATCGATCTCGTCCACTCCGTATTCGTGGCCGACGAAGGCGATGCCCCCGCTCACCACCACCGAATGCGCCACGTTGTAGTCGGGCAGGCTCTCGCTTCCGGGCAGGGCCACGCTCGCGATCACCTGCGGCTGGCTGCGGTCGCGGGTGTCGTAGACCAGCAGGCTGCCATCGGAGCAGGCCAGCCAGGCGGTCGCGCCGTCGGCGCTGACGTCGATGCCGCCGGCATCGAAGCAGGCGGTCGACTGGCCGACGAGCGTCGGCGCATTGGGGTCGGAAACATCGACCACGCGCAAACCGCCGTCGCCGAACGCCCAGCCGTCGGCAAGCCAGGCGTGGTCGCCGCGCACGGCGAGATCGTAGGTCTGGCTGGTGGCCAGCGAGCCCAGCTCGACCGGCGCGGACGGATCGGAGACGTCGAGGACGCGGAAGATGCCGCCATTGGTGGTGCTGGCGACATAGACGCGGTCGCCGTGCGCCTCGATCGCGGTTGCGAACGGGAACGGGAAGCGCCCGAGTTCCGCCGGGTGGGCCGGATCGGCGAGATCCGCAACGATCACGCCATAGCCCCAGGCGGCGAGATAGGCGCGGCCGCCATCGACCGCGATGTCCTCGAAGGCGCGCTGCGTGGGATCGGGCGGCAGCGCCGCATCGAGGCGGCCGACCGGCGCCAGGCTGGTGCGCTCCACGCTCGCCAGGCCATAGCTGTTCTCGGCGAAGTAGGCGTGTTGCGCATCGAATGCGACGGCACCCGCGGCGACACCGATCGGCAGCATGAACCCGGCGCGCACGGTGGGCACGCGCGGATCACTGGCATCGAGCAGCACGCCGCGGTCGGCGTGCGTCAGCACCAGCGGCCCCGCCGGCGTGGCGGCCACCTGGTCGGGCATGAAGGTCGGCGCCGCCACCGTGCGCAGGAGCGCGGGCGCGGCGGGATCGGCGAAGTCCCACACCTGGATGCCGCTGTCGCCGACCAGGTACAGGACCTCGCCGTTGCGCATGGCGCCGGTCGCCAGGTCGATCGGCGTGGCGGAAACCTGCGTGATGTCGGCCGGGTCGGAGACGTCATACACCAGGAGGTCGTTGCCGACGCCGATCGCGTAGGGATCGGAAAGCAGGATCCTCAGCACCGACCCGCCATCCATGGTCGCACTGCCGGCAAGCGCAGGCGCGGCGGGGTTGGCCACGTCGACCACGTTGACCACCCGCCCGCCGATGAAGCTGCTGCCCGAGGTCAGCACGCGATGGCCGGACAAGGCCATGGCGTCGAACTGGTGCACGTCCTCCGCGACGCCGACGGTGACCGGCGCGAGCGGGTCGCTGGTGTCGAGCACGAACAGGCCGTTCTCGCTGTCGCCGAGGTAGGCGTGGCCGTCGGCCGCCGCCAGGCCCGCCGGCATCTTCCACGCCGACAGCACGTAATCGTCGTAGCGGCCGACGACGACCGGCTGCGCCGGCGCCGCCAGCGAATAGATGAGGATGCCGCCGGTCGCCTCCGGCGTGGACCAGGCGGCATAAAGATGTTCCCCCACGATGGCGAGGCCACGGATCGGCCCGGGTGCCGGCGCCGCGCTGGTGCGCCCGGCCAGCACCGGGTGATCCGGATCGGCCATGTTCCAGGCCGCGAGGGTGGCGCCCATGCCGACGTAGAGATAGTCGCCCTTCATCACCGGCGGCGCGAGCGCGCCGCCGCCGGCATCGGCGCGCTGGAACGGGGTGGCCCCGAGCGGGCCGGCGAGTGCGAGCCATGCGGCTGCGAACACGGTGAGCAGGATCGACTTCATGCAGGTTCCTCGTGGCTTGCGAAGGCGCCGGCGTGCAGGCGGCGCGGGCGCGGACTGTCGCCCGGATCAGGCTTTGGCGCATGGGCCATCCATGTAGCAGGCATGATGTTTCGATGTAGTCGTCGCCAAGTGGTTGATTTACAGGGCGCGGGAGTTGCATGGGCTGGGTCGCGGGCCGCCCGGCCGGAGACATCGGGGCTGAGCGCCTTGCCACCGCTGCGGGGCGAGGTGAACCCCGTGGGAGCGGCTCCAGCGGCGATGCTCCTGATCGATCCATGGCGGGCGATACGTGGCGGCTCAACGCCGTGCGACCGAAGGTCGGCTCGGGTCGGAATGCGGATGGGTGCGCCGTGTTCGCAGCGCGCCTACTCCTTGCCTGGCGGCTCCTGCTCGCCCCGCGGCGGCGGGCCGGCATCGCTTTCGAGCGCCGCCACGACCGCTTCGGCGCGGACGGCGGCGTCGGATTCGCCGAGCGCCCGGAACAGCCGCGCCTGTGCCTGGGCGGCGCGCAGGTCGCGCGCGGCCCAGAGTCCAATGCGGCCGCTGGCCACCTGGGCGATATCGAGCTGGCCGGCCTCGACCAGCGCTGCGATCCGCGCCGTGGCCACCGCGACGAGGTCTTCCGGGATGCCAAGTTCCTCGGCGATGGCCATGGCGGCGGCATAGCCTTCGAGCGCCTCCGCCTGGTGCCCCTGCGCGCGGTCGACCTCCGCCCGCGCCAGCGTCGCCTGCATGCGCTGCCATTGGCCTGCGGTTCCAGGCTCCGCGCCAGGGTCGATCGCGGCAAGCGCCTCCCATGCCGCGTCGGCCCTGCCAGTCGCGGCCAGCAACCGGATGCGCTGCACGCGCCCGCGCAGGCAGGCCACGGACTCGGCGGCACAGAACGCGGGACCGAGCGCGCTGCCCAAGCGCGCCAGCGCCGCCATCGCATCGCCGGCCTGCTCCGCCATGCGCGCGGCGAGGAGGTCGGCGCCGGCCCGCGCCAGGCGGTCCCGCGCCGGGTCCGCCTGCGCGGCGACATGGTCCAGCAGCCGCCAGGCCTCGCCACGTCGGCCGTTGGCGGCGAGCGCGGCGGCGCGCGCCAGCACCAGCGACCAGCGGATGCGGCGGTTGCTGGTATGCGCCTCGGGCGGCCAGAGCCTTTCGCTGGTGGCCAGCGCAGCCTCGTTGTCCAGGAGTTCGAGTTCGGCTGCCACCTGCAGCGGCAGCGTGTAGGCGCGGCCCTCGCGCGCGCCGAGCTGCTCGAACTCGCGCGCGGCGCTGCGCAGCACCGCCAGCGCGTCGGCGGGGCGCCGGCGCATGAGTTCGATCTCGCCGAGATTGACGTCGACATTGGCGATGCCGAGCGCGTCGCCGACGGTGGCGAGCTCGATGCGCGCACGCGCGAGTTCCTCGCGTGCTTCATCGAAGGCACGCTTCTGCGCCAGCACCGCGCCGCGTCCGAGCAGGGCGACGCCCAGCACCACGCGATCGTCCTGGGCACGGCCGATCGCGATGGCCTCCTCGTAGAGCTCCTCGGTGCGCGCAATCCGGTTCTGCCGCACGTGGGCGGCAGCCAGGGTGATCATGGCGCGCGCCCGCAGCGCCTCGTCGCGGCCGTGGCCGAGGCGGTCCAGGAGCGGCAGGAGGCGCGCCTCCACCGCCGCGTAATCACCGGCGCGAAGGTCGATCTGGGCCAGCCGCTGCTCGATTTCCGGCTGCTCGCGGAGCGCGGGCGGCGCCTGCTCGATCACGCTGCGGGCCTCCTCGAGCTGGTCGGCGAGCATGGCCGCACCGGAGCGCTGCAGAAGCTCGTCGAGGCCGGGCACGCGCTCGCCTCCGCCACGCTTCGCCGCATGGCCATACTTCTGCAGCAGGTCGTCCGCCGCCGCGCGGGCGGCCTCCATTGCACTGTCGGCGGTCGCCCCGGCGCTCACCGTGCGCTGGCTGCCGCGCGCATCGAGCTGCACCTGCCAGCGACCATCCACGAAGGCTGCCCGTGGCAGGACACGCAGCGCGGCAACCTGCGCCAGCGCGGGATCCTGCAGGAGCGCCGCACCGTCGTCATGCGACCGTTCGCGGAGGAGTCCCACCACGCTTTCGCTGGATACGGTCGGCAGGTGGCCGTCGCGCAGGCGATGCGCCACCAGGTCCATCAGCCCGAGCCGCAACCACTGCCATTCCTCGCCGGCGTCGACCTCCGCCGGCAGCACCAGCGCCGGCAAGGCCGCTTCCGCGGCGGGCTTGTTCGCGTCATGGCTGGCCGCCGGAACGGCGCCCGTCGGCGGCGCGCTTGCCTCGCGCGGGCGCAGCGTCCACCACGCCAGCAGGATCAGGACCAGCGCGATGGCCAGCACGATCGCGGCGGGCCGGCGGCGCCGGTCTCGCGCGAGCCAGCCGGTCGACCCCGCCGGGCTGGCGGGCGTTGCCGCGCCGGGCACGGCGGGCGGCGCATCCGCGCGCGGCGCCGGCTCCGTCTCGGCGTGGGTCTCCATGTCCCAGCGATAGCCGAAGCGCGGCACGGTGCGCACGGTGCGCTGTGCATCGCCGCTGTCGCCGAGGCCGCGCCGCAGCTTGACGAGGGTGTGGCCGAGCAGGGCATCGCTGACTTCGGTGCGGCCCCAGACCGCGGCAATCAGTTCGTCACGGCCGACGGCGCGGTCGCGGTTCTCGACCAGGTACACCAGGCAATCGAATGCGCGCGCCGGCAACGCCACCGGCGCGCCGCCTCGGCTCAGCTCCCGCGTGGCGGGGTTCAGCAGGAAATCGCCGAAACGGAAGATCATCGAAGGAGCGGCAGCCCGGCGGTGTGGCCGCAGCAGCCCTGCGGCAGGCCGGATTGCAGCACCGGAAGGGCTCGAGGTCAAAGTGCCGTCGAACGTCACCCGGGAAACCAGGTTCCCTGGCAGCAAGGCGGCGGACCGGCAGCGATTTCAGGGTGGACCCTGGCCCGCCGGTGCGCAGCCTCGCGCGCCCTCCGGGCAGGCCGGTGGCCGCAGGCCCTGCAGGCGGTTGCCGCTGAACTCGATCGCTGCGCCCCGCAGTTCCTCGCCGACCCACATCGCGCACGGGGATTTCGCCGCCTCGACATCCTTGCGCCGGCTGCCCGACAGCTCATTGCCGGTGATCTCGACGGCGGCCCTCCGGCAGCCCTCGCCGGCGCACTCGAGATCGATGAGGCAATCGCCGGTCCCGGAAATCCGGTTGTGGTGGATCCGGCTGCGGCTGAACGGCGCGACGGCAAGGATCAGGCTGTTGCCAGCCGCGCGGCACGCGTCGCCGGGCCGCAGGCCCTTTGCGGCGAGCAGGGCGCAATCGCCGTCGAGGCGCGAATCCTCGACTGTCACGTTGCCGGCGGCCTTGAGCTGGTTGCCGGCGTTGGCATAGGCCTCGACGTGCCGGAATACGATGTCCGCATCGGCCTCCGCGTGCAGGAGGTCGAGGCCGTCCTGGGCGTTGTGGTGGGCCTTCACGTCCTCGAACAGCCACTCGCCACTCGACGCGGCAAGGCCGAGGCCGTCGCCATAGCCGCCCTGTTCCTGGCCCCAGCAGGCGGGGTGCTCGCCGCCGGGCCAGCTTTCGCTGCACCCGTTCCAGGCGATCTCCACCTGCTGGAAGCGGAGTTGTCCGCTGCTGGACGAGCCCTTGCCGTCGCCGAGATCGCCATTCCAGCCCGACCAGCCGTTGCCGACGAGGCGCACGCGCTGCAGGCTCCAGTCGCGCAGGCGGCCGGCGCGGATGCCGTCATGCGCGAGGCCATGGATGAAGAGGTCGGCCAGGCGCACCCGCGCGGAGTCGGCGGCCTGGATGCCGATGGCGGCCCATGCGCCATAGGGCGGCCGGTCGCGCTGGCAGGCGGCTGCGCCCGGGTGGAATTCGATGCAAGAGGAGTGGTCGGTCAGCTCCAGGCAGGCGATCTCGACGTCATGGCTGCCGGCGAGGTCGAGCACGGTCGCGGCGCGCTGGCTGCCCCAGAGCTCGGGGGCCGACGCGCAGCCCTGGTCCCAGCCGGCGCCGAGGATGCGGGTCGGCTGGCCCGGGCTGCCGCCAGGCACCGTGCCGACATGACAGTCCCACGGCCAATCTCCGCTGCACCCCGGCAAGGCCTCACTGCCGGGGGCGCCGCGGCCGATCTCGTAGCTGCCGCGGCCGATCAGCAGGATATCGCCGCCCTGCATGCGCGGCTCCGCGCCGGGCGGCAGCGCCTCGAAGGGATGGCGCCAGGCACAGTCTCGGCCCCTTCCCTCGCCGGGGTAGGCGGCATCGGCCTTGCCGGTGCATTCGGCGGCACTGCCGCCGTCAGGCCGCACGTACCAGGTCGCGGCGCCAGCGGGCGCGGCCAGCAGCAGCCCGAGGAGCATCAGCACGGCCTGCCACAACGGCGCCGTCCGATCGAGGGTTGGATTCGCCATGGCCACACCTCCCGGACCGATGATGCGTGCCACCAGCCCGCTGCAGCGTGAATGATCCGCATGCGCCGTTTCGCCCTGTCCACCACGCGCGCCTGCACGGTTGCGGCTGAACGCCGGCGGGTGAACGCTTGCACGATGGCCCGCGGCCCGCGCACCGGCCACGGGTGCGGCGCTTACAATGCGGCGGGTGGAAGCTTCCACAGCCAGCGCCACCACGGCGGCCAGGCCTGACGGGCCGGGCCTGGCGACGCATTTCTCGCGCTACCTCGGCGGCAACCTGCTGGCGGTGGTGGCGAGCTTCATCTCCTTCCCGGTGCTGACGCGGCTGCTCGACAACGAGCAGTACGGGATCCTCGGCTATTTCGATGCCTGGCTGATGGGCCTCCTCGCGGTGGTCAAGCTCGGCACGCAGCACTCGACCACGCGTTTCTACCCGCACGGCAACCCCACCGTGGTGCGCGGCTTCGTGGCCAGTTTCCTGCTGCTGCCGCTGCGCTATTCGGTGCTGGCGTGGCTGCTGGTGGTGGCGGGCTACGCGTATTTCGGCGCGGGCCTCGCCTCCGAGGTGCGCCTGGTCGGCTGGTGCATGATCGGGTTGCTGCTGCCGTACACCTGGATCAGCAACGTGAGCGCGCTGATCGGCATCGAGCAGCGCTCGGGCCTCTACACCGTACTCTCGGTGGTGCAGCGCTGGGCGGAGATGCTGGCGATCGTCGGCGTGGTGGTGCTGCTGCGACGCGATGCCGCCGGCGCATACGCGGCACGCCTGGCGATCGGCGCGGCGGTGGCGTTGTGGCTCGCCTGGTGGGTGATGCGCACCCACCATCCGCGCTGGCGCATGGCGGTGCGTGCGGACTGGCTGGCCACCCTGCCCTACGCTCTGCCGCTGGTCGCCAACGAGATCTCGGGCGCGGTGATGCCGCTGCTCGACCGGGTGATGCTGAAGGCGGTGCTCGACGACTTCGTGCCGGTCGGCATCTTCACGGTGGGCGCGGGGCTCGCGGCCACCCTCAACATGCTGGTCAACCAGGCGCTGTCGGTGGCGTTCCTGCAGGTCAGCATGCGCGAGTTCGCGCTGGAGGGCGCGGCGCGGGTGGTCGCCACCAAGCGCGCCGCGCTGCGCGTGATGGTCTATGCCTACCTGATGCTGATGGCGGGCCTGCTCTGCGTCGGCCGTGATTTCCTGCTGATGCTGTCCGGGCCCGGCAAGCTGGCCTCGGCGCCGGTGTTCGTGGCGCTCGGCATCTGCTATCTCGGCTACGGCATCCTCGACCTGATGGGCTCGGGCCTGCTGCTCGCCAAGCGCTCCCGGACCATGCTGGCGCTGAACCTTGCCGCCGTGAGCGCCACCATCGGTGCCAACCTCGTGCTGATCCCGCACTTCGGCGTCACCGGCGCGGTGGCGGCGACCTTCGCCGGCTACCTGGTGCTGGGCATCGGGCAACTGGCCTGCTGCCCGCGGGAACTCCGCGCCTGGCCGGAGTGGCGGCCGTTGCTGACCGCGCTCGGCCTCGCCGCGCTGCTGGTGGTGTTCGTGAAGGCGACGGGCCTGTTCGGGCTGGAAAGCCCGTGGCTGCGCTTCATCGCCATGGCGCCGCTGGCCCTGGCGCTCTATGCCGCGCCGGTGCTGGTGCTCGATCCGCTGCTGCGCCGGCAGGTTCTTGCGCGGCTCGGGCGGGGCTGAGCGCGACGCGCGGCGGCTGGGTATTCCCGCGTGGCATGCGCCGCCACGCCGCGGGTGGCCACTATCCGGCGCCGCGCTGCCGGCTCTGCCGGGGCGGCCCGCTCAGCGCCGGGCGCGATCGACGTAATCGCGCTCGACCGGGCCGCAATAGATCTGGCGCGGACGGCCGATGCGCGTGTCCGCATCGGTGTGCTGCTCCAGCCAGTGCGCGACCCAGCCGGCGGTACGCGCGATGGCGAACATCACCGTGAACATGTCGGTGGGGATCTTGAGCGCCTTGTAGATGATGCCGGAGTAGAAATCGACGTTCGGATAGAGCTTGCGCTCGACGAAGTAGTCGTCCTTGAGCGCGGCTTCCTCCAGTTCCATGGCCACGTCGAGCAGCGGATCGTTGACGTGCAGGTCGGCCAGCACCTTGTGGCACATGTCGCGGATGATCGTCGCGCGCGGGTCGAAGTTCTTGTAGACGCGGTGGCCGAAGCCCATCAGGCGGAAACCCGACTCCTTGTCCTTGGCGCGCTCGACCGCCCTGCCGACGTGCTTCGCATCGCCGATCTCCTCGAGCATCTTCAGCACCGCCTCGTTGGCGCCACCGTGGGCCGGGCCCCACAGCGCGGCGATGCCGGCGGCGACGCAGGCATAGGGGTTGGCGCCGGTCGAACCGACCAGGCGCACCGTCGAGGTCGAGGCGTTCTGCTCGTGGTCGGCGTGCAGGATGAAGAGGAGATCCAGCGCCTTGGCGGCGACGGGATTCAGGTCCAGCGGCTCGCTCGGCACCTCGTACATCATGTGCAGGAAACGGGTGACGTATTCCAGGTTGTTGCGCGGGTAGCGCACCGGCCAGCCGATCGAATAGCGGTATGCGGCGGCGGCGATGGTCGGCATCTTGGCGATCAGCCGGATTGCCGCCAGCTGGCGCTGCTCGGGATCGGAAAGATCCAGCGTGTCGTGGTAGAACGCCGACAGCGAGGCGATCGAGGCGCACAGCATGGCCATCGGGTGCGCGTCGTGGTGGAAGCCGTGCAGGAAATTCTTCAGCGACTCATGCATCATCGTGTGATGCGTGATCTGGTGCTCGAAGGCCGAGAACTCGGCCGGTTTCGGCAGCTCGCCCTTGATCAGGAGGTAGGCCACCTCGAGGAAGCTCGAATGCTTGGCCAGCTGCTCGATCGGATAGCCGCGATAGAGCAGCACGCCCTTGTCGCCGTCGATGAAGGTCACCGAGCTGCGCGTCGAAGCCGTCGCCATGAAACCCGGGTCGAAGGTGTAGTAGCCGGTTTCGCGGTTGAGCTTGCCGATGTCGATGGCCGGGTCACCGAGCGTGCCGGTGACGACCGGGAGTTCGGCCTTGGCGCTGGAGGCGGGATCGACGATCTGGACGGTTTTCTCGGACACGAAGGACTCCTGGCTGCGGGCCGCGGCAGCGCGAACGGCTGTGACGGGATTCGGCGCGCGTGCACACGCCAGCGGCGGTCAAGCGCGCATTATCGCATGCCGGCGTGAACGGCGAGCAGGCGGGGCCGGGTTCGGCCTTGCAGGAGCGTGTGAACGTGGGCGCACGGGGCGCCGGGATGACGGCGGATGAGGCTTCGGCCATGCGCGATGCGCGCCAGGCACCAACCTGCGACGGCGCGCTCCGCCCGCACCCTCTCCCCAACCCTTCTCCCGGTGGGAGAGGGGCTTCAAGCCGCTGGCACGCCTACGCAAAATGCCGGCGCGGGGCCGGCATTTTTTGCGGAAGATGGACCCCGGATCGGCGTACGTCCATGTACTGTCCGGGGTGAGGGCATCCTGACACACCTACGCAAAATGCCGGCGCTGGGCCGGCATTTGCGGAAGATGGACCCCGGATCGGCGTACGTCCATGTACTGTCCGGGGTAAGCGCATCCTGCGCTTACTTTCCGTAGCGGCGGCGGAACTTGTCGACGCGGCCGGCGGTGTCGACGATCTTCTGCTTGCCGGTGAAGAACGGGTGCGAGTGGCTGGAGATTTCCACCTTGATCAGCGGATACTCCTCGCCGTCCTCCCATTTGACCGTCTCCTTGCTCGCCATCGTCGAGCGCGTCAGGAACGCGAAATCGCTGGAGAGATCCTGGAATACGACCGGCCTGTAGGCGGGATGGATGTCGGCTTTCATGCTGGCTCCGCGCGCGGCGAATAAAAGAGCGGCATTTTAGCGACCTTGCGCGGAGGCCCGCAAGCCCCACGCCTGCAGGGTCCACTGGAAAGCCCGGATTCCGCTTCGCCGCGTTCGGGCTACAACACTGCGTCCGCGCCGGCTGCTGGCCCGGGGCCGGAGGGTGGAATGCTTGCCCGCAGCCGCCCCAGGGGATCCGGATCCTCGGTGGAGATGCCGGCGAAGGTCGCGTCCTCGCCCTGTTCCTGCGAGCGGCGCGACAGCAGGAGGGCGATTTCCTGCGCCTCCTGTCGCGTGGCGCAGGCCGCCACCGGGGTGCCTTCGCGCAGCACGCACCAGGCCGTCCTTCCCGGCTGGATGCAGAAAATGGCCATGCCACGATCCTCCACTCGATTTCCTGTCATGCCCCTGAGGATGGCGATGGTGGAGCGCGGCGAGCGGCGGGTCTGTAGGAAATCGCCGCGGCGCGGCGTCAGCGAGGCTTGCGAGCTGCGCCGGTCAGGCCGCCGCGTAGCGCACCGCGCTGCCGATCCAGCGCCCCACCAGGCGCCCGGCCTCCTGGGGGTGGTCGCGCAGCATGGTGTCCGCGGCTTGCTGCACCGCCGGCAGCAGGTCGGCATCGCGCGCGAGGTCGGCCACGCGGAAAGCGAGCTGGCCGGTCTGGCGCGTGCCGAGCACCTCGCCCGGGCCGCGCAGCTCAAGGTCCTTCTCGGCAATGCGAAAGCCGTCCGCGGTTTCGCGCATGACCTTGAGGCGTTCGCGCGCGGCCTGCGAGAGCGGCGCCTGGTAGAGCAGTACGCAGCTCGATGCCGTGCTCCCGCGGCCGACCCGGCCGCGCAACTGGTGCAGTTGCGCGAGGCCGAGGCGCTCGGCGTTCTCGATCACCATCAGGCTCGCGTTCGGCACGTCCACGCCGACCTCGATCACCGTCGTCGCCACCAGCACACGCAGCGCGCCCGCCTTGAAGGCATCCATGGTGGCCTGCTTCGCGGCAGGCTTGAGGCGCCCGTGGACGAGCCCCACGGCGCAACCGGGCAAGGCCTGGGTGAGTTCGGCGAAGACCACTTCCGCGGCCTGCGCGGCGAGCTGTTCGGATTCCTCGATCAGGGTGCACACCCAGTACACCTGGCGGCCGTCGGCGCAGGCGGCGCGGATGCGCGCGATCACCTCCGCGCGGCGCGTGTCGGGAATGGCCACCGTGGTCACCGCGCTGCGGCCCGGCGGCAGCTCGTCGATGACCGACACGTCGAGATCGGCATAGGCGCTCATGGCGAGGGTGCGCGGGATCGGCGTCGCGGTCAGCACCAGTTGATGCGGCAGGGTGCCGGCGGCGCGCCCCTTCTCGCCGAGCGACAGACGCTGGTGCACGCCGAAGCGGTGCTGCTCGTCGATGATGGCGAGCCCGAGGCGCGGAAAGCGCACGCCTTCCTGCATCAGCGCATGGGTGCCGACCGTCAGCGGCGCGGCGGCGGCGATGGCTGCCAGCGCCCGCTCGCGCGCGCGGCCGAGCACCTTGCCGGCGAGCCATACCGGCTCGATCCCGAGCGGTTCGAGCCAGCTCCGCAGCAACTGCCAGTGCTGCTCGGCGAGGAGTTCGGTCGGCGCGGCCAGCGCCACCTGCCAGCCGGCCTCCACCGCCGCCAGCGCGGCGAGCGCCGCCACCACCGTCTTGCCCGATCCGACGTCGCCCTGCACCAGGCGGAGCATCGCCTGGGGCCTGGCGAGATCGGCCACGATCTCGGCGGCGACCCGCTCCTGCGCGCCGGTGAGGGCGAACGGCAGGCCGGCGAGCAGCCGCGCGCGCAGCGCGCCGTCGCCGCGCAGCGCGGGCGCGGCGAACGCGCGTACCTGCTGGCGCAGGCGCCGGAGGCTGAGGTGATGCGCGAGCAGTTCCTCGAAGGCAAGCCGCTGCTGCGCCGGGTGCCTGCCGGCGGTGAGCGCGGCGGTGTCGGCGCCCGGCGGCGGACGATGCACCAGCAGCAGCGCTTCGCGCAGCGAGTCCAGCCCGAGCGGCTTGCGCAGCGCGGCGGGCAGGACTTCCAGCGCCGCATCGTCCGGCAGGCACTCCAGCGCGTGCGCCACGAGCACGACGAGGCGCCTCTGGCCGAGGCCTTCGGTGGTCGGATACACCGGCGTCAGGCGATCCTCCAGCACCACTTCCGCACCCGGCGCGAGGCGCTGGTACTGCGGATGGACGATCTCCGGCCCGTGGAAGCCATGCCGGATCTCGCCGAAGCAGCGCAGGCGCAGGCCCGCGGCAAGCTGCTGTGCCTGGCCGCGGCTGAAATGGAAGAAGCGCAGGGTCAGCAGCGCGCCGGAGCCGTCGGCGATGACGACGCGAAGCTGCGGGCGGCCGCGGAACCCGCGCTCCACCGCCTGCACGACGCCTTCGACCTGGCAGTTCATGCCGATGCGCAGCGCGCCGATTGGCGTCAGCCGGGTGCGGTCCTCGTAGCGCAGCGGCAGGTGGAACCACAGATCCTGCACGCAGCGGATGCCGAGCCGCTCCAGCGCAGCGGCGACCGCGGGGCCGACGCCCGGCAGTTGCGTGACCGGGGCGAGCCCCGGAGCGGACGGTGGCGGCGCGCCGGCTGCAGGCGGCGCCGCCGCCAGCGGCTCAGCCGCCGAGCACCGCGACGAGGTCGATTTCAACCTGGGCACCACGCGGCAGCGCGGCCACGCCGATGGTCGAGCGCGCCGGATAGGGCTCGTTGAAGTACTGCTTCATCACCTCGTTGACGGCGGCGAAGTTGCCGAGGTCGGTGAGATAGATGCCGACGCGCACCACGTCCGCGAATGAGGCGCCCGCCGCCGCCAGCACCGCGGCGAGGTTCTCGAACACCTGCCGTGCCTGCACGCCGATGTCGCCGGCGACCAGCTCGCCGCTGGCCGGATCCAGCGGCGTCTGCCCGGAGAGATACAGGGTGTCGCCGGCACGCACGGCCTGCGAATACGGGCCGATCGCCTTCGGCGCGCGGTCGCTGTGGATGATGCTGCGGGTCATGCCTTCTTCCTCGGGATTCGGGGTGGAGATTGGGGATTCGGAAGAGCCGGCATCGAGGCGCTGTCACCAATCCCCCATCCCGAATCACCAATCCCCGCCTACACAGGATACCGCTTCACTCCCGTCACCACCTGCAGGCGGCGCACGCCGCGCATGACGTGGGCGAGGTGGCGGCGGTCGCGCACCTCGATGGTGAAGAGGAGACTCGCGGTCGAGAGGTCGCGCTCCTTGTATTCCACGTTCTCGATGTTGGAGCCGGTGTCGGCCACGGCCGCGGCGACCTGGGCCAGCACCCCCGGCTTGTTGGACACCTCGATGCGCAGCTCCACCCGGTAGTCGCCCTGCACGTCCGGCGCCCAGGCGATCTCCACGCAGCGCTCCGGATGCTTGCGGAACTCGGGCACGTTCGGGCATTCCATGCGATGCACGACGATGCCCTTGCCGGCCGAGAGGTAGCCCATGATCTCGTCGCCGGGCAGCGGGTGGCAGCAGTTGCCGAAGCTGAGCACGCCGCGCTCGGTGCCGCTGATGAGGATCTTCTCGCTTTTCCGCGCGCGCACCGCGTGCGGATGTTCGCCCCGCGCAACGAGAAGCTGGCCGGCGACCGCCTCGGCGACGCGGTTGCCGAGCGCGATGTCGGCGAGCAGTTCCTCCAGGCGCTTGTACTTCTGCTCGCCAAGATAACGGTCGAGCACGTCGCGCGGGATCGCCTCCAGCGAGGATTCCACCTCGTCCAGCGCGCGGTCGAGCATGCGATGGCCGAAATCCACCGCGTCCTCGTGCTGCAGGCGCTTGAGGTGATGGCGGATCGCCGTGCGCGCCCGGCTCGATACCACCCAGTCGAGCCACTGCGGGGTCGGCGCGGCCGAGGGCGCGGTGACGATCTCGACGGTCTGGCCGCTGGTCAAGGGCGTGCGCAGCGGGATCAGCTTCTTGTCGGCGCGCGCGGCCACGGCGTGGTCGCCGACGTCGGTATGCACCGCGTAGGCGAAGTCGAGCGCGGTGGCGTTGCGTGGCAGGGACATGATCTCGCCGCGCGGGGTGAACAGGTACACCTCGTCGGGGAAGAGGTCGACCTTGACGTTCTCGATGAACTCCAGCGAGGACGGCGTCTGCGTCTCGCGGTCGACCAGGCCGGACACCCATTCGCGGGCGCGGCTCTGCGCGCTGTTGGCGGGCGCGTCGGTCTTGTAGACCCAGTGCGCGGCGACGCCCCGTTCGGCCACCGCGTCCATGTCCTCGGTGCGGATCTGGATCTCGATGGGCGCGCCGAAGGGCCCGAACAGCACCGTGTGCAGGGACTGGTAGCCGTTGACCTTGGGAATGGCGATGAAGTCCTTGAAGCGCCCGTCCAGCGGCTTGTAGAGCGCATGCACCGCGCCCAGCGCGTGATAGCAGTCGCGCACGTCGGCGACCACCACACGGAAGCCGTAGACGTCCATCACCTGGGCGAAGGAACGGTTGTCGCTCTGCATCTTGGAATAGATGCTGTAGGGCGACTTGATGCGGCTGCCGACGCGGTGGCCGATGCCCTCGGCGTCGAGCCGCGCATTCAGGGCTTCCTCGATGCGCAGCATCGCTTCGCGGCGGTTGCCGAGCACGGTGCGGATGCGCCCGGCGATGATGCGGTGGCGGTCGGGATAGAGCGAGCGGAAGCCGAGGTCCTGGAGTTCCAGGCGGAAGCGGTTCATGCCCAGCCGCTGCGCGATCGGCGCGTAGATGTCGAGCGTCTCGCGGGCGATGCGGCGGCGCGCCTCGGGCTCCATCGAGCCCAGCGTGCGCATGTTGTGCAGGCGGTCGGCGAGCTTGATCAGGATCACGCGCAGGTCGCGGGCCATCGCCAGCAGCATCTTGCGGAAGCTCTCGGCGGCCGCTTCCTGGCGGCTGCGGAAGCGCACCTTGTCGAGCTTGGTGACGCCATCCACGAGTTCGGCGACGGTGACGCTGAAGGTGTCGGTGATCTCCGCCGCGCTGAGGGCGGTGTCCTCGAGGGTGTCGTGCAGGATCGCCGCGATGATGGTTTCCGCGTCCATGCCGAGTTCGGCAAGGATGCGCGCAACCGCAACCGGGTGGGTGATGTAGGGCTCGCCGCTCTTGCGGGTCTGGCCCTCGTGCGCCCGCGCGCCGATCACGTAGGCCTTGCGGACTCGTGCGACCTGACGCGCCGGGAGATAGGACGAAAGCTGCTGCTCGAGAGCCCGCACATCGGCGGGGTATCGCCGGCTCGCCGGCTGCCGTGTCGGCCGCGGAGTCACGGGCGAGGACACGGCGCTGGCGCGGCCGTCAGGCCGCCCCGCAGCGAGGCCGGCCGTCGTGCATCGGATGTCGCGGTGCGATCACTCGTCGCCGCCCTTGCCGAGGTCGTCGTCCACTTCGGCGGCCGCCCACTCCAGCGCCTCGCGCTCGGCGCGCTCGCGTTCCTGGCGGTCGATCTCGTCGATCATGCCCTGGTCGATCCTGCGCTCGGCGATCTCGCGCAGCGCGACCACGGTGGGCTTGTCGTTCTCGTCCTCGACCACGGGCGTCGCGCCCCTGGCGATCTGCCGCGCGCGCTTGGTGCCCATCAGCACCAGTTCGAAGCGGTTGTCGACCACCTTCAGGCAGTCTTCCACGGTAATGCGCGCCATGGGTGGTGTCTCCGTTGCAGAATCCATGGCCGGGTGTGGCCTTGGCGATCGACCATTGTAGTGCGGCGGTTTTGTGCATTGCAATGCGCAGCGCGCAAGGGCCGACGCCGCAACGGGTACGCAAAGGCCGCGCTTTCGCGTAGCCTTGCACCTTCGGCGGACGCTGCGGCTGCGGTGGCCACAGCCGCTGCCCACCGTGCCTCAACGGGAACCCTCGATGCGTCTGGAAGCTCACCCTCGCCAATTCCGGGCGGGCCTGGCGTTGCTCTGTGCCGCCCTGCTCGCTGGCTGCGCCATCGCCAAGCCGCGCACGGACGATCCGTGGGAAGGGTTCAACCGCAAGATGCAGACCTTCAACGACGCCGCCGACCAGGCGGTGATCCGCCCGCTGGCGCTCACCTACCGCAAGGTGACCACGCCCGGCATGCGGCGCCTGGTGGACAACTTCTTCGCCAACATCAAGCTGCCGATCTCGATCGTCAACAGCGTGCTGCAGGGCAAGCCGGGCGCGGCGGCCGAGAACACGGCGCGCTTCGCGGTGAACAGCACCGTCGGCTTCGTCGGTCTGTTCGATCCGGCCAGCGAGATGAACCTGCGCGGCGAGATCACCGATTTCGGCGTGACGCTGGCGCGCTGGGGCGTGCCGGAAGGCCCCTACCTGGTGCTGCCGCTGGTCGGCCCGACCACCCCGCGCGACGTCTGGCGGCTGCCGGTCGACAACTGGTTCGATCCGCTCGGCTGGTACCAGCGCGAGCACGACCTCGCCTTCCACGCCGAGTACCTGCCCAATTTCTTCTACCTGGTCACGCTGCGTTCGCGCGGGCTCGATGCGGAAAGCCTGATGCAGGGCGTCTACGACCCCTACATCTTCTACCGCGATGCCTACCGCCAGCGCCGCCTCTACGAGATCTACAACGGCGAGCCGCCGCCCGACCTGATCGAGCAGATGCAGCGGCAGGGCACGGACGAGGAGGACATCGACGCCCTGCTCGACGAGCAGCGCGCCTACGAGAAGAAGCACAAGAGCGGGGAATAGGGAATCGGGAATCGGAGGGCAGGTACGTCGCACGACCTGGCCCAGCAAGCTCCTCAACCCCCAACCCCAACAGCCCCAACAATCAGATCCCCAGCAGCGCCTCGGTGCCGCAGAGGTGGGCCAGCGCGCGCAGGCCCTGCGGCGGCTGGCGCACGCGCAGCGTGATGCCCTGGCGTGCGGCGCGGGCAACCCAGGCGAGCAGCACGCCGAGTGTCGCGCTGTCGACGTCGCGCAGATCCGCCGCATCCAGCTCCATGCTGGCCGACGCCCCCTCCAGCAGCGCATCGGCGCGCAGGAAGGCGGCGGCAGCCTCCTCGTAACCGACGCGTCCGCTCAGTCGCGCGGTACCCGGGCCGGTCCGCTCGAGGACGAAGGCCGCGCTCACTTGCCGGCCGGCGGCGGCACGTCCATGGATTCCAGTGCCTTCTGGCCCTGGGTCTCGAGGCGGGTGATCAACGCATCGAGGCCGGTCCTGCGGATTTCCGCATCGACCTGGTTGCGGTAGTTGGTGATGTAGGAAATGCCCTCGATGATCACGTCATAGGCCTTCCACTGTCCCTCGCGGGTCTTGCGGAAGGCGTAGTCCACGGCGATCGCCTTGCCGTCGTCGAGGATCACCTGGGTGCGGACGATGCTGCGCTTGTCGTTGAGCTCGCCCTTGGTCGGCAGCACGCGGACACTGCCGCGGGTGTAGTTGAGGAGCCCCTCGGCATAGCGGTCCACCAGCGAGTTGTAGAACGCCTTGGCGAAGCGCGCGCGCTGCGCGGGCGTGGCCGTGCGCGCATGCTGGCCGAGCACCAGGATCGAGGCGTAATCGATGTCGAAGTGCGGCAGGAAGATGTCGTCGATGGTCCGGATCAGCTTTTCGTGATCCTGCTTGAGCTCGGCCTTGTGGCCGTCGAGCGCCGTGTCCAGCCCGTCGGCGATCGCCTGCACGACCTGCTCGGGAGTTTGCGTGGCGGCAAGCGCGCCGGAAGCGGCGACGCCGCCGATCAGCAACGCGAAGGCCAGGCCGAAGATGCGGGGCATGGTCGATCCTCAGTGGGGGTCGGGGGAAGTGGAGGGCGCGGCATCAGCGGGACCTGCGGCGGCACCGCTCTTCTCGGGCGAGCCGTTGACCAGGAACTTGCCGATCAGGTCTTCGAGCTGCATCGAGGACTGCGTCAGCACGAATTCGTCGCCGTCCTTGAACATGTCCGGCGAGCCGCCGGGCTTGATGCCAACGTACTGGTCGCCCAGTAAACCACTGGTGAATATCGAGGCCGAGGAATCGTCCGGAATGTCCCGGTAGCGGTCGTCGATGGCGACCGTCACCTGCGCCTCGAGGCTCGACGGATCGAGCGCGATCGACTCCACCGAACCGATGCGCACGCCGGCGAGCTTGACCGGCGCGCGCAGCTTGAGCTGGCCGATGTTGTCGAAGCGCGCCTTCAGCGCGTAGCTGGGTCCCTGGCTGAAGTTGGCCACCGAGGTGGTCTGGGTGGCGAGATAGGCCAGCGCGGCGAAGCCGAGCAGGATGAACAGGCCGGTGCCGACCTGGTAGGAACGTCGCTGGGTCATGGCATCAATCCGAATGGCTCGCGTTTCATGCGTCTATCCTGCTGCCTGTCGCGCCCGTCACATCAGGAACGCGGTCATCACGAAATCCAGCGCCAGCACCACGATCGACGAAGCGACCACGGTGCGGGTGGTCGCGTAGGCGACGCCCTCGCTGGTCGGCGCCGTGGTGTAGCCCTGGAACACGGCGATCAGCGACACCACCGCGCCGAAGGCGAGGCTCTTCCAGACGCCGTTGACGACGTCCTTCCACACGTCGACGCTGGAGGTCATGTTCGACCAGAAGGTGCCGTTGTCCAGGCCCAGCCACGCCACGCCGACCAGGTGCGCGCCGAAGATGCCGAGCGCGTTGAAGATGCAGGCCAGCAGCGGCATGGCAATGACGCCCGCCAGGAAGCGCGGCGCGACCACGTAGGCGAGCGGATCGACGGCCATCATCTCCATCGCCTCGATCTGGTCGGTGGCGCGCATCAGGCCGATCTCGGCGGTCATCGAGGTGCCGGCGCGGCCGGCGAAGAGGAGCGCCGTCACCACCGGCCCGAGTTCGCGATAGAGCGACAGCGACACCACCGTGCCGAGCGCCGCGGTGCCGCCGAAGATCGACAGCACGTAGTAGAGCTGCAGGCCCAGCACCATGCCGACGAAGAGGCCGCAGGTCATGATGATGACCAGGCTCATGGCGCCGGCGAACCAGACCTGGCGCACCGTCTCGCGGACGTGGCGCAGGCTGGCCGGCAGCGCGGCGAGGATCTGCAGCAGGAACAGGCCGCAGGCACCGACCTGCGCCAGCGCATCGCCGGCCATGGAAGGACCGCGCGCTCTGCTCATGCCCGCCCCGCCGCCGGGAAGCCGAGGTCGGCGGCGTAGTCGCCGGCCGGATACTGGAACGGTACCGGCCCGTCCGCCTCGCCGCCGAAGAACTGCCGCGTCCACGGCGAATCGCCGCGGGCGAGCTCGGCCGGCGTGCCCGCGGCGGCGACCTTGCCGCCGGCGAGGAGGAACACCTGGTCGGCTACGCGCGTCACCGCGGAAAACTCGTGCGCCACCAGGATGCTGGTGACCCCAAGGGTGTCGTTGAGGGTACGGATCAGCTTCACGATCTGGTTGAGCGCGATCGGATCGAGGCCGACGAAGGGCTCGTCGTAGAGGATCAGCATGGGATCGCGGACGATCGCCCGCGCCAGCGCCACGCGCCGCGCCATGCCGCCGGAGAGCTCGGCCGGCGTCAGCCCGGCCGCGCCGCGCAGGCCGACCGCCTGCAGCTTGGTCAGGACGATGTTGCGCACCAGTTCCTCGGGCAGGTCCAGGTGCTGGCGCAGCGGGAAGGCGACGTTCTCGAACACCGTGAAATCGGTCAGGAGCGCGGAGTTCTGGAACAGGAAGCCGATCTTCTCGCGGAGTTCGAACAGCGCCTGGCGCGGGAGCCTGGGCACGTCGGCGCCATCGATGCGGATGCTGCCGGCGTCGGGCAGGCGCTGCCCGGTGATGTGGCGCAGCAGCGTGGTCTTGCCGCAGCCGCTCGGCCCCATGATGGCGGTGACCTTGCCGCGCGCGATGTCGAGATCGAGGCCGTCGAAGATGGTCTTGCCGCCGAGCACGGTGGCGAGACCGCGCACCTCGACGAGGTTGCCGGACGGGACCGCCGGGATCGATGGGGGCGCCTGGGCCACTCGCTGTGTTCCGTTCCGGCCGCTCGGCGCGGCGCGCAGGGCGGCTACCTTAGCCGATGCCCCGCCCCGCCGGCCAGACGGCATCAGGCCGGCTGCAGGAGATCGGCCAGCAGCGCCGCGTGGCGGCCGAGCTGCCATTCGCTGCGCAGGCGCCGGCTGGCGATGATGGCGAGGAGATCGGCCAGCGCGTCGGCGAACCCGTCATTGACGACGATGTAGTCGAACTCGTGCGCATGCGTGATCTCGGCGCGGGATCCGGCAAGGCGGCGGGCGATCGTTTCCGCATCATCCGACCCGCGGCTGCGCAGGCGCCGTTCCAGCTCCGCGCGCGAGGGCGGCAGGATGAAGACGCCGACCGCGCCCGGCAGCGCCTGGCGCACCTGGCGCGCGCCCTGCCAGTCGATTTCCAGCAGCACGTCGCGGCCGGCCGCAAGCAGCGGCTCGACCGCCGCACGCGAGGTGCCATAGGCGTTGCCGAACACCTCGGCGTGCTCGAGGAACAGGCCCTCGGCCACCATCCGATCGAACACGCCGCGGTTGACGAAATGGTATTGCTCGCCGTCGCGCTCGTGGGCGCGCGGCAGGCGCGTGGTGTGCGAGACCGACAGCGCGATGCCGGGCTCGCGCTCCAGCAGGGCATTGACCAGGCTGGTCTTGCCGGCGCCGGACGGCGCCGAGACGATGTAGAGGGTTCCGCTCACGCCCGCCCGCCGCCGCCGGGAAACCGGCGATGAAAACAGCCGCCCGCAGCGGCGTCAACCGCCGGCGCCCGCGCGCTCATTCGAGGTTCTGCACCTGCTCGCGCATCTGCTCGATCAGCACCTTGAGCTCGACCGCGGCGTTGGTGGTGCGCGCATCGGCGGCCTTGGAGCCGAGGGTGTTGGCTTCGCGGTTGAATTCCTGCATCAGGAAGTCGAGCCGGCGGCCGACGGCTTCCTTGAGGCCCAGCACGCGGCGCGCCTCGGCGATGTGCGCGGTGAGGCGATCGAGCTCCTCGTCGACGTCGATGCGCTGCAGCTGCAGCACGACCTCCTGCTCGAGGCGACCGGGATCGAGCGGCTGCCTGAGCTCGGCGAGGCGGGCATCGAAGCGCGCACGGAGCGCCGCACGAAGCTCGGGCAGGTGCGCGCGCACTTCGGCGACGATGCGCTCGATGCCATCCAAGCGCTCGCCGATGAAGCCGCCGAGACGCCCGCCCTCGCGCTCCCGCGTCGCAACGAGCTGGGCCAACGCCGAGTCAAGAAGATCCATTGCCGCCTGGCGCAGCGCGTCGTCATCGCTCTCCTGCTGCAGTACACCCGGCCAGGCGAGGAGGTCGGTGAACTCGACGCGGAACTGCGGGAACTTCGGCGCCAGCGTCTGCGCCGCCTCGGCCAGGCGGGTCACCAGGTCATGGTCGATGGCGACCTCGCCCGCACCCGCCGTCGCCTTCCAGCGCAGGCCGAGATCGACCTTGCCGCGCGCCAGCCGCGCCGCCACGCGCTCGCGGATCGCCGGCTCCAGGCTGCGCAACTCATCCGGCAGCCGCAGGCCCAGCTCCAGCCAGCGATGGTTGACCGAGCGCAGCTCGATCGACAGGTTGCCGTGGCCGGTGGCGGCCTCGGCGCTGGCAAAGGCGGTCATGCTGCGCAACATGGCGGGTCCGTACAGGAAAACGGGCTGCAGTATGCCATCGCAGTGAGGGCTGAGGGCTGGAACGCAGCCCGGTCGGGGCGCTTCGTTCGCAAAGCCTCGCCGCCATCGCAGGTCGGAGAATCCGCGCACCCGCCCTCGGCCTCGATCACGCTAAACTCCCCGCCCGCTCGCAACACCCGACCGCCATGTCCAGCCTGCCCACCCGTCCCAGCGGCCGCGCCGCCGATGCGCTGCGCCCGATCACCATCCAGCGCCGCTACACCCGCCACGCGGAAGGTTCGGTACTGATCGCGTTCGGCGAGACGCAGGTGCTGTGCACGGCCAGCGTCGAGGATCGCGTGCCGCCGTTCCTGCGCGGCAAGGGCGAGGGCTGGGTCACCGCCGAGTACGGCATGCTGCCACGTGCCACCGGGACGCGCACCCAGCGCGAGGCGGCGCGTGGCGGCCAGGGCGGGCGCACCATGGAGATCCAGCGCCTGATCGGGCGCTCGCTGCGCGCCTGCGTCGACCGCGCCGCGCTTGGCGAGCGCACCATCACCCTCGACTGCGACGTGCTGCAGGCCGACGGCGGCACGCGCACGGCGGCGATCACCGGCGCCTACGTGGCGCTGGTCGATGCGGTCGGCTGGATGAAGCGCAGGAAGCTGATCAAGCGCGATCCGGTGTTCGGCGCGGTGGCGGCGGTGTCGGTCGGCATCTGGCAGGGCGTGCCGGTGCTCGACCTCGATTATGCCGAGGACTCGGCCTGCGACACCGACATGAACGTGGTGATGAACGACGGCGGCGGCTTCATCGAGCTGCAGGGCACCGCGGAGGGGCATGCCTTCCGCCGCGACGAGCTCGACGCGCTGCTGGAACTCGCCACCCGCGGCACCGCTGAGCTCTGCGCGCTGCAGCGCGCCGCGCTGGCCGGCTGACCGGGCCTGCGATGGCGCGCATCGTCCTCGCCAGCGGCAACGCCGGCAAGCTGGCGGAGTTCCGCGCCCTCCTCGCCGGTAGCGGCCTCGAGCTGGTGGCGCAGGGCGAGCTCGGCATCGCCGATCCGGACGAGACCGGCGCCACTTTCGTCGAGAACGCCCTGCAAAAGGCGCGGCATGCCGCGCGCCTGTCGGGCCTGCCGGCGCTGGCCGACGATTCGGGCCTGTGCGTGGATGCGCTCGATGGTGCGCCGGGCCTCCGGTCGGCACGCTATGCAGGCATCCACGGCGATGCGGCGGCGAACATCGACAAGCTGCTCGACGCCTTGCGCGATGTTCCCGTCGCGCGGCGCACCGCACATTTCCATGCCTCGATCGTGCTGCTGCGGGCGCCCGCGGATCCGGCGCCGCTCGTCGCGGAGGGCCGCTGGCCCGGGCGCATCCTCGAAGTACCGCGCGGCAGCGGCGGTTTCGGCTACGACCCGGTGTTCCAGCCCGAGGGCAACGAGCGCAGCGCGGCCGAACTCGGACCGGCGGAAAAGAACCGCATCAGCCACCGCGGCCAGGCACTGGCGCGCCTGCGGGACCTGATCGCGGCCGGCTGAGCGGCAGGCGACGGGTACGGCGGCCGTTCGCGGCGCGTGAAAGGTCCCGGATGCTGCACGATTTCCGTATATGAGCGACTGCGGCTGCCGACCCGTGGCGCCGGTCCGGTGGTGGCCGTCTGCAGCCACACCAGCCTGCCGACGGCCCTCGACGCCGCCGCGGTGCACCGCCGCGTGCCCGCAGCGGAGCTGAAGCGCCGTGCGCCAGCCGCTACCATGGTCCATCCCGGCAGGACAGAACCGCGGCGCCATGGGCGAGATCACCGAACTGCTGCACTCGGCGCGCACCGGCGACGGACGCGCGCTGGACGCGGTGTTCGAGCGCGTCTATCCGCTGCTGCGACAGATCGCCGGCGCGCGGCTGCGCGGGGGCGCCGAAGCCACCCTCGGCGTCACCGCGCTGGTGCACGAGGCCTATCTCAAGCTGGTCGGTGCCGAGCAGCTCGAAATCGCCAGCCACCATCATTTCCTCGCCTGCGCGGCGCGCGCCATGCGCCAGATCCTGATCGACCACGCGCGGGCGCGCGCGAGCCGGCGCCGTGGCGGCGATGCCGTGCATATCGAGTTCGGGGGCGGCGACCTGGCCAGCGTCACCGACACCGACCTGCTGGATCTTGATGCCGCGCTCGACCGGGTCGACGAGATCCATCCCGAGCTGCGCAAGCTCGCCGAAATGCGCCTGTTCGCAGGACTGACGCTGGCGGAACTTGCCGCCAGCACCGGGCGCTCGTTGCGCAGCGTCAACCGCGACTGGCAGCGCGCGCGCGCCCTGCTCGCCGCGCACCTCGCCTGAGCCGTCATGGACCCTGCCGAACGCGACCAGTGGCGTGAAGCGGACCGGCACCTCGCTGCGCTGCTGGAGCTGGACGGCGCGATGCAGGCGCGCGCACTGGCCGGGCTGGTGATCGAACCCGGCGTGCGCGAGAAGCTCGGACGCCTGCTTGCCGGCAACGCGCGTGACCACCCGCTGCTCGGCGGCGCCGCGCGGGAACCCGCCGGCCGCGACGATGGTGCGGATGAAAGCCGCGCCGGGCGGCTGGTCGGCGACTGGCGCCTGACCGGCGTGCTCGGCCACGGTGGCACGGCCAGCGTGTGGCGCGCCGAACGCAGCGGCCACGACTACACCCACGCGGCGGCCGTGAAGCTCCTGCACCAGGTGCTGGCCGACCCCGCGACGGAGGCGCGCTTCCGCCGCGAGCGGCAGATCCTGGCGCGCCTGGACCACCCGCACATCGCGCGCCTGATCGATGGCGGCATCGCCGGCGACGGCACGCCGTACCTGGTGATGGCGCTGGTCGAGGGTGAACGCATCGACCAGTGGTGCGACCGCGAGCAGGCGTCGCCCCGCCAGCGCGTGGAGCTGGCGCTGGAAGTCTGCGAGGCCACCGCCTACGCCCACCGCCAGCTCGTCATCCATCGCGACATCAAGCCCGGCAACATCCTGGTCGACGGGCAGGGCCGCGCGGTCCTGCTCGACTTCGGCATCGCCCGCATCCAGGACGACACCCGGCCGGAGGCGACCGTCACCCGTGCCTTCACGCCGGGCTATGCGGCGCCGGAGCAGCGTGCCGGCCGCAGCGACCTCGGCACCGCCGTCGACGTGTACGGCCTCGGCGCGGTCCTGCACCGGCTGCTGGCCGGCAGCCCGCCGCAACTGGACGCCCGCGACGGCCTGGTCGCCCCGTCGCGGAGCGCGCTCATGGCCGGCAGCGAGGCGCGGGCGAGACTGCTGCGCGGCGATCTGGATGCGATTCTCGCGCGTGCGCTGGAGAACGATCCCGGCTGTCGCTACGAGAGCGTGGATGCGCTGGCCGCGGACCTGCGCCGCTGGCTCGACCACCGCCCGGTCGCGGCCCGTCCGAGGAGCTCCTGGCGGCGCCTGGGCAAGCTGCTGCGGCGCAACCCGCTGCCATCGGCCCTTGCCACCGCATGTCTCGGGCTGGCGCTGGCCGGCACCGCGCTGCTGGTCCGCAATCAGCTGCTGCTGGAGCAGCATGCCCGGGAGCTGCAATCGGTGGTCGACTTCCAGTCCGCGATGTTCGGCGGGCTCGATGCCGGCGAACTCGGCGCCCGGCTCCGCGGCGGCTTCGTCGGCGCACTCGACAGCCAGGCCCCGCTCGACCCCGCGCTGCGCGAGGAACTGGTCAACGGGACCGATTTCACCGGCATCGCCGTCGATCTCCTCGATGCCACCCTGCTCGGCGAGGCGGTCGCGGCCGCACGCGAGCGCTTCCCGGCGCAGCCCGCGATCCGCGCGGCACTGCTGCAGGACCTGGCGACGATCTACTACCAGCTGTTCCGCTTCGATGCCGCCCGTCCCGTCCAGGACGAAGCGAGCGCGCTGTTCCTGGACACGCTGGGGCCGGCCCACCCGCGCACCCTGGCCAGCCTGCGCCAGCAGGTGTGGTTGGCGCGGGACCTTGGTGAGGACGGCGAGCTGGAGCTTGCCGAGCGCAGCCTTGCCCTGCACCGCCGGCACCTCGGCGAACGGGATCCCGCCACCGCGCTGGCGATGGCGGACCTCGGCACGGTGCTGATTTCCAGCCCGGACACGGCGCGCGCCGAGACGCTGCTGCGCGAGGCACTCCCGGTCCTCGAATCCGCCTATGGGGCCGTCTCGTGGCAGGCCGCGTTGGCGCGCGGCCATCTTGGCATGGCGCTCGCCCAGCAGGGCCGGCACGCCGAGGCGGCGCCCGAGTACGAGGCCGCCATCGATGCCTATTCGCGGGCGCGTGGCGCACGTGCCGTGGCGGTGCTGGAATTTCGCAACCTGCTCGCCTGGGGACACGGGCGGCTCGGCCACCCCGAGCGGGCACATGCCGAATACCAGGCGCTGCACCCCCTTTACGTGGAGGTATTCGGCAGGCGCGATCCACGCACCCTGAACCTCCTCAACAATGTCGCCGCGTGGCCACGCCGGGCAGGTGACCATGCAGGCGCGGAGCCCCTGCAGCGCGAGGCCTACGAAGGCATGCTGCGCGCGCTCGGCCCCGCCCATCCGATGACCGTGCGAATGCAGGTCAACCTCGCGGAAATCGCGCTGCATCTGGGCAGGCCCGGCGAAGCACGCGGCCTGCTCGAAACCGCGCTGGCGCAGCCGCGCCTCGGCGACTCGGCTACCGACCTGCCGCGCATCCAGTCGCTGCTCGGGCAGGCCGCGCAGGCCAGCGGCGACCTCGATGCCGCCCGGGAATGGTATGCCCAGGCGTGGCGGAGCGCGGCCAGTCCATCGCAGCCCGCGCTCCAGCGCGAGGTGGCCGGGCGGCTTTCCGCACTCGACGCAACACCTCCCGGCCAGGCCGGCGAGGCGGCGCGCAGGCCGGCGCTGGCCGTCGGGACCGCGCCGTCCACCGATCCGTCTCCGGCCGGCGACTGAGGCGGGCAGTACAATGGCGGCATGCGAGCCCCACCCCTGTCGCTGTACATCCACATTCCCTGGTGCGTGCGGAAGTGTCCCTACTGCGACTTCAACTCGCACGCGCAGCGCGGCGCGCTGCCGGTCGATGAATACGTGGCGGCGCTGCTGGCCGATCTCGATCGCGACCTCGCCGCGATAGACGCGAGCGTTGCGGGGCGGGCGCTGGCCAGCATCTTCTTCGGCGGCGGCACGCCGAGCCTGTTCGCGCCCGACGTCATCGCGCGCATCCTCGACGGCGTGGCGGCGCGCATCGGCGTGGAGGATGGCGCCGAGATCACCCTGGAGACCAATCCCGGCACGGTCGAGCACGGCCGTTTCGACGGCTATCTCGCGGCCGGGGTCGACCGCCTCAGCTTCGGCGTGCAGAGTTTCGACGACGCGGCGCTGGCCCAGCTCGGCCGCATCCATTCGGCGGCGGAAGCCGAGCGCGCGGTGAAGTCGGCCCAGGATGCCGGCTACGACAACCTCAACCTCGATCTCATGTACGCGCTGCCGCGGCAGGCGCTGGCCGGGGCGCTGGCGGACCTGGAACGCGCGCTGGCGCTGCAGCCGGCGCACATTTCCCATTACCAGCTGACGCTCGAACCCAATACGGTATTTGCCGCCAAGCCCCCGCCGCTGCCCGACGAGGACAGCGCCTGGGACATGCAGGAAGCCTGTCAGGCGCGCCTCGCCGAGGGCGGCTTCATGCAGTACGAGGTGTCCGCCTACGCACAGGGCGGGGCCCGGCGCAGTGCGCACAACCTCAACTACTGGCGCTTCGGCGATTACGTTGGCATCGGGGCCGGGGCACACGGCAAGCTGAGCGACCCGGCCAGTGGCGAGATCGTCCGCACCACCAAGCTCAAGGTGCCGCAGGGCTATCTCGCCCGCGCCGCCCGCGGCGAGGACTTCGGCAGCCGGCAGCGGGTCGATCCCGCTGAACTGCCGTTCGAGTTCATGCTGAACGCGCTGCGCCTCGTCGAGGGCGTGCCGACGGCGCTCTTCACCGCCCGCACCGGCATCGCCGAGGAAGCCATCGCGCCAGTCCTTGTCGACCAGCGCGCCCGCGGCTGGCTGGAGGCCGATCCCGCCCGCATCCGGCCCACGCCGTTGGGCCGGCGCTTCCTCAACGACCTCATGGCGGCCTGGCTGCCGCCCAAGGCAAGCCTCCGGGCCGCATCATGATCGAGCCCGTCACCCTCGACTGCCCCTACTGCGGCGAATGCTTCGCCTCGGCGGTCGATCTTTCCGCCGGCTCGCAGAGTTACGTGGAGGATTGCGCGGTGTGCTGCCGGCCGATCACGGTGATCGTGGAAACCGATGCCGACGGCGACCTCACCCGCCTCGCCACCCGCCGCGACGACGACTGACCTCGGGAAGCTCCGATCAAGATTCTGACGTCACGCCCGTGAAAGCGGGCATCCATGAAAACAGCAACCTGGATTCCCGCTTTCGCGGGAATGACGCCTTGTTCGGATGTTCCCTAGAGCAGGAACATCGCCCGGGCGAGGAACACGATGCCGGCCATCAGGGCCAGCACGATGCGGTGGGTATGGCGGAAGCGGCAGGGATCGAGGCGCCCGCGCAGCGCCGCCCACATCGTCGCGAGGAACACGCCGAGCACGCCGAAGGCGAGCAGCACCTTGAGGTTCAGCAGCACGCCGAAGCGCGTGTCCAGGCAGGCCAAGCCCGGGCAGCGCACCGAGTACATGGCGAAGCCGGATAGGAACAGCAGCAGCACCACCGCCGGCATGATGCGGCGCGCACGGTGCACGACGAGGCGCTCCAGCTCCGCCATGCGCGCGCGGCCGAGTTGGCGAGCCACGCTTTCCAGCACCAGCACCTCGAAGGCGACCGCGCCGACGAAGAGGATCGCGCACGCCAGGTGCACGAGCTGGATCCAGCCATACCACGCCGCCATGGTGTTTCCTCGATGCCATGCGGCCGCCCGCGGGAACCGCGACGCGAACCACGATGATCCCGTCCTGCAGCCTGCGCCTTGACCGGGGTCAAGTCGAGGACCGGCTTTGCGGCGGCGCAGCGCTCGCGTAGACTGCGCGCCACCACGGGTGTCCCGTGCGCCGTCCGGTGCACGGGGTGAAACGGGAAGCTGGTGCGGAGCCTTGGCTCCAATTCCAGCGCTGCCCCCGCAACGGTAAGTGGATGAGGAGCACCGGTACGCCACTGTCGCAACGCGACGGGAAGGCGGTCGCTCCGCTGCAGGCGTTCGCCTGCATCATCCGCAAGCCCGGAGACCGGCCCGCGGACAGGCGCGCAGCCCTCGAGGGCTGTCGGCGTCATGGCTCCAGGCGTTGCGGCGGGCAACGGACGGGCATGGGCGCTCGTCGTCCGCGCACGTTGCTCGCTGCCGCCTGGCTTCTTGCGGGTGTGCAACCGAGGATCCCAGCATGCGTCATACGCTTCTTTTCATCGCGCTGTCCGGCGCGCTTTCCGCCGTTCCCGCCGCCGCCGACGAGGTGGATCTCCAGCCGACCGTCCAGGTGACCGCCTCGCGCGTCGCCGAGACGGTGGACCAGGCGCTCGCCGACGTCAGCATCATCACGCGCGAGGACATCGACGCCAGCCTGGCGCGCGATGTGTACGACATCCTGCGGCTCGAAGCGGGCGTCGACCTGTACCGCACCGGCGGCGCCGGCTCGCAGACTTCCCTGTTCTTGCGCGGCAGCAATTCCAACCAGGTGCTGGTGCTGATCGACGGCGTGCGCGCCGCGGCGGCGACGACCGGCGCCTACGCCTTCGAGCACCTGCCGCTGGACGCGGTGGAGCGCATCGAAATCGTGCGCGGCCCGCGCGCCAGCTACTGGGGCTCGGACGCGATCGGCGGCGTGATCCAGATCTTCACGCGCCGCCTCGACGGCCCGCGCGTCGCGCTCTCCTACGGCAGTTATCACGACGCGGCCGGCAGTGCCGGCATCGGCCACTGGGACGGCGCCAACGGCTACAGCGTGCAGGTCGGCGCGCGCCACGTCGGCGGCTTCTCGTCCACCAATGCCGGCATCTGCAACGGCCCGGACGATCCCTACTGCATCCACGATCCGGACGACGACCCGTATCGCAACACCAACCTGGTGGCGCGCGGCGCGCACGCGATCGGCAGCCAGCTGCTGTCCGCCATGTTGTACCGGAGCCAGGGCCGCGCCGACTTCGACCAGGGGTTTTCCGACGTGATCGAGCAGGTGGTCGGCGCCAATCTCGAAGGATCGCTGGCCGAGCGATGGGAGCATCGCCTCAGCCTCGGCACCTCGCGCGAGGATCTCGAAACGCCGGTATTCGGCAGCGAATACCGCACGCGTCGGCAGAGCGTGCTGTGGCAGAACGAGTTCCGCGTCGGCACCGAACAGCGCCTGGTCGCCGGCGTCGATTTCGTCCGCGACGAGGGCCGCACCCGGGACAGCCTTGCCGGAGAGACCCGCTACGAGGAGACCCGCGACAACCGCGCCGTCTTCGCCGGCTGGCGCGGCAGCTTCGGCGCCTTCGACGGCGAGGCGTCCGTGCGGCGCGACCATGACAGCGAGTTCGGCGGTGCCACCACCGGCTCGCTGGCCTTCGGCTGGCGCGCCAATGAGCGCTTCCGCGCCTACGCCAGCATCGGACAGGGCTTCCGCGGACCGACCATGAACGAACTCTACGACCCGGGCTACGGCGGCTGGTTCGCCGGCAACCCGGAACTCGAACCGGAGCGCTCCATCGCCAGCGAACTCGGCCTGGAATTCACCCCGACGGCCGGCCAACGCCTCAAGGCCAACCTCTACTCCAACCGCTACTACAACCTGATCAGCTTCACCGGGCCGCAGAGCCGGGCCGAGAACATCGCCCACGCGCGCGTGGACGGCGCGGAACTGGCCTGGAGCGGCGCCTACGGCCCCTGGACGACCAGCGCCAGCTACACCTGGGAAGACGCACGCGACACCGATACCGACATGCCGCTGCTGCGCCGCCCGCGCAACAAGGCCTCGCTCGTGGCCGAGCGCCGCTTCGGGGAACGCTTCAGCGCCGGCGCGGAACTGCTGTACGCGAGCCGCCGCCATGATGTCGGCGATGTCGAACTGGGCGGCTACGCCCTGCTGAACCTGCGTGCACGTTATGCCCTTGGCACCGACTGGAGCGTCGGCGCACGCCTGGAGAACCTGGCCGATCGCAACTACGAACTGGTGCACGGCTACAACACGCCGGGGCGCTCGGGCTGGCTGGAAGTGACCTGGCAGCCACCGATGTAGCCAATTGTTACGCCCTTCCGGCGGCGGCGCCCGTCGTGCAAGAATGCCCGGCGGGCCCGCCGCTGCGCGGGAATCTGGAGGCATGAGCACCGCTCGTGCCGCGCTGCGGGATGGGGAGGCATCACGCAATGGATCCGGCAACTCTTGCCACGGAACACACAGGCGCACGTGGATTCCCCACTCTTGCGGCGCGCACCGACCTGCCGCGGCGCGTTGGCGCCCTGCTCGGCGGGCTGCTGGCCGAACTCCACCGCCACTTCGAGGGTGCGCTCGCCCGATCACTGGACGAACTGGAGAACAGCCTGTTCGCACGCGCCGAGCGCGCTCCCGACAACGCCCACCAGCAGCGCCATTTCGAGGCCCTGCGTGAAGTGAAGCGGGCGCGTGCGCAGATCGCGCCCGGGTTCTTCGCCTACCTGCAGGGCAACCTGGCGCGCACGCGCACCCTGGATGAAAACGCGGGCCCGCAGCCGATCTCCGCCGGCGAGCCCGCGCCGCTGCGGCTGGTCGACAGCGCGGTCCTCGACGAAACCCTGGCCCTTCGCGACATCGCCGGGCGCGCCGAGATCCGCCACAGCGAGGCCCTGTACCTGCTCGGCCACCGCATGGCGGTGATCGGCGCGACCCCGGTCCCGTCCGCCGAAGAACTCCCGTTCGGCCCGGCGCAACTGGTGGCGGCCTTCAGCCACGGCATGAGTCCGCTGGAGCTTGCCCCCGACGCCCGACTGACCGCGTTGCGCCAGTTCGAGCAGACCGCCTTCGCCAGCCTCGACCGCTTCTACGGCGCGCTCAATACCTGGCTCGAGCAGCAGCGCATCCTGCCCAACCTCGACTTCCAGGCGAACCTCCGACGCCAGTCCACCCCGCATGCGCCTGCGGCTTCGGGCGCGGCGCGGACCGACGCTGCAAGCGCCACCCCAGCGAGCGCCGCGACCCTGCCGCCGCCATTGCCCTCGTTCAGCGCACCGCCGCCGCCGCAACCGCCGCCGCTGCGGGCCAGCACCGCGGCAGACGCGCCGGCGGTGATGTTCGACGACCTGCGCGAACTCCTCGGCGAGCGACGCCGCCTCGAGGGCGAGGACGCGGCGACCGCCGATACGGCGGGCTCCGTCAGCGGTGACGACCTGCAGGCGGCCCTCGACGCGCTGCAGCGGCGCGCGCCCGCCGGCAGCGCGATACGACAGGACAGCGAGTACCTGAAGAACAGCCTGCTGGTCAGGCTGCGCCGCAGCGGCGCGCCCGGGCAGCCGGTGCGCCTGGGCGGCGAGCACGCCGACACCATCGACCTCGTCGGCATGCTGTTCGACCACATCGCAACCAATCTCCGCGGGGGCAACCAGGCGCGCGCGCTGCTGACGCGACTGCAGGTTCCCGTGCTGCGGGTGGCGCTCGAGGACAAGAGCTTCTTCACCCGCCGCGACCACCCGGCGCGCGAACTGCTCAACGCGGTCGCCGAGACCTCGACGCGCTGGATCGACGAGGAGGCCGACCCCGCACTCCTGTCGAAACTGCAGGGTATCGTCGAGCGCGTCACCGACGACTTCGACGGCAACGTGGACGTGTTCGCCGAGCTGCTCGCCGACCTCAACCGCCACCTGCAGACCCTGGCGCGCCGCGCCGAACTGGCCGAGCGGCGCCACATCGAGGCCGCGCGCGGCCGCGACAAGCTGGAGGTGGCCTGCGAAACCGCCCGCGCGGCGATCCGGCGTGTGCTCGATGCGAGCACGCCAGACCCGGTCGCACGCGTGCTGCTCGAGCGCGCCTGGACCGATGCGCTGGCGCTCAGCGCCCTCCGCCACGGCGCCGGCAGCGAGGAGTTCCGGCGCCGGGTCGAGGTCGCCGGCCAGCTCGCCAGCGACCGCGGCGCCAGCGCGCAGGACCTGGGCGCGCGCCAGGTGCTGGAAAGGGGCCTGCGTGAGGTCGGCCTGCACGAGGACGACCTCGACGGCGTCTTCAGCGGCCTGGCAGCGCCGCCCGCGCAAGCCGCCGAAGCCTCCAGCCGGCTCGGCGAAACCCTCGAATCGCGCCAGCGCCTGGGTGGCACGCCGGCCGCCACGGCGACGGGTACGCCGGAGCGGATGCCACTCAGCGACGCGGAGGCCTACCAGCTCGCACAGCTGCGCCGGGTTCCGTTCGGCACCTGGTTCGAATTCACCGCCAACCAGCAAGGCGAGCGGGTGCGGCGCAAGCTCGCCTGGTACTCGCCGGTGAGCGGGCGCTGCCTGTTCCTGAACCAGCGCGGCGTACACGGGGGCGACCGCACCCTCGACCAGTTGGCCCGGGAGATGGTGCGCGGGCACGCCAGGATCGCGCCGCCCGAACCGGGCTCACTCATCGACCGCGCCTGGACCGCGATCACGGCAGCGTTGCGCCGGCATGTCGCGCCGGCTCCGGCCGTCGGGGCCATCCCCACATGAGCGATCCACGCCGCCGCAACCCGCGCAAGCGCCCGCACGTGGCGCTCGAGGTGACCGACGCGCTGACCGGCGAAGTGGTCGGCCGGCTCGGTGACCTCTCGCTCGAAGGCATGATGCTGATTGCCGACGCGCCGGTCACCGAGGATGCGCTCTACCAGTTCGTGTTCCACCTGCCGGACCCCGCCGGCCGCCTGCGGCGGATCGAGGTCGGCGTCCACGAAGCATGGACCGAGCGGGCCAGCAGCGACGATCGCCACTGGGTCGGCTTCCGCTTCATCGACATCGCCGCCGAAGCGCGTCGGGATGTCGCGCAATGGCTGGCCGGCCCGGCTGGCGCTGGCGCCTGAACGCCGGCTCAGGCCGGCAGCGTGCGCTTGCCGTAGGCGCGCAGGAAGAACTCCACCGCGGCGCGGATGTGCGCGTCGATTTCCTCCTGCTGTACGGGTCGGGTGCAGCCGCACAGGAGACGCGCGTGCAGTTCGCCCTTGATGAGCGACAGGAACTGTTGCGCCGCGCGGGGCGCATCGGCGATATCGAGCCGGCCGACCCGGATGTGCCGCTGGAGGAATTCCTCGAACCCGGCCAGCACCACCTCCGGCCCCGCTTCCAGGAACAGCTCCACCAGTCGGTCGGACGCTCCGCTGCGAGCCACCAGCAGGCGATGCAGGGCCAGCGCATCGGGCGCCGTCACCAGCGCGAAGAAGGCGCGCGCGATCGCCTCCAGCTGCTCGGGCAACGGACCGGCGACGTCGACATCGAACAGGGTCTCCGGCATCTGCTCCTCGCAGCGCGCGCGAATGGCGCGGAAGAACAGTGTTTCCTTGTCCTTGAAATGGCTGTAGACGGTGAGCTTGGAGACCCCGGCCTCGGCCGCGATGGCATCCATGCTGGTGCCCTCGAACCCGCCGCGCGGAAACAGGCGCTTGGCCGCGCAGAGGATGGCGGCGCGCTTCTCGAGGTCCTTGGGTCGCCCCGGACCGCAGGGCTTTACGGATGAAAACGGCATGCTGGCGCTGGACTGCGATGAACGCTGCCTTTACTATACCACGCGGTACACCAATTTGCTCTGCCGCTGGCCCGCCCGACCGCTGTCACAGCGCAACCGCCCGCCGATCACCGTGCTCCCGGCCCGTTGGCCCGCCTTTTGCTGGATCCATCCGCATGACCTCCGCCAAGCGTCCACTCCCATCCACCGCGGCGGCAAGCCTGCCGGCGGTTCCGCGCCCGCCGGACCTTGCGCTGCGCCTGGCCCAGCGGGCGTTTGCCGCGGCCCTGGAGACGCGCTCCCCGATCGCCGGCGAGGCCGACCTCAGGACAGCCGCCAGGCGCCGCGCGGCACGCCGGGCGCTGTCCGTGCTGTCCGCGGACGACCGCCCGCGCCTGCTGCGCTGGCTTGCGCTGCAGGTTGCATCCATGCGCTCGGTCGAACCGCTCGCACGCATCGACCGCGGCCTCGCCGAACGCGTCGAGCCACTCCGCCGGGCCGTACTGGCCGAAGCGGCCGCGGTGACTTCCGGCACTTCGGCCACTCGCCCGGCTTCGCCACTGTTCGGTTTGCCGGCGGCTGGTTGAGTGCCTATCCTTCCTTCCCTTTTCACGACCGGCGGGAGCCGTCGACGATGTCGATGAACATTGAGCAGGCACGGGTCAACATGGTCGAGAACCAGGTGCGGCCGGTCGAGGTCACCGATCCGCGCGTGCTGGAGGTGCTGGGCTCGGTGCGCCGCGAGGATTTCGTCCCCGCGCGCTACCGCGCCCTCGCCTTCGCCGACATGATGCTGCCGATCGGCCATGGCGAGACCATGCTGAAGCCGATCGTCGAAGGGCGCCTGCTGCAGGGGCTCGACCTCGACGGCAGCGAGCGCGTGCTCGAGATCGGCACCGGCAGCGGCTTCCTGACCGCCTGCCTGGCACGGCTGGCAGCGGACGTGACCAGCCTCGAGATCCATCCGGACCTCGCGGAAATGGCGCGCGCGCAGATCGCCGGCGCCGGCATCCGCAACGCGCGCATCGAGGTCGCCGACGGCCTCGCCGGCTATCGCGCGGCGACGCCGTTCGACGTGGTCGTGCTCGGCGGCGCCATGTATGCGCTGACCGATGCGGTGCGCGAGCTGGTCGCGCCGGGCGGTCGCCTGTTCGCCTTCGTCGGCGCGTCGCCGGTGATCGAGGCGCGCCTGTACCGGCGGGCCGACGCCGGCCGCTGGCTGCAGGAAGGCCTGTTCGAGACGGACGTGGCCTACCTCCGGAACGCCGGACCGCCGCGTCGTTTCACGCTCTGATTGCCGCGCGCGCCAGCGCGTGCACCGGCCGGCGGGCACCCGCTCCGCCGCCACGCTCCGCAAGCCCTCTCCACTCCGAGGACGTACGATGATCCGCATTCGCACTCTATCGCTGGCGCTGCTCCTGGCCGCGGGCGCCTCCGCGGCGCACGCCGACGACCTGATCGACATCTACAAGCAGGCCCGCGCCGCCGATCCGACCCTGGCCGGTGCCGAGGCGACCAAGCTCGCCACCGACGAGAACGTGGTGCAGGCGCGCTCGCAGCTGCTGCCGCAGATCAACGCCGGCGTCAGCCTGACCCGCAACCACGGTGGCTACAACGACACCACCTTCGTTCGCAATCCTGCCAATCCGAACGATCCGAACGACCTGATTCCCGTCAATGGCGTGACGCAGACCAGCTACACGCGCAGCATCGGCGTGCAACTGGAGCAGAGCCTGCTCGACATCAGCCGCTGGACCGCGCTCAAGGCCAGCCGCTACACCGCCGACGCCGGGACCGCCAACTGGGACGCGGCCCAGCAGGACCTGCTGGTGCGCGCCGCCGGTGCCTACTTCAACGTGCTGAGCGCGATGGACGCGCTGAAGTTCGCCGACGCCAACGAGAAGGCGCTGGCGCGCCAGCTCGAGCAGGCGCAGCAGCGCTTCGACGTCGGCCTGGCCGCCATCACCGACGTCAACGACGCCAAGGCCCAGCACGACCAGGCCGTGGCCAGCGTCATCTCCAACCAGAATGCCGTCGACCAGGCGCGCGAGGCGGTGCGCCAGCTCACCAACAAGGAGCCGGGCGAGTTCAGGCGCCTGCGCGAGGACCTGCCGCTCGACCATCCCACCCCCGACGATCCGCAGGCGTGGGTGGAAGTGGCCCTCAAGCAGAATCCGTCGCTGAGTTCGGCGGCGTTCCAGGTCGACGCGGCGAACGCCAACATCAGCACCGCGCGCGCCGGCCACCTGCCGACGCTGTCCGCGCAGGTCGGCTATTCACGCGCGCCGACCTGGGGCACGCAGCGCTACGGCGGCGTCGGCGAGTTCCCGGATTATTCGGGCGATCCCAAGTGGGGCAGCTCGATCGGCGTCACCCTCAGCGTGCCGATCTTCAGCGGCGGCTTCACCCAGTCGCGCGTTCGCCAGGCGGTGTACAACCGTGACTACGCGCAGGACCAGTACGAATACAACCGCCGCCTGGTCGAGGCCACCACGCGCAACAACTACCGCTCGGTGATCGCCGGCGCCAGCGAGGTCGAGGCGACCCGCGCGGCGGTGGTGTCGGCGCAGAGCTCGGTCGAGGCTACCCAGGCCGGCTACGAGGTCGGCACCCGCACCATCGTCGACGTCCTGATCAGCCAGCAGACCCTGCTGCAGGCGCAGAGCAGCTACTCCGCCGCCCGCCACGCCTTCGTCATGGACGGCCTCCTCCTCAAGCAGGCCGCCGGCGTGATCGAGGTCAAGGACCTGCAGGCGATCAACGCGTTGCTGGAATAAAGCCGGGAATGGGGAATCGGGAGTGGGGAATCGTCAAGAGCTCGCGGAGCGAACGGCGACGCCAGGCCCGGTGTTCGCGCGTTGGTGGATGGAACCGCAAGAGCGGCATGACATCGCACGATTGCGCCCAGCGATTCCCGATTCCCCATTCCCGGCGTCACGGGTGTTCGCGCATCGCGGGTAGAACACCATCAAGCGGCATGACACCGCACGGTCGCGCGCCACGATTCCCTATTCCCGATTCCCCATTCCCGGCTTTTCCAGCAAGCGCTCGATGATTGCCATCGTGCGCGCGACCGCGCCGCGTTCGCGCTGCATGAGGGCATAGGCGGCGTCGCCCATGCGCTGGCGCTCGGTGGCCGAGTTCAGCAGCCGCACCATCGCCGGGCCGAGCGCGTCGGCATCGTCGACGCGCAGCACGGCGCCGGCGGCGATCAGATCCTCGGTCACCTCGGCGAAGTTGAAGGTGTGCGGGCCGACGATCACCGGCCGTGCCAGCGCTGCCGGTTCGAGCACGTTGTGGCCGCCGACGGTGACCAGGCTGCCGCCGACGAAGGCCGCGTCGGCTGCGGCGTAGAACTCGATCAGCTCGCCCATCGAGTCGGCGACGAAGCACTGGCAGGCCAGCCCGGCGGTGCCGTCTTCGCTGCGGGTGGCGGTGCGGAAGCCATAGGCGCGGCAGGCCGAGGCCACCGGCTTGAAACGCTCCGGGTGGCGCGGTACGAACAGCAGCAGCGCATCCGGGAAACGTCGCAGCACCGCCGCGTGCGCCTTCAGCACGGCCATCTCCTCGCCCTCGTGGGTGCTGGCGGCGATCCACACCGGGCGCGCCCGGCCGGCCGCGTCGCGGAAGGCCTCGCCGCGCGCGCACATCGCGTCGGGCACCTCGAGATCGAACTTCATGTTGCCCACCACCGCGAGGCGGTCGGCGGGCGCGCCCAGCTCGCGCAGGCGCTCGCCGTCGGGCGCCGACTGCGCGGCGACAAAGCTGGCGCAGCGGATCGCGCGGCGCACCAGCGGCTGGATCGGCCAGTAGCCGCGCAGCGAGCGTTCGGAGAGGCGCGCGTTGGCGACCAGGATGGCGATGTCGCGCTCGGCGCAGGCCATGAACAGGTTCGGCCAGATCTCGGTTTCCATGATGATGGCGATGCGCGGCTGCACCCGGTCGAGGAAGCGCCGCACCGCCGGGGTCAGGTCGTAGGGCAGGTAGACGTGGAAGACGCGCTCGCCGAAGAGCTGCAGCACGCGCTCGGAGCCGGTCGGCGTCACCGTGGTGACCACCAGGCGCGTGTCGGGATAGCGCTCCATCAGCGCCTCGATCAGGGGCACCGCGGCGTTCACCTCGCCGAGCGACACCGCGTGCACCCACAGGCTGCCGTCGAGCCCGGGATCGGCGAAGAAGCCGAAGCGCTCGCGCCAGCGCGCGAAGTAGCCGTGGTACCTGAGCCCGCGCGCGGTCAGCCGGTACAGCACGTAGGGCGTCAGGAGATACAGGGCGAGCGTGTAGATGAAGCGCTGCAGCACGGGACGCGCCGGATCGGATGGCCGGCCAGTATAACTTTGACCGTGGCAGCGCCCGGCGCAGTGCACGCGGCAGGCGATGGTCGATAATCGCCCGATGCCCCAGTCCAGGCCCCCGTTCCGCGCCGCCCTCGTTGCGCCCCGCCACTGGCCGGCCTGGCTCGGCCTCGGCTGCATCTGGCTACTGGCCCGGCTGCCCTACCGCGCGCTGCTCGGCATCGGCGGCGCCGCCGGCTGGCTGGCCGTGCGCCTCCTGCCGGCGCGGCGCCGGGTTGCCGCGGTCAACCTGGAGCTCTGCTTTCCGGAACTGACGACAGCGCAGCGTGCCGACCTCCTGCAGGCAAGCCTCGCCGACAGCGGCCGCATGCTGGTCGAGTTCGCGCTCGCGTGGATGGGATCGCCGCGTGCGATCGCCCGTATCCCGCTGGAGATCGAAGGCATGCAACACCTCGAGGCGGCGCGCGCCGCCGGTCGCGGCGTGCTGCTGGTCGGCGCGCATTTCTCGCACCTGGAACTCTGCGCCCGGCTGGTATCCCGGCGCATCCCGATCGCCGGCATGTACCGCGAACACGAGGACGCGGCCTTCGAATGGGCGATCAAGCGCGCACGCCTGCGCTACGCCGACGCCATGTTCACCAAGAACGAGATCCGCCAGAGCGTGCGCTACCTGAAGCGCGGCGGCATGCTCTGGTACGCGCCCGACCAGGACATGCGGGGCAAGGACTCGGTGTTCGCGCCCTTCTTCGGCGTCGCCGCTTCCACCATCACCGCGACCCACCACCTGGCGCGGCTTTCCGGCGCGGCGGTAGTCCCCTTCTTCCACCGCCGCCTGGCCGGCGGCGGCTATGCGATCCGGCTCGAACCCGCGCTGTCCGATTTTCCCGGCGCGGATGTCGAGGCCGACACGGCGCGCGTCAACGGCGTGATCGAACGGATGGTGCGGGAAGCGCCCGGCCAGTACCTTTGGCTGCACAAGCGCTTCAAGACCCAGCCGCCGGGGATGGCGCCACCCTATTGAGTTCCGCCGCCAGTCGGACCCGGCGAGCCGGCATCAGGATTCCTGATCAGCGGCAAAGCTCAGCTGCTTGAAGCCCCTCTCCCACCGGGAGTGGGGTTGAGGAGAGGGTTTGGGCGGAGCACGCAGTCACATGCTTGGACGACATACCGCATCTCGTGTGGCTGAACCGTCATCCAGCGCTGCGCGCCACCTTCTCCCGAAGGGAGAAGGGAGAAGGGAGAAGGGAAAGCAGCGCCGCACCCAGCCGAGGATTGCCGCTAGTCAGGTCAGGATCAGACGCGCGCTCAATCGCGGGCCGATTCCGCGGCCTTCTTCAGCTCCAGATGCTTGGCAATCCGAAGGTGCCTGAAGATCGCGTAGTTCATCGAAACGATGAATCCCGTCGATCCGCGCAGGAAGTACATCCTGAACAGATAGGCCTTCAGGAAGCTCATGGGCATCTCGAAAACCAGCCGCAGGTAGGAGAACCTTCTTTTTCTCGCGACCATGTCCCGGGCAAGATCGCTGGAATAGGCATTGAACTTTTCGATCTGTTCGAAGGTGCCTCTCATCGAGCGGTGATGGACCACATTCTCCAGTCTCGAGACTTGCGCTCCGCCCCTGAGTTGTACCGTGTCATGAACGGTGGAATCGGAGAAGCTCCCGGCGGACTTCCTGTACAGCCTGACATAGTCGTGGAAGTGTGCGAGACGGTGCGGCCTTTTCTCTCCCGGCAACATCTCCACGATGCGGACGTGGTACGCATCGGCAAGCCGCCACCCGTTTTTCAACGTCGCGATCTCATCCGACAGCTCGGGGCCTGAGGTTTCCCCAGGAATCCGACCGCTGGATCAACAACTTGCGGTGATTCCTGGTGTTCGGAACGCGCACGACGCGGTATGTTCCTCGCGGGTTACGAAGCCACGAGGACCGCGTCATGCGCGCAGCACAAGTATTGCAGAAGTGTT
>JAFKNA010000013.1 GCA_017305135.1 Lysobacterales bacterium | reverse complement strand
GCGCTTGGTCGCGCGGGGAAAGCCGCCCCTGCTGGCCCTCGGCGCCGCGATGCGCAAGCTCCTCCACCTCGCTTGGGGCGTCATTCATTCCGGCAAATCATTCGACCCGAAAATCGCTCTTGCCTAACCTCGATCAAGACGGTATCTACCACGGCTTCGCTTCCTTGTAGGAGCGACCGTGGTCGCGACCGATGCCACCCCATCTTGGACGCGCTGGTCGCCTGCACGCAGGCTCTACGAGCGACCGGCCGCGGCCGACGCTCGCGGGCGCTACGGCCCCTCGCCGGAGAACTTCTCCACCGTCGCGCCGGTGACCGGGCCGATCTTTGCGCTGTCGCTGACGTAGAGCTCGACGTCGCGCTTGAACTCCAGGTTGCCGCCGACCTCGGCGCGCGGGCCGATGACGATGCGCGGCTTGCGCGAGAAGCCGAACGACCAGCCGCTCGGCTTCTGCACCAGGATGCCGCCGTCGACCCGCGAATCGGCGCCGATCTCGATGTCGCCGCCCACGGTTTCGATGCGGCCGCCGACATGGGCCGCCTCGAGTGCGATGCGGCCGTTGACGTTGCTGATGCCGGCGCTGACCTCGGCGCCCTTGTCGAGGCGGGCGCTGCCGTTGACCGCGGTGATGGCCTTGGCGACGTTGGCGCCGGCGCCCAGAGTGATGCTGCCGTTCACCGTGTCGATGGACTCGGCCCGGGTACGGTCGCCCAGGGTGATCGAGCCGTTGACGGTGGAGATGTCGCCGGCGCTGGCGCCATCGCCGACCCGGATAGCGCCGTTGACGGTCGACAATGCGCCGGCCTGCTGGTCGGCGGCGATCTCGATGCTGCCGTTGACCTTGCTGGTCTTGGCAGGCTCGGCGCCCGCGCCGGCGGAGAACGCGCAGACGGCGGCAATGAGCGAATACAGGAAGATGCGGTGCAGGGGCATGGCAGGACTCCTTGCGAACGGTTCGGCATGGCGCGCATGCGGCACGGCCAGTCTTGCGCAGGATCGGTGCGCGCGTCATATGCCGAAAGTCAAGCGACCCGGGCACGGCCCGCGTCGCGACGAGCTGCCGGCTGGCAAGCCCGCCGGCAAGTGGCGACAATGCGGGCATTCAGCCTTGCGGAGAATAGCCTCATGTCGACGCCGACGCATGCCGGCCAGCGTGTTTCGCTCACCCGTTTCCTGATCGAGGCCCAGCGCGAGCATGGCCACATCAACGCGGACCTGCGCCTGCTCATCGAGGTGGTGGCGCGGGCCTGCAAGCGCATTTCGATCGCCGTGGGCAAGGGTGCGCTTGGCAATGCGCTCGGCAGCGCCGGCACCGAGAACGTGCAGGGCGAGACGCAGAAGAAGCTCGACGTGATCTCCAACGAGATCCTGCTGGAAGCCAACGAGTGGGGCGGCCATCTCGCCGCGCTCGCGTCCGAGGAAATGGATCATCCGCACCCGATCCCGCACCGCTATCCCAAGGGCGGCTACCTGCTGGTGTTCGACCCGCTGGACGGTTCGTCCAACATCGACGTCAACATTTCCGTGGGCACCATCTTCTCGGTGTTGCGCTGCCCGGAAGGCGTGACCGATCCCGTCGAGAGCGACTTCCTGCAGGCCGGCTCGCGCCAGGTCGCCGCCGGCTACGCCGTGTACGGCTCGAGCACCGTGCTGGTGCTGACGCTCGGCTACGGCGTCTACCAGTTCACGCTGGACCGCGAGCAGGGCAGCTTCGTGCTCACCGGATCCAACCTCACCATCCCCGCGGATACCGGCGAGTTCGCCATCAACATGTCCAACATGCGCCATTGGGAGCCGCCGATGAAGCGCTACATCGAGGAACTCCTCGCCGGCCGGACCGGGCCGCGCGGGCGCGACTTCAACATGCGCTGGGTCGCCTCGATGGTGGCCGACGTGCACCGCATCCTGACTCGCGGCGGCATCTTCATCTATCCGCGCGACATGAAAGACCCGTCCAAGCCCGGCAAGCTGCGCCTCATGTACGAGGCCAACCCGATGGCGATGATCGTCGAGCAGGCCGGCGGCGCGGCGACCACCGGCTTGCAGCGCATCCTCGACGTCGAGCCGGGTGAGCTCCACCAGCGCGTACCGGTGTTCCTCGGCTCGCGGAACGAGGTCGAGCGCGCCACCCGCTACCACCTGGAAGCGGCCGCGGAATCGGCCGGAGCGCTGGCCTGATGGAGACGCTGGACTTCATCGAGGTCTACGAGAACGCGCTCGCCCCGCACCTGTGCGCCGAGATCCTCGGCCACTTCGAGGCCAGCGACAAGCTGCGCCGCGGCGCCACCAGCGGCGGCGTCAACACCGAGCTCAAGGACAGCTGGGACCTCGACGTCAGCGCCAACCCGGAGTGGAAGCAGATCGAGGACCACTTCAACGCGGTGATGCTGAAGGGCCTTCTCGCCTACGTGCGCAAGTACCCGTACCTGGCGCTGGCGCCGACCGCGCTGTACCGGCAGGTCGGCAGCGGCGAGCGCACGATGCTCGGCGCCGAGGACATCCGCGCCATGCCCGACCAGGAACTGCAGCGCCTGCTGGTGCAGCTGTTCCGCCCCGGCGGCATCAACCTGCAGCGCTACTTCGCCGACCAGGGCGGCTATCCCTACTGGCACAGCGAAACCTCGCCCAAGATCGGCGGCGACGACAACCTGCACCGCGTGCTGCTGTGGACCATCTACCTCAACGACGGCTTCGAAGAAGGCGAGACCGAGTTCTTCCACCAGAGCCGCAAGATCACCCCGAAGACCGGCTCGCTGCTGATCGCCCCGGCCTACTTCACTCATACCCACCGCGGCAACCGACCCAGGCGCGGCAACAAGTACATCGCGACGTCATGGATCCTGTTCCAGCGCGCCGAGCAGCTCTATGCCGATCCCGCGGCGCAGAACGGGAAGACCAAAGCGAAACCCTGAACAAAGCCAGCCTTTGACGTCATCCCGGCGAAGGCCGGGATCTTTTGGATCAGCCGCATACCGTCAAGGCGGGTCCGGTCTTCGCGCGATCGCCGATCTGTTCAGGGATTCCGGAGGCTGCGCTGAAGCGTGCGGCGCCACGGCGGGCGCGGCAACCCGGCGGCCTGCAGGGCTGCGCGAAAGACCATTCAATGGATGCCCGCTTTCGCGGGCATGACGTCGGTGCTGGCGGGAGTCGCGGCCGGGCGGGGAAGCGCTCGCCCCGGCGAGCCGGGCGCCGAGCTGCCGGGTTTGCCTGGCGCGTCCTGCGCCCAGGGCAGCGGCACGAAGATCCTTTCAATGGAGGCACGCTTTCGTGCGCATGATGTCGGTGCTGGCGGGAGTCACCCGGTGCGCGAGGAATCCGTCGTCGTCCCGGCGACGCCGGGACCCAGCGCCTTCGGTCTGGCGAAGACGCCCGGCGTTCCTGTAGCGATGCCACGCGACCGGCAGCCTCCGCGCCTCAGTCGAGCTTTTCGGCAAAGTGCCCGCGCACGTGCTGGTTGATGTAGGTGTTGAGGCCGACTCCCGCGCGGGCGAGCCGCTGCATCTCCGCCACGTGCGTCGGACCCGGCGCACGGCCGTCGTAGAGATAGGTGCCGCCCCGGTTGAAGCGGATGATGATCGAACCGGGTCCGATCTCGTAGGCCGCGATGCCCGAATCCGCCTGGATGTCCTTGTACCGCTGCACCTGGCACTCCTGGCCGCACCATCAGTTCGCCATCGGAATTTGCGGCCCACCGGCGTGAATGACAGCGGAAGCGCGTGCTCAGGCCTGGCGAGCCCCCAGCATGATGATGGCCATGCCGAGCAGGCAGGTGCCGACGCCGACCCAGTCCGAAACGGTGGGGCGCACGGACTCGACCCGCCACAACCACATCAGCCGCCACGCCGACGTACACGCCGCCGTAAGCCGCATAGACGCCGCCCGCCGCCTGCGGGTGCAGGGTCAGCAGCCACACGAACCCGGCCAGGCTGAGCGCTGCCGGCACCAGCAGCCACGCCGATCGCTCCTGCTTGAGCCAGAGCTAGGGCAGGTAGCAGCCGACAATTTCGGCCAGCGCCGTCAGGATGAAGAGCCCGAGGTGTTTCAGGATGTCCAATCGGGTAGGCCTCCGGCCGCGCGTCAACCGATCGCCGTCGCCAGGCAGAGGCCGGCGGCCGTGAGCAATACGAGCCACGACAGATGGCGGCCGCGGCTGATGAACAGCGACAACAGGCCGGACAGCAGCAGCGCGACGCCGATGGTGCCGGCCAGCGCGGCGGTCGAGTATGGCCCGGCGAGTTGCGCCAGCACCGCGGCCAAGGCGACGAACAGCACCGTGGTGAGGTGCCAGGCAAAGCGGAGCGTGCGGCGCGTGAATCCGGTGCCGCCGAAGAGTGGCGGCAACTCGCGGCGGAACAGGCGGACCAGGATGTAGCGCTCCCCGAGCACGGAGTGCGCGATGCCGAGGAGCGCAATGAGTGCAGCCGCGACGTGCAACATCGGCGTGGTGGCCTGCCTGAAAAAGCGATCGAGCGCCAACCCGGGCCAGCGTAACGGATTTCGCCCGCTGATTCGCCGCGTACGCAGTGGAGCCGCCCCGGCCAGTACGCTTCGCCTAGCCGCGGCAGTGCAACGCGGCGGCCTCCCCGAGACGTCGCGCAGTGGGTTCGGCGCCTCAGGCGGCCGGCTTCGGCCTTGCCTCGATCATCTTCCAGCCATTGCCGGAGGGATCACGGAAGCCCGCATCCACGCTGCCGTAGCGCTCGACCGGCGGCTGCGTGAACTCCACGCCGTTCGTGCTCAGCCGCTCGTAGGCCGCGCGGCAGTCGCCCACCGCCAGCACCAGCGGCGGCATCGCGCCCTTGGCCACGAGTTCATGCAGCGCCTGCGCGGTCGCCGCGTCATGGACCGGCGGGCCGGGCCTGAACAGGCCAAGCTGGAACGAGGGCTGCGCGGGGTGCTGCACCGTCAGCCAGCGATAGTCGCCATTGCGCGCATCCGTGTGCACGCGAAACCCGAGTCGCTCGTAGAACGCCAGCGCCTCGTCCTGGTCGCGTACGTACAGCCCGACCACATCGACACCTTGCATCATGGGATCTCCATCGGTTGAGGCTTCATTCTCGCCGCGGGCTGCGTGCGCCGCTTCTCCGAAACTGCGCTCGTGAGGTCGGGCCGCAGCGCCGCTCGCACGACGCACTCCGGCACCTGTTCCCGCGCCGGCGGCGACGAACGCATGCGCGCCCGGAACCCGCCCGGGCTCTCGCCCGTGATGTCGCGGAAGATGCGCCCGAAGGTGCCGAGGCTCTTCCAGCCGGTCTGGAAGGCGATCTCCGTGACCGGCAGTCCGGTATCGCGAAGCAGGGCCAGCGCGCGCTCGATGCGGCGGGTCAGCAGGTAGCGGTGCGGCGGCAGGCCGAAAGCGCGCTTGAACGAGCGCGCGAAGTACGCAGGCGAAACGGCGCTCACCCGCGCCAGCCGGCGCACCGGCCAGGCCTCGTGGGACGCGCCGTCCATCCGGTCCTTCGCGCGCAGCAGGCGCCGCAGCAGTTCAGGGCGCTGCGCCATGCGGGCTCGCTGCACGGAAGGTTCGTGATGCCATCTTCCGAAGCCTGCGTCCCGAGCCGCTCAGGCGATCAGCACCCGGTATCCCAGGTCCAGTTCGGACGCGCCGAGGAGCGCCCCGTTCCGCTCCTGCCAAGCCCCGCTGCGCAGGTCCGCGGCGAGTTGCTCCAGGCCGGCCTCCACATCCGGGATCTTCGAAAAGGTCGAGATCGCCTGGCGCGCGCCGCTGTCGAGATAGCGCTCCGGCCGGGCCCAATACGCGCCCAGGAACCCGTCCGTGCAATCGCCGGGAATCGGTACCGGCCGCACCTCGAGCGGGCCGAGCACCTCGGCGATCGCCGCGACCGGCGGCATGATCCGCCGATCCGTCGCCAGGATGCCCGGAAAGTACTGCTCGGTGAGCCAGAAGCCCGGATGCCCGGGATCCCAGGTGAGCAGGACGATCCGGCCACGGGCGACACGGCGCATCTCGCGCAAGCCGCGCCGCCAGTCGCGCCAGTGATGCAGGGTCAGGATGGCGATCGCCGCATCGAATGCGCGATCCGGGAAGGGAAGATCCTCGGCCATGGCGCGCACCACCGGCGCGCTGGACGCACGCTGGCGCACCATTTCCGCCGATGGCTCGACCGCGACGAGATCGATGCCGGAAGGCTCGTACGAGCCCGCGCCGGCGCCCACGTTCACCGCGGAGCGCGCCGCTCCGATGGCGGCGTCGAGCATCGCCGCAATGCGCGGCTCCGGCCGGCGATAGCGGGCGTAGTCGATGCCGAGGGTGTCGTAGATGGCTTCAGGCATGAGTGTCGGCTCAGGAGCTGCGGGTGGCCGGCGGCAGTTCGACGTGCAGGAGCACGTTACCGTAGAGATCCGCCAGGTGCGCGAAACCCGTTCCGTTGGCGTGCGCGACGGGTCGGAGGATTTCGGCCCGGCCGCCACCGCCCGCTCGACTGTCGTGCGCAGGTCCGGCGTTGGGGGTCATGGCGGGATGATCGATGAACGGGATCGACGATGGAAGCCAGGCCCATGTCTCCAGCCACGCCCGCGGGTGACGAGCCGGGCCACACGATCACTGACCCGCCGGCGGCTCCCACAGCTCGACCTTGTTTCCGTCCGGGTCGATCACCCAGGCGAATTTGCCGAAGCTGGACGACTCCGTCTCGTCCAGTACGTGGCAGCCCTCCGTGCGCAGCGCGTCCAGGAGCGCGTCCAGATCATCCACGCGGAAGTTGATCATGAAGGGAGCGGAGCTCGGCTCCATCTTCGTTGCGTCCTGGGCGAACACACTCCAGATGGTCATCCCCGGCTCGCCGCCCGGGCCGCCCCATTGGAACACTGCGCCACTCCAATCCTGCACGTCCAGCCCAAGATGGTCCCGGTACCACGCGCCCAGCCGTCGGGGATCCGGAGACTTGAAGAAGATGCCGCCGATACCCGTCACCCTTTTCATGTGGCTTGCTCCAGTGGATCGAGCGGTGCCCGCCCGTGGCCCGTCGCCGGGAACTGGTTTCCCGAGTCGCGCGCCTGCGAGCGGGAACGTCTGCGCATACTCATGATCCGGGGCTCGTCATCAAACAGGCAGCGCCCGCAATCACCTGCCAGCCTGCTCCGGTTCTGGCCCACGTACGCAAGTACCTGAATTGGCCGGAGAACGGCTGCTCATCGAGCGTTCCTTCCACCCGCGCGACCACGGTGGTCGCAGCGACTCCTTCGTAGGCGCGAACGCGCAGATCGGCAAAGTCCAGTCGTGAGATCCGCTGGGCTCCCGAACGATGCAGCTCGAGGTCTCCCGCCTTGCCGAGGATGGAGCCATCCGGTGCCACGAACAGCAATTCGTCCGCGATCAGGGCATCCAGGGCGTCGAGATCGCTACGCAACATCGCCACCCGCAACTGCTCTTCCAGCGCGGTGATTTCGGATTCCGGGTCCATTGCTCGCTCGTAACGCCTGAGGGGCCGCGCCGCCCGGCGACATCGGCCTGGATTGATGGGTCAGCCGCACTTTCTATCCCATTTCCGCGCCGCAGTCAGGACTCCGGGTCATACCCGAAGACACGCAGCTCCTGGTCGCAGCGGCACGCCTTCGCAATGCGCGCGGCCCACGCGACCGCCTCTTCGCGCGAGGAGAGCTCGAGCACGGTAAAGCCGCCGTTGAGCGAGGGCGCCCACGGGTAGCCGCCCTCGGCGACCGTGCCGTCGGCCGAAACCAGCACGGGCGCAACGCCTTCGTCGATGCCGCCGCCAAAGACGTAGACGCCGGCGGCCTTGGCCTCGGCGATCACGTCGTGCGAGTCGCGCACCACCACGGCCCATTCACCGTCCGGCACCACCATCGCCGCGCTGGGGAAGGAGATCAGGTATTTGGCCATGGGGCTTCTTCCTTTGCGGCTGATGGTTGAAGGGCCCTGATGCTTCAGGAACTCCGAACAAGCCTGCCTTTGATGTCATCTCGGCGAAAGCCGGGATCCATCTTGCTTCATGGAATCTCCGAGAAAACTCTGAACAAGTCTCTCGACGTCATGCCCGCGAAAGCGGGCATCCATTGAAAACAGCAACTTGGACTCCCGCTTTCGCGGGAGTGACGACTTGTTCAGAGTTTCCCTGAACAACAAGTCATTGCCTCGACGACTGCCGAAACCCGGCGCCTTCGCAACCTGTTGAAGCCCTCGATTCTGGAATGACGCGCCTTGTGCTGGCTGACACCTGAGTCAAGCGGCACGTAACTTTTCGCGCCCGCTTGGATGAACTATTAGCCGTCGTACTGAGCACCTCGATCGCGTGCATTGTGAGCCGCCCGATAGAACAAGCAAGCTGAGAGCGTCGCCGAAACCAACGCAAGCGCAATAAGGCGAGGTAGTAATGGCGTCGAAAAGTGAACTTGAATGGAAAATGTGGCCGAGACTACAGTTAGGCCAGCAAGCAATTGGCTCCAGAACTCTAGTGTCTCCCAGGCTGGAGCTGCTGTTCCGTCAGGATTCGCCCAGCCGCCAGGAAGGTCATCGTCGAACGTGATGAATGTACCCATGATGGGCAAGCCTATAACTGCAACGAGCGTCGACCAGCCAAGCGGAAGATTGATAAAGACACACAAAAGTGCCGTTACCAACGACGCCATAAGTGGATAGAGAAACCATCGTTTCATAAAGGCGGGCACCTGAGCTAAGCCGAGCCGCGAAGTGGGTCCGGCTCGAACGAACTGTTAGGCGCCACTCTACAACGTACGGGCCGCCGACCAAAGTTCTGTTGTTTCTATGCTTGCTGCCCATGACTCATACTGAGTCCGATAGCCCTGAAACTGGGGAGGCATATCGTGGCTCGGCGGCTCACTCACAGAATAGGCCATACCTTCCCGGAACCAAGGTGGTCCACGCATCATGCGCACAGCCCCGAGCTCCTGGGCCTGCAGCGCATGTATAAGCTCATGACGGGCAAAGTGCGGCGCCCATGAACTGGGCGCGATTAATGAACCCAGCTTAGGATAGGTAATCGCTCGTTCTGCTCCACCGCCAAATGACTTATAGCAATCCAGGGTAGAGCAAAACACCATTACGGGGTGATCTGTCAATGGAGTGAGCTTGTCACTAACATGCTTGTGTGCCGACTGATATAGAGCTTTAGCCTCGCCCATACGGCTTCTATCGTCCACGCACACGGATTCAAAGCAGGTGACGCCGTTGAACTCTGGTGCAAGTAGGCGCAATGGCTTTGCGAACGACCATGCAGTAAGTGGCAATGCCAATAGCGCGAGCGAAAAAACTAGAAAGAGTCGTTTGAGAAACACAAATATCCCCTGTGGCGCCTAACATTTGGGTTAGCCCACGGCGCGAAGCGGCATCGGCTTGAATGAACTGTTAGACGTGCGGTTAGGAGCGATCCAGACAACTACTTTTCCGTGATATGTGTGCTCTGCTGGGAAAAAAGTCCAATCCTTCACCGCATTGAGCGCTGCCCAAGCCGGCCCGGGCCCTTCACCGGTATGGCACTCCACTTCCGCGGACAACACTCGCCCTTCCGGCGACACCGTAGTTGCAATGACCACGAGTACCTCCTCGTGGGGAAGTTCAGCGACGTAACGTAAAGTGTTGACTTGACTGCCATGAGGGGATCCGGTGGCAGGGAGCAAGTGGCCGCTGCGGAAGGTGGAACGGCGGAGAGCGCGAAGAGGATACTTATGAGCATGCCTGCCGCTGAGTTAAGCCGCGCTGCGAAGCAGCGTCGGCTTGAATGACTTGTTAGGCCGCGGCCAGCTCAAGTTTGCGCACCCGCTTGAGGTCAACATGTTGCCGGGCTACCCACAGATCATGCGTGTCCTGCATGGCGAGCCAGCTCTCCGGAGAACGCCCAATTGCCTTGGAAAGACGGAGCGCCATCTCGGGGGTAACCCGGCTGGAGCCCTTGAGAATCCTGCTGAGAGTAGAAGCAGCCACATCCAGCTTTTCCGCCAACTCGCGGCCGCTGATGCCGTTCGGCTCAAGATAGATGTCAGTGATGAACTCGCCAGGATGGGGAGGGTTGTACATGGCCATCAGTGATAGTCCTCATAATCAAGGACGTAAGCGTTCCCGTCCCGGAACTCAAACGTCAGCCGCCAATTGCCGTTGACCGTTACCGCCCAGCGTCCGCGCATCTGTCCCTTGAGTGGGTGCAGCCGGAACCCCGGGATATCCATGTCCTCGATGGTCCGCGCCGTGTCCAAGGCAGTCAGCTGCATCCGAAGCCGCCTGGCATGACTGGCCTGCACCCCAGACGCGTTGCCCGTCTCAAAGAGCTTCCGAAGGCCTTTGTGCCGGAACGACTCGATCATGAGGCGACTGTATCATGTTGCGCACCACGCAACAAGCGGCCTAACTGAGTTAAGCGGCGGGCGTAGCCCGTCCGCTTGAAGGCATAGCTAGAACTCAGCACGCTTCGAGAGTTCAGCAAGTACGGCTTGTAGATGTTCGATGTCGTTGATCTCCTTTCGAGCCACTTCTTCCGGAACGAGCCTTACGGAAATGTCATCCGAGAGTCCGGCATCCTCTGGAAGAAGGAGCGTCAATTCGCCCCGCTGCGCCTGGCCAGATACTTCGATGGAACTGCCGCCGCTAAGTGGCTGCAAAGTCAAAGATAAGGAGTATTGATCCAACCGAACATTTGAAACCAAATACGCGCGAAGGTCGTCTCTCTCCAAGGAGCGATATGGTGCGAGCACAAAGGTGCCGTTGCCACTCGTAGCAAATACAAACCGAACCTGCGCGAATTCGCCGACGGGTGAGATCCAGGTTCCAGGCAGCTTTTCTGGTTCAAGAGGCGGGACAATGATCGTCAACGCGAAGGCGCTGCTACAGCAAATTCCAACGAGAACGACCATAAACAAGGACTTCAACACAGATGCCGGGGTATTCATTCTCTGAGTTCTAACACCTTGAATTACGCCGCGCTGCGAAGCGGCGTCAGCTTGAATGAACTGTTAGCGGCCAATATCGCGACCGAACCACTTGAGCCAGCTTTCGTAGTCGCCGTTCTGCGAACGCCACACGATGACCGCCGTACCAGCGCCTTGCTTGACGAAGAAGATAGCAGTTTCCCCGAGCTGAATGTCGGCTCGGGCACAGCCAGCCTGCTGAACTTCCTGTACACCGGAGATGTTCCCCCTGAAAACTTCTAGCGGCACAGCAGAAATTATGACAGGTGGGCTTCCCGCAATATGTGAGATGCACTCGGGTCCGCCATCCTCCTGCTCACCTTCACAGTCGAGGTCCCTCCCTGTGCGATCGTAGGTGTCTAAGCGAATTCCGGAGACTCTGCCCTCAAACACGCTCTCATGTGGCGGAATCTCTGCTTGGTCAGGAACGATATCTCGGCAGGCTTCGGCAGATGGAGCAAAAGCCATCAACGTCAGCCACAAGGTTTTCGAAAGGTTACCCATGGGGACTAACACCTGAGTTAAGCCGCGCCGCGAAGCGGCGTCGGCTTGGACGAATTGTTAGGTGGCTCAGGCATAGGTGACAGACCTCAGAATGCTGCTGAAGTCTGCTTGCCCGTCCACACCGATCTCCGGGTAGTCGAAGAAGTTGAAGGTAAATATTGCTCCACGCCGGACGCCTACGACGCTTCGCTGCCGTGTCAAGGCTGAGAACTCAGACGTCACAAAGCGAAAGCGGGAGTAGTACTCGACTGATTCCGTGCCCGAGAGGCTAATGATCTTGCCTTGGCCGATGAGCTCATAGTCTTCGAGAACAAACTCCATCGCCCTCGCGATGATCGCCGGCACCTCTGGCAGGGATTCGCCTTCCTCAAAGAAAAAGTCTTCCGCGAACGCAGTCATTGAGGCGGGAAGCATCTCGGGCTTGCCTGGATTCGGCCGGCTCATTGCAACGTACGGATCTGAGCCGGACAAAAGCATTTCAGAAATGAGATTATCCTCTACCACCTGGTCGTGCTTAGGCTTGGGAAATTCCTTAACCGAGATGTAGTTCCAGCCCACCGGTTGCCTAAATGCCAAGCCCAGTGATCGGTTGATGTAGTACTCCCCGCCGAGTACCACAGGCTGTAGCGGACCGGCAGCATACGCGGCGATCGTTGCGCCGAATGCTTTTAGAAAATCGCGTCGACCTATTCCCATGCCAACTAACGTCTGAATTTAGCGGCGTGCGCAGCGCGTCCGCTGGAATGATTAGTTAGAACCGAAACCACAAAATGTATGAGAACGGCTTTACGCTGCTAAACAATACAGATGCATATACCGCCAAGGAGATCCACGCAATAGCCGATCTACTAACGGCAGACCAGCCATGATACTTCTTCTCGAGGAGTGCCGACAAACTTTTGGCCTCCACGTTGCCCTCTTTGGCTAGCTGCCTCAGAGCATACAGGGATGGAGGGAAATTTCGAAAGGCATGAATATACATTGGCACGATTGCGCCGAGGCTAAGTAGGGCGATTTTCCACGGCGTCGCGGATTGCAGAGCCGTGACCGAAAGCAAAAACGTTGTTAAGCCAAAAATCCAACACACCCACTCCATGTGGGTGCGAGCCTCAATCGCATACTCGTGTTCCGTCAAAAGGATTGGCATAGGTTCTAACGCCTGAATTAAGCCGCGCCGCGAAGCGGCGTCGGCTTGAATGAATTGTTAGGGTGCCAGCCAATCACGGTCAGGTCTGGCAACTTGCCGCGCATTGTTGTACGCCATGTCCAGTGTGAGACAGGTGGCAGCGCGATAGAAGTCACCGAACTTCTCCGCGACCAAAGCAAGGTCAGCCTTTGCAGGATCGAGCAAGGTGAGCGGCAAAAGAAGCTGGATGTTGCCTTGGTAGTATTGAGGAATCGCAGTTTTGTAATTGCGTCGAACCCGTTCAACTGCAGAATCAATTGCACCCTTTACAAGATTCTGTAGTCCGAACGGATTCATTGCTTTAAGGGCGTCTGGAAAACGCTCAATGTTGTCACTGATGATGTGCTCTACATTAACCCGAAGCTCTTTCCGTGAGTCGTAAACGAGATTGGCAGGGTTTTCATAGTAATGCGCCATATCAGGCAATGCGGAGAATCGATTTAGATCTTGCTCTCCGCGGCGGCAGAAGCGCCAGAAGTGCCAGTAGTGTGGAACATTATCCAGCTTGTTCTTTGAGAACAAGGCATAGATTGGTTCTTGTGTAGGCGTGATCAATCCTAGGTTAAAGCACGCGTAATCCTCATCTGAGGTGATACCAATTTTCTTTTCTTCCGCGACCCGACGGTACGTGTACGTCAGGTAATTCCGAAGAATTGGCTTCGCGTGTTGGGCCGCAGTGTGCTTGTAGTTCCAATCTTCAGGCTCAGCGAGACCCGCCAAGCTCTCAATTGCTTCATCAAACTTCGGCATGAACACGAAGTCTCGAAAATGCTCAGTGAAATCATAAGGCTGATTCTTCACCACAGCTCCCCCTTGAACTGTCATGGCACCCTAACTAGATATAGCACCCCAACCCGGGGCCCAGCGCCGATCGTCCGACACGTCGTCGGTCCGGTCAAGCGAATTTCCTATAGAAACACAAGAGCTTGCCGGTGGCGACACGAGCTGTCCGAGCTGAAGATGTCCGCGATATCCGTGCGAGGTGAGGGTGTAATGGAATACGGGCTTGCAAGCAGCGGCGTAACGGAGACGATGGGCGAGGGTCGCCCGCCGCGCTTGATGGACATGGTACGCAGCCGCATCCGGGCCAAGCACTACAGTATGCGTACCGAACAGGCCTACACAGGCTGGATCCGGCGGTTCATCCTTGCCCATGGAAAGCGTCATCCGCGTGAACTCGGCGGGGTGGAAGTCGAGCAGTTCCTGAGTGAGCTTGCGGTGCGCCGGAATGTCGCGGCGGCGACGCAGAACCAGGCCTTGTCGGCGTTGCTGTTCCTGTATCGCGAGGTGCTCGGCATCAGCTTGCCATGGATGGACAACGTGGTGCGCGCCAAACGGCCGCGTCGCGTGCCGACGGTGTTGTCGCAGCAGGAAGTCGAGCGCGTGCTGGCAGCCATGGAGGGTCGCCCGTGGTTGGTGGCCAGCCTGTTGTACGGAACCGGGATGCGGCTGATGGAATGTCTGCGACTGCGTGTCAAGGATGTGGCTTTTGCGCGCAACGAAATCATCGTGCGCGAGGGCAAGGGCAACAAGGACCGCCGCACCGTGTTGCCGCGCGTACTCGCCGAGCCGTTGCAGCGCGAGGTGGAGCGTGCGCGCGTCCTGCACCGCGGTGATCTCGCCGAAGGCTGCGGCGAGGCAAGGTTACTGCACGCACTGGCCCGCAAGTACGCTGGCGCGGCACGCGAGTTTGGCTGCAATTCGTATTCTCAGCGGTGCATCGCTCGCGCGATCCGCTGGACGGCCGTGAACGACGCCACCATTTCGACGATGCAATCCTGTCGCGTGCCCTCAAGCGGGCGTGCCGAACGGTCGGTATCCTCAAGCCGGTTGGCGCGCATACGCTGCGCCATAGCTTCGCCACCCACCTGTTGGAAGCCGGCTATGACCTGCGCACCATCCAGGAACTGCTCGGACACAAGGACGTATCGACGACTCAGATCTACACGCACGTGCTGAATCGTGGTGGCAGCGGAGTGGTGAGTCCGCTGGACCGGCGGGCCTGACTGGCGAGATTCAGCCACGTGTCGGGAGCGTGGGTCCCCCCGCTCCCGACTCGCGGTGGACTACTTCAGGTTCATCTCGAACAGCTTCAGGATGCGCTTGTACTCGTCGAGCCATGCATCCGCGTGCACGAAGCCGTGGCGTTCCAGCGGGTAGCCGACCACCTCGTAGTCTTCCTTGTGGAGTTCGATCAGGCGCTGCTGCAGGCGCACGGTGTCCTCGTAGAGCACGTTGTTGTCGATCATGCCGTGGGCGATCAGCAGCGCGCCCTTGAAGCCTTCGGCGAATTCGATCGGCGAGGAACGCTCGTAGGCGATCGGGTCCACTTGCGGAGTGTTGAGGATGTTGGAGGTGTACTCGTGGTTGTACTGCGTCCAGTCGGTGACCGGGCGCAGCGCCGCGCCGGCCTTGAACACGTCCGGCGCGTTGAACATCGCCATCAGCGCCATGAAACCGCCATAGGAGCCGCCGTAGAGGCCGACCCGCGCGGGATCGGCGCTGGCGTACTGTTCCAGCCAGCGCACGCCATCGATCAGGTCGTCGAGTTCGGGATGGCCCATGTTGCGGTAGATCGCGGTGCGCCAGTCGCGGCCGTAGCCTTCGCTGGCGCGGTAGTCCATGTCGAGCACGACATAGCCCTTCTCCGTCAGCAGGTCGTGGAACATCTGCTCGCGGAAGTAGTTCGGGAAGCCGAGGTGCACGTTCTGCAGGTAGCCCGCGCCGTGCACGAACACCACCGCCGGGTACTTCCTTGCCGGGTCGAAATCCTTCGGCTTGTAGAACTTGGCGTAGATCGGCTGTTTCGTGTGCGAGGAGGGCACTTCGACGATGTCCAGCGCCGGCCACTGCATGGCCTTGTATTCGGCGGTGCGCGTGTCGGTGAGGACGCGCGGCGCGGCGGTGCCGGCGGCATCGACGACCGCGAGCTGGGTCGGCGTGTACGAATTCGAGAACTGTACGGCGACGCGGCTGCCATCCGGCGAAAGCTGGAATTCCTCCAGCGCCTTCAACGACGTCACCCGCGCCAGCTCGCCGCCCGCGGTCGGGATGCGGTAGAGGTCGTAGCTGTAGGGCGCCTCGATGTTGGTGCGGACATAGAACCACTGCCCGTCCGCCGACACTGCGGGGCTGGAGACCTCGAAGCGGCCCTGGGTCAGCTGCGATGCCCTGCCCGCCGGCACCTTGGTGTAGAGCTGCGAGTACCCGCTCTCCTCGGACAGGTACCAGAGCGTCCGGTTGTCCGGCAGCCAGCCGAAGTCGTTGAAGTTCCAGTTGATCCAGGCCGGGTCGGTGAGGCGGTGCTGTGGCACGAGCCTCGCGCGCTCGAAATCGACGCTGGCGATCCAGCGATCCTTGTTGTCGATGGCGCGCATCTGGATGGCGACCTGGCGTCCATCATCGCTCCACTGGATGCCACCGCCGCCGCCGTCCTCGGACATCGAGACGATGCGCAGCGGCCGCTCCTTCGGCTCGTCCTTGCCGGCGCCCTTGCCCTTCTTCTCCTTGCCGGACTTGTCCGTCTTGGCGTTGCCTTCCGCGTCCGCCGCCGCGCTGGCCTTGGTGCGTTCGCGCTTCAGCTTCTCGTTCTCCTCGCGCACGGCTTTCAGCGGGTCGTCATGGATGCCCGGGAGGTCGGCGAAGGCCAGCGCGTGCTGCTCGTGCTTTTCCAGGTCCAGCAGCAGCAGCGATTGCGGCGCTGGATCGTTGCGGCCGACGCGGGTGCGCTCGTCTTCCTGCTCCTCGTAACCGGACTCGGTCACGAAGCGCTGCAGCTTGCCCTGGCGCCCGGCGTCGTAAGCCTTGGGCGAGGTCACCAGCAGCATCCAGCGCCCGTCCGGCGATAGCGAGCTGCCCTGGATCCTGACCTCGTCGCCGATGTAGAACGGCAGCGGCGCGCGGGTCGGGTCGCCCTTGGCGAAGGTTTCGCCGTGTTCCTTCATCGCCTCGCGGTCGGCCTTGATCTTGCGCAGGGTGGAGAAATAGCGCAGTTGCTGGTCGACCAGTTCATCGGGCTTCTTGTCGTCCGGATCCTTCTCGGCCTTGACCAGCGCGGCCGGGCCGCCAACGCCGGTGGCGATGTCGTAGCGGAACCAGTCGTTGCCAACGCGGTAATGGAGGGCGCGGCCATCGGCCGAGAACTGCGGCGCGTGTTCGCGCTCGGCGCTCCGCGTCACCTGCACCAGGCGGCCGCTCGCCAGTTCGCGGATGAAGATGTCGCCATTGCGGGCGAATGCCGCGCGGGTGCGGCTGCGGTCGAACACGGCGCCACTCGCATCGGCATTGGCCATCGCCGCCGGATCGACGATGCTGTCGCCCCCTTCGGCAAGGTCGATGCGGTGCAGGTCGCGCACCGGCGAGCCCGATTGCTTGAGGTGGTAATAGACGCTCCGCCCGTCCGTGCTCCAGTACGAGGCGGTCACCGGCGGGCCGATCCAGTCCGGATCGGCCATGGCCTGCTCGATGGTGATCGCGTGGGCGGGCAGGGCGAACACAAGCCCGATCAATCCGGCGAGGAGAGCGCGCATGCTGGGGTTCCTTGAGGCAAGATCCCCAGCATAGCGGCTGGCTGCGCGCCCGCTATCGGTCGAAAGTCCCGGGATGGCCGGATGGGGATTCGTGATTCGGGGCGGATCCTGGGAATGGCCGAGCCCCAGCTCGGCCGCTCTTGGCGCCGGGGCCTCGTAGGGCGCGCAGCGTCGGTGTCGCCATTCTTCGGGGACCGGGCGGCGGTTGCGCACAGGGTGCGCTCCTACACGCGGGTTCCGGCATCGCGAACACTGGCGCGCTTGGCAAAGCCGCGCCGATTGGGCAGGCTGGCACGCCCGACCCGGCGTGCGCGCGATGAGCCTTCCCTGCGTCGAAACCGAAACCGCTGCCGATCCGCGCTTCGCGGTGGTATGGCTGCATGGCCTGGGCGCCGATGGGCATGATTTCGCGCCGCTGGTGCCGCAACTGGTCGACCGTGCCTGGCCGGCGCTGCGCTTCGTGTTCCCGCATGCGCCGATGCGCGCGGTGACGGTGAACGGCGGCATGCGCATGCGCGCCTGGTACGACATCCTCGGCGTGCGGATCGCCGATCGCCAGGACGAGGCCGGCATCCGCGCCTCGGTCGGCGAGCTGGATGCGCTGATCGCGCGCGAGGGCGAGCGCGGCATTCCGCCGGAGCGGGTGCTGGTCGCCGGCTTCTCGCAGGGCGGTGCCATTGCGCTCGCCGGTGCGCTCCGCCATGGCTCCGCGCTGGCCGGGGTGATCGCGCTGTCCACCTACCTGCCGCTGGCCGAACGCCTCGCCGCCGAGCGCCACCCCGCCAATGCGAAACTTCCCATCTTCATGGCCCACGGCAGCCTCGACCCGATCGTCCCCGAACCGCTCGGCATGATGTCGCGCGATGCGCTGCGCCAGCTCGGCTACGAGGTCGACTGGCACAGCTATCCGATGGCGCACCAGGTGTGCATGGAGGAGATCGCCGACCTCCGTTCCTGGATGGGCGCCCGCTTCGACGCGATCCCGGCCGGCTGATCCGGGCGCGGGCGCGGCGCGGCCTATACTCCCGCCCATGCACCCGACCCGTGCCATCCGCCACAGCCGGCCGGCCGAGGCCGCGGGCGGCCTGCCGCAGTTCTGCGGCGCGCCGACCCTGTTCGCGGTGATGGTGGTGGCCGAGCTGGTAGCGATCGTGGTGGTGCTGGCGCCCCGCTCCGGCGTGCCCGACGGGCTGGCCCGGCTCGGCGTGGTCAGCCTGTACGTGCAGTGGCTGGCGCTTCTCAACGTGGTCGTGCTGTGCTCGCTGCGCGCGCCACTGCAGCGCCTGGCGCCGCTTGCCGGCGTCGCCATCGCGTGGGCGGCGAGCATCCTCGTCAGCGTCCTCGGCAGCGCCGTGATCGCGCGCATGGACCAGGCGCTGGGGCTCGGCCTCAGCGTCGACGTGGGCGAAACGCCGCGCTTCGTCGTCGCCAACGCGATCATCGCGGCGCTGATCGCGGCGGCGCTGCTGCGCTACCTCTACGTGCTGGAACAATGGCGCGGCCGCGTGCAGGCCGCCTCGAAGGCGGAAGTGGAAGCCCTGCAGGCGCGCATCCGGCCGCATTTCCTCTTCAACAGCATGAACACCATCGCCAGCCTGATCCGCAGCCGCCCGGCGGAAGCCGAGCGGACGGTCGAGGACCTGGCCGATCTCTTCCGCGCCGCGCTCGGCAGCGAGGACGGCCACGGCACGTTGGGCGCGGAACTGGAGTTGATCGAGCGCTACCTGCACATCGAGCGGCTCCGCCTCGGCGAGCGCCTCGCCACCGCCATCGAGGTCGGTGCCGACGTGCCGCGCGGCTTCGCGCTGCCGCGCCTGCTGCTGCAGCCACTGGTGGAGAACGCCGTCTACCACGGCATCCAGCCGCGCGCCGATGGCGGGACGGTATCCATCCAGGTCGCCCGCGTCGGCCAAGGCCTGGCGATCACCATCGCCAATCCGTTGCCGCCCGACGCCGCCCCGCCGCGCAACGGCATCGCCCTCGCCAATGTCCGCGCGCGCGTCCATTACCATTTCGGCCCGCGCGCCGGGCTCGAGGTCGAGGCCGCGGGGGGACGCTTCGTGGTGAGGCTGCGGCTGGCCGGAGCGATGCTGCAATGAAGGTGCTGGTGGTCGATGACGAGCCCCTCGCGCGCGAGCGCCTCGGCGCCCTCCTCGCCGGCGTCGACGGCGTGGAGCCGGCCGGCACCGCCGCCAACGGCCGCGAGGCGATCGAGGCCGCGGCGCGCAGCGGCGCCGACGTGGTGCTCCTCGACATCCGCATGCCGGTGATGGACGGCCTCGAGGCCGCGCACCACCTGTCGGCATTCGAGCACCCGCCCGCCATCGTGTTCTGCACCGCCTACGGCGACCATGCGCTGCAGGCCTTCGACGCCCACGCGGTCGATTACCTGCTGAAGCCGGTGCGCGAGGAGCGCCTGCGCGCCGCGCTCGACAAGGCGCAACGCTGGGCGCGGCCCGGGCACATGCAGCACGCGATCCCCCGCGAACGGCGCAGCCACCTCTGCGTGCGCGTGCGCGGCAACCTGCTGCTGGTGCCGGTCGCCGACATCCACTATCTCCTCGCCGAGGACAAGTACGTGGTCGTGCATCACGAAGGCGGCGAGGTGCTGATCGAGGAATCCCTCAAGGCGCTGGAGGACGAATTCGCGGAACGCTTCGTGCGCATCCACCGCAACTGCCTGGTGGCTCGCGCGCGCCTTTCCGGCCTCCATCGCAGCGCCGACGGACGCGTCGTGGCGAAGATCGCCGGCCACGACGTGGAACTGGAAGTCAGCCGCCGCAACCTGCCAGCGCTGCGCGCCATGCTGCGGGCGATGTAGCGTTTCAGGGCTGAGAGCTGAGGGGCGCCGTCTCCCGGAAGGGCCGGTCTCCTGACCGGCCGCTGTTCCTCTCCACGCATCTGCAACCCCGCCGCTGGCCGCCGCGGCGCGGCGGCACGATAATCGCCCCATGCACACCCTTCGCATCGCCACCCGCAAGAGCGCGCTTGCGCTGTGGCAGGCCGAACACGTGGCCGACCGGCTGCGTGCCGCGCACCCGGATCTCGCCGTCGAGCTGGTGCCGATGACCACCCAGGGCGATCGCGTGCTGGACCGGCCGCTCGCCAGCATCGGCGGCAAGGGCCTGTTCCTCAAGGAGCTGGAGGTCGCCATGCAGGAGGGCCGCGCCGATCTCGCCGTGCATTCCTGCAAGGACGTGCCGATGCAGCTGGAGGACGGTTTCGTGCTGTCGGCGATCCTGCAGCGCGCCGATCCCGCCGACGCCTTCGTCAGCAACGGCTTCCAGCGGCTCGACCGGTTGCCGCCGGCGGCGCGGGTCGGCACCTCATCGCTGCGGCGTCAGGCGCAGCTGCGCGCGCATCGGCCGGACCTGGTCCTGCTCGACCTGCGCGGCAATGTCAACACGCGGCTCGCCAAGCTCGACGCCGGCGAGTACGACGCCATCGTCCTCGCCTGCGCGGGGCTGGCGCGGCTCGGGCTCGGTGATCGCATCGCCTCGCGCCTGCTGCCGCCGGACTGGCTGCCGGCGGTGGCGCAAGGAGCGATCGCCATCGAATGCCGGGCCGGCGACGCGCGGACGATCGCCTTGACCGGCGTGCTCGACGACGCCTCCACGCACCGCTGCGTGGCCGCCGAGCGCGCCATGAACCGGCGCCTGCACGGGAGCTGCAGCGTGCCGGTGGCGGGCTACGCGGTCGAGGCCGAGGACGGCCTGCACCTGTGGGGCCTGGTCGGCGATGCGGAAAGCGGTCGCCTGGTCCGCGCCGAGGCGCAGGGCGGCGCGGACGATCCGGATTCGCTCGGCATGGCGGTGGCCGGGCGGCTGCTGGAGCACGGCGCCGGCGCGATCCTCGCCGCCGCGGTGGCCCGGGCGGGCCACTGACGACGCGGGCACGGCGCGCCCGGCGCCGAGCCGCGACGGCCTTACTGGCCGAACTTGTACACCAGGTTGGTGGTGAGCAACTGGTCGGTCTTCTTGAGGCCGGGCGCGGCATCGGTGTTGTGGCGCACCTGGTAGCCGACCTTGAGCGCGAACTTCTTGCTCATGTCGACCTGCAGGCCGGCATCGTTCTGGACGAAGGTGTTGTCGCTGCCCGCCTCCACCAGCAGCGTGTCGACGAACGAGGTGGTGTCAGTGAAGGCGTGCTTGAACGCCATCAGGCCGCGCCCGACCATCTCGCCTTCGGAGCGGAAGGTGTGTCGCACGAGGCGGTTGTCCTCGATTTCAGGGCCGAGCACGTCGGCCCGCTTGGAGCGCTTGTAGCCCGGACCGATCTCGAAGGAGAGCTCGGTGTCCTGCGTCTTGAACACGGTGTAGCCGTAGCCGATCGACACCACCGCCTGGTAGTCGAACGGAGCGAAATCGTCGTTCTCGTAGCGCAGCGCGCCCAGCACGTAACTGCGTTCGTCGAGCTTGTAGCCGGCCGAGGCGCCGGCCTCGTAGCGGTTGGCGGTGAGGTCGTAGCGGTCCTGCGCGACCGCCTCGCCATTTTCGACCAGGGTCACCTTGGTCTCGCCCTTGGCGCGCAGCGCGGTCAGGTAGAAGCTGTTCTTCCAGGTCTCGTCTTCCTGGCCGAACTGGAGCTTGGCGTTGAGGTTCTCGGATTTGGCATTGCCGCGTGCGGCGGCGAAGCCGAGCTCGCCCGAGCCCGACCAGCCATCGGCCTGCGCGGCCAGCGGCAGGGCGAGGCCGGCGAGGGCGATCGAAAGCAGGGACTTGTTCATGGCGATCCTTATCTTGGGCAACGAAATGGGTGCCGCGGCAGGCGCAGGGCGCCGGCCGGCGAGGGATCGGCATGGTAGGGCGGCTGGATAAACGGCCAATGAATATCGGCGCTCGCGCGGGTGAACAAGCGTGGCGCGGCGGACGCGCCCGCGCTCAGCCGGTGAACGGCCAGAAATGCGGGATCAGGATCATCGACAGCACGCAGAAGATCGCGATCAGCGGGATGCCGATCTTCATGAAATCGGTGAAGCGGTAGCCGCCGGCGTAATAGACCATGGTGTTGGTGGGATAGCCGACCGGCGTCGCGAACGAGGTGGCGGCGGCGAAGGCGACCGCCACCACGAACGGACGGGGATCGACGTGCAGGCTGTGCGCGATCGAGATCGCGATGCCGACCATCAGCACCACCGAAGGGTTGTGGCCCATCAGCTCGGTGAGCAGCGCGGTCAGCAGGTACACCATGAGGAGCGCGGCCAGCGGCCCGTGCTCGCCGACCAGGCGCATGCCCGCATCGACCAGCTGCTGCGACAGCCCGCTGTTCTCGATCGCGGTGCCGAGCGGCAGGATCGCCGCCAGCAGGATGACGATCTTCCAGTCCATGCCTTCGTAGAGATCCTTGCGCCCGTAGCAGCCGGCGATGGCCATGGCGATGGCTCCGGCGATCGCCGCGATCGGGATCGGCAGCCAGCGCATGCCGGAGGCGATCACCACCGAGGCCATAATGAGGACGGCCCAGATCGCGCGCCGCGGCGTGCGGCGCAGGTCCTCGCGTTCGCTGAGGACGACGAGGCGCTCGTCCCTGCGCAGGATATCGAGCGCGGTTTCCGAGACCAGCAGCAGCAGGACGTCGCCGGCGGCCAGGCGCACGTCGCGCAGCTTCTCGCGCAGCACGCGGCCGCGGCGGTGGATCGCCAGCGCGATGGTGTCGTGGTGGTTGAGGAAATCGAGGTCGTCCAGCGTCTGCCCTTCGAGCGCGCTGTCGTCGGGCTTGACCATCACCTCGGCCAGCATCCGCGCCGCGCGGTGGTGGCGGCCGTAGCGGTTTTCCGGGTCGATCTCGAGATCGGCGTGGGCGCGGAACTCCTCGATCTTCTCCCAGTCGCCGCGCACCAGCAGCACGTCGCCGCTCTCGAGCTTCTGCGAGCGCGGCGACCACACGTGCTGGTCGCCACGCAGGAGTTCCAGCGGATACACGCCGTGCTTCTCGCCCAGGCGTGCCTCGGCGATCGTGGTGCCGATCAGCGCCGAGCCGGGCTTGAGCTTGAGCTCGGTGACGTACTTGCCGATGTCGCGCTCCACCGCCATGTGCGGGTGGATCTCGCGCGGCAGCAGCCAGCGCCCGACCACCATCAGGTAGACGATGCCAACCACCGCGAGCAGGGCGCCGAGCCGGGTGAACTCGAATACCCCGAACGGCACCAGCCCGTGCTGCTGGGCGAGGCTGTCGGCGAGCAGGTTCGACGAGGTGCCGATCAGCGTGCACACGCCGCCCATCTGCGCCGCGTAGGCCATCGGCATCAGCACGCGCGCCGGCGAGGTGCCGGTGCGCTCGCACACCCGCAGTGCCAGCGGCAGGAAGGTGGCGACCAGCGCGATGTTCTTGACGAAGGCGCCCATCGGCGCGATCGCCAGCATGAAGGCGAGGGTCAGCAGCCATGGCTTGCGGATGCGTCCGAGCAGCCGCCCGAGCGGCTCCAGCGCGCCGGAGCGCTCGATGCCGAGGCTGAGCGCGAACATCGCCGCCACCGTCACCGTGGCCTCGTTGCTGAAGCCGGCCAAGGCCTCGCCGGGCGACACCAGGCCGAGCACGACCAGCAGCACCAGGATGATCAGCGCGACCAGGTCGATGCGCACCTTCTCGCTCGCGAAGAGCGTGATCGCGCCGATCACGATGAGCAGGGTCAGCAGCGCCGGCCCGGTCATGCGGCGCGCCTTGCGGGTCGATCCATCGAGGGGCAGTGCGGCATCGGCATCGCCGGATGGTAGCGCACCGCGCGGGGTTCCCCGCCAGCCCCGGCCTCAGTCACGCTCGCCGGCCCCGGGCGGAGTGAAGCGCGGCAGTTGCCAGCCGTAGCGCAGCGACAACTGGCGCAGGCCGGTGCTGACCACGATGCCCAGCCACGGCACCCACTGCGTCGACCAGCCGAGCCGCTCGCCGCCGACCTCGATGATGGCGCCGAGCAGCGCCGCGGAGGCATAGATCTCCTTCTGCAGGATCAGCGGGATACGGTTCAGCAGCACGTCTCGAAGGACGCCGCCGCCGACCGCGGTGAGCACGCCGAGCAGGATCGCCACTTCCGCGTTGTGGCCGTACTCGAGGGCCTTGTGTGCGCCGGCCACGGCGAAGAAGCCCATGCCGAGGCCGTCGAAGAAGCGCACCGGATAGGCCAGGCGCACCACCAGTGGATAGGCGCCGAGCGTGGCCACCACCGCCGCCATCGCCGCGGCGAGATAGCGCCAGTCGGAGAGCCCGGCCGGCGGGATGGCGCCAATGCACACGTCGCGCATGATCCCGCCGCCGCAGGCGACCAGGAAGGCGACCGCGCCGATGCCGAACAGGTCGAGGTTGCGCTGGCGCGCGGCGGTGGCGCCGCTGAGCGCGAAGGCGAAGGTGCCGCTGAGGTCCAGCAGCACGAACAGGAGCGTCTCGTTCATGGCCGCGCCCGGCTGCCGTCGATCGCTGCCGCCGCCGCTCCAGGCACTCGTGCGCCGCCCATCGTTGCCCCCGGTTCGCGTGGCCGGCCAGCATACCCGCAGCGCCATCGGGCTGGCGATGGCGGCGCCCGGCGCGGGGTGCCACACTTGTTCCGTCGCGCCCTTGTGAGACGCCTCCGAATGCCTGCGCTGGACCGCTACGAACGCATCCTGACCCTGCACCGGCTGCTGAAGTCGGCCCGCTACCCGGTGCCGTTCTCGCGCCTCAAGGACGAGCTCGGCTGCTCGCGGGCGACGCTCTACCGCGACATCGCGTTCCTGCGCGACGCGCTCGGCGCGCCGATCGAGAGCGGCGAGGGCGAGGAGACGACCTGGCGCTACGCGGCCGGCGAGGGCGAGGTGTTCGAGCTGCCCGGCCTGTGGCTGACCAGTGACGAGTTGGCCGCGCTGCTGGCGCTCAACGAGCTCCTGGTGCGCTCGGATCCGGGCGTCCTCGCCGGCGCGCTGGCGCCGTTCCGGGCCCGCATCGAGCGGCTGCTTTCCGACCATGCCAGCGGCCGCGCGCTGCCGGTCGAGCGCATCCGCGTGCTTGCCAGTGGCTCGCGCACGCTCGACCAGACCGTGTTCCGCGTGGTCGCCAGCGCCACGCTGGCCCGCCGGCAGCTCCGCTTCCGCTATCGCGCGCGCTCCACGGATGCGCCGACCGAGCGGCTGGTTTCGCCGCAGCGCCTCGCCCATTACCGCGACAACTGGTACCTCGACGCGTGGGACCACAGCCGCGACGCGCTGCGCAGCTTCGCCATCGACCGCATCCGCGAGCCCCACGCCGGCACCGAACCTGCCACCGATTGCATGGATGCCGAACTCGACCAGCACCTGGCGGCGAGCTACGGCATCTTCTCCGGTGCGCCGAAGGCCTGGGCCACCATCCGCTTCTCGCCGCATGCGGCGCGCTGGGTGGCCGACGAGCACTGGCACTCGCAGCAGCAGGGCCAGCGCCTCGCCGACGGCCGTTACGAGCTGCGCGTGCCCTATTCCAACTCGCGCGAGCTCCTGATGGACGTGCTCAAGTACGGCCCCGACGCCGAGGTGGTGGCGCCGGTCAGCCTGCGCGAGGAGATGAAGATCATGCTGCAGCTCGCGATCGGCGCCTACCAGGGCGGTGCCGGATGAACGCCGAACCGGCCCGCACCACGGTATCGCTGGTGCTGGGCTCCGGTGGCGCGCGCGGCTATGCGCATATCGGCGCGATCGAGGAGCTCCTGGCCCAGGGTTTCGACATCCGCTCGATCTCGGGCAGCTCGATGGGCGCGCTGATCGGTGGCGTCCATGCCACCGGCAAGCTCGACGCCTATCGCGACTGGGTGCGGCCGCTGCAGCGCTACGACGTGTGGCGCCTGCTCGACCTGACCCTGTCGGGCGGCGGCTTCATCAAGGGCGACCGCATCATGGAGGCCATGCGCGAGCTGATCGGCGAGGTCGACATCCAATCCCTGCCGATCGCCTATACCGCCGTGGCGGTGGATCTCGACGCGCAGCGCGAGGTGTGGTTCTCGCACGGTCCGCTGTTCGATGCGATCCGCGCCTCGATCGCCATCCCGACCCTGCTGCGTCCCTGCCGCTACCAGGGCCGGCTGCTGGTGGACGGCGGCCTGCTGAACCCGCTGCCGGTCTCGCCCACCCTGCGCGATTTCACCAACCTCACCATCGCGGTTGACGTGAACGGCAATCCGGAGAGTGCGCCCGGGCCCATCCCGCCGGTGGGCGTCGGCGGCACGCCCGAGATGCTGCCGGCCGACGGCGAAGGGGATACGCATCCTCAGGGTTATGCGCGGCGCATCGCGGAGTTCATCGAGGCGCACATGGAACGCCGCCCCGATGCGCCCGGCGAGCCGCCCGAGCCCGGTGCCTTCGATCTCTTCGGCCGCTCGCTGGACATGGTGCAAGCGACCCTGACCCGCCTCAAGCTTGCCGCGCAGCCGCCTGACCTGCTGATCTCGGTGCCGCGCAGCGCCTGCGCCTTCTACGAGTTCCACCGCGCCGACGAACTGATCGAGCTCGGCCGCCAGCGCACCCGCGAAGCGCTCGCGCGCTGGAGCGGCGGCTCGGCCGGCCCGGCCCTGAAATGAAACCGGCCCGCCTTGGGGGGAAGGCGGGCCGGGAAAGTGCGGTGGGCTTTTGGGGGAGGGAGAGAGGTTGGGGGAGAACCTCTAAGCCGGACCGCAGGTGTAGATTAAAGGCAAACCGGGTCGGATGTGCAGGTGCGGAAAGTCATTGTTCAGCGCCCGTTCCGGCCTCCGTTCGCCTGCGGTTCATGCCGGGGAAAACCACCCGGCATCTTTGTCTTGCAGGACAGGAAAAAGCCGGCTTGCGCCGGCTTTTTCGCGTCCCCGTGAAGCGCCTCAGCGCTTCATGGAGCCGAAGAACTCGTCGTTGGTCTTGGTGTTCTTCATCTTGTCGAGCATGAACTCCATCGCCGCCATCTCGTCCATCGGGTGCAGCAGCTTCCTGAGGATCCAGATCTTCTGCAGCATGTCCGGGTCGATCAGGAGTTCCTCGCGGCGGGTACCGGAGCGGTTGATGTCGATGGCCGGGTACACGCGCTTCTCGGCGATGCGGCGGTTGAGGTGCACCTCCATGTTGCCGGTGCCCTTGAACTCCTCGTAGATCACCTCATCCATCTTCGAGCCGGTGTCGATCAGCGCGGTGGCGATGATGGTGAGCGAGCCGCCTTCCTCGACGTTGCGCGCGGCGCCGAAGAAGCGCTTCGGGCGCTGCAGCGCATTGGCGTCGACGCCGCCGGTCAGCACCTTGCCGGAGCTTGGCACCACGGTGTTGTAGGCACGGGCGAGCCGGGTGATGGAGTCCAGCAGGATGACCACGTCCTTCTTGTGCTCGACCAGGCGCTTGGCGCGCTCGATGACCATCTCTGCGACCTGCACGTGGCGCACGGCGGGTTCGTCGAAGGTCGATGCGACCACTTCCGCGCGCACGCCGCGCTGCATCTCGGTCACTTCCTCCGGGCGCTCGTCGATCAGCAGGATGATCAGGTGCGCGTCGGGATGGTTGTGCACGATCGCTTGGGCGACGTTCTGCAGCATCATCGTCTTGCCGGCCTTGGGCTGGGACACGATGAGGCCGCGCTGGCCCCGCCCGATCGGCGCGACGAGGTCGAGGATGCGCCCGGTGATGTCCTCACTGGAGCCGTTGCCGCGCTCCAGGTGGAAGGCCTTGCGCGGGAACAGCGGGGTCAGGTTCTCGAACAGGACCTTGTTCTTGGACGCCTCCGGCGGTTCGCCGTTGATGGTGTCCACCTTCAGCATCGCGAAGTAGCGCTCGCCTTCCTTGGGAGGGCGGATGCGGCCGGCGATGTAGTCGCCGGTGCGCAGGTTGAAGCGGCGGATCTGGCTCGGCGAGACGTACACGTCGTCGGGGCCGGCGAGGTAGCTCTCGTCGAAGCCGCGCAGGAAGCCGAAGCCGTCCTGCAGGATCTCCAGCACGCCCTCGCCGTAGATGCCGCCGCCGGCGCGCGCGTGCGCCTTCAGCACGAAGAAGATGATGTCCTGCTTGCGCGCGCGGGCCACGCCTTCCTGCACGCCGAGCGATTCGGCGAAGACGAGGAGGTCGGCGGCGCTTTTGCGCTTGAGGTCGTTGATGTCGATCAGCGGACCGTTGCCGCCGCCGTTCTTCGACTCGTCGTACTCGTCGTCGTCGTGGTTCGGGTGGCCCTGCGGGTTCTTGCCGCCGTGGCGGCCGCGGCGCTCGCGCCGGTTGCGCCGGCCCTGGGCCTGCGCGTTCTGCTGGCCCTGGCCTTGGCCCTGCTGCGCGTTGCGATTCTCGCCGCCGCCAGACTGCGCGGCGTCGCCGCCATCGCCGGATGCGGCTTCGCCGGCGCGGGATTCGGGCTGCGCCGCGGGCGCATCCCTGTCCTTGCGCGAAGCTTCGGCGGGCGCGGGTGCTTCCTTTTCCTTGCGCGCCGGCGCGGCTTCCGCGCCAGCGGTGTCGCCATCCTTGCGGGCGGCGGGCTCGGCCGCGGCCGCAGGCGGGTTGCGCGGCGCGCGCTGCCTGGGCTCGGGACGGCCTTCTGCGGCGGCCGGCGGGCCGCCTTCCTGGAGTTCGTTTTCGGACACGGGCAATCCTCGCTGGGCGCCGTTGGTGAAACAGGGGGGAAGAAAGATCGGGATGCAGCGGGCGGAGCAGCGGGGGGCTCCGGGCGCTTGAAGGTTTACGGTAGCATCGCCGCCGTCAAGCGTCCAGCGGCGAGGCGGGGATTGGAGATTCGGGATTGGGGATTGGGAAAGCAGTCAAGCCTGCGCCCCTGCTCTGCCAAATCCCCAATCCCCAATCCCGAATCCCGGCCTCTCAGGCAATCGCCTTGTCGATCATCTGCGCGAGCTGCGCCTTGCCGACGGCGCCGATCTGCGTCGCCTCGACCTTGCCGTCCTTGAAGATCATCAGCGTCGGGATGCCGCGCACGTTGTAGTTGCGCGGGGTCTTCTGGTTCTGGTCGATGTTGATCTTGGCCACCTTCAGCTTGCCCTGGTAGGTGGCGGCGAGGTCGTCGATCAGCGGCGAGATCGCCTTGCAGGGGCCGCACCACTCGGCCCAGAAATCGACCAGCACCGGGCCGTCGGACTTGAGGACTTCGGCGTCGAACTGGTCGTCGGTGACGTGCGAAACGTGTTCGCTCACGGGAATCTCCGGATTGCTTGGGGAAGGGCGATCGCGCGCCGGCGGCGGGGTTCGGCTACACTCGCCCGGTTCGGCGGCACACGGTAGCGCGAAAACGCGCCTGCATTCCAGCCGGGCGACCGATCGTTCCAAGCTGGGGGCGCGCCCGCACGTTGCAAGTGCCGCCGCCGCCGCCATGTTGGGGAATGGCAGCATCGCGGCATCCCGCCGCCTCCGGCCGCGCGGCCTTCCGGCTTCCTGCGCGCCCGCATCTTGCCCACGCAGATTCCATTAATGTCACGACAACCGCTTACCGACATCACCTTCGAAAGTTTCGACCTGCACCCCGACGTCCTGTCCGGCCTGCATGCCTCCGGCTTCACCCGCTGCACCCCGATCCAGGCCCTGGCGCTGCCCATCGCCCTTCCCGGGCACGACGTCGCCGGTCAGGCGCAGACCGGCACCGGCAAGACCGGCGCCTTCCTGGTCGCGGTGCTGAACCGCCTGCTCACCCGCCCCGCGCGCGCCGAGCGCAAGCTCAGCGACCCGCGTGCGCTGATCGTCGCGCCGACCCGCGAGCTGGCGATCCAGATCGACAAGGACTTTCAGGCCATCGGCCGCAACACCGGCCTCACCTCGGCACTGATCTATGGCGGCGTCGACTACGACAAGCAGCGCGACGCCCTCAAGGCCGGCTGCGACATCGTCATCGCCACGCCCGGGCGCCTCATCGACTACCTCAAGCAGCACGTCTTCACGCTCAATGCGATCGAGGCGGTGGTGCTGGACGAAGCCGACCGCATGTTCGACCTCGGCTTCATCAAGGACATCCGCTTCCTGTTCCGGCGCATGCCGCCGCGCGAGGAGCGCCAGAGCATGCTGTTCTCGGCCACGCTCAGCCACCGCGTGCTGGAACTCGCCTACGAGCACATGAACGAGCCGGAGAAGGTCACCGTCGAGGCCGACCAGGTCACCGCCGACCGCGTGCGCCAGCTGGTGTACTTCCCGGCGCGCGAGGAAAAGCAGCCGCTGCTCGTCAACCTGCTCTCCAAGCTGGACGTGCATCGCAGCATCGTCTTCGTCAACACCCGCGCGGCCGCCGAGCGCGTCACCCGCGCGCTGGAACGGCAGGGCTTCGGCGTCGCCACCCTGTCCGGCGACGTGCCGCAGGCCAAGCGCGAGCGCCTGCTGGCGAAGTTCAAGAAGGGCGACATCGAGGTGCTGGTCGCCACCGACGTCGCCGCGCGCGGCCTGCACATCCCGGACGTGACCCACGTCTTCAACTACGACCTGCCGCACGACGCGGAGGATTACGTGCACCGCATCGGCCGCACCGCGCGCCTCGGCGCCGAGGGCGACGCGATCAGCTTCGCCTGCGACCTCTACGCGATGGGCCTGCCGGACATCGAGCGCTACATCGAGCAGAAGATCCCGGTCGAATCCATCAGCGCCGAACTCCTGGCGCCGCCGCCGCCGCGCCCACGCAAGGTGGTGGCGAAGATGGATGCCGCCGAGGAAGCCGCCGACGACGCCCGCAACACCGCTGGCCCGCCGCCGAAGGAAGGCGCGTCCCCGCGTATCCGCCGCCCGCGCGGCCCCCGCGCTGCGGAAGGCGCCGGCGAGCACGGCCATGCCGAGCCTTCCCGTCGGCGTCGTGGCCCCAGGCCTACTGCCGCAGTCGATGGCGAAGCGCAGGCCAAGGCCGGGGCGTCGCCCGCCCGTGCGCCGGAAGACCACGCGGCAGATGGAACCCCCGCCACCGCTGCAGCGGCTGACGGCGCCCCGCGCAAACGCCGCCGCCGTGGCGGCCGCGGCCGCAACAAGCATCGCGACGGCGAGGCGGCTGCCCATCCGCAGGGCGAAGCCGGCGCGAACCGCGGTGGCCGGACGCCCGCCCGCGGCGAGGCGGGTTCCACGCCCGCCGCGGCGCCGGTCAATGTCGAGGGCAATGCGCGCAGCGAGCGCAAGCCGCGCCGCGAACGCGTCCGCGCGGTACCGACCGAGATCCCGCCGGTCCACGTTCCGCCGCCGGCGCAACCGGCCAAGTCGGGCCTGTTCCGCCGCATCGGGCGCATGCTGGGCTTGCGCTGAGCACACCGCCGCCATCGGCAGGATCGAGCGCAGTCCATTGCGCTCGCAGGCGCAGCGACCGCGATCCGCCTCACTCACGAGAAGCTGCTGAGCCCGGCAAGCGGCGGGTGTGGCGCCCCACTCAGTTCTCGCAGTGCCGCCCTCGCTCGCGCCACGCGCCTCGGGTGATCGAGGTCGGCGACATCAGCGCCGATCTCGTCGATCATCAGGTCCAGCTGCCATACCTGCATCTTGTCCTCGGATCCCAGCGCCTCGACCAGCGCTGGTCTGAGCGCGGCGAGGCCGCCGCTGCTCCCATTGAGTTTTGCTTCGATCCAGGCGCGGTGAATGCGGCTGCGGAGGGTGCGTCGATGGTGTTCCCCCAGCACCGTCGTAAACATGGAAACGGCCTCGTCCAGCGTGGCACGGGCGCGGCTCGCGTCACCACTCGTGAACTGGCATCGCCCGATGCTGTCGAGCGCTTCAGCCGCAGCGTGATTGCTTCGCTCCCTGCTGCTGGCGTAAGCATCCGCAAGTGCCATTTCGAGCGCCGGCATGGCCCGCGCGCAGTCACCTGCCTGCAACCAGAACTCGCCGACTGACCAGCTGAGGCGGCTTCGCGAGTAGGATGGATCGCTCATCGAAGCGGCGATATACGCACCCCCTTTCTCCACCAGCGGTCGCGCGACCTCCAGGCGCAGTGCCTGCGTGGCGAGCTTTGCCTTGACCAGGCCAATCTCCATGCGGTCGCGCTCGGTGCCTGCGCCTTCCCGCGATGCCGCCTGCAAATTGATCTCGATCACATCCAGTGCTTCGGGATAGCGGCCATCCGCAGCAAACGCCTGAGCCAACTGGCTGCGGGTGATCATCGTCCTGGGTGAGGCGATGCCGACCAGCTGCTCAAACTCCGCAAGGAGCGGCACCAGCCGTCGTACCGCTTCGCCGCTCTCGCCCATGCGCTGATATGCGGCGGCCACAGCGTAGCGACTGACCAGCATCTGCAGCCGGCTTCCCGTGCCCGGCGTTGCAAGCAACTCCTCGCTGCTGCGAAACGCATCCATTGCACTGGCGGCATTCCCGCCATCGAGCAACACGTAACCGAGCTCTATGTAGAGCTCTGCGAGCTCATGCTTGCTCCGCTCACTGCGGGCACCCAACTCGATCGCTTGGCCGTGCGCGGCCTCGGCTTCATCTATGCGTCCGAGGCGATAAAGAGCCGTGCCGCGCAATGACAGCAGGTCGGACTCGATGCCGTCGCGTTCTGTTCCCGACAAAGAGTCCAAGTGGACGAGTCCGTCATCCACCAGGGCCAGTGTATCGCCGTACCGGTACAGCTCGTTGTAGGCCTCCCCGAGGTGGCGGGTGACCGCGTAATACTCTCGGGTGCCGACGGCGCCCATCTCTCGGAATGCGGCCAAGGAGCGTTCCAGCAGAGGAGCCGCCTTCTGGAACAGCGTCAACCCGCTGTATACCGCGCCCAGCTCGCCCGCCAACCGGGCTTCGAGCAGCGTATCGCCACGGAAGTGATCCGTCAGGCGGAGGGCCGCGTTGTCCAGCAACTGGGCAGCGGTAAGTGCCTCACCTTCAGTGATGTCCGGATCGTTATCCCTGAAAATATCGCGCAGAAACGTCAACATCGATTCGGCGCGTGTGCGCTGTTCGTACTCCCGCACGGCACGTTGCACGGCAAACGCTGTCGTGAGCACCAGCAAACACGCGAGCGCCGCGGATATCGCCACCGCCGCACTGTTGCGCCCCACGAACTTGCGCATTCGGTATCCAAAGGCGTTGCCCGACACCTGCACCGGCGCCCCGGCGCGCCAGCGCGCGAGGTCGTCGGCGAAGGCCTGTACGCTGCCGTAGCGCTGCGCCGGTTCCTTGGCCAGCGCCTTGTGGAGGATGCGGCTGAGGTCGCCGCGCACGTCGCTGCGGAACGCGCGCAGGCTGCGCCCGCGGGACTCCAGCCGCTCGGCGCCGCGCTGCTGGCCGCCGCGCGTGATCGCCTGGATCGGCGCCTGTGGAGGGCGCTCGCGGATGGTGCGCTCGGTGGCGGCCGCATCGTGCCGCTCGAGTTCGTACGGCAGCACGCCGGTCACCAGTTCGTACAGCACCACGCCGAGCGCGTAGACGTCGGTGGCGACCCCGGCGGGCGCGCCGCCGAACTGTTCCGGCGCGGCGTATTCGGGCGTGTAGGCGCTGCGCCCGCCGAGCACGGTGGTGGCGGCGGTCTCCTCGTCGGCGAGCAGGCGCGCGATGCCGAAGTCGAGCAGGCGCACGTGGCCGTCCGCATCGACCAGGATGTTGCCGGGCTTGAGGTCGCGATGCACCACCAGTTGCCCATGGGCGTGCTGCACCGCGGCGCAGACGTCGAGGAACAGGCGCACCCGCGCGCGCAAGCCGAGCCTGCGCGCATCGCACCAGGCGCTGATGGGCTCTCCCCGCACGAACTCCAGCGCGAACCAGGGTCGCCCGTCGGGCGCCACGCCGCCGTCGATGAAGCGCGCCAGGTTCGGATGGTCCAGTCGGGCGAGGATGCGCCGCTCGCGCAGGAAGCGCATGCGGATGTCGTCGAAATCGAAGCCGCGCCGGATCAGCTTGAGCGCGACCTCCTGGCTGAAGTCAGCGCCCTCGCGTTCGCCCCGGTACACCACGCCCATGCCGCCACGGCCGATGCGCTCGATGACGCGGAACGCACCCAGCGCCTGCCCGACGAGCGGATCGGCGGGCTCATCCGGGAGGGCGTCCGCACCCGCCGCGTCCTCGGTGTCGATGGCGTCGGCGTCGCAGAGCAGGGCCATGACGCGCGCTTCAAGCTCCGCATCGCTCGCGCAGTGCAGGCGCACGAACGCCAGGCGCTGCGCGGGGTCGCTGTCCATGGCCTCGCGCAGGAGGCGCAGTGCCGCGCGTTCACGATCGTCCATTGCCGCCCATCCTCGACTCACCAGGGAGAACTCCGCAACGCCGCGCCGGCGGGATTACACGGCGCCCTCCAACCGGCTGCGCAGCCAGCTCCGCGCCGTCACCCAGTCGCGCTGCGCGGTGCGCTCGCTGATCGCCAGGGCACTCGCTGCCTCGGAGAGTTCGAGGCCGACGAAATAGCGCAGCTGCACCACCTGTGCCATGCGTTCGTGCACCGATTCCAGATCGGTCAGCGCCTGGTCGAGGGCGAGGAGGTCCGTGTCGTCCGGAATCGGCAAGTCCAGCGCGTCGGCGAACTCGTCGCGGCGCCAGCGCCCGCCGCGCTTTTCCGCGGAAGCCTTGCGTGCGCGGCTGACCAGGATCTGTCGCATCATGCGCGCGGAGGCATTGAGGAGATGCGCCTCGCTTTCGAAAGCCGCCGGCTCACGCCCGAGCAGGCGCAGCCAGACCTCGTGCACGAGCGCCGTTGTCTGCAGGGTGAGATGCCCGGGCGTGGAACGCAGCACCCGGCTCGCCATCCGCCGCAGGTCCGCGTATACGAGCGGCAGCAGCCGGTCCAGCGCTTCCGGATCGCCGTCGCGCCAGCGCTGCAGGAGGGTGTCTACGCTGGCGCTCCCCGAGACGGCCATGTTTGCGACCATAGCCGGCCCTTTTAGCCGTCGCAACCGGAATCTCGCGGAACGTGATCGAGGTCGTTATGGAGTGTGAAGTGAACCGCGCACCTCACCTCGGAGCGAGGTGCGCGAGTTCAGGCGGACTCCTGCCTGAGCGTCCGGCGTGTCAATCGAAACCGTTCTTGTAGATCGTGTCGTCGCTGGTCAGGCCGATCATGATCTGGGTGCGCGCGGCCGGCGCAGCAACATCGGAATCGACGGCTTCGCCGATGCCGACCACACGTTGGCTGTCGCGCACGACCAGACTGTTGAACTGCCCGTCGTCGTAACCGCTGTCAACCACCCGGTATTGCAGCAGGTCTCCGTTGCCGATATCGATCCGGGCGAGCATCGGGCTGAGGTAAGTTGACGCCAGGATGCGACGATCGTCGTAACCGGCGATTGCCAGGTCAGCGCCGAGGTAGGCGAGGTCCAGCCCCTTGTAGGCCCTGGTGCCCAGGCAATAAGGGCCGGTGCATGTGTCGGCATATACGCGCTGACCGGAGGGGCCGAACGCGGTGTCGTCGGCGCGGTCCCGCATTGCCCAGATGCCGAATCCGTCGCGACCGTTGCGTTGTACATCAACGAGGACATGCACCTTCTGCCGGCTTTGGAACAGGCCCGGCGGGACGAAGACCGAATAGGAACCGGCCACCAGGGCGATGGCCTTGTCGTGCCCCGAGGGGACGGCATCGAAGAACTTGCAGCGGACGCCGCCATTGGTGCCTGGAAATGAGGTGTCTGGCGCGTGATCGACCTTTACGGCAAGCAGGCAGGGGTCGAAATCGTCGCTGCTGGCGTCGGCCGACCACTTGCGCGAGAACAGCACGTAGTAGTTGCCGGTGCTGGTGAATATCGGGCTGCCATCACGCTGGAACGCGATGTCGACCGGTTCGGAACGATCGTAGCCGTTGGGGCTTGGAAACCTGCCGAGCGTTCCATTCGCAAAGCCCCCATCAGCCGTGAGGTCCCACTTGATCGTCCAGAAGCCGCCGCTCGTGTTGCCGAGGCCGCTGTTGCGGCCCAGCACGATGAGGCGGTTATCCAGCACGTCGAGCGCGACCGCGTGGTTCGGGACGCGGTTTCCGTCCGACCAGGCGTACTTTCCACCGCACCAGGAACCATCGGCGTTGAAACAATGCACCGCCACGCCATACACGTCGGCAAACTCGGGGGGACGCAAATCGACAGTCGCCAGCACATAGAAGCGATTTCCATTCGCCTTCAGATCAATCACCTGGTAGGTGCGCGGGTAGTTGGTCGCTGTTCCCGGAATGAACAGGTTGTAGCCGTTGTTGACGAAAGCCGGATTGCCCTGGGTCCATGTGAGTGCCTGGCCAGCAGCGTTGCGCCGTGTCACGGCGGCCTGCAGATCGCCGCCCGGAAGGCGCACGGCGCCGAGCGCGACGATCGTACCGTCGCTGAGCCTTGCCGCGCGGATGCCGCGATAGATGCCTTCGGCGGGCCCGAAGTACCGATACGGGGCATGGCCGCCAGTGCCCCAGGTGGTATCGAGGAAGAAATCGCCCGTGGCCCACGGCTGCACGGGGTGTGACTCGCGAATTTCCTCTCGCAGGGCACCAAGCGCGACCGGGTCGTCTGGATGGAAGCCGAGCGCCTGGAGGGTGTCCCGATCGCGCCCGGCGCTTGCGAGCCCTGCGCGTTCGAGTTCCCAGACCTCATCATTCTGGAGGTGTTTCGGGGCCAGTGCGTCGTCGTCGGCGCGCGCCCGTTCGGCCATGGGGGTTGGCAGGTATGAGCCCTCCTTGCCTTCCTCGTCGTTGGCGTGTGCGGTTGTCATGGCGCCGTGCGCGAACGCGAGGAAGGCGAACGTGGCGGCGAATCGTGCTTTGTTCATGTCGATGGTCCATTCGGTTGATCCGGTCGAGCAGTGCTTGCATCCGGACGGCAGGAATTTCCGTGCGCAATCACCTGTCTCGATTCCGGATACGCGAACCGGGCGCGGGAGGCGACATGCCCTTGCCGAGCGCCGCCACGACACGTCCAGCGCGCGTGGACGCGTGGACATGGCGCCGCTGGAGCACGCCAGCAGCGAGGGCACGTTATGAACCAAAAGCCATCCAGGAGAGCGGTCATTGCGGGCCGGTGAGGCCTGCCGCCGATCCGGAGGCCATACCCCCAGCCGCGGCGCCATTTGCTACCCTTGCGCGTCTTCTGGTGGGCGGTGTTTCGCATGGCGTGGCGGGGGTTTGCGATCGGGCGGGGGCGCGTGGCGGAACGCCTGCCGTGGCTGCTGTGCGCCCTGCTGGGCGCGCTTGCCGCGTGGCTGCTGGCGCGCATGCTGGCCGGCTTCTTCCTGGCTCCGCGCCTCGATACCGCACAGGCGAGCCATTCCGAAGGTGCGCCAGCCGCGGCGCCGGCGCGTTCGATCGCGAGCTGGCATCTCTTCGGAAGCGCACCTGCGATCGCCGGAAGCCGGGGCGCGGAGGGGACCCGGGTCGCCCTTTCGATCCACCTGCGCGGCACCCTGGCAGAGGCCGATCCCAAGGCCGGCCTCGCGGTGATCGCCGGGGCAGGCGGCGGGGAACGCGCGCTGCGGGTCGACGAGGAGGCGGAGCCGGGCGTCCGCCTGGCCGCGGTGTATCCGGATCGCGCCGTGTTCATGCAGGATGGCGTCGAGCAGGTCCTGACCCTGCCGCGCGAACGCATGGAAGCGTCAGGCGCGGCGCAGCCGTTGCCGGTGGCTGGGCGAGGCGCGTCGAGCGTCGCCGGCCCGGCGGGCAGCGCGGCGGCGGGCGGTGGCAGCGCCGTCGGCTCGCCGGCGGTCGCATCAGGCGCGTTGCGCGAGGCCGTCGCGGAGGCGCGGCGGAACCCCGGCCAGCTCATGCAGCGGGTGCGCATCGAACCGGTGTTTGCCGGCGGCAACCTCGGTGGTGTGCGCGTCAGCGCCGTTTCCGATGCCGATGCCGGGCTGCTGCGGCAGGCGGGCCTTCAGCCGGGAGACCTGGTGACGCAAGTCGACGGGCAGCCGATCGATTCCATCGCCCATGGCCAGCAGATGATCACGAAACTGGCCTCGGCCAGTTCGGTGCGGATCACCGTCGAACGCAATGGCCAGCCCGTCGACCTCACCCTCTCGCTGCAGTGAACCCCTTCCGCTGGATGGATATCGCCTCGATGCGTACAGCCTTTCCCTACCTGCTGCTCGGCGTGGCGATCCTGTTCGCGTGGCCCGCGTCGGCACAGATTCCGGAAACCGCGCCGGCGCATGCGGCGACCGCCGACGGCCGCCACACCCTCAACATGAAGGATGCCGACATCCAGGCGCTGATCGCGACGGTCAGCGAGATCACTGGCCGCAACTTCATCATCGCCCCGTCCGTGCAGGGCAAGGTGACGGTGATCTCGGCGCGGCCGATGCTGCCCGACGAGCTCTACCAGGTATTCCTGTCGGTGCTGCGCGTGCACGGCTATGCCGCGATCGAGTCGGGCAGCATGGTGCGCATCGAGCCGGAAGCCGCGGCGCAGCAGGACGGTGGCGGCGCGATCGGTAACGCCGCCACGCGCAATGCCGAGGAAATCGTCACCCAGGTGATCCCGGTGCGCCACGTCGCCGCGGCGGACCTGGTGCCGATCCTGCGCCCGCTGATGCCGCAGGGCGGCCAGCTGGTCGCGCACGGCTCGTCCAACTCGCTGCTGATCTCCGACCGCGCCGGCAACGTCGAACGGCTGGCGCGCATCATCGAGCGCATCGACACGGCGTCCGACGCGCAGGTCGAGGTGATTCCGCTGATCCACGCGAACGCCGCCGAGATGGCGCGCACGCTGACCGCGCTCGGCGAGGACAAGGCGGCGCAAGCAAATGGCGAAGCGGCACGGGTGTTCGCCGACACGCGCACCAACTCGGTGCTGCTCTCCGGTGCGAAGAATGCGCGCCTGCGCATGCGCGCCCTGATCGCGCATCTCGATTCGCCGAGCGGTGCCGGTGGCGATACGCAGGTGGTGTACCTGCGCTACGCCAGCGCCACCGACCTCGTGCCGATCCTGCAGGGCGTGGCCGCCACGCTCACCGGCATCGCGCCACCGACTGCGGCCAAAGCCAGCGAAGGCGGCCCCGGTGGCAGCGCCTCGCCGGCCACCATCCAGGCCCACGCGGAAACCAATTCGCTGGTCATCAGCGCGCCGCCGGCGATCTTCCGCTCGCTGGCCGAGGTCGTGCGCCAGCTCGACATCCGCCGCAACCAGGTGCTGATCGAAGCGGTGATCGCCGAGGTCTCCGACCAGACCGCCAGCGAGATCGGCGTGCAGTGGCAGGTGCCGCTGAAGGACGATCCCACCCACACCATCATCGGCGGCACCAACTTTGGCAACGACGGCAGCAACATCCTCGGCGCCGCCATCAACCCGCTCGGCGTCGGCAACGGCCTCAACCTCGGCTATATCGACGGCACGGTCACGATCGGCGACCGCACCATCTTCCGGCTCGGCGCGCTGGTGACGGCGCTGCGCGGGGACGGCACCTCCAACATCCTCTCCACGCCCTCGATCCTCACCCTCGACAACCAGGAGGCGGAGATCAAGGTGGCGCAGGAAGTGCCGTTCCTGACCGGCCAGTACACAACCAGTACCAGCGCCAATCCGAATGTCGGCAGCGGCATCGGCAATCCCTTCCAGACCATCGAGCGCAAGGACGTGGGCCTCGTGCTCAAGGTCACGCCACAGATCAACGAGGGCGATTCGGTGCGCCTCAACATCCACCAGGAGGTGTCCTCGCTGGCGCCGCCGGTGTCGGGTGCGGTCGACCTCATCACCTACAAGCGCGAGCTCACCACCAGCGTGCTGGTCAAGGACGATTCGCTGCTGGTGCTCGGCGGCCTCATCGACAACCAGCTCAAGGACAACGTGCAGAAGGTGCCGGCGCTGGGCGACATCCCGATCCTCGGCAACCTGTTCCGCTACCGCACCAACGACCGCAGGAAGAGCGATCTCATGGTGTTCCTGCACCCGAAGATCCTGCGCGACGAGTTCTCCGAGGCGGCGGTGTCCAACGAGAAATACAACTACATGCGCACCGAGCAGCTGCAGATGCGCCAGCAGGCATGGCCGCTGACGCCGCGCGCCGAGCGGCCGCTGATGCCGGAGGTGCACGATTTCCTCGCCAGCCCGACGCTCGACGGCAAGCCCGGTGTGCCGCCGGTGCCGGTGCAGTCGTCGCCGCCCCCGGCGGCCCGCCGCTGATGGATCCCGCCGGCTCCGGGGTGTTCGAGGCGCGGCTCGGCGGCATCGTGCGCTGGATCACGATCGGCACCTGCCTGCTGCTCCTGGCCGTGATGGCCGCCGGCATCTTAAAAGCCGGGAACGACTTCCTGCTGGTATGGGCCATGTACGTGGTTCCGGTCGGCATGCTGGTCTTCGGCACGGCGTTCCGGACCACCGGCTACGCGCTGGAAGGCAACGGCGTCTACGTGCTGCGCCCGGTCGGCCGCAAGCGCATCGCGACACGCGGCGCAGAGGCGCTGGCGGACGACGACGCCTTCAGGGGCGCGTGGCGCCTCTTCGGCAATGGCGGCTTCTTCGGCGTCACCGGATGGTTCCGCACCCGGAAATACGGCACCTGCCGGGCCTGGGTGACCGACCTGTCCAGCCTGGTGGTGCTGCGCTCGGACGGGCGCACCGCACTGGTGTCGCCGCTGGACCGCGAGCGCTTCGTGCAGGCGCTCGGCGGCACGCGCCCCCTCTCCCCCGGCCCCTCTCCCGCGAGGGGAGAAGGGAGAAAGGCGGCGCCGCGATGAGCGAATCGCGCCCGGCGCGGCCCTCGTTCGGCTTCGCGCGCCGCCACGGTGTGGCGCTGACCGGCTGGGCGGACGGCCATGCCGACATCGCCTGCCGCGGGCGCGTGGAGCCGCAGGTGCTGGCGGAGCTGCGCCGGCACTTCGGCGTGCCGCTGCGCCTGTCCTCGCTCGAGGCGAGCGCCTTCGAGCGCCTGCTGCGCGATCTTTACGAGCAGGGCGACGACGCCCGGGCGATGGTCTCCGATTTGGACGAGCGCCTGGACCTCAAGGCGGTCGCCGATGAGCTCCCGGAGCCCGAAGACCTGCTGGAAAGCGACGATGACGCGCCGATCATTCGCCTCATCAACGCCCTCCTCACCGAGGCGGTGAAGGAGGGCGCCTCGGACATCCACGTCGAGCCCTACGAGAACCGGCTGGTGGTGCGCTTCCGCATCGACGGCGTGCTGCGCGAGGTGCTGAGTCCACGCAAGGCGATCGCCAGCGCGGTGGTGAGCCGCATCAAGGTGATGGCCAAGCTCGACATCGCCGAGCGGCGCTTGCCGCAGGATGGGCGCATCGGCCTGCGCATCGCCGGGCGGCCGGTGGACGTGCGCGTCTCCACGATTCCGGCCGGCCGCGGCGAGCGCGTGGTGCTGCGCCTGCTCGACAAGCAGGCCGGCAAGCTGGATCTCCGCCAGCTCGGCATGGACGAGGCGCTGCGCGCGCGGCTGGAAGACCTGATCGCCCGCCCGCACGGCATCCTGCTGGTGACCGGTCCCACGGGCTCGGGCAAGACCACGACCCTCTACGGCGCGCTGCTGAAGCTCAATGACAGCTCGCGCAACATCATGACCGTGGAGGACCCCATCGAGTACTACCTCGATGGCGTCGGCCAGACCCAGGTCAACCCGCGCGTAGACATGACCTTCGCCCGTGGCCTGCGCGCGATCCTGCGCCAGGATCCGGACGTGGTGATGGTCGGCGAGATCCGGGACCTCGAAACCGCCGAAATCGCGGTGCAGGCTTCGCTCACCGGGCACCTGGTGTTGTCGACGCTCCACACCAATTCCGCCGCCGGCGCGGTGGCACGCCTGCGCGACATGGGCGTGGAGCCGTTCCTGCTTGCCTCGAGCCTGGTCGGCGTGTTCGCGCAGCGCCTGGTGCGCGTGCTTGGCCCCGATACGCGCGAAGCCTATCGCGCCACGGCGGCGGAACTCGCGGCGTTCGGCCAGCCGCCCGACGCGGAGGTCACCCTGTACCGCCCCCGAGCCGACCTCGCTGCGCGAGGCCGCGAGGCCGGTTACCGCGGCCGCACCGGCATCTACGAGCTCATCACGGTGGGCGAGACGCTGCGCCGGCTGATCCATGAAGGCGCTTCGGAAGCGGAGCTGGAGCGCCACGCCCGCACGCGCTCGACCGCCATCCTGGCCGACGGCTGGGCCAAGTGCGTCGCCGGCGTCACCTCGACCGAGGAAGTGCTGCGGGTGACGCGGGAGGAGTAGGCGCTGCGCCCGTGGGGAATGGGCAAGCGGCTGCGGAAATGACTTGAGGGCAGGGCTGAGGGCCGAGCGGCGAGGGCTGAACAGCAAAGCCCGCACGCCGGCGCGATTTTCAGCCCTCAGCCCCCAGCCCTCATGTCAGCTATACCCCAAAGGCGCCTGCTCGCGTCGGCGGTGCGAACGCGGTCGGCACGGCGCCCGCTTGCGCGGATCGGCGAAATGTCATACGCTTATGACATTTCCGGATGGCCCTGCACGCATGACTTCTTCCGAAATCCGCATCAACGCGCGCCTCACCGGCGAAGATGCGCGCCGCTTCCGTGAGTTGCAGCAGCGGGAAGGTGCGTCCGCGTCCGACCTGCTGCGCGACGCGCTGCGCGAATATCACGCCGCGCGCGTGCGTCCGCGGGCGGATGCGGCGCGCCTCCTCGCCAGCTTCGTCGGCGCCGCCGGGGAAGGGCCGGCTGATCTTTCCAGCCGCTACAAGGACTACCTGTCCGACGCACTGGAAACGAAGCTGCCGCTCCGCGTCCAGGATGGCGACCCTACGTGATCCTTGCCGATTCGGGCTTCTGGATTGCGCTCGGTAATCGCCGCGATCGCCACCACGGTGCCGCCCGCGATGCGCTGGAGCGGTACGGGCGCGAAGGCTTCGCCAGCACCTGGCCGGTATTGACCGAGGTCACGCACCTGCTGGTGGCGCGGGTCGGCGTGGTGCAGGCGCTCGCCTTCATGGAAGGCATCGCGGCGGGCGCGTGCGAAATACCCGACCCGCCGCCGGATGCACTGATGCGCGCCAATGTGCTAATGAGCCGCTACCGCGACCTGCCGATGGATCTCGCCGATGCCTCGCTGGTGATCCTTGCCGAGGAGCTCGGCGAGGGGCGCATCCTGTCCACCGACCAGCGCGATTTCGAGGGCTATCGCTGGAAGAGCCGGCAGCCCTTCGACAATCTGCTGCTGTCCGCCGGGCAGGGGAGCTGAAGCCTGGCGGCGCGGCTGGGAACGGCCGAGCCCCAGCTCGGCCAGCGGGCGAAGCGGCAGCGTAGGGACCGTAACTGCCCATCCCGATCGGCTGCCGGAATCGATCGCCTCCAAGGGGCGGAGCTGGTGCTCCGCCGCTCCCGGCCAAGGTCATCGGCGCTTGTTCGGGACTGACTAGCGCACCACGCGTCCTTCCGCGTTGATGATCTTCACCTCGCCGATCTCCAGCGCGCGGATCGGCTGCTCGATCTGCTTGAGGTCGCCGACCACGATCCAGGTCAGGGCATCGGGTCGGATCACCTCCTTCGCGGCCGCCTCGACGGCGCTGTCCTTCTGCGCCTCGATGCGCTGCTTGAGCGTCTGCACGTAGTTGTCCGGGCGGTCGTACAGCACGATTCCGGAGATCGCGCCGAGGACCGCGCCGGTGGTCTGGTATTCGCCCGGCATCGAACGCACGTCGCCGACCTTGATCTTGTCGATTTCGGCGTGCGTCAGCGGGCGCTCGCCCACCACGTCGCGCGCCTCGCGCAGGATTTCCGCCACCGATGGCGCGGTCTGGTCCGTCTGCACCGGTGCATACATCATGAAGGGGCGCTGCCCCAGCGCATTCTGCAGGAAGCTGAAGGCGCCGTAGGCCCAGTGCTTCTCCTCGCGCAGGTTCATGTTGAGGCGCGAGGTGAAGCTGCCGCCGAAGGCGCCGTTCATGGTGCGGATTTCCAGATCGTTGGCGACCGTGGTCGATGGCGCCAGCAGGCCAGCAAGGATCAGCGACTGCGGCGCGCCGGGGCGGTCGAGCAGGTACACGCGTGGCGCGGTCGGATGGCCTACGGCGGCGATGTTCTTCTGCGGAACCGCCGTGTCGGGCACCGTCCAGTCGCCGAACACCGCCTCGAGCCGTGCGGTGATGTCGGCGAGCGTGGTGTCGCCGGCGACCAGGATGGTGGCGTTGTCCGGGCGGATGAAGTCGCGCACGTAGGCGTGCAGGTCAGCCGGTTCCAGCGATTCGATCGAAGCCTCCGTGCCCGATCCGGTGAACGGGATGGCATAGGCGTGGCCGGCGCCGTAGAGGAGCGGCGGCAGCGTGCGCAGCGCGAGGCCGGTGGGCTGGGTCTTCTCCTGCGCGATGCGCGCCAGCCACTGGCCGCGGATGCGGGTGAAATCGGCCTCGCGGAACGCCGGGTTGCGGACGACGTCGGCAAACAGCTCCAGCGAGGGCTGCAGCTGGGAGCCCAGCGCGCTGAGGTGGGCGCTCGAGCTGTCCAGGCCTGAACCTGCGTCGATGCGGGCACCGAGCCGCTCGGCGCGGCGGGCGATCTCCAGCGATTCGAGCGTGGCGGTGCCCTCGTCGAGCATCGCCATGGTGAACGCGGAAGTGCCGAGCTTGCGGCCCTGGTCCGATGCATAGCCGGCATCGAACTGGAGCTGCACCTGCACCACCGGGATGGCATGGCGCTCGGCAAGCACGACCGGGATGCCGTTCTTCAGCTTGCCGCGCTGGATCTTGGGGAAGCTGAGATCCGGGAAGTGGGTGACCTTGGGCACGCCGGCGCCGCGCTCCACGCGCGAGGCGACGGTGGAAAACTCCTGCGGTGCCGGCAACCTGGCTTCGGGCCGGCCGGGCAGCGCCGGGCGCCCGGCGACGTCCCCGTCCTCGCTGGTGACGCTCTTGCCCGGCGGCGGCGGAGAAACGGTCAGCGTGTAGTCGCCGCGCGCGATCCACTTGCCGGCGGCGGCGCGCACCGCCTCCGGCGTGGCGGCGTCGATCCGCGCCAGCTCGGCCTTCCAGGCGGCCGGATCATCGAGATACAGCTGGCCCTCGGCGAGGATCGTCGCCTTGCCGTTGACGCGCTCGAGGCCACGGACGAAGGAGGCGCGGGCATCGGTCCTGACGCGCTGGAGTTCGTCCTCGGTGGGGCCTTCCTTCAGGAACCGTGCCCACTCCTCGGCGATGGCGGCTTCCACCTTCGCCGGATCGACGCCGTTCTTCACCGTTGCCTGCAGCTGGAACATCGAGGCCAGCGCGAAGGGCTGCACGCCAACCGAGACGCCGTCGGCGAGCTGGTCGCGATAGACCAGGCGCTCGTAGAGGCGCGAGGTCTTGCCGCCGCCGAGCACGGCCGCGGCCAGTTCGAGCAGCGTTTCGTCCGGATTGCCGAGCTCGGGGACGTTCCATTCGCGGTAGATGCGGCTCTGCGCGACCTGGTCGAACATGCTGTCGCGTGTCGACTCGGTGCGCGGCGCGATCCATGGCTGCTGGCGCGCCACCGGCGGCCCGGCGGGAATGTCGCCGAAGTACTCCAGCATCTTGGCGCGGGCGAGTTCCGGGGTGATGTCGCCGACCAGTGCCACCACCACGTTGGCGGCGCCGTAATAGTCGTTGAACCAGCGCTTGACGTCGCCCAGCGAGGCGGCGTCCAGATCCGCCATCGAGCCGATGGTCTCGTGGTGGTAGGGATGGTTGGCCGGGAAGGCGTTGGCGGCGATGCGCTCGTCGACGCGCCCGTAGGGCTGGTTCTCGCCCTGGCGCTTCTCGTTCTGCACCACGCCGCGCTGCTGGTCGAGTTCCTGCTGGCCGATGGCGCCGAGCAGGTGCCCCATGCGATCCGATTCCATCCACAGCGCCATGTCCAGCGCGGTGGTCGGCACCGTTTCGAAATAGTTGGTGCGGTCGTACCAGGTGGTGCCGTTCTGGTCGGTGGCGCCGGCCAGCTCGAAGGGGCGGAAGAACTCGTCGCGGTGGTTCTCCGAGCCCTGGAACATCAGGTGCTCGAAGAGGTGCGCGAAGCCGGTCTTGCCCCTGGGTTCGTCCGCGGAGCCGACGTGGTACCAGACGCTCACCGCCACCACCGGCGCCTTGCGGTCTTCGCTCACGATCACCGTGAGCCCATTGGGCAGGGTGAAGCGCGTGTAGGGAATATCGATGTCGTCGGTCGCGGCGGCGCGCGCGCCGGCGCCGAGGCCGAGCGTGAGGATCAATGCGGCCAGGCCGCGGGTGAGGTGCTGGCGCATGCGCGCTCCTTCCATGCAGTCGGAACGGAGGAGGCTAGCCAGCGCAGCCGCTCACCGCAACGGCCGCAAGTCATGCCGGCCATGCGGCGGGACGTTGCGGCTCGCAACCGGCCGGGCGTGAAGCGGGCCCTACTTGCTTTGCTCCATGATCCAGGCCACCGCCGCCTTCACCTGCTCGTCGGAAAGCGCCGGATTGCCGCCGCGCGCCGGCATCACGCCGGTCTTGCCGGTGAAGCCTTCGATGGCGTGCTTGTCCAGCGTTGCCTCGCCTTCCGCCAGGCGCGCGGCCCAGTCGCCCTTGTCGCCCACCTTGGGCGCGCCGGCGACGCCGGCCGTGTGGCAGGCGTGGCAGACATTGTCGTAGATGGTCTTGCCATCGGTGGTGCCGCCGTAGGCGACTTGCGATGCCGCGGCCTTGGACGCCGCCTCCTGCGCCGCCTGCATCGCCGCCCGTCCGGTGTCGCCGGCATAGACGCCGCCGACCGGGGCGATGCGCGCGGTAATGTCCTTCTCCTGGGCGGGATTGGCCAGCGACGGGTTCTGGTGGTTGATCGAGCCCGCCAGCAGCGCGAGCAGGATCGCCACCACCACGAGGAAGCTGATCATGATCGCAAAGCGCTTCAGGAAGACGGCGTCGGTCTGGTTGACTGGACTGCTCACGGAACCACCTCTGAGCTTGTGGAAAAATCAGCGATTGGCTGGAAAAGGCCCCATGGGCAGATCGGCGTGGAACGGCCGCCCGGCCCGGCGACGCGTGCGCGCACCCCTCGGGCGAACGGCTACCCCAGCACCTGCCGCGCCGCGCCGGGCGCGCGAACGCTCGGAAGGTCGCAGGAGTATAGCCGCCGCCGGAATGGCACGGAAGGCGCGGCGGCGGGCGGCGGGGATTCATGGCCCTTCGGGCGCGGCTTCACCCAGGGCGATGTCCGCGACCAGGGGCAGATGATCGGAAGCAACGCGCGCGGTGCGACTGCGGTGCGGGCGAAGGCCGAGGCAGGCCTGGGCGGGTTCGACCAGGATGCGATCCAGCGCCACCACCGGCAGCGGCGACGGGTAGGTCCGCGGCGGCGGGCCCTGTGCCGCCGCCAGGCGGGCCAGCCGGGACGCGCGCCAGACGTTGAAGTCGCCGAGCAGCACCAGCGGCTCGTCCGGCTCGCCGGAGGCGATCGCCGCGAGCTGCGCCAGTTGCGCCTGCTGTTCCGACCGTGCGAGGCCTAGATGGGTCGCGATCAGGCGCAGGCGGCGCCCTTCGTGCTCGAGGCGGGCATCGATCGCGTTGCGCGGTTCCCGCCCGCCGGAATCCAGCGGGACGCAGGCCGCCGACAGCAGTGGAATGCGGCTCAGCAGCGCGTTGCCAAAGGCGCCGTGGCGGGTGTGACAGGTCGCCATGAAATGGAGTTCGCCGGCCGCCGCATCGCGGAGCCAGGCGGGCATGTCGAAGCCCGCTCGTCCCGTCCCCACTTCCTGCAGCGCCACCACGTCGGCGTCGAGTTCCTCGATCACGCGCAGGATGCGCTCTGGCGCGAAGCGGCCGTCCAGCCCCACGCCCGAATGGATGTTCCAGGTGGCGACGCGCAGGCGCATGGGCGGGCGCTGCTCCATCCGCGGCCCCTCAGGGTTTCCCGGCATGGCGGGCGGTCCGGCGCCGGTGCCAGAAATGCAGGGCGATGCTGCTGGCGATCAGCAGCACCACCGCCGCGACCAGCCCGACGAAGGCGAGCGGATGCGGATCGAGCAGTACCGCGCGGGCACGCTCGGCGAAGACGCCGTAGAGGATCACGTCGTGCACCATGCCGACCGCGCTTCCGATCAGGAAGTCGCGACGACCGAGGCGCGCCGCGCCGGCAAGGAAGCTGACCACGCTGTAGGGCGCGACCGGTACCAGGCGCAGCACGATCATCGCGATCAGGCCATGGCCAACCACGCGCGCGCGAAGGCGCTGGCCGCGCTCGCCGAACCAGCGATCGAACAGGTCCGCTGGCAGCAGGCGCCCGAGCTCGTACACCAGCCAGGCGTCGAGCAGGCCACCGATCATGGCCAGCACGCCGCCGAGCCAGGGGCCGAACACGATCATGGTCGCGGCGGTCATCCAGGTGATCGGAAACATCACCAGTCCGCCGACCATGAACACCGCCAGCGCCACCAGTGGGGCGAACGGCACCGCGCGCCAACGCGCCGCGTCATCCAGCAGGGTGGTCACCAGCTCGCGCCAGGACGGGTGCTCCAGCCCCTGCCAGGCAAACACCAGCAGCGGCGCCACCACGGCCACGGCGAGCAGCGCCAGCACCAGGGCGCGCATGCGCTGGCGGCGGGCGCGGACGGTCTCGTTCACAGCAGGCCCTCGATCGGCAGCATGCGCCACAACTGGAGTTCGACGCGCTTCCACGTCGAGACGTCCGGCTCGCCGTCGTAGCAGACCGGGCGCCCGTCGTCGCTGGCCGTCCAGTGCAGCCGCGCGCGGGATCGGGGCCGCTCCGGGCAGGGACCGGCCTGCACGCGGAAGGCGTTGGCGGGGCTGCTCGCCCGTTCGAAGAACGCCTCCACCGCGGCGGCCAGCGCCGGGCTGTCGACGATGACGCCCATCTCGGTGTTGAGCCAGCGCGAGCGCGGATCGAAGTTCATCGAGCCGATGTACACCTCGCGCCCGTCCACCACCATGGTCTTTGCGTGCAGGCTGAGGCCGGAGGAGCGGCCATGCGCATGGCCGGCATTCCTGCCCTCGACCGGGCGGAACTCGTAGATCGCCACGCCGGCCGCGACCAGCCCAGGCCGGTACCGGATGTAGCCCGCGTGCACCGCCGGCTCATCGTTGGCGGCCAGCGAGTTGGTCAGCACCGAGATTTCGACGCCGCGCGCGGCAAGTTCTTCCAGCAGGGCCTCGCCGCGGTCGCCGGGAATGAAGTATGGCGAGACGATGATGGCCTGCCGCTCGGCCCCGGCCAGCACCGCGCGTACCTCGTGCGCGATCCGCACCCCGCGCCTGCCGCTGTCGGGATCGGCCTTGGCCGGCGCATCGACCACCAGCCGTGCCGGCCCCCACAGCCAGCGATCGGGCTGGGGCTCGCTGGCGCGATCCTCGCGAAGTTCCTCGGCAAAGGCGCTGCGGTGGAACGCCAGGGCATCGTCGGCGAGCCTGGCGCGCATGCGCGCCAGGTCGGCCTCGTCGGCGTTGCGATCGTTGTAGGCGGTGATCGGATACGCGGCGGGCGAGTTCCAGTAGGCATCGAAGGCCTGCGCGGTCGCCGCCACCACCGGGCCGATGGCGAGCACGTCGAGGTCGCGGAAATGGGTCTCGTCGCCGGCGTCGAAATAGGCGTCGCCGATGTTGCGCCCGCCGATGATCGCCTGCATGCCGTCGACGATATAGGACTTGTTGTGCATGCGGCGGTTGAGGCGGGGCGCCTCGAACAGGAACTGGCTGGCCTTGGCGAGCAGCGAGCGCGCGCGGAAGCGGAAGGGGTTGAACAGGCGCACCTCGATGCGCGGGTGCGCGTCCAGCGCATCCAGCAGGCGTTCCTCGTCGGTGATGCCAAGGTCGTCGAGCAGGATGCGCACGCGCGCGCCGCGGTCGGCGGCGGCGAGCAGCCGTTCGGCGACCAGCCGTCCGGTGAGGTCGTTGGTGAAGATGTAATACTGCAGATCGATGGAGTGGCGCGCCGCTGCGGCCAGCTCCAGGCGGCTTTCCAGGGCCTCCGTATTCAGCGCCAGCATGCGGAAGCCGGACTCGCCGGGATGCGCCGCGAGCTCGGCCTCGAGCTGGCGCGCGTGCGGCGAGTCGACGACGGCGGGGAGCGCGTGCGAGGGCTGGCGCGGGTAGTCGGTCCGCAACGAAGCGCAGGCGCATGGCACCACGAACAGTGCCAGGAGCACGATGCGCAGGCAATTCATGCGGAGAGGGCGGGCCGGTCCATGTCCGGCCAGACTGAACGGGCCGCGGCGAACCGGGAATGAACGTTGCAGGCAGCAGTGCGGCGCCTGGCCTAGAATCGCCGCTCCCTCCCACGGAGCGCCCCGATGACCTGGATGCTGCTCATCGTCGAACCACCGGACCAGCGGCAGTCGCGCAGCGAGGCCGAGGCGCGCGACCTCTACGACCGCATGCTGCGCTTTGGCGATGAGCTTGAGCGGCGCGGACTCCTGCTCGGCAGCGGGTCGCTCGCATCCCACCAGCAGGCGGCGCGGGTCAGCAGGAACGACGGCCAGGTGCGGGTGATGGATGGCCCCTTCGCCGAGGCCAAGGAGATGATCGGCGGCTACTATCTTCTCGATTGCGCCAGCCACGGGGAAGCGGTCGCCCTGGCCGGCGAGTGCCCGGCGGCGGAGTGGTGCACCGTCGAGGTGCGCCGGCTGGCGCCCTGCCACGAGGGCTGAAACGGTCCCTTGGCCGATGTCGATTTCGCGCCCGTCCGCGCGTCGTCCTGGTAACCGCCGGTCGGCGCGGGTCATTCCGACCTGCTCCGGTGGATGCAGAAGGACAGTGCCATGCGATTCATGATCCTGGTCAAGGCCAGCGCGCAGAGCGAAGCCGGCGAGATGCCGGACGACGCCCTCATCGCGCGGATGATCGACTACCACGACGAACTCGCCCGCGCCGGCGTGCTGCTCGACGCCTCGGGGCTCAAGCCCACCCGCGACGGCTGGCGCATCCGTTACGGCAGCGGCACGCCGCGGGTGATCGACGGCCCGTTCACGGAAAGCAAGGAGCTGGTCGCCGGCTATACCCTGATCGAGGTGCGCTCGCGCGAGGAGGCGCTGGAGTGGACGCGCCGCTTTCCCAACCCGGGCGGCGACGGGGCCGAGGTGGACATCGAGGTGCGGCCGCTGTTCGTGCCGGAGGATTTTGGCGACAGCCCCGCCCTGCAGCGCTGGCACGCCGAACAGCGCGGAGGTGCGGCATGAGCCGGCAGATCTTCGTCAACCTGCCGGTGCGGGACCTCGCGCGCAGCAAGGCCTTCTTCGCGGCGCTCGGCTTCACCTTCAACCCGCGGTTCACCGACGAGAAGGCGGCCTGCATGGTGATCGGCGAGGGCATCTACGCCATGCTGCTGGTCGAGGGTTTCTTCCAGACCTTCACCAGCAAGCGCATCGCCGATGCCGGCGAGGTCGCCGAGGTGATGATCTGCCTCTCCTGCACCAGCCGCGACGAGGTGGACGAGCTGGTGGCCCGCGCCATCGCCGCCGGCGGCCGGGCGGCGCGGGAGGCCCGCGATCATGGCGTCATGTACGAGCACGCCTTCGAGGATCCGGACGGCCACATCTGGGAGCTGGCCTGGATGGATCCGTCCATGGATGCGACGGCGGACTGCCCTGGCGAGCTCGCCGAGGCCGCGCCATGAGAACGGGCGGCGTGCAGGTCGCCGGCTGAGCGTGCACGCGGCCACCCGCACCGCGATCGAGGCGACGTGGCGCATCGAATCGGCCAGGATCGTTGGCGCCCTCGCGCGCCTCCTGGGCGGCGACCTCGGCCTCGCCGAGGAATTCGCCCAGGACGCGCTGGTCGCCGCGCTGGAACACTGGCCCCGTCGTGGCGTGCCGGACAATCCCGGCGCCTGGCTGATGGCCACCGCCAGGAACCGCGCGCTCGACCGGCAGCGCCGTCATCGGCTCGCCAGCGGCAAGCTGGCCGAACTCGAAGCGGACATGGAGGCGACCGGAGCCGTGGTCGTGCCCGATGCCACGGATGACCTGGACGCGCGCGCAGGTGTTGTGGACGACGTGCTGCGCCTGGTGTTCACCGCCTGCCACCCGGTGCTCGGCGAGGACGCCCGCGTCGCCTTGACCCTCAAGGTGGTCGTCGGCCTGACCACCCATGAAATCGCCCGCGCCTTCCTCGTTTCCGAGCCGACCATCGCGCAGCGGCTGGTGCGCGCCAGGCGAACCCTGCGCGAGGCCGCGGTGCCCTTCGAGCTGCCGTCGGCTGACGCGCTCGGCGAGCGCCTCGCCTCGGTGCTGGAGGTGCTGTACCTGATCTTCAACGAAGGCTACAGCGCCACCGCCGGCAGCGAGTGGATGCGCCCCGATCTCGCCGCCGAGGCGCTGCGCCTGGGCCGCATGCTGGCGAGCCACGCGCCGGCGGAAGCGGAGGTGCACGGCCTTGCCGCGCTGATGGAACTCCAGGCCGCACGCATGCCGGCGCGCGCCGACGCCGAGGGTCGTCCGATCCTGCTGGCCGACCAGGATCGCAGCCGTTGGGACCGGCTGCTGATCCGTCGCGGCCTCGTCGCACTGACGCGGGCGGAGCGGCTTGCCGCCCGACCCGGCTTCTACCAGCTCCAGGCCGCCATCGCCGCCTGCCACGTGCGCGCACCCTCCACTCGCGCCACCGACTGGCCGGAAATCGCCCGGCTTTATGGCGTGCTCGGTGACCTCGCGCCCTCTCCGGTGATCCAGCTCAACCGCGCCGTCGCCATCTCCATGGCCGAAGGTCCGGTCGCCGCGCTGGAGCTGATCGACACGATCCAGGACCAGCGCGCGCTCGGCCGCTATCCCTGGCTCCCTGCGGTGCGCGGCGATCTCCTGGCGCGGCTCGGCCGCCACGACGAAGCCCGCCGCGAGTTCCTTCGCGCCGCCGATCTCGCCGGCAACGAACGCGAAGCGGAGCTGATGCGCACGCGCGCGTCGGCCAGCGCCGCCGCCGCGCTCGCCTCCGCAGCCGATGGGCACTGAGGGGAAGGTCAGGGAAGGCCTGAACAGGTCACAGCGCACCCAGAGCTCGTCATTCCGGCGAAAGCCGGACTGCAGAGGCAGGATGCCGAAGCGAACATTCGCGCAACGAATGGCCCAAAGGGCACACTGCGGATGCGAAACCCTGAACAAGTCGTCACTCCCGCGAAAGCGGGAGTCCAAGTTGCTGTTTTACCCGGCGCCTCCATGCGCCGGGCCCCTTCGGGGCTGGCGCGATGGATTGCTCCCGGCATCCGTTCAATGGATGCCCGCTTTCGCGGGCATGACGTCGAGAGACTTGCCAGGTTTCCCTTTGGTATTCCAGCGCTTTCACAAGTTGCAAAGGCGCTGGGTCCCGGCGTTCGCCGGGACGACGACTCGGGCGGCTCAAACGGCGAGCAGGCGTGCCGCGTGCCAGGCGGCGATCCATTCCTCGTTGGTGTTCTCGACGCCCACCGTCACCCGGCTGTCCGGGCTGGAAATGACGGAGTCATGGCGCGCGTTGGCATCGGCGTCGAGCTGCACGCCGAGCCATCCGAGCCCCGCGCAGACCCGCTCGCGCAGCACCGCGTTGTGCTCGCCGATGCCGGCGGTGAAGACCAGCAGGTCGAGTCCGCCGAGCACCGCCGCCAGCGCGCCGATCTCGCGCACGATGCGGTGCACGTAGAGCGCAAGCGCGATGCGCACGCGCTCGTTCTCCGCTTCCAGCGGCAGGAGCTCGCGCGGGTCGGGCGACACGCCGGAAACGCCGGCCAGCCCCGAATCGTGGTAGAGCATCCGCGCCACCTCATCGAGCGAAAGCTTCTCGATCTCCATCAGGTAGATCACCGCGCCCGGGTCCAGCGAGCCGCAGCGCGTGCCCATCATCAGCCCGTCCAGGGCGGAAAAGCCCATGCTGGTGGCGACGCTTTCCAGGTCCCGCATCGCGCAGAGGCTCGCGCCGCTGCCGAGGTGGGCGACGATGGTGCGCCCGTACGCGGCGTCGCCATGGCGTTCGGGCAGCGCATGGCTCATGTATTCGTAGGAGAGGCCATGGAAGCCGTAGCGGCGCACGCCGCGCTCCCAGGCCGACCACGGCAGCGCGAACATCTGCTCCGTCAGGGGCTGCGTGCGATGGAAGGTGGTATCGAAGCAGGCCACCTGCGGCAGCGTGGGTTCGAGCCGGAAGAGTTCCTCGATGGCCTCCAGCGCGAACGGCTGGTGCAGCGGCGCCAGCGGGATGTAATCCTTGAGGTCGGCCAGCACCGATGCATCCATGCGCACCGGATCGGCGTAGCGGGTGCCGCCGTGCACCACCCGGTGCGACACTGCGGCGATATGCTGCTCCGCCCCCACCCTCGCCAGCACGCGCTCGCGGATGTGCGCGAGCGCACCGTGATAGGGCCGCTCCGGGTCGAGCGGTAGCGGATGCGGCGCGACGCCGGTTTCACCGAAGGTGGGGCGCGGCCCGGTGATGCCGTCCACCTTGCCGTTCCACAGCGGCTGGCGCGGGATCGGCTCGGCGGAGACGTCGAACAGCGCGAACTTGATGCTCGACGAACCGCAGTTGAGGACCAGGATCAGCGGCGTCATGGCGGGCTGATGCGGTAATGGTGGGCGAGGATCAGGGCAATGGCGCAGGAAGCCAGGCGCGCCTGGCGCGAATCGGCGCGGCTGGTCAGCACCACCGGCACGCGTGCGCCGATCACGACGCCGGCGCTGTCGGCATGGCCCATGAACTCGAGCTGCTTGGCCAGCATGTTGCCGCTTTCGAGGTCCGGCACGACCAGGATGTCGGCGTGCCCGGCTACCGCCGACACGATGCCCTTGACCCGTGCCGCTTCGGGCGACACGGCGTTGTCGAAGGCCAGCGGCCCGTCCACGATGCCGCCGCTGATCTGGCCGCGGTCGGCCATCTTGCACAGCGCCGCCGCATCGAGCGTTGCCTGCATGCGCGGGTTGACCGTCTCCACCGCCGCCAGGATCGCGACCTTGGGTTTCGGCACGCCGATGACGTGGGCGAGGTCGATGGCGTTCTGCACGATGTCGGCCTTCTCCTCCAGCGTCGGCGCGATGTTGATCGCGGCATCGGTGATGATGAAGGGCCGCGGATAGGCCGCCGTCTCCATCACGAAGCAGTGCGAGATGCGCCGCTTGGTACGCAGTCCCGCCGCCGCCGGCACGATCGCCGCCATCAGCTCGTCCGAATGCAGGCTGCCCTTCATCACCGCTTCCACCTTGCCGTGGCTGGCGAACTCGGCCGCCTTCGCCGCGGCGGCGTGGCTGTGCGGCACGTCGATGCGCTCGCAGCCGGCGAGGTCGATGCCTGCCGTCTCGGCCGCCCCCTCGAGCTTCGCCGCCGGCGCAATCAGCACCGGCTCGATCATCCCGGCATCGCGCGCGTCCATCGCCCCGGCGAGACTCAAGGGATCGCACGGATGCACCACCGCCATGCGGATCGGCGCCAGCGTCTTCACGTGCGCGATCAGGCGCTCCACGCCGCTGACGGGCGCGTCCGGTGGTGTCGTTTCTTGCCAGGCAGTCGCCGTTTCCGTCATTACGGGATTCTCGAGTCAGGCCTGGCACGAGAATAGGCCGATTCGCCTTCCCGCGTCTTGCCGATCGCCGGCGCTGCGGCCGCGGTGGCTGGGGTCCCACCATACCCGGCAGGTGGCGGGGCCCCGGTTCCCCTGCTACTTCGACGCCAGCGCCTCGAGCACTGCCCCGAGGCTCTGCTCGACCTGGTCGATGCCCCGCCATGGGTCGATCCGCTGGCGCTTCAGGCGCGCCAGCGCCGAGCGCAGGTCGAACTGCGCGCCGCTGCGCAGCCGTGCAAGCTCGGTCCACCGCAAGGGCATGGCCACGGGCGCACCGGGGCGGCCGCGCAGGGAGTAGGAGGCGATGGCCGTCGCGCCGCGGCCGTTGCGCAGGTAATCGACGTAGATCCTGCCCGTGCGGCGTGCCTTGGTGCTGGTGGCGACGAACTCCAGCGGGTGCATCGCCGCCAGGCTCTCGGCAAAGCCGCGCGAAAATTCCTTGACGTCATCCCAGGGCGCGGGCGGGTTAAGCGGCACGACGACGTGCAGGCCCTTGCCGCCGGTGGTGCGCAGCCAGCTTTCCAGGCCGAGCTGGTCGAGCAAGCGGTGGATCAGGCGCGCGGCGGCCTTGACGCGATCCCATTCCACGTCCGGACCGGGGTCGAGGTCGAACACCACGCGGTCCGCGCAGTCGGGATTGTCGACCTGCGCGCCCCACGGATGGAATTCGATGGCGTTGTACTGGACCAGCTCGATGATGGAATCCGCGCCGGTCGGGTACAGGTAGACCGCCGAGGCGCCGGTCTCCTCCTTCAGGCGTGCGGTGCCGACGTGCTTCAACCCACCCGACGGCAGATGCTTCTGGAAGAAGCTCGGCTTGTCGACGCCGCCCGGCCAGCGGATCACCGACAGCGGGCGCTCGAGCACCCCGGGCAGGAACCAGTCCATCACCGCCCGGTAATAGTCGACGATGTCCTGCTTGGTGAATTTCTCCTGCGGGTACACAACCCGATCCGGATGGGTGATGGCGATGGTGTCATCGCCCGTTGCCGCCGCGCGGCGCTTGCCGCCAGCGCCAGCGCCGGCACGCGGGGCCGGCTCGGGCGTATCCGGACGGTCGCTGTCGCCGAGGTCGAGCGGTGACTTGTCCGTGCGCATCGCCTTCAGGCTCGCCTGGCGCAGCAGGCCCTGGTTGCCGATGCCGCGATAGAACACCTCCGCCACGGCGGTCGGCTGGATCCACTTCGCATCGCGCGGCGCCTCGGCGGTGTTGTCGATCGGGATGCCGGGCCTGGCGGTGCCGCCGTGCGCCAGCGATGCAGACAGTTCGCGCAGCATCTCGTCCGTGAAACCCGTCCCGACCCGGCCCATGTAGGTCCAGCCGCCGTCCGGCGCCGGCCTGGCCAGCAGCAGCGCACCGAATCCCTGCCGCGAGCCCTTGGGCGGGTTGTAGCCGACCACGGCGAACTCGTCGGATTCCAGGCGCTTGACCTTCACCCAGTCGTCGCCGCGGCCACCCCGATAGCCCGAGGTCGCGCGCTTGCACATGATGCCTTCGAGGCCGCTTTCGCTCGCGCTGCGGAACACCGCCTCGCCATTGCCGACGATGTGCGTGCTGTAGCGCAGCTGGCCCGGCGCATCGCGCAGCACGCGTTCGAGCGCCTCCTTGCGGTCGATCAGGGCGACGCGCGAGAGGTCGTGCCCTTCGAGGTAGGGCACGTCGAACAGCACGTAGACCAGCGGCGAGGCACGCTCGCCGGACAGCGTCTGCTGCAGGGCGTTGAAGTCGGGCTGCCCGTTCGTCACCGCGATCAGCTCGCCGTCGAGCTGCGCGGAATCGAGCCCGAGCGCTTCGACCGCCTGGCGGATCTCCGGGAGCTTGTGCGTCCATGGCAGCGCGTTGCGCGACCAGAATTCGACCTTGCCGCGGGCAATGGAGGTCAGGATGCGGTAGCCGTCCCATTTCGTCTCGTTGAGCCAGTCGTCGCCGGTAGGCGGGCTCTCGCGCAGGGTCGCCAACTCCGGCGCGAAGAAGCCCGGCTCGACCGCGCGCTTCTTCGCGCCCTCGATCCCGGCGATCCAGTTCGCCGCCGCGGCGCGGCGTTTCCGCGGTGCCGGCGGCGCCTTCGGCTTCGCACGCTCCAGCTTGTCCGCGACCTCCTTGGCGCCGCCGCTCCGGCCCGCGGCACGGCGCGTGCTCTCCACCATGTTCGCGTCGAGCAGGTCGTCGGCTTCGATCTCGGAGACATAGGCGTCCTGGTCCTTGATGAGGAACCACGCCGGCTTCTTTTCGGCGCGGTGGCTGCGCACCAGGTGCCAGCCGCCCTTCAGGCGCTCGCCGAACAGTTCGAAGCGCAGGTGGCCCTTCTCCAGTTGCGCCTCGGCGTCGCCCTGCGTCGCCCACACGCCCGTGTCGAAGGTGTCGACGTGGCCGGCGCCGTAGCCCTCGGGAATGTCGCCCTGGAAGGCGGCGTAGGAGACGGGATGATCCTCGACCTCCACGGCCAGGCGCTTCACCTTCGGGTCGTAGCTCGGCCCCTTGGGACAGGCCCAGCTCTTCAGCACGTCGCCGACCTGCAGGCGGAAATCGTAGTGGCGGCGCCGCGCGTGGTGGAGCTGCACCACGAACAGCTCGCGGCCTGCCTTGCCTGCCGATCCTTCCGGCCGGGGCTCGGGCGTGCGGTCGAAGCGCCGCTTCTTCGCGTAGTCCCGGAGCGACACGGCGCTATTTCCCGAGCGCCCGCTCCACGTCCTTGGCCATCGGCCCGACGCGCTTCACCGCATCGCGAAGCTGCTGCTCGGTGACGCCCCATTTCCCGGTCCAGTAGCGGACCTCGTGATCCTCGTTCACGTTGACGCGCAAGCGATCCTGCGCCCCACGCAAGCTCCTGTCGTCGGACATGGTGCAACTCCGGTCGGCTGAGGTCCGGCGAGTGTCATCAGGCTGGAGTGAATCGGCGGTGACTTGTTCCAGAGCGACTCGCCGCAGGGCTGGGCGGGAGCATGGCTTTCTGGCTGCCCACTCGCCGCGTCGGCTTGATGCATCGTCAGGTCGGTAGCGGCCACCGCAACCGACCAATGGACTTGAATCTGGCCACGCCCAGCGCTCCCCGCTCATTGCGGGCCCTGGAACCGGGGATCGCGAGTGCCGCAAGTACGGCGGAGCGATCCGCCTCCCAGATCTCCGTGGCGTTGAACGCGGAGTCCAGCAGGACCATGAGAACCGCGTCCCACTCCTTGTCCGGCCGGATGGAACCAAGCCGCTGCCCGGGCGTGCAACCCCTGGGCAGGCAGCGCCCCTTGATCTGAAGCGTACGCGCCTTGCCGTCTACGCGCTCGGTTGCATCGTAGCCAGCTTGGCGCGCAGGAGTGAGCGTGACACCGAGAATGCGCGCCGCCTCATACTCGGCGACCTCTCCGGTAATGCCGAGCGGCTTCCCGGTAAGCACGTAGTACCGCTGGGCAATGAGCTTTGCCTCGGCGAGTAGGTCCAGGACTTCCCCGGAAGTTTCCATGTTGGGCTAATGTCTGAGTTGATCCGGTCCACAAAACGGAGTCGCTGCTTACGGGTCAGCGGCGTCCACATCCAGCACAGGACAGAGCTGAAATTCAACATGCGCTTTCAGGCGTCGTGATTCACCGGTGGTGAAATATGTCGATTTTGTGGAACCTTTTATGGCAACAACATCGCAGATGCGACTTCCGGACGAGCGGCCGACCAGGGCCGAAGAAACTCTACCGCCAATAGAAAGCTGCAGATCAAGATCCAGATCACAAATGAGTACCCGCCTTGTATGACAAGCATCCGGCGGAACAGTGTGGGTTGCACCGGAAAGAGGTGAAGGATCGACACTCATTGGCATTCCGGGTGCGGCTCCGAGTGCAGAAACAAAGATAGCTGATAACATTGAACATAAAAACGCTTAACATTCCCAAGCTCAGGTGCAAAGGGCCGGTGCGCAATCCCTCAGCATGGGCCGAAAGTGTGCCCGGCCCTTTGTCACCTGCAGCGCCGTGTTAGGCCGGGGATGGACGGCACCGGCTGGAGCCGTGCTGCGCTGCAGCGCGAATGGGGCGCTCGGCTCAGATGTCGAGCACGGTATCCAAGCCGCGGTGGACACCGACGAGCGTCGAGACCTTCCGGATCGCGAGCAGGGCACCGTCGACGTACGGGCGCGCGCTACTCCCTGAATCGTGCCGGATGGTCAACCGCTGGTCAGGCATTCCGAAGATGACCTCGGCCCCGATCACGTAGCTGGGCAGACGCACCGAGTGGATCTGCGACCCCGATACGGTCGCGCCTCGCGCGGCTCGCTCGCCGACCGTCTCGTTCACCGGCACGGTAGGCTCAGGCTCACGCACCTCGGCCAGTCGGGCGGCGAGCTCGCGTGCGGTTCCGCTTGGCGCGTCCCGCTTGTCGTCGTGTGCGTAGTCGATGATCTCCCACTGCGGGATGAGCCGTGCTGCCGCTTCCGCGAACTTCTGCAGCAGCACCACCGTGAGCGCAAAGTTGCCCACGGCGAGCACGCCGCGTCCCCGCTCACGGGCCACCGCATCGATCTCCACATAATCGGCCTCGGTAAGCCCCGAAGTGCCGACGACCACGTGCGCGCCGTGGGCGAGTGCCGCGAGGATGTTGCCTTTGGCGACGTCCGGCTTCGTGTACTCGACGAAGATGTCGCAGGGATGCGTGAGCGCCTCCTCGGCGGTCGCATAGATGGGCGTCGTCAGGCCCGGCTCACCGATCGCCTCGCCGAGCGAGCGGCCCGCCTGCGTACGCGAGACCGCGGCGGTGAGCGTTACGTCCGAAACCTCTGCGATGCCACGCGCGAGCTCGGAGCCTGCCCAACCCGTTGCACCAGCGAGACAGACAGTGATCGCCATGATTCACCTCCGAGAGTTGAATATCGATCGCGGCGGCTTGCCGCGAGAATGGACTGGCAGGCCTAACGCTGGAGTTGAGCGGCGGCGTAGCCGTCCGCTTCGAACGAAATGTTAGACCGCAACCGGCGAACCACTAATACGCTCGCTTTTGCAGCCAGTGAAGGAATCAAAGATCCTGCGATGCGCATGATATGACCATTGATCTTTTCGCTCATAGTAGTCCGCAATCCAAGCCTGCAAATTCTCCAGCATGACGTCTTGTGCATCTTTGGACGCGTACTTGTGCGGCTCCCAAGGACGCTGCCGGTTGTGCTCCAAGCACGTCTCAAGCCCAGGATTGAGAAACACGAGTTTCGTGCAATAAGTGGTCGCGGTTTTCACGAGCTCCCCGTAGCAGCCTTCAATGACTCAGCGATCGTGCGAGGTGAGAAACGCTTTGAGGAGTCAACAATAGCATCCGGATCGCGCTGCACTGCGACCTTCCCTGGCTCCCAAACAATTGAATAGAGGTCGAGATGGGCAAGGTCGTGCTCTCGCGCAAGTTGTTGTGCGAGAGTGCTTTTGCCTGAGCCAGAATTTCCGAATACGAGAGTTCTCATTGCGGTCTAACACCAGAGTTAAGCCGTGCCGCGAAGCGGCATCGGCTTGAACGATTTGTTAGGTATAATCGCGGTCATGTCAAATGCTCCATTGCGAACGCCGTTGCTGAGGCCCTCATTTTGAAAATGGCTGGAGGCCGGGGATAGTACCTGGATCAGTGCGCGGATACTAGCGTACGTTAGCTTGGATCGAGCGCCAATCATCACATCGATTAGGCGGAGACTCTCCGAGAAGGGGTGAAAGATCAGATCCGTAGTCTTGCTAGCGGGGACGATGAGCCGATGCTCCTGCTCGTACTGCCAGTGCTTGAACTTCCTTGAAAGTTGTTGGCGGAGGAACTCCGGAAGGGAAAGGTCAAGGGACTCGCGAAACTCTGCTAGAGACGCTCTTGAGTCAACATACTCAACCTTGATGAGATTCGCATCAGCGACCTCAAACCCCAAGCACATACCCCGATGTGCATCTCCGTAATGCGCCCACTGGACGGGATCATCGAAGCGTGCACTGAGGCATATGAGTCCGAACCTCTGATTGGCTTTCCGCCGCCGCTCTTTGAGAACAGCCTGCGACACGTAATTGCTCGTATCAAAGTGGATGTACTCAAACGGGTCGTTCAGCTCTGAAATCCTAGCGACCTTGAGCCGCTGATCTCGTATGGCAGTCAGGCCGTGCTCTTCTTTCAAGAAGTGATAGAGCTTCATCTGATGCCTAACGCTAGAGTTAAGCGGCGGCGAAGCCGTCCGCCTTGAACGAACTGTTAGCCCCGTAAGCCTGCTTTGAGCGTTTCTGTCGCTTTGCCATGAAATACCTTGGCGAAAATTGCGCACACAAGCCCAACGAAAGACGCTAATGCCGTTGTGATGATAAGCACAAGAGAGAGCCCTAGAGCACCCCAGCTTAAGAAGTTGAACTGAACCCAGTTCCATACCGCATTATTTTTGAGAAAACGGGCAATGTCTCGACTTCAGGGTTCGTAAAGTAATAGACCATGGAAAATGAGGCAAACGATAGCGCCGTAAACACACCGCTAACAAAACACAATTTTGTAAAAGTTAGCAATGTTCCCTTTGCTATTTTCATTGATGCAGCTCCGTGATGGCTAACGCCTGAATTAAGCCGCGCCGCGAAGCGGCGTCGGCTTGAATGAATTGTTAGGCGGCGGCTCCGATGCCATGACCGCCAACTGGAACAATCTCATGGTGCTCGTCAAATGCTGCAATCAGCGGCCTGCCACGAGCAATGGCATCTTGGACAGAAGGCAGTGATAGTGATGCCTTATGGCTCTCTTGGCTGTCCCAAACCTCTGTGATCCAGATTGTGTCAGGATCTTTGGGGTCTTGAGCGACAACATAACTCAGGCAGCCCGGCATGCTTGAAATACCTTCAGCGAGAATGGCGATCAATGTGTCGCGTTGCCCCGGCGAGGCCCGCATCTTGCCGATTAGCCCATACATGCCTTTTTTCTCCAGTGGTTGAAGCCATTGATGGGGCGGTGAGCGCTATGCAGCCAGCGACGGCTGTAACGACAAATGTTCGTCTGCTGATATGCATGGGAGCCGCCTAACGCTTGAGTTAAGCCACCCCGCGAAGCGGGTTCGGCTTGAATGAATTGTTAGGCCTCAACCGCGCGAAGGAGCGACTGACTAACGATCGCGTCCTGGCCTGAGCCAAGCTCAACCAAGTAGACGGGATCATCTCCCAGCTCCTCCACGCTAATGATGGCCCCCGAGTCTCCGGAATGCTCCCCGGCAACGACCACAACGGCGTCATTGTGCTCGAACGAAACGCCTGGCAGTGGGCGATGATCTAAGAATTCGTTCTGTTGGTCGTGAGTGGGCTTCATGAGGTCTAACGCCTGAATTTAGCGGCGCGCGCATCGCGTCCGCTGTGGAATGAATTGTTAGGTGTCACTGCGATCCGACTCATGGAAGACGCCCCGGCTGTCGATTTGGAGTGACCAACGCGAACCATTGCACTGCAGCGCCTTTGGCGACGGAACTACCACGCCGCACGCTATGAGATTGTCTTTGTCTCCGTGTTCGTCGAAGTCTTCGTCGAATGCCTCAACGCGCATTCCTTCAGCCAACACCACCTCTCTGCCGCTGTCGTCCAACGCGACATCGCTGTGTGAGAGGCAAAGGATGTCACCGAACAGCCCGTTGAAGTCGGCGTGCAATTTGTGAGGGCTCGACATCTTGTGGCACCTAACGCCTGAGTTAAGCGGCGGCGAAGTCGTCCGCCTTGAAAGAATAGTTAGGGGCCATTTGAGGGTAGACTAAATTTTGTTGGGCCGTTGGAATACACCAGCACAGAGCCGGATGACAAACCCTCATGGACGCAAGGTGTCTGCACTTGATTTCTGTACTGCCACAGGTCGAGTGGAACTGGTAATAACGCGCCTAATGATTGCTTTAACTCGTCCGCGAGCTGTAGCCAGTCGAGAAGGCTACCAGGCTTTCCATGACGAGTGAGCAGCTCAACAGCAACATCGAGATCACTATCACCGCGATGTGTGCCTTTCACCCTGCTTCCGTAAAGATAAGCCGCTGAGACGCGAGGCTGCGCTTCAGCCCATGTTTTTACAATGCTTCCCAATTCCTGGACGCTTGGCATGGCCCCTAACGGCTTTGCGGCTTTGGCAACGACACTCTTGATCTCTGAAGCGATCGTTGCTGCGCCTGAAATGTGCTCAAGCCTTTCGGCAAATACCAACAGCGGTTCAAGTTGCGGAACTATCATGGATGAGGCCTAACGCCTGAGTTAAGCTGCGCCGCGAAGCGGCGTCGGCTTGAATGAATTGTTAGACCTGTGATGGTGAGCCAAAAGGCACCAAGCTCTCAAGAAGCGGCATGGTATCCGGAGTGCTCTGGCCGTCAATTGACCACAAATCTAGCCCGGCAAGCAGGCCGTCTTGCTCAAATACGAACGCCCCGAAAAGGTGGCCTTGGCCATTGCGCCATTGATAGTCAGAAAATACGCGCATGGCGAAGTGTCGGGGCCGCTTGCCGCTGATTGAGAAATCAACGCTGGCGCAGCCACAGCCGCATAGGTGAGCGATACGGGCGTGACTTAACTGTTCCAGAAGGAGGAATTGTCCCCGTCGCCATGCTCTAGGAGCCACTGGACTACAGCGAGCTCATTGGGAGCCAGCGGACGATCTACTTCAACGTTCGATGGAGTGTGGCTCACAGGTATAACTAGATATAGCACCCCAACCCGGGGCCCAGCGCCGATCGTCCGACACTTCGTCGGCCCGGTCAAGCGAATTTCCTATAGAAACACAAGAGCTTGCCGGTGGCGACACCAGCTGTCCGAGCTGAAGATGTCCGCGATATCCGTGCAAGGTGAGGGTGTAATGAAATACGGGCTTGCAAGCAGGGGCGTATCGGAGACGATGCGCGAGGATCGCCGCCGCGCTTGATGGACATGGTACGCAGCCGCATCCGGGCCAAGCACTACAGTATGCGTACCGAACAGGCCTACACCGGCTGGATCCGGCGGTTCATCCTTGCCCATGGTAAGCGCCATCCGCGTGAACTCGGCGGGGTGGAATCGAGCAGATCCTGGGCGAGCTTGCGGTGCGCCGGAATGTCGCGGCGGCGAGGCAGAACCAGGCCTTGTCGGCGTTGCTGTTCCTCTATCGCGAGGTGCTCGGCATCAGCTTGCCATGGATGGACCAACCCTAGCCCGAGAGAGCCACCGGTGACCTCTGTTACACCACGTGCTGGGGCACAACCCTGATCTGGCGGTGCAGTTGGAACGCCAGCGCCGTCCGGGCGGGATGCCACGGAAAAGTGCAAGCCTCCTTCCTCGCGGGCATTGGGGATGTAGTCATCCCACGGGGCCGCGTGCAGGGTACGGGCACAGCGTGGGCACAATCCGGGCACCAGTGCCCAGCGGCATGCTTGTGCCCGGTTGGAGGCATGGGTCACAGCCGCGTCGCAAGTTCCGAGGCCCGAATACGAAAAAGCCCGGCGAGGCGGCGCTCGGGCGGGCTAAGTCATTGATTTGGCGCGCCTGGCAGGATTCGAACCTGCGACCCCTGCCTTCGGAGGGCAGTACTCTATCCAGCTGAGCTACAGGCGCGGATGCCGCGGAGCGACGCGTGCGGGCGCGGTCGTTCCGGGCGCGCAGTATAACCGAGGGCGGCCGGGTTCCCGCGCGATCGTTCCGTCAGGTTTGCCGGTGGCGGCGCGGCGTCACCATGCCGTGCTTGCGGAGCAGCGCACGCAACTGGTGGTAGCTCAGGCCCAGCAGGGCGGCGGCTTCGGGCTGCTTGTGGCGCGCTTCGGCCAGGGCCTGTTCGAGAAGGCGGGTTTCCAGGCGCGCCACTTCCTGCTTGAGGTCGCAGGGCAGCTTCGGCGGATGGTCCGCGGCGGGAGGCGGGTCGGCCGCCGCCGCTGGAGTCCTGGCCCCGCCAGAAGCCGGCGCCGGTCGCCAGGCCGAGGCAAAGGGGTCGAACACGATGCGCTGCACGGGCTCGCCCGCGGGAGTCCGATAGACGGAACGTTCGATCGCGTTCTTGAGCTCGCGCACGTTGCCGGGCCATTCGTACTCCACCAAGGCCTCGCGGGCAGTGGGGCTGAAGCCGGGGAAGAACTCGCGGCCGAGTTCGCGCGTCACCTCGACCGCGAAGTGTTCGGCGAGGGCCAGCACGTCCTCGCTGCGCACGCGCAGCGGCGGCACCGTGAGCACGTCGAAGGCGAGGCGGTCGAGGAGGTCGGCGCGGAAGCGACCGCCGTGCACCGCGGCGGGCAGGTCCTCGTTGGTGGCGCCGACGATGCGCACGTCCACGCTCAGCGTCTGCGTGCCGCCGACGCGCTGGAACTCGCCGTATTCGACGGCGCGCAGGATCTTCTCCTGCACGCGCAGCGAGACGTTGGCCAGCTCGTCCAGGAACAGGGTGCCGCCGTCGGCCTGCTCGAAGCGACCGACGTGGCGGCGCGTGGCGCCGGTGAAGGCGCCGGCCTCGTGGCCGAAGAGTTCCGATTCCAGCAGCGATTCGGTGAGGGTCGCGCAGTTGAGCTTGACCAGCGGCCCCTGCCAGCGCGGCGAAAGGTAATGCAGGCGCGCGGCGATCAGCTCCTTGCCGGTACCGCGCTCGCCGATCACCAGCACCGGCTTGCTGACGGCAGCCACCCGCGAGGCGTCTTCCAGCAGGGCGAGGAAGGCCGGCGACTCACCGAGGATGGCGGTGTTCTCGAGCGGCGGCGGCAGTGGCGGCGACATCAGGCTTCCAACGGTGGAATACGCCGACAGCTTAGCTAAAGTCACCACAACATGGCGAAACCAACTTACACCGGCTTCGTGCGTTTCCGGCTGATGTCATGGAAACCCATGAAAATTCAACCGTCTGGCAACCCGGCCCGGCTTGGCATGGAGCCTGCACTCCCCTGTTCGCCACCCACCCACAGAGGCCGAACACCATGGGCATGTTTTCCAGGATCAGCGACATCATCAACTCCAACCTCAACGCCATGCTCGACAAGGCCGAGGATCCGCACAAGGTGGTGCGGCTGATCATCCAGGAGATGGAAGACACCCTGGTCGAGGTCCGCTCCGCCGCGGCGCGCGCGATCGCTGATCGCAAGGAACTGGAGCGGCGCGCCGATGGCGCCCGGCGGGAAGCGGCCGAATGGCAGCGCCGCGCCGAGCTCGCCGTCAGCAAGGGGCGCGACGATCTCGCCGTCGCCGCGCTGGCCGAGAAGCAGCGCATGCAGGACGAACTGGCCGCGCTCGAGAAGCAGCACCAGGAACTGGAATCGGGCCTGGCCAAGCTCAACGACGACATCGCGGCGCTGCAGGGCAAGCTCGCCGACGCGCGCAATCGCCAGCAGTCGCTGGCGCGCCGCCACGACACCGCCGCGCAGCGGCTGGAAGTGCGCCGCCGCGTGCACGATGAGCGCGTCACCGGCGCGCTCGGCCGCATGGACTACTACGAGCGGCGTCTGGAGCAGCTGGAAGGCAAGGTCGAGAGCTATGACCTTGGCCAGGCGCAGGACCTGCACCGCGAATTCGCCGACCTCGAGGCCGACGACCGCGTGAAGGAGGAACTGGCCGCGCTCAAGGCGCGCATGGCCGGCAAGCCCGCCGCCGCGGAGTAAGGACCGATGGAAGAGTTGATTCCCATCTTCGCGATCTTCTGCATCTTCATCGGGTTGCCGTGGATCATCTTCCATTACGGCACTCGGAACCGCGCCGCCCAGGGCCTCAGCCGGGAAGACGAGAAGATGCTGGCCGACCTGTGGCAGCTCGCCAACCGCATGGAGCGTCGCCTGGAATCGCTGGAAACGATCCTCGACACGCGTGCCGCCGGCTGGAGGGAAAAACCATGATGCGAACCCGCTGCAACGATTCGCCGCGCCGCCTGTACCGGGATCCGGAGCGCGGCATCCTCCTCGGCGTCTGCGCCGGCCTTGCCGAAGCCGTGGCCTGCCCGGCCTGGCTGGTGCGCATCGCTGCACTCGCGGCGCTGTGGTTCTACGTCGAACCCACCCTCGTCGCCTACGCGATCGCGGCGCTGCTGCTGCCGGTGCGGCCGCTCCGCTTCTGCGGGCATGGCGATGAGGCCGCCTTCTGGCGCTCCAACCGGCACGGAGGATGACCATGGACCACCACGACAACCGCTGGCGCGCGCAGCGCTTCTACCGCGATCCCCGCAACGGCAAGCTGATGGGCGTGTGCGCCGGGATCGCCGACTACTTCGGCTGGAACGTCACCCTGGTGCGGGTGCTGGCAATCGTGGCGCTGATCTGGCTCAACGTCGCCACCGTGATCGCCTATGTCGCGCTCGGCATGCTGCTGCCGGTCAAGCCCGAGCGCCCGTATGATTGGGACGAGGGCGACGAATACTGGCGCAGCCTGCGGCGCTCGGCCAACGCCACCTTTCGCGACGTGCGCCAGCGCTTCCGCGAGCTGGACCAGCGGCTGCAGTGCATGGAAAGCTACGTCACGTCCAGGCACTACGACCTCGACCGCAAGTTCCGCGACCTGGAGAGCTGAATGTCCCCGTTCGTCTTCGTCCTCGGCATCGTCATCGTGGTCACCCTGGCGCGCCTCTATCGCGAGCACCTGCGCCTGAAGGCCAGCCAGACGGAGGGCAGCTCCGCCGCGCAGGCGCGCATCGACGCGCTGGAGGAGCGCGTGCGCACGCTCGAAAAGATCGTCACCGACGACGGCTACGACCTCAGGCGGGAGTTCAACAAGCTGTAGCCGGAAGGGGCGGCGCAGGCCGCCGCCCCGTTGCCGTCACTGGAAGCCGTCGCGGAAGATGCCTTCCTTCCAGCCGGGGCCGCCCTCGAAGAGAATCGAGCGCGCACTCGCCGGTCGCCAGCTCCCGAACGCGCCATTGGTCAACACCAGCTCCCAGGTGTCCGGTGCGACCTGCGTCGCCCGCGCGTCGAAGGCGTGCCAGCCGATGCTGGCCGGGTCGCCCGGCACGGCCGGGCCGAAGAAGCGGAACGCGGTGCCCGCGCCGAACGTCGCCTGGTGGAACTTGAGGGTCACCTTCGCCTCCTCGCAATCGGTGATCTCGAAGCGCGCCAGCTGTCGTGGATAGGCATAGGCATCGCCGTAGTCCGAGACGTCCGTCCCGTGATAGGCGGCGTACACCGACTGTACGTCCACCGCCTGCACGCAGGCGCCTGTCACCGGTTCGACCGTCACGGTGAACCAGTCGCCGGCCGAGAAGGCACCCTCGCCCGTCGTGCCGCCCGGGGCGGCGCTGGTGAGCGAACCGGCATTCGGCTCCAGTGCATCGGGGATCCCGTTGTCGTTGCCATCCCCGCTGTTCGGCGCTGCGTTTTCCACCTCGTCGGGAACCCCGTCGCCATCGGCATCGGGCAACTGCATCAGGCTCCACACGCCGCTGCTGGTGCCGGCATGGAGCACGCGTGGATCGACCGGGTCGACCTCGAGCGCGAGCGCGGCGTCGGCTGGCAGGCCGATGCTGATCGAACGCCATGAGGCGCCGCTGTCGGTGCTCTTGAAGATGCCTCCGGGATTGCCGGCGGTGCCGCCTCCCGAGGCGTAGAGCGTCGAGGGCTCGGTCGGGTCCACATGGAGGGCGCGAATGTCGATGCTCGACAGCCCCGTGCTCGCATCGGTCCAGGTGGCGCCACCGTCGACCGTGTGGAAGATCCCGCCAGAGGTGAGGCCATCCATCGGCGTGACGGAACACCAGAGCTCCTGCGGGTTGGCCGGGTTGATGGCCAGGCTCAGCACGTCGTGCGCGGTATCCAGCGATCCTTCGAACCGCGGCAGGCCGTTGCTGCGGTGGATCCAGCTGGCGCCACCATCGCTGCTCTTGAATACGCCACTCCGGATCGTCGGTATCGGCAGGGCCGTCGAGTCGAAGATCGCGGAAGTGCCGACGTAGAGCTCCTGCGGATTCAGCGGATTCACGACGATCGGCACCACCAGCAACGACTGGCTTTCCGGCGTCCCGGCGTTGAGCGGCTGCGGAATGCCGGCATCACGACTTGCCCAGTTGGTTCCGCCGTCGACGCTCTTGATCACCCGGAAGCTCGCGGTCCCTCCAGTGCTCCGCCCGTTCGCGGTGGCGTAGAGGGTCAGCAGTGGTCCGGCCGTGCACGGCCCGCTGGGTGGCGGCGCCGCGCAGGAACGCGGATCGAGGACCAGGCTGCGCACGGTGCCGACTTCCGGCGCTGGCGGATCGCCGCTCGTGGGCAGCCCGGCGTCGATGGTGCTCCAGGTGCCGCCGCCGTCAAGGCTGCGGTAGATGCCGCCGTTGCGCAGCGGATTGTCCCATTCCACGGGACCGCGCCCGCTGGCGTAGATCCGCGTACCGCCGATGCCGGCGGCGCGTGTGGTCGGATCGATCACGAGGCTGCGGATCTGGAACGCCTCGAGGTTGGTGTTGGACGGGGCCCACGAGGTGAAGGGCTGGCCGGGCCCGGCGTTGTTGCCGCGGAACAGCGCCGGGGACGGCGAGAACATGTCGCCATAGCCGGCGAAGAGGCGGTGCGTGGCGGCATCGTGGAACATCGCCAGGGCGCGGATCTGCACGCTGGAGAGGCCTTCGCTGCGCGGCGTCCACGTGGTGCCGCCATTGCCACTGAAGTACACCCCGCCGCCGGTCGTGCCGAGCCAGAGCTGGGGCACGGCCGGCCAGGACGGGTGCGTGACCAGGGAGCCGGGCGCCGGCACCTGTCCTGCGATGACGTCCAGACCGCTGTTGAGCGGCATCGAGGTGAAACCGCCGTCGGTCGAACGGGCGACGCCATCGTGCGTGGTGAAGACCAGGTGGTCGGCCACCGTGGGGTCCGCACGCAGCTCGTAGGCCGACAGCGGGAGTTCCTCCCATGTGGCGCCTCGGTCATCGCTCCGGTAAAGAGCACCGGAGATGCTGGCATAGACACGGCTTCCCGCGCCAAAGCTCACATCCGGTGCCTGGCCGTAGTACGGAGTGCCATCGCCGAGGGCGAGCACGCCGTTCCAGTTCGCGCCGCCATCCGTGCTGAGATAGAGCGTGGCGGGATGGAGCGGATCGAACGTCACCGTCGGTCCGACTCCCGCGATCAGTCGCTGCGGGTCGTCCGGATCGACGACGATGCGCCCCATCGGCACGTTGGATGGAAGCCCGGTGTTGATCGGATGAAAGCTTGCGCCGCTGTCATGGCTGACCAGGATGCCGCTGGCGTACGTCGCCAGGTACAGCGTACCCACGCTCCCCGGGCCGTCCGTCATCTCGCTGGCCGCATCGAAGGAGGAGACGCCGAAACCGAAGCCGGTCAGGGACCAGTTCTCGCCGCCGTCGGTGCTGCGGTTGAGGCGCTTGAAGCCATCGAATACCCAGAGCGTCGAGGGGGCTTCGGCGTCGAGTGCGAAGGCATCGACGAGATACAGCGCGCCGTTGAATCCGGCCATCTTGCGCGTCCAGCTCACCCCGCCATCGTTGCTGCGGAAGATGCCGCCGGGCGTACCCGCGTACAGGAGGCCGGGCGTGGAAGGGTCGGCCAGGAGTTTTCCCGCTTCGCCGCCGTACGGGCCTTCGGACGTCCACACGCCGGCTCCCGCCCAGGCTGCGCCGCTGCAGAGTGCCAGTGCCATCGTTACCCAAGAACCACGTTTCATCCTTCTGCTCCTGATGCCGTGCGGCATGCCTCGCATGCATGAGCATGCAGGACGAAGTGTGGCGGGGCATGGCGCCAAAGGTCGTGACGGGTTGGGCAAGCGGATCGTGATCCATGTCCCGGTCGACGGGATGGCCGCCACGAGCAGGGGGCGGGCCCTTCCAGGCGTGGTTGCGGTGACCCGCGGATGACTTCACGCCCGCGCGCCGCCCACCCGGGGCTGGGGTAAGCTTCCGGCCTTTCCACGGGGGACGCCCATGAGCGCCAGCACGCCGCTGCTGATCACCTTTGGCATCTATCTCCTGGCCATGGTCGGCATCGGCTTCGTCGCCTGGCGCTCCACGCGCAGCCTCGACGACTACATCCTCGGCGGGCGTTCGCTCGGCGGCTACGTGACTGCGCTGTCGGCCGGCGCCTCGGACATGAGCGGCTGGCTGCTGATGGGCCTGCCTGGTGCGCTGTACCTGACCGGCCTGTCGGAAGCGTGGATCGCCATCGGCCTCAGCATTGGCGCCTGGCTCAACTGGCGCTTCGTGGCCGGGCCGCTGCGCGTCTATACCGAGCGCACGAACAACGCGCTGACCCTGCCCGACTACTTCACCACCCGCTTCGCCGGCGACGGCCGCCTGCTGCGCATCGTCGCCGCGCTGGTGATCCTGGTGTTCTTCGCGGTCTATTGCGCGAGCGGCGTGGTGGCCGGTGCGCGCCTGTTCGAAAGCGTATTCGGCCTGCCCTACGCGCAGGCGCTGTGGTGGGGCGCGGCGGCGACGATCCTCTACACGCTGGTCGGCGGCTTCCTGGCGGTGAGCTGGACGGATACCGTGCAGGCGACGCTGATGATCTTCGCCCTGCTGCTGACGCCGGTCATCGTCATCCTCGGCATCGGCGGCCTCGGCGAAACGCGCCAGTTGATCGAACAGGTCGATCCGATGCGCCTGGACTGGTTCGGCAGCGGCGGGTGGATCGCGATCGTCTCGGCGCTCGCCTGGGGGCTCGGCTACTTCGGCCAGCCGCACATCCTGGCGCGCTTCATGGCGGCCGATTCGCTGGCGGTGATTCCGCAGGCGCGGCGCATCGGCATGACCTGGATGGTGCTCTGCCTGCTCGGCGCGGTGACGGTGGGCCTCGCCGGCGTCGCCTGGGCGGCCCAGCATCCGGAACTGGCCGGGCCGCTGGTGGAGAATCCCGAGCGCGTCTTCATCGTGCTGGCCGAGGCGCTCTTCAACCCGTGGATCGCCGGCGTGCTGCTGTCGGCGATCCTCGCCGCGATCATGAGCACGCTGAGCTGCCAGTTGCTGGTCTGCTCCAGCGCGCTCACCGAAGATTTCTACCGCGGCTTCCTGCGCCCGAATGCCGGCCAGCGCGAACTGGTCTGGGTCGGCCGGGCGATGGTGCTGGCGGTGGCGCTGCTGGCGATCTGGATCGCGCGCGATCCGGACAGCCGCGTGCTGGGGCTGGTCAGCTACGCCTGGGCGGGCTTCGGCGCGGCCTTCGGCCCGGTGGTGCTGTTCTCGCTCGGCTGGGGTCGCATGACGCGCAGCGGCGCCTTGACCGGAATCGTCGCCGGCGCGGCCACCGTGATCCTGTGGAAACTGGTCGCGGTCGAGCACTTCGGCAGCGGGCTCTACGAGATGGTGCCGGGATTCATCGTCGCCAGCCTCGCGATCGTCCTCGTCAGCCTGCTGTCGCCAGCACCCGATTCAAACGTGCAGGCACGCCACCGCCAGGTGCGGCTCGCCCTCGAGGAAAGCGGCTACTGAGGTCCACTTGCCGGGCGCTCATCGGCAGCCTCCGCGCCCGGCTCTGCCGGCGGCGGCGCCACCGCGATGTTGCCCTCGTGCCGGTCGCGGTACAGGGCGGCGCGCACCAGCAGCAGCAGCGCCACCGGCGTGGTGGTGAACAGCACCGCGCCGAGCACCAGCTCGTGCACGATCGGCCGCCCCGCGTCGAAGGAGGCGAGCAGCATCGAGGCGAGCAGGATCGCCGTCGCGCCGAGGGTGCCGGCGAGGGTCGGCGCATGCACGCGCTCGTAGAAGGTCCGGAATCGCAGCAGGCCCAGCGATCCGAGCAGCGCCAGGCCGGCCCCGGCCAGCAACAGCACGGATACGACCACTGCAAGCCACAGCGGCAGCGCCGGCGCGATCATTCGATCACCTCGCCGCGCAGCAGGAACTTGGCCAGCGCCACCGTGCCGACGAAGCCGGTCAGCGCCATCGCCAGCGCCACCTCGAAGTACAGCGTGCCGCCGCTGCCGATGCCGAAGCAGAGCACCAGCAGCACGGCATCGAGGTAGAGCGCGTCGAAGGCCAGTACGCGATCCTGCGCGCGCGGGCCGCGCACCATGCGCACGGCGGCGAGGATCATCGCCAGTGCCAGCATCACCTGCGCGACCGTGAGCGCAACCGCCAGCAGCAGCGCGCTCATGCGAAGATCTCCAGCAGCGGCGCCTCGTAGCGCCCGCGGATATCGCGCACCACGGCGGCCTCGTCGACGAGGTCCAGCACGTGGATGACGAGGATCCCCGCCGCCGGATCCCAGGATACCCAGATGGTGCCGGGCGTGGCGGTGATGATGCAGGCAAGCACCGCCAGCGCGTTCGGCTCGCGCAGGTCCAGCGGGATCGACACGAAGCCGGCGCGGCGCGCCTTGGCGCGCGGGCGCAGCAGCAGCGCGGCCACGGCGAGGTTGGCCAGCACGATGTCGTGTGCGACACGCCCAGCCAGGCGCAGCATGAGCAGCGGCCGGCGCGCGCCGCGTCGGCCGTGCTCGAGCGCGACCGGCAGGAACGACAGCCCCCATGCGACCAGCGCGCCGGTCAGCGCGGCACCGAAGGTGGGCGCGGGCGCGAGCAGGAACCACATCAGCCACACCGCCAGCGCCAGGCGCGGATAGGGCAGCCAGCGGCGCATCATGGCGCGACCTCCGGCGTGGCCGGCGGCGGCAGCACGCCCTCGACGTAGTCCTGCGGCGCGATCAGCGCGCGCGCCGCGGCGCCGGCGTAGTCGAGCGCGGGGCCCGCGGCGACGGTGAGCACGGCGCAGGCGGCGAGCAGCAGTGCGACCGGCACCATCTCGATGATGCGCACGCGCGGCACGCGGGGCTCCAGCGGTGCCCAAAAGCGGTTCAGGCCGGCGCGACTCATGGCGATCAGGGTGGCGAAGCTCGACAGCAGCAGCAGTGCCAGCAACAACCAGGCGACGGCCGGCGCGAGGCCCGCGGCCGGCGTCAGCGCGGCGAACAACGCATCCAGCAGCATGAACTTGCCGATGAAGCCGGCCAGCGGTGGCAGGCCGGCCAGCAGCAGGGCGCAGGCCAGGAACGCGAGTCCGAGCAGCGCCATGGTGGCGGGGATGGCGACGCCGACCTCGCCATCGTCGGCTTCATCCTCGTCCTCGCCGAAGGCCTCGCGCGTCACCGCGAGGATGTCCGCGGCGGCGGAGCGCCCGCGGTCGGCCAATTCCACCAGCAGGAAGAAGGCGCCAAGCGCGAAGGTGGAGACGACCAGGTAATAGAACGCCGCGCCGATCACCTCGGCATTGCCCACCGCGATCATCGCGATCAGCAGGCCGGAGGAGACCAGCACCGAATTGGCGGCCAGGCGCGCCATCTCCTGCGCCGCCAGCACGCCCAGCATGCCGAACACCAGGGTGGCGATGCCGGCGGCCAGCAGCCAGTCGGCGCCCAGGCCCGCCGACGGCCCGGCGGCGACGCCGAACAGCAGCAGCCAGACCCGCGCGATGGCGTACACGCCGAGCTTGCTCATGATGGCGAACAGCGCCGCCACCGGCGCGCTGGCGGCGGCATAGGTGTCCTCCAGCCAGAAGCCGAGCGGCCAGGCCGCGGCCTTGGTCAGGAAGGCGGTGCCTAGGAGGGCCGCGCCGGCTTCGAGCAGCGGCCGGTCGGCGGGCGCGATCGCCGGGATCCGCAGCGCGAGGTCGGCCATGTTGAGAGTGCCGGCGACGCCATAGATCAGGCTGACGCCGAGCAGGAACAGCAGCGAGGCGGCCAGGTTGACGGCGATGTAGTGCATCCCCGCCTGCACCCGCCGCGAGCCCGAGCCATGCAGGGCGAGGCCGTAGGAGGCGACCAGCAGCACCTCGAAGAACACGAACAGGTTGAACAGATCGCCGGTCAGGAAGGCGCCGTTGAGGCCCATCAGCAGGAACTGGAACAGCGGATGGAAGTGCACCCCGACGCGGTGCCAGCGCGCCAGCGAGAACAGCAGCGAGCAGAATGCCAGCACGGAGGTCGCCAGCAGCATGAGCGCCGCCAGCCGGTCGGCCACCAGCACGATGGCGAAGGGCGCGGGCCAGTCGCCGAGGCGGTAGACGTCGACCGCGCCCGTTCCGGCCCGCATCGCCAGCGCGACCGCGACGGCCACCAGGGCGAGCGTGGAGGCGAGGTTCAACATCACCTTGAGCGGCCGTCGTCGCTCGCCGAGCGGCAGCATCAGCGCCGCCGCGACCAGCGGCAGCAGCACCGGCAGCATGACGAGGTGGGCGGCGAGATTCATGGCGGCGGCTCCCGCCCGTCGACGTGGTCGGTGCCGCTGAAGCCGCGGTTGGCGAGCAGCACCACCAGGAACAGCGCGGTGGTGGCGAAGCCGATCACGATCGCCGTCAGCACCAGCGCCTGCGGCAACGGATCGCTATTGCCGGTGCCGTCCTCCAGCACCGGCGCGACGTCCACCGCGAGGCGCCCCATGGCGAAGATGAACAGGTTCACCGCATAGGACAGCAGCGACAGGCCGATGATCACCTGGAAGGTTCGCGGCCGCAGCAGCAGCCAGATGCCCGATCCGGTCAGCACGCCGATGGCGATCGTCAGCACCAGTTCCATCACGCGCCCTCCGTGCCGAACCGCGGTGGACGCGGACCGCGCAGCGACTGGTGCGCCAGCGCGATCAGGATCAGCGTGGTCGCGCCGACCACCAGCGCGAACACGCCGAGGTCGAAGAACAGCGCGCTGGCCAGTGGCACGCGGCCGATGCCAGGCAACGCCGGCTCGAACAGGTGCGAGGTCAGGAACGGATAACCGGCCAGCCACGCTCCGGCGCCGGTGGCGAAGGCGAGCAGCAGGCCAAAGCCCATCCAGCGCAGCGGATGCACGCGCAGGCGCGTCTCGACCCAGCGGATGCCGCCGCCCATGTACTGCACGATGAGCGCGATGGCGACCATCAGTCCCGCGACGAAGCCGCCGCCGGGAAGATCGTGCCCGCGCAGGAACAGGTACAGCGCCATCGCCATCATCGGCGGGAACATCCAGCGCATCAGCACCGCCGGCACCGCCAGGTACTTGTCGCGGCTGTCGCCGACCTGGCGCCCGGGGTGGGCCTCGTCGTAGGCATTCTGGATGCGCTGCTGCTCGGGCACGTCGATGCTCTCCGGCGCCGGCCGGAAGCGGCGCAGCAGCGCGAACACGGTGATCGCCACCGCGCCGAGCACGGAGATCTCGCCGAGCGTGTCGAAGCCGCGGAAGTCGACCAGGATCACGTTGACGACGTTGCGTCCGCCGCCCTCGGGCAGCGCGCGGGTCAGGAAGAAGTTGGCGATGGTGTCCGGTGGCGGGCGCGTCAGCACCGACCACGCCAGCGCCGCCACGCCGGTGCCGCCGGCCACCGCCAGCACGAGGTCGAAGCCGCGCCGCGCCCGTGCGCGTGGCGTCGCCGAGCCATCGATGCGCTCGAAGCGCTTGGGCAGCCAGCGCAGGCCGAGCAGCATCAGCACCGTGGTCACCACCTCGACCAGGATCTGCGTCAGCGCCAGGTCCGGCGCCGAGAACCACATGAAGGTGAGCGCGGTGGCGAGGCCCGCGCCGCCCATCAGGATCAGCGCCGCGAGGCGGTGGTACTTGGCCTGCCAGGCGGCGCCGAGCGCGCAGCCGCCGCCGACCAGCCAGACCAGCGCCAGCGCGGGATCCGGCGCCGTGGCTGCGACCGGCAGCAGGGCCAGGCCGCGCGCCAGCGGCGCAAAAGCCACCACCAGCGCCACCGCGACCAGGGCGCGGAGCTGCCACTGCAGGCGGTGCGTGCCCATCAGTGCCTCCGCGCTGCGCGCCCAGCGCCAGGACAGCGTCACCAGGATGCGTTCGAACACGCGTCGGCCGTCGATGTTGCGCAGCAGCGGCGGCCCGTCGGGCGAGGTCGCGAGGTAGCGGCTCAGCAGGCGGTACAGCAGCGCGCCGCCGGCCAGCGCGACCAGGCTCATCAGCACGGCCCGGTTGAAGCCGTGCCACACCGCCAGGTCGTACACCGGCGTCGAGGCGCCGAGGATCGAGCGCGCCGCGGCATCCAGGATCCGGCCCAGGGTGAGCGCCGGCAGGACGCCGACCAGAAGGCACACCAGCACCAGCACGTCGACCGGAAAGCGCATCCAGCGCGGCGGCTCGTGCGGCGTGCGCGGCAGGTCGTGTGGCGGCGGGCCGAAGAAGGCGCCATGGATGAAACGCAGCGAATACGCCACGGTGAAGGCGCTGGCGACGACGGCGATGTAGGGCAGCACCTCGCCGAAGGCCGGCACCGGCGTGGTGGCGCGGATCGCCTCGGTGAAGAACATCTCCTTGGAGATGAAGCCGTTGAGCAGCGGCACGCCCGCCATCGCCGCCGCCGCCACCATCGCCAGCGTGGCCGTGTACGGCATCAGGCGATAGAGGCCGCTGAGGCGGCGGATATCACGCGTGCCAGCCTCGTGGTCGATGATGCCGGCGGCCATGAACAGCGAGGCCTTGAAGGTCGCGTGGTTCATGATGTGGAACACCGCCGCCACCGCCGCCAGCGGGCTGTTGAGGCCGAGCAGCAGCGTGATGAGGCCGAGATTGCTGATCGTCGAGTAGGCGAGCAGGCCCTTGAGGTCCTGCTGGAAGATCGCGCACCAGCCGCCAAGGAGCAGGGTGACCAGACCCGTGCCGCCGACCGTCCAGAACCACACGTCGGTGCCCGCCAGCACCGGCCACAGGCGCGCCAGCAGGAACACGCCGGCCTTGACCATCGTCGCCGAATGCAGGTACGCCGACACCGGCGTCGGCGCCGCCATCGCCTGCGGCAGCCAGAAGTGGAACGGGAACTGCGCGCTCTTGGTGAAGGCGCCGGCGAGCACCAGCACCAGGATCGGCAGGTACCAGCGATGGCTGCGGATCAGGTCGCCGGCGGCCAGCACCTCGCCGAGGTCGTAGCTGCCGACCGCGCGCCCGATCAGCACCGCCGCACCAAAAAGTGCCAGGCCGCCGAGCGCGGTCAGTGTCAGCGCCAGGCGCGCGCCGTCGCGGGCCGCCTGCTGGTGGTGCCAGTAGCCGATCAGCAGGAACGAGAAGAGGCTGGTCAGTTCCCAGAAGAACACCAGCTGGATCAAATTCCCCGACAGCACCAGCCCCAGCATCGAGCCCATGAAGGCGAGCAGGAACGAGAAGAAGCGCGGCACCGGATCCTGCGGCGACATGTAGTAGCGCGCATACAGCACCACCAGCGCGCCAATGCCGGTGACCAGCAGCGCGAACATCCAGGCGAAGCCGTCCATGCGCAGGCTGAAGTCCGCCCCCGGCAGCGGCAGCCACGCCGCCGCGAAGCGCACCACGCCGCCCTCCGCCGCCGCCGGCCAGAGCAGCAGCGCCGCCACCATGCCGGCCACGGCCACCGCGCCCGCCAGCCACGCCTCGGCATTGCGCGCATTGGCCGGCAGGAAGGCCGCGACCACGCTGCCGGCGAACGGCAGCGCGACCAGCAGGATGAGAAGGAACTCGTGCGCCATGCAGCCAGCGGAAGGGAAATTCTGGAAGGAGCGGCCACTCCGTCCCGGCAGTCACACCGACGGCAGCGCACCGGACCGCGCCGCGGCCCGCCCGTATCCTAACGGGTCGCGGTGGAGAACCGGGAGATCCTTGGCGTGAACGCGAGCGCGCTTCGAAGCACGAACGGGCGGCAGCCGGCGCGTCCTGGCGACTGCGACCTCGTGATCCCGTTACCGCGCGCATCCCGCTGCAGGAGCGCACCCTGTGCGCGACCGGCGCGCCATCCATCCCTGGTCACGCACGGGATCCGTCATCGTGCACAGCGCAGCAACCCTGCCGGATCGGGTCGCTCCGGTCACCGATAAACCTCGGCCAGTTGCCGTACTTCGTCCGCCAGCCGCTGGCGCAGGCGTGCGGGCTTGACCACTTCCACGCTGGTGCCGAGGCTGCGCAGCCACCAGTAGAGCTGTTCGGTGGCTTCCACCGTGGCGGTCACGCGCGAGCGTTCCGGATCGCCGCGGAGCGGGGTGATCACCTGGTCACCGGCGAGGCAGCGCTCCTCCAGATGGATGGCCAGCCAACGTTCGACCTTGAGCTCCAGGCGTACGGTTTCGCCGTGCGGCCACTGGAAGGCGCGCTTGCCGTCGAGGTGTTCCGCCAGAACGAAATCCGCCGGGCGGCCGGCGGTCTCGTCCAGCACCCGTGCCTCGCGCATGCGCTGCAGCGCGAAATGACGGATGTCGTCGTAGTCGTTGACGGTCGCGACCAGATAGAACACGCCGTCGCGGTACACCAGCCCGAGCGGGTGCAGGGTGTAGCGGCGTCCGCGCGGCCGGTCGAGCGCGCGGTATTGCACGTCCAGCCGGCGGTCGCGCAGCAGCGCCTCGCCGACGGCTTCCAGCACGCCTGCAGCGACTTCCGGCGTCGCCAGCGGCGGGCCATCCGGCAGCACCGCGACGCGTTCCGTCCAGCGCTTGAGCGGCGCGTCGCCGAGCAGGTTGAGGGTGCGGCGCGCCTCCTCGAACGGCCGCTCCATCTGGCGCAGCATCCGCGGCGGCAGCATGGCGCCAAGATGCCGGCGTACCAGCTCGAGCACCAGTGCGTTCTCGGTCGACATCGGCGGCAGCGTCGGCACCCTGTCGCGCGACACCCACGACCACCCCGCCGGCTTGGCGCCATCGTCGGTCAGGCCGAAATGCGAGAGCTTCTGCAGATCGCGTTCCACCGAACGGATGTGCACGTCGAAACCCTGCGCCACGAGCTTCTCGCGCAACTCGCCAGCGGTGCATTTGCGCGGCAGCACCGGAACCAGGCTCAGCATCGTGAGGTGGCGCGAGAAGGTGTCGTACATGGCAAGGCCCCCGATTCCTGACCAGCGCAGTGTAGTGCCTCCGATGCGACATGTTGTGTCGCAAGTGCTTCGCATAATGGCGGCATCACGACCCGCAGGAGCATGGCATGGGCGCACCCTTCTCCACCGCAGAATCAGACGATGGCGATTTCAGCCTCGACGACCTCGATGACCTCGACCTCAGCGATCTGGACGTGCTCGACGAAGCCCAGCCTCGTGGCTACGAGCCGGTCCCGCTCGCGACGCCGCTCGATCGCGAGGGGGCGCTGCTTGCCGCGCGCATGCTGGTCGGCACCGGCTGGTACCACCGCCTGTTCCAGCGCGGCCACATGCGCGACCACGATGTGCTGACCCTGCTCGGCCTCGAGGAAAGCCCGGATGCCGGCAGCGCCGGCCCGGCTGGACTCCGCGACGCGGTGGAAGCCCAGCTCCGCACGCTGCAAAGGCGTCGCCCGCGCCGTGACCACCTCGGCGAGAACATCGCCCGCATGGGTCGCCTGCTGCACTTCGGCAGGACCGAATGCGCGCTGCTGCGCGTACTGGTCATCAGCTCCCGCGCCCAGTACATGCAGGACTTCTACCGCCTGGTGGTGACAAGCGAGCAGGATTTCCTGCAGCTCCTGCGCCACGCCACGGGCTGCCGCATGCGCGACGTGACCAACGCCTGGCGACTTTCCACGCGCTTGCGCAGCAGCGGCCTGCTGGAAGCTGGCGGCCCGCGCCCCGCCTGCCCGACCGGTGTCGATGAAGAAGTCGCCGAACGCCTGCTGGCCACCACCTTCGATGAGCGCCAGCTCCTGCGCCACCTGGTGCGCCCCGCGCCTGCGGCCCAGCTCGGCCCGGACGATTTCGGGCACCTCCCGGAAGCCGCGCTGGTGATGAAGTATCTCGGCCACGCGCTGGCCCGGCGCACGCGTGGCGTCAACATCCTCCTGCACGGCGCTCCCGGCACCGGCAAGACCGAATTCGCGCGCATGCTCGCCGGGCCGCTCCGCGCCAGCGTCAGCGAGGTGCCGAACTGCGACAGCGACGGCGACCCGGTTTCCGGCAGCCGGCGTTTTCGCGCCTTTGCCACCTGCCAGAACCTGCTCGCCGGGCGTCGCCGGCAGATACTCCTGTTCGATGAGGTCGAGGACGTGTTCGGCAGCGGTGGCGGGTCGGGATTCCTCGCCATGCTGGGCATTGGCGGGCGCGACGCCGACCACCTGCGCAAGGCGTGGGTGAACGAGACGCTGGAGTCCAACCCGGTGCCAACGATCTGGACCTGCAACTCCATCGAGGCGATGGATCCGGCGTACCTGCGCCGCTTCGACATGGTGGTGGAGTTCCGCGCGCCTGGCATCGGCGTGCGCCGCGCGATCCTCGACCGCTACTTCCAGTCCGGAGCGATTTCCGGTCGCTGCATGGAGCGGCTCGCCGGCTTGGAGAGCCTCGCGCCGGCCCAGGTCGAACGCGCGGCGCGCGTGGTGCAGGCACTCCGCGCCCGCAACCAGGCCGAGCGCGATGCCTGCGCCGAACGCCTGGTCGAATCGGCCTTGCGCGCCATGGGCCTGCCGCACCTGCCTGCGCCCACGGTACTGCCGGAGCACTACGACCCCGCCTTCCTCAACGCCGACCGCGACCTTGATGCGCTCACCCGCGGCCTGGCGCACTCACGCGGTGCTCGCCTGTGCCTGTACGGCCCACCCGGCACCGGCAAGACCGGGTTCGCGCATCACCTCGCACGCGAACTCGACCGGCCGCTGCTGGTGCGGCGCGGCTCGGATCTCATCAACAAGTACATCGGCGAAACCGAAAAGCGCATCGCCGCCGCGTTCGCGCAGGCAGCGAGCGAGAACGCGATCCTGGTCATCGACGAGGCCGATGGCTTCCTGCGCGACCGCGCCGGCGCCGTGCACTCGTGGGAGGTCACCCACGTCAACGAACTCCTGACCCAGATGGAAGCCTTCGACGGCCTCTTCATCGCCTCCACCAACCTGGTCGAGACGCTCGATGCCGCGTCGCTCCGCCGCTTCGACTTCAAGATCCGCTTTGACGCCATGACCCGTGCACAGCGCCGCGCGATGCTGCTGCGCGTCACCGCCGACGCGCGCGAGACGCCGGACACCCGCGACGCCGCGCTGGCCCGCCTCGATCGCTTGGAACATCTCACCCCCGGCGACTTCGCCAACGTGCTGCGCCAGCTCCGCGTCACGGGTGAGGCGGCGACCGCCCCGAAGCTGGTCGACCTGCTCGCCGCCGAGCAGGGCATGAAGCCGGAGGGGCGGCATCGCAGCATCGGCTTTGGGATCAACTGAGTTGGACCCGTCCATCTCCCTCGACGTCATGCCCGCGAAGGCGAGCTTCAGTGAGCGACGCGTCAGCTTGAACGCATGCACGACAGACCAGAGGCAGCTCCTCCGCCGATTCGCATCGAATCTCAAGGCGAAAAGATCTTTCCAAAGATCTTTTTTCATGTAATATGCCTGCATGACTAACAAACCACTCCGCCCCGAAGAAGCGCCCGCTCCCCTCCCGCTGGTTGTTGGGGGTTTTCCTACGATTCTTGCCGATCCCCCTTGGCGGTTCTCGAACCGTACGGGCAAGGTTGCTCCGGAGCATCGGCGCCTAGATCGCTACTCCACGATGTCGCTCGATGCGATCAAAGCTATGGTGGTGAAGGAAGTCGCGTCGCGTGACGCCCATCTGTATCTCTGGGTGCCGAATGCCTTGCTGATGGACGGTCTCGCAGTGATGGAGGCATGGGGGTTCCGGTATGTAAGCAACATTGTGTGGGCCAAGCGTCGCAAGGACGGTGGACCGGATGGCCGTGGCGTTGGGTTCTACTTCCGGAATGTCACAGAACTTCTGCTTTTTGGAGTACGTGGCTCAATGCGTACGCTTTCGCCCGGACGTTCCCAAGTGAACATGATCGAGACGCGCAAGCGAGAACACTCACGCAAACCAGATGAGCAGTATGAACTGATTGAGGCATGCTCACCGGGCCCGCGCTTGGAGCTGTTTGCTCGCCACCCCCGTCAAGGCTGGACCGTGTGGGGCAATGAGGCTGCCGAGGACGTGACACCTCGCGGCGCAGTGCATAAGGGCTATGCCGGTGGCCCGATCTTGCCGACACTGAAGCCCAATGAGCATCTCGAACAGAAGCGGGCGGAAGCTATGGGCAAAAAGCTCCGCGAGCGATACCTGAAAGGCGAGAGTGTTAGGGAGCTTGAGATGGATACGGGTTATTCCATTCAGCGTATCCGCACCTTGCTAGCCACTGCTGGAACTCCAATGCGACCACGTGGACGCCTAGGGTACGGAAGCTTGGCCGTTCCAAGTAGTCCGGTTTGCGACGACGATCCCCCGCATTAAGATAGCTATCGCCCTCTGTGAGAGAGTCCGTAGCGGGATGTCCCGTGAGCTATACCAAAGTATTTCTGGCGATATCAAATTGTCGGTAGGACAGAGGTAGCTCGAACTGATCACGTAGGAAGTTTAGGTAGCTCCCCGCCGTCCTTGTGAGTGGCAAATGAGACACAATCACGAGCTCCTCAGCTCTCTTTTCGTTGGGCCAGTAGGCATACTCAAGGAGCTGCGGTATGGCTTGGCGAATACTGGCGCGAACGGATTTGCTGGTCTTGATCTCATAGAACGTGACCTTGCCTTTTTCTTTTGTCGCAACATCAATTGCCGTACCACTTCCAGTATCGATTTCCGTGCCGACATTCGCTGCGCCGAGCTTAGCTTTCAAGTAAGCGTATAGGCGATTCTGAATGTCGTTATGCAACTGGTTGGCTTTGGTTCTAGCGGGTGTACTTCGAGTAATCGGTTCAACGGACCGCTCCTGATGTCCGGGCCTGAATTCAAAGGCCTTTGGCGCACTCCCTTCATCTTCCGCCTGAAAAAACTCTTCATCCTTCGGCAGAAGCTGGGTTCCGGCGGCGCCCGGCTGGGCATCAGACGACATCCAGTCTTTGAGCTCTTTGGAAGTGATCCCAAAGACCATGTGGAAATCCTGGGCAACTGCCTCGTCGGCGATGGTACCTATCCTATTCCAGTTGGCAGCAGCCAGCTTGTATCCAAGTAGCTCGCCGACCAACGGGCCAAGCCCGGGAATCTCGAACATCGAACGAAGATTGAACGAAACCCCGTCGTAATCTCGCTTTGTCGCGTAGCCGAGCTGATCGATGATCTGAACGAAGTTGGTGTAAGCCTTTGCAGCAAGCTGCTTGTCACGCTCGATGCGTCCGGAGAATCCGGATCGACCGCTTGCGTTGATCACGGCGCTGATCAAGTCATGATGACTGAATATGATGCCGACAAGGACAAGTGCATCAATCGCATTATCACCCAACTTCTTGGCTTTCGTCCATACGTCAGGAACTCTGTTTCTGGATTGCACGGACAAGTTCTTGTGAGCTTGGGCTTCGTCGGCGTTCACCTCGCCGAGGTTGTCTAGGACTTGGTTCGCCCTATATTTCTTCAAGAGCGAGGAAACTTTGTGCGCGTTGTGTTTCGTAAGCGACACCTTAAGTCGAGAAATGTCTGTCATTTTTACGGCCTATCCTGCTTGGAGCAAACGGAGACGAGCAGCTCGTACAGCCGTGCGAGACCGTGGTTCATTGCGGCAACGTAATTGACGACCTGGTCGACGTCGCGCGGACGATCCGGTGCCAGCACATGCGCCTCGGCGGCGAGCAAATCCTGCAGCGAGCTCTGGGTACCCTGGATCTGGCTTGACAGCACCGCTTCCTTGCGCACGTACATGAACACGAACAGATCCGGGTTGGGGAGGATCTGGATCTAACCATCTAGGCGCCCCAATGCGCGATCCGCCTGCGACAGCAGGGTTTGCAGCTCGCCTTCGAGCCGCACGGGCAAAAAAAGGGGTCAGGTTCACTTCCGATCGAACGGACCCTTGGATCCGACACACCAGGCTCTCCATCATCACCGCCTCCCGAGCAGCTCGGAGTGCCCAATCACCCGCCGCGCGCCTTCTTCGCGGGCTGGGGATCCGAGAAGTCGCTGAATGCCTCGCCCAGTTGCGATTCGCCGAGCGCGTAAGTGCGCTTGTTGCGCAGGCCGGCAAGCCCCTCTTGCCAGGCAAGCAGCATTCGCTTGCCGATCTCCACGAAGCCCGGGTGTTCAGTCATCGCCTGGCGGACCTCTGGCCCGACTTCGGCCACCGCGGTGGCTATCTGGTCGACGATGTCCACCTGTTCGCGCACGGGCAGACCGAACGTGGCGGCCAGGAAGGTCTGCAGGTTCCGGCCCGGATCCCAGGTCTTCCTGCCCATGAAGGCGACGGCCGGCGGGTTCCCGGCATACTCGGGGTAGGCGGCCGTGGTGATCATGTCGTAGGCCGGCGCCAGGTGGACGTCGTCGCGCCGGGTGTAGCGCAGGGCGAGATTCTTGGCGTGGCAATCGGCATTGCGCAAGGCGTGGGCGAGCAGCAGCAGGGTCGCCATGCCCCGGAACACGCCCGGCCGGTTGGCGATCGGGACATGGTCGCGAACCGCTCTGGCGATGCGCTCCCAGGTAGTCTCGTACTTCGCCGCCGGGCGCAGCCCGAGCAGCGCGCAGAAGTCTTCCATGCCCCAGAGGCGGGCGCCGCCCTCGTCAACGTCGAAGCGCTGCACGACCAATGCCTGGCCATCACGGGACACCTCGGTCGCCGCCGCAGGCATCACCCGGCGCGTCACCTGCATGCACAGGTGCTCGTTCAATGACACGAACGGCACGAGCCGGGAGGAGCCCTTGATGATGTGCCGATGGGTGAGCAGCGTTGTCTTGGCGTGTGGGCCGATCCGGGCCCGTTCGGCATTGCTGTCCAGGAATTTGGGTACGACACCGGACACCCCGCTGGTGGCATGTTGGCGCACCAGTTCGGCGAAGGCTTCCTCGGAGTTGTCACCCTGCAGGAGGCCGGCGACATCGACCGGCTTCGCCGGCTCGTCCAGCTTCGCGCCTGGCGGGGCGACCTGGACGCGACCGATCATGTTGCGGCCGATCACCGACAGCAGCGCCATCGGGCTGGCGCCGATTACCGGGCCGAACTGTTCCTGCAGAACCTGCAGCAGATAGCCCTCGGGCAGGTTCATCTGGAAGATCGGGTGCAGGGTGTCATCCCAGAGGTAGGGCTCAGGGCGCACATGCATCGTCAGCGAGACGAAGTCATCCACCGCGACGCCAGGGTGGTACGTCATCGAGCTCCTGAAGTCGCCCACCGACTCCAGGGTGGCGACCTCACGGCCGAGCACATGGACGGCCAAGCTCATGTGCCGCCACCGCGTTCACGGCGAAGCTCGTCCAGCGACCCGGAGGCGCCCGCCTCGACGAACGTCAGCTCCATGCCGAGCGCCGCCAGCACCGCCAGGAGCTTGCGGGAACCGAACTCGGCGAGCCTCCCGCGCTCGAAGCGGGACAGGGATTCCGGGGAAACGCCTGCGCGGGCGGCGACATCTCCCTGTTTCAAGCCGAGGGAACGTCGGCGCGCAGCAACGGCCTCGCCCAGTTCCAGGATCGTCTGCATTTGCCGTATGTAGCAAGTATGTTCAAGCTATGCTGATTATTTGAGATATTTGTCAGACATGCAACTGCGGGGACCGCAAAGAGCGATCAGGTCGACCTCACTCGGTCCCGCCGCGACGCTCAATGCTGGACGTGAACAGGCCCGTTTTCGCCACACTCACGTGCGCACGCCAGGTACAGAGCCCCGACGTGTCGCGCCTCCATCGAGGAGTGCAACCCGTAGGTCGGCCCTACGTGGCCGACGCAAGATACTGAGGCACATCGGGTCGTTACTGAGGCTCGTCGGCTCGTTCCAGTCATGACCTTTCCTCCAGGCACACCGCCAATCCAACCGCCGCGGATGCGCGCAAGGAGAAATCTGTGGTGGCCGAGAGTTCCGTTTCTTCCGGGTTGATCTCGACGATCGCGGCGCCGGATTGCCGCGCGAGGGCGGGCAGCCGGCGGCCGGGTAGACGACGCCGGAGGTGCCGACCACCAGCATCAGCTCACAGCGGCCGGCAAGGGCGACGGCCTCGTTCCAGGCCGCCTCGGGCAGGGATTCGCCGAACCAGACCACGCCGGGGCGGATGCGGCCGCCGCAGTGGCGGCAGCGGGGCGGTTCGATGCGGCGTTCCGGATGCGGGGCCTGGGCGGGCGGGATCGCCACGTCGGGATGCGGGCGCGCGCAGGCGGCGCAGCGGTGGGCGAATAGTTCGCCATGCAGGTGGGTGATGTCGGCGAGTCCGGCGCGCTCGTGGAGGTCGTCCACGTTCTGGGTGACGACGCGCAGCTCCGGCACGCGCCGGGCAAGTTCGGCGAGCGCGGCATAGCCCGCGTGCGGCTCGGCGGCGCGGACGCCCGCCATGCGCCAGAGGTACCAGCCCCACACCAGGGCCGGGTCGGACTTCCAGGCCTGTGGTGTGGCGAGGTCCGCGGGGTTGAAGTCGGACCAGAGGCCGCCCCGGGTGCCGCGGAACGTGGCGATGCCGCTTTCGGCGGACATGCCGGCGCCGCTCAGCACCAGGATGGAACGCGCGCCGCGGATTGCTTCGGCGAATCTGGACGGGAGGCTTGGGGTCATGGTCTCTCCGGTGCCGGGGCGTGGGTTGGGCGAGCTTGCATCATCGTCGCCGGTGCCACGGGCCGGAGACGCTGGTGTGGCAGCCCGCACGGGCGCTCGTACGGCGTGCGCCGGCGAGGGGCGGGAGCATCCTTCGCTTGCGTTACCAAGGTGCGACGCGGCGCAGGTGCCCAGCGTGCATGTTCCGCCATCAAGCGACAGTGTGCGTCGTTTCCAAAACATCTTTCCATCTCTCCACGTGTCGAACATACTGTGCGGCTCACACGTTTGGGGGCGCTTTGTGAAAGCCACGCATGTCTGGGGGAACCCGTCACGAGTCGGCGACGGTGTACGGCGGCGCACGGACAAGGTGATCCTTCGCCTTGCGGCAATCGTCCTGTTTGCCGGACTGTCCGGATGGGCGAACGCCCAGGCGTTCACCGAGAATTTCGACGACATCAGCCTTCTCATGGGCATGGGCTGGTTCATGCAGAACAACAGCGCTCCGATCGGGTCGATGCCGACCTGGTTCCAGGGCACGCCCACCACGGCGACGCCGACGCCCGGCCCGTTCGATGCCTTCAACGGCGCTCGCAACGCCTACATAGCGGCCAACTTCAGCAATACCGCCGGCAGTGGCACGATCAGCAACTGGCTGGCAATGCCCAACAGGACGTTGCGCAATGGCGACGTCGTCCAGTTCTATACCCGGAAGCCCACCATCTCCGCGGGAGGGACGGATTATCCCGATCGCCTTGAAGTGCGCCTCAGCACGAATGGCGCGAGCACGAACGTGGGTACGGGCCCTGGCGATGTTGGCGACTTCTCGACGCTGATGCTCTCGATCAATCCGACGCTTGTGCCGAACGTCTATCCGCAGGTGTGGACGCAATTCACGGTCACGGTATCCGGGCTCCCCGCGCCTACCTCGGGTCGCATGGCCTTCCGTTACTACGTGACCAACGGCGGTCCGCTTGGCACCAGCTCCGACTACATCGGCATCGACAATGCGGTGTACTCCCCCTATGTCTGCCCTGCGTTCACGATGACGCCGGGCGGCGCGCTGAGCGGCGGACTGTATGGCCAGGCCTACAGCACGACGCTCACGCAAACCGGTGCCCTGGGGGCACCCAACTTTACCGTCACCGCAGGCGCCTTGCCTCCCGGACTCTCGCTCGCAAGCTCCGGCGTCATATCCGGTACGCCTTATGTAACCGGGACTTTCAATTTTACCGTGACGGTCAGCGATGCAAGTGGCTGCAGCGGTTCGCAGTCCTACTCGATCACGCTTGGCGCAACGGTGCCGGGGGCACCGCAGGTCGTCGCCGCAACCGCCGGTGATGCACGAATCGACGTAACCTGGAACCCGCCCTCCAGTGACGGCGGCGACCCGATCATCGGCTACAGCGCAACCTGCACCGATGGCGCGAACGCTTCCAGCGCTACGGGTCCGGTGCCGCCGATCACCGTCACCGGGCTCACCAACGGCAACCCCCACACGTGCACCGTGGCCGCCTACAATTCCGTCGGCCAGGGCCCCGCTTCCGCTCCAAGCAACAGCGTCACGCCGATGGGCAACCAGACCATCACCTTTCCGCCGCAACCGGCGCACAGTTACAGCGAGGGCGGCACGTTCCCGATCGATCCGCCGGCCACCGCGTCCAGCGGGCTGCCTGTCAGCTATGCCTCGCAGACGCCGAGCGTGTGCACGATCAGCGGCAGCACGGTGTCGATGCTCGCCGCCGGCACCTGCCTGATCGAAGCCAGCCAGCCCGGCGACGCGAGCTACCTGGCGGCGCCATCGGTCACGCAGCCCATCGACATCGGCCAGGGCAGCCAGACCATCACCTTCCCGCCGCAGACCGCGCAGACCTACAGCAGCGGCGGCACGTTTGCGATCGATCCGCCGGCCACCGCCTCCAGTGGACTGGCCGTCAGCTATGCCTCGCAGACCTCGAGCGTGTGCACCATCAGCGGCAGCACGGTGTCGATACTGTCGGCAGGCAGCTGCATGATCGAAGCCAGCCAGGCGGGTGATGCGAACTACATGGCCGCGCCAGCGGTCACGCGGGTCATCACCATCGACCAGGCCAGCCAGACCATCACCTTCCCCTCGCAGGCCGACCAGACCTACAGCAGCGGCGGCACCTTCGCGATCGATCCGCCGGCTACCGCGTCCAGCGGACTGGCCGTCAGCTATTCCTCGCAGACGGAGAGCGTGTGCACCATCAGCGGCAGCACGGTGTCGATACTGTCGGCAGGCAGCTGCATGATCGAAGCCAGCCAAGCCGGCGATGCGAACTACATGGCCGCGCCGGCGGTCACGCAGGCCATCACCATCGACCAGGCCAGCCAGACCATTACCTTCCCCCCGCAGGCCGACCAGACCTACAGCAGCGGCGGCACCTTCGCGATCGATCCGCCGGCTACCGCGTCCAGCGGACTGGCCATCACCTATGCCTCGCAGACGACGAGCGTGTGCACGATCAACGGCAGCACGGTGTCGATACTTGCCGGGGGCAGTTGCATGGTGGAGGCCAGCCAGCCGGGTGATGCGAACTACACGGCGGCGCAACCGGTCACGCAGGCCATCACCATCGACCAGGCCAGCCAGACCGTCACCTTCCCCCCGCAGGCCGACCAGACCTACAGCAGCGGCGGCACCTTCGCGATCGATCCGCCGGCCACCGCATCGAGCGGCCTGGCTGTTGCATACGCATCGCTGACGACCGACAGATGCACCGTGAGCGACAGCACGGTCACGATGATCGCCGCGGGCATCTGCACCATCGAAGCCAGCCAGCCCGGCGATGCAAACTACGCGGCCGCAACCGCGGTCAGCCAGGACATCTTCATCACCCAGGTGCAACTGAGCCTTGGAATCGACAACGGCCGCGCGTTCGCGCGCTACGGCCAGACGCTCGATTACGTGGTCACCCTCGGCAACAGCGGTAATGCGACCGCGCACGATGTCAGCGTCAGCAGCGTCCTGTCCGCAGGGCTGGACGTCGCCCACGCGCATTGGGTTTGCCTGGATGGCGGGAGCGGTGCCACGTGTACTGCCAACGGCGTCGAAGCACTGGCGGATACCGTGACGCTGCCCGCGGGCCGGAGCCTGACCTGGATCGTCACGGTGCCGGTATCCGTCGATGCCAGCGACGCAACGGTGACGATGGAAGTGGCTGCCACCGGCGCCGCATCGGTCAGCGACGTCGACACACTCGTCATCTTCCGTGAAGGCTTCGATGTGCCCGATGGCGATGGCGCCGGGGTGGTGGAGGCCGGAATGCTCGGCGGCGATTCCAGCCTGGCGTTCTCCCTGCCATCCGCCAATGGCGAGCTGATCGACACGGTGAAGGTGGTGCGTGGCGGTGACATCGCGATCCATGTCGATCGCATCACACTGGACCGGGTCGACCACGTGCGTTTGTCCCTGCACCCGCACAAGGGCGTGGAACATGCCAGCGCCTGGGCGCGGGTTGCAGCTGGTGCAACGCTCTCGATCGCCATCGTGGCCGGACCGGACGGTCAAAATGCCGTGTTGCTCGAGGGTGCCGATGAGTCGTTGATGGTGAGCTACTGAGAGAACGACCGGGCAGGTGACCGGGGGTTCGGGAGATGCCCGCGTTTCGGTTCTGATCAGCACGCGTGCGTGCGCTGCAGCGGGGTCGGCAGGGTCGAACCCGCTGGCCCGCATTGCCCGGGCGCGTGCTCGTTTCGAGACGGGGAGTCCGGCCGCTACAATGCCGCAAAGCAGCATGGCCGCCTACGAAGCATTCGACCCATGACCGAAACCCGCCTCCACCTGCGCCCCGCGCCTGGCAGCAAGATCACCACCGCGCAGGGCACGCGCGCGATCCTCGATGGCATCAAGCCGAACGCGCAGAGCACGGTGCCGGACGCGGGTCCGAAGCCGCCGTGGCTGCGCGTGCGGCTGCCGACCGGCGCGAAGTACCAGGAAGTGATGGACATCGTGCGCTCGCACCGGCTCTCCACCGTGTGCGCCGAATCCAAGTGCCCGAACCTCGCCGAGTGCTGGGGCCGCGGCACCGCGACGCTGATGCTGATGGGTTCGGTGTGCACGCGCGCCTGCCGCTTCTGCTCGGTCAACACCGGCAACCCGCAGGGCTGGCTGGATGCGGAGGAGCCGGCGTGCGTCGCCACTGCCGTCGCGCTGATGGACCTCAAATACGTGGTGCTGACCTCGGTCGACCGCGACGATCTGCCGGACGGCGGCGCGGCGCACTACGCGGCGTGCATCCGCGCCATCCATGCGCGCATGCCCGGCACCGCGGTCGAGGCGCTGACACCGGACTTCGGTGGCGAGCATCGCCACGTCGCGGCCGTGCTGGACGCCGGCCTTGCCACCTACGCGCAGAACCTGGAGACCGTGCGCCGCCTGACCCACCCGGTGCGCGATCCGCGCGCCGGCTACGAGCAGACGTTGGGAATCCTCAGGTTCGCCAAGGCCCACGCGCCACGGACGATCACCAAGACCAGCCTGATGCTGGGGCTTGGCGAAACGGACGTCGAGATCGAGCAGGCGCTGGACGACATGCGCGCGGCGGACGTGGACGTGGTGACCATGGGCCAGTACATGCGGCCGACGAAGAACCACCTGCCGGTGGAGCGCTTCGTCACGCCGGAGGAGTTCAACGGCTACCGCGAACTGGCACTGGCCAAGGGCTTCCTCGAAGTCGTGGCCGGCCCGCTGGTGCGTTCGAGCTACCGTGCCGAGCGTGTGCTGGAGCAGAACAACGTCGGGCTGGCTCCGCGGGTGCTGGACGGCCTGCGCGAAGCGGCGGCGACGATGCGCTGCTGAACCTGCTTCGCGAGAAGTTCGGAGCACATGAGGCGACTCCAGCCGTAGGCTTTGCGCCGCCCCGCGAGAGCGAGTCCACGCCGGGCTGTAGGGCGGATCCCGCCGCGGTGCGTAGGCCGATTCGGCAGCGCGCGTCGGCAAGCCGTGTGATCATCGAAGCAACTCGGGAGCCCGTCGATGTCGCATCGGATCGCAATCGTCGTCATCGCCGCGCTGGCATGGCTGGCGCTCGGAACCCGTGCGGAAGCGCTCACGGTTCACGAGGTTGAGTACGCCTCGCAGGCCGACCTCAGGGTCTACGTGACCGATCACGCCTCGCAAGCGGACCTTCGCATCCACTGGGTCGAGCGGCCGGCCGAGGCCAAAGGGGATGCCTTGTGGACGCGGGTGAAGTACCCGTACCAGGCCGATCTCAGGATCATTTTCGTGCGCTACGCCTCGCAGGCGGACCTCAAGATCCATGCCGTGCGTTACAGGTCGCAGGCGGGCTGGAACGGGCCGCCGCGGGGGCTCGCGCTGCGCAGGAAGTGAGCCTGCGTTCCGGGCCTGCTTCCAGTCCGCTGCCACTCGCAGCCTGCGGCAATAGCGGCCGGTCGGGAGACCGGCCCTCCCAGGAGCACGGCACGCCTGATCTCAATGCCCGCCGCCCGGCGCGCCGCGTGGCGAGAACGGGGGCCGGGCCAGCCACACCACCGGGATCAGGGCGAGGAAGCAGAAGCCGAGGCCGTTCATCACGTTGTTGAAGGAGATCTGCATCGCCTGCTGGCTGATGACCTGGTTGACCATGCCCGCGTAGTGCGCCACGTCGCCGCCCATGGCCGTGATGGCGTGGCGGACCTCGGCATTGAAGGGGCTGATGTGCTCGGTCAGGGTGGCATGGCTGGCGACGCCGCCGCGAGTCCACAGGTAGGTGACGATCGAGATCGCGAAACTCGCGCCGACGGTGCGCAGGAAGGTCGCCGAGCCCGAGCCTTCGGCGATCTCCGGGCCCTCCAGGTCCGACAGCAGGATGGTCAGCACCGGCAGGAAGAAGAGGGCAATGCCCGCGCCCATGATGAGCTCGGTGATGGCGACACTGGCGAAATCGGTTTCGGTGTTGAAGCTGCCGAAGCGGAAGCTGACGAAGCCCATCACGGCGAAGCTGATCGCCGCCAGCCAGCGCAGATCAAAGCGGTGGGCGTACTTGCCGACGAAGAACACGGTCAGCACCGGTATTACGCCCACCGGCGCGGTGGCCAGGCCCGACCACATCGCCGTGTAGCCCAGCGTGTTCTGCAGCCATAGCGGCAGCATCAGCGCGATCGAGAAGAACAGCGCGAAGGCGAGCACCAGCGCCAGCGTGCCGGCGGCGAAGTTGCGGTGGCGGAACAGGCGCAGGTCCACCAGCGGCTCCTCCTCGGTCAGCTCCCAGATCGTGAAGATGGCGAGCGCGATGGCGGCGACGACGGCCAGCACCACGATGGTCGTGGAGCGGAACCAGTCCAGCTCGTTGCCCTTGTCGAGCAGGATCTGCAGCGCGCCGACGCCGACGATGAGGGTGGCGACGCCGACCCAGTCGATGCGCGCCCGGCGCAGCTTCTCCAGCCGTCCGCCCATCTGCATCCAGGCCATCAGGCCGGCGAAGATGCCGAACGGCACGTTGATGAAGAAGATCCAGCGCCAGGAATACGAATCGGTGATCCAGCCCCCGAGCAGCGGTCCGGCGATCGGCGCCACCACGGTGATCATGCTGATGATGGCCAGCGCCATGCCGCGCTGGTCGCGCGGGTAGATCGACACCATCAGGCTCTGCGTGATCGGGTACATCGGCCCGCACACCGCGCCCTGCAGGGTGCGGAACAGCACCAGCATGCCGAGGCTGGTGGCGAGGCCGCAGGCGAAGGAGAACAGCGAGAACAGCAGCACCGCGGCGACGAACAGCTTCACCTCGCCGATGCGGCGCGAGAGGAAGCCGGTCATCGGCAGGGTGATGGCCTGGCAGACCGTGAACGAGGTGATGATCCAGGTGGACTGGTCCTGGCTCGCGCCGAGGTTGCCGGCGATGGTCGGCAGCGACACGTTCGCGATGGTCATGTCCAGCACCTGCATGAAGGTGCCAAGCGACAGCGCGATGGTGGCGAGCACGAGGCTGCGCGGCCGGAACTGGTCGAGCTCGCCCTGCATCGTGCCGGCGCTGGCGGCCATCGGCGGTCAGCGGCTGGTCGTGGCCGGCGCTGCGGACGCGTCCGCGCCTGCGGCTTCGCTTTCGCCTTCGTTGGCGGCGATGATGCGCGCGATCAGCGCGTCGGCCTCGGCGCGGTCGTGGCGGTAGACGTCGGTGCTGAAGGCGACTTCACCCGGTGGCTGGTGCGACAGCATGGCGCCGGACTGGTCGTGCAGGTCGACCTCGGCGTCCATCGACAGGCCGATGCGCAGCGGGTTCTTCTCCAGTTCGCGTTGATCCAGCTGGATCCGCACCGGCAGGCGCTGCACCACCTTGATCCAGTTGCCCGAGGCGTTCTGTGCCGGCAGCAGCGAGAACGCGCTGCCGGTGCCGACACCGAGCCCGGCGACGCGTCCATGGTAGGTCACGCCGCCACCGTAGAGGTCGGCGGTCAGCGTCACCGGCTGCCCGATGCGCACGTGCTCGAGCTGGGTTTCCTTGAAGTTCGCGTCCACCCACACCTCGCGCAGCGGCACCACCGCCATCAGCGGCGTGCCGGGTTGCACGCGCTGGCCGACCTGCACGCTGCGCTTGGCGACGTGGCCGGCGACCGGCGCCGGCAGCACCGTGCGGCGGTCGTCTAGCCACGCCGCGCGCACCCGCGCCGCGGCCGCCTTTACGTCTGGATGGCTGTCGATGGCGGTGCCGGATACCTGTGCCGAAGAGGTGGCGAGCTGGGCACGGGTCGCAGCGAGCGCGCTTTCGGCGCTGGTCAGCGCGTCGCGCGCGTGGGCGAGTTCCTCGGCCGAGATCGCGCCGGAGGCAGCCAGGCCCTGGCGGCGCCGGTAATCGGCGCGGGCCTGGTTCACCGCCGCCTGCCGCACCGCAACGTCCGCCGAGGACCCATGCACCGAACTGTAGAGCCCGCGCACCTTGCGCACCGCCTGCGCCAGCGCCGCTTCGGCCTGCGCCAGAGCCACGTCCGCGTCGGCGGCGTCGAGGGTCACCAGCATCTGCCCGGCCTCGACGAAGTCGTTGTCGTCGGCGCCGATTCCGACCACCGTGCCCGGGATCTGCGGCGTGATCTCGACCACGTTGCCGCCGACGTAGGCGTCGTCGGTGCTCTCGTACCAGCGCCCGACCATGAAATGCCAGGCCGTCCAGCCGATGCCGGCGAGGATCACCACCACCGCCAGCCCGCGCAGCAGCCAGCGCCGGCGCCGCTGGCGCTTCGCCTTGATCGCGGCCTGTTCGTCGCCGCCGCTGCTTGCCTCGGGTGGGCTCATGGATCCGGCCTGTAGTTGGGAGGTGAAGCCGCCAGCGACGGCGCGTCGCCGGCCGGCGTGAAGCCGCCACCCAGCGCGGCATTGAGCGCGGCCCAGCTGCTGCCGCGGCGCGCCTCGATCGCGACCAGGCGCTGCTCGGCGGCGATCAGCTGCTGGCGCGCGCTCAGCGCCTCGAGGAAATTGCCGACGCCGCCGCGGTAGCGCAGCATGGCGAGGTCATGGGCGCGTGCGGCACTGGCGCGCGCGCGCTCCGCCTCCGCGGCCTGCTGCGCGAGGGAACGCAAGGCGTCCGCCTGGCTGGCCACCTGGTTGATGGCGCCGACCAGGGTCTGGTTGTAGGCGGCGACGGCGAGGTCGCGGGCGGCATCCTTGCCGGCGAGGTTGGCGCGCAGCGCGCCGCCCTCGTAGATCGGCACGCCGATCGCCGGGGCGATGCTGTAGAAGCGGTTCTGCAGCGAGAACAGGTTCAACGCGGACGGCGCGATCAGCCCGGCCAGCGCGCTGATGTCGAGGTTGGGCAGGAACTTCGCCTTGGCCGATTCGATGTCCCTGCCGGCCGCTTCCACCCGCCAGCGGGCGGCGATCACATCCGGGCGCCGCGCGAGCAGTTCGGCCGGCAGCGCGCTCGGCAGGGCCAGCTCCGGCAGGGCGCGGAGTTGCGGGGTGGTAATCCCGAGCGCGCGATCCGGGCCCTTGCCGAGCAGCGCCGCCAGCGCATAGCCGTTGGCGCGCAGCGCCTCCCGCGCGGCCTCCAGCGCGGCGCGGTCGCCCGCGACCTCGCCTTCGATCTGCGCCAGCACCATGCGGTTGTCGATGCCGCTGTCGACGCGCTTGCGCGTCAGGCCGAGGAAATCGCCGGCGCGCTCGAGTTCGGCGGCGGCGAGTTCCGCTTGGGCGTGGGCGGCGGCGAGGCCGAACCAGGCTTCCACCACGTTGGCGGCGAGTTGCAGGCGCGCGGCTTCGGCGTCGACCACAGCGGCGCGGACGTTGCCGAGCGCCGCCTGCCACGCGGCGCGCTTCTCGCCCCAGAGGTCGATGTCCCATCCGAAGCTGAGGTAGCCGTAGCGGATCACGCCGAAATGGCCGTTGGCGATCGGCGGCAGCAGCGGCGGCACGCGCGCGCCGGCGACGCTGGCGCCGGCGTTCAGGGTCGGCTTGCGGGCCGCGTCGGCGCCGCCGGCGGCGGCCAGCGCCGCGGCGACGCGTGCCTGGGCCTGGGCCAGCGTCGGGTTGTCCGCCAGTGCCTCGGCGACCAGCCGGTCGAGCCCGGGATCGCCGACTGCCGTCCACCAGTCGTGCTGCGGCCAGCCGGCGGCGGGATCGACCGCCTCGCCGAGGCTGCGGGACGCGTCGAGATGGGCCGGATCGGTGCGCTCTGCCGTCGACACGAGTCCGCGCGGACTCGCGCAGCCGGCCAGCAGCAGGACTGCCAGCGCGGCCGGCCAGGGAAAACGCAGCAGCGGGAACGGATCGAGGCGCAAGCCGGCAGTCTTGGCGATGCGGCCAGTCCGCAGCCTGAACGGCGCGGTGCCGAGTACGGCCTGGCCTCTCAGCCGGGGATCACCGGATAGACGATTTCGCCGAAATCCGCCTGCGGGTTGGCAATCATCAGCGCGAGCAGCACCGGCACCACGTCCATCAGGATATGGCTGCCATCGCGGACCTGCGCCCGGTTGATGCCGCTGTTCCAGGTGGCGCCGCCGTGCACGAGCTGGTTGCGCAGCACGTACAGGCGGTCGAAGACGATCGAGAGCACCACGCCGGTGTCGCCCTTGATCAACGCGTGCAGGGCGGCCTTGCGGCTCTTCACGAAGGCCTCGTGCCAGCGCTCGCTGCCGTCGTGGTCGCGGACCGCACGCCAGAACGGATGGAACACGAACCTGTTCTCCATCAGCACCCGGATCGGGCCCGGGTAGCGCTCGAACAGCAGCGCGGCGATGCGCCGCTCCGCATCGAGTTCCAGCAGGCGGCCGAAGAAGGCGTCGAACTGCTCGCGCGTGCTCGCCTCGTCGCCGAATTCCCGCGCATACGCGGCATTGAAGGCGATCCACAGGAACAGGAAGCGTGCGTCCAGGTCGTCGTCGACCGCCTCGGCGCGAGCGAACCAGCTGATCGCGCGATGGATGCGGACGCGTGCGGAATCGCCGTGCGCGCCCGCATTGAGATCGAAAGCCTGCTTGAGTGCCCTTGCCGCCGTCACGCCGTCCCCTTCAGCCCGCCGCGTGGAGGAGTGTGCCGCAGCACGCGTTCGCGAACCAGAGCATCGCGGCCGCGCGATGCGCCGCGGCGTGCCGCACACCGCTATCCTTGCGGTCCGGTTCACTCCGCTTCCGGCACCCTCGCGCTTTTCGGGAGATGCGATGAAGATCTTGCCGCTGGTCCTTGCCCTCACGCTGCCGCTCGCTGCCTGCAGCTGGGGCATCAAGCTCGATTCCGGTGGCGAGAAGGTGCGCACGGCCTGGGACGGCAACGTCGCCGGCTGCCGCGATGCCGGGCGGGTGACGGTCTCCGTGCTGGATCGCGTCGGGCCGGTGGACCGCAGCAACACCAAGGTGCGCGACGAGCTCGAGGTCATGGCCCGCAACGAGGCGGCGTCGCTTGGCGCGGATACCGTGCGCCCGCTGGGCGAGCCCGCCGACGGCCAGCAGAGCTGGCAGGCCTACGTCTGTGGTGCCGGGGTGTCGCCGCGTTCGCGGGCACCGCTGCAGCGCCAGGACCAGGGCGCGGCGGAGACGTTCCCGATCAAGGATCAGTAGGCGGACGCGGCACCCGGCGCGCTGCCGCCGCGCCGATGCGCCGGCGGCTTCAGCGCCGGTGGTGGCAGCGGGGCCGGCAGCACCGGTATTCCCGAAGCGGTGGGACGCGGCCGAACCACGGCGTCGAATGGCTCGATCTCCGCTTCCGGGTCGAACCGGCAGGGCCCTTCCGCATCGCCGCCCGCGACGAGCTCGCCGCAGGCCTGCTGGAGATCCGCGACCGCCGGCTGCGCCGCGCCGTCCTTCCACGCGCGCAGCGCCTCCCAGCCGGCCAGGCCCTCCGCGGCCGTGAAGCCGCAATGGCTCGGCGCATCCTCGGTCACGATGGCGCTGGTGAGCTGCGCGGAATCGAGCCGCGCGCGCAGGAAGTCCTGGTTGCCGGGGATCACCAGCTGGTCCCGGCTGGTGTGGATGGAAAGCACCTTCGCGGTGCCGATGGCGCCGCGGAAATCCGAGCTGAGGCCAAGCGCGATGGCGGCCTCGGGGTCGGCGCCGATGCGCGCGATGTCCGACTCGACTGCCGCGTTGCTGGCGTAGTCCACGCCGGCGGTGGTGAAGGGATTGCGCCCGGCGAGCTTGTCCGGCGCGCGCACCAGGTCGCCCAGCACGAAAGTGGCGTAGGCGAGGTTGGTGATGAAGAAATCCTCGTCGCTGATGCCGGCAAATGCCATCAGCTGGGCGAGCCGGCGCTTCATCGCGCCGTTGCGGACGCCTGCCGGCAGGCCGAGGCCGGTGCACTGGATGACCGGCAGCAGGGCCGGCAATACCTTCCTGGCGTCGGAGACGTCGTCGAGGTCCACCGGGATCATGTCGAGGTCGAAGGCCCACGGCAGCGGCTCGGCGCCGGTGGGGAGTTCGCCGGCATCCCTGCAGACCACGTCGTAGGCCAGGCGCAGGTCGATCGCCGCGTCCCACAGCCGCGCGCCTGCGGCCGCCGGGCAGAGCGCATACACGCCCTTGACCGGCGGCAGGCCGCGCGCCTCGGCCAGCCGCAGCGCGATCAGGCCGCCCATGGAGCCGCCGAAGGGCACGATCTCGCCCGGCGCGCCGAACTCGGCGTCGAAGATGCCGAGCAGCTCGCGGTTGTCGCGGATCGCGGTGAACAGCGCCCAGCCGCGCTGGCTATAGCCCGTCGCCGCGACCGCGTAGCCTTCGTCCAGCATCACCTTGGCGAGCGGCCCGAGGCCCGGCGCCGAATCGGGCAGCTCGAAGTTGAAGCCGTGCTGGTACAGCACCAGCGCATCGCCGGCCTGCCAGCCCTCCGGCACGGCGATGCTGTACCAGGCGCCTGACGGCGCCACGCCGCTGGATTCACGCGGCGCCGCGGACGCGGCAGCCATCACCAGCAGCGAGAGCACGACGACAATCCCGCGCAGCATGGCTCGTCCTCCATTCGGGCTGGCCGCGAGGCTCGCGGCGGATCGGGCGGCACAGCCTTGTCGAGCCATCCCCAACCGGAGGTGAACCTGCCGGCGGTGGCCGCCGCTGCCGTCGCGGCACGCCCGGGCGGGTAGAATCGCCCGATGCCTGCCCTCGCCGCCGCCGACCCCACGCGTCCCGACAACCCGGTGCTCGCCGCCCTCGCGCGCGTGCTGGAAGCCGCCTTGAACCGCGCACTCGCGCTCGACGCGGAAACGACGCAGGCGCTCGCCGGGCTGGACGGGCGTGACCTCGTGATCGATTTCCGGCACGGCCTGCCGGCGCTGCGGCTGTGGGTCGAAGGACGGCGGCTCCGCGCCGGCCGGGCCATCCGCGACGGCGACCTGCGCATCTCGGCGACGCCCGGCAGCTTCCTCGCGCTGGCGCTGGCGCGCCGCTTCGGCATCGAGGCCGGCGCCGCTGCGGGCCGGGTCGGGATCGCGGGGGATGCGGAACTGGCGCGCCGCGTGGCGGATCTGGCGACGCGCTTCGAGCCCGACATCGAGGAAGGCTTCACGCGTGCCTTTGGCGACGTCGCCGGCGTGCAACTGGCCCGCCTGGTTCGCGGTGCGCTGGAGCGCGCCCGGCATTCGGCGCGCCACCTGGCCGAAGATGGCGCCGCCTTCCTGACCGAGGAAGGCCGCGATCTCGTCGCCCGCGCGGAGCTCGAAGCCTTCTTCGACGATGTCGAGGATCTGGCCGCACGCAGCGACCGCCTGCAGGCACGCATCCGCCGCCTCGCCGCGGCCGGCGGCGCCGCCGCGCCATGATGCCGCCACGGCAGGCATGGCGACTGCTGCGCATCGCCCGCGTGCTGGTGCGCTACCGGCTGGATGACCTCTTCGATGCCGCCCACCGCTCGCGCCTGCTCGCCTTCGCGCGGCTGGTCCTGCCGCGGGCGCCCGCCAGCATCTCCGCGCGGCCGCGCGGCGAGCGGCTGGTGCTGGCGCTGACCGGACTCGGGCCGATCTTCGTCAAGTTCGGGCAGATCCTGTCCACCCGCCGCGACCTCATCCCGGCCGACGTCGCCGATGCGCTGGTGACCCTGCAGGACCGCGTCGCGCCCTTTCCCGGCGAGCTCGCGCGCGCCGCCGTGGAGCGTGGCCTCGGCGCGCCCGTCGGCGAGCGTTTCGCGCACTTCGACGACGCGCCGCTGGCCTCGGCCTCCATCGCGCAGGTGCACGCGGCGACCTTGCCGGGTTCCGGAGGCGCGGCCGGCCGGGAGGTCGTGGTCAAGGTGCTCCGCCCCGACATCCAGGCCCGCGTCGACGCCGACGTGGCGCTGCTGCGCGCGCTGGCCGGGGCCGCCGAGCGCTTCCACCCCAACGCCGACAAGATCCGCCCGCGCGACGTCGTCGCCGAAGTGGAAACCACCCTGGAGCACGAGCTCGACCTGCAGCGCGAAGGCGCCAACGCCTCCCTCCTGCGGCGGAATTTCCAGGGTTCGGACGACCTCTACGTGCCCGAGGTGGTGTGGTCGCACACCTCGCGCGGCGTGCTCACCCTGGAGCGCGTGCACGGCATTCCCGTGGACGATCTCGCCGCGCTGGATGCCGCGCGCATCGACCGCGTGGCGCTCGCCGAAAAGGGCGTGCGGCTCTTCTACACCCAGGTGTTCCGCGACAACTTCTTCCACGCCGATGCGCACGCCGGCAACATCTGGGTGGATCCCGAGCGGCCCCACGATCCGCGCTTCATCGCGCTCGACTTCGGCATCATGGGCTCGCTGTCCGAGCGCGACCAGTACTGGCTGGCGGAGAACTTCCTGGCCCTTTTCCGGCGCGACTACCGACGCATCGCCGAGCTCCACGTGCGCGCCGGCTGGATGCCCGCGAGCGTGCGCCTGGACGAACTGGAGGCGGCGGTGCGCACGGTTTGCGAACCCTATTTCACGCGGCCGCTCAGCGAGATCTCGCTGGCCGAGGTGGTGGTGAAGCTGTTCCAGACCGCGCGCCGCTACGAGCTCACCCTGCAGCCGCAGTTGATCCTCTTGCAGAAGACCCTCCTCAACATCGAGGGGGTCGGCCGCCTGCTGCACCCCGGCATCGACATCTGGGCCATCGCCGAACCCGTGCTCGAGCGCATCTGGCGCCGCCGCCGCGGGCCGCGCGAGGTGCTCAAGGTGCTGCGCCGGCGCCTGCCGGAGTGGCTGGCCGCGGCCCCGGACATGCCGCTGCTGGTGCATGATTACCTCGCCCAGGCGACCCGCGGTACGCTGGAACTTCGCATCGCCTCGGATGATCTGAGGCGCCTCGAGCGGCGTACCCGCAACGGCCAGCGCGTCGCGGTGTGGCTGTCGCTCGGGGTTTCACTCGCCGTCGCCGCGGTGTTGCTCGCGGTGGCCGCCGATCCCGGCCTGCGGCTCCATCGCGTTCCGCTGGCGAGCTGGCTCGCCGCGGCGGGTGCGGTGCTGTCATTCCGGGCGGCGTCGCGCCGCGCCGGGCGTTACAAGGACAAAGGAGACTTGGCATGAACCGACTGATCCTGGCCGCCATCGCCGGCCTGCTGCTGCTCGCCGGCTGCTCCGGCCCGCGCGAGCTCGATGACGCGCAACTGGCGCAACTGCTGCGCTCGGAAAACGCACGACCGGACGACGCCGGCGCGCCGCTCGACCGCCCGGCCGTGGAGTGCATGCGCGCCTGGTCGGGCGATGCCGAGCTGATGCGGGGCCTCTCGGTGCGCTATGCCGGGGAGGATGGCAAGAAGGCCTGCCGGACCCAGCTCGAGATCCGTATCCAGGATGAAGCGCGCAACCCGCACAACGCGCGCTTCGAGGACCTGACCCACCCCGCCACCGTGCGTCGCGCGATGGCCCTGCTCGACGCCCGCAAGGCATCGTCGCAGCCGGCAGCGGCTCCGGCAATGCCGCCGGCGCGGCCGCCCGCCGCACCGGGCGGCTTCAAGGACCAGCTCGGCACGCCCGATCCCAGCGTGGACCTCGGCGCCGCCGGCGCGCGCCTGCAGGAGGCCGAGGCGCTGTGCCTGGAGGTGCGCGGGCAGGTGGCCGCGCGGCCGGACCTGAAGCGCTTTGCCGATTTCTGCGGCGGCAGCCTGCGGCGCCTGCGCACCACCCTCGAGCAAAGTGCGCGACGTGGCGCGGCCCCGGAGAAGCTGGCCGAGATCGCCACCAGCGCCGACAACGTCGCCACCACCGCGCGCAATCTCCTTGCCGCGCCGCCGCGATGACCTGGCGCCGTGCTCGACATTGACGGCATCCGGATCGGCGAGGAGGAACTGGTCGAGCGCTTCGTGCGCGCGGGCGGGCCGGGCGGCCAGAACGTCAACAAGGTGGCGAGCGCGGTCGAACTGCGCTTCGACGTAGCCGCCTCGCCGGCCCTTCCCGAACCGCTGCGCCAGCGCCTGCTGGCGCGGCGCGACCGCCGCATGAGCGCCGAAGGCGTGCTGGTGATCCAGGCCAGCCGCTTCCGCGACCAGGCGCGCAACCGCGACGATGCGCGCGAGCGGCTGGCCGCGTTCGTGCGCGCGGCACTGGTGCCGCCGAAGCCGCGCATTGCCACCCGCCCGACGCGCGCCTCGCAGGTGCGCCGCATCGAGGCGAAGAAGTCGCGCTCCACCTTGAAGCGCAGCCGCGGCCGGCCGCGCGACCTGGAATGAGCCTCGGCGGCGAGCCGCTGCCGCCGATGATGCCGCAGTTGCCGATCACTGCGCGGCGCCGCTTCATCGCCTGGCTGCTGCAGCGCGCCGGCTGGCGCATCGAGGGGCGGTTTCCCGACCTGCCCAGGCTGGTGCTGGTGGCGGCCCCGCACAGCTCGTGGTGGGACGGCCTGATCGGGCTGATGTTCAAGGTGGCGCTCGGCGCCGACGTCGCCTTCATCGGCAAGCGCGAGCTCTTCCGCGGCCCGCTCGGATGGTTGCTGCGCCGCCTCGGGGGCATCCCGGTCGAGCGCGGCCAGGCGCAGGGCGTGGTGGGCCAGATGGCGGCGCGCTTCGCGGCCCGCGAGCGGCTCTGGCTCGGCCTCGCCCCGGAAGGCACGCGGCAGCATGTCGAGGCATGGAAGACCGGCTTCTGGCACATCGCGCACGCCGCCGGCGTGCCGATCCTGCCGGTCGCCTTCGACTACCCGACGCGCCGCATCCAGATCGGCGAGCCCTTTCGGCCGGGCGCGGATCTCGACGCCGATCTGGAGCGCCTGCGCGCCTTCTATGCGCCCTTCCGCGGACGCCACCGCGGTGTCAGCGGGTTGTAGGGAAGGCGCGCGCGGCCAGCATCGCCGTGCCGGCGAACAGCCAGGCCAGCGCCGCGTTGGTGACCAGGTGCCCCTGCTTGGCGGTGTCGGCGAGGCCGTCGCCGAGCACGGTCACGGCGAGCGTCACCAGCATCACGCTGGCGGCCAGCAGGCTGGACTCCAGCAGGCGTCCGCGACGGCGCGAGGGCACCAGCAGCAGGACGAAGGCGCCGAGCCACGGCGCGGCGAGGCAGGCGGCGCGCAGCCACGGCCACATGTGAAGTACACGGCCGAGGCTGGGCTGCGAGGCCGGCAACGGCGCGAAGTCCTCGCCCTCGATCGTGCCGAGGTTCTTCGCGATCCATGGATCCAGCGCCGCCACGGACGCCGCGGCCAGGCGCAGGGCAAGGCCGGGGTGGCGCACCAGGGTGGCCAGTTCCGTGCCGCGCGTGAAGTCCGACAATCCGGCGCAGACCTTCTCCGGCAGATCGGGGAATTCCCAGGCGTGCTTGCCGCTGTAGGGGGCGCAGGCCGGGTCGATGCGAAGCTCCGCGAGAAGCGCGGCCGGATCGTCGGCGAACGGCAGCAGGGCGGTGAACACCACGTCGGCGCGGTTGTATTGGTCGATCGCATCCATCATGGCCCCGTCGCGGCCGAGCTGCACGATCTGCGCGGCCAGACCGAGCAGCGCCCCGGCGCCGATCGCCCACGGCCGCCAGCCGATGCGTCGCGTACCGCCGAACTCGACCAGCGCCACCACGCCTGCCACGGCGAGGGGCAACAGCAGGTGCTGGATCTTCGCGGTAGCCAGCGCCAGCGCGGCCAGGGCGAGCAGCAGGAAACGCGTGCGCCCGGCGGGGTCCTCGCGCCAGAGCAGGGTCAGCGCCAGCAGCGCATAGGCGGCGAGCAGGGCGCTCCATTCCGCGTAGAAGGTATTGAGGTAGAGCGTGTTGGCGGGATCGGCGAACAGGACCGGCAGCAGCGCGGCATTGGCCAGCGCCGCCGGCGCGTCGCCGCGGCGCAGCCACGCCATCGACACGGCGATGGACAGGGCGAGCAGGGCCAGCCAGCGCAGCGCGCCGGTCCAGCGCACCGAATGTGAAGGCCCGGCGCCGAGCGCGGCGGAGAGCTTCCACACCGCCGCGGTGGCGCCGGTGAAGGCGAGTTCGCTCGACCAGTAGCACATCGGATCGTCGCTGGTGATGAAGCGGAACTGCGCGAACGGCGCCTGCGGGCTGTTCTGCTGCGGCGCCACGCCGGCGGGGCGGTCCGGATGGAAATGGAAGCAGCTGGTGTAGCGCGTCTGGTCGTAGCTGTTGGCGTAGGCGTAGAGCGGATCGTGCGACCACAGCAGGCCGGCGCGCAGGGTGCCGGCGGCCCACAGCAGGACGAGGATGACGAGCAGCGCGGGCCTGCCGCGGCGGGCGAGTGCATGGGGCGATCGCATCATCCTCGGCATGGCGGCGTTGGTTCGGTCGGGGCGGGCGGCGGCATCGGCGTTCCGGCGTGTGACCGGGCGCACGGTTTCGGTGCGACGCCGGCACGGCGCGGCCTGCGACGCGGGCCCGTTCCGCGCCACGACGGCAATGCTACGATGCCTGCCACATCGCGGGGGACGGATCAAGAGGAGAGGTCATGAGAACGCGCTTGGGTCATTACGACATCGTGTCGGAGCTCGGCCGCGGCGGCATGGGCGTCGTCTACAAGGGATTCGAGGGCACGCTGCACCGCTACGTGGCGATCAAGGTGCTGGCCGATTCGCTGGCCCACGACGAGGGCATCCGCGAGCGCTTCCTGCGCGAGGCGCGCAGCATGGCCGCGCTCAACGATCCGCACATCATCCAGATCTACTTCATCGGCGAGGACGAGGGCCAGCCCTATTTCGTCATGGAGTTCGTGGAGGGCGAGTCGCTGGGCTCGATGCTCAAGCGCGACCACCGCCTCACCGTCGAGCAGGCCGCGAAGATCATCCACCAGACCGCGATGGGGCTGGCCACCGCGCACGATCGCGGCGTCGTGCACCGCGACATCAAGCCCGGCAACCTGATGATCTCCGCGCGCGGCGCGGTCAAGATCGCCGATTTCGGCATCGCGCTCTCCAACCAGGATTTCTCGAAGAAGCTGACCTCCACCGGCGAGTTCGTCGGCACGCCGGGTTATCTCTCGCCGGAGGTGTGCCTGGGCAAGCCGGTCGACCAGCGTTCGGACATCTTCTCGCTCGGCATCGTGCTGTTCGAGATGCTGACCGGCAAGATGCCCTTCAACGACGAGTCGCCGCTCGGCCTGATGCTCGAAGTGGTGCGCGCGGAAATCCCGGACGTGCGCGAACTCAATGCCGACGTCGATCCCGACATCGCGCGCATCCTGGCGCGGATGATCGCCAAGGATCCCACCGAGCGTTACCCGAGCTGCCACGAGCTGGTCGCCGACCTCGGCGCGCATCCCCTCGTCGCCAAGGGCGGCCCGATCACCGTGGCCACCCGGCTGTCGCCCGCCGCGGCCACCCTGGTCGGCCAGAAGACGCCGCTATCCGGGCGCGTGGAACTGCCGGCGACGCCGCCGCCCCCCGCCTCGGCCACGGGCCGGATGGCGAACACGCGGATCACGCCCCACGCGGGGCCGATGCCGCCCGTTCCGGGCGCGGCGCCGGTGCATCGCTCCGTGCTCGAGCGCAGTGGCGGCGGCAGGCGCCACGGCGGCCTTGCCTGGGCGGTCGCCGCGATCCTCGTCCTCGGCATCGGCGGCGCCGCCTGGGCGTTCCGTGCGCAGGTGCCGGGACTGGATGGCTGGCTTGGCGCGGCGCCTGCATCGCTGGCAGCGGCTACGGCCACCGGTCCCGCACAGACGCCGGCCGACGTCCACGACGTGGTCGCCAGCCGGCCGCCCGCCAGCGATCGGGCCGTCATCGATGCGTCGGTGGCGCCCGCGCCTGGCGGCCTCGAAGGCGCGGTGGCGAGCCTGACCAGTGATGCGCGGGAGGGTTCCGGCGATCTGGCCGCCGCCGCCTCCAGCGGGTCGACCGAAGCGGCACAGGAAACAGGCGCCGGCTCGCCCGCACCGGTCGAACCGGCGACGTCGCTGGCCGGCACGGCGCCTGCCGATGCGGTCGAGGCCATGTCGCCGGGTGCGCACGCGCCGGCGACGCCCGCCGCCTCCGCCGACCTCGACGGCCGGCCCCAGCCTGCGGCCGCGACCGCTGCGCCTGCGCCCCAGCTGGCCAGGGCCAATCCGCCGAAACCCGCCGTCGCCAAGCCCCACGTCCCGACCGTCGCCGTGGTGGCGGGCGGCGACGAGGTCATCGCCGCGCCGGCGAGCGAGGCGGTGATCGAGCGACTGCAGCAGCGTGGCTTCCGCGTCATCGATGCCGGCCACACCGGCAGCGACCGGCCGGACCTTGGCAGCCTGGTGCGGCTGGCGGGCAGGGCCGACGCCATCGTGCTGGTCACGGCGCGCCCGGTCGGCACCCAGGACATGCAGTTCTACGGGCAGAGCGCGACGCTCTATACCGTGCAGCTCGGCCTCAAGGTGTATCGCACGGCCGATCGCACCGTGCTCTGGAACGGCCGCGGCACGCAGGTCAACTTCACCTCTCTGAACGCCGCCGACAAGGCACACGAGGCGGTGTCGCCGATGCTGGAGGGCATCCACGCCCATCTCGACGAGTTCCGCCAGGGCAATCGGCGCGGCTGAGCGGGCGGAGGGCCGCCTGTGGGAGCGGCTTCAGCCGCGATGCTCTCCAGCCCCGGGCATCACTCCAGCCGCGGTGCCGGGAGCGCGCGCCCGCTGTGATGGAAGGCCAGGTGACTGGCCTGTGGGAGCGGCTTCAGCCGTGATGCTTTCACGCGGGAGGCATCGCCGTCCCAGCACCGGACGGGGCGCGCTCGCTACAGCGCAGACAGCTTCGCGTAGGCCAGCACCAGCCGCTTCCTGCCCGCATCGGCGAAGTTGACCTCGACCAGGGTATGCGCGCCGGCGCCCTCGTAGCCGAGGATCACGCCCTCGCCAAAGCTCGCATGGCCGACGCGTTGGCCGAGCCGGAACGGCAGGCCGCCGCTGCCGTCGTCCGCGCCGGCGGCAAGCGTCGGGCGCGCGAACACCGGCCGGCTGACCTGCACCCGGGGGCGCAGCTCGTGCATCAGTTCGGGCGGAATCTCTGCCAGGAACCGCGATGGCCGGGCATAGGATTCCACGCCGTGCAGGCGCCGCGACTCGGCATGGGTGAGCACCAGCTGCTCGCGGGCGCGGGTGATGCCGACGTAGGCGAGGCGCCGTTCCTCCTCCAGCCGGCCGGGTTCCTCGGTCGATTTCTGGCTGGGGAAGAGGCCATCCTCCATGCCGACCAGGAACACGAAGCGGAACTCCAGCCCCTTGGCCGAGTGCAGGGTCATCAGCTGCACACAGTCCTGCCAGGACTCGCCCTGGCCCTCGCCGGCCTCCAGCGCGGCGTGGGCGAGGAAGGCGGCGAGCTCCGACAGGCCGGCGTCCGCGTCCTCGGGCGTGCGTTGGAAGCGGCTGGCCACGTTGGCCAGTTCATCGAGGTTCTCCACCCGTGATTCGGCGCTGCCGCGGCTGTCCTTCTCGTAGAATTCGCGCAGTCCAGAACAGGCGATCGCCTGCTCGACCTGTTCGGCCAGCGGCAGCGGCTCGTCGCCGGCGCTGCCGGCGGGCGCCAGGCAGTCGCGTGACAGGCCCTCGATCAGCTCGACGAAGCCGCGCAGGGCGTTGCGCGCGCGCCCGGCCAGCTCGCCGCCGGCGAGTTCGCCGAGCACCGCTTCCCACATCGAGGCCCGATCACGGCGCGCGCGCTGGCGCAGCGCGTCCAGCGTGCGCCCGCCGATGCCGCGCGGCGGCGTGTTCACCGCGCGCTCGAAGGCGGCATCGTCGTGGCGGTTGGCGGCCAGGCGCAGGTACGCCAGCGCATCCTTGACCTCCGCGCGGTCGAAATAGCGCAGGCCGCCGTAGATGCGGTAGGGCACGTCGTGCTGGATCAGCTGCTCCTCGAAGGTGCGCGACTGCGCGTTGGAGCGGTACAGCACGGCGAGTTCCGAGGCGCGCGCGCCGGCGGCGAGCTCGCCGCGGATGCGCTCGACCACGTAGCGCGCCTCGTCCTGCTCGTTGTAGGCGGCGTAGATCTCGATCGGCTCGCCGCGCGCGCCGGCGGTCCACAGCTCCTTGCCGAGCCGGCCGGGGTTGCGGGCGATCACCGCGTTGGCGGCGCCGAGGATGGTGCCGGTGGAGCGGTAGTTCTGCTCCAGGCGGATGGTCCTGGCGGCGGGGAAGTCGCGCAGGAACTGCTGCACGTTCTCGACCCGCGCGCCGCGCCAGCCGTAGATCGCCTGGTCGTCGTCGCCGACCACGAAGACGTGGCCGCTGGCGCCGGCCAGCACCCGGATCCACGCGTACTGCAGCGTGTTGGTGTCCTGGAACTCGTCGACCAGCAGGTGCCGGAAGCGTTCGCGGTAATGGGCGAGCAGCGTCTCGTCCTTCAGCCACAGCTCGTGCGCGCGCAGCAGGAGTTCGGCGAAGTCGACCAGGCCGGCGCGTTGGCAGGCCTCCTCGTAGGCGCGGTAGATCTCCACCAGCCGCTGCGGCACCGACGCGTTCATCGACACCGGCAGCCGCGCTTCGACGGCATCGGGCCGCCTGCCCTCGTCCTTGGCGCTGTTGATGAACCAGGTGGCCTGCCGCGGCGGATAGTGCGCCTCGTCGAGGCCCAGCCCCTGGATGGTGCGCTTGACCAGCCGCAGCTGGTCGTCGGCATCGAGGATCTGGAAGGTCTCCGGCAGTCCGGCCTCGCGCCAATGGCGGCGCAGCAGGCGGTGCGCGATGCCGTGGAAGGTGCCGATGGTGAGGCCGCGCGTGCCCTGGCCGATGAGCCCCTCCGCGCGCGCGCGCATCTCGCCGGCGGCCTTGTTGGTGAAGGTGACGGCGAGCACCGACCAGGGCGAGGCGCCCTCCGCGGCCAGCAGCCAGCCGATGCGGTGGGTCAGCACGCGCGTCTTGCCCGAACCCGCGCCGGCGAGCACCAGGTAATGGCCGGGCGGCGCGGTGACGGCTTCCCGCTGCGCGGCATTGAGGCCGTCGAGGATGTGGGTAACGTCCATCCGGTCAATTGTAGGGCGCGCGGCGTTCGACGACCTCGACCAGCCTCGATGTCGTCCTCAGCCCCCGTGCCTGCGCGCCACGACCACCAGTTCCTCGCCGAGCGGCAGGCCGGCGGCGACCAGCGCGCGTTCGGCGCTGCCGAGCAGGCGCCAGCGCAGGTCGCCGAGCCGGCTGCCGCGACCGCTGGCGCGGGCCTCGCCGCGGCGCCGCGCGCGTGCCAGTGACGCGCTGATGCGCAGCATGCGCGCCGCCCCGGCGCTGCGCGTGGCGGCATGCTCGACCGCGAGGCCGGCGGCATGCACGACGTGCTGCAGCGAGGCGAGCGAATAAAGCTGCAGGTGGCGCGGAGCCTCGATGCCCCGCCAGTCCGGCCCGAACCAGCGGTGGCCGAGCGCATCGACGTTCGGCGTCACCAGCACCAGCCGCCCTCCGGGGCGGAGGATGCGTCGGCATTCCTGGAGCTGGCGCGCGGGTTCGACGAGGTGCTCGATGACGTGCAGCATGCTGACCGCGTCGAAGCTGTCCGCCTCGAAGCGGGCCGAGAGGAGGTCGCCCTGGCGCACCTCGTGCCCATCCTGCCGCGCGCGCTCCACGGCCATGGCATCGGGCTCGAGGCCCAGCACCTGCCAGCCCAGCGCGTGCATCGCGCGGAGCTGGCGCCCGCTGCCGCAGCCGACATCGAGGAATCGCCCGCCGCGCACGAACGGCAGCTGCAGGCGCGTCGACAGCGCCCGCTCGCGGCGCCGGGGCTGCAGCAGCATGGTCGCCCCGGCAAGGCGGGCGACAAGGCCGCCCGGCATCGGATAGCCGAGCTTCCACGCCGCCCAGGCCTGCTGTCCCCGGCTTCCCGGCACGCGCGGCGGCGCGCCGTCATCCTCGTGCGTGTAGTAGGCCTGGTAGGCCTTCCAGAGATCATCCGGGTGCGGCGCCGGATCGAGCCAGGCGGTGCCGCAGCGTGCGATCTCACATCGGCGCATGCGCCAGCGGCCGGCGACGCCGAACAGGCGGTCCTGGAGGTCCGGATGCAGCACGACGCCCGCGGCGCCGCAGGCCGGGCAGGACATTCGCTCGACGGTGCACAGGTGCGCTGGCGTCGACTCGGGCCTGGCGGCTGCCCGTTCAGGTCGGTTCATGCGTGCAACGTACCATCGGGCAGGTGTGTTGCCGAGCGGCTGCGTGCGCCGGTGACCGGAACAGAGGAGCGAACATGGCCACCGAAGTATCGTCCCGCCGCATGGTGCCCGCGCGCCGCAGCCAGGACCGCCTGACCCGCGCCATCCTGGAGGTGGCGGGGCGGGTTCCGCCGACCGAGGAGCAGGCCAGCGCCACGCCCGAACGTCGCGCCCAGGCGATCGCCCGCGCCGCGGCCAGTCGCGCTGCGCTGGCAGCCGGAGCACTCGCGTTGCCGCCCGGGCCGCTCGGCTGGTTCACCGTGCTGCCCGAGCTCAGCGCGATCTGGCAGATCCAGCGGCGCATGGTGGCCGACATCGCCGGCGCGTACGGCGTTACCGCCGACCTCACCCGCTCGCAGATGCTGTACTGCCTATTCCGCCATGCGACGGCACAGGCGCTGCGCGACCTCGGCGTGCAGGTCGGTGCCCGGCTGCTGATCCAGGAGGCCCCGCTGCGCGTGCTGGAGCAGGTGGCACGCCGGATCGGGGTCGGCCTCTCGCGGGGCGTCGCGGCGCGGGGCCTCGCGCGCTGGCTGCCGGCGGTCGGCACCCTTGGCATCGGTGCCTACGCGTACTACGACACCCGGCAGGTGGCGCGTACCGCGACGATCCTGTTCGGGGCGGCGGCCGCGGCCCGGGCGGAGGCGGAAGCGGCGGTGCAGGCGGACTGAGCCAGGCGCGGGTCGCCTGCACGCAGGCTCCTTATGTCTCGATTCTGGTCCCTTACAGGATGAGAATCGCCGACTGATCATCGGTGGGGACGGGGTGACGTCCACAGGCTCCTTGGGCTTCGCGCCCGCGCAGTAGATTCGCGCCCCCGTTCCGTCT
>JAFKNA010000012.1 GCA_017305135.1 Lysobacterales bacterium | reverse complement strand
AGCTGCCGGAAGGCGTGGAAATGGTCATGCCCGGCGACAACATCAAGATGGTGGTGACGCTGATCGCCCCGATCGCGATGCAGGACGGCCTGCGTTTCGCGATCCGCGAAGGCGGCCGCACCGTCGGCGCCGGCGTGGTGGCGAAGGTGGTGGAGTAACGAGCCGGGAATCGGGATTGGTGAGTCGGGAATCGCAAGGGCAACCGCCTGCGGTCCCGGCCGTTATCGACCTCGCCCGAAGCCGCGCTGTTGATTGAAAGTCCGGCAGGGATGCGGCCGGGGGCGGGAACCGGGTTGCAGGTGCAAGCGCCTGTGATCCGGACGTCCCAGGCCGCTCCGGGCAGGAATGCGGGTGGGGCGGGAATCAGGGCCACAGGTCCAGCGCCTTTGATCCGGTCGCAGGCCGCTCCCGAAGCCGTGCTGTTGATTGACAGTCCGGCATGGATGCCGGTTTGTTCTTTGCGGTCAGGGAGGACCGCAGAAGTACACAACCCACTTTTCTTTTCAAAGAAAAGTGGGTATAGTGCGCGGCTCCCTGCTTAGGGCAGGGCTGAATACGACAGCGAAATGAGGCACAGGAGGTGCTTCGAGTTCGCGGGAAGGGATGCGGATCGTGGCGACGCGGCGAATGCCTGCGACGTCGGCGATATGAAGGTTCAGACCTGGGCGGGCCGATTTCGGTCCGCCCGCGTTTTCATGGCGTCATCATCCAGGACACGGGCCGCAGCCCATGGCATGCGGCGGGCGGGGCGAGTGGCCGCGCCTTCCAGCAGGCAAGTTCTTTCAGATCAGGACACGGCAATGGCGGAACAGAAGATTCGTATCCGGCTCAAGGCGTTCGATCATCGCTTGATCGATCGTTCCGCGAGCGAGATCGTCGAAACGGCGAAGCGGACCGGCGCACAGGTGCTCGGCCCCATTCCGCTGCCGACCAAGATCGAGCGCTACACCATCCTGGTGTCGCCGCACGTGGACAAGGATGCGCGCGACCAGTACGAGACGCGCATCCACAAGCGCGTGCTGGACATCGTCGACCCCAACGACAAGACCGTGGACGCGCTGATGAAGCTCGACCTGGCGGCCGGCGTCGACGTCCAGATCAAGTTGCACTGATTGAGGCAGGGAATCGGGAGTTGGGAATAGGGAATAGTTGAAGCAGGAGCGTGTCGCGCTCCTACCATTCCCCATTCCCCATTCCCCATTCCCGAACTAGAGAGATACGACGATGAGTATCGGGTTGGTAGGTCGTAAATGCGGCATGAGCCGCGTCTTCACCGAAGACGGCCGCTCGGTGCCGGTGACGCTGATCGAGGCGACACCGAACCGCGTGACGCAGGTGAAGACGGTCGAGAACGACGGCTACAGCGCCGTCCAGGTCACCGCGGGCAGCAAGCGCGCCGCGCTGATCAACAAGCCGCTGGCCGGGCACTATGCCAAGGCCAAGGTCGAGGGCGGTCGCGGCCTGTGGGAGTTCCGCGTCGACGCGGGCGAGCTCGACAGGTATGCGCCGGGCGCCGAGCTCAAGGCGGACGAAGTGTTCAGCGTCGGCCAGAAGGTCGATGTCTCGGGCGTCAGCAAGGGCAAGGGCTTCCAGGGCGTCATCAAGCGCTGGCACTTCTCCATGGGTGACGCCACGCACGGCAACTCGCTGTCGCATCGCGTGCCGGGCTCCATCGGCCAGCGCCAGACGCCGGGCCGCGTGTTCCCGGGCAAGAAGATGGCCGGCCACATGGGCAACGTCAGCCGCACCTCGATGAACCTGGAAGTGGTCAAGATCGACGCCGAGCGCCACCTGGTGGCGATCAGGGGCGCGGTCCCGGGGGCGCCGGGCGGCAACGTCGTCATCCGTCCCGCCGTGAAGTCGAGGTAAGGAGGACGCCATGGAACTCAATGTCGTTGGCGCGAATCCCGTCGCCGTTTCCGAGGCGGTGTTCGGCACCGAGTGGCGCGAGGATCTCGTGCACCAGGTCGTCGTCGCCTATCGCAACGCCGGGCGTGCCGGCACCAAGGCGCAGAAGACGCGCTCGGAAGTGTCCGGTACCACCAAGAAGTCCAAGCGCCAGAAGGGTGGCGGTGCCCGCCACGGCGCGCTCACCGCGCCGATCTTCACCGGCGGTGGCGTGACCTTCGCGGCCAAGCCGCGCAGCTTCGCGCAGAAGATCAACCGCAAGATGTACCGCGGCGCGATGGCCTCGATCCTGTCGCAGCTCAACCGCCAGGGTCGCCTGTCCGTGGTCGAGTCGCTGTCCATCGACGAGCCCAAGACCAGGCTCCTGGTCGGCAGGCTCGCCGAGCTGGAAGCAGCCGGACGCGTGGTGCTGGTGGTCGAGAATGCGCCGGAATCGCTGTTCCTGGCCGCGCGCAACATCCCCTACCTCCACGTCGTGGACGTCGCCGCGCTGGATCCGGTGAGCCTGGTCGGCGCGGACAAGGTGGTCATCAGCATCGATTCGGTCAAGCGCATCGAGGAGTGGCTGGCATGAACGAGCGTCTTCTCTCCGTCCTGCGCGCACCGCACATCTCCGAGAAGAGTGCGCGCCTGCAGGAAGGCAACCAGTACGTGTTCGTGGTCGCGCCGGGCGCGACCAAGGCCGACGTGAAGGCAGCGGTCGAAGGGCTGTTCAGCGTCGACGTGCAGTCGGTGAACCTGATCAATCAGAAGGGAAAGGCCCGCGCCTTCCGCAACCGCACCGGCACGCGCAGCAACAGGCGCAAGGCTTACGTGCGCCTCGTCGATGGCCAGACCATCGACGTGACCGCCAAGCCCTGAGGGTGGACGACACATGGCACTGATCAAAGTAAAACCCACTTCGGCCGGCCGCCGCGGCGTCGTGCGTGTAGTCACGCCGGGCCTGCACAAGGGCGCGCCGCATGCACCGCTGACCGAGCCGCAGTCGCGTACCGGTGGCCGCAACCACTATGGCCGCATCACCACGCGGCACAAGGGTGGTGGCGCCAAGCAGCACTACCGAGTGATCGACTTCAAGCGCGACAAGGAAGGCATTGCCTGCCGCATCGAGCGCATCGAGTACGATCCGAACCGCACCGCGCACATCGCGCTGCTGTGCTTCGTCGACGGCGAGCGCCGCTACATCATCGCGCCCAAGGGTGCGCAGGTGGGCGACCAGCTGATGAGCGGGCATGATGCGCCGATCAAGGTCGGCAACGCGCTGCCGCTGCGCAACATCCCGATCGGCTCGACGGTGCACTGCATCGAGATGAAGCCCGGCAAGGGCGCGCAGCTGGCCCGCTCCGCCGGCGCCTCGGCTCAGCTGGTCGCGCGCGAGCAGGGCTATGCCACGCTGCGCCTGCGTTCCGGCGAGATGCGCAAGGTGCCGGTCGAGTGCCGCGCCACGGTGGGCGAGGTCGGCAACTCCGAACACAGCCTGCGCAAGCTCGGCAAGGCCGGCGCCAGCCGCTGGCGCGGCGTGCGCCCGACCGTTCGTGGCGCCGCCATGAACCCGGTCGACCACCCGCACGGTGGTGGCGAGGCCAAGGCCGGCCAGGGCAACCCGCATCCGGTGTCCCCGTGGGGCATGCCGACCAAGGGTTACAAGACGCGCAAGAACAAGCGCACGACGAAGTTCATCGTCCGCGATCGCAGGGGTTGATAGATGGCTCGCTCTCTGAAGAAAGGCCCGTTCGTCGATCACCACCTCCAGAAGAAGGTGGAGACGGCGAGCGCCGGCAACAACAAGCGCCCGATCAAGACCTGGTCGCGCCGTTCCATGGTCATCCCGGAGATGGTCGGCCTGACCCTCGCCATCCACAACGGGCGCCAGCACGTGCCCGTGCTGGTGAACGAGAACATGGTTGGCCACAAGCTCGGCGAGTTCGCGATCACGCGGACCTTCAAGGGGCACTCGGGTGACAAGAAGTCGAAAGACGCCAAGAGGTAACGGGTGAGCACGATGGAAGCCAAAGCGATTCTGCGCAGCGCGCGCATTTCCCCGCAAAAGGCCCGCCTGGTCGCCGACCAGGTGCGCGGACTCGCGGTCGAGCGTGCCTCGAACCTGCTCGCGTTCAGCGACAAGAAGGCGGCGCACCTGATCCGCAAGGTGCTGCTGTCGGCGGTCGCCAACGCCGAGAACAACCTGGGCGCCGACGTCGACGAGCTCAAGGTCGCGCGCATCTTCGTCGACGAGGGTGCGATCCTCAAGCGCATGCATGCACGCGCCAAGGGCCGCGGTTCCCGCATTTCCAAGCGCACCAGCCACATCACCGTGGTTGTCGGCGAATAAAGGTACAGGACGGCTTACGATGGGTCACAAAGTTCATCCCACTGGCATCCGCCTTGGCATCAGCAAGGACTGGAACTCGAAGTGGTTCGCGGGCAAGCGCGAATACGCCGAGTACCTTGGCGCCGACCTCAAGGTGCGCGAGCTGCTCAAGAAGAAGCTCGCCCAGGCCGGCGTTTCGAGGATCCAGATCGAGCGTCCCGCCAAGACCGCCCGCGTCACCATCCACACCGCCCGCCCGGGCGTGGTGATCGGCAAGAAGGGCGAGGACATCGAGAAGCTGCGCAAGGAGGTCACCCGCGTGATGGGCGTGCCCTCGCACATCAACGTGGTCGAGGTGCGCAAGCCCGAACTCGACGCGCAGCTGGTCGCCGAATCCATCGCCCAGCAGCTCGAGCGCCGCATCATGTTCCGCCGCGCCATGAAGCGCTCGGTGCAGAACGCGATGCGCCTGGGCGCGCTCGGCATCAAGGTGAACGTGGGCGGCCGCCTCAACGGCGCCGAAATCGCGCGCTCGGAATGGTATCGCGAGGGTCGCGTGCCGCTGCACACGCTGCGCGCGGACATCGACTACGGCTTTGCCGAAGCGCACACCACCTACGGCATCATCGGGGTCAAGGTGTGGGTCTACAGGGGCGAGATCTTCGACCTGCACGCCGCCCAGCAGGAAGCCAAGGCCGAGGCCGCGGAAGAGCGTCCGCAGCGCCGCGCGCCCAAGGCAGGAGCGTAAATCATGCTGCAACCCAAGCGCACCAAATACCGCAAGGTCCAGAAGGCACGCAACCGCGGGCTCTCGCACGTCGGCAACAAGGTCAGCTTCGGCGAGTTCGGCCTGCGCGCCACCACCCACGGCCACCTGACCGCACGCCAGATCGAATCGGCCCGCCGCACCATCACGCGCTACGTCAAGCGCGGCGGCAAGCTGTGGATCCGCGTGTTCCCCGACAAGCCGATTTCCAAGAAGCCGATCGAGGTCCGCATGGGCAACGGCAAGGGCAGCGTCGAGTTCTGGGTCGCCCCGATCCAGCCCGGCCGCATGCTCTACGAAATCGAAGGCATCGCCGAGTCCGAGGCGCGCGAGGCGTTCCGCCTGGCCGCCGCCAAGCTCTCGGTGCAGACCCAATTCGTTGCCCGGACGGTGCTGTGATGGATCTCAACGAACTCCGCAAGAAGAATGCCGGGCAGCTCCAGGAGCATCTGGTCGAGCTGCGCCGCGAACAGTTCAACCTGCGCATGCAGAAGGGCTCCGGCCAGATGTCGCAGACCCACCAGTTCCGGCGCGTCCGTCGCGAGATCGCGCAGGTCAAGCACCTGCTTGGCACCGGGAAGCAGGAATCGCAGCAATGAACGAAACAGCGAAGATCCAGCGCACCGTCGAAGGGCGCGTGGTCAGCAACAAGATGGCCAAGACCGTGACCGTCCTGCTCGAGCGCCAGGTGCAGCATCCGCTGTACGGCAAGATCGTGCGTCGCTCCACCAAGGTGCATGCGCACGACGAGGGCGGCGAGTGCAAGGAAGGCGACATCGTCCACATCGTGGAATGCCGGCCCCTGTCCAAGACCAAGAACTGGCGCGTCGTGAAGGTCGTCACGCGCGCCGAAGCCTGAAGCGTGAAGGAGCGGAAGGAGTAGCAACATGATCCAGATGCAAAGCACGCTGACCGCAGCGGACAACAGCGGTGCCCGCGAACTGATGTGCATCAAGGTGCTGGGCGGTTCCAAGCGCCGCTACGCGCACATCGGCGACGTGATCAAGGTCTCGGTGCGCGAGGCGATCCCGCGCGGCAAGGTCAAGAAGGGCGAGGTCTACGACGCGGTCGTGGTGCGCACCCGCAAGGGCGTGCGTCGCGCGGACGGTTCGCTGATCCGCTTCGACGGCAACGCCGCGGTGCTGCTCAACAACAAGCAGGAGCCGATCGGCACCCGCATCTTCGGGCCGGTCACGCGCGAGCTGCGCGGCGAGCGCTTTATGAAGATCGTATCGCTGGCGCCTGAGGTGCTGTGAGCCGGCATTGACGTAGGAGCGAGCGTGCTCGCGACCGTTCCTTTGCCCGCAGACCCAGTCGCCTGCACGCAAGCCCAGTTGCCTGCACGCAGGCTCCTACAGATGGAAGCAGAGAAATCCCCATGAACCGGATCAAGAAGGGCGACCACGTCATCGTGACCGCCGGCAAGAACAAGGGCCAGAGGGGCGATGTGGTGCGCGTCGCGGGTGATTCCGTGTACGTGCAGAACATCAACCTGGTCAAGCGCCACACCAAGCCGAATCCGCAGGCGCAGCAGCCTGGCGGCATCATCGAGCGCGAGGCGCCCCTCCATATTTCCAACGTCATGTTGTTCAACTCCGCCACCGGCAGGGGTGGGCGCGTGGGCTTCAAGACGCTCGGCGACGGGCGCAAGGTCCGCGTGTTCCGCTCTTCCGGCGAAGTGGTCGATGCCTGAGGTCGATGCGATGACACGCCTTGAACAGATCTACAAAGAGCAGGTCGCGCCGAAGCTGACCGAGCGCTTCAAGTACACCAACCCGATGCAGGTGCCGCGCCTGTCCAAGATCACGCTCAACATGGGCGTGGGCGAGGCGGTGGGCAACAAGAAGATCCTCGAGAACGCGGTGGCCGACATGGCAACGGTGTCCGGCCAGAAGCCGATCGTCACCCTGTCGCGGCGCGCGCACGCCACCTTCAAGATCCGCGAGAACTGGCCGATCGGCTGCAAGGTCACGCTGCGCCGTGCGCGCATGTACGAGTTCCTCGACCGCCTGATCAACATCTCGCTGCCGCGGGTGCGCGACTTCCGCGGCGTCTCCGGCCGCTCGTTCGACGGCCGCGGCAACTTCAACATGGGCGTGAAGGAACAGATCATCTTCCCGGAGATCGATTTCGACCAGATCGACGCGCTGCGCGGCATGGACATTTCCATCACCACCACGGCGCGCACCGACGAGGAAGCCCGGGCCCTGCTGGAAGCATTCCGCTTCCCGTTCAGGAACTGATCGACTCCCTCGAGCGCCTGGCCAGCGATGGCCGCACTTCCAGACAAGCAACAGGATTCAAGACATGGCAAAGACCTCGATGGTCAACCGCGAAGTGAAGCGGACCAAGCTGGTCAAGCGGTATGCGGCCACGCGCGCCGAACTGAAGAAGATCGTCTCCAGCGCGGACGCGTCCTACGACGACAAGATGGCCGCAATGGTCAAGCTGCAGAAGCTGCCGCGCGACTCGAGCCCAGCGCGCCAGCGCAACCGCTGCGCGATGACCGGTCGTCCGCGCGGCGTCTACCAGAAGTTCGGTCTCGGCCGCAACAAGCTGCGCGAAGCCACCATGCGCGGCGACGTGCCCGGCCTGCGCAAGGCGAGCTGGTAACAAAGCCGTGATTGGTGATTGGTGATTCGGAAGAGCCGGTGCCGCTGCAGGTTTTCCCGCTTTTGCCAATCACGAATCACAATCACGAACAAGACCCGGATTTCCCGGATATCGATGCTAGTCAGGAATTTTGAAACATGAGCATGACTGATCCCATCGCCGACATGTTCACGCGCATCCGCAATGCGCAGGCCGTCGGCAAGCGCTCGGTGGCGATGCCCGCCTCGCGCGTGAAACAGGCAATCGCCAACCTGCTCAGGGACGAGGGCTACATCGCCGACGTCCAGAGCACCGAAGCCGACGGCAAGCCGCGGCTCGAGATCGCCCTGAAGTACCACCTGGGCAAGCCGGTCATCGCGCGCATCGAGCGCGTCAGCCGCTCGGGCCTGCGCGTCTACCGCGGCAAGGACGAACTGCCCAGGGTCCTCAACGGCCTCGGCATTTCGATCGTTTCCACGTCGTCCGGGATCATGACCGACGCCCAGGCCCGCAAGAAGGGCCTCGGTGGCGAGGTCATCGGCCTGGTTGCCTGATCTGCCGGAGACGAAGCAATGTCACGCATCGCAAACAAGCCCATCACCCTGCCCAAGGGCGTCGAGTGCCGCACGGCCGATGACGCCATCACCGTCAAGGGCCCGAAGGGAACCCTCACGCTGTCGCCGCCGGCGGGCGTCTCGGTCACCATCGAGGGCGACGAGGTCCGCCTCGGCGCCAACACCCCGGCCGACGTGAAGATGGCCGGCACCGCGCGTTCGCTGATCAGCAACATGGTCACCGGCGTCAGCGAGGGCTACACCCGCAAGCTCGAACTGGTCGGCGTCGGCTATCGTGCCGCGCTGCAGGGCAAGGATCTCAACCTCACCCTCGGCTTCTCGCACCCGGTCGTCTTCCAGGCGCCCGAAGGCATCACCATCGAGGTGCCTGCGCAGACCGAGATCCTCATCAAGGGCGCCGACAAGCAGGTCGTCGGTGAAGTCGCGGCCACCATCCGCAAGTTCCGTCCGCCGGAGCCCTACAAGGGCAAGGGCGTGCGCTACGCGGGCGAGCAGATCACGTTGAAGGAAGCCAAGAAGGCCTAAGGTACGCTGTCCCTGCGTGTGGAAGCGGCCATCCATGGCCGCACTTCCAACAGAAGCAGCACATTCCAGCTTTCAGCTTCCCGGAGAACCGAAGTGAAGAAGAACATTGCACGTCTGCGCCGGGCCAGGTCCACGCGCAGCCATATCCGCACCCTGGGCGTGCCGCGCCTGTCGGTGCATCGCAGCTCGCAGCACATCTATGCGCAGGTGTTCAGCGCGGACGGCCATTCCGTCGTGGCGGCGGCATCGACCGTGCAGAAGCCGCTGGCCGAGGGCCTCAAGGGCACCAAGAACAAGGCCGCCGCGGCGGCAGTGGGCAAGGCGGTGGCCGAGCTGGCGCTCAAGGCCGGCATCGACAGCGTCGCCTTCGACCGCTCGGGCTACCGCTATCACGGCCGCATCCAGGCGCTCGCCGACGCGGCGCGCGAGGCGGGATTGAAGTTTTAAGGGCCGGGATTGGTGATTGGGGATTGGGGATTCGACAGAGCCCGCTCCTTCCAATCCCCAAACCCGAATCCCGAATCACCGCGGTACACACAACTCCAAGCGGCTACGCCGCAAGCAGAAGTCCGCATCCTCCGTGAGCGGCAGACAGGTGAAACATGGCAAATCCAAATGAGCGCGAGAGCGCGGATGGCTTCCAGGAGAAGCTGATCGCGGTAAACCGCGTGGCGAAGACCGTCAAGGGTGGCCGCCAGATGAGCTTCACCGCCCTCACCGTTGTGGGCGACGGCGAAGGCCGGGTCGGCTTCGGTTACGGCAAGGCACGCGAGGTGCCGGTCGCCATCTCCAAGGCCATGGAACGTGCGCGCAAGGGCATGGTCCGCATCGATCTCAACAACGGCACGCTGTTCCACGCCGTCAAGGCCAACCACGGCGCGGCGCGTGTCTACATGCAGCCCGCTTCGGAAGGTACCGGCGTGATCGCCGGCGGCGCAATGCGTGCGGTCCTCGAAGTGGTCGGCGTGAAGAACGTGCTGGCCAAGGCGGTCGGATCGCGCAATCCGATCAACCTCGTGCGCGCGACCATCAATGGCCTGCAGTCCATGGTCTCTCCCGAGAGCATCGCGTCCAAGCGCGGCAAGACGGTCGACGAGGTACTTGGCAATGAGTAATGCAGACAAGACCATCCGCGTGCGCCTGGTCAAGAGCCTGATCAGCTGCAAGCGGACGCACCGCCTGAGCGTGCGAGCGCTCGGCCTGCGCAAGCTCAATGACGTGCGCGAACTGAAGGATTCGCCGTCGGTACGTGGCCTGATCAACCAGGTCAACTACCTCGTGCGAGTCGAAGAAGGCGCATAAGCCGCCACCTCACCGGAGCAAGAAAGATGCGTCTCAATTCCCTAAAGCCTGCTGACGGCGCCCGCAAGGAGCGCACCCGCGTCGGCCGCGGCATCGGTTCGGGACTCGGCAAGACCGCCGGTCGCGGCCACAAGGGCCAGTACGCCCGCTCGGGCAAGGGCAAGGTCAAGGCCGGTTTCGAAGGTGGCCAGATGCCGCTGCAGCGCCGCCTGCCAAAGATCGGATTCCGCTCGCGCATGGCCGCTGACGTCAGCGAAGTGCTGCTGTACCGTCTGGACGGACTGGATCTGGACCAGGTCGATTTCGCGGCGCTCAAGGCCGCCGGCCTGGTCGAGAAGCGCGCCCGGCGTGCCAAGATCGTCAAGAAGGGCGAGATCAAGCGCGCAGTGAAGCTGGTCGGCATCGCCGTGACGGCCGGTGCCAGGGCCGCCATCGAGGCTGCCGGCGGCAGCGTGGAGTAACCCGTGGCCGCATCACAGTCCAACCCGCTGGCGTCGCTCGGCAAGCTCACCGAGCTCAAGCAGCGCCTGCTGTTCGTGGTCGGCGCGCTGGTCGTGTTCCGACTCGGTTCGTTCATTCCGCTGCCGGGCGTCGATCCGGCGCGGATGGCGGACCTGATCAGGAGCTCGGGCGGGCTGCTCGACATGTTCAACATGTTCTCGGGCGGCGCGCTCGAGCGCATGTCGGTGTTCGCCCTTGGCGTCATCCCGTACATCTCCGCATCCATCGTGGTGCAGATGTTCGCCGCGGTGATCCCGAGCTGGCAGGCGCTGCGCAAGGAAGGCGAATCCGGGCGCCAGAAGCTCACCACGTACACGCGCATGGGCACGCTGGGGCTGTCGGTGTTCCAGTCCTTCGGCGTGGCTTCGATGCTGCAGTTGCAGCAGGGTGTGGTGTATGCGCCGGGGCCGAGCTTCGTGCTCACCACGATCATCGGCCTCACCACCGGCACCATGTTCCTGATGTGGCTCGGCGAGCAGATGACCGAGCGCGGCGTCGGCAACGGCATCTCGCTGCTGATCTTCGCTGGCATCGTTGCCGGCCTGCCGGCTGCCGTGGTGCACACGCTCGGCATGGCGCAAAGCGGCGAGATGCCGATCCTGCGCGTGCTCATCATCTTCGCCCTGGTGCTGCTGGTGACCGCGTTCGTGGTGTTCGTGGAGTCCGGCCAGCGACGCATCACCGTGAACTACGCGCGTCGGCAGGGTGGCGCCGGCAAGGCGTACATGAACCAGAGCTCGCACCTGCCGCTCAAGATCAACATGTCGGGCGTGATCCCGCCGATCTTCTCGACCTCGCTGCTGATGTTCCCGGCCACCGCGGCCACCTGGCTCACCAGTTCCAACGACGTGCGCTGGCTGCAGATGATGACGGCGTCGCTGGCGCCCGGGGAGCCGCTCTACCTGGTGCTGAACGCGCTGCTGATCATCATCTTCGCGTTCTTCTACACCGCGCTGACCTTCAACTCCCAGGAAACGGCGGACAACCTGAAGCGTTCCGGCGCGCTGATTCCGGGCCTCCGCCCCGGGCGGGCGACGGCCGACTACATCGACGGCGTGCTGACCCGCCTGACCGGCGCCGGCGCGCTGTACCTGGTCGCGGTCTGCCTGGTGCCGGACCTCCTGCGCAACGCCTGGCACGTGCCGTTCTACTTCGGTGGCACCTCGCTGCTCATCGTCGTGGTGGTGGTGATGGACTTCGCCGCCCAGGTGCAGGCGCATCTGGTCTCGCACCAGTACGAGAGCCTGCTCAAGAAGGCCAACCTGCGCGGCCGCTGAGGCTGCGCACCGGCTCGCCGCGACGGGGTTTCGCGGCGGGTCGTTTGACGATACAATGCGCAGTTTCCTGCGCTTCCAACATTGCTTTTTCGGAGATCAACAAGCATGGCTCGCATTGCGGGTGTAAACCTTCCGGTCCAGAAGCATGTCGTGATCGGCCTGCAGGGCATCTACGGCATCGGTCGCTCGCGCGCCAAGCTGGTGTGTGCGAGTGCAGGTGTCGATCCGGCCACCAAGATCCGCGATCTCGCCGAAGCCGACGTCGAAAAGCTGCGCCAGGAAATCGGCCGCTTCATCGTCGAGGGTGACCTGCGCCGCGAGATCGGCATGTCCATCAAGCGCCTGATCGACCTCGGCACCTACCGTGGCCTGCGCCATCGCCGCGGCCTGCCGCTGCGCGGCCAGCGCACCCGTACCAATGCGCGCACCCGCAAGGGCCCGCGCCGCGCCATCCGCAAGTAATCACAGACGATCCGAGAATCCATGAACAAGCCGGCTGCAGGCAAGAGCAAGAAGAAGATCCGGCGCGTGGTGACCGATGCGGTCGCCCACGTGCAGGCTTCCTTCAACAACACCGTGGTCACCATCACCGACCGCCAGGGCAACGCGCTTTCCTGGGCGACTGCCGGCGGCGCCGGTTTCCGCGGTTCGCGCAAGTCCACCCCGTTCGCCGCCCAGGTCGCCGCCGACAAGGCCGCGCGCGCGGCTGCCGATTACGGCATCAAGACGGTGGAAGTGCGCATCAAGGGGCCGGGCCCGGGCCGCGAGTCGGCCGTGCGCGCGCTCAACAACGCGGGCTACAAGGTCACCAACATCATCGACGTGACGCCGATCCCGCACAACGGCTGCCGTCCGCCCAAGAAGCGCAGGGTCTGATCCCGGCGATCCGCCCGGATCCGCCAGTCAAGGTACCCGGCCAGCCAAGGCCCGGATCTCGCGGGACCAGTGCGATCATCCGTGATCGCGAGAATCGAGAACCGGCCATTCATGGACGGACTTGGCGGGACCAGTGCGATCATCCCTGATCGCGAAGATCAAAAACCGGCCATCCATGGCCGGACTTGGCAGGACCAGTGCGATCATCCCTGATCGCGAAGATCAAAAACCGGCCATCCATGGCCGGACTTTGCGGGACCAGTGCGATCGTCCCTGATCGCGAAGATCAAAAACCGGCCATCCATGGCCGGACTTGGCGGGACCAGTGCGATCGTCCCTGATCGCGAAGATCAAAAACCGGCCATCCATGGCCGGACTTTCAAAATACATAGAGAACTCCTGATGGCTCGTTACATTGGACCTACCTGCAAGCTGGCGCGCCGCGAAGGTGCCGACCTCAGCCTGAAGAGCCCGGCGCGCGCGATCGATTCCAAGTGCAAGCTGGAACAGAAGCCCGGCCAGCATGGCGCGGGCGGCGCGCGCCGCGGGCGCCTGTCCGACTATGGCGTGCAGCTGCGCGAGAAGCAGAAGGTCAAGCGCATGTACGGCCTGCTGGAGCGCCAGTTCCACTCGTACTACCAGAAGGCGACGGCGCAGAAGGGCAACGCCGGCGAGAACCTCCTGCGCATGCTGGAGGCGCGCCTGGACAATGTCGTCTACCGCATGGGTTTCGCGGTCACCCGCGCCCAGGCCCGCCAGCTCGTCTCGCACGAGGGTGTCCGGGTCAACGGCAAGAAGGTCAACCTGCCGTCCTACCAGGTTCGTGCGGGTGACGAGATCGCCCTGTCCGAGCGCGCCAGGAGCCAGCTCCGCGTGCAGGAGGCCCTGACCGTCTCGCAGGAGATGGACCTGGTCCCGGCCTGGATGGAAGTGGATGCGAAGAAGGCCAGCGGCCTCCTGAAGGCACTGCCGGAGCGGGCCGACCTGCCGTCGGACATCAACGAAAGCCTGATCATCGAGCTGTATTCGAAGTAAGCGGCCTCGGCCGGCACTGGTTTTCCGCGATACACACACCATTTAAGGGATCCGGCAGGGTTCCTGGAGTCAACACTTATGACGGGATCGTCAATCAACGTACTGCGCCCCCGCGGCATTCAGGTAGAGCGCATCAGCCCCGTTCGCGCGCGCGTCGTCGTCGAACCGCTGGAGCGCGGCTTCGGCCACACGCTCGGCAATGCGCTGCGTCGCGTGCTGCTGTCGTCGATTCCCGGCGCCGCGATCGTGGAAGTCGAGATCGACGGCGTGCTGCACGAATACACCACGCTGGAAGGCCTGCAGGAAGACGTCGTCGAGGTCCTGCTCAACCTCAAGGACGTCGCCATCCGCCTGCACGGCGTGGATGAAACCACGCTCACGCTGTCCCGCAAGGGCAAGGGCGTGGTCAAGGCGGGCGACATCAAGGTCGACCATACGGTGGAGATCGTGAACCCGGAGCAGGTGCTTTGCCACCTGACCAAGGACATCGAGCTCAACATGCGCCTCAAGGTCGCCCGCGGCATCGGCTACCAGCCGGCCACCGCGCGCCGCCTGCCCGATGAGGAAGCGCGCCCGATCGGCCGCCTGCAGCTCGACGCCTCGTTCTGCCCGGTGCGCCGCGTCGCCTACAACGTCGACAGCGCCCGCCTCGAGCAGCGCACCGACCTCGACAAGCTGGTGCTGGACGTCGAGACCAACGGCGCCATCGATGCCGAGGAGGCGGTGCGCAGCGCCGCCGAGATCCTGCAGGACCAGATCAGCGTGTTCGGCGATTTCACCCGCCGTGAAAGCGTGGATGCCGCGGCCGACAAGAGCGGCGTGGACCCGGTGCTACTGCGTCCGATCGACGATCTCGAGCTCACCGTGCGTTCGGCCAACTGCCTCAAGGCGGAGAGCATCTACTACATCGGCGACCTGGTGCAGAAGACCGAGGTGGAGCTTCTCAAGACCCCCAACCTCGGCAAGAAGTCGCTGACCGAGATCAAGGACGTGCTGTACCAGCGCGGCCTGCAGCTCGGCATGAAGCTGGACAGCTGGCCCCCGCCGGGGCTGGTGCACGGGATGCAGTTGGGCTGATTTCCGGCTTGACGTCACCGTGTGCGTGGCGTCCCATGGTTTGTTTTTGCGATCGTCCTTGATCGCTGCTGCGGCCAGTTGGCTGCGCGAGGACGCGTTACGGTCTTCGTTGAGATCCAGGAGCGGCCATCCATGGCCGCACTTTCAAAGAACAGCCCGTTCCAACAAGGCTGATAACCAGCGGGTAACCGCGGGGTACCGGACACAAGCGCCGGTACTTCATAACAATCGAGACAAGAGGATTCCACCATGCGCCACCAGAAGTCTGGTCGCAAGTTCAGCCGTACCAGCAGCCATCGCGAAGCGATGTTCAAGAACATGGCCGCGTCGCTGTTCAAGCACGAGCTCATCCGCACCACGCTGCCCAAGGCCAAGGAGCTGCGTCGCGTCGCCGAACCGCTCATCACGCTGGCCAAGACCGACGGTGTCGCCAACCGCCGCCTCGCCTTCGCGCGCCTGCGCGACAAGGAAGCGGTCGGCAAGCTGTTCGTCGAACTCGGGCCGCGCTATCGCGAGCGTCCGGGCGGTTACCTGCGCCTCCTGAAGTGCGGCAACCGTGCCGGCGACAACGCGCCGATGGCCTACGTCGAACTGGTCGACCGGCCGCGTCGTGACGCCGAACCGGTCGAGGATTGACCGTTTCCGCGCCATGCTCCGAGAACGAACCCCGGCCCGCCCGGGGTTTTTCTTGTGCGCGATGGGCGCGGCCCGAATGGGTGCTCGGCATCGGCCTCGGCGTGCTCTATGTCGCGGCGATCGCCATCATGCGCCACCGCAGCGGCATGTTCACCGACGAGGTGAACCATTACCCGCAGATCGTCCTGCTCCTGCGCGGCGACTATCGCGCACTGCCGGACCTCACCACCATCCCCGGTTTCCACGCCGTTACGGCGGCGATCCTGCGCCTGTGCGGTGCCGCTTCGCTGGATGCGGCGCGGCTGGCCAATGCCGGCTTCGGCCTGCTGGCCACGGCGGGCTTCCATGCGCTGCGACGGCACCTGTGGCCCGGCAGCGAAACCCTGGCGACCGCGCAGTGGCTGGTGCTGCCGGTGCTGGTGCCGCTGTTCTTCATCGTCTACACCGACGTGTTCGCGCTCGTCCTGCTGCTGTGGGCGACATGGGCGACCTTGCGCCAGCACCATGTGCTCTCCGCGCTGGCCTTGCTGCTGCTGGTCGGCGTGCGCCAGCACGAGGTGGTCTGGGTCGGCTGCCTTGCGGCGCTGGCGGTGTGGCCGCTGTGGCGCGAACGGGGCATCGGTGGCTGGCGAATCATCCTCGCCACCGGCGCGCCCTATCTCCTGCCGGTGGCGGGCTTCGTCGGGTTCTGGGCCTGGAATGGCTCGATCTCGCTCTCCAGCGGACAGGCCGCGCTGCATCCGGATCTCAGCCTGCACCTCGGCAACATCTTTTTCGCACTGTTCCTCGCCGGCGTGCTGCTGCCCCTGCAGGTGGTCGCGGGCTGGCGCGATTTCCTCGGCGCGACGAAGCGCCGGCCCTGGTTGGCGCTCGTGCCGCCGGCGGTGTTCGCGGTGTTCTGGTGGGGCTTCCACGTCGACAACCCCTACAACACGGTGTGGCCCTGGTTCTACATCCGCAACGGGCTGCTGCTCGCGGTCGACGGGCAGCCGCTGTGGCGGGCAGCATTCGGCCTGGTGGCGACGGCGGCCGCCTGCGGGCTGGCGTTCACCCGCCTGCGTCCGCCGGGGGCGGCCTGGCTCTACGTCTTCGCGGCGGTGTTCCTGGCCGCCTCGTGGCTGATCGAGCAGCGCTACGTGCTGGTGCCGTTCGTGTTGTGGCTGGCCTTTCGCGAACAGCGCGGCGCGCTGATCGAATACGCAACGTTCGCACTCTGGCTGGTGCTCGCGATCTTCGTCTTTGCCGGCATGGTCGGCGGCCACTTCTTCCTGTAGTCGTGGCAGCATCGGCTCCTTGTCCCTCAGCAGGTGGATGCAAATGAAAGCCAACCCCTTCGCCTGGCCCTTCCGCGTGCAGTTCCTGGTCGGCGGCCTCGCCTGCGCGGCGCTGCTCGCCTACGCGCTGTTCGAGCAGTTCCAGATGGGGGTGGAGCCCTGTCCCAAGTGCATCTTCCAGCGCGTCGCGTTCATTGCCGCGGGCCTCGTGTTCTTCATCGGCGCCGTGCACGGTCCGGGCGCGACCGGCCGCCGCATCTACGCGGTCCTCGTGGCCATCGCCTGCGCCACGGGAGCGGTGGTCGCCATCCGCCACCTCATCGTGCAGTTCACGCCGCAGGACCCGATGCTGGCCGGCTGCGGGCCGGGCCTCAACTACCTGCTCGACACCTTCCCCGTGGCCGAGGCCATCAAGAAGGCCTTCATGGCGACCGGCGATTGCGGGGAGATCGACTGGACCTTCCTCGGCCTCACCATGCCGGCCTGGACGCTGATCTGGTTCGTGCTGCTCGGCGCCAGCGCATTGTGGGCGGGCTTTCGCCGCCGCCGGGCGGCGTGAAGCGCACTCCGTGCATCGGCGGATTCGCCGTGGCATGATGGATTTTCCGCACTGCAGCATGAGCGCCGATGAAGCCGATCCCGTGCCACCTCACGCCGGTCCGTGAGCCCGCCAGCTGGTCGCCGGCCTCGTGGCAGGAGCGACCGCAGCGGCAGCAGCCGGCCTATGAGGACGCGACGGAACTGTCGGAGGTGCTGGAGCAGTTGCGCGAGTTGCCGCCGCTGGTCACCTCGTGGGAAATCTTCTCGCTGAAGCGCCTGCTCGCCGATGCGGCGGACGGCAAGCGCTTCCTGCTGCAGGGCGGCGATTGCGCCGAGACCTTCGACGACTGCACCTCGCCACTGATCTCCAATCGCCTCAAGGTGATGCTGCAGATGAGCCTGGTGCTGGTGCACGGCCTGCAGATGCCGGTGGTGCGCGTCGGCCGCTTCGCCGGCCAGTACGCCAAGCCGCGCTCGGCGGATCTGGAGACGCGCGATGGCGTGTCGCTGCCGAGCTACCGCGGCGATCTCGTCAACCGCTGTGAATTCAGCGCCGCCGCGCGCCGCCCGGATCCCAGGCGCCTGCTGACCGGGCACGCCCGCTCGGCGATGACGATGAACTTCGTGCGCGCGCTGATCGACGGCGGTTTCGCGGATCTGCACCATCCCGAGTACTGGGACTTCGCCTGGGTCGAGCACTCCCCGCTGCAGGAAGAATACCGCCGCACGGTCGAGGCGATCGGCGCCTCGCTCCGCTTCATGGAAACCCTCGCCGGCAAGTCCATCGGCAGCTACCAGCGCGTGGATTTCTACACCTCGCACGAGGCGCTCGTGCTGCACTACGAGCAGGCCCTGACCCGGCAGGTGCCGCGGCAGTGGGGCTGGTTCAACCTGTCCACGCATTTTCCGTGGATCGGCATGCGCACCGCCCAGCTCGACGGCGCGCACGTCGAATATTTCCGTGGCATCAGGAACCCGGTCGCGGTCAAGGTCGGCCCGGAGGTCACCCCGGACCAGCTCCTCGCCCTTGCGGACGTGCTCGACCCGGACCGCGATCCCGGCCGGCTCACCTTCATCCACCGCATGGGCGCCGCCAGGATCGAAGCCGCGCTGCCGCCGCTGCTGGCTGCCGTCAGGTCGGCCGGGCGCAAGCCGGTGTGGGTGTGCGATCCCATGCACGGCAACACCGAAACCCTCGGCAGCGGCATCAAGACGCGCCGCTTCAGCACCGTCCGCGATGAACTGGAGCGCGCCTTCGACATCCACGCCGCTGCCGGCACCCGCCTCGGCGGCGTGCACCTGGAGCTGACCGGCGAGAACGTCACCGAATGCCTCGGTGGAGCACGCCACCTGGTCGAGGCGGACCTGTCCCGCGCCTACAAATCCACTGTCGACCCGCGCCTCAACTACGAGCAGTCGTTGGAACTGGCGATGCTGATCGTGAAGAAGCGCGGCGCGGGCTGAGCATCGCCACTCGCAGGAAATCGCGCGGCGGGCGCGTCCGCGCTGCTGCGCCGTTCAGGGTGAGTTGAGGAGCGGCGGGCGAAGCTCATTGGCCCCGCGCCGGGAGTCTGGACGTGAGCTCTCATCCCTGCGCCCGCCTCCAGCAAGGAGAGTCCGATGCGAATTCCCCTCCGCTGCCTGCTCGCAGCCAGCGCGCTTGCCGCTTCCGCGTTCGTCCACGCCGACACCACGGTGCAGATGCACAAGGTCAATGCCGATGGCGTGGCCGAGTCGATCGGGACCGTCGTGATCAGCGAATCGAAGTACGGCACCGTGTTCACGCCCTCGCTGCACGGCCTCAGCCCGGGCCTGCACGGCTTCCATGTGCACGAGCATCCAAGCTGCGACGCGGAGATGAAGGACGGCAAGGCAGCGGCTGCCATGGCCGCCGGCGGCCATCTCGATCCCCACAAGGCCGGCCGGCATGGCACGCCCTGGGGCACGGGCCACCTCGGCGACCTGCCGGCCCTCTACGTCGACGACCAGGGCAGGGCGAATACGCCGGTGCTGGCGCCGCGCCTGAAGCTCGCCGACGTGAAGAACCACGCGCTGATGATCCACGCCGGCGGTGACAATTATTCCGACCAACCCGAGCCCCTCGGCGGCGGCGGCGCCCGCGTGGCCTGCGGCGCGATCAAGTAGCGCAGCGACCAGCTGCCCCCGGAGCAGCGGCGGATATCCAGCCGCAGCCCAGGTTCCGACCCGGTCATCGATTGTAGGAGCGACCTCGGTCGCGACCCGAACGTTGCACCTCCGCAGCGCCGAGTCGCCTGCACGCAGGCTCCTACGAAGCGCCTGTAGGAGCGCACCCTGTGCGCGACCGGACTTGCCGAAGGCGAGGCCCCGGGGTCGCCTGCCCGCAGGCCCGACGAAGCCTGTTGCGGGGAACCACCGTCGCGGCGAGGCCGCCCCTACAGCTCCAGTCGCGCCTGCACGCCCGCATCCGGGGCGCGCACGCGCGCGAACGCAAGCAGGTCGGCCAGGCGCGCGCCCTTGTCGCGCCAGTCGAAGAACACCGACTCGCCGACCAGTGCGTAATGCCATTCCCGCCCGCCGCGGAGTTCCCCCGGCAGGCCGTTGATGCGCGCGCACCAGGTCGCCGCGGCGCGCAGCTTGCGCTGCACGTTCGGGTGGATCACCTGCTGCTCGGCCTTGGTCTCGACCAGATAGATGCCTTCGCTGGTGCGCACCAGGAAATCCGGGAAGTAGAACGCCGGCATGCCGTCGTCCTTGACATAGCGCATGCGCACGAAATCGTGGCGTGTCTCGCTGAGCTTGCAGAACGCCTCCACGCCGCCGTCGGCATCCGCCCATTCGATGAAGGCGCGTTCCAGTCCGCCGTTGCGCGCCGGCCAGCCAAGCCGCCGGTAGATGCACTTGGCGACGTCCATCGACGCGCTCTCGCGCACGGTCAGGCTCGGCACTTCCGACAGCAGGCGATGGCGCACCTCGGTCGCGCCGGTCGGCACCGGCCGTTCGGCGTTGCAGAACGCCAGGGCGAATACCTTGACGACGTGGTCGACCACCGGCTGCAGCAACAGCAGGCGCCATTGCTCGTCCTCGAACGGCTCGAACGCCACGCCGAACAGGCGCTCGCGCACGTAGTCGTCGAGCGCGCCGGCCAGCGCGGCGGTATCGACCTGCTGGTAGGGCATCGCGATGCGCTCGCTGACGCGGTTGCCACGCGGCAGCGGCTGCGACAGCGCCTGCGCGATGCGCCGGGTCAGCCGCGACAGGTACTCGTTGTAGCCGCCGACGTTCATGACCAGGCCGTCGACGCGGTAGTCGCCGAACAGCGTGGCGCTCTGCAGGTCCTGCGAGGTGAAGGTATCGCCCTTGCCGAGCAGGCCGGCCAGATCCTTGCGAGTCAGGCCGGAAAACGGCGCCAGCGTGGCCACGTCGATCGGCAGGCGTTCGATCGTCTCGTCCGCCTCGCTGACGACGAACGGGATCGCGAAGTCGTAGCGCTCGAAGCCGTCGCGCAGGTCCGACGTGATCGCGTCGCCGATGCTGCTGGTGGCGTCGTCGTCGCCGATCGTGCCGGCGAGTCCATCGCGCATCAGCTCGTCGTAAAAGGCCTGGAACGCCGGATGCTCGACGATCGACAGGATGTCGATCATCGACTCCGGTTCGTCGCCGCGGTCGATGCGCTCGCGGTTCTCGCGCTTGATGTCCTGGATCGGACCGGGATCGCGCCACATCAGGCGCAGGCCGCGGCCGATCGTCTGCTCCAGCAGGATCGATGCCTGCGACGAACGCAGTGGCACGATCACGCAGATGTTGTTGACGTCGAAGCCCTCGCGCAGCATCAGCACGCTGACGATCACGCGCGGCTGCGCGTGGCGGTCGACGTCGAACAGGCGCTGGCGCAACGGCGCCCAGTCCTTCTCGCCGAGTTCGGCCTTCCTGCCGGAATCGACGGTCAGCACGTCCTCCTCGTGCAGCCCCTCGCCGGCGAGGAATCCGGCGACCAGTGGCGTGATCTTCGTGTCCTCGCACATGACCAGCATCTTCGGCCGGCGCCCGGCATCGAGCCGCGCGAAATCCGCTTCCAGCTTGCGCAGCTTCGACAGCCCCGCGCGCAGCATCACGCGCTGGCCGGCGGAGAGTTCGGCGTTGCCGTCGTCGTCGCGTTCCGCCTTGAAGTCGAGCGGCAGCGCGCCGAGCTCCTTGCGCTTGTCCAGCACCAGCGACTTCACCAGCCCCAGTCGCATCGCCTCGCGCAGGTCGAAGTCGACCACGATGTGCGCGAACCAGGCCTTGCGCTGCTTTTTGCCGCTGCCGACCTGGTTGTACGGCGTCGCCGAGAAATCGACCTGCACGAAACGCCGCCCCTTGCCGGCGGCGATGCGCGTCAGGCTCTTCTGCCATTCGACCTCGGTCGTCTCGCCTTCGCGCCTGAAGTCATGGATGTGGTGCGCCTCGTCGTTGAATACCAGCAGGTCTGGAAGCCCGGCCAGGTAGGACAGCACGTTGCCGCGCGCCCAGCGACGGTCGAGCACGCCGAGGCTGTTGCCGGTCGCGCGCCCCGGCGTCAGCGGCAGCACCTGGTATGCGACGGTCGATGGTTCTGCCACCATGCCGGGCGCGACCGCCAGATCCTCGGCTTCGATCTCCTCTTCCTCGTCGCCGGCCTCCGACAGCAGGTGCCAGTTGGTGATCGCGATCAGGCCGTTGCCGGTCGCCTTGAGGCCGATCTCGGCCTTGGTGCAGACGTTCGCGCGCACGAACTGCTCGACGCGCTCGCGCCAGGCCGGCGGCACGAACAGCTCGGCCTGCAGGGCGATGTCGGAAGTCGCGAAATCGCGATGGCCGTCCGCGCGCTCCTTGCCGAGGAAGGCATCGAGCAGGCGCTCGTAGACGATCAGGCCTGGCGCGACGATCAGGAAGCGGCGCGTGAAGCGCGCATCGTCGATGCCTTCCTCCTGCGCCACCGTCCGGTTCAGCGCCTGCCAGACCAGAAGCGCCTGCAGCACCCAGGTCTTGCCGGTGCCGGTCGCCATCTTCAGGCAGTACTTCGGATGCGCGTGCTTGTCCTGCGCGAGGTCCGCCAGCAGGCCGCCTTCGAGCAGCGCCTCGGCGCAGGCCTTGCGATAGAGATCGGCAAGGTCGGTGGCGCCGAGCACCTCGTGGGCGACGATCACGTTGAGGATCGCCTGGCGCTGGCCCGGATGGAAATTCATGCGCCGCGAGGCGCAGGCGTCCTCGCCGAACCACCAGTGCAGCAGGTCCGCCGTCATCGGCGTGACCAGGTCGTACAGCGTTGCATTGCCTTGTTCAATGCCCTCCCAGAGCTCGCGCGTGCGCCGCGTCAGCGCGGTGGCCAGGGGCAGCGGGGAGGTGCCGGAATCAGACATGGAATCCCTCCACGCGCGACTTGCCAGGTATAAACCGTTTGTTTATAATCGTGCCATGATCAGGAGCTTTGCCGACAAGGAGACGGAACGACTCGCCAGGGAAGGGCGATCGCGACGCATACCTGCGAATATCCAGTTCCGTGCCATGCAGCGGCTTGGCCAGCTGGCGCTGGCGACGTCGCTGGACGACCTGCGTTTTCCGTCCTCGAATCGCCTCGAATGCCTGCATGGCGATCGCAAGGGGCAATGGAGCATCCGCATCAACGACCAATGGCGACTGTGCTTCCGTTTCGACGACGGGGATGCACACGGTGTCGAAATCGTCGACTACCACTGAACGAGGAGTTTCATCGTGTCCATTCTTCACAATATCGAAGGGCTTCCGGCGATCCATCCCGGCGAATATCTGGCCGAGATCCTTGCGGACATGGGCATCAGCCAGGCGGCGTTGGCACGCGCCATCGATGTTTCGCCCATGCGCATCTCGCATGTCGTGCGAGGCACGCGTCCGATCACCGCGGAACTCGCCCTGCGATTGGCGCGTGCTTTCGGGCAGACGGCGCAATACTGGATCAATCTGCAGAATGCCTACGATCTCAAGATCGCCGAACGCGAGATCGGAAGCGAGCTGCGCAAGGTGCCCCGGCTGGCGGCCTGAGAGACCCGGCGCGTTCATGCCCCCGGCTCCGCGACCGTCTGCACCACTTCCGCCTCGTAGCCGAACACGTCCACCGCGCGCACGCAGACGCGCCGCTCGCCGGCATGGCGCGGGACGACGAGCTCGGCGCGGGTGACGACGCGCAGCGGGTCGTCGTCGTTGGCGGTGTTGCCGCGATAGTCCTGCCAGACCGAGCGGAACACCTCGCCGTCGTAATCCGGATCGACCGCCCAGTACTCGACCAGCGCCAGCGGCTCGGCGTTCATCACCTTGTGCAGCTTGGCGCGGTTCGCCTCGTCGAGGTTGATCGCCTCCGGCGACAGCAGCACGTAGTTCCTGAGTTCGACCGTGATGCGCTCGTCCTCGCCGCTGTGCGTGCGCGAGACCGGCTCGATGCTGAGGTATTGCAGGCTGGCGAAGCGCACCTCCTTGCGCAGTTTCTCGATGCCGCCTTTCTTCTTGAGGCGGTCGAGCAGGTCGGGCGGGATCACCAGCACTTCCAGGCGCCTGTCGTTGAGCGCCGCGATGCTCTGGCCGATGCCGGGCTCGAAATTCCAGCCGAGCACGACCACCCGATCCCAGCCGCCGAGCAGGTTGTCGCGCTGCGCCAGCGCGCGCCGCAGCGTCGCCGTGCCGGTCAGCTTGGCCGGGGAGTCGACCACCACCAGCGTCTTGCTGCCGCCGCCGACCACCGAACCGAGGTTGCGCTGCGGGTTGTCGTCCGCCGGCAAGGGCAGCGCGCCGTACAGCGACAGCACGATCTGCGACAGGTCGCCGATGCGGAACGCGCGGCCCATGGTCGATCGCGCCGCCTCGACCTGGTAATCGCCGATCGCCTGGTACAGGAACGGCTTCGCGCCTTGGTCGATCAGGCGCTTGCGCATGATCATGCAGGCGGGCTTGCCGATGTCGGTGGTGATCCAGCGACGGCCGAGCCTTTCGGCGACGGCGGCGGTGGTGCCGGAGCCGCCGTATCCGTCCAGAACCAACTCACCTTCTTCCGATGAAGCGCTAATTATTCGTTCGAGAAGCCTCTCAGGTTTCTGGGTGGCGTAGTCAACTCCCTCGTTGGAGCGCGAGGAGATCGCCATAAAATCAAACCACAAGTCTTGGACTTGCTTCCCTTGAATATCATCGGCGTATTGTTTGTACCGTGGAGTTCCGGGCGAGGTGAAATAAATCTTGTCAATACGCAAGCCCTCATCTATGCGCTCCTGAGACCATCGCCAGTGAGTGCCTTTAGGCGGTGAGAGAAGACCCCTTGGACCGAACGTACGGGCATCTCCTTGTCCGGCTGCGTTCATCGATACAGATTTGAACCTTTTGCCTGTCGATTCGCATATGGATGGATATTCTTCAATTGTCTCTTCTTCGCTTCTCGGTATGAATACAGGTTGGAAGCTATAGTTGTTGGACTTCGTGTAGAAGAAAAGCGTGTCATGTATAGCGCCAAACTTCTTTCCATCGTTGTGGCTGTAGGAGCGACGCCAGATGATTTCGTTCCGGAAGCTGTCCTTTCCGAATACTTCGTCCAGCACAATCTTCACGTAATGCCCCACATGCCAATCCAGATGCACATAGATCGACCCCTTATCTGCCAGCAACTCCCTCATCAACACCAATCGCGGCGTGATCATGGCGAGATATGACGCCGTCCCGTCCGACCACGTATCCGAATACGCGAACTGCTCGATGACGGTCGGCCGCTGTTCCAGCTCGACGCCGGGCAGGGCGACCTTGGTGCGGTAGTCGGCCTTGGAGTCGAATGGCGGGTCGATGTAGATCAGGTCGACCTTGCCGCGCAGGCTCGGTGTGTGCTCGTCCCCGGCCAGCAGCGCCGCCATCGCCAGCAGGTTGTCGCCGTAGATCAGCCGGTTGGTCCATGCGTCCGCGCCGCCCTCGCGCAGGTGCGCCAGGCGCGACTGGTCGGCAATCCAGTCCTTCGCTGCCACGTCACGCGAGGGCAGCACCCACTCGCGCGTCTGCAGCCCGACCCGGCGGCGGCCCTCCAGCCCTTCGAGGGTGCGTTCGGCCTGCCGCTTCCCCTCCGCCACGATCCCCGGCAACTGCTCCAGCAGCGACTTCGCCATGTCCCCCGGCCAACCCATGTGATGAAAGCAAGGCTTTCGATCATACGAAAGTGCAGCTTTACACCGCAACGCGGTGTCCGCCTACCGTGCCGGCATGACGACCGAGAAAGACGCGTTCGCCGCGCGCCTGAACAGGCTGCTGGCTGCGAAGAAGCTCCCCGCCAGTCCAGGAGAGCTGGCAGGCCTGCTGGCGCGCCATGGTGCCTCGGTGACGCCGCAGACCATCTCCGGCTGGCTCAACGGTACGTTCATGCCGAGGGCGCGCAACCAGCGCGCGCTGGCGACGTTGCTCGGCGTCAGCCGGCTGGCCCTGCTGGAAGACGGATCGCCCTCATCCGCACGGGAAATGAAGGAACCTGCGCAAGCCTGGCCGGCGGCCATGGACGGCAAGGACGCGATCGCCTTCCGTGAGTTCGCCACGCTGCCGGCCGCGCAGCGCAGGCTCGTGCGCGAACTGATCGCGGCGCTGGCGGCGGTTCCCCTCGACCGCAAGAGCGACTAGTGACTTTCCGACCGAGCCGTCGTTCCAGCGTCGGCCGGGAGCCCTTTCGACCGCATGATGTTGATCGAAGGGCAAAAATGGATCCCGGCTTTCGCCGGGATGACATCCAGGGCGGGGCGTGACTCAGGATGAGTCGGCCCGGCGGGCGAAGCTCGGTGGTCCTGCGCCGGCGGTCCTGGAGCGATGCGAATTCCCGTAAGCCTGCTCGGATCGCATCGTCGCCGCCGAGTTGCGTGCGATCCGCGAATTGCCGGGAGACTGGAAACGGCTGATCCGGCGGTTCGCGTCGCGTCTCCCGCCTGTCCTCAGGCAGGAAGGCGTGGATCCGGAAGCGAAGGTCGTTGCGCCGGGAGCACACCCCCGCCAGACAAGCGCTCCCCGGATGGCCCGCAACGATCGCGGGCCTGTCCAGCCTCAGGCCGCCTGCCGCGAGGCCCGCTTGCGGTCGTTCTCGGTCAGGTGCTTCTTGCGCAGGCGGATGGCCTTGGGCGTCACCTCGACCAGTTCGTCGTCCTCGATGAACTCCAGCGCCTGTTCCAGCGACATGCGCACCGGCGGGGTGAGCTGGACGTTGTCGTCCTTGCCGGCGGCGCGGATGTTGGTGAGCTGCTTGGCGCGCAGCGCGTTGACGGTGAGGTCGTTGTCCTTGGAATGGATGCCGACCAGCTGGCCCTCGTAGATCTCGTCGCCCTCGCCGACCAGCAGCCGCCCGCGCTCCTGCAGGCCGACCAGCGCGTAGGCGGGCGCCATGCCCTGGCCGTTGGAGATCATCACACCGTTCGGGCGCTTGGCGATGGCACCCTCGGCCTTGGGGCCGTAGTGGTCGAAGAGATGGAAGAGCAGGCCCGACCCCGAGGTCAGCGTCTTGAACTCGTTCTGGAAGCCTATCAGCCCGCGCGCCGGGATCATGTACTCCAGGCGCACGCGGCCCTTGCCATCCGGCTCCATGCCGGTGAGCTGGCCCTTGCGGGTGCCCAGGCGCTCCATCACGCCGCCCTGGTGCTGTTCCTCGACGTCGACGACGAGCTGCTCGACCGGTTCGCTGAGGACGCCATCGATTTCCTTGATGATGACTTCCGGGCGCGACACGGCGAGCTCGTAGCCCTCGCGGCGCATGGTCTCGATCAGCACCGACAGGTGCAGCTCGCCGCGCCCGGACACCTTGAACTTGTCCGGGTCCTCCGTGTCTTCCACGCGCAGCGCCACGTTGTGCAGGGTCTCGCGCATCAGCCGTTCGCGCAGCTGCCGGCTGGTTAGGAACTTGCCGCCGCTGTGGTCCTTGGTGCCGGCGAAGGGCGAGTTGTTGACCTGGAAGGTCATCGAGATGGTCGGCTCGTCCACGGTCAGCACCGGCAACTGCTCGGGCGCCTCCTGCGCGCAGATCGTGTCGGAGATGCCGATGCCCTCGATGCCGTTGATGGCGACGATGTCGCCGGCCTCCGCCTCGGCCACCTCGCGCCGCTCCAGGCCCATGAAGCCGAGCACCTGCAGCACCTTGCCGCTGCGCTTCTTGCCGTGGCGGTCGATCACCGCGACCGGCATGTTGGTGTGCACCTTGCCGCGCTGGATGCGGCCGATACCGATCAGGCCGACGTAGCTCGAATAGTCGAGCTGGCTGATGCGCATCTGGAACGGCCCTTCGGCATCCACCGGCGGCGCCGGCACGTACTGCATGATGGCTTCGTACAGCGGCGTCATGTCGCCCGAGCGCACCGAGGAATCCAGGCCCGCGTAGCCATTGAGGCCGGAGGCATAGATCACCGGGAAATCGAGCTGCTCGTTGGTCGCGCCGAGGCGGTCGAAGAGATCGAAGGTCTGGTCGAGCACCCAGTCCGGGCGCGCGCCGGGGCGATCCACCTTGTTGATCACCACGATGGGCCTGAAGCCCATCTGGAACGCCTTCTGCGTCACGAAGCGCGTCTGCGGCATTGGCCCGTCCATCGCGTCGACCAGCAGCAGCACCGAGTCGACCATCGACAACACGCGCTCCACCTCGCCGCCGAAGTCGGCGTGCCCGGGCGTGTCGACGATGTTGATGCGGTTGCCCTGCCAGGTGATCGCCGTGTTCTTGGCCAGGATGGTGATGCCCCGCTCCTTCTCCTGGTCGTTGGAGTCCATCACCCGCTCGGCCAGCACGGTGCGCTGGTCGAGCGTCCCGGACTGCTTCAGCAGGCAGTCGACCAGGGTGGTCTTGCCGTGGTCGACGTGGGCGACGATGGCGATGTTGCGGAGGTTTTCGACGGACATGCGAATGGGCGGCGCCTGCAAGGGCCCGCCTTGGGAACAAGGGAGCCGGCCATTATACGGTGTCGCGGGCCTTGCGCGCTGAACGGGGCGGTCATGATCTTCGGCGGATACAGAGGGTCGTCAGCCCTCGGCCAGCATGATGGCCGTCACAGCAGCAATGTCGTCATTCCCGCGAAAGCGGGAATCCATTTTGGCCTCCGAGCCAGTCCGCATGATCGGCGAAACTCGATGCGCATCCCTGCGGGTTCCGTCCGCATCCATGCGGACGGGTCACTTCTCTTTGCTTGCCCAAAGAGAAGTAACCAAGAGAAAGGGCACCCCGACAGCGGCGCCCTTCGGGTTCGTGGTCGCCGGCCGGGGTTCGCCGACGGCACATCCCTGTGCCTGCGGCGAACGCGCGCGCATCCTGCGCGCGCCCCTGCGGGCGATTCCGTCCGACGCCCACCGCCGCTGAAGGGGATTGAAGAGCAAAGACGTCGCCTGCCCGAATTTACCCCTGACCGCGAGGTGCATTGTAGGTCGGGGCTGCATCCCCGACGCCGATCCTGAGTGCAGCTGAAGTCCGAACCATGCCAAACACCCAAACCACACCCCTCGACAGGCCCGACACCCGCAGCCGCCGCGAACGCATGGTGGAACGCCAGATCGCCGCCCGCGGCGTGCGCGATGCGCGCGTCCTCGCCGCCATGCGCGAGGTGCCGCGCGAGGCCTTCGTCGACGACTCGATGCAGGAGTTCGCCTACGAGGATGCGGCGCTGCCGATCGAGGCGGAGCAGACCATTTCCCAGCCCTACATCGTCGCCCACATGCTGGAAGCCGCGGCGGTGCAGCCGGACGACCGCGTGCTCGACGTCGGCACCGGCTCCGGCTACGCGGCGGCGCTGCTGGCCTGGCTCGGGGACGAGGTGTATTCGATCGAGCGGCACGCGAGCCTCGCGCAATCGGCCGGCGAGCGGCTGCAGGCGCTCGGCTTCGAAAACGTGGAAATCCGCACCGGCGACGGCACGCTCGGCTGGCCGGACGCCGCGCCCTTCGACGCGATCCTCGTCGCCGCGGGCGGTCCGCACGTGCCCGATGCGCTGCGCCAGCAGCTCGCGATCGGCGGGCGCCTGGTGATGCCGCGCGGTGATCGCGAGAGCCAGGAACTGGTGCGCATCACCCGCCGCGGCGAGCGGGATTACGACGAAGAAAAGCTCGGCGCCGTGCGCTTCGTGCCGCTGATCGGGGAGCAGGGCTGGCTGGAACACCGCCGCCAAGGCGAAGCGCGCGACCGCCGCGAGGGCAGGGCAGAGCGCCAGACCACGCTCGCCGAGCGCATCCGCGCCGCTTCCGAACCGCTGCCGGATCCCGACGACCCCGCCTCCGGCGCGATGTTCGATCGCTTCGCCGATGCCCGCATCGTGCTGCTCGGCGAAGCCAGCCACGGCAGCAGCGAGTTCTATCGCGCCCGCGCCGCGATCACGCGGCGGCTGATCGAGCAGCATGGTTTCCGCATCGTCGCCGTCGAAGCCGACTGGCCCGATGCCGCCGCGTTGGACCGCTTCGCGCGGGATCTTCCGCCGCGCGAAGGGGCACAGCCGCCGTTTCGCCGCTTTCCGCGCTGGATGTGGCGCAACACCGACGTGGAAGCCTTCATCGGCTGGCTGCGCGACCACAACGCGAATCTGCCGGCGGCGCAGCGGGTGCGCTTTCGCGGCCTGGATCTCTACAGCCTCGGCGCCTCCATCGAAGCCGTGCTCGCCTACCTGGAAGACATCGACCCGAAGCTGGCGCGCACCGCGCGCGAGCGCTACGGCTGCCTGACACCCTGGCAGAACGATCCCGCCACCTACGCGCGGGCGGCGCTCGACGATCGCTACCGCGGCTGCGAAAAGGGCGTGGTGAACATGCTCGGCGATCTCCTCGCGCGCGAGCTGGACCATGCCGCCGAGGATCCCGACGACTGGTTCGATGCCGCCCAGAATGCCTGCGTGGTCGCCAACGCCGAGCGCTACTACCGCACCATGTACCACGGCGCCGCCGAGTCCTGGAACCAGCGCGACACGCACATGTTCGAGACCCTGCAGCAGCTCCTCCGCCATGGCGGCGCCCAGGCCAGGGCCGTGGTGTGGGCGCACAACTCGCACATCGGCGATGCGCGCGCGACCGGCATGGGCCGCGACCGCGGCGAGCTCAACATCGGCCAGCTCTGCCGCGAGCACTACGGCGACCAGGCCCGCCTGATCGGCTTCGGCACCGACCGCGGCACCGTCGCCGCCGCCGACGACTGGGACGAGCCGATGCGGGTGATGGACGTGCGCCCCTCGCGCGCGGATTCGGTCGAGCGCCTCAGCCTCGATGCGGGACGGCCGCGCTCACTGCTCGACCTCCGCCCCGGCGTCCATGATGTGCTGCGCGAGGAACTGTCCCAGCCGCGGCTGGAACGCTTCATTGGCGTCATCTACCGCCCGGACACCGAGCGCTGGAGCCACTACTCGGAAGCCTCGCTGTCCGAGCAGTTCGACGCGTGGGTCTGGTTCGAGGAAACCCGCGCCATCACCCCACTGCCCGGTGCCGACCGCCCCGGCAAGGCCGGACTCGACGACACCTGGCCCTTCGGCCTCTGACCCGCGGCGCCAGCGCGCCGCTATCATTCACGGTTTCCCACCGGAGCACGCCGCATGAGCCAGCAACTGACCGCCACCATCCAGACCTCGAAGGGCCCGATCCACCTGCGCCTCACCCCGGAGCAGACGCCGGTCACGGTGGCGAGCTTCGTCAACCTCGCCCAGCGCGGCTTCTACGACGGCAAGACCTTCCACCGCGTGATCCCGGATTTCATGATCCAGGGCGGCTGCCCGCGCGGCACCGGCACCGGCGGCCCCGGCTACAAGTTCGAGGACGAGATCGTGCCGTCTCTCAAGCACGACAAGCCCGGCGTGCTGTCCATGGCCAACGCGGGCCCGCGCACCAACGGCAGCCAGTTCTTCATCACCCACGTGCCAACGCCCTGGCTCGACGGCAAGCACACCGTGTTCGGCGCCGTGGTCGGCCCGGAAGACCAGAAGGTCGTCGACAGCATCAAGGGCGAAGACACCATCGAATCCATCCGTATCGAAGGCGACACCGCGCCGCTCCTGGAAGCGCAGTCGGCGCGCGTGGCGGAGTGGAACTCGGCGCTGGACGCCGCGGGCTTCTCCGCCGCCTGACGTGGAACGTCCCGCGTTGCAGGAGCGACCCTGGTCGCGACCGGGGTCTTCGCAGGCGCTGGTCGCCTGTACGCAGGCTCCTGCAAAGCGTGCTGCAGGAGCCTGCGTTCACGGCGCCTCTCACGCGCCGTGGCTGAGGATCTTCTCCGGCTCCTGCAGGAAGTTGCCCTGCACGAAGTTGACGCCGCAGTTGAACAGGATCGACATGCTGGCGGCGTCCTCGACGAACTCGGCCACGGTGAGCTTGCCGGCGTGGTGCGCCTGCTCGCAGATGTCCTTGATGCGCTCCTGGTTTTCCTTGTGCCGCGGCAGGTCGGCCATGAAGGTGCGGTCGATCTTGAGGTAATTGGCCGGGATGTGCTTCAGCAGCTGGAACGAATTGAGTCCCGAGCCGAACTGCTCCAGGGCGAAGCCGCAGCGCAACTGCTCCAGCCCCTTGGCGAAGGCGCGGGCGGGCTTGAGGCTCGTCACCACCTTGCTTTCCGGCATCTCGAACACCAGCGCGTCGCCGCGCTGGCGTGAATTCTTGAGCTGCTGCGCGATCCACGGCAGCAGGGTCGGGTCTTCCAGCGATTGCGGCGTCAGCTTCACGAAGAACGTGGTGTGCTGGCCGATGCGCTCGCGTTCGGCCAGCGCCTTGATGGCGTTGGCGATCACCCAGCGGTCGACCGCCGGCAGCTTGCCGGCGCGTTCGGCCGCGGGCAGGAACTGGTTGGGCAGGACCTCGCCCTTGGGCCCGTTCATGCGCAGCAGGATTTCGTAGAAGTCGCCCTCGGCCCCGTGCAGGCTGATGATCGGCTGGTAGTAGAGGACGAAGTCGTCCTTGGCCAGCGCCTCCTCGATGGCCTCGCGCCAGCGCTTGTCCGCTTCCGCCGCGGCCCGGTCCTGCTCGGAAGGGTCGACGATCGAGACGCGGTTGCCGCCCTCGTCCTGGGCGCTGCGCAGCGCGCCGTGGGCCAGCCCGAGCACGTTGGTGGCGTTGTCGCTCTTCTCGCCGATCATGGTGCCGCCGACACTGACGGTGAGGCTGATCGACTGCTTGCCCACCTCGAAGATGCGTTCACTGAAGGCGCCGCGCAACCTCTCGGCGAACTGCCGCGCCGCCTCGCTGTCGCGGGGTGCCGCGAGCACGCCGAAGGTATGGTCGGCGATGCGTCCGGCGACGTCGTCCTCGCCGATGTGCTGGCGCAGCAGCGCGGCGAGGTCGCCCAGCAGGACGTCGGCGTTGCCGAGGCCCACGCCGTCCAGGATGTGCTTGAAGTCGTCCGGTTCGATCAGGAACAACGCCTGGTCGATGCGCCCGCCGGCGGCCGTGCCGACGCGCTGCTCGATCTCGGTCAGCATGTGCTGGCGGTTGTAGAGATCGGTGATGAGGTCGCGCGAGCGCAGCGCGTCGAGCTCCTGCTCCATCGCCGCGTCGGCGATCTGGCGGCGGAAGGTGATCTGCTGGCAGGGCTCGCCCTCGAAGCTCGCCTGCGCGAATTCCATGGTCGCGTCGAAGGTGCTGTCATCGCTCCGGCGCGCCTTGAGGTTGAGGCGCTGGGGCGGCTTCTCGCCCTTCGACAGGCGCTGCAGCAGGGTCTTGAAGTCCGCTGCGTCCTCGGGCGCGATCATGTCCAGGATGGACATGCCCTCGACGTCCTCGAATTCGTCGAAGCCGAACATCTCCAGGTAGGCCTTGTTGGCGCGTACGTGCATGCCCTCGTGCACGAAGGCGATCGGATCGCGCGAGGAGTCGAGCAGCGCATCGGAGCGGCGCTCGGATTCGCGCAGCGAAGCCTCCAGGCGGCGCACGCTGCGGCGCATGGTGAGCGCCTCGAACTCGCGCTGCACGACGAGGCGCGTGTGCTCCTGCGATTCGCGGAACAGGAACGCGCGCGCGCCATCGGAAAACGCCTTGATGATGACGTCCGGGGTCGCCTCGTGGCCGCAGGCGATCAGGCCGATGTCCCGTCCGGCGCGCTGGATGGCCTCGCGGATCCGCGGCAGCTTGAGTTCGGCGCAGGCGAGGTCGGCAATGACCAGGTCGGGCGGCTGCGCGAAGGCGGCGTCGAGCTCCGCCTCGGTGGTCGCACGCGCCGGTCGCACGGCGATGCCGCCGTTGCGCAGCGCGCTGATGGTGCGCTCCGCGTCGTCGACCGAATCGTCCACGAACAGCAGCTGGATGAAGGTGTTGGCTCGATTCATCGGGCAGGTCAGGGAATGGATGTGGGGGCGCGGACCCGCCGGCAGGCACATGCCGGCAAGGACGTGTGGCGGATCGGGCTGCGAGCGGAATCCGGCACGAAGCTCAACTATTTACCGGATTCAAGCCGGCATTTCCATCGCGGCACTTCACAGCGGCAGCTTGGCCGCGGCGCCGGCGACCTCGCGCACCAGGCGCGGTACCAGGTAGCCTGGGAGCAGGTCGCGCAGCGCCTCGTGCAGGGCGCGCGAGCGCGCCGGCTCCACCTCGAAATGCGCGGCCCCGGCAACGCGGTCGAGCTGGTGCAGGTAGTAGGGCAGGACGCCGGTAGCGAAGAGCCGCTCGGAAAGCGCCACCAGCACGTCGACGCTGTCGTTGACGCCGGCGAGGAGCACGCTCTGGTTGAGCAGGCTCGCCCCCGCATCGCGCAGGTTTGCACAGGCGCTGGCGACTGCCGGGTCGATCTCGTTGGCGTGGTTGGCGTGCAGGACGACGACCTTCTGCAGCGGCAGCGCCGCCAGCCAGCCGGTGAATTCGGCATCGATGCGCTCGGGCAGGACGATCGGCAGGCGCGTGTGGATGCGCAGCCGCGCGACGTGCGGGATGCGCGCGAGGCCTTCCGTGAGCTCCGCGAGCTTGGGCGTGGAGAGGGACAGCGGATCGCCGCCGGAGAGGATCACCTCGCGGATGCTGGCATCCGCGCCGATCCGCTCCAGCGCCGCCTGCCAGCGGTTGGCGGCCGCCGTTTCCTCGGCATACGGGAAGTGGCGCCGGAAGCAGTAGCGGCAATTGATGGCGCAGGCGCCCGACGCGATCAGCAGCGCGCGGCCGTGGTACTTGTGCAGCACGCCGCCGCCGGCGCGCGAGGCAAGGTCGCCGACCGCGTCGCGGGTGAAGCCCGGCACCTCGCCCAGTTCCGCCGCGCGCGGCAGGACCTGCAGGAGCAGCGGGTCGTGCGGGTCGCCACGGCGCATGCGGGCGACGAAGCCGCGCGGCACGCGCATCGCGAAACCGGTGTCGGCTGTCGGCAGCAGCGTCGCGGCGTGGTCGGCCAGGCCGAGGATCCCGAGGAGTTCCAGCGGGTCGGTCAGCGCCTCGCGCCAGAGCTGCTGCCAGCGGGTGGGCTGCGCCGGGGCGCGATTAGCGGGTATCATCGGCAGCTTGTGTCGGGGCGGTCGGCAGGCACGCGAACCCGTCATTCTAGCCGCTTGCCCGAGCGGCTTTTTTGACCGCCGCGTCAGCGCGCCGCGCCGCCGCAGCGTTTCTCCCACGATCAGCAGGAGTTTTGCATGGCCAGCTATGGCATGAACGACGTCAAGAACGGCCAGAAGATCATCGTGGACGGCTATCCGTGCACGATCGTCGACACCGAGTACGTCAAGCCCGGCAAGGGCCAGGCCTTTACCCGCGTCAAGTTCCGCAACCTCAAGACCGGGCGCACCCAGGAAGTCACCATGAAGTCGACCGACTCGGTGGATGCCGCCGACGTCATGGATACCGACATGGAATTCCTGTATTCGGATGGCGAGTTCTGGCATTTCATGCACCCCGATACCCACGAGCAGATCGCCGCCGACGAGAACGCGATGGCGGATGCCTCCAAGTGGCTGAAGGGCAACGAGACCTGCGTCGTCACCTTGTGGAACGGCGCACCGCTCACGGTCACGCCGCCGATCTTCGTCGAGCTCGAGATCACCGAGACCGACCCCGGCGTGCGCGGCGACACCTCCGGCGGCGGCGGCAAGCCGGCCAAGCTGGAAACCGGCGCCGTGGTGCGCGTGCCGCTGTTCGTCGCCCAGGGCGAGAAGATCAAGGTCGACACCCGCACCGGCGAGTACATGTCCCGCGTGAAGTGATTGATCCGCAGCAACGCAGCGGATTTGATCGGCAGGACAACGCCCTCATCCGGCGCAGGGCGGACAGCCAGGATCGAATGCCGAGGAGACCTGGAATCAAGTCGTCATGCGAAAGCGGCAGGAAGCCGAAGCAAACATTCGCGTGGCGAATGGCCCCAGGAGCAAAGGAACCTCTGAACAAGACGTCACTCCCGCGAAAGCGGGAGTCCAAGTTGCTGTTTTCAATGGAGGCCCGCTTTCGCGGGCATGACGTCCGGAGTAGATGACAGGCTTCGCCGATCAGCACCCGCCTGTTCTGGTCCGCAGATTGCGCACGAGCGCCAGCCCTCAGCCCCAGCCATGCATTCCATCGACCTCCTCATCGAACCGCGCTGGCTGGTCCCCGTCGAACCGCACGGCGTGGTGCTCGAAGGTCATGCCGTCGCGGTCGATCGGGGCCGCATCGTGGCCGTGCTGCCGGCTGCCGAAGCCGCCTCCCGCTTCGCCCCGCGCGAACGCGTCGAGCTGCCGGCCCATGCCCTGATCCCGGGCCTGGTCAACGCCCACACCCACAACCCGATGACGCTGATGCGCGGGCTGGCCGACGATCTGCCGCTGATGGCCTGGCTCAAGGACCATATCTGGCCGGCGGAGGCCCGCCACATGGGGCCGGAGTTCGTGCGCGACGGCGTCGAACTCGCGGTGGCCGAAATGCTCCGCGGCGGCACCACCTGCTGCAACGAGAACTACTTCTTCCCCGACGTGCAGGCGGCGACCTACCGGCGCCTGGGCTTCCGCGCCATGATCGGCCTGCCGGTGATCGAGTTCCCGAGTGCCTGGGCGGCGAGTCGCGACGAGTATTTCGACAAGGGGCTGGCGGTCCGCGACGAGTTCCGCGACGAGCCGCTGCTCGGCTTCAGCTTTGCGCCGCACGCGCCCTACACGGTGTCCGACGAGAGCTTCGAGCGCATCCGCGTGCTCTCCGACCAGCTCGACGCGCCGGTGCACCTGCACCTGCACGAGACCGCGCAGGAAATCGAGGAGGCGCGCCGTGCCCACGGCGTGAGGCCCTTTGCGCGCATCCAGGCGCTCGGCCTGGTCAACGATCACCTGATCGCGGTGCACATGACCCAGCTCCTGGAAAGCGAGATCGCGGCGCTGGCGGAGGCGGGCGCCTCGGTGGCGCACTGCGCCGAATCCAACCTCAAGCTCGCCTCCGGCTTCTGCCCCGCGGCGGCGCTTCGCGCGGCTGGCGTCAACCTCGCCATCGGCACCGACGGCGCGGCGAGCAACAACGACCTCGACATGTTCGGCGAGATGCGCACGGCGGCGCTGCTGGCCAAGGCGGTGGCCGCCGACGCGCGGGCGCTCGACGCTGGCAGCACCCTGCGCGCGGCGACGCTGGGCGGTGCGCAGGCGCTTGGCTGGCAGGAGCGCATCGGCTCCATCGAGGCGGGCAAGCAGGCGGACCTCGCGGCCGTGCGCCTCGACGAGGTCGAGACCGAACCGCTCTATGACGTGGTTTCGCAACTGGTGTATGCCGCCGGCCGACACCAGGTGAGCGACGTCTGGATCGCCGGCGAGCGCAAGCTGCGCGCCCGCGCTCTGGCCGGGATCGACACCGCCGAACTCCGTGCCAAGGCGGGTCGCTGGCGCGAACGCATCGCCGCGGCGTAGGCTCGCGGCAGGCCGCGGCGCGCGGCCGCACCGAATGGATGACGAGGAATTCGCCGTGCAGGCCATCAACGTACATGCTGCCGAAACCGCCCGCTTCGACCGCCTTGCCGCGCGCTGGTGGGACCCGGACGGCGAATCGCGTCCGCTGCACGATCTCAATCCCGTGCGCCTGGACTACATCGCCTCGCGCCTGCCGCTGCGGGGTGCACGGGCGCTCGACGTCGGCTGCGGCGGCGGATTGCTCAGCGAGGCCCTGGCCGCGGCCGGCGCCGAGGTCGTCGGCATCGACCTCGCGCCCGCGGTGCTCGAGGTGGCCCGCCTGCACCTGCACGAAAGCAACCTCACGGTCGACTACCGCGAGATCGCCGCCGAGGCGCTCGCCGCGGAAATGCCCGGCCAGTTCGACATCGTGGCGTGCATGGAGATGCTCGAGCACGTCCCCGATCCCGCCAGCGTCATCCATGCCTGCGCCAGCCTGCTGAAGCCGGGCGGCGTGCTGTTCCTGTCCACCCTCAACCGTACGCCGCAGGCGTTCGGCGCGGCCATCCTGGGTGCGGAGTACGTGCTGAACCTGCTGCCGCGCGGCACGCACCATTACGCGCAGTTCCTGAAACCGAGCGAGATCGCCACCGCGATCCGCGCCGCCGGCCTGGTGCTGGACGACGTGTCAGGCATCGCCTACAACCCGTTCACGCGGCGCGCGCGGCTGGTCGGCAACGTCGACGTGAACTACCTCATGTGCGCGCGGAAGCCGGCATGAGCTGGCCGCGGCCGCCGGCAGCGGTGTTCTTCGACCTTGATGGAACGCTGCTGGATTCGGCGCCGGATCTCATCGTCGCCGTCGAGCGGCTGGCGGCCGAACTGGCCGCGCCCCCGCCCGATGCCGAGGCCATCCGCCGCGTGGTTTCGGCCGGTGGCCGGGCCATGCTGCGCGTCGGCCTGCCCGGCGTCGGCGAGGAGCGCATCGACGAGCTCCTGCCGCGCTTCCTGGACATCTACTCGCGATCCATGACCTTCCACACGCGGCTCTTCGAGGGCATGCCCGAGGTGCTGGCGCGCCTCGAAGGGCAGGGCGTTCCGTGGGGCATCGTCACCAACAAGCCGGGCTGGCTGGCGCGGCCGATGCTGGCCGAAATGGACTTCTTCGCCGGCTGCGCGGCGCTGGTCACCGGCGACTGCCTGCCGGTTCGCAAGCCCGATCCCGCGCCGCTCCATCTCGCCTGCGAGCTCGCCGGCGTGGCGGCAGCGCAATGCGTGTTCGTCGGCGATGACCTGCGCGATATCCAGGCGGGCCACGGCGCGCGCATGCCGACCATCGCCGCCGCCTGGGGCTATCTCGACGGTGGCGATCCGGCTGCGTGGGGTGCCGACGGCATCGTCGGCCAGCCCGTGGATCTCGTTGCCGCCCTCGGACTGTCCTGATGGATGCGGGCGACGAATCCGCGCCGCTGGCGAGCTTCATCGCCAAGTGGAGCGGCGCCTATCCGGAGCTCCAGCTCGCCCTCGGCTTCGTGCCGCGCGCGACGCGCAGCGCGCAGGCCGCGTTCGCCTGCCTCGGCCACGAGCTCGAGCACGCCACCTTCTCGACTCGCGAGGACCAGCCGGCGGCGGTGAAACTGGCCTGGTGGGCGGAAGAACTCACCCGAACCGGCGCCGGCGAGGCGCGCCATCCGCTCACCATCGAGCTGGCGACATTGCCCGCGTGGAGCCGGATCGCGCCGTCGCGGTGGCGCGAGGTCATCGCCGCCGCCCTCGAACTGCGCGATCCCGAGCCCGCCGCCGACGGCGAGCGCCTGCTCGCCGCATGGACGCCGTTCCACCGGCCACAGGCCGCGATCGAGGCGGACCTGTTTGGTGCGCTGGACGTGGACGCACGCGCGCGGCAGCGCTCGATCGCGCGGGCGCTCGAAGACCTCGCCCTGCTCAGCGACGCCATCGGCGAAGGGCGCCTGCCGCTGCCGCTGGACCTCCTCGCCCGTCATCAATTGGCCCGCAACGACCTCGGCCGCGATTCGCCCGCGCGCCGCGGCGCGGTCCGCGACTGGCTGGCGCAGTTGGAGCGCGCGGCCGGCGAATTGGGCCGCTCCGGCGCGGCGCTCGGCATTCTCGGCACCTCCGCCCTGTCGGCGGGGCGCTGGCGAGCCCGGCAGGCGACGCGGAGCGACGAGCCGGTGGCGGCGCTGCACGGCCTGCATGCCCGCCTGCCGCTCAGCGCCGCCTGGGCCACTTGGCGCGCGGCGCGACGGGCGTGAGCGGCGCACCGGGCCGCGCACGTCCGCCCGCAAACGGCGGCGGGATTGCAGTCGGGTCGACCCGCCCGCATATGCAGTCCCCGTGGCATGCTGGGCTCGTCCCGGCCCGGATCGATCGAGAAGCAGGCAACGATGATTTCAGGCAGCAATGACCCGCGCCGGCGCGTGATGCCGGACGTCGCCATCGAGGCGCACCCGGACCGCGTGGGCGCGCTCGACCGCATCGGCATGGCCGACATCGAGATGCCGGTGCTGCTGGCGGGTCCCGACGGCCAGGTGCAGCGCGTCAGTGCGCGGGTCGGCGCGTTCGTGGATCTCGCTCGCGACGATCGCCGTGGCATCCACATGTCGCGCCTTTACCTGCATGCCGACCGCCACCTTTCGGCCGAGCCGCTCACCCCGGCCGCGCTGCGCCGCATGCTGCGCGATTTCCTCGATTCCCATGCCGATCTTTCCAGCGAGGCCATGGTGTCGATCCGCTTCGACCAGCTGCTGCGGCGCCCGGCGCTGGCCAGCGCGAACAGCGGCTGGCGCTCGTATCCGGTCGAGGTCGCCGGCCGCATGAAGGGCAGCGACTTCCACGCCGAGCTGACCATCGACGTGCAGTACTCCAGCACCTGCCCGGCCTCCGCCGCGCTGGCGCGGCAGCTCATCCAGGAACGCTTCGCGCTCGACTTCACGACAACCGATGTCCAGCGCGACGCGGTGCTGGCCTGGCTCGGCAGCGAAGAGGGCATCCTCGCCACTCCGCACAGCCAGCGCAGCACGGCGCGGGTGCGGGTGAAGCTCGCGCCGGGCTTCGACTTCCCGACCGCCGACCTCATCGACCTCGTCGAAGATGCCTTGCAGACGCCGGTGCAGACCGCCGTCAAACGCGAGGACGAGCAGGCATTTGCGCTTCGCAACGGCCAGAACCTGATGTTCTGCGAGGATGCCGCGCGTCGCCTTCGCCAGGCGCTCGACGCCGACGAGCGCATCACCGACTTCTGGCTGCGCGCCGCCCACCACGAAAGCCTGCACCCCCATGACGCCGTCGCCTACGCCACCAAGGGCATCCCCGGCGGCTACCGCGCGTTTTCGTAGGAGCCTGCGTGCAGGCGACCGGCGTTGCGATCCGGCGAGGTCCGAGGTCGCGACCAAGGTCGCTCCTACACCGGAATTTCGTGGCAGGGAGCGCACTCGCGCGTGACCGGCATTTCGAGCCGGCGAGACCTCCACACGGCGACATCTCACCGGTCGCGACCACGGTCGCTCCTACACACGCTGGTCGGGCAACAGCCCTGCCATGTGGTCGCCCAAGCGCATCAGCGTCACCACGTCCTGGCGGTTGTGGTCGAGCACGCGGCCGAGGTTTCGGCTGGACTGGCCACGCAGGAACGCCAGCCACGCCGCCGGTGCTTCGGAGCCCGGCAGATCGTCCTCGCGCACGATGCGCAGCGCCTCGCGCTCGATGGTGGCCAAACGGCAGTTGGCGAACACGCCGCGGTAGCGGCGGCGCACCGGGTGCAGCCAGTCCAAGTGCGGCAGATCGTCCAGCCGATGCTGGACGCGGTTGAGGCGGAAGCGCCCCTTGAGCAGCGGCGCGTCGTAGCTCTTGCCGTTGTAGCTGACGAGGATCGAGTCCGTGCGCAGCCAACCGGCGAAGATGCGCAGCATGGCGGCTTCGCCCGCCATCGCGGTGAGGTAGAGCTGGCGCACGCGAAGCCTGCCATCGGCCCAAGCCGCCACCCCGATCATGAAGGCGCGCGTGCCGACGCCGCCGGCAAGGCCCGTGGTCTCGGTGTCGAAGCAGAGCAGCCGTTCGCGCGCGACCGGCTCGTGCGACTCGACCGGCAGCGCCAGAACCGGATCGGCGGGATAGGGGAAGGACTGCTCGACGTAACGCACGCCCGGCGCGATCTCGTCTCCCGCCGGCGCGGCCAGGGGCACCGGTCGCAATGAGCCGGGATTCGGGATTGGGGATTCGGGATGGCGGGCTTGGCGTGCGCGGGCGAGTTCGCGCAGTACGGAAAGCGCACTGAGGTCCGTCCGTGCAGATGCGATGCGAGCGGCCGATACGGGTGCGATGATCGCGGGTGCGTTCTCACGCGTCGCCACACCTGCATCCGCACGCAGCCGCCGCAGCTTTTCGGCCAGTGCGTTCATGCGCCAAGCAGCGCCAGCACGTGGGCGGCGAGCTCGCTCTGCGAGCTGCGGACCGCGTCCTCTTCGCCGATCACCGGCCCGATACAGGCCGGGCAGCCGCCGTTGCAATCGCAGCCCTGCACCAGTTCCAGTGCTTCGCGCAGCAGCACCGGCGCCATGCGGAACAGTGGTTCGGAGAGGCCGATCCCGCCCGGGAAGTTGTCGTAGAGATACAGCGTCGGGTTGAAGCCCGCGGAGTCGGGATCGGCGGCGCCGCCTTCGCCGTCGCGCCATTGCCCGCGGCCGTTCGCATCGCGCGTCGCGAACCAGGCCGCGTCACCCGAGCCCACCGCCTTCTGCAGGTCGCGCCCTTCCGCCATCACCCGCACCTGCGCCACCGTGTGCAGCGCGTAGGCCGCGCCGAGGAAGCCGTCCAGCGCGTCCTGCCGGCTGGCGAACGCGGCATCGAGCGTCGCCTGGTCGAGCTGCCACCAGAGCGCGGTGGTGTGGAGTTCCTGGTCCGGCAGGTTGACCGGGCCGTAGCCGATGTTCTCGTGGCTGTAGAAGCGGATCTTCTTGTAGCCCGAGACGCGCCGCACCACGTGCACCTCGCCATGGTGGCAGGTGCCCTGGCCCGCGATGTGGCCGTCGAAGCGGTCCAGCACCTTGAGCTTGGTGTAGTCGATGGCGTCGGTGTAGTAGTCCGCGCGCGTCGTGGTGACGAAGGCCTTGCGGCCGTCCCAATCGAGCTTCTCGACCTGCCAGGGGCGCGACTGCACCATGTAGATTGCGCCCTCGTAAAGCGTCAGCGCGGCGCTGGAGTAATCGACCTCGGCGATGATGGCCTGGCGCCCATCGCTCCGGTCCACCACCACGAAATTGCCGTCGGCGACCGAGCGCAAGCTGACCGCGCCGGCGGGATAGGAATCGGCGATCCAGTCCCAGCGCGTGCCCTCCTGGTGCAGCACGCCCGATTCCGCCAGCACGGCAAGGAAGTCGTCCACGAGGTTTTCGCCGAAGCGGTCGCCGGAGGCGAATGGCAGCTCGAAGGCGGCGCAGCGGATGTGATCGAGCAGGATAAGGAGCTGGTCCGGTGCGATGCGTGCCTGCTCGGGCGGCGCGGCGTCGAAGAATTCCGGGTGGCGCACGATGTACTGGTCGAGCGGGCTGCTGGTTGCGACCATCACCCCAAGCGCCGGTTGCTGGCGCCGCCCGGCGCGGCCCAGACGCTGCCAGGTGGCGGCGATCGAGCCCGGAAAGCCATTGAGGATCGCCACATCCAGCGCGCCGATGTCGACGCCGAGCTCCAGCGCCGAGGTGCTGACCACGCCGTCGATCGAGCCGCTGCGCAGCGCCCGCTCGGTCTGCCGGCGCTCGGTCGGCAGATACCCGCCGCGATAGGCGCGGATGCGTTCGGGCTTGCGCGGGTCGTGGTCGAACACGTCCTTCAGGTACTTGGTCAGCACTTCCACCATCAGCCGCGACTGCGCGAACACGATGGTCTTGAGCCGCGCGCGGATCGTCTGCCGCGCCAGCCGCATCGACTGCGAACGCGCCGAGGCGCGGATGCCGAGATCCGGATTCACCACCGGCGGATTCCACAAGAGCACGTGCCGCTCGCCCGAAGGCGCCCCGCTCTCGGTGATCGCGTGCACCGGCTCGCCGAGCAGCGCCTCGGCATGCTCCTTCGGATTGCCGATCGTCGCCGAGCAGAGGATGAAGGTCGGCGTCACGCCATAGAAGGCGCACACGCGTTTCAGGCGCCGGATCACGTTCGCCACGTGCGAGCCGAACACGCCGCGATAGCTGTGCACCTCGTCGACCACCACGTAGCGCAGCGACTCGAAGAACTGTGCCCACTTGGTGTGATGCGGCAGGATCGCCTGGTGCAGCATGTCCGGATTGCTGACCACGATATCGCCCTTGACCCGGATCGCCTGGCGCGCATCCGCCGGCGTGTCGCCATCGAAGGTGAACGCACGCAGCGCCAGCTCGCCCGCGCGGCTCAGCGCCAGCAACTCCGCCACCTGGTCCTGCGCCAGCGCCTTGGTCGGGAAAAGGTACAGCGCTTTGGCCTGGCTCCCCCGCACCGCCTCGATCACCGGCAGGTTGTAGCAGAGCGTCTTGCCCGAGGCGGTCGGCGTCACCACGACCACGTGACAACCGGCGGTAGCGTGGTCGAACGCCTCGCGCTGGTGGCTGTAGAGCTGGCGGATGCCGCGCGCTTCGAGCGCGGTGCGGAGTCCGGGTGAAAGTCCGGCCGGGAACTCCGCCCAGCGCGCCGGTCGGGCTTCCTTACGGAAGTAGCCGGTGATGCGGTCGGGGTACTTGCGTGCCCAGCGGGAGACGACGTGTTCGACGCTGGTGACATGGCGTACGGAAGGATCGAGGTGAAGGCTCATTGCAGGTTCCGCAGGCGGGCGCAGAGGTATAGCCGGGTGATGTCTCAAGGGGTGAGACGGCGGTGCGACAGCATTCGCCGCCGCGGGCATGCAGGCGGATTTGGCAGGTCGGGCATAACCGGATTCGGTGCCCGATTCGCGGTTTAGTGCCGGGTATTGCCCGGTGTTCGCCGCTGCCGATGCGAGACATCCAACGGGTGAGGCAGCATGGACGTTGCGTTGCAACTTGCGGGTGGTGCCCTCGGGTGCGAGGATCGCATGGACATCCGTGTACAGGGGGCTCCTGCAAGGTCAGGCTGTAGGTGGGGGCGGCACGATAGGCAGGAGCAGTTGATTTGGAGGGAAATGCTCATTGCCCGGTGCGGACGACTGTGTTAGTCCGTGGAAGTAGCTTCAGTTTGTAGCAGAGTAGGCGCTATGTTATTGCGATAGTATCAGCAACCAGTTGAGATGGTGATTTTTTCGTACACTGTCGCAGTGTTGTGCATTTTTCTGACTTTTCAGGCATGGAGTACCAATGATGCGCATGGTCCTTGGGGCGATACTACTGTTGTCATTCCTGTCTGGTTGCGCAACAACTTATCAGAAGAGTGGTTTTTCCGGTGGCTTTAGCGAACTCCAACTGAAGGGAGATATCTGGCGAATCCGCTTTGCCGGTAACGGCTACGCTTCCTATGAGACGGTGCAAACCTATTGGCTGAATCGATGTGCTGAGTTAGCGCTGCAGCAAGGTTACGATGGCTTTGAGATCTTGTCTGACCTGCGCTTGACGATGCACGTCTCCCCCGAACATATGGCGGCTGGCGCTGATGGTGCGCGTGCAGAGCAAGCTCAGATGATTTTTATCCCGATGGACACTGGGCCAAAGCCGGCGATCGAAGCTGATATTAAACTGTTGCATGGTGAAATTACTTCGATGCCACCGCGATTATTCAATGCCCGTAAGCTAAAGGAGGCGCTTGCTCCTCACGTAAGTGATAAAAAGTGTGCGATGGGCAACGTTTGTCCACATCCCCACGACTACATCTACGGTAAGGGTGAGGCTGGATTGTAAGCGAAGCGGTAAAATGGACAGGCGCAATTAAGACGGCGCAAAGGCATCAGACGAGCCTCCGCCTTCGTATCGCATGTTCAACTCTCGTCTTTTGCCAGGGGCTAATTGATGTTCCAAACCCCTATCCTAATCATCGGCGCCGGCCCCACCGGCCTTGTCCTCGCGCTGTGGCTGACCCGGCTTGGCGTCCCCGTGCGGATCATCGACCGCGCGGCGCAGCCGGGGACAACGTCGCGGGCGCTGGCGGTGCAGGCGCGCACGCTGGAGTTCTACCGGCAACTGGGCCTCGCCGAGGCGGTGGTCGCGGGCGGCGTGAAGGTCGCGCAGCTCAATTTCCGGGTGGGCGGCGAGCGCGCGGCGCAGGTGCCGCTGCGCCATATCGGCGAGGGCATGAGCCCGTATCCCTTCGCGCTGGTGTTTCCGCAGGATGCGCACGAGCGGCTGCTGGTCGGGCGACTGGAAGCGCTTGGCGCGCAGGTGGAGCGGTCGGTGGAGCTCCTGCGCTTCGTTCAAAGCGATGACGGCGTGCAGGCGACGCTGCGCCACGCCGATGGCAGCGAGGAAACCTGCGAGGCGCGTTTTCTCGTCGGCTGCGATGGCGCGTCGTCGACCGTGCGCGGGGTGCTCGGGGTCGGATTTCCCGGTGGCACCTATTCAGGGCTGTTCTACGTCGCCGACGTGGAAGCCGGCGGGCCGGCAGTGGACGACGAGCTCCATGTCGACCTCGAGGCGGCCGACTTCCTGCTGATGTTTCCGCTGCGGGGAAAGGGTCGCGTGCGGCTGGTCGGCGTGGTGCGTGAGCTGCCCGGTCGCGAGGCGGGCTCGCTCACGTTCAATGACGTCAGGGGCAGGGCGGTGGAGCATCTCGGGCTGGAGGTGCGGAAGGTCAACTGGTTCTCGACCTATCGCGTGCACCATCGGGTCGCGCAGCGTTTCCGTGACGGCCGCGTGTTCCTGCTTGGCGATGCCGCGCACATCCACAGCCCGGTCGGCGGGCAGGGCATGAATACCGGCATCGGCGATGCCGTGAACCTCGCTTGGAAGCTCGCCGCGGTGCTGAAGCACGGCGCGTCGGAGCGACTGCTCGAAAGCTACGAGGCCGAGCGCAGGCCGTTCGCGCGCCGCCTCGTTGCCTCCACCGACCGCATGTTCACGCTGGTAACGGCGCCGGGCAAGGTGGCCGCCTTTGTGCGTACGCGCGTGGTGCCACGCATTGCGCCGCGATTGTTGCGGCTGGCGCCGCTTCGGCGTTTCCTGTTCCGGACGCTGTCGCAGATCGGTATCCATTATCGTGGGAGTCCCCTGAGCGATGGAGCGGCCGGCGGCCTCCGTGGAGGCGATCGGCTGCCCTGGATCGAGCTTGCACCGGGCGAGGACAACTTCGCTCCGCTCGTGTCGATGACCTGGCAGGTGCATGTGTACGGCGCGGTGCCCGCCGGTGTCGCCGAGGTCTGCGCCGCGTATGGGCTGCCGCTGCACGCGTTCGGATGGCAGCCGAAGATGGAGGCAAAGGGCTTTCGCCAGGATGGCGTCTACCTGGTTCGACCGGACGGATACCTCGGCTTCGTGGATGGCGGCGGAAATGGCGAACGATTGCGTGCGTATCTGGCAGAACGTCGCGGGCTCGTTTCCGGCGCGCTTGACGGGTCGAGGGTGATGCGTGATGCTTGATGTCGAATGTCAGACGAGGAGGCCGCCATGCGCACCACCCTTGCCATAGATGATGAAGTGCTCGCGGCTGCCCGTGCCCTCGCGGAACGACAGGGTCGGAGCCTCGGGGAAGTCATCTCCGATCTGGCGCGCAGGGGGCTCGCGCCGGCCGCTGCGGGCGCGGTCCGCAATGGCATCCGCCTGATGCCGGTCCAGCCCGACGGGCGGGCGACCTGCCTCGAGGAGGTCAATGCCCTTCGCGACGAAACACCGTGGCCCCAGTGACGCGGCGACGAGACGGCGTGCGCGAACGCCACGGCGCCTGGCAGGCGCAGACCACATGGCTGCTGGACGTCAATGTCCTGCTCGCCCTGCTCGACCCCCTGCACGTGCACCACGACCCGGCGCATGCCTGGTTCGAAACGGCCAGGACATCCTGGGCCAGTTGCAACATCACCCAGAACGGCGCATTGCGGATCATGTCGCACCCGCGCTACGGCAATCCGCTTGCATCGACCGCGGAGGCAGCGGAAATCCTGGCGGACCTCTGCAGCCAGCCGGGCCACGTTTTCTGGCCCGCGGATGTCAGCGTGCTCGATTCCTCATGGATCGACCGCACGCACCTGCTTTCGGCCGGGCAGGTGACCGATACATGGCTGCTCGCGCTGGCCGTGAAGCACGGCGGCCGCCTTGCCACGTTCGACAGACACCTGTCCACAGCCGCCGTGCGGAACGGGGCGGCGGCGTGTCACGTCATCGAGGGGTGAATGGTCAAGTAGCCGGTCGGGAGCCGGCGCTCACAGGCTTGAGGCGGCGGCGCGTGTTGCAGGTCGGCCCTGTGCGGCGGACGTTTGAGCTTCGCAGAGGTCGACGCTGCCCCGAAAACGAAGAAGGCCACCTTTCCAGGTGGCCTTCTTCGCGAAAGGTGGTCGGGGTGACAGGATTCGAACTTGCGACTTCTACCTCCCGAACGCGTGAAAACGGGGCTCCAGAAGATCCCAAGTCGTTGAATTGTTTAGGCTGACGCTTCACAAGCTCCCAAGTGTTGCCATACACTTTAGGCAACCATTAGGCAACGCTTAGGCAACGGGAGATTGGCGATGAGCTTTTCGACGGTGAAGCAGCAAGACCGACTGCAGCCCCGGCAGGCCATCTACTGGCACAAGATGGCGACCGGCCAGCATGTCGGTTTGCGCAAGGCAGAATCCGGCGCGCTGACCTGGTACGCGCGCACCTACGACTCCGGCACGCAGAAGCAGGTGCGGCAGTCGTTCGGAGATTTCGGCCACCTGGCGCAGCACGAGCGGTTCGATGCCGCGTGCCGGGCAGCGCGGGAATGGTTCGAGCACCTGGGGAAAGGTGGGCGCCTGGACACGATCACTGTCGCGGGCGCCTGGGCGCGCTACCTGCAACACCAGCGCAAGGTGAAGGGGGCGGCAGCCGCTGCGGACGCGGAGTCGCGTAAGCGCCGGCATATCGACGGCGACCCCATCGCGACTGTTCCTCTCGACAAGCTGGCACCGCACCATCTGCGCGACTGGCGCGACCGGATCGCTGTAGGCAAGACACCGACCACGCTCAACCGCGACATGGTGCCGATGCGCGCCGCCCTGCGCCTCGCGCTGGCGGATGGATACGTCACGACGGATTTTCCGTGGCGGCAAGCGCTACGGCCGATCCGGGGCGCTGGCGGACGGCGCACCCTGTACCTGACCCGCGACCAGCGCCGCGCGCTGTTGGATGCCATCGAGGATGGTCACTTGCGCGCATTCGTTCACGCGCTTTGCGTGTTGCCGCTGCGGCCCGGCGCGTTGGCTGCACTGAGCGTTGCCGACTTCGACATGCACGCTGCAACGCTCAACGTGCGCCACGACAAGGCCGGCGCCGGTCGCGTGGTCCCGCTGCCAGCAACCGCCGCCAAACTGCTGCGCGAGATGACGCGGGGGAAGCTGCCCGGCGCCCCATTGTTCGCACGGGCGGATGGTGGGTGGTGGATCAAACACAATTGGATGGGACCGATCCGCGCCGCAGCGGCCGCAGCCGAGCTTCCAGAGGGCTCGACGGCGTACACCCTACGGCACTCGGCAATCACCGACCTGGTGACCGCAGGTGCCGACCTGCTGACCGTCGCCACCCTCGCTGGAACGTCCGTGCAGATGATTCAGGACCATTACGGCCATCTGCAGCAAGACCATGCCCGCGCGGCGCTGGCGGGGCTGGCGTTGTGAGCGTTCGCAGGATTCCCGACCCGGCGGGACTGCAACCCGACAGGATCGTCGTGGACCTTGCAGATTCGGACGGCGAAGCCGAGCGCCGCGCCATCCTGGAGATGTTCGAGGCGAGCGATGCCGCGCCACGGATCGATGCACTCCGCGACCTGCCCGAGCTTGCCGGCCGCGTGCGCTGGCTTGAACAGCGCTTGGCGAGCGTGGGCGAGGACGAACGGCTATACCATCGCTTGATCGAAGCCGAGGCGGTCGCGTTCCGCGTGCGGGCGCAGCCGAGCTTAATACGCGATCGCAGGCGGCAGGACGGTACACGAAAGCCACGGAGGCCCGACATCGACGCTTGGATGGACGGGCAGCTTCGCCGTGACCCGGACGTGAAGGCGCCCGAGCTATGGGAGCGCGCCCCTAGTTGGATCAAGGATCAAGTCGCGCTGGATCGATTCAAGAAGCGAGTCACCGACGCTCGAAAAAGGGCCGCAAGTAAATAGCGACCCGCTCGCCTGAGAAGCTGGAACTGCCTTCACTAAAGCAAGGTGGTTCCCATGCAATCCCAAACACCCGATTACCTGATCCGCCCCCGCGAAGTTGTAGCTCGGACCGGGCTTTCCACTAGCGCCCTTCACCGCGAAGTAACTGCAAGCCGCTTCCCGCGACCCGTGCCCCTGGTCCCTGGCGGCCGTGCAGTCGGATATTCTGCGCGAGCTGTCCAAGCCTGGATCGACGAGCGCCTCTCGGCAGGAGGCGCGGCATGACTTATACGACCCTCCCCGACTTCAAGGTCGCACTGCGCGACTTCGACGGCCAGACCGCGCTCGACGGCGAATACACCCGCGCACTTGAAGCTGCCGAAGCGACAATCGACAACTTCCTGGGCTTCGACGTGTCTGCCGAGTTCGACAGCGATCCCTTCGCCGTCCCCGCGCCGATCGTGCATGCGGCCTACATCCTAGCCCGCCTCCAGGTCGACGCACTTGATCCTGCCTTCGAGCAACAGGCGCGCGGTGCAGCGGAAGCGCTACTGCGACCCTACCGCCGGGAAACCGGCTTCGCCTGATCCGCTTCGCTATGCGAACGCATTGCCAACGCATTGCCAACGCATAGCGGAGTGTCGTGACCTGTCGCGACCTGTCGCGTCGAGTCGCAAAAAAAAGAGCCCGTGCTGAGGGGCGCGGGCTCAATAAATGACAAGCAAGAAGTGGCGTCATCCTAGCACGGGATGGCGTCCGAGGGACCGCAATGGCACGCAAGCCCCCCAGAGACGATCCGCACGTCCGCATCTACCACTACGAGATGAAATCCCAAGCCTGGCGCACGCTGAGCCCTGCTGCGCGGGCGCTGCTGATCGAGATGCGGGCATTGTTCGACGTGAAGCGCGGCGACAACCGCATCTTCCTGAGTGTTCGTTCCATGATGGAGCGATGCAATGCGACCCAGCGTGCTGTCACTCGCGCGCGCGATGAGCTGTTGGATCGCGGATGGATCAAGGTTGTGGAGCAGGGAGGCTTCACCCGCAAGGTTCGGCATGCAACCGTGTTCGCGCTGCAGAACCAGCCGGCAAACACCGGAAACGGGTCGGCCCCGAGCAAGGCATACATGCGCTGGCAACCACGAGAACAAAAAATCACGGTAGTCGATTCCGCTACCGATCGGTAGTCGATTCCGCTACCGAGGCCCTGAAAAAGGGGCTTCACGGTAGCCGATTCCGCTACCGATAGCCCTGTTTTGAGCACTTTCACGGTAGTCGATTCCGCTACACAGATACCTATTACCACGTGGCAGACGAATCAGAAGCATGCGCTCTTGGCTTGATCTTGAGCTTCTAGAGCACTGCGGCCCAAAACTGGTCCGGCGCTGGCGACAAGGAGACGGGGCACTGCGCCGTGGGTGCTCCTAGCAGGATCGGGCACTGCTACGGGCATGCTAGTAGCACTCTGCCGAAACGTTCCACCGTGTTTCACCGTGGCGCACCGTGGATTGCGGGTCGGCAGATTGGAAAGAATCGCCCGCTTGCGGTATAAAGGGCTCGCAATTGCAGACCGTCGTGAGACGGCCAATCCCAGAAGATGGAGATTCATCGATGAACCTGCAACACATTCGCGAGCAGCGTGCGGCGAAGGTCGCATCTGCCCGCGACCTAATTCAGAAGGCGGAAGCCGAGAAGCGCAACCTGACTGCCGATGAATCGGCGAGCTTTGATTCCCTGAAGCGCGAGATCACCGACCTTGAAGGGCAGGAACAGCGGGCGCAATTCCTGGCCGATGCCGAACGCCGGGCAGCCGGTGAAGTCGTACATGGTGACGCGACATTCTCGACTGTAGAGCGGCGGGTTTCGCTGTTGAAGGTGATTCAGGCGCAGGTGGAAGGCCGGAGCCTGACCGGCGCGGAAGCCGAATACGCGGCGGAGATCGAGCGGCGCACCGGCCGAAAGGCGCAGGGCGTGTTCGTACCGCTGGCGGCGCTGGAACAGCGCGTGGGCACCACCGGCAATGCCGGCGAGCTGGTCGGCACCGACCACCGCGGGGACCAGTACATCGAACCACTGCGCAATGCGCTGCTGGCCCGCAAGCTCGGTGTCCGCGTGCTATCCGGCCTGCGCGGCGACGTGGCGATCCCCAAGCACGGCAGCTCCACCACGTCGGGGTGGGTTGCCGAGAACAGCGCGCTGACCGCATCGGATATGACGTTCGCCAGCGTTGGCTTGACTCCTAAGCACGTGGGCGGGCTGTCGGAGATGAGCCGCCAGCTGATCCAGCAATCGGATCCGTCCATTGAACAGCTGTTGCGGGATGACCTGGCGTTCGGCATCGCGCAGGCGATCGACTCCGCGCTGATCATGGGCGGCGGCACCAATCAGCCCAAGGGCATCCTGTCCACCGCTGGTGTTCAGTCGGCGAACCTCGCGACGATGGGCTGGGCGGGCATCCTGGCGATGCTGGAAAAGATCGACCTGGTGAACGCCACCGCGGCGAGCTGGCTGACCTCACCACGGGCTGCGACCAAGCTGCGCGGCACGCTCAAGAGCGCATCGGCCGGCGCAACGTACCTCATGGAAGGTGGCCGCATGGCGGATTTGCCGGTAAACGTCACCAACCAGGTGCCGGAGAAGGGCACGACCACGAAGACCGGACGCCTGATCCTTGGCGACTGGTCGCAAGCGATTCTCGGCATCTGGAGCGAGCTCGACATCCTGGTCAACCCGTATGCGGAGACTGCCTACAGCAAGGGCAACGTCCTGGTGCGGGCAATGGCTACCTGCGACATCGCTGTACGACATCCGGAAGCGTTCGTGGTGGCCGACGATGTTGCGCTCGCCTGACCTGGAAGTCCGATCGACGGCGGGGGTTTCCTCGCCGTCACCGGGCAGGCTGGTAGGACTCGCTGCGGTTTTCGGTGCACCGGCCAACCTTGGCGAGTTCACCGAGACGGTGCGGCCTGGCGCGTTCACGCGGGCGCTCGCCGAACGCGGGGAATCGATCCTGGCGCTGTACGACCACGAACGGCGCAGCGTCCTGGGCCGCACCGGGTCGGGCACGCTGAGGCTGCGCGAGGATGCGCAGGGCCTCGCCTTCGACCTGGACCTGCCGGACACCACGCTAGGGCGTGACCTCGCCGTCCTGGTGAAGCGTGGCGACGTGTCGGGCTGCAGCTTCGCATTCCGGGTCCACGATGGCGGCGATGTTTGGGACTTCCGCGATGGCGTGATGCATCGGGAGCTTCTTAGCGTTGACCTCAGCGAGATCACGATCACGCCGCAGCCGGCCTATGCCGATACCAGTGTCGCCGTGCGATCGATGCCGCCGATGCCGATGTTCCGCGATTGGGTCAAGCTCGGTGCCCGTCGCGCTTGGCTGGAGACGGTGCGATGAAGTGGCCCTGGGCGAAGCGCGAGGAACGCGCTGCTGATCCATCGTGGCAGGCACTGGTGAACGCCGGTGCAGGGAGCGCGGCAGGCATGTTCGTTGACCAGCGCAGCGCCGAAGGAATCAGCACGGTATTCGCGGCGGTGAACCTGATCGCCGGCACGGTCGCATCGCTGCCGCTGCATATGTACCGCAGGCTGCCTAATGGCGACCGCGAGCGCGTGACCGATCATCCGCTTGCGGACGTGTTGAGCGCGCGGCCCAACGAGGCGCAAACCGCGTTCGAGTTTCGCGAGATGAGCACGGCCCAATGCCTGCTGTCGGGCAATGCGTTCGCTGAAATCATCTGGAACGCGACCGGCAACGTGGTTGCACTCAAGCCGCTGAATCCCCGCAATGTGGCCGTCGTACGCTTGGCAAACGATCGCCACCGCTACGACGTGACCGACACCAATGGCCGCGTGCGCTCGCTGTTGGCCGAAGAAGTCCTGCACCTGCGCGACCGCACCGACGATGGCATGGTCGGCAAGAGCCGCATTGCCGTTGCCCGCGAGATGCTGGGTGGGGTACTGGCGGCACAAGAGCACGGCAACCGCACGTTCCAGAATGGCGCGCGCCTGTCCGGCGTGCTGCAGACGGCCAACGTACTCACCGGCGAGCAGGTGGAACGGCTGGCGACCTCCTGGCAGGCACAGTTTGCCGGCGCGGCGAACGCGGGCCGGACGGCGATCCTGGAGAACGGGCTCACCTATCAGCAACTGGCGATGAGCAACGAGGATGCGCAGTGGCTGCAGTCCCGCCAGTTCAGCGTCGAGGAGATCGCGCGCCTGTTCAACGTCCCGCCGGTGCTGCTGGGAGACCTGCGCCACGCCAACTTCAGTAACAGCGTGGAGATGATGCGGCACTTCGTGACCGTGACCTTGCGTCCGTGGCTGGCGCGCTGGGAGCAGGCGATGGAACGCTCGCTGTTGGGACCGATCGCGCGCCAGCGTTACTTCATCGAGTTCAGCGCCGAAGGGCTGCTGCGCGGTGACGCCAAGAACCGGAGCGAGTTCTACCAGTCGGGCATCGATGCGGGATGGCTGCTGCCGAGCGAAGCGCGACGCCTGGAGAACCTGCCAGCCGTGGAGGGCATCGACGATGCGCGTCAAGCGTCCTAGCAGGCCCTCAGGGCGCGACGCGGACACCCGGCGCACGATCCCTTTGCAGTCGGCCCGCTGGCAGCGCCTGCGCGCGCTAGTGCTGGCACGGCAGCCGCTATGCCGGGACTGCAACGAGCCGGCCACCGACGTCGACCACGACAACGGCGACCCTGGCGACAACAGCCCGCAGAACCTGGTGGCGCGCTGCCACAGCTGCCACAGCCGCAAGACCATGATGGAACGCAGCGGCACGGTGCGCGGCTGCGACGTGGAGGGCTGGCCGACCTCGCCGGCCTCCCACTGGAACGGAAAATCGCTGGCGGGTTTGGATCGCCAGACCGCCGCCCCCTCTTTCTTTCATCGCAATGAACAAGACACGCCGCCAGATTCGATCCGATAGCACTACGGCAGCCGTCCAGGCCGCGCAGAACGCCGCCCAAGGGCCGCTGAAGCCGCCTGCGCACGTGACCCTGCCCGATGGCGCAACGCCCTTCTGGGATGCGCTGATGCGCAACCGGCCGCGTGACCGCTGGAACACGGCGGACCTCGCCACCGCTGCAATGTTGGCGCGCGCGCAGTTCGACGTGGAGCGGCACGAACAGGCGATCGCGGAGGAAGGCGACCTGATCGACGGCGCCCTGAACCCGCGCATCGGCCTGGTCGACAAGCTGGGCCGGCGCATCGTCACCTTGTCGCGCCTCCTGCACGTCCACCCCGAGGCGACGCAGGGTCGCGCGCACGACCAGGGCAACACGCTGGCGCTGGAGCGCGAAGCCGCGCCCGACCACGATCCCCTGATCCCGAGCCTGTACATCGTGGGATGACTCGCGCCGAAGCCGTCATCGCGTTCATCGAACGGTTTTGCCGGACGCCGGAAGGCGAGCACGTCGGCAAGCCGCTGGCGCTGGCCGAGTTCCAGAAGCAGTTCATCCGCGACGTGTACGACAACCCGGCCGGCACCCGACGCGCGTTCCTGAGCGTGGCGCGCAAGTCCGGCAAGTCGACTTTGATTGCCGGCCTGTTGTTGGCGCACCTGGTCGGCCCGGAGGCACGGCAGAACGCGCAGCTGGTATCGGGCGCGATGAGTCGGGACCAGGCCGCGCTGGTGTTCCGTGCCGCCTCGCAAATGGTGCAGCTGAACCCTCGACTGGCAAAGATCGTGCGCATCGTCCCATCGGGCAAGCGCCTGATCGGGCTGCCGCTCGCCACCGAGTACCGCGCGCTCGCCGCCGATGGCAGGACCGCGCACGGCCTCTCGCCGCTGCTGGCGATCCTCGATGAGATCGGGCAGGTACGCGGGCCGCAATCGGACTTCGTGGACGCGATCACCACCAGCCAAGGCGCGCATGCCGAGCCGCTGCTGATCGCTATCAGCACGCAGGCGGCAAGTGACGCTGACTTGTTTTCCGTGTGGCTGGACGATGCAACGGCCAGCGCTGACCCGCGCATCGTCTGCCACCTCTACACCGCATCCGAGGGCTGCGACCTTCTGGACGAATCCGCCTGGCGTGCAGCGAACCCGGCATTGGGCCTGTTCCGCTCGCTGGACGACCTGAGCGAGCAAATGCAACAGGCGCAGCGCATGCCGAGTATGGAGAACAGCGCTCGCAACCTCCTGCTGAACCAGCGCGTGAGTACCGATGCGCCGTTCGTGTCGCCGGACGTGTGGAGGGCGTGCGATGCCCCATGCAAGCCCCTTCAAGGCCCCATCTTCGCGGGCCTGGACCTGTCTGCCCGCCACGACCTCACCGCGTTCGTGCTGGTCGGGAAGGTCGACGGGGTTTGGCAGGTGCAGCCGCACTTCTGGACGCCGCAGAAGGGCCTGAGCGACCGTGCAAGGCGCGACCGCTCCCCCTATGACGTATGGCACCGTCAAGGCTTCCTGCGCGCCACACCGGGCGCCAGCGTCGATTATGAGCACGTCGCCCGCGACATTGCCGAGATCGTGGCCGACCTCGACCTGCGCGCCGTGGCGTTCGACCGCTGGCGGATCGACATCTTCAGGCGTGAGATCGAACGCATCGGCCTTGCGCTGCCGCTGGTGCCGTTCGGCCAAGGCTTCAAGGACATGGCCCCCGCGCTCGACACGCTTGAATCCGAGCTGCTGAACGCGCGCATTGCGCACGGCGGGCATCCGGTGCTGACCATGTGCGCCGCCAACGCCACCACGACGAAAGACCCGGCCGGCGGGCGCAAGCTCGACAAGAGCCGCGACACCGGGCGCATCGATGGCCTGGTCGCGCTCACGATGGCTTTGGGCGTGGCGCAGACCGCAGCCGAACCCGCTGCCGACCCTTATCGAGAACGGGGGCTGATCTTCATATGACCTTCACCGCACAACAGCTTGCGCACCAGATCGACCTGCAGAAGCAGGTGACCATCGTCAATGAGTACGGCGAGCAGGAAACCGTGTGGCAGACCTATGCCTCACCCTTCGCCCGTGTCGACCCGCTGGTCGGGCGCGAATACTTCGCTGCACAGCAAACGCAGAGCGAGAACAGCGTCAAGTTCACGTTGCGCTGGCGCGATGACGTGAAGCCGTCCGATCGCATCCTTTACCGGGGCGCCGAGTACGACATCACAAGCGTGATGGATGTAGGCGGTCGCCACCGCGAGACCTTGATCATGGCGAAGGGCACGAATACATAGCCGCGGTTTGGCGGAATCGGGCGCGGCTGATCTTGGTCCCCGACCGCTGCCGACAAGCGTCGAGTGTCGGCCTCAGAAACAACCGACGCAGTGCAGGCCGCGTAGCCCCGTTCGGGCAACCTCAGGCGCGGTGACTGCACACGAGGATGGTCCCCGCCCGCGCTTGGGCACAGACCCGGAGCCCGCCATCGTGCGGGCTTCGTCATTCTGGTGGTCCGCACGCAAGATGCTGATCGGCAAGCTGACTGCAAAACCGCAGGCAGCGGCCCTCATCACTTTCGAGGGCTGGTCCTGTCAAGCGACGCGCATGCAAGGGGGTCGCAAAACGCTATCCCCTCGCGAGCATGCGATAGCGGAAAGCCGCTACCGGTCGCACGCACCCGAACATCCTGGAGTTCGAGCGGAGGAAGGCGAGGGAGCGGAGTGAAGCGAACCTCTTGCGGGGTAATTCCCCGAGCGCGCCGACTGGCGCACTCGGGAACGACCCCGGCCGCGTATCCGAAAAGCTGGCGGAAAAGTCCGGCGCCTGCACCGAGCACGTAGGAAGTTTCCGACACCAGGACGCGGCAGACCGCCATAGCACGCGAAACCCTCACAGGCGCATCATGGCTTGCCTGTCCTGGCGCACGCACCCGCAAGGGAAGCCCGAAAAGCCGACAGCACGAGCCCGCCCGCCTTACCGCCGCGGCGGGCTTTTTGGTGGGCGACGCATCGGCCGGCCACCGTCGCTGCTGTTGGCGCACGAGCTGCCCGGCACGCGGGGAGCGGCTGGGGACGTTCGGCGCGTCTGAGTCCGTTAGGCAACGATTAGGCAACGCAAGAAAAAGGCCACCGCGAAGGTGGCCTAAGTCGTTGAAAATTATGGTCGGGGTGACAGGATTCGAACTTGCGACTTCTACCTCCCGAAGGTAGCGCTCTACCAGGCTGAGCTACACCCCGACGGTTCCCGCCTTGGCGGGGCCGCGCATTCTAGCGAGCAGGCGACGCCTGGTGCAATAGATGCTGCGCCACGGGAGCGGCGAGCCGCGCCCTTCCGTCATCACCTCGCGACGAGGGCTCCCCACCTGGGAATGGCCGAGCCCCGGCTCGGCCGCTTGCGCCTTTCCCATCCGCGCATTCGGACAGGGCGGGCCCGAAGTATCTAGAGCTTCTCGCCACCCGTACCTCATCGCCGCCGAGCGGCGCTCGTGGATGCCTGCAGCGCCGCACTGGTGCGATCATGCCAAGCCCCGGTTCCGACGAGGATGCGAAATGAGACATCAGTTCCTGAAGGTGGCGGCCGGCTGCATGCTGCTGGTGGCTCTCAAGGCGACCGCGGCGACCCAGGCGGAGCTGGATGCGGTGGTCGGCCAGCGCATCGGCGGCGACCGCACCGGCGCCTGCCTGGCGGTGGCGGTGGTCGAGAAGAACGCGGTGACGCGAACCTTCCGCTGTGCCGATGAGACGGACAAGGGCCGCGTCGGCGCTGACACCGCCTTCGAGATCGGCTCGGTCAGCAAGACCATGATGGCGGCGCTGCTGGCGGAGATGATCGAGGCCGGCAAGGCCTCGCTCGATGACCGGCTGGCCGACTGGCTGCCCAAGGACACGAAGGTACCGGAGTACCAGGGCCAGCCGATCCTGCTGCGGCATGTGGTGACGCACACCAGCGGCCTGCCGGCGTTGCCGCCTGGGGTGCCGATGACGGACGCGGGCGATCCCTACGCGAAGATGACGCCGCAGGACGTCCTCGCGGCGCTCGGCCGGGTCACGCTCGAATGCGCGCCGGGCTCGCAGTTCGAATACTCCAACTTCGCCTCGATGGTGCTTTCCTACGCGCTGGCGCGGCGTGCCGACCTGGACTTCGAGAAGCTGCTGCGGCGGCGCCTGTTCGAGCCGCTCGGCATGAAGACGGCCTACGTCAACCAGCGGCCGCAAGGCGTGCGCGTCGCCACCGGCCATGCGCAGACGGGCGAGGCCGTCCCGGCCTGGCGCTTCGCCACGGATCTCGCCGGCGTCGGCGGCGTGCACGCGACGCTCGATGACATGGTGCGCTACGTGCAGGGGCAGCTCGGCCTGGTCGAGGCGCCGATCGGCAAGGCGCTTGCGCTCACCCATGAGCAGATCAACGCGCAGCCGCCGGTGGCCATGAACTGGATGCTCGGCCATGTCGGCAGCCGTCCCGTGCTCGTGCACGAGGGCGGCACGGGTGGCTTCTCCTCGTTCGTGGGCTTCGATCCGGAGCGCCAGCGCGGGGCGGTGATCCTTTCCGACACGGCCCTGACCTCGGTGGGCGGTCTGGGTGATCTCGGTCTGCACCTGATCGACGCCTCCATGCCACTCGGCAAGCCGCGTCACCGGGTCGCTGCACCCGAAGCACTCCTGAAGTCGCTCGCCGGCGAGTACCGGCTGTCGGGTGTCGGCGCCATGCACCTGCGCGTCCGCGACGGCAAGCTCTACGGTCAGGCCGCGGGCCAGGCGGAATTCGAGCTGGCCTACGATGACGCCGGCGACTTCTACCCGCTCGTTACCGATGCGCTGCTGCATCCGGTCAAGTCGGCGAGTGGCGGGTACGGCTTCACCTGGAGCCAGGGCGGCGCCACGCTCACCGCGACCCGCGTCGATGCTGCAGCTGAAGCCGCGCCGAAGCCGTCGCAGGCGGAACTCGAAGCCTACGCCGGCGATTACCCGCTGAGGCCGAACTTCGTGCTTTTGGTACGCGCGCGCGGCGGCCAGCTCCATGCGCAAGCGAGTGGGCAGGGCGAATTCGCGCTCGATCCCGCCGGCAGGGACCGCTTCGAGGCGCCCGCCTTCGGCATCGAGATCGAGTTCAGCCGCGGCAAGGACGGCAAGGTGACCGCGCTGGACCTGCATCAGGGCGGGCAGGTGCTGCATGGCGAACGCCGGAGTGCCAGCCAGCCCTGAACGGGTCCAGGCGGCGCCAAAACGCCGGCCGCGTAGGGTCCGCCCACGGCGATTCGCCGCCGCGCCGGGAGGGCCGGTCTCCTGACCGCCGCCGTGCTGCCGCGGAGTGTGGCTGCAATGCGCAGATCGCGGAACTGTTCGTCAGGGATTACCGAGCCCCGGTCCGACGCTTCCTGAAAAAAGGCGGCCGGTCAGGAGACCGGCCCTCCCGGGAAAGGGCACTCCCCCGGCTGGCGCAGACGTGCGCCGTGATGGCGGCTTTCACGCTACCCTAGGCGGCTTCGCGCCCGCCCCTGCGCGGGCGCCGTCTTCGAGGTTTCCATGGCCCCCATCCCCGCCCGCACCATGCCCGGCGTGCTGGAACTGCTGCCGCTCGACCAGGTGGCATTCCAGTCCATGCTGGACACCATCCGGCGCAATTTCGAGCGTTTCGGATTCCTGCCGGTGGAGACGCCGGCGATCGAGTATTCGAGCGTGCTGCTGACCAAGGAAGGCGGCGAGACCGAGCGCCAGGTGTATTTCGTGCAGTCGACCGGTGCGCTGGCGGCGCACAGGGAGGGCGAGGTGCCCGAATTGGCGCTCCGCTTCGACCTCACCGTGCCGCTGGCGCGCTACGTCGCCGAGCACGAGCGCGAGCTCGCCTTTCCGTTCCGCCGCTACCAGATGCAGCGCGTGTACCGCGGCGAGCGCGCGCAGCGCGGGCGCTTCCGCGAGTTCTACCAGTGCGACATCGACGTCATCGGCAAGGACCGCCTTTCCGTGCGCCACGACGCCGAGATCCCGGCCGTCATCCATGACGTGTTCCGCGACCTCGACATCGGCCCCTTCACCATCCAGCTCAACAACAGGAAGCTCATGCGCGGTTTCCTGGAGACGCTCGGCCTTGCCGATCCGGCGAGGCAGGCCGCGGTGCTGCGCGAGGTGGACAAGCTCGACAAGCGCGGCGCCGAGGCGGTGCGCGCGACCTTGTCCTCAGGCGATGTCGGGCTCTCCGCCGAGGGCGCTGCGAGGCTGCTGGATTTCGTCGCATTCCGCTCCACGTCGCTCGATGAAGCCCTGGCGAAGCTCGACTCGTTCGGCGGCGGCAACGCAGCGCTCGAGGAAGGGCGGGCCGAACTCAGGGAGGTGCTGACCCTGGTCAAGGCCTTCGGCGTGCCCGAGTCACGCTTCGCGCTCAACCTCTCCATCGCCCGCGGCCTCGACTATTACACCGGCACCGTCTACGAGACGACGCTGGACGAGCACCCCGGTATCGGCTCGATCTGCTCGGGCGGCCGCTACGAGAACCTCGCCGGCAACTACACGAAATCGCACCTGCCGGGCGTCGGCATCTCGATCGGCGTCACGCGCCTCTACTGGCAGCTCCGCGAAGCGGGCCTGCTGAAGGGCGCCCGCGGCACCGTGCAAGCGCTGGTCGCGCACATGGACGAGGCCGACTTCCCGCGCTACCTCGACCTGGCGCGCGAACTGCGCGAAGCCGGCATCAACACCGAAGTGGTGATCGAAGCGGGCAAGCTCGCGCGGCAGTTCAAGTACGCCGACCGCCTCGGCATCCGCCATGTGCTGGTGCTGGGCGGCGAGGAGATCGCGCGGGATACCGTGGCAGTCAAGGACCTCCGCGCCGGAACGCAGCAATCTGTCGCGCGTAGCGCAATTGCAGAACATCTCCGCGCCGTGTCGGACACATGGGATGGCTTGCAGCACTGAAGTAGCGCACGCAGGCGCGCCGGTAGCGACTGCTTTGCTTTCCAATCCCCTTCAGCGGCGGTGGGCGCCGGACGGAACAGCCCGCAGGGGCGCGCGCAGGAAGCGCGCGCGTTCGCCGCAGGCACAGGATGTGCCGTCGGCGAACCCCGGCCGGCGACCACGAACCCGAAGGGCGCCGCTGTCGGGGTGCCCTTCTCTTTGGTTACTTTCTCTTGGGCAAGCAAGAGAAAGTGACCCGCTCGCACGGATGCGAGCGGAAAACGCAGGATGCGAACGACGGGCGTAGTGATGGCCCGAGATGACGCACGCTCGATTTGATACCTCCGGACGCAAGAACATGCTGAACGATGTAATCCTCCTCAACGGCTCCACCCTCACCCGTGACCAGGTGGTCGCGGTGGCGCACCATGGCGCGACGGTGGAGCTCGATCCGGGGCAGCTCGCGCGGGTGCGGCGGGCAGCGGACTTCCTCGCCGCCAAGGTGGATTGCGGCGAACCGATCTACGGTGTCACCACCGGCTTCGGCAGCAATGCCGACAAGCTCCTCGGCGAGCGCCGCGCGCGCGATGGCCTGCCGGGCGGCAATCCGGAGCCGCGCCAGGATTCACTGCTGGAGGAGCTGCAGAAGAATCTCATCATCACCCACGCCGTCTGCGTCGGCGAGCCGCTGGCCGCGGAAGTGGTGCGGGCGATGCTGGTGATCCGCGTCAATACGTTGATGCGCGGGCATTCGGGCATCCGCGTGTCGACCCTCGAAGCGCTGCTCGCGCTGCTCAACCGCGGCGTGGTGCCGGTGATCCCGGCCAAGGGCTCGGTCGGTGCCAGCGGCGACCTGGCGCCGCTTTCGCACCTCGCCATCGTGCTGCTCGGCGGTGGCGAGGCCTTCGTCGAGGGCGAGCGCATGCCGGGCGCGGCGGCGCTGGCGCGCGTCGGCCTCGAACCGGTGCATCTCTCCTTCAAGGAGGGCCTGGCGCTCAACAACGGCACCGCGCAGATGCTGGCCTCTGCGGTGCTGGCGCTGGCGCGGATGGAGCGCCTGCTCGCCACCGCCGAGCTCGCCGCCGCGATGACGCTGGAGGCCTTCGCCGGGCGCAGCGGCGCGCTGCGCGAGGAGGTGCACGCGCTGCGACCGCACCCCGGGCAGGTGGAGACGGCGCGCCACATGCGCGAACTGCTCGACGGTTCCACCCTGATCGACATTCCCTATCACCTGGTGCCGCGTTTCCGCACCTGGACCGCGGCCGCCTGGCAGGAAGCGGAAGACCAGGCGCTCACCTTCGACATCGCCTGGGACTGGGTGGCGCCGGCCGAACGGCAGGGACGCGAGGCCTTCTACCGCCGCTTCCTGCCCTTCCGCGGTGGCAAGAAGCTGCAGCCGCAGGATGCCTATTCGCTGCGCTGCATGCCGCAGGTGCACGGCGCCGTGCGCGACGCCTGGGCGCAGGCCTGCCGCATCATCGACGTCGAACTCAACGCGGTCACCGACAATCCGCTGATCTTCCCGGACGCGGACGACGGCACCGCCATCGAACGGCAGGTGGTCTCGGCCGGGCATTTCCACGGCATGCCGCTGGCGCTGGCGATGAGCTACGTGAAGGCGGCGATCCCGGTGCTGGCCTCGATTTCCGAGCGCCGCCTCAACAAGCTGGTGGATGCCGCCACCAGCGACGGCCTGCCGCCGTTCCTGATCGGCAACGAGGACGCGACCGATTCCGGCTTCATGATCGTGCAGTACACCGCCGCGGCGCTGGTCAACGACCTCGCCACGCGCGCCCACCCGGCGAGCGTCTATTCCATCCCGACCAGCGCCAATGCCGAGGACCACGTGTCCATGGGCACCAACGAGGCGCGCCACGTGCTGGACATGATGGCCGACCTCGGCCGCGTGCTGGCGCTCGAGCTCTACACCGCCGCGCAGGCACTGGATTTCCGCCAGGCCATGCTGGACGCCGCGCGCCGGCTGGCCGGTCGCGACGACTGGCAGGCGCTCGCCGCGAAGATCGGCAATGCGCCGGCTGCCGATGACCCGGCGCGCGCCGTCTTCGAGCAGGACGTGCGCGCGTTGATGGCGGCGCTCGGCGGGGGCGAGGAATTCCGTCCCGGCGCCACCGTGGAGCAGGCACGCGCGCAGATCCGCGAGCACATCGCCTTCATGAGCCGCGACCGCGCCATGGACGGCGACATCCGCGCCATCTGCGAACTGGTCGCCACCGGCGCGCTGCTGATGGCGTGATGGCGGCACGGTTCCTCGCAGCAGATCGCGGCGACGCCACCGACCGGTGATCCCAGCCGTAAGCCGGTCCCGCGTGGCCGACGTCTTGATCCAGAGCGGCCGGTCGGGAGACCGGCCCTCCCAGGAAAGTGCTTCCACGGGCTGGGGATCGCGATGAGGCTGCGGCGGTGGTCCCGGAGTGGCCGAGCCCCAGCTCGGCGGCTTTTGATGCAGAGCCGTGAGCCGGTCCCGCGCGGCCGATGTCTTGATCCAGAGCGGCCGGTCGGGAGACCGGCCCTCCCGGGATTGGCCTGCGTCGCTGCGATGAGTAGGTGCAGCCGGCCGGTCCGTTGGGCCTGATTCACCCGCGGCCGAGCAAAGTACCTGCGGTTTTCGGGGACAAGGCCTGTTCCATGCCTGATGTATCCCGCGCCGGGTATTCCTGGTTCCGCACCCGCGGCGGCCGGCGCTTCGGTCTCGAGTTCGCGGTGGTCGTGGCCGCCAAGCTGGTGCTGCTGGGCGTCCTGTGGTGGCTGTGCTTCACGCCATCGACGCGGCCGGACGTCAGCCCGGCCGGCGTCGCCGACCACCTGCTCGTTCCCGCCACGCCCGCGCAGGCCGCCCGCGATGATTGATCCGGATGTCGTCGTCCTGTCGCGCATGCAGTTCGCGCTGACCGCGCTCTACCACTTCCTGTTCGTGCCGCTGACGCTCGGGCTGTCATGGATGCTGGTCATCATGGAGTCGGTCTACGTGATGACCGGACGGGAGATCTGGAAGCGCATCACGCAGTACTGGGGCGTCCTGTTCGGCATCAACTTCGCCATGGGCGTGGCCACCGGCATCACCATGGAGTTCCAGTTCGGCACCAACTGGGCCTACTACTCGCATTACGTCGGCGACATCTTCGGCGTGCCGCTGGCGCTGGAAGGCATCATGGCCTTCTTCCTGGAATCGACCTTCATCGGCCTGTTCTTCTTCGGCTGGGATCGGCTGTCGCGGGTGGCGCACCTGGTGGTGACCTTCCTGGTAGCGCTGGGCGGAAGCCTGTCGGCGGTGTGGATCCTGATCGCCAACGCCTGGATGCAGTCCCCGGTCGGGGCCGAGTTCAACCCGGAGACGCTGCGCATGGAGGTGACCGACTTCACCGCCGTGGTGTTCAACCCGGTGGCGCAGTCGAAGTTCGTGCACACCGTGAGCGCGGGCTATGTGGTCGGCGCGATGTTCGTGCTGTCGATCAGCGCCTGGTACCTGCTGCGCGGGCGCAACATCGAGTTCGCCAAGCGCTCGATGACGGTGGCGGCGAGCTTCGGCCTGGCCTCGGCGCTGAGTGTCGTGGTGCTGGGCGACGAGTCCGGCTACACCATGACCGAGCACCAGAAGATGAAGCTCGCCGCCATCGAGGCGATGTGGGAGACCGAGCCCGCGCCGGCGCCATTCACCCTGTTCGGGTGGCCCGATCTCGAGCAGCGCACCACGCACTACGCGGTGAGGATCCCGTGGGTGATGGGCCTGATCGGCACGCGCTCGATCGACCAGGTGATGCCGGGCATCGATACCCTGGTGGAGCACGCCGAACAGCGCATCCGCAACGGACTCACCGCCTGGACGGCCCTGCAGCGCCTGCGCGAAACGCCGGGTGACGAGGAAGCGCTCGCCACCTTCCGCGCGCACGAGGACGATCTCGGCTACGCGCTGCTGCTGAAGCGGTCGTTGCAGGATCCCACCACCGCGAGCGAGGCCGACATCGTGGCGGCGGCCGATTCCACGGTGCCGAACGTGCCGGTGCTGTTCTGGTCGTTCCGCATCATGGTGGCCTGCGGGTTCTGGTTCATCGCGCTTTTCGGCTGGGCGTTCTGGCTGTCGGCGCGCCGGCAGCTCGAACGGCCGATATTCCTCCGTTTCGCGCTATGGAGCCTGCCGCTGCCGTGGCTGGCGGCGGAACTGGGCTGGATCGTCGCCGAGTATGGCCGCCAGCCCTGGGCCATCGAGGGCGTGCTGCCGACCGCGCTCGGCGTGTCATCGGTGAGCGTGGGCCAGGTCGGCACCAGCCTAGCCGGCTTCGCCATCTTCTACACGCTGCTGGCGGTGGTCGATGCGGTGCTGATGGTGAAGTACGTGCGCAAGGGGCCCGACGGGCTCGGCATGTGGCCGCCGAAGGATCCGGAGCCCGTGCCCGACCAGTCCACCCTCGAAGCCAATCCGGTGCATTGAGGAGGCCGCGATGTTCGACTACGAACTGCTGCGCATCGCCTGGTGGGTCCTGCTTGGCGTGCTGCTGGCCGGGTTCGCGGTCACCGACGGCTACGACCTCGGCGTCGCCGGGCTGCTGCGCGTGCTGGCCCGCGACGATGGCGAGCGGCGGGCGCTGCTGGAAACCATCGAGCCGGTCTGGGAGGGCAACCAGGTCTGGCTGATCGTCGGCGCCGGCTCCATCTTCGCCGCCTGGCCGCTGCTCTACGCGGCTGCGTTCTCGGGCTTCTACTTCGCCATGCTGGCGGCCCTGCTGGCGCTGATCGTGCGGCCCCTCGGCTTCAACTTCCGCAACAAGTTCACCGACCGGCGCTGGCGCGAGGTGTGGGACTGGGCGCTGGTCGCCAGCGGCGTGCTGCCCTCGCTGATCTTCGGCGTTGCCTTCGGCAACCTCTTCCTCGGCGTGCCGCTGCGCTTCGACGCCACCATGCGCAGCAGTTGGGAGGGAGGCTTTTTCGAACTCCTGCACCCCTTCGCGCTGCTGTCCGGGCTGGTCTGCGTGGCGCTGTTCCTGATGCACGGCGCGGCCTGGACGGTGCTGAAGGCCGATGACGTATTGCTGGAGCGCGCGCGCCGCCTGCTGTGGGTGTTGGCCCTGGCCTTCGTGGCGCTCTATGTGCTGGCCGGGCTCTGGCTCTGGTTCGGCATTCCGTCGCTGGCGATGGAGCATCCCGGCGCGCTGGCGATTGCGCATTCCAACCCGATGCTGAAGACCGTGGCGACGGGCGAGGGCTGGTTGCGCTCCGGACCGCTGGCAACCTGGGCCTGGGTCGCGGCGGCGCTCGCGATCGTCTCGGCGCTGGCGCTGCCGCCGCTGGCGCGCCTGGAGCGCTCCATGCCGGCCTTCCTCGCCAGTTCCATCGCCGTGCTCGGCACGGTGGCCTCGGCAGGCCTCGCGCTGTTTCCGTTCCTGCTGCCCTCGTCGGTCGACCCGGTGAGCAGCCTCACCGTCTGGGATGCCTCGAGCAGCCAGGGCACGCTGTGGTTGATGCTGCTCTCGCTCGTCGTGTTCCTGCCGATCATCCTCGGCTACACCGCCTGGGTGTTGCGCGTACTGCGGGGGCGGGTGAATCTCGAAGAAGTGCGCCGCTCGCACAGCGTCTACTGAAGGAGAAGCGCCATGTGGTACTTCAGCTGGATCCTCGGCGTCAGCCTCGCCGTCGGCTTCGGCATCCTCAACGCGATGTGGTTCGAACTCCACGCCGACGACATGGCGCGCCGCGAAGCCGCGGAAAAGTCGCGCCTCCAACCCGACGCGTAGGAGCGCACCCTGTGCGCGACCCGACGACGGAGCCTCGGCACAGGTCGCCCACAGGGTGGGCTCCTGCATGAGGCCTGCGGGGTTCCGGCATCCTCCACGCCACGTGGCGCGAGTTCCACGGAGAGAGTTGCAGGAGCGCTCGCGCGCGACCCGCCCGCGCGGCCTCCTGCACTCCGCCCATCACCCGTCGAAACCGTCCTCGAAGATCGTGTCGTCGGCGCAGCTCACGGCGATGTCGTCCACGTCGCCCTCGACGATGCCGCTGCCATTGCCGATGACGCACAGCTCGCCCTCGGGCTGTGCGGCGATGGTCACCTCATAGCTGGCACCCCACGACAGCGTGCCGGGGAACTCGAAGCCGGTCGCAGGTGGAGTGATGGCGACATCGGCGCCGCCATTCAGGCGCAGCACCAGCCCGCTTGCGGCGAGTCCGCTCACGTTGCCGCCGATGCGGTACTGATCCGGCGCGAAGGTGGCCACCACCGTGCAGTCGGCGTTGACCGGGGCCGTGGTGTAGGTCGCCGCGGCGAGACTGCCGCCGCAGCCCGTCACGCCGGCGATGTGCTGGCCTACGGCTGGCGTGAGCTCGAAGCTCAGCACCGTCCCGACCGGCACCGTCTGCGCGGCCGAGGGATCGACGCTGCCCGCGCCCATCACGGCCGTGGTGACGGTGGCCTCGCTCGCCGTCGGTACGTCGATGAAGATCGCGTCGGGTGCGCCTGGTGTTCCGCCATCCAACGCATTGACGCCCTGCACGTAGACGATGTGCCGTCCGGGCGCGAGGCCGGCGAGGCTGATGTTCTCCGCTACGACCTCGGTCTTGCCGTCAAACGCACCGTCGCTCGCGGCCAGCGGAATGGGAACGGCGCCGGGCGCCCAGGGCAGGATGTCGATGAAGGCGTTGGCGCCGGTGATGGCGAAGGTCGCCTGGGTCCCGTTGACGGTGCTGTAGCGGGTATCGCTGACGGTTGCGCTCACCGTCGTGTACCAGCCGCCGGCACCTTCCATCGCCGCCGAGGCCGTGATGTCGTACGCGTCCGGCCCGGCGGGCAGGCGGTACGGCTCCGCCGTGGTGCGCGCGGCGTATTTGAGCGCGGCGAAGTTGAGCGGGAAGGTCTCGCTCTCGAACACGGAACAGGATTCAAAGAAGTTGCGCCCGAGTTCGATCGTGTAGGAGGGCGCGCCGAGCAGGCCATAAAAGGTGTCGTCGGTGGTGCCGTCGGTCGGGTAGAGCTCGATTGCCGCCTGCGGTGCGTAGCCGTTGAACCAGGCCAGGCGCCGCCCGAGGGTGCGCAGCGCGGTGTCGTTCGGCGACAGCGAATAGGTATCGCCCCAGGACCACAGCACCAGCCGCGAGTAGCTGTGGATGTCGAAGAAGAGGCCGCTGTAGTCCTCCGGCGCCGGTGTGGTGGTGTCATCCGCCCGTCGGTCCGGCAGCACGCCGCCCTGGTGGATGCCGCCGGCGCCCAGGTCGCCCGCCACGTAGCGGACCAGGTTCTGCGTTTCCGGTTCGGAGCCGGCGCTGGGGCCGCGGAACGTCTCATCGCAGCGGTCGCTGCTGGAGCCTTGCTCGCCGGTGGTGTGCCAGTGGAAGGGGAAGTTGCGGTTGAGGTCGATGCCGACGTAGTTCTGCCAGGAACAGGCGCCGTCCACGGAATTGCGGTTCTTGCGCCAGAGGGTGCCCTGTTCAGCCTTCTTGCGCCCGTCGGGATTGGCCAGCAGGACGAGGCGGAAATCCACATGGTCGACCAGCCAGGTCGCCTGCGGATCGGTGCCGTAGCCCGCGATCAGCCACTCGGCCATGCGCGTCAGGAGTTCGGCCGGCGTGTACTCGCGGGCGTGGATCGAGCCGAAGGCGACGAACACCGGGCGCTCGGGTTCATCGGCCGCGGTGGCGAGATTGGTGATGCGCAGCGCGCGCATCTCGTAGCCGTTGGACGGATTCTGCGCCTTCATCCAGGTCGGCCCGATCTCGTGCACCTCCGCGAACTGGGGATGCGCGGCAACCAGGTCATCCATGGTCTGGTAGGCGCCTTCGACCGTCCGGTAGCAGGCGAAACCCGGAATGCCGGGGTAGCCGCCGCCGGTGAGCTGGCGCTCGCCCGAATCGATTGCCTCGCGCATGGTGGCAAGGAAGGCGCGGAGTTCCGCCGTCGCCGCCACGTCGATGCGAACCTCGAGGCCCGCCTCTTCCAGCACCGCGATCCCTGCCTCGTCGGTGTCCACGCGCAGCACCTGGCGCGCGGCATCGACATCGACATGCTGGAACTTCGAACTGGCGCGGATCAGCGCGGCCTGGTCCGGATAGTGGGCCTCGACCACCCACTCGTCGGCCTGGGCGGCGCACCATGGGGCGGCGATGATCGCCAATGCCAGCAGAAGTTTGCGCATCGTGTTTTCCCCAGGCGAAAGGCGCGATGTTAAACCTGCGCGCCTGCGCTGTCGCGTTGCACCCGCACGCGGCGGAGTTGCGGCCGCGAGCCTCACCGCCGCGTGGTTCTGCCGGGAGCGGCCGAGCCCCAGCTAGGCCTGCCGGGTTGCGGAATCAGCAGCGGCGGAGCTGGTGCTCCGCCATTCCCCAGTGGGTACCTGCACGAAGCCGGGTGGACGTGCCATTCACGACGGGGCAGGGGCGTTTGGCTAGACTCCTCGCGTCGCCCTCGCGGGCTTGTCCGAACCCCTCACATGGCCGAATCCAGCGAGCCTTCCGGCCTCGCCGCGCGCGTCGTCGAACTCCGTGCGGTGGTCGAGGAAGCCAACTACCGCTACCACGTCCTCGACGATCCGACGCTGGCTGATGCCGAGTACGACCGGCTGTTCCGCGAACTCGCCGAACTCGAAGCCGCGCACCCGGAGCTCGCCACGGTCGATTCGCCGACGCGCCGCGTCGGCGCCGCGCCGAGCGGCGCCTTCGCCGAGGTGCGCCACGAGATTCCCATGCTGTCGCTGGCCAATGCCTTCAGCGCCGAGGAGGTGGCGGATTTCGAGCGCCGCATCCGCGAGCGGCTCGACATCGCCGCGCCGGTGTTCTCGGTGGAGCCCAAGTTCGACGGGCTCGCCATCAGCCTGCGCTACGAGGACGGCTTGTTCGTGCGCGGCGCCACCCGCGGCGACGGCGAGACCGGCGAGGACGTGACGGCGAACCTGCGCACCGTGCGCGCGATCCCGCTGCGCCTGCGCGGGAGTGGCTGGCCGCAGGTGCTCGAAGTGCGCGGCGAGGTCTACATGCCGCGCGCCGGCTTCGAGCGCTACAACGAGCAGGCGCGCGCCTCGGACGGCCGGATCAGGCCGTTGGTGAATCCCCGCAACGCTGCGGCGGGGAGCCTGCGCCAGCAGGACCCGCGCATTACCGCGCAACGGCCGTTGGCCTTCTATGCGTATGCGCTGGGCGTGGTCGAAGGCGGCGCCATGCCGGCCACCCATTCGGCGACCCTGCAGCGCCTGCGCGAATGGGGCTTCCCGGTCAGCCCGCTGGTCGGCACCGCGACCGGCGCCGCCGAGTGCCTGGAGTATTACGTGAGGATCGGTGCCGAGCGCGACGCGCTCCCGTTCGACATCGACGGCGTCGTCTACAAGGTGGACGACCTCGCGGCGCAGCGCGAGCTCGGCTTCGTCGGCCGCACGCCGCGCTGGGCCATCGCGCACAAGTTCCCGGCGCAGGAACAGCAGACCCAAGTCGAGGACATCATCGTCAACATCGGTCGCACCGGTGCCGCGACGCCGGCGGTCAAGCTGGTGCCGGTGTTCGTCGGCGGCGTCACGGTCACCAACGCGACCCTGCACAATGCCGACCAGGTGGCGCGCCTCGACGTGCGCGTGGGCGACACGGTGATCGTGCGCCGCGCCGGCGACGTGATCCCGGAAGTGGTGCGCGTGGTGCCCGAACTCCGCCCCGCCGGCACCGTGCCCTGGCGGATGCCGGAAACCTGCCCGGTGTGCGGCTCGGACATCGTGCGCGAGGAGGGCGAGGTGGTCGCGCGCTGCAGCGGCGAGCTCACCTGCGCGGCGCAGCGCACGCAGGCGATCTTCCACTTCGCCTCGCGCCGCGCGATGGACATCGAGGGCCTGGGCGAGCGCATCATCGAGGATCTCGGCGCGTTCGGATTCCTGCGCTCGGTGGCCGACGTCTACAAGCTGGCGCTCGACGACCTGCTGGAAATGAAGCGCCGGGCCGACGAGCAGGCCGGCACCACGCCGGAAGCCGTGCGCGCCGGGAAAGTCGCGACGAAATGGGCGGAGAACCTGCTCGAAGCGATCGAGCGCAGCCGGCGCACCACGCTGGAGCGGTTCCTCTACGCGCTCGGCATCACCCACGTCGGCGAGAGCACGGCCAAGGCGCTGGCGGCCTGGTTCGGGAACATCGACGTCATCCGCCATCTGCCCTGGCCGGTGCTGAAGTTCGTGCCCGATGTTGGCGGCGAGGTCGCGCGCGCCATCGGTGCCTTCTTCCAGCAGGCCGGCAACCAGGAGGTGATCGACCAGCTGCTGGCGCGCGGCGTCGGGATCACCAATCCGGGCCCGCCGTCGGCGCGGCTGAAGGCAATCCTCGAACCCGCCGCGCTCCTCGCCGCGCTGGAGGTGCCAAAGCTGTCGGCACGCCGCGCCGCGCAACTCGGTGCGGCGTTCCCCACGGCGGCCGCGCTGCTCGCCGCGCCCGAGCACCAGCTCGTCACCGCCGGGCTTCCGGCCGACAGCGCGGCGGCGTTCGTCGCCTGGCGCAGCATTCCGGCGAACCGCGAGCTGCTGGAGCGCAGCTTCGCCGCCATGGATCGGCTGCACGCGGCGCTGGCGCATGTCGATGAGTCGGCGCCGGCCTCGCCGCTGGATGGACAGACGATCGTCCTCACTGGCACCCTTGCTTCGCTCACCCGCGACGAGGCGAAGGACAAGCTGGAAGCACTCGGCGCCAAGGTCGCCGGCAGCGTGTCGAAGAAGACCAGCTTCGTGGTCGCCGGCACCGAGGCGGGATCGAAGCTCGACAAGGCGCAGGAACTCGGTGTGGAGATCTGGGACGAGGCGCGGCTGCTGGCGCTTCTCGACGCGGAAAACAAGGCGACCTGATTGTCTGTGAAGGTCCAGGGCGGGCAGCCATATGGAACTTGGACGAACCAATCCACCTCCGGAAGCTCCATCGCCGCTTCCGCGGGCATGACGTCAGTAGACTTGATCAGCGTATCCTGCAACCAGGTGATTCGGACTTCCCATGAGCAAACGAACCGTCGTCAAGCTGGATGCACTCGAAGAAGCCCTGACCTTTGCGGTCCCTGGCGAGGCGGAAGCCTGGGTCTGCCGGGACACGGGTGCGATGCTTTGGCACAGCGCGTACACCGACGACTCCGGCCCGTTGCCGGAGGACATCCACGATGCATCGCATTACGTGCCGGTGCCGGACAAGCACGATCTCGGGCTGGGCAAGCCGCTGGCGGTGGAGTTCGCCCGCATCCATCTGCCGGAATGCGAGGAACAGGTGTACGGCATCTTCGCGCGCCGCGGCGCCTATGCCCGCTTCAAGGCTCTGCTGGAGCGCCACCAGCAGCTCGACACCTGGCACCGGTGGGAGGAGGCGCAGACCCGACAGGCGCTGCGCAACTGGTGCGCGGACAACGACATGGAAGTGGCCGATTGATCGGCTTCACCGGATTCCGCTGAATCTTCCTACGGAAGACATTTGACGAGCGGTTGGCACTGCTGAAATCACGCGGCACGCCGATTCACGACGAGACGTGGGCCGCAGCATGGTTGCAGCGGGTTGGCTCAGCCGCTCAGCTGGGTGCAACGACTCGACGGTCTGACGCTCGCCAGACCGGCACGTTCTGGCACGCGAACGGCGGCCCGCTGCCCTGGTAGGGCAGGCATGGATCACTGGCCGCCAAGGGCTGCGCCAGCGATCGGGCTGGGCGGGATTGCGCTGACTTCTCCGGAACGAGCGGAAGCTGCCGCTGAACGCGCGGCTGTCGCCGCTCTCGCTGGCAGACTGCCCATCGAACATGCCTTCGATGGGGTAGTGACCTTCAGGGTCGCACTGTTGCCGGTTATTCGAGCAGCGACATGCGGACCGTGATCATGGTCGACCTGGCGACGGGTTCACGGGTGGATTCGACGATCGGTTGCCGCTGATGCCGGAAAAAAGAAGGAACCGATGCGCAGGGGCGCAGCGGTTCCTTCAATCGTCGCGCGGGCGGGAGGGAACCCGCGCGACGACGTGGTGGGCTGCGTTCTACGCGGCCTTGCGTTCGCTGGTTTCCGGGGCGGAGGTGCGGATCAGGTGGTCGAACGCGCTCAGTGCCGCGGTCGAGCCCTGGCCCATGGCGATCACGATCTGCTTGTATGGCACGGTGGTGCAGTCGCCAGCCGCGAACACGCCGGCCATCGAGGTCTCGCCGCGCGCATTCACCTCGATCTCGCCGCGATTGGAGAGTTCCACCGCGCCCTTCAACCAATCGGTATTGGGCAGGAGGCCAATCTGCACGAACACGCCGTCGAGCTCCACGTTCTGCTCCTCGCCGCTCCTGCGATCCTTGTAGACCAGGCCATTCACCCGCTGTCCGTCGCCGGTCACCTCGGTGGTCTGCGCCGACACGATCACCGTCACGTTGGGCAGGCTGCGCAGCTTGCGCTGCAGCACCTGGTCGGCGCGGAGCTGGCTGTCGAACTCGATCAGCGTCACGTGGCGCACGATGCCGGCGAGGTCGATGGCCGCTTCCACGCCGGAGTTGCCGCCGCCGATCACCGCCACGTGCTTGCCCTTGAACAGCGGCCCGTCGCAGTGCGGGCAGTAGGCGACGCCCTTGTTGCGGTATTCGTCCTCGCCCGGCACGTTCATCTGCCGCCAGCGCGCGCCGGTGGCGAGGATCACCGTCTTGGACTTGAGCGAGGCGCCGCTGGCGAGCCTGACCTCGATGAAGTCATCGCCCGGGACCAGTTCCGTCGCCTGCTGCAGGTTCATGATGTCCACCTCGTAGTCGCGCACGTGGGTTTCCAGCGCGGTGGCGAACTGCGGGCCTTCGGTGTGCGGCACCGAGATGAAGTTCTCGATGGCCAGCGTATCCAGCACCTGCCCGCCGAAGCGCTCGGCGGCGATGCCGGTGACGATGCCCTTGCGCGCGGCGTAGATGGCCGCCGCCGCTCCGGCCGGGCCGCCGCCGACGACGAGCACGTCGAAGGCCGGCTTGGCGGCGATCTTCTCCGCCTCGCGCGCCGCCGCACCGGTGTCGAGCTTGGCGATGATCTGCGCAAGGCTGACGCGGCCGCTCTCGAACGGCTCGCCGTTGAGGTAGACGGAAGGCACCGCCATCACCTGGCGGCGCTCGACCTCGTCCTGGAACGCGGCGCCGTCGATGGCCGTGTGGCGGATGTTCGGGTTCAGCACCGCCATCAGGTTGAAGGCCTGCACCACGTCCGGGCAGTTCTGGCAGGACTGCGAGAAATAGGTCTCGAAGTGGAACTCGCCTTCGAGCCCGCGCACCTGCTCCTGCAGGTCGGCGTCCTCACGCGAGGGGTATCCGCCGACCTGCAGCAGGGCGAGCACCAGCGAGGTGAACTCGTGCCCGAGCGGGAGGCCCGCGAAGGTCACGCGTGCCTGGCCGTCGCTGCCGGCGACGCCGAACGAGGGCCGGCGCACGCCTTCCTCGGTACTGTCGACGATGCCCACCCTGTCCGACTGCACGGCGATGTCGTCCAGGAGCTCGCGCATCTCGCGCCCGGTCTCGCTGTCGTCCAGCGCGGCGACGAGCTGCACCGGGTGCACCAGGCGCTCGAGGTAGGTCTTGAGCTGGGCCTTGAGGGCGTCGTCCAACATGGCATGGCCTCCGTGGGTGGAATATCGGTGTAGGGAAACAGGCCGCAAGGCACCGCAGTGGCTTCCGGCCTGTCGCCCGGCCGCCGCTGTGCGCGGCGGCGGGGACAGGTGGCGCGTGGCGATCACACGCTCCGTTGCTGCATGGCGTCATTCCCGCGGAAGGGAATCCAGATTGCTGTTCCAATGGATGCCCGCTTCCGCGGGCATGACGTCAGGAGAATCGGGCGGAGTTCACTCAGATCTTGCCGACCAGATCCAGCGAAGGCGCAATCGTCTTGTTGCCTTCCTTCCACTTCGCCGGGCACACCTCGTTCGGATGGGCGGCGACGTACTGCGCGGCCTTGAGCTTGCGCAGCGTCTCGGTCACGTCGCGGGCGATGGCGTTGTCATGGACCTCCATCGTCTTGATCACGCCTTCCGGGTTGATGACGAAGGTGCCGCGGAGCGCCAGGCCTTCCTCCGGAATGTGCACGCCGAAGGCATTGGTGAGCTGGTGGGTCGGATCGCCGACCAGGAAGAACTTCGCCTGGCCGACCGCGTGCGAGGTCTCGTGCCACACCTTGTGCGAGAAATGCGTGTCGGTGGTGACCACGTACACTTCCGCGCCAGCCTTCTGGAACTCCTCGTAGTGCTGGGCGGCGTCTTCGACTTCCGTCGGGCAGTTGAAGGTGAACGCGGCCGGCATGAAGATCAGCACCGACCACTTGCCCTTGAGGGTCTGGTCGGTCACTTCCTCGAACTTGCCGTTGTGGAACGCCTGCGCCTTGAACGGCTGGACCTGGGTGTTGATCAAGGACATCGGATGAGTCTCCTGGTTGCGGGTGAGGGGAAGTTTCGCGAGACAGGATAGGCGGGGAGTTTGCTTAAGTAAAATCGATTGTCTGGATCGCTTCGATAGGTATTTCCTATCGTGGATCGTGCCGATCCTGCACCGGCGACCGCCTCGCTGGACGCGTGGTGGCGGCTCCCCGGATATGCGGTGCGGTCGCGGCGGATCAAGCCATGCAGGCCCGCGCCGGGCGCATGCGCGACCCGCGTCGAGCATTCGATCACCTGTCCGGCGCGTGGCCTGCCTCGTCGGCCATGCCCGTGCCGAAACCGAGGCCCGCGCCAAGCCCGGCACCCGCGCCCATGCCGCCACCGCCTCCGCCGCCTCCACGTCCGCCACCGCCACCGCCGCCACCACCACCGCCACGGGCGCCCTCGCCCTTGCCGCGACCTCCACCGCCACCGCCACCCGGCCGGGTCGGACCCTGGCGCGGAATGGCAAGGCCCTTCGGAACCGGATCCAGGCGCAGCGCGGCGCGGATGAAGTCCCGCAGCGAGACGACCAGGTCGTGGGTGTGAACGGTGCGACCTTCCGACAACTCGTTGGCGGCGCGGGTGGCCAGGCGCACCTGCTCTTCCGTACCCAGCAGGATGACATCCGAGAGCGCCGCCTCGACCGCATCACGCATGCGCCGGCTTCGGTCGCTGGCGGCCGCCGCTTCCTCGTCGAGCCCCGCGCGGCGGAGGTCGCGCAGGTGCCGCGGATCGACGGCGAGGTCGCCGGTGAAGGAGCCGCCCAGGGTCTTGTAGGCCGCGATCAGCACCTTCAGGCGCTCGTTGATCTGCCGGTTCTCGCGCTCGCGCCGCTGCTGGATGGTCTGCATCGCCACCAGCCGCAGGCCGACGCCGACCAGCGTCACCAGGGCGAGCCCAACCAGCGTGGTGAGCAGGGTCTGCCATGAACTGAAGTCGATGGTGCGCATGATCCTCGCCTGTAAGGGGACTCAACCGCTGCCGGCCCGCTGTCCGCAGCGGGCCGATTGTCGCCGTGGGCATGCGTGCCGGCGCCGCGGACGAGGGCTACGCCCGACGCGGCGGCTCGTCCGGCGTGCCCAACCGGGTCATCGAGCACATCGGCGAGACGAAGCCATCCTCCCACAGCAGCACCATGTCCGACACGCCGCCCTTGTCGGCGACCCAGAACTTGAGCCTGCCGTGGCTCGGGCTGTCCAGGAGGATCTGGGTGAGGATCGGCTCGTCATGCTCGTAGCCGCCCCAGGGATCCCGCGTGAACTCGTCCACCTTCACGGCTTCTCCTGGCTGTACCGCGTCGTAGCGGAATGAGAACGTCGTGGTGAAGGCCACCTCGTCATCGCCGGCAGGAACCACCCCCATCGAGGCGTTGGCGACGTGGTCGAGCACGTCAGCCGAGTGGTTGACGAAAAAGAGGTCGCCCTCGCGCCTCGCCAGCGCGAACAGCGGGCGCTTGGCCTGGTCGCGGCGGGTTAGCGGCCAGCGCAGCAGACCGGGATCGAAGCTTCGTTCGGGTTCCATCGGATGTTCCTCGAAAGGGCAGTGGACAGCCGGCAGGATCGACTCCAATGGCGACAGGTCCTGTCGCTTGCCCACGTTGCGCGCGTGCCTGCGCCGGAAAAGCGTTGGCAAAAGCGCCGTCCCCGCGAACGCGCCGGCCTGGCGCCTTCCACTGCACGAACGCCGCCTGGCATCCTGAGGTCGCGAGCTGCCCGGAACGCGAATCCCGATGCGACGTTGCCGGTTACGATCTCCCAGCGTGGAGCCACGTCCAGACCCACTTTCTGCCCGCTTGCCGGCCAGGGCTCGTCCCATCTCCCGGTGCCGCTCCGAAGGCGAGCCGTTGCCGACGTTAGACTGCAGCGCCGAACCAGCCGACCGGAGCGTTCGTGACCGTCCCATTCGCCGATCCCGGCGCCCTGCGCCTGCGCGCGGCGCTCTACCGCATGCTGCGGGGCTTCTTCGCCGAGCGCGCGGTGCTGGAAGTCGAGACGCCGATCCTTTCAGCCGCCGGCAACACCGAGCCGAACATCGAGGGCTTCAGCACCGACTTCAGCGGCCACGTCGATGCCGGCGCGCGCGAACGCTGGCTGCGCACCTCGGCCGAGTACCCGATGAAGCGCCTGCTGGCGGCCGGCATCGGCGACTGCTACGAGCTCGGCCGCGTGTTCCGCAACGGCGAGGCCGGACGGCGCCATAATCCGGAGTTCACCATGCTGGAGTGGTACCGCGTCGGCTGGGACCACCACCGCCTCGCCGCCGAGACCGTGGACCTGGTGCAGGAGGCTTTGGCGCTGGTCGGGCGCCGCGCGGAGGTGGTGGCACGCAGCTACCGCGACTGGTTCCGCGACGAGCTTGGCCTCGACCCCTTCACCGCATCCCTCCAGGAACTGCAGCAGCCCCTGGCCGGCATCCGCATCGATGGCGCCGGGCTCACCCGCGACGACTGGCTGGACCTTCTCATCACCCATCGCCTGCAGCCCGCGTTCCCGCCCGATCGCATCAGCCTGATGCATGATTTTCCGGCCAGCCAGGCGGCGCTGGCGCGGATCCGGCCCGGCGATCCGCCGCTGGCCGAGCGCTTCGAGCTCTATCTCGGCTCCTACGAGCTGGCCAACGGCTATCACGAATTGGGCGACGCCGCGGAACAGCGCGCCCGCTTCAAGAACGACAACCGCCGCCGCCGCGCCCGCGGCCAGCGCGAACTGCCGCTGGACGAGCACCTGCTGTCGGTGCTGGACCGGATGCCCGCCTGCGCAGGCGTCGCCCTCGGCATCGAGCGCCTGCTGATGTGCCTGGCCGGCACCGACGCCATCGCCGACGTGCTGGCGTTTGCGTTCGCGGACGCGTGAACCAGCGCCGGCATCGATCCGGCTCCGGTGCAGCAGGAGATGCTGCCCCCTGGGAGCGGCCGAGCACCAGCTCGGCCCGTGTACCGGGACGCACGCGGGCGGCTGGCGACGTGGTGCACATCCCGGCCGGCGCGTTGTCCATCGTCCAGGGCGCCCGATCGGCGAGGCCGGGTCGCTTGCACGCAAGCTCCTACCGCAAGAGCCCGCCTTGCGCCAGCGGCAGGCGCAGCCGCGCGATGCAGCCGCTGCGATCCGTGCGGTTCTGCAGCACCAGCGAGCCGCCATGCTGTTCGACGATCTGGCGCGCCAGCACCAGGCCGATGCCGGAGCCGCCGGGTTTGGTGGTGAAGAAGGGCACGAACAGGTTGCCGCTGGCCGGCAGGCCCGGCCCCTCATCGCTGATCTCGACCAGCAGCCAGCCGGTCTCCTCGCGCCAGTCCAGCGCGACCTGTCCACCCTCCGGCGCGGCTGCATCCACCGCGTTGCGGAGCAGGTTGATCAGCGCCTGCTCGATCTGGTCGGGATCGAGGCGGGCATTCACGGGCGGGCCGGGCGCGACCTGCACCGGCTGGCGCTGTTCCAGGCGCGCCACGCGCAGCGCGAGTTCGTCGAAGGCAACCTCGCGCGGGCTCGGCGGCGGCAGCCGCGCCAGTTGCGTGTAGCGACCCATGAAGCGCGCCAGCGCGTCGGTGCGGTCGGCGATCACGCCGAGGCCGCTACGGGCGTCGTCCTGCCAGTCTTCGGGCAGCGGGTCGCGGCCGAGGACGTCGGCGACGGTCGCCGCCATCGAGCGGATCGGCGCCAGCGAGTTGTTGAGTTCGTGGCCGAGCACGCGCAACAGGCGCTGCCAGGCCAGGCGCTCCTCCTCGCGCAGGGCGCGGCTGAGGTCGCTGATGACCAGCAGGTCGTGCGGGCGACCGTCGGCACGGAAGCGCGCGTGGCGGATTTCCCAGCGCCCGCTGCCGCCGGGGAAGGCGTGCTCGACCACCCGCGCACCGTTCCCGCCGAGGAAGGGCGACAGCCCCAGCGCCTGCGCGCTGCGCCCCTCCAGTTCCGCGAAGGACCGTCCGAGCAGGCGCTCGGCGGCCGGGTTGGCGAGGCCGAGGAAGCCCTCGGCGTCGAAGCTCAGCACGGCGAGGTCGAGCGCCGCCACGACCTTGCCGAGCTGCGCGCTCTTCTCCTCGACCGCCAGGCGCTGGTCGCGCAGGGTCTGCGCCAGCGCATTGATCTCCCAGACCACCTCGCCGACCGCGTCGCCGCGCCGCGCGCGCGAGCCGCGCAGGCTGTAGTCGCCCTCGCGCAGGGCTTCGAGCAGGTTGGCGACGGTGTAGAGCGGGAAGACCGCGCGCCGCTGCAGCGCCAGTGCCAGGGCAGTGGTGGCCAGCGCGACGGCGCCGAGTCCGGCCAGCGCCGCTGCCGAGGGGCCGAGGACATGCAGCGCCAGCGCCACCAGCGCCGCGAACGCGGGCAGGGCGGCGGCGAGGAAGCCGCCGAGCAGGCGCCGCTCGTAGTTGAAGCGCGGCGGCCTTCGGCTCAACTGCCGGTCTCGATGCCGTACTTGGCCAGGCGCCGGTACAGCGAGGGCCGGCTGAGGCCGAGCTGGCTGGCGGCGCGCTGGATGTTGCCGCCGCTGCGTTCCAGCGCCTCGCGCACCATGCGTTCCTCGGCCTGCTCGACGGTGAGCGATTCGCTCGCCGCCAGCGCCGCCGCGCCGGAGAGGTCGTGCGGCGCCGGCGGCTTCAGGTTCAGCGCGTCCTCGTCCAGTTCCGCCGCGTCCGACAGCAGGGCGGCGCGCTCGATCACGTGCGAGAGCTCGCGCACGTTGCCCGGCCAGTCGTAGCGGGCGAGCGCGCGCAGCGCCGAGGGGGCGAAGCGCAGTTCCTGGCGCTGGTAGCGCGCGGCAAAGCGGGCCAGGAAGGCTTCCGCGAGCCGGGCGATGTCCTCGCCGCGCTCGCGCAGCGGCGGCAGGCGCAGTTCCACCGTGTTCAGCCGGAACAGGAGGTCCTTGCGGAACAGCCCGCGCGCGACGTCCGCGGCAAGGTCTGCGTTGGTCGCCGAGAGCAGGCGCACGTCCACCCGGATCGTGCGCGAGGAGCCGACCCGCTCCAGCTCGCCATCCTCCAGCACGCGCAGGAGCTTGGGCTGCTGCGCCGGCGGGATGTTGGCGATCTCGTCGAGGAACAGCGTGCCGCCGTCGGCCAGCTCGAAGCGGCCGATGCGATCGGCCTTGGCGTCGGTGAAGGCGCCCTTCACGTGGCCGAACATCTCCGCCTCGAACACGCTCTCGGGGATGCCGCCCATGTTGACCTTGACGAAGGGCCGCTCGGCGCGCCGAGAAAGCGCATGCAGGCGCTTGGCGAGGACGCCCTTGCCGGTGCCGTTCTCGCCGAGGATCAGCACGTTGGCGTCCGACGGCGCCACCCGTTCCAGCATCGCCATGAGGGCGCGCATCGGCGGCGAGGCGGCGATGAAGCCCTCCTCGTCGCCGCCGCGGAGCAGTGCGTTTTCCGCCGCCAGCCGCTGCGCGTTGCGCCGCGCGGCACCGAGCGCGAGCTGGTTGCGCAGGATGCTGGCCAGGCGCTGGTTGTCCCAGGGCTTCTCGATGAAGTCGCCGGCGCCGAGGCGCATCGCCTCCACCGCGATGTCGATCGTGCCCCAGGCCGTCATGACGACGATCGGGAGTTCCGCGTCGAGCTTCCTGAGCTCGCGCAGGAGCTCCAGCCCTTCCGCGCCGGAGGTGGTGTCGCGGCTGTAGTTGAGGTCGATCAGCGCGGCGTCGAAGCGCTGCCGGCGCGCGCCCTCGAGCGCCGCGGCCGGGCCATCGACGGCCACGCAGCCGATGCCTTCGGCCTTCAGCAGCAGGCGCAGCGCCTCGCGGATGTCGCGCTGGTCGTCGGCGACAAGGACGGTCGGGCGGGTCACTGCCATGGATTCAGGAGTTTGATGTCGAAGGCTTCGAAGTCCGCGGTGTTGCGGGTGACGAGGGTGAGGTCGTGGTGGAGGGCGGTCGCGGCGAGCAGCGCGTCCATCAATGGGCGGGGCTGGCCGCTGCGCCGGCCTTCGCCGAGCAGCCGGCCCCAGCACCTGGCGACCGGCGCGTCGACATCGAGCACGCGCCCCTCGAAATCGGGCAGCACCTCGTCGTCCAGCCAGGCTTGCAGCGTCGTCGCCTTGCCGGCGCCGGCCAACGCGGCGTTGCCCTGCTGGACCTCGGCGAGGCTGGCGACGCTGAGGAACAGGCTGTCCGGACCTGTCGCGGCGAGCCATGCGCCGACCTTCGCCGAAGGGCACGGGCGGGTCGCCTCGGAAACGACGCAGGTGTCGAGCAGGAAACCGCGCATCAGCCAAGGTCCACGTCGCGACCGGCATCGCGCGAGCGCTCGATGGCGAGGTCGACCTTCGGCGCGGACCGCCACCATCCCTTGTGCGAGCGGCTGCCGGCGTGCCTCAGTCGTCGCAGTTCCTCGATGGACATCACCACCACCTCCTCCCTCCCGCGCACCGTGATCACCTGCGGCCCCTTGGTCTTGGCCGCGCGCACCACCTCGCTGAGGCGGTTCTTCGCCTCCTGCAGTTGCCAACTCATCGCATCCATCTCCTGTCTAGCCTGTCTGGACAGATCATAACATCGGATCCGGCGGGCGCACGCCTGTTCACTCACTTTCGGACGCTATGCCGCAAAGCTGCATCTCGATGAGCCGTTACAGGCCGGCATCTGCTTCGGACGTCATGCCTCACAAGTCGGAATCCAGCACCCGCCCTCGCTGGCCGCGCGTGACGCCGCGTGATCGATCAGAGCTTCCTGGTCTTCTACCCGCCCGGCAACTCCGTTCCCGCTTCCGCCACCCGCTGCCGGACCTTCCTGCCGTCTTCTTCCTGCGCGAGTGCCCGCGCGATCCGCTCCTTCACCGCATCTTCCGGCTGCGGCGGAATGGTCGGAACGTCGGGATCGGCCAGCGCGTCGATGACCACCGGTCGATCACTGGCAAGCGCCGCGTCCCACGTCGCGCCGATCCGGTCCGGCGAATCGACGCGGATGCCGTGCAGCCCGAGCAGCCGGGCGTACTCGGCGTAAGGGAAGTCCGGCACATTCTGCGAGCCGGCAAAGCGCGGGTCGCCCTCCATCGCCCGCTGTTCCCAAGTGACATAGCTGAGGTCGTTGTTGTGGATCACGAAGATGATGAGACGCGGGTCTTCCCAACTGCGCCACGCTTCGGCCACCGTCACCAGCTGGTTCAGGCCGTTCATCTGCATCGCGCCATCGCCGAGGAACGCGAACGCCACCCGATCAGGGTAGGCAAGCTTGGCCGCGAGCGCATACGGCAGGGCGCAACCCATCGTCGCGAGCGTGCCGGAAACCGAAGCCTTCATACCACGGCGGATCTTGAGGTGGCGGGCAAACCACACCGTGGATGAGCCCGAATCGGCGGCGAGGATCGCGTTGTCGGGCAGGCGCGGCGACAGCTCGGTGAAGTAGCGCTGCGGATTCACCGGATCTGCCGGTTCCTCGGCGCGGCGCGCGGCTTCCTCCTCCCACTCGCGCACGTATCCCTCGATGGCCGGCCGCCAGGAGCTGGCGGACCTGTCCTCCAGCAGCGGCAGCAGCGCGGCCAGCGTGTCGGCGCTGTCGCCCACCAGGTTCACCTCCATCGGATAGCGCATGCCGAGCATCGCGGCGTTGAGGTCGATCTGCACGCCACGCGCTTGGCCCGGTTTCGGCAGGAACTCGGTATAGGGAAAGGTCGATCCCACCATCAGCAGGGTGTCGCATTCGGCCATCATGCGGTTGCTGGCGCCGGTGCCGAGCCAGCCGACCGAGCCGGTGACCCAGGGCAGGTCGTCCGGCACGGCGGACTTGCCGAGCAGCGCCTTGGCGACCCCGGCACCGAGGCGTTCTGCGACCTGGATGACCGCGTCGGTGGCGCCAAGCGCGCCCGCACCGACCAGGATGGCGACCTTGCTGCCGGCGTTCAGGACCGCGGCCGCCGCATCCAGATCCGCGGGCTGCGGGACGATGCGGGGCCGCGAGGCAAGCCCGACCGCCGGATGCATGACGCCGTGTTTCAGCGGCGGATGGTCCACCGCAGGCTTGCGCTGCACGTCGTGCGGCACGATCACGCATGCCACCGTGCGCCGCGCGATGGCGGTGCGCATGGCGCGATCGATGATCTGGTCCACCGATTCGGGCGCGCCGACCACCTCCACGTAGGCGCCGGCGACGTCCTTGAAGAGCGTCGGCAGGTCGATCTCCTGCTGGAAATGGCTGCCGGCGGAGATCTCCGACACCTGGCCGACGATCGCGACCACCGGCTGGTGGTCGAGCTTCGCATCGTAGAGCCCGTTCAGGAGATGCACCGCGCCCGGACCCTGCGTGGCGAGGCAGACGCCGACCTCGCCCGTGTACTTGGCATGCGCGGTGGCGAGCAGTGCGGCGGTTTCCTCGTGCCGGACCTGGAACAGCTCGGGCCGGTTGCCAGCGCGCCGGAGCGCCGCCAGGATGGGATTGATGCCGTCGCCGGCATAGCCGAACACGCGCCGGATGTGCCAGTCCCGGAGCCGCTGCACCACGGCATCGCCGACCAGTCGTTGCTCTGCCATGGCGGTCTCCTGACGGGTAGGGAAAAGCATGATCCTGGCGCCGCCGCGTTAATGCCGTCTGTCCGCGCTCCGGGCCGCAAAGGCGCGGGACAGCTGCAGCGCGGCCACCCGGTCAGCCCGCCGGCTGCTCGATCCAGCCATCGGCCAGGCGCACCACGCGGTCGGCCTCGTTGCCCAAGGCCTCGTTGTGCGTCACCTGCACGATGGTCGCGCCCCCGCGGTGCAACTCGTGCAGGAGGTCCATGATCGTGCGCGCCTGGATGGAGTGGAGGGCGCCGGTCGGCTCGTCCGCCAGCAGCAGGCGCGGACGGGTGATGACCGCGCGCGCCACCGCGACCAGCTGCTGCTGGCCGCCTGAGAGCTGCGCGGGGTAGAGTTCCTTCTTGCCGACGATCTGGAAGCGGTCGAGCAGGTCCGCCACCTGCGCCGCGCGTTCCTTCGCCGGCACGTCGCGGTACTGCAGCGGCAGGTCCAGGTTCTCCCACACCTTGAGGTCGTCGATCAGGTGGTAGTGCTGGAAGATGAAGCCCACCTTCTCGCGCTGCAGGGCCTGGCGCTGCTTCGCATTGAGCTTCTCGACCGCGACGCCGTCGAAGCCGAAGTGCCCCTGCCAGTCGTGGTCCATGAGCCCGAGCACGTTGAGCAGCGTCGTCTTGCCGGCCCCGGACGGCCCCATGATGCTGACGAACTCGCCCTCGGCGATGTCGACGCGGATGTTGCGCAGCAGCCACTGGCGGCCGTTGGCCACGGGAACGGATTTTTCGAGATTTTCGAGATGGATCATGGGCGTGCCCTTGGGTTGCGGGTCCCGCGTCGAACGCGCAGACCACATGTTTGAGGGGGTACTTTCCTTCCCGGCGGCACATTGCGGACCGTCGACGCCAGGTTCGCACGACTCGGTGGCGCGGAAATGCTCGATGGACGAACGCGGCGGCCGTTCACTCATGCCGCAGCGCCTCGATCGGATCGATGCGCGCCGCGCGCCGCGCCGGCCACAGGCACGCCACCAGGCCGATCGCCGCCAGTGCCAGGGCGACGGCGGCGAGCGTTGGCAGGTCGAAGGTGCCGACCCGGTAAAGGCGTGAGGACAGCAGCCGCGCGAACCCCCACGCCAGCGGCAGGCCGAGCGCCAAGCCGATGCCGACCAGGGTGAGCCCCTGGCCGAGTACCTGCCGCAGCACGTGCGAGGCCCGCGCGCCGAGCGCCATGCGCACGCCGAACTCGGGCACGCGCTGGCGTACGGCGTAGGCGAGCACGGCGTACAGGCCCACCGCGGCGAGCAGCAGCGCGGTGAGACCGAGCAGGCCGAGCAGCGTGTTGAGCCGCGTGCGGTCCTTCAGCGTGCCGGCGATGCGCTCGTCCAGGGTGACGATCGGGCCGAGCGCATCCTTCGGCGCGATCTCCGCGCCGAGCGCCTGCAGGGGCGCGATCAGCACCGCGGGATCCACCGTGGTGCGCACCGCCAGCGCCGCATAGGGCGGCGCCGCGAACGGGCGGTAGATCGCAACGCGGTCGGCGAACTCGTCGAGCGAACGCTGCTTCAGCGTCGGTACCACGCCGACGATGGTGACCTCGCTGTCGGGCCGGTCCGCGCCGACGCCGATCTTGAAGTGCCTGCCGAGCGGGTCCGTATCGCCGAAATGCCGCTTTACGAAGGCCTCGTCGACGACGGCCACCGGCGCCTCGGAGCGCGCCTCGTCGGCATCGAAGCCGCGGCCGCGCAGGATCGGGATGCCGAGTGCGGCGAAGTAGCCGGCGTCGACCCGCTGGTCGTAGCCGATCGGCTTGTCCTTGGCGTCGTCCAGCCCCGGTGGCGTGTAGTTGGTGGTGGCAATGCTGGTGCCGAACGGCACCATGCTACCGAGTCCCGCCGCGGCCACGCCGGGCAGGCTGCGCGCGCGCTCGGCGAGTTCGGTCAGGCGCGCGCTGCGCAGCTCCGGGGTGGCGTCGGCCGGCACCAGGTCGTAGAGGCTCGCGTAGAGCAGGTGGTCGCGTTGGAAGCCGACATCCTCGGCGAGCAGGTTCTGCGAGCTGCGCAGCAGCACGCCGATGCCGAACAGCAACGCGACGGTCAGCGAGACCTGCGCCACCACCAGCGACTTGCGCGCGGCCTGCGCGGCGCCGCCGGCGGTCTGGCGCGAACCGCCGCGACGGATCATGTCGCCGAGGTTGCCGCGCTGCACCGACAGCCCTGCGCAGGCCAGCGCCACACACAGCAGCAGCGCGAGGGTCAGCAACAGGACGATGGTCGGCGCGTCGATGCCGATCGCCTGCGGCGTGCCGGTCGGCAGCAGGTCGAAATGGCGCAGCAGCGCCAGCCCCGCCGGCAGCAGCACGCAGCCGAGCACGACGCCGGCCGCGCACAGCGCTGCCGCTTCGGTCACTACGACCCGCGCCCGTTGCCAAGGGGTCGCGCCGAGCGCCGCCGTCAGAGCCGACTCCTGCCGCCGCTCGAGCGCCCGCGCCAGGAACAGATTGGTGACATTGGCCGCAGTCACCAGCCAGACCATCGACACTGCCAGCAGCATCAGCAGCAGCGCCTCGCGCCGTTCGCCGGTCCACAGCGAGCGCAGCGGCTCCACGCGCAGCTTCAGGCTGCCGCCGAAGGCGCCATCGAGTTCCGGCATCCCTTTGGAGATGCCCGTGAGTTCATCGCCCACTGCCGCCCGGTCGTGCCCGGCGCGCAGGCGCGCGATGGCCAGGGTGCCGTCGAAGCTGCCGGCCCGCGACCGCGCGCGTTCCTCGGCAGTGAAGCCGAGCGGCAGCCACATGCGCGTCTCGGCGCTCGGAAAGAGGAAGTCCTTCGGCAGCACGCCGATGACGCGGTAGTCCGTGTCCCCGAGCCGGAGCCGGCGCCCGATCGCATCCTCCGCGCCGGCGTAGCGCGCCTGCCATTCGTTCCAGGACAGCACCACGCCCGGAACCGCGCCCGCGACGGCGTCCTCGGCGGCGAACAGGCGCCCGAGCGCCGGTTTCGCGCCCAGCAGGGCGAACGCCTGCGGCTCCATCAACGCGGTCTTCAGTGAACCCGTGCGGCGGCCGCTCTCGTCGCGCAAGGCTTTGGTGTCCTCGCGCCACGCCGCGATGCCGTCCAACCCACCCGCATGCGCGGCGATCTCCTCGCGCAGCGGCGTGGAAAGGCCGACGTCGAACGGAATGCCGAGGATGCGCGATTCGACCGTCACCAGCCGTTCCGACTCCGGAAACGGCAGCGGCTTCAGCAGCAGCCCGTAGACCACGCTGGCGACGCAGGCGAGGGCGCCGAAGGCAAGGCCAAGCAGCAGCACGGAAAGCGCGCTGAAGCCGGGGGTGCGCAGCAGGCGGTGCACGAGGTTCGAGGCGTTCATGGCGTCTGGATGTCCGTGGCGGCGGATGGGGCTTGACGGAGCGGCTTCGGTCGCGATGCTTCTGCACCTGGAGCACGGGAGGAGATTGCGGCTGAAGCCGCTCCCACGTCGTGCAGACGCACGCGTCGGCAGCCTGGAAATGCCGGGTTCCAGCCCGGCGCTTCCGACGAGGCGGTCGTCATCAAGCAACAGCGGCCGGTCGGGAGACCGGCCTTCCCGCGCTCTCTGCTCGCGTCGCGGGTTATCGAGGTGGCCGAACCATCATTCATGCCGCAGCGCCTCGATCGGATCGACGGCGGCGGCGCGCCGAGCCGGCAGCCAGCAGGCGGCGAGGGCGACCGCGGCGACCAGCGCCAGGGTGGCCGCCCAACTCGCCGGATCGGCGAAGCCGATGCCGAACAGCCGGTCGGCGAGCAGCCGCGCCAGCCCGAGGCCGAGCGCGCCGCCGAGCACCAGCCCGGTGCCGACGAGCGCGCCGCCTTGGCGCAGCACGAGGCCGCGCACGCGGGCGGAGGTCGCGCCGAGCGCCATGCGCACGCCGAGCTCGGCGGTGCGGCGGCGGATCGCGAAGCCGAGCACGGCGGCAAGGCCGAGCGCGGCCAGCGCCAGCGTGATCGCGGCGAAGGCGCCGAGCGTCTCCACCAGCCCGCGCCGCGGAGCGAAACTCGCCTCCACGCGTTGCGCGAGCGGTTGGTTGAAGGCGATCAGCGCGTCCGGCATGCGCCGGGCGATCAGGCGGCGCACCGGCTCCGCCAGTGCCGTGGCGTCGCCATCGGCACGCAGCAGCAGGATGAATCGCGGGTTCGGAACGGTGCTGGTCCGGTACACGGTTGGCGTGCCGTCGTGCTCCTCCAGCGAGGCCGTCTTGACCGCGCCCACCACGCCGACGATCGGGCTCATGATGCGGGCCCCGTCCGGCGAAGCCATGTCCTCCGGCGAGCGGAAATCGATGCCGACGCTGGCCCCACCCGGGTCGCCGCTGCCGAGATAGCGGCGCACGTAGCTTTCATCCACTACCGCGGGCGAGGCGCCATTGGCATCGGCGGCATCGAAGCCGCGGCCCTGCAGCAGCGGCATGCCGAGCGTTGCGAAGTAGTCGGGCGACACCGTCCGCGTGCGCAACTGCTGCAAGCCGTCCTGGCCGGGCACCTGCGCCTGGGCGAAGGTGTCGCCTCCACTGAACGGCGCGAGGTCGGCGGTGGCGACGTGGCGCACGCCAGGGAGCGCCGCGGCTTCCCGCAGCAGGTCGTGGACGGCCGATTCCAGTGCGCCGTCCTGGCGGGGATCGTAGTCGGGACGCAGGCGCGGCGGCGTGGCGAAATCGATGCCGGTCATCAGCACGCCTGTGGCATCGAAGCCGCGGTCGACGTCGAGCACGTTGACGGCGCTGCGCAGCAGCAGCGCGGCGCAGCCGAGCAGGGCGGTGGTCAGTGCCACCTGGCCGACCAGCAGCGACGGCCGCAGCCGCCCGAGGCCGCCGGCGTGGCCCCGCTGCGAGAGGCCGGAACGGCCGCGTAGCACGCGCGCCGCGACCAGTGCTGTCAGCAGCACCGTGGCGACGATGGCGCAGCCACTGGCGAGTGCCGGGGCGCCGAAGCCGGCCTCGGTCGGCATGCCTTCCGGCAGCAGCCGCCGCGCTGCAAGCAGGCGCAGGCCGGGGCCGACCAGGGCGAGCCCGGCGGCCACGCCCGCCAACGCCGGCAGCAGCAGCTCGCACAAGGCCTGCCATGCCACCGTGCCTTCGCCGGCGCCCAGCGCGCGGCGGATGTCGAACTCGCGGCTGCGCTGCAGCAGCCGATCGAGCTGCAGGTTGACCAGGTTCGCGCCGACCGCGAGCAGCAGGATCAGCGCGGCCAACTGCATCATCGCCAGCGCGTGGCCATGCCGCGCGGCGAAGTGCGCGCGCCACGGCTCGGCGTGTGCCTGCGGCCCGAGGCTCGCGAACATCGCGCCGAAATCGCCGAGATCCCTGCCGCCGCCGTAGACCCGTTCGAGGGCCATGCGCGCCTGCTCCGCCGTCGCGCCATCGGCGAGGCGCGCGACGACCTCAAGCTCACCGACCCCGTCGACCGCCGACGCGGGCGTCGGCCGTACGAACGGCCGCCACGCGTCGGTTCGCGTGTCCGGGAACGCGAAGCCCCGCGGCATCACGCCGATGATGGTCTCGGTGCGCTCGCCGAAGCGTACCCGCCGCCCGACGATCTCCGGGTCGGCATGGAACCGCCGCCGCCACAGCGCGTCGGAAATCACCAGCACGCGATCGGCGCCATCCGCGGCGTCGGCCTCCTCGATGCCGCGGCCGAGCGCCGGGGCGGCGCCGAGCACGGCATCCAGTTGCGGCGTCACCTGCGCGATGCGCCACGGCCGGCCTTGGTCGTCGCTGCGCGTGCGGTTGGCATCGACGAATCCGGCGACGCCGCGGAAGGTCGCGCCGTCGCGCGCGAGTTCGCCGCGGTAGAGCTCGCTCAGGCTGCTCTCGTTGTCGATCTTCGTCAGCTTCAGCTGCAGCCATACCAGGCTGTCGTCCGCTGCGTAGGGCAGCGACTTCCAGCGCAGCGTGTCGATGGCGTCGAACACGGTCGCGTTGATCGCCGTCACCGCGGCGACCAGCACGAAGACGACCAGCGCGAACACGGGCGAATGCAGGTGGCGGCGCAACATGTTGGCGATGTTCATGGCATCTTGATGTCAGTGGCGGCGGATTGAAGGTTGGTGGAGCGACTTCGGCCGCGATGCTTCCGCACCTGGCCACGGGAGGGCATCACGGCTGAAGCCGCTCCCACGTCGTGCATACGCACGCGTCGGCAGCCTGGGAATGCCGGGCTCAAGCCCGGCGCTTCCGGCGAGGCGGTCGTGATCAAGCAACGGCGGCGGGTCGGGAGACCGGCCCTCCCGGAATCGCTGCCCGCGCTGCGGGTTATGGAGGTGGCCGGACCATCACTCATGCCGCAGCGCCTCGATCGGATCGATGGCGGCGGCGCGGCGCGCCGGCAGCCAGCAGGCGGCGAGGGCGACCGCGGCGACCAGCGCCAGGGTGACCGCCCAGCTCGCCGGATCGGCGAAGCCGATGTCGAACAGCCGGTCGGCGAGCAGCCGCGCCAGCCCGAGCCCGAGCGCGCCGCCGAGCACCAGCCCGGCAACGACGAGCCGGCCGCCCTGGCGCAGTACCAGCGAGCGCACGCGCGCCGGTGTCGCGCCGAGCGCCATGCGCACGCCGAGCTCCGCGGTACGGCGGCGGATCGCGAAGCCGAGCACGGCGGCAAGGCCGAGCGCGGCCAGCGCGAGCGTGATCGCGGCGAAGGCGCCGAGCGATTGCAGCAGGGTGCGGCGCGGCGCGAGGCTCGCATCGACCAGTTCGGCGAGCGGCTGGTTGATGCCGATGCTGCCGCCCGGGATCAGCGCTTCGACGCGCTGGCGCAGCGTGCCGGCGAACGCCGCCGCATCGCCGTGCACGCGGGTGACCAGCCAGAACACCGGCAGCGGGGCGTCGTGGTACTGGTACACGGTCGGCAGCGGCGTCGCCTCCTCGAGTGATTCGTGTTTCGCCGTGCGCGCCATGCCGACGATGCGTGCGCGACGGAAGCCGTTGCCGGTGTCGATGTCGATGCTGGCGCCGAGCGGATCGCTGCCGGCCAGGTAGCGGTCGCGGTAGACCTCGTCCACGACCACCGGCGATTCCGCGTGGGCATCGGCCGCGGTGAAGTCGCGGCCCGCGACGAGCGGAATGCCGAGCGCGGCGAAATAGCCCGGGCCGATGCCGCGGCCGCGCGCCGCGATTGCATCCGGTGTGCCCGGATGACGGTAGCTGGACAGCGATTCCCAGCCGCTGAACGGCGCGGCCGTCGCCACCGCCGCCTGCTGCACGCCGGGCAAGACGGCGACTTCATGCCGGATCGCGCGCACCACCGCTTCGTATTTCTGCCGGTCGTTCCGGCCGTCGTAGGTGCGTCCGTTCATCGTCACGCCGACGGGATCGACCAGCGTGAGCACGACGCCGTCGGCATCGAAGCCGCGTTCGACGCCGAGGAGATTCACGGCGCTTCGCAGCAGCAGCGCGGTGCTGCCGAGGAGCGCCGTCGTCAGCATGATCTGCGCGACCAGCAGCGCCGGGCGCAGGCGCCCGAGCGTGCCGACGCCGCCGCGGGCGGACAGGCGCGCTGCACCGCGCGTGGCGAGGACGGCCAGAACGCCGGCCGCCATGGCGACCAGGGCGATGGCGAACCCGGCGGCCAGCGTCGCGGCGCCGAAGCCGGCGCCCTGCGGCAGGTTGCCGGGCAGCAGTTCGCGTGCCCGCAGCAGGGCGATGACGCCCGGCGCCAGCGCCAGTCCCGCGGCGAGCCCGGCGAACACCGGTGGCGCCAGGTCCGCGAGCGCCGAGCGGAGGATCGCGCCCTCGCCCGCGCCGAGCGCACGGCGGATGTCGAATTCGCGCGAGCGCGCGAGCAGGCGGTCGAGCTGCAGGTTGACCAGATTGGCGACGACGACGGCGAGCAGCACCAGCGCGGCGAGCTGGAACAGGCCGAGCGCCTGCCGCCCCGATTCCGCATAGCGCTCGCGCCAGGCACGGACATCGCCGACGAGGCCACCGCTGGTCCGCTGCTCGGCGAGGCTGGCATCGTCGGCCAAGATGCGCGCGATGCTCGCCTGCGCCTGTGCCAGGGTGCGCCCGGGCGCGAGCCGTGCGACGACGGACAGTTCGCCGACGTTGCCGCGCTCGGCATCCGCGCGCTCCGCGTCGTTCATCACGTAGGGACGCCAGGCTTCGGTGTCCGTATCCGGGAACGCGAAGCCGCGCGGCATCACGCCGATCACGGTCCAGGTGCGCTCGCCGAAGCGCAGCGTGCGCCCGATCACGTCCGGATCGGCACCGAAGCGGCTGCGCCAGGCGGTGTCGCCGAGCACGAGCACGCCGTCCGCGCCGGGGACGGCGTCGCCGGCTACAAAGCCGCGGCCGAGCGCCGCCGGGACGCCGAGTACGGCATGGAAGTTCGGCGTCACCCGCGCGATGCTCCAGCTGCGGCCATCCTCGGCATTGCCGCGCGCCGTGGTGAAGCCGAGCGCACCGGTGAAGGTCGCGCGCTCGGCGTCGATCGCCGCGCGTTGCAGCTCGGTCAGGCCGACCTTGAAACCGTACGCCTGCAGGTTGGCGCGCGGTTCGACCAGCGCATCGCCGTCGGTGAACGGCAGCGCCTTCCAGCGCAGCGCGTGGATGGCGCTGAACGCGCTCGCGTTGACCAGCACCGCGGCCGCGACCAATGCGAACACTGCGACGGAAAACGCCGGTGCGTGGCGCACGCTGCGCAGGGACCGGAAGGGATTCATCGGCGGGCGGCTCCGGAGTTCACTCGCTGCGCAGCGCGACCATCGGGTCGACCTTCAGCGCCCGTCGCGCCGGCAGCCAGGCGGCCAGGGTGACCGCCAGCGCGAGTACCGCGACCACGGCCGCATACACGCCCGGGGCGGAGCGTGAGCCCGGCATCAGCATCCGGCCGAGCAGCAGGGTGAAGGCCCAGGCGAGTGGCAGGCCGACGGCGAGCCCGATCGCGACCTGCCGCGCGCCGCGGCGGAGCACCATCGCGAGCACGCTCGCGGCCGGGGCACCGAGGGCGCGGCGCACGCCGATCTCGCGGGTGCGCGCGGTGACGTCGAAGGCCAGCACGGCGTAGATGCCGGCGGCGGCGAGCAGCACCGCGAACACGGCGAACACGCTGAACATGCTGGCGAGGATTTCCTGGCCCCAGAAGATCTTGCCGCGCCACTCCTGCATCGGCCGCAGCCAGTACACGGGCAGGTTGGCATCAATGCCGCGCACGGCCTGGCGCACGGCTTCGCCGAGCGCGCCCGGATTACCGCCGGCGTGCACGGCGAAACTCAGGAAGGCGGGCGGGTCCTGCGCCAGCGGCCGGTAGATATTGCCGTCGGTGCGGTGCGCGGACAGGGTCGCGCCGGTCTGCAGGTAGTCGGCCTGCATGCTGTCGGCGACCACGCCAACCACCTCCAGCGACGGCGACGCGGGATCCGCGGGGTCGAGGCGCAGCCGCTGCCCCAAGGCCGATTCGCCGGGCCAGGCGTGGGCGGCGAGCGCGGCGCTGACGATCGCGACAGTGGGCGCGTCGGCGCTGTCGCGCCGATCGAACAGGCGTCCTTCGCGGAGCGCGACGTCAAAGGTCCGGAAGAAGCCATCGCTCACCCGCGACAGCCAGGCGCGTGGCAGCGTGCCCGTCTCGTCGACCGCATCGCCTGCACGCGCATAGTGCTCGCGTTCGAAACCCATCAGCGGCAGCGTGCTGGCCACGGTGGCGGCGCGGGCGCCGGGGAGTTCGCGCAGGCGGGCTTCAAGCGTTTCGGCGAAGCGTGCCCGGGCGGCGGCGTCCGGGTAGTCGGCCTCGAAAAGGCCGATGCGGCCGGTGAGGACGCCGTCGACGCGGATGCCGAGTTCGCTGGCCTGGGAATCCAGCGCGCTCTTGATCGCGACGCCGGCGCCGATCAGCAGCACCACGCCGAGCGCGACCTCGGCGCTGACCAGGAACCGCCCCGGGCCGCGGCGGCGGCTTGAGGCGCCGTGGCCGCCGCCCGCGCGCAGGCTCGCCTGGACGTCCAGACGACTGGAGCCAAGTGCCGGCGCGAGGCCGGCCGCCAGCGCGGCGAGGAAGGCGATCAGGCCGCAGACCAGCACGTCGGTGGCGTTGGAATGGAAGTCCACCCACCACGGCAGGTTGCCGTACTGCTCGGTGCCGGTGCCGCTGCCGTAGTGCATCCAGAGCTCGGTGCCGAGCCAGCCGAGCGCGGCGGCAGCGGCCGCGATGAGCAGCGATTCGGCCAGCACCTGCCCGATCAGCCGGCGCCGGCTGGCGCCGAGCGCCGTCCGGATGCCCATCTCGCGGGTGCGGGCGCTGAAGCGCGCGGTCATCAGCGCGGCCACGTTGGTGCAGGCGATCAGGAGGACCAGAAGCACCGCCAGCGACATCGCATACGTGGCCTGGCGGATCTGCGGCAGGATGAAGGCGTCGGAGAAGGCCTGCATCTTCGGCGCGTCGCCGGCCAACGGCGCGGTGCGTTCGCCGCCCAGCCGCTGCATCAGGCCTGCGAACTCGGCCTGCGCCTGCTCGCGCGTGACGCCGTCGCGCAGGCGGCCGAAGGTGTCGACCGCCGGCAGGTCGGCATCCGGTGCGATGGAGGAATCCATCTTCAGTGGCTGCCACAGGGCCTCGGTCAGCGGGAAGGCAAAGCCCTCCGGCATCACGCCGATGATCTCGACCGGGTTGCCGTTGACGCGCACCCGCCGTCCGACGACCTGCGGGTCGGCGTCGAGCAGCAGCTCCCAGGTGCGGTGCGCGACCAGTGCCACCGGCGGCGCGCCGGGCCGTGCGTCGGCGCAGGTGAAGTCGCGCCCGAGCAGCGGCTTGAAGCCGAGCACGCCGAACGCATCCGGGCTCACCCACGCGCCGGAAAGGCGCTCGGGCGGGCCATCAAAACCTCCAAGGTTCGCGGTGCCGACGGTATACGCGGCCAGGGATTCGAGGCTCTGCTGGCGCTCGCGCAGGGCCAGCCAGTCCGCCTGCGGCAGATCGAGACTGCGCTCCGGGTTGGCGCGTTCGGTGTACTTGAAGTGCACCAGCCGGCCGGCCTCGGGGAACGGCAGCGGCTTCAGCGCGAAGGCGTTGATGGCGCCGAACATGTAGATGGACAGGCCGATGCCGACCGCCAGCATCAGCACGGAAACAACCGTGAAACCCGGCGAGCGGAGCAGCGAGCGGAGGGCAAGGCGCAGGTCGTGCAGCATGGCGGCGGTACCTCAGTCGTTGCGCAGGGCGGTCATGGGTGCGGTGCGCGCGGCGCGCAGCGCGGGAAGGGCGGTGGCGGCGAGGCCCGCACCGAGCAGCACGGCGACGGTGGCGGCCAGCGCCAGCGGGTCGGCGGCGCCGACGCCGAACAGGAAGCGATCGAGCAGGCGTGCGGCGGCCAGCGCCAATGCGAGGCCGATCGCGATGCCGAGGCCGACGTCGGCGAGGCCGCGGCCGACCACGCCGCGCAACAGGCGCGTGGGGGCGGCGCCGAGCGCGGCACGCACGCCGTACTCGCGCCGGCGCGTGGCGACCGCGACCGCCGTGACCGAATACAGCCCGACCGCGGCCAGCAGGATCGCGAGCGTCGCGAACAGGCCGACCAGCACCGCGTTCATGCGTTGCGGCGCGGTGGCATCGGCGACGTCGCGCTCGAACAGGCGCATGCCGGCAATGCCTTGGCGCGCGTCGATCTCGCGCAGCACGGCGCGCAGTCGCTCGAAGTACGCCGTCGGTGCGCCGTCCACGCGCACCACCGCATTCAGTGGTGCGAAGCGGCGGATCAGCGTGTAGAGCGCATCTGGCACCTGCGCCAGCGGCACGTAGACCGTCGGCGGGGCGTCCTCCTGCGGTCCGAACTGGCGCACGTCGCCCACCGTGCCGACGATGCGCATGCGTGGCGTCGGAAACTGCGCGCCGGGCTCGACCTGGAGCGACTGGCCGATGGCGTCGCCGTCGAGGTACTGGCGCGCGAACGATTGGCTGACAATCACGACGGGCTCGCTGCCCGCGCGGTCGCCGTCGTCGAAATCGCGCCCGGCGAGCAGCGGGATGCGGAACACGTCGAAGCTGCCCGGGGCGACGAGGCGGTACTGCGGCGCTTGGTGCAGTGCGCGGCCATCGCCGAGGCGCATCGACACGTTGAACTGCGAGCCGACCGGCAAGGTGGAAATGGTGGTGGCGCCTTCCACGCCCGGTTCCGCGCGCAGGCGCTCGAGCAGGCGATCGGCGAACCCCTGCACCGAGGCGGTGTCGGGATAGAGCGCGGCGGCGGGGTTCAGGCGGAACACGACCACGTTGCCGGCATCGAAGCCGGGATCGATGTGGGAAAGCTTCCACAGCGAATGCGCGAGCAGGGCGGAGGCGGCCAGCAGCACGGTGGCGAGGCTTGCCTGTGCGACGACCAGGGCGCGGCCGAAGCGCTGCGCGCCGAGGCTGCTGCCGCCGCGCGTGCCGGCGGCGAGTTCGCGCGCGGCGTCGCCGCTGCGCCCGCGCCAGACCCCGAACAGGCTTGCCAGCAGCGCCACCACGAAGGCCGCGGCGAGGGCGAAGCCGACCGCCGCCGGACCGAACAGGCCGGCCTGCGGATCGATCCAGCCGGCCGGCAGCCACACGCGCGCGAGCGCCAGCGCCAGCGCCGCCAGCAGCAGGCCGCCCAGCGCGCCGGCGCTGCCGACCAGCAGCCCTTCGCCGAAGGCCGGCAGCGCGAGTTGCGCGGTCGATGCGCCGAGTGCCGCGCGCACCGCGCCATCATGGCCGCGCGCCAGCGCGCGCAGCAGCATCAGGTTGGCCAGGTTCACGGCCACCAGCAGCAGGACGCAGGCGGCACAGGCGAGGAACAGCAGCAGTACCGGTCGCGCGGTCGCGCGGAAGTTTTCCGTCAGCGGCGTGGCGGAGAAGCTCGGCTGCCAGTTGACGTAGGAAAATCCGATCTCCCGCATCCGCGCCAGCAGGCGGGTCTCGATCGCGCGGCTGGCGGTGCCGAGCGCCGTCCCTGGCGCGAGGCGCGCGATAACCAGCAGGTTGGTGGCGCCATCGTCGCTGCCGGGACGCAGCGCCAGCGGCAGCAGCAGGTCGGGCGAACCGTCGAGGCGGAAGCGGGCCGGCAGCACGCCGACGATCGGCGTCGCCACCCCGTCGACCAGCACGCTGCGGCCGATCACGTCCGCCGCGCCGCCGAAATGGCGCTGCCAGAACGCATGCCCGAGGATCGCCGCGCCGGCGCCGTTGGGGCGGTCCTCTTCGGCGTTGAAGTTGCGCCCGAGCACGGGGGTCACGCCGAGCGTCGGCAGCAGCCGTGCATCCGTCGGCCAGGCGGTCACGAGCTCCGGGTCGCTGCCGCCGGCGACGTTGACGTCCCTCGGCGCGAAATGCGCGCCCAGCGACTCGATCCCCTCGACGCCTTCCAGCATCTGGTACTGCATCGGCGAAATGGTCGACCACGGATGCCCGTCGTGCTTGTCGACCACGGCCAGCCGCTCCGCCTGCGGATACGGCAGCGGCGCCAGCAGCACGGCATTGACCAGCGCGAACACCGCCGTCGCGGCGCCGATGCCCAGCGCCAGCGTGGTGCCGGCGAGGGCCAGGAAGGCCGGACGGCGCAGCGCGGCGCGCCAGCTCTGGCGGAGGGTCGCAAGGGGGATGTTCATGGCGAGGGCTCCGTTTGCCGTGGGTTCCGGTTGTCGCACGGCCTTGCCGCGGCCGCAGCGCATGACGTCTTCACGACAGCGCCTCGCGCGGCGCGACGGCGCAGGCGCGGCGCGCCGGCAGCGCGCAGGCGGCGAGCAGGGTGCTGCCGAGCAGCAGGGCGACGACGGCGAGGGTCACCGGGTCGTAGGGCGTCACGCCGTAGAGCAGGCGCCCCACGGCGCGCGTGCCGGCCAGCGCCAGCACCAGGCCAGCGGCGATGCCGAGGCCGCCGATGGCGAGGCCGCTGCCGAACACCAGGCCCGCGATGCGCGCGCGGGTGGCGCCGAGCGCCTGGCGCAGCGCGAATTCGTGCGTGCGCTGGCCGATGGCGAAGGCCATCAGGCCGTACAGGCCGCCGGTGGCGAGGGCGAATGCGACCACCGCGAAGGCGCCGAGCAGGAGCAGGCTGAAGCGGCGGTCGGCGAGGGCGGCGGCGCGCGTCTCGGCGAGCGGCGCCAGCGCGTGCGGGATGTCGCCGGCGGCGCGGTCGAGCACCTGCCGGAGCGTTGGCGCCAGCGCGGCGAGCGGCAGGCGGGTGCGCACCACCAGGTTGAACTCGGACGCGGCCAGCGGGCGCTGCGCGAGGTTCACGTAGACCGCGCCCGCGGGTGCGCGGTCGAGGCGGTTCTCGCGCACGTCGCCGACCACGCCGACGATGGTCAGCACGTGCTCGTCGCCGTCCATGTTGCCGTACTGGATGCGCTTGCCGAGTGGATCCGCATCGCCCCAGGTGGCGCGCGCGGCGGCGGTGCTGATCAGCGCCACCTGTTCGGCGCCGGCGCGGTCGTGGGCGTCGAAGGCGCGGCCGGCGAGCAGCGGAATGCCGGCGGCCTCGAAGTAGCCGGCGCTGGCGACGCGGAACTCGGCGTAGCCGATCGGCTTGGGCGCGTGCGCGAGGTCGGTGACGCTGCCATCCCAGAAGGCGCCGTTGGCGCCGCCGTCGAGCGGCAGCGCGTTGACGCCGCCGACCGCGCTGACCCCGGGCAGACCACGCAGCTCCTCCATCAGCGCCTCATAGCGGCGTGCCGTCTCCGCGACCACGGCTGGCTCGCGCGAAAATGGCCGCGACAGCTGCACGCTCATCGCGCCGTCGGCATCGAAGCCCGGATCGACTGCGAGCAGGGCGAGGAAGCTCCGCCCGAGCAGGCCCGCGCCGACCAGCAGCGCCGTGGTCAGGCAGGTCTGGCCGACCAGCAGCGCGGCGCGCAGGCGCAGGTGGCCGCGGCTGGCGGATTGGCCGCGACCGCTCTCGCGCAGCTCGATCATGGGCTGGCGGCGACGCTGGCCGAGCAGCACGGCGGCGCTCGTCACCAGCGCGATGGCAAATGCGGCGAGGAGCGCCACGCCGACCGCGCCGGCATCGATGCCGACCTCGGCCGCGCGCGGCAGGTGCGCGCCGCCGCCACGGACCAGCAGGCGCACGGCCGCCCAGGCCAGGACCAGGCCGAGCGCGCAGGCCCCGGCCGCGACCAGCAAGCCCTCGGCGAACACCTGGCGGGCGAGGCGCGCCCGGCTGGCGCCCAGCGCGGCGCGCACGGCCAGCTCGCGCGAGTGCGATCCGTTCAGCGCCAGCAGCAGGTTGGCAGCGTTGGTCACCGCGATCAGCAACAGGAACAGCGTGCCGGCGCCAAGCAGCAGCAGGGCGCTGCGCACCGGTGCGGCGATCGCCTCGGCCAGCGGCGTCACGCCGAAGGCGCGCAGGTCGAGGTCGTCGCCGTGCTCGCGCACCAGCCGCGCGGCGAGCGTCGAGGCCGCCAGGCGCGCTGCGGCCAGCGAGGTGCCTTCGCCGAGCCGGCCGAGCGCCGACCAGTTGTGCGCCGTGCGCGAAACACCGGGATCGTCACGGAACGGCGTCCAGGCGACGCTGCCGGCCGGGTAGTCGAAGCCGGCCGGCATCACGCCGACGATGGTGGTCGCCTCGCCGGCGAGGTCGATCGGCTCGCCGATGACGTCGGCGCGGCCCTGCAGCAGGCCCTGCCAGAGCGCGTGCGAGATCACGGCCACCGGCTCGCGCTCGTCGGCGTCGAAGGTCCGGCCGAGTTCCGGGGCGACGCCGAGCACGCGGAAGAAGTCGCCGCCGGCCCAGGTGGTGCTGGCGCGGCGCACGCTGCCGCCGCTGGCGACCGGGCCCTCGCCGCTGGCGAGGAAGGCGGTCGCCGCGAAGGCGCCGGTGGCGGCGAGGTCGGCATAGTTCGGGTAGGCCAGCGCCATAGGCCGGCCCTCGGCGTCGAGTTCGCCGAGCTCGACGATGCGGTCGGCCCGCGGGAACGGCAGCTCGCGCAGCAGCACCGCGTCGATGACGGCGTAGATCGCGAGCGCCGCGCCGAGGCCGAGCGCCAGCGTGGCGGTGGCGAAGGCGGCGGTGCCAAGGTGCGCGCGCAGGCTGCGCGCGGCGAATGCGAGGTCTTGCAGGAGGTTCATGCATCCACTCCAGACGTGTGCAGCGGGAAGGCCGGGTGTGCTGTGGGAGCGGCTTCAGCCGCGATCTCCGACAGGCAAGGGCATCGTGGCTGAAGCCGCTCCCACGACGGGTCCGCGCGCGTGGCTGATCGCTCATTCATCGCGCAACGCCTCCATCGGAGCGACGCGGGCGGCGCGCAGCGCCGGCAGCAGGCTGGCGAGGAGGGCGGCGAGCGCCATCAGCGCGATCGCCGCGGCCAGCGCCTCGGCGGGGATGCCGCGGATGCCGACCGGGTCGAGGTCGATGCGGCGCAGCGCCAGCGCGACCGCGGCGAGGCCGGCGCCGATGCCGAGCGCGCTCGACAGCACGCTGCCGCGGACCACCGTGAGGGCGAGATCGCGCGCCCTGGCGCCGAGGGCGAGGCGCAGGCCGAATTCGGCGATGCGCCGGCGCTGCTGCAGCGCCGCCACGGCGTAGGCGCCGAGCACGGCGAGGAGCAGCGCGGCCGCGGCGAAAGCGCCGACGATGGCGGCGAAGAAGCGTGCCGGGCGCAGCTCGTCGGCGATGTCGTCGGCCAGCGCGTATTCGCGCGTGATCGCCTGGCGCGGATCGACGGCCCACAGCGCCTCGCGCATCGCCGCGTCGATGCCGCGGAGGCTGGGCCGGGTGCGGGCGAGGAAGGTCATCGCCACGCGCGGCTGCTGCGCCCAGGCGACCAGCGCTTCGGGTTCCGCGCGTGCGCGCAGGCCGACGTTCGAGGTATCCGCGACCACGCCGACCACGCGGAAGTCGCTGCGGCCGCCGCTGCCGAGCGGCAGGCTCACCGTGCGGCCGAGCGGCGAGGCGTCGCCGAACAACTGCCGTGCCAGCGAGCGGTTCAGCACGGCCACCGCTTCGCCGCCGGCGCGGTCGGCGGCATCGATGTCGCGGCCCTCGAGCAGCGGCATGTCGAGCAGCGCGGCATAGCCGGGGGAGACGCGGCGCAACAGGGCCTGCACGCCGGGTGTCGCCGGAGCGTCACCGCGGCGTGCCTCGCCGGCCGCGCCACCGATGCGCGACAGCGGCGCGGCGGTGGTCATGGCGACAGCTTGCACGCCCGGGATCGCGGCGATGCGTTCCTGCACCTCGCCGGCGAACTGGCGCCAGCCGTCCGGACCCGGGCTCGGCGCGTCGCCCTGCATGCTCTCGCGGAACAACTGCAAGGCGTGCACGCCGTCGCTGTGGAAGCCCGGGTCGACGCGTTGCAGACGCCACAGGCCGAAACCGAGTGCCAGCGCGACCGCGAGGCACACCGTCGACAGCCCCATCGCCATGGCAGGCAGCCAGCGCCGCGGCGGATGGCCGACCAGGCTACGTCCGCCGCCGCGGATCGCCGCCATCGGCGTGGCGCGCACGCGCGACCCGCCGATGGCGAGGGTTGCGAGCGGGACCAGCAGGCCGAGCAGGATCGCAACGGCGAGCACGCGGCCGTCGAGTGCGATCGCTTCGGTGCGCGGGATGCTGCCGGCGGCCAGCCCGCGCAAGGCGTCGATGCCGATCCAGGCGAGCAGGCTGCCGCCGGCCACCGCCGCGCCGGCGAGCAGGGCGACCTCGGCAAGGAGTCCGCTCGCGAGCCGCGCCGCCGTCGCGCCGAGCGCCTGCTTCACGGCCAGTTCGCGCTCGCGCGCGGCGAGCCGCGCATCGATCAGGATGGCGACGTTGACGGTCGCGATCAGCAGCACCATCAGCGCCAGTGCGAAGGCACCCCAGAGCGTGCCGCGCGCATCGCCGACCAGCGCGTCGAGTGCCGGGCGCGCGGAGAGGCGCCAGCCCTCGTCGGCGAGGCCGTGCTCGCGGTGCAACGCATCGAGGCGCTGCGCGAGCGCGGCATCGAGCTGCGCCGGCGTGGTCGCCGCATCCCGGCGCGCGATCATCGTCAGCATGCGCAGGTCGAGGCGGCGTGCCGGGTTGTCGGGCAGGGCGCGTTGCTGCAGCGGCGTCCACAAGGCCGCGCTGCCGAAAAGGCTGCGCATCCCGGGCGGCATCACGCCGACGATCTCGACCGGTGCGTCGCCGACGAGGTCGAGGCGGCGTCCGACCACGTCCGGATCGGCCCCGAAGTGGCTGATCCATTCGGCATGCGACAGCACCGCGACCGCGCGACCTTCGCGCGCATCCTCGCGGTCGAGCGTGCGCCCGAGCAGGGGCGCCTGCGCCAGCGTCTCGAAGAATCCGGCGCTGACCTGCTGGGTCTGGATCTCGCGCGGATGGCCGCCATCGATGACGGTGACCCCACTCCACTGGAAATAGGCGCTGGCGACGAGGCCGTCGACGCCGCCGGCCAATCGCTGCGCCTCCGCCGTGCTCAGCGCGGAAGAGCCGATGCCGCGCCCAGGGTTGGACGACTCGATCACTACGAGGCGATCGCCCTGAGGAAACGGCAGGCCGCGCAGCACGACGCCGCCGAGCGCGCTGAACATGGCCACGCTGAGGCCGATGCCGAGCGTGAGCATGCCGACCGCCGCGATGGTGAACCCGGGTGCGCGGGCGAGGTGGCGTGGAGCCTGGCGTAACGACTGCCGTGCGTTCATGCGGTCGCTCCGTGGCGGGACTGGTCACTCATCGCGCAGCGCCTCCATCGGCGCGACGCGCAAGGCCCGCCACGAGGGCACCAGGCAGGCGGCGAGGGCAACCAGCGCCAGCACCGCGGCGACCGTGGCGAGCACGCCGGGATCGGCGGCGCCGACGCCGTAGAGCTGGCTCGCGATCAGATGGCCGAGCGCCAGCGCGCCGGCGAGGCCGGCGGCGAGGCCGGGCACGATCATGCCGAGGCCGCTCTTCAGCATCAGCGCATGGATGTCCGCGCGCGTCGCGCCGAAGGACTGGCGCACGCCGATCTCGCGGCGCCGCTGCGCGGCAAGCCAGGCGATCACGCCGTAGAGGCCGACGGCGGCGAGGACGAGCGCGGTCGCGGCGAAGGCGCTCATCAGCATCATGTTGAAGCGGCGCAGGCGCGTCGTTTCGCCGGTGACCTCGTCCATGCTGCGCAGCGCGTACACCGGCACGTCGGGGAACGTCTCCTGCATGGCGCGGCGCAGCGTGGGGGCGAGCGCCAGTGCGTCGCCATCGGTCTTCAGCGCCAGGGCGAGGTCGCCGGCCGGGACGGTGCTGACCGGGAACCAGACTTCGGCGTCGGCGTCGCGGTCGAGGCCGGACTGGCGCACGTCGCCAACCACGCCGACGACGGTCTTGGCCGAGCCGTCGAAGATCGACACCTCCCGGCCGAGCGCATCGCCGCCGCCGAGATAGCGGTCGACGAAGGTCTGGTTGACGATGATCTCGGCCGGGAAAGGCGCGCGCGTGCCGTCGGCGGCATCGAACGCGCGGCCGGCCTTCAGCGCGATGCCGAAGGTGCGGAAGGCGTCGGGACTGGCGAAGCGGAATTCGGCGAGGGCGTCGTCCGGCACCGCCTGCCCGGCGATCGTGAAGCCGCCGTTCCAGCCGCTCCCGCCGGACGCGGGCAGGGTGTTGGTGATCGCCACCGAGGTGACACCCGGGAGCGCTTGGAGGCGCGCCTGGATAGCGTCGAGGCGCGGCCCGAGCACGGCCTTGACGCGCAGGTACCAGGCGGCGAAATCCTCGCCCGGCTGCATCGCCGGCGTCGCCAGCGAGAACCTTGCCGAGAGCACCTGCGCGGGGTCGCGCAGGCCCGGATCGACCCTGGACAACTGGCGCAGGCTGTCGATGAGGAGGCCCGCGCCGGCGAGCAGGGTCACCGCCAGCGCGATCTCGGCGGCGACCAGCACCGCGCGGGCACGCGCCTGGCCGCGGCCGCCGACCTGCCCGCGCGTGCCGCCGGCGAGTGCCAGCGCGGGATCGGCGCGGCCGGCCCGCCAGGCCGGCGCGAGGCCGGAAAGCAGCAGCGTGAACACCGCGACGAGGCTGGTCGCGAGCACGGCGCGGAGGTCCACCGCCGGGGCGTTCCAGACCGGCAGCAGGTCCGGTGCGAGGCGCAGCAGCGCCGGCATGGCGATCTGCGCGAAGGCGAGCGCGGCGAGCGCGCCGGCGCCGGCGAGCAGCACGGCTTCGGCCAGCACGCTGGACATCAGGCGCATGCGGCCTGCACCGAGCGCGCTGCGTACGGCCAGCTCCTGCGCGCGCGTCTGGCCGCGCGCCAGCATCAGGCTGGCGAGGTTGGCGCAGGCGATCAGCAGCACCAGCGCCGAGGCGACCAGCAGCATCGCCAGCGGCTGGCGCAGGCGGCCGAACACCACTTCCTGCAACGGCACGACGCGCGCGCTCAGGTCGCCGTTGCTATCCGGCCAGTTCCTGGCTTGCCATGCGGCGACGCCATCGAGCGTCTGCTTCGCGGCGCTCGCGCTGGCGTCCTCGCGCAGGCGCGCAACCATGCTGAGATAGTTGTTGCCACGCGGTTGCGTACTGGCGGGCAGGAAGGTGGGCGTCCAGAAGTGCGCGTGGTCCGGGTAGCGGAAGGTGGGCGCGGCGACGCCGATCACGCGGTAGGTGTCGCCGCCGAGCGCGATGTCGCGGCCGACCACATCGGCGGCCGCGCCGAAGCGGTCGCGCCAGAGCGCATGGGACAGCACGACGACCTTCTCGTTGTGTATTTCCTCGTCGTCGCCGAAGGCGCGGCCGAGCACGATGGGCGATCCGAACACCTGCCAGAACGCTGGCGTCACGGCAGCGCCGATGAGCCGCTCCGCGGCGCCCGTGCCGGTCAGGTTCATCGAGCGTTCCACGTACCCGCCGAAGGCGTCGAACGCCGCGACGCTGCCGTCGCGCCATTCCTCGAAGACCGGCCGCGACACCGATCCGCTGTCGATCGGCGGCTGCACGCGCGAGACCGCGACGATGCGCTCGGCCTGTGCGTACGGCAGCGGCCGCAGCAACACCCCGTCGTAGACGGTGAAGATCGCTGCCAGCGCGCAGACGCCGAGCGCGAGCGTCGCCGTCGCGGTGGCGAAGAACGAGGGGCGCGCGAGCAGCGAGCGCAGGGCGGATCGGAAGTCGTGTAGCCAGTTCATGGAGTGTGGTCCAGTGCGTATGCTCTTGAATGCGTCCGAGACGGCGAATGCCCTGCTTTCCTTTCCGCTGTTCACGGCGGATGCGTATTACTCATGGCGCAGCGCCTCGACGGGGGCCACGCGTGCGGCGCGCCACGCCGGCAGCCAGCAGGCGGCGAAGGCGGTCGCGGCGAGCACCGCGGCGACGATGGCGAGGCTCGGCGGGTCGACGCTGCCGACGCCGAACAGCTGGCAGCGCAGGACCAGGCCGAGCGTGACCGCACCGACCAGGCCGAGGGCGAGGCCGGCGACGATCAGGCGCGCGCCGCCGCCGAGCACGAGGCGACGGATGCGCGCCGCATCCGCGCCGACCGCCATGCGCACGCCGAATTCGCTGCTGCGCTGGGCGACCGCGAAGGCGAGCACGCCATAGATGCCGACCGCTGCGAGCAGCAGGGCGAGCGCGGCGAAGCCGCCGATGAGCTGCATCGGCACGCGGCGGCCGGTCATCGACTGCTGCACGCGGGCCTCGAGTGTCATCACGTCGAACAGCGGCTGCTGCGGATCGACGCTGCGGATCGCCGCGCGCAGCGGCTGCGCCAGCGCGGCCGCTGCGCCGGCGGTGCGCAGCAGCAGCACGACGGTGCTCGAGGGCGACTGGCCGTAGTCGAGGTAATAGGTTTCCTGTGTCGGCTCCTCGCCGAGGTCGCCGTTCTTGATCGTGCCGACGACGCCGATGATGGTGTACTGCCAGGTGCCGACGCCGGGGCGCTCGAGTTCGATCTGGTGGCCGACGGCGTCGCCGTGCGGGAAGCGCTTGCGCGCGAACAGTTCGTCGACGACGGCGACCTTGTGCGCGCTGCTCCAGTCGCCGCGCTCGAAGGTGCGGCCCTGCAGCAGCGGGATGCCCATCGCGCGGAAATAATCCTCGTCGACGCTGCGCGCGAAGGCGTGTGGGCGCGCGCCGTTGCCGGGCTGGCCGACGATCGCGTAGCTGGAACCGTTGATCGCATCCGACAGCGGCCGCACATCGACGAGCCCGGCGGCTTCCACGCCGGGCAGGGCGCGGGCGGCTTCGAGCAGGCGCGCCGCGGCGTTCGCGCGCGCGCCATCGTCGGCGTACTGCTCCCTGGGCAGCGCCACGCTCGCGCTGAGCACGCCGTGGCTGTCGAAGCCGGGGCTCTGCGCGGCGACGTTGGCGAAGCTGCGCACGAGCAGGCCGGCGCTGCCGAGCAGCGCGACCGCGAGTGCGAGCTGCACCACGACCAGACCGTCACGCAGCGCCAGCGCGCGGCGGCCGCGGCCGCTGCGGCCGGCTTCGCGCAGCGCGCGCTGCGGCGAGGCGGTGGCGGCCGAGAGTGCCGGCAGCAGGCCGAACAGCAGCGCCGCGGCAAGGGCGAGCGCGGCGGTGAAGCCGAGCACGCGCGCGTCGAGCACCGGCGCGGCCCAGTCCGGCAGCAGCCCGGAGGCGGCGACGACGCGCTGGCCGGCCCACGCCAGCACGCAGCCGAGCGCGCCGCCGGCGGCGGCGAGCAGTGCCGCCTCGACCAGCAGTTGCCGCGCGATGCGCGCGCGGCCCGCGCCGAGCGCGACGCGCACCGAAAGCTCCTTCTGGCGCGCCGACAGGCGCGCCAGCAGCAGGTTGGCGACGTTCGCGCAGGCGACCAGCAGCACCAGGCCCACGGCGAGCTGGAGCAGGAGCAGCATCTGCGCGCGATCGCCGGCGAGCAGCGTGCGCAGCGGCCGCACGTTCACGGTGAAGCCGGCCTCGCGCACGAACTGCGCGAAGCGCGCGCCGTCGCCGCCGGCCGCACCGAGGCGCTCCATGTTGCGGCGGATGACCAGGTCGCCCTGCGTGCGGACGTCGGCGAGCGTCGCGCCGGGGGCGAGCCGACCGATGCTGGTGGAGAACTCGAAGCCGCGCTCGGTATCGGCCTTCTGCGCGGGAGTGAACGCGAACGGGAAATAGAGCCCGGTCTGGCGGTCGGGGAACATGAAGCCGCGCGGCATCACGCCGATGATCCGGTAGGTTTCCCCGTTGGCGTGCAGGTCGCGGCCGACGGCGGCCGGGTCGGCGCCGAAGCGGTTGCGCCACAGCGCATCGGAGAGCACGACGACCCGATCGGTGCCCGGTTCCGCCTCGGTGTCGTCGAAGGTGCGGCCGAGCGCGGCGCCGACGCCGAGCGTCGTGAACAGGGACGGCGTCGCGCGCAGGCCGCGCACGCGCTCGGGAGCGCCGGCCAGCGCCAGGTTGTAGTCGCCGGCCGTGTACAGCGCGCTGTCGGCCAGTGCCGGCACCTGGGCGCGGCGGTCGAGGTAGTCCGGGATCGAGGCGCCGACCGCGGCCAGGCCCATGCCCGGATAGGCGTTCTCGATGTCGACCAGGCGCGCGTCGTTCCGGTAGGGAAGCGGCGCGAGGTAGAGCGCACTGACCAGGCTGAAGACGAGCGTGTTGGCGCCGATGGCGAGCGCCAGCGTCAGCAGCGCCGCGCCGGCGAAGCCGGGCCGGCCGGCCAGCGCGCGCGCGCCGTAGCGGAGGTCCTGGAGCAGCGTGGCGATCATCGGCGTGCCTCCTGGAAGGAGTCTGTGGAGAATTCGTCATTCCCGCTTCCGCGGGCGTGGCGTCGTCCGTTCGGCCCTTTGGCAACGACCGGGCGACGGAATTCAGGCGATGCTGCGCGCGGGCCGCATCAGGCGCTGGTCTTCCTCGTGGCGCAGGCGGTGCATGGTCTCCTCGTCGACGATGCGGCCGTCGAACATGAAGATCTTGCGCTGCGCGAAGTCGGCGTAGCGGGGATCGTGGGTGACCATGCAGATGGTCGAGCCGGCCTTGTGCAGCTCGTCGAGCAGGGTCATCACGGCTTCGCCGTTCTTGGAGTCGAGATTGCCGGTCGGCTCGTCGGCCAGCAGGATCGAGGGCTGCCCGACCAGCGCACGGGCGACCGCGACGCGCTGCTGCTGGCCGCCGGAGAGCTGCGCCGGGTAGTGCTTGACGCGGTGCGCCATGCCGACCCGCTCCAGCGCGTGGACGGCGCGCTCGCGGCGCTCGGCCTTGGCGACGCCGTCGCGGTAGGTCAGCGGCAGTTCGACGTTCTCGAACACGGTGAGGTCGCCGATCAGGTTGAAGGCCTGGAAGACGAAGCCGATCTCCTTGTTGCGGATGTGCGCGCGCTCGCTGGCGCCGATGTCCGCGACCTCGCGGCCGTTGAGGCGATAGGTGCCGCCGCTCGGCGTGTCGAGGAGGCCGAGGATCGCCAGCAGCGTGGACTTGCCGCAGCCGGAGGGGCCGGTGATCGAGACGTACTCGCCCTGCGCGATGTCGAAGTGCACGTCGGCCAGGGCATGGGTCTCGACCTCGTCGGTCAGGAACACCTTCTTGATCGAGTCGAGGTGGATCAGGTTGTCGTGGGTCATGGGCTCGCTGCCGGTGTGGGCGTTGTTGGTTCGTCATTCCGGCAAATGCCGGCATCCATCCTGATCCTGGAAACCTCCGATCAGGGTTCCCGACGTCATGCCCGCGAAAGCGGGCATCCATTGAAAAGCAATCTGGACTCCCGCTTTCGCGGGAGTGACGGCTGGTTCAGGGTTTCCGTTGATCTTGCGCATTGCGATTGGTGATGAAGAGCACTTTGGATCCCGGCCTGCGCCGGGATGACAGCCTCGCGGCTCGGGACCGCGTTCCTTCTCGTCATTCCGGCGAATGCCGGAATCCATCTTGTTCTTGCACATGGATGTCGGACGACGCGCACGTTTGGCTCCCACTTTCACCGGAATGGCGGTACAGCTGTTTTCATTTCAATCGGATGCGGTCGTACTGGTCCCAGGCGCTGGTATCGGAGAGGATCACCCGCTCGCCGGCGGCGAGGCCCTGCACGATCTCGATCTGGTTGACCGAGCTCTTGCCGAGCCGCACCGGCACGCGGGTGGCGATGCCGCTTTCGGGGTCCACGCGGAACAGGCGCACCTCGGAATCGGGCTGGCCGAAAGCCGGGCGGCCGGTGTAGAGCACGTCGGGCAGGCGTTCGAGTTCGATCGTGCCGTCCACGGAAAGGTCCGGGCGCGCGCCGGCGGGCAGCGCGCCGGTGAGTTCGACGTCCACCTGCACGCTGCCGTTCTGCACCGCCGGGTCCACGCGCAGCACGCGGCCTTCGACGATGCCGTTGCGGGTGTCGATGCGCGTCGCCTGGCCGAGGCTCACGTCCTTGGCCTGGGTCTCGGCGATGCGCAGCTCGGCCATCAGGTCGCCGGGCCGGGCGACGCGGGCGAGGTTGGCGCCGGCGGCGACCTGCTGGCCCTCCTCGACGGGAACCTGCTGCAGCACGCCGGCGATGCCCGCGCGCACCTTCAACGCGTCGACCTGGCGCTGGCGCAGCTCGCGCGTGTTGGCGAGCTGGTCCAGGCGCGCCTTTTCGGCGGCGAGCTGGGCGGCGATGTTGGCCTGGAAGCCGGCCACGCGCTGCTGCTCGATGCCCACGCGCGATTTCAGCTGCTCGGCGGAAATCTGCGTTTTCCTGTACTGCACGCGCGGGATGATGCCCTTGTCGGCCAGCGGCGCCTCGGCTTCGGCCTGCATGCTGGCGATCGTGTAGTCGGCGTTCGCCGCGGCCAGCGCGGACTTCTCGTCGAGCAGGCGCGAGGCGAGCTCGGTGCGCTTGGCGGCGAGGTCGGATTCGGCCGCGGTGACGGCGCTCCTGGCGGCAAGGAGCTGATCTTCGAGCTCCGGGTTGCTGAGTTCGAGGATGATCGTGTCCGCCTGCACGGCGGCGCCGGGCTTGGCGACGATGCGCTCCACGCGCGCGGCGGTCTCGGCGGCAATCCAGCGGATCTCTCTGGGCACCAGGGTGCCGGGGCCGCGCACCTCGCGCAGCAGTTCGCCGCGCTTGACGGTGTCGACCAGCACGCTGCTGCGTTCGACGGACGGCAGGGCGGGACCGAGGCGGGCGAGGCCGATGCCGGCGGCGCCGACCAGCAGCGCGGCGACGGCGCCGAAGATCAGCCGGCGGCGGCGTTTCCTGAGTTTGAGTTCGGGGCGGGCGATGTCCATGCCAGCTTCATTAGCAGGGAGCGTGCCAAGAGTGCCCAAGAAGCAGGCCGCTGGGATCCAATGTCTTGCAAATCATGCAGATGGTGAGTGTCGCGGGTTCGAGGCCGAGCCGCGCCTGCGCCTCGCCACACGGCTTGCCCCAGCCGGTCTGTTCGCAGGCGAACGGCGGGTGATCGCCTGCGGACACTGGAACCAGCCTGGTTGCCTCACGCCATCCACTGGCCGAGCTGGGGCTCGGCCGCTCCCGGGGATTTCCGCGCAAGCGTGTTTCCATGGTCACGGCGGGCAGGCGGTGCTCGCCGCAGCCGAGGCGCGTCTTGCGGCCGGGCTGCACTCGACAAGGCGCGCGGCCACCATGGGGGCGTCTGAGTGGCGGCGTTGGCATGGGTACAGTCCGGGTGGCGTAAGCAGGATCTTCCCGCCAGCTTCAGGAGCGCACCATGCCTGCCAAGTCCAAGGCCCAGCAGAAAGCCGCCGGCGCGGCCCTTTCCGCCAAGCGCGGCGACACCAAGAAGAGCGCCCTCAAGGGCGCTTCGAAGTCCATGTACGAATCCATGGACGAGAAGGAACTCAAGAAGATGGCGTCCACCCCGCGCAAGGGCAAGCCGGAGCACAAGTCCGATTCCTGAGCAGGCCGGAGCCGCCACGTAGACGCGCTGATGCCCGCTTCGGCACGCTCCCGCCGGAGCCGGGCCGCTGCCTGGGAATGTGGAGCCCCAGCTCGGCGCTTTTGTAGCCGTGCAACGAAAAAAGCGGCCGGGCAGGAGCCCGGCCTTTACGGGAGCCGCAATTCGCGACCCCACGCTGCCCGGGCCGTTCTGGCGCCGGGCAGCTTTCAAGCGCCGCTCAACGCGGTCACGGCGTCAGCATGAGGTTGTCGATCATCACCCGCGGGGCGGATGGCTGGCCGTCGTAGGTGGCATAGAAATGCAGCGAGTCGAAGCGCGCGGCCTTCACGGAGAAGGTGCGGGTGGTCAGGTTGTCGCGGTCGCCGAGGTCGCTCAGGGTGACCACGTCGCTGGCCACCACGGTGCCGCCGTCGAGCGCGTCGAGGTGGAGCTGGATGCCGCCCCAGGGGCCGTTCTCGTAATAGATTGCCTCGAAGCTGGCGGCGCTGGCCGGCGCATCGAGGTCCAGCGTCACCTGCACGAGGGCGCCCAGGGAGAGGTTCGGCCCGGGCATGAAGGTGGTGCCGAAGGTGAGCACGTTGGGCGTGCTGCCGAAATCGGGGAAGTCGTTGAAGAGGTAGCCGGCGTCCTCGATGACCAGCTCGTCGCCGACGTCGTCCGGGGTGAAGGTGTCGCCGTCGGGAAACACGCCGCCGATGCCGTTGACGTCGCGGTAGGTGGCGCCCTGGTAGTGCATGGACTGGCCCTTGAAGCCCTCGGTGAGGTCGTCGTAGTCGGCCAGCAGCGGGGCGGCGCCGTCGAAGCCGTCGGCGAAGAGGGCGTCTTCCGGCGTCACGCGCAGGTTGTCGATCATCACCCGCGGCGCCGACGGCTGGCCGTCATAGGTGGCGTGGAAATGCAGCGTGTCGAAGGTGGCGCCGCCCACCGAGAAGGTGCGCGTCGTCAGGTTGTCGCGATCGCCAAGGTCGCTCAGGGTGGCCACGTCCGAACCCACCAGCACGCCGTTCCGGTAGGCGTCGAGATGCAGCTGGATGCCGCCCCAGGGGCCGTTCTCGTAATAGATCGCCTCGAAGCTTGCCGCCGTCGCCGGAGTGTCGAGCGCCAGCGTCACCTGCACCAGGGCGCCGAGGGAGAGGTTGGGGCCGGGCATGAAGGTGGTACCGAAGGTGAGCACGTTGGGCGTGCTGCCGAAATCGGGGAAATCATCGAAGAGGTAGCCGGCGTCCTCGATGATCAGCTCGTCGCCTACGTCGTCCGGGGTGAAGGTGTCGCCGTCCGGGAACACGCCGCCGATCCCGTTCACTTCGCGATAGGTGACTCCGTTGTGGTGGAGCTCCGTCCCCTTGAAGCCTTCGGCGAGGTCGTCGTAGTCGGTGAGCATCCCGCCGGATAGGCCGGTGGCGATCGGTTGCGGGCCGGGCAGCGCGCCTCCTTCACCGGACGGGGATGCCGCCGCCAGGGCGGAGGCGGCCAGGAGTGTGCCGGCGAGCAGGGCGGGGTAGAGGACGGATTTCGGCATCGGAGGCTCCGGTAACGGGACGGCGGCCGCGCGGTCACGGCGCCTCCGAGCGTGGGCTCCCGGCCGCGCCGGCGCATCGGCAGTTCGTCACGGGCGCGTCAGGTTTCCATCAATTCGCACGCAAATGCCTGAATCGAGGCTCGTTTTCAGGGGCGGCCGGCGAGTTCGGGCGGGACCGGCCGTTCACCCGCGAGGTCACGTACGCGCTGCAAGGCATTCTCCCAGGGGCGCGGACTGCGCAGGGCATGGAACACGCGCAACTGCAGCAGGGCCGCCCCGTAGTCGCGGCCCGACCAGGCGGCAACGGCTTCGGCGGCCACGCTGGCACGCTCGTAATCGCCCGTAGCCATCAACCATCCGGCGTAGGCCTTGGCCGCTTCGAGTATGTCGACGGGCACCCGGCCCGCCTCGGCGCGGTGCAGGAGCTCCTCGAGCGCGTCGCGTGGCGAAGGCGGCGCGACGTGCCCGGCCGCCACAGTCGCAAGCCCCACATGGAGCTGCGCCACCGGCGAGCCGTCGGCGAGCGCCCACGCCCTGGCGCCCCCGATCGCGGTCGCGGCACCTTCCACGTTACCGGTGGCGAGTCGCGCCCGCACCAGCGCCAGCCAGGTCCGACCGGTTTCCCGCGCGTCCTGGAGCCGCGGCTGCGCGGCCAGCGCGGCCAGCGCCTCGCGTTCGGCACCGCCGGCGTCGCCGGCGGCAAGCCGCCGCCAGGCGGAGAGGGCCGCGGCGCGGGCGGCTACTTCCGCGTCGCCGGCAGCATCCGCTTCCTGGCGCAGGCTGGCGAGGAGATCATCGGCCTCGCGCAGCCGGCCGTTGGCATCGAGGATCCGGACCCGCACCAGGGCCGTCGCGCGGCGCCGCTCCGGATCGGGCACCAGCCGCGCCAGTTCGCGCAGGCGGGGTTCGAGGGCCAGCGCGGCGGCCGGATCCAGCATGTCCAGCCGCACCAGCGCCAGGTTGTTGCGGGCGTTCAGCTCCGCCGACCAGGCGCGAAAGGTGGCAAAGCGCTCCGCGGCCCCGGCGAGGATCGGTTCCGCTTCGGCCAGCAGGTCGCGATTCTGCGCCGCGGCCCCGGCGTTGGAGTCGATGATGGCAAGGCCGAGCATGTCGCCGGCGCTGGCGACGGCGATGCGGGCCTGCGCGAGGTCGGCACGGGCGGCCGCGAAGTCGCGCAGCTGGGCGTGGCTGGCGGCACGATTGTTGTACACGCTGCCGAGCGCCGACAGGGCGTTGCTGCCATCCAGCAGCACCAGCGCGCGGTCGAGCAGGGGCAGGGCCTCGCGGGGTCGGCCGTGCTGGATCGCGATCCCCGCCAGCCCGTTCAACGCGCGCGCACGCAGAATCGGGTCGACCTCGGGCGGGACGCCGCCGATCACTTCGCCGAAGGCGGTGGCGGCCTCCTCGAAGCGGCCGGCCATGAAATCGGCGCGACCCCGCTGGAAGCGCAGGGCGGGCGAGGCGCGCTCGGCGGGCGGAGCCTGCTCGAGGATGCGGATCGCGTCCCCGGTACGATCTTCGAGCAACGCCGCTTCGACGCGCTGCACGAGCTCGTCCCCGGCGAGCGTGGTCGCCGCCTCCGGCGGCGGGCTTGCGGTGGGATGGCCGAGCGCGGTGGCGAGGCGGTCGGCGGCAGCGCGGGCGGCGTCGAGCACGTCGTCGGCTTCCGCACTGGCCTGCACGGCGGGCGCGCGGCCGGCAAGGCTGCGCAGGTGGACGCGCCAGCCGCCCGGGTGGTGTTCCGCCGTCGCCGCAACCACCACGCCGGCGTTGGCGGCGGCGGCAAGCTGCGAGAGCTCGCCGGCATCGCTGGCGGCGGCCCGGTAGGCGCGGACGAGGGCCACCACGTTGTCGCTGGGTACCACCGGCCGGCCACTCGCGCGCAGCCGCGCCGCGATGAGGTCCATGACGCCGAGCCGGATCCATGCCGCGGCGTCGTCGCCGACCACCTCGACCGGCAGCACCAGCATGGCCGTGGCCGCGCCGCCCCGATCCGCGGGCGCACGCCGTCCCGCATGGAGGAGGCCGGCGACGACGAGCAGGGCGGCGAGCAGGACCGCAACGGCGAGCAGCGATGCGCGTTGCCACTGCCGGACGCGCGGGCCGGGTCGGCGCGGCTGCGTTGGCGGGGCGGTGGATTCGACCGGCGGCGGCGATGCTGTGGCGGGCGCCTCCGCGGAGGTTTCCTCGATGGCCGCCACCCAGTGGTAGCCGAAGCGCAGCACGGTGCGGATGACCTGCTGCTCCTTGCCAGTGTCCTCGAGCGCGCGGCGGGCCAGCAGGATGGTCTGGCCGAGCACGCCGTCGCTGACGTCGGCCTTGCCCCAGACCGCGGCGATCAGCTCGTCGCGGCCGATCGCGCGGTCGCGATGCTGGGCGAGGTAGACGATGCAGTCGAACACCTTGGGCGGCAGCGGCACCGTCTCGCCCGCGCGCGTGAGCTCGCGCGTGGCGGCGTCGAGCTGGAAGCCGCGGAAACGGAGGACGGCAGCGGACATCACCCGGTCGCCTTCAGAACTCGAGCTCCACGGCGGCGCAGAGGTAGTCGACCATCGGCGCGAGGCGCCGGTAATGCTCCACGGCGAACGGCAGCAGCTCGGCCGAACAGGCGAGGCTGTCTGCAAAGCTCCGTCCGGCGGCGAAATCCTTGCGTTTGAGATCGTCGATCAGCTCGTGCTGCGGATCGAAGCCGTGCGGCGGGCGCTTCAGGGATTCGCCCCAGAACTCGAAGCGCTCGCGGAAGGCCTTGCCGCGGGTTGCCTTCTTCCACGCCGCAGGGTTGTCGGCGAGGAAGCCGCGGATGTTCTTCAGCGTGGCGGATTCGGGGTGCCAGAGCCCCGCACCGACGAAGCTGGCGCCGGGCTGGACGTGGAGGTAGAACGCCGGCGCCTGGATCTCGCGCCGGCGCCGGTGCATGAAGCGAGCCGCGCCCCAGGTCTTGTAGGGCGACTTGTCGTGCGCGTAGCGGGTGTCACGATGGATGCGGAACAGCGACCCACCCTGCGGCCGCGGGTCGGCCAGGAAATGTTCGCTGATCCTCGCCAGCGGCTGCTGCATGTCGCCGACCAGGCGCAGGAACGGCTGGCGCAGGACATCCTCGTAGCGCGCCCGGTTGGCGGCGAACCAGGTGCGGTTGTTGTTGGCGGCGAGGTCGGCGAGGAACCGGAAAGTGGCCGGCGAGAAGTACGGATCAGCCATGGGCAGCATTCCGGAACGGAAGCCGATTGTAGCGAAGCCGCCGGGGCGCAGCCCCGAACCGGGACGTTGCACGCCCGCAGCGCCGCGGAACCTGAGCACAGCGACATCGTTGGAATGTTGTAGGAGACGTCCCCCCGTCTTCGCCGGCGCGCTGTCGCGGAGCAAACAGGATGCATGATTGAGGGCGCGCGGAGAGTGGAGACCGACGTCGCAGTGGTGTGCACGTGTGCACCCGTGTAGGAGAGTGGTCCGCTCGGTATCGGCGT
>JAFKNA010000039.1 GCA_017305135.1 Lysobacterales bacterium | reverse complement strand
ATCAGCATCCGCACTCTTCTCCAGCAGGCCCTGGAGTTGCATCATGTCGTTGGTCATCGGTGGTTCCTCGGCTCAGGTTGTGTGTGCAACCCAACCCTAACCCGAGAACCACCGGTGATCTCTGCTACACCACGAGTCGGGACACAACCCGCGAAAGCGGGCACATTGAAGGACTTGGCGGAAGGAATCCCACCGTGCCAGGCCCGCCCAAGACCCGCAGGCTCGGGCCTCAATCCGCACAGGGCTGCAGGCAACCTGGCGGCCGCTCGACGACTGTTCCATGCCTCAAGCCATCGCGGGCGCACTGCGGTGAAGCGTGGCTTGTGCGGTGGAACTTCGTGCACGCGATCAGCTAGGGTGTGGTCTTGTCCCGAATGGAGGCGGTACCACCGTGCGCTCTCTCCTTCTCGCTTCAACACTCCTGCTGGCCGGCGGTTCCGCGCTGGCGGCCAACGACGCTGCCACCGGACATACCTTCGACAGCACCTGGCGCGTCGAAATAGACGCGAGCGGCAAGGTGACCGCGCTCGAGCAGGAAACGAAGGTCAAGCCGACGCTCGCCGATCCAATCGAGAAAGCCATCAGCAAGTGGACGTTCGATCCTGGTCGCGTCGATGGACAGCCGGTGGCGACTGAAACGACGCTCTACCTGACGACCCTGCTCGAGGCCCGGGACGAGGGTTACGCGATCCGGGTGGAATCCGCGAGTACGGGTGGAGCGCGCGACCACATGGTCGCGCCGACATTTCCCCAGGCCATACTGCGGAGGGTTGCTGGCAGGCCTTACGCAGGTCTTGCCGTCGTCCTGGTGACATACGATGCGAATGGGAAGGTATTGACCGCCGAACCCGTCGCCGACGTGCCGCAGAGTGATCGTGCACTGGGCCGATCTGCCGCGAACGCCATCAAGCGATGGACCTTCAGGCCAGAAATGGTTGGCGGGCATGGCGTAGCGGCGTCGGTCTATGTGCCGGTTTGCTACCAGCTCGAGGGCAGCGTCACGGCCATGCCGTCGTGTCCGCAGTGGTCACCCCCGGATAGTCATCGAAGCGTCGATGCGGCTGCGGGCCTGGTATCGCTCGATCCCGCGGCGAAGCTCAGGGACGACGTGATCGGCAAGATGCTGTAGCCGGGGCAGGGCACGTACCAGGGTACGTGCTGCGGAATCCGTCAGGTCAAAGCCGAAGGTTCCGACGGCTCCTCGAATGGCATCTGCACGGCGCCGGTGGCGATGATCGCGCGATCCACGGCAGGGGCGCGTTCCTGCTCGTCATCGACGACGACCAGGATGCGCCCGGCCTCGATTTCCTCCTCGAAGCGGCGCCGCACCGGGTTCGGCACCGCCGAGCCCGCCAGGGCATACGACCAGCCGCCCACGGCGGCGCCGATCAGGGTGATGAGCCCGGCGCCCGCCACCGTGATGCCGACCGCCGGAATCGTGACCGCGATGAGTCCGGCGACCAGGCCGATGGCGCCACCCGCACCCGCCCCGCGCAGGGCCGCGGGGATGAAGTCGGTGGTCACGTCCTTGCGGTGCTCGGGGATCCGTTCCATCTCGATGCCGCTTTTCGCGACGAGGTAAAGATCCTCGTCGGGCACGCCGGCATGGCGGGCGGCGGCGATGGCATTTCGTGCCACCGCCATATCGGTGGTGCTGAACACGCGACGGGTATTCATACGTGGCCTCCGGGTGCGGTCGTCCGGGAGAGGCTATAGCGAGGCGCGGCGGAACTCGCGCTGAGCAACCCATCCGCGCAACCCGCCGCATTCAGGCGGGCGCGGCCTGGCGCTTGTGAAAGATTCCTGGGCAATTTTCCAGTCGCGGGTCCGGTACACGCCCGGACCCGCTCCCGCGAATCAGGCACTTGCGTGCCCGCTTCGCGACCGGCCATCCCTGGCCGGGCCGGGAGTTTGTCTGTTTCACAAACTCTCAGCCTGCGTTGCCCAACCCGTCGCCGCCCAGCCGCTGCAGCTGCTCGGCCTGGTCCACCCGTACCAGCGCGTCGACGAGTTCATCGAGGTCGCCGGCGACGACCTCCGGCAGGCGGTACAGGGTGAGGTTGATGCGGTGGTCGGTGATGCGGCCCTGCGGGTAGTTGTAGGTGCGGATGCGCTGGCTGCGATCGCCGGAGCCGACCTGCAGGCGGCGGGATTCCGCCTCGGCGGCGGCCTGCTTCGACTGCGCCTCGTCGAGCAGGCGCGCCTTCAGCAGCGACAGCGCGCGGGCGCGGTTCTTGTGCTGGCTGCGTTCGTCCTGGCATTCCACCACGATGCCACTCGGCAGGTGGGTGATGCGGATCGCCGAGTCGGTCTTGTTGACGTGCTGCCCGCCGGCGCCGGAAGCGCGGAAGGTGTCCACGCGAAGGTCTGCCGGGTTGAGTTCCACCTCGTCGACCTCGTCCAGTTCCGGCAGGATCGCCACCGTCGCGGCCGAGGTGTGGATGCGCCCCTGCGACTCGGTTTCGGGAACGCGCTGCACGCGATGCGTGCCGGATTCGTACTTGAGCCGCGAGAACGCGCCGGTGCCCTCGACTCGCGCCACGACTTCCTTGTAGCCGCCGTGTTCGCCCTCGTGCGCAGAGAGGATTTCCACCTTCCAGCCGCGCCGCTCGGCATAGCGCAGGTACATGCGCAGCAGGTCGCCGGCGAAGATCGCCGCCTCGTCGCCGCCGGTGCCCGCGCGCACCTCCAGGAACAGGTTGCCCCGGTCGCGCGGATCCTGCGGCACCAGAAGCTGGTTGAGTTCCTCCTGCAGCCGTTCGCGGCGGCTTTCCAGCGTGCCCACTTCCTCTTCGGCGAGTTCCCGCAGTTCCGGGTCGGCCAGCATGGCGCGCGCGGCTTCGAGCGCCCTGCCGGCCTCCTCGAAGGCGTGCAGCGAGGACGCCAGCGGGGCCAGGTGCGCGTGTTCGCGCGAGACCTCGCGCAGCCGCCTGGCGTCGCCGAGTACCTCCGGGCTGGCCATGAGGTGTTCGAGTTCCTCGTGGCGCTCGGCGAGCTGTTCGAGTCTGCGGCGGATGGTGGGGAGCATGGTCGGAAGCCGGCAATGGGGGAATGGAGGATCGGGATTCGGCAGGAGCGGCGTTGGCGCGCCGGGAAGCCCCGCATGCGTGCAGCGCGGAGGGACCCGGAACCCGGAGCTAACGCTCGCGGCGGGAAGCCGCGTCGGGCAGGTCGAACAGGGTGCTCGCCGCGTGCAGCAGTTCCGCATCGCCGCGCAGGGCGGCCGAGCGCAGGTTCGCGCTCGGGGCGTGCATCAGCTTGTTGGTCAACGTGTCGGCGAGGAAGGCGAGCGCCTCGTCGGCGCTCCTGCCGTTGGCGATCATACGGCGCGCCTTGGCGAGCACCTCGTCGCGACTCGCCTGGGCCGCGGAGCGCAGGTCGCCGACCGGATTGCGGAGCTCCAGCGTGCCCCACCAGTCCATGAAGTGGCCGACGGAAAGCTCGATCATCGCCTCCGCCTGCAGCGCGGCTTCGCGGCGCGAGCGGAGGTTCTCGTCGATCACCTGCATGAGATCGTCGATGGTGTAGAGGTAGACGTCGTCGAGGCTGGCCACCGCGGGGTCGATGTCGCGCGGCACGGCGATGTCGACCAGGAACATCGGCCGGCGGCGGCGTGCCTCGACCGCCGCCGCTACCGCCTGTCGTTCCAGCACCGGTACCGGGCTGGCCGTGGAGGCGATCACGATGTCCGCCTCAGCCAGGTGCAGCGGCAGGTCGGCGAGGGCCACGGCATAGCCGCCGAAGCGCGTCGCCAGCGCCTGCGCGTTGTCGAGGGTACGGTTGGCGACGATGAGCCGGCGCACCCTGGCTTCGGCCAGGTGGCGCGCGGCGAGTTCGATGGTGTCGCCGGCACCGACCAGGAGCACGCAGGCCTGGGCGAGGTCGGTGAACACCTGTTCGGCGAGGCGCACCGCGGTGAACGCCACCGAGACCGGATTGGCGCCGATGCGGGTGTCCGAGCGCACCCGCTTGGCCACCGCGAAGGTGTTCTGGAACAGCCGCTCCAGCGGCGCCTTCAGGGTGTGCGCGTCGCGCGCCAGTGCGTAGGCGTCCTTGACCTGGCCGAGGATCTGCGGCTCGCCCAGCACCATCGATTCCAGTCCGGTGGCCACCCGGAAGAGGTGGCGCACGGCGGCCGCGTCGTGGTGCCGGTAGAGGAACTCGTCGAGGTGCGGACGGGTCACCTCGTGGTGGTGGCCGAGCCATTCGGCCGGAGCGGCCTCGGCGCCCGGCTCCACCGTGCAATAGAGCTCGGTGCGGTTGCAGGTGGAGAGGATCGCCGCCTCGCGCACCCCGGGCTGCGCCGACAGCTCGGCGAGCGCAGGCCCGGTCGCGGTGGCCGGAAAGGCCACGCGCTCGCGCAGCGCGACGGGGGCGGTGAGGTGGTTGAGTCCGAGGGCAATCAGCGCCATGGTTGAAGCCAGATGCGGGCACCGTCCGCGCCGGGATCCGCGGGATTCGTGGGGCCGAAGGCGTGGTGCGACCGGTTTTTCACTCGTCCGAAAGGCTCCCCGTGGCGCGTTCGCAGCGGACCGGATCGGATAAGCTTAGTGTATCGCCCACCGCCAGCCGGCAGAACAAGGTAGCGCATGCATTCCGTCCGCGTGCCCAATTCCCGAGGCGCGTCCGCGCGCGTGCCGTGGCGCGCTTTCCTCGCGGCCGCCCTCGCCGCACTGCTGGCGGGCTGCGTCACGATGCCGCAGCAGCCTGCCGCCGATGCCGACACGGCGGCCACCGCATACTCGTCCGATGCAATGCTGCAGCTCCTTGCCGGCCAGTTCGCGCTGCAAGCGGGCGACGTGGGGTCGGCGGCGACCCATTTCACCCGCGCGGCGGCCCTGCTGCCGGACCCCGCCGTCGCCGAGGAGGCGACCCGCCTCGCCGTGGCGGCGCGGGACTGGGCGCTGGCGCGGAGCGCCCTGGAGCGCTGGACTGCGCTTGCGCCCGGCCAGCCTGGCCAGGCGCAGGTGCGCGGCTGGATTGCGCTCGGCGAGGGCCGACCGGCGGAGGCGGAGTCCGACCTCGCCGCGCTCGTCGCGGACGGCAGCGAGGCTGGATGGCGCCTCGTCGCGCAAGCCCTCATCGGCGCCAGCGAGCCCGCGATCGGCGCGGAGCTGCTGGGGCGCCTCGCCACACCCGAGCGGCTCGGTTCGAGGGAGGCGAACTGGATTGCCGTCAGCCAGCTGGCCTTCCGCCTCGATGACAAGGCGCTGGCCGAGCGCCTCGCTACGACAGCGCGCAAGCGCTTCGCCAGCGGTGCGACCTACGCCTGGAGCGCGCGCATCGCCCTCGACCGGGGCGACCGCAAGGCGGCACTGGCGCTTTACGCGGACGCGGTGCGCCACGATCCGGCCAACCTGCGCCTGCGCGGCGCCTATGCGGCGCTGCTCGCCGAAAACGGGGATGATCGGGGCGCCGCGCGGATCCTCGCCGCCGGCCCGCAGGACGACGCCACCCTCGCCGCGCGGGCGGCCTACCTGGCGCGGGCCGACGATTCCGGCGCGCTGGCGGCGCTCTACCGGGAGATGGCCGCCGAGCCGGGTCCGCGCAGCGGGCGGCGCCTCTACCTCCTTGGCCAGCTCGCCGAGATGCTGGAGAAGCGCCAGCAGGCGCTCGACTGGTATCGGGACGTACCGGCCGACGACGAACGCGCCATCGATGCGCGAACCCGCAGCATCGTGGTCCTCGACCAGCTCGGACGCACCGACGAGGCGCTGCGCGGCGTGCGCCAGCTGCAGCAGGACGCCGTCGGCGAGCGCGACCGCCTGGCCGGCGCCTACCTGCTGGAAGCGGAAATCCTGGGCCGCCACGGCCGCATCGCCGAGGCTCGCCAGACCTATGCGCGCGCCCTCGAGGCGCTGCCGGACGACGGAACCCTGCTCTACGCCCGCGCCCTGATGGAAGTGGAGCACGGCGACCCCGCGGCCGGCCAGCGGGATCTGCGCCGGCTGGTCGAACTCCGCCCCGACGACGCCGAGGCGCTCAACGCGCTCGGCTACACCCTCGCCGACCATGCCCGCCCCGGCGATCCGGCGCTGGCGGAAGCGCGCGACCTCGTCGCGCGGGCGCTCGAGCTCAAGCCCGACGAGCCCGCGATCATGGATTCGATGGGCTGGGTGCATTACCGCATGGGCCGCCTCGACGCCGCCCTGCCGCTCCTGCGCGCCGCGTGGGCGAAGCAGCACGATGCGGAAATCGCCGCGCACCTGGGCGAAGTGCTGTGGGCCAGTGGCGAGCACGCGGAAGCCCGCCGCATCTGGCAGGAAGGCCTGCGCGAAGACAAGGAGAACAAGGTCCTGTGCGAGACCATGCGACGGCTCGCGCCGTGAAGGCGGGCGCGTTGCGTGTCGCCATCCTCGCCGTCGCGCTGCTGCTGGCCGCCTGTGCCGGGCAGCGACCAAGGCCGGTGGCGGCCGACGCCGCCTCGCTGGAGCGCCAAGCGGCCCGCGAAGGGGTGCTGCGCGCGCAAGGGTCGGATTGGCGCATCGAGGCGCGGCTGGCCGTTTCCGACGGCGGGAACAGCGGCAGCGGTTCGCTCGACTGGATCCAGCAGGGCGAGGACTTCCGCTTCACCGTGCATGCGCCGGTGACCGGCAAGACCTGGGTGCTGAGCGGCGGACCTGGCCACGCCGTCCTGCAGGGCCTCGCGAGCGTGCCCATCGAGGGTGCCGGCGCCAGCCAGCTGCTCGAGCGGGAACTTGGCTGGCACGTGCCGCTGCCGGAACTGGTGGACTGGGTGCGTGCGATGCGGGCGCCGGGTCCGGCCGTGATCGAGTTCCGGCCGGACGGCCTGCCGGGCCGCATCGAACAGGCGGGCTGGCGCGTCGAGTACCGCGATTACGCGATGGAATTCGACCCGCCGCTGCCATCGCGCGTATTCGCGACGCGCGGCGAGTACTCGGTGCGGCTGGCGATCCGCGCCTGGACCCTGCCCTGACGCCGGGTTCTACGGCCCGATGGGCTTCTCGTCGCGTCGGCAGAGATCCCGTCGCGCCGGAATTTGACACCCGCCCCGCCACGCCCGACAATTCCGCGCTTCACTTCGCGCGGGCGAAGCTTCGCCGCGCGCCGTCGTTCGCTGCGGCGCGGCTCCGTGGCGCGCGGCGCGGTTTTGCGTTGGGGCGTCGCCAAGCGGTAAGGCACCGGGTTTTGATCCCGGCATTCGCAGGTTCGAATCCTGCCGCCCCAGCCAGTTGCACAGTCCGATCGGGATCCTTGCCCGCATCGGTGGTCATTCACCAGGTGCGGCCACGCGGCCGGACTGGCGACGGAGTCGGCAGCGTGGACAGTTCCAGCATGAATACCCCCGGCATGCTCGTCTTCACCGGGAATGCCAACCGCGCGCTGGCGTCGGCGATCTGCGAGAAGCTCAACGTGCCGCTGGGCAAGGCCCTGGTCGGGCGCTTCAGCGATGGCGAAGTGCAGATCGAGATCGAGGAGAACGTGCGCCGCCAGGAGGTGTTCGTGATCCAGCCGACCTGCGCGCCGACCGCGGACCATTTCATGGAACTGCTGGCACTGGTCGACGCGCTGAAGCGCGCCTCGGCGGGCAGCGTGACGGCGGTGATGCCCTACTTCGGCTATGCGCGGCAGGACCGCCGGCCGCGCTCGGCACGCGTTCCGATCACCGCGCGCGTGGCCGCCGAGATGATCGGCGCGGTCGGCACCGACCGGGTGCTGACGGTGGACCTGCATGCCGACCAGATCCAGGGCTTCTTCGACATCCCGCTCGACAACGTGTACTCCTCGCCGGTGCTGCTTGCCGACATCTGGCGCAAGCACGGCAAGGACAACCTCATCGTGGTGTCGCCGGACGTCGGCGGCGTGGTGCGCGCGCGCGCCATCGCCAAGCGCCTCGATGACGCCGACCTCGCCATCATCGACAAGCGCCGTCCCCGCCCCAACGAGGCCACGGTGATGAACATCATCGGCGAGGTGAAGGACAAGGTCTGCGTGCTGGTGGACGACATCGTCGATACCGCCGGTACCCTGGGCGCGGCCGCCGCGGCGCTCAAGCGCAATGGCGCGAGCAAGGTGGTCGCCTACTGCACCCACGCGGTGCTGTCCGGACCGGCCATCGAGAACATCAGCAAGTCCTCGCTGGACGAGCTGGTCGTCACCGACACCATCCCGCTGTCGGCTGGGGCGGAGGCCTGCGCAAAGATCCGCCAGCTCTCCGTCGCCGACCTCCTGGCCGAGACGATCCGCCGCATCGCCTATGGCGAATCGGTGAGTTCGTTGTATGTCGATTGAGCCGGGAATGGGGAATCGGGAATAGGGAATCGTCAAGAACGCGTCGGCGCCCATGTTCTGCTGGCGCGTCGAGAGCTGATCGCCCGCTCCTGCGATTCCCGATTCCCGGCTTTCACGCCCTCCTGGTCGCGGGAGAGCACCACTGCCGCCGTGAGGCGGTCCAATGCAGCAAAGGGCAATACCAATGGCACAGAGTCATGAAATCAAGGTCGAACGGCGCAACGACGAGGGCAAGGGTGCGAGCCGCCGCCTGCGTCGCGCCGGCATGGTCCCCGCCATCGTCTACGGGGGCGAACTCAAACCCGTAAGCATCCAGATCGCCCACAAGGACGTCTGGCACGCCAGCCAGAACGACTGGTTCTATTCCTCGATCCTGGACCTCAGCCTCGGCGGCGACGTGCAGAGGGTCCTGCTGCGCGACATGCAGCGGCATCCGTTCAAGCAGCTCGTCCTGCACTTGGACTTCCAGCGCATCAACGAGGACGAGGCGATCCGCGTGCGCGTGCCGTTCCAGTTCGTGAACGGCGAAACCTCGGTGGCGGGGAAGACCGCGGGCGTGGTCATCATGCACGAACTGACCGACGTGGAAGTGTCCTGCCTGCCGAAGAACCTGCCGACGGGCATCCGCGTGGATCTCGCCGACCTGCAACCGGGCGGCACCGTGCATCTTTCGGAGATCGCGCTGCCGGAGGGCGTGGAGATCCCCGATCTCCGCTTCGGCAAGGAATACGACCACGCGGTGGTCGTGGCCCGCGAGATGCGCGTGGAAGCCGAGCCCGCAGCGGAAGGCGAGGGCGACGAAGCCGCTCCTGCCGCCGCGCCGGCCGCCAAGCCCGAGAAGAAGTAATCGGCTGCCGCCCGTCACCGCGCCGGATCCCCGGATCCGGCGCGGTGGGCGGCACGGTTGCTGGCCATGGCAGCTTTGCGTCTCATCGTCGGGCTCGGCAATCCCGGCGCCGAACACCTGCGCACGCGCCACAACGCGGGCTTCTGGTTCGCCGATGCGCTGGCTGCGGGCGAGGGCGCGCGCTTCGGCGCCGAGTCGAAGCTGCGCGGCCTTGCCGCACGCGTCACGGTCGGTGGCCAGCCGCTGTGGCTGCTCAAGCCCACGACCTTCATGAACGCGAGTGGCGCCTCGGTCGGGGCGGCGCTGCGTTACTGGAAGATCGAGCCGGAGGAGATGCTGGTCGCGCACGACGACCTCGATCTGCCACCCGGCACGGCGCGCCTCAAGTTCGATGGCGGGCACGGCGGCCAGAACGGCCTGCGCGATCTGTTCGCCCACATCGGCCACGGTCGTTTCCACCGCCTGCGCCTGGGCATCGGCCATCCCGGCCACAAGGATCGCGTGCTCGGCTGGGTCCTCGGCCGGCCCTCGTCCCAGGACGAGGCGGCGATGATCGACGCCATCGCGCGCTCGCTCGAGGTGCTGCCGCTGGCCGTGGCCGGCGACTTCGACGAGGCGATGAAGCGGTTGCATACGAGCAGGGATTAGGGATCAGGGATTGGCGCAAGCCCCGCCATCCACTCCCTTCCCGCCGCCGCCGCGCTCAGGGCGACCTGCCTTACCAATCCCGAATCCCGAATCCCGAATCCCCAATCACGGACTTCAAATGGGCATCAAATGCGGCATCGTCGGCCTGCCGAACGTCGGCAAGTCGACCCTCTTCAACGCCTTGACGCGCGCGGGCATCGCGGCGGCGAACTTCCCGTTCTGCACCATCGATCCCAATGTCGGGGTGGTGCCGGTGCCGGATCCGCGGTTGGCCGAAATCGCGGGGATCGCGCGGCCCCTGAAGATCATCCCGACCTCGATCGAGTTCGTGGACATCGCCGGCCTTGTCGCCGGCGCTTCCAAGGGCGAGGGGCTCGGCAACAAGTTCCTCGCCCACATCCGCGAGGTGGACGCGGTGGCCCACGTGGTGCGCTGCTTCGACCATGAGGACATCGTGCACGTCGCGGGCCGCGTCGATCCGCTCTCGGACATCGACACCATCGACACCGAGCTTGCGCTGGCGGACCTGGAGTCGGTGGAAAAGGCGCTGGCGCGGGTCGAACGCGCCGCCAAGGCCAACGACAAGGAGGCGCTGGCCCGCCGGCCCGTGCTGCAGAAGCTGGCCGCCGGCCTTGGCGAAGGCCGCCCGGCCCGGAGCCTCGGCCTCGACGATGAGGAGAAGGCGCTGGTACGCGACCTCTTCCTGCTCACGATGAAGCCGCTGATGTACATCGCCAACGTGCTGGAGGACGGCTTCGAGGGCAATCCGCACCTCGACAAGGTGCGCGCACGCGCCGCGGACGAGGGCGCGGAGGTGGTGGCGGTGAGCGCCGCCATCGAGGAAGAGATGGCGCAGCTCGACGAAGCCGACCGCGCCGAGTTCCTCGCCGACCTCGGGCTTGGCGAGCCGGGCCTCGATCGGGTGATTCGCGCCGGCTACAGCCTGCTGGGCCTGCAGACCTACTTCACCGCCGGCGAGAAGGAAGTCCGCGCCTGGACGGTTTGGAAGGGCGCCACCGCGCCGCAGGCCGCGGGCGTCATCCACACCGACTTCGAGCGCGGCTTCATCCGCGCCGAGACGATCTCCTACGAGGACTACATCCGCTACCGGGGCGAGGCCGGAGCGCGCGAGGCCGGGCGCCTGCGCCTGGAAGGCAAGGACTACGTGGTGCAGGAAGGCGACGTGCTGCACTTCCGGTTCAATGTGTAGGCTGAGGGCTGAGGGTCGGCGCGGCGGATGAAAAAGTCTCTCCCAAGGCTTGACATCGGAGGCGGTGGGAACGGAGAATGCGCGGCTCCGTTCACGGAGGCGCCCTTCATGAACGCGACGCGAAGCGGCGCGGCCCGAAGGGCGGAGGGCAGGAAAACCCGACGTAATCCACCTCCGGGTGCATGTTGCAAAGTTGTAGAACGAAGACGATTGAAGATTTCGGAGGGATACCCAAGCGGCCAACGGGGGCAGACTGTAAATCTGCTGGCTTACGCCTTCGGTGGTTCGACTAGGTTCGCCGGGAGCGAACCTGAACGCGACGCGAAGCGGCGCGGCCCCGAAGGGGCGAAGGGCAGGATGCCCTGAGTCATCCACCTCCCGGGCCAGGGTTGGTGGCGAGTTCCAGACAATGCGAGATTTTCGGAGGGATACCCAAGCGGCCAACGGGGGCAGACTGTAAATCTGCTGGCTTACGCCTTCGGTGGTTCGAATCCACCTCCCTCCACCAAGCAACACGCTCCACCAGCAACATGCAGCACGCGACGCTTCGGCGGCGCGGCTCCACCAGCTCCAGGGCGGGAGTAGTTCAATGGTAGAACCTCAGCCTTCCAAGCTGATGGTGCGGGTTCGATTCCCGTCTCCCGCTCCATTGACTGCTTCAAACCAGGCTTCACAACGCCCCAGCGAAGCTCGTGTTCGATGATTCCAGGCAGTCTTCGAAACCGTCACCCGAAGCTTGCCGTTGTTGGAAAGTACACCAGGTCTTCAAGTCTCCACCCGAAGCCTGCTGTTGTTGAAAAGTCCGGCAGGATGCCGGTCTGTTCTTTGCCGTCAGGGAGGACGGCTGAAATACACGCTCACCTAGCTCAGTCGGTAGAGCACTTCCTTGGTAAGGAAGAGGTCACTGGTTCGATTCCAGTGGTGAGCACCACCTCAGCGTCACCGGTTCGCAATCCGCTACAGGTCTTCCGGTCCGCCTCCACATCTTTTCACCTGATCGGGGTTTCTCGGTATGTCCAAGGAAAAATTCGAGCGCAAGAAGCCGCACGTCAACGTCGGCACGATCGGCCACGTGGACCACGGCAAGACGACCCTGACGGCGGCGCTGACGAAGATCGGCGCGGAGCGTTTCGGCGGCGAGTTCAAGGCCTACGACGCGAT
>JAFKNA010000038.1 GCA_017305135.1 Lysobacterales bacterium | reverse complement strand
AAGACGGAACGGGGGCGCGAATCTACTGCGCGGGCGCGAAGCCCAAGGAGCCTGTGGACGTCACCCCGTCCCCACCGATGATCAGTCGGCGATTCTCATCCTGTAAGGGACCAGAATCGAGACATAAGGAGCCTGCGTGCAGGCGACCGTGGCGTCACGGTGGTGTGAGGCCCGGGTCGCGGCCACGGTCGCTCCTACAACGCATTTGTACGCGGCCACGTTCGGTCAGCCCATTCGCGCGGTCACGTTCGGGCAGGCACGATTCGCGTAGGAGCCCGCGTGCAGGCGACCGTGCCGTCACGGTGATGTGAGGCCTGGGCGTCGCGACCGCGTAGCCCCGCTCAAGGGCTGTGCCCGGCCGCGAGTTCCGCGAGCAGCCTGTCCCGCTCCGCCGGCGGGCGCCGTGCGAGCGCCCTGGCGCGCTGGTAGAACGCAGGCCAATCCGCGCCCGCCGCGTCGAACAACGCTGCGAACGCCGGCAGCCAGCGATCGTAGAGGCCGAAGGGCAGCAGCCGTGCATTGTCGATCGGCGCCGCCACCCAGGCATCCCAGCGCGGGTCGCCGTTCCAGTCCCGATCGCGGAGCTGCGCGTAGCGTTCGCGGAAGGCGGCGATTTCTTCCTGCTTGCGCTGGCGCATGCCGGGCGGCGCGAGTTCACTCGCGTAGAGCCGGCGCAGGCGCTCGCGAAGGTCCAGCACGAGTTCCGTGAAGGCGTGATCGTGCTCCTGACGGGTCTCGTCGGGCGGCGGCAGCCCGCGCGCGGCGCGCCATTGGCGAAGGCCCTCGGCGCCGACGAAGCTCGCGAAGGATTCGTTGAAGGCGGTGTCGTCCTGCACGTAGAGGCGCTGGTGGGCGAGCTCGTGGAAGATCACCGCGGCAAGCTCGTCGTCGCCCCAGCGCAGCATGCTGGAGAGGATCGGATCGGCGAACCAGCCGAGCGTGGAGAAGGCCGCCACGCCCTGTACCGAAGTGTCGTCGCCCTTCTTCGCCAGCCGCGCGGCTTCGCGCCGGGCGCGCGCCTCGTCGAAGTAGCCGACATAGGCCACGCAGCCGGCGAACGGGAAGCAGTGCGTCAGCGCATCGACCGAGAACTCCGCCGTAGCGAACACGTTCCACGCCACGTAGGGCCGGTCGAGGGCCACGTAGCTGGCATAGCTCCGGTTGCGCGGCAGGGCGAGGTGGTCGGAGGCGAACTCGCGCGCGGCCATCGCGAGCTCGAGGCGTTGCCGCACCCGCGACTCGGTGGCCGGGTCGTCGATCACCCGTGCCAGTGGCCGCCGAGCGGCCTGCAGCCGCGCCTCGCCGACCGCGACATGGCCGTAGTAACCCAGTGTCGAACAGCCGGCGAGCCCGGCGAGAAGCGAGAGGACGGCGGCAGCACGCCACGGCAGCCGTGGCGTGCCGTGGCCGGGAAGTGGGCGTGGCGCACGTGGGAAGCGATGCCAGGGACGCATGCTCGACGCGAACGCGGTCGCCGCGCCTCCGCTATTGCTCGAACTGCTCGTTGAGGATGCGCTCCTCGAGGTTGTGCTCGGGATCGAACAGCAGCGTCATGGTTTCGTTGGTGGATTCGCGGATGCACACCTCGACCACGTCGCGCACCTCGTGCGAATCCGCGGTGGCGCTGACCGGGCGCTTGTAGGGATCGAGGATCTCGAAGCGGACCTCGGTCACCGCCGGCAGGATCGCGCCACGCCAGCGCCGCGGCCGGAACGGGCTGATCGGCGTCAGCGCCAGCATGCGCGAGCCCAGCGGCAGGATGGGGCCGAACGCCGACAGGTTGTAGGCGGTGGAACCGGCCGGCGTGGCGACGAGGATGCCATCGCAGATCAGCTCCTCGATCTTCGCCACGCCATTCAGCAGCACCTGGACGTGCGCCGCTTGCTTGGTCTGGCGCAGCAGCGAGACCTCGTTGAAGGCGAGTGCGGAGGACGCGCCGCCGGACTCGGTGACCACCTCCATCAACAGCGGGCGCAGCACCGTGGGCTGCGCGCGCTGGAGGCGCTCGGGAAGGTCGGCGAGGTGGTGCTGGTTCATCAGGAAGCCGACCGTGCCGAGCTTCATGCCATAGACCGGCAAGGCGCGCGGCATGTGGCGGTGCAGCGTGCGCAGCATGAAGCCATCGCCACCGAGCGCGACGATGACCCCGGCCTCGTCCAGCGGCACGTCGCCGTAGCGCGAGGCCAGCAGCGCCCGGGCGGCTTGGGCTTCCTCGGTGTGGCTGGCTACGAAGGCGATGCGCTGGGACATGCGGCGGCCGATGGTCGAGGGTCCTAGAGCTTACCGCAGCGCGTGTCGGCGTTATGGTGCCGGGCACACGGACGGAGCGCGTGGGTCGCGAGCACGCTCGCTCCTACAGGGCGGCGCATCCACCCAGGAGCCTGCGTGCAGGCGCCCGGCGCCGCACCAAGGTGGCGGCGCATCGGTCGCGAGCACGCTCGCTCCTGCGGAAAAGCATGTGCCCTCCCGCGGGCGGACACATGCCGTTGCCTCAGGCGGCTTTCGAGGCCGCCTGCACCAGTTGCGCGACGCGGCGCAGGGCCACTGAGGCGATCGGGTAATCCACCTTCTGCGAGCGGATTTCCTCCAGCATGCCGAGCGTGAAGCGCAGCACCGGGTCGTCGCGGTCGAGCCAGGCCTTCACCGGATCGGCGTCGCTCTCCGGCGCGGTGGCGAGGATCTGCGTCGCCAGTGCACGCTGCTGCGAGGCGAGCTCATCCCGCAACGAGCCGCGTGCCTGGGCGTGCCAGCGGCTTTCCACGGGCAGGTTCTCGATCTGCCGGCGCAGGCCATCAATGTCGAGTGCGTTTCCAAGTTCGAAGAACACCGCCGCCACCCGCTCGACCGGTACGCCGCTTTCCAGCGAGACCTCGACGATGTCGAACACCGCGCCCAGCACCGGGATGGCGGCGAGGCGCAGCGCCAGAGCCGCCGGCACGCCAAGGCCCTGCCACTTCTCGACGTCGACGTCATGGTCGGCACGGCCGGCTTCGGTCAGCACGTCGGGCAGCGCCTTGCGCAGCGCCGCCACGCCCGGCGCATAGCGCTCGACGATGCCGGCGATGTCGAGGTCGGCGCCGCGGTGGTTGAGCAGCCAGCGGGTCAGGCCGCGCTGCAGTTCCCAGATCTTGAGCAGCGCGTCGATCTGCACCGCCTCGCCGATGTCGCCGTCGAGCGCCTCGATGTCGGCCCAGAGTGCCCGCGCGTCGAGCGATTCACGCACCGCCGTGTAGGCCTTGGCGATGGCCGCCGGCGGCTGCCCGGTGTCTTCCTGCATGCGCAGCACGAAGGTCGCGTCCATGCGGTTGACGATCGAATTGGTGACCGCGGTGGCGATGATCTCGCGCTTCAGGCGGTGGCGCTGCATGTTGTCCGCGTACTGCTCCTGCAACGGCTTGGGGAAGTAGCGCACCAGCTCCCTGGAGAGGTAGGGATCTTCCGGCACGTCCGAGTGCACCAGGTCGTCGTAGAGCTTCAGCTTGGAATAGGACAGCAGCACCGCGAGCTCGGGACGGGTGAAGCCCAGGTGGCGCGCCTTGCGCTCCTCGATCTCGGCGTCGGACGGCAGGTACTCGATCTGGCGGTCGAGGTGCCCCTCGTGCTCGAGCGTGCGGATGAAGTGCGCGTTCGAGCCGATCCGCTGCGCCGACATGTGCTCCATCACCGTGATCGCCTGGTTCTGGCGGTAGTTGTCGGCGATCACCAGGCGCGCCACCTCGTCGGTCATGGCGGCGAGCTGGCGGTTGCGCTCCTCCAGCGTGAGCTCGCCGCGCTGGATGGCGTCGTTGAAGAGGATCTTGATGTTCACCTCGTGGTCGGAGGTGTCCACGCCGGCGGAGTTGTCGATGAAGTCGGTGTTGAGCAGCACGCCCTTCTGCGCTGCCTCGATGCGGCCCTTCTGCGTGAAGCCGAGGTTGCCGCCCTCGCCCACCACCTTGCAGCGCAGTTCGCCGCCATTGATGCGCACGGCGTTGTTGGCGCGATCGCCCACCTCGGTGTTGGTTTCCGACGCGCCCTTGACGTAGGTGCCGATGCCGCCGTTCCAGAGCAGGTCGACCGGCGCGCGCAGCACCGCGCTGACCAGTTCGCTGGCCGACAGCGATTCCACCGACGCATCGATGCCGAGCGCCTCGCGGGCTTCGGGCGAGAGCTCGATGGACTTCGCGTCGCGCGGATACACGCCGCCACCGGTGGAGATCAGGCTCTTGTCGTAGTCCTCCCAGGACGAGCGCGGCAGCTTGAACAGGCGCTCGCGCTCCTCGAAGGAGGCGGCCGCATCCGGGTCGGGATCGATGAAGACGTGGCGATGGTCGAAGGCGCCGACCAGGCGGATGTGGCGGGACAGGCGCATGCCGTTGCCGAACACGTCGCCGGACATGTCGCCGATGCCGACCACGGTGAAGTCCTGGCTCTGCGTGTCGTGGCCGAGCGCGCGGAAGTGGCGCTTGACCGATTCCCAGGCGCCGCGCGCGGTGATGCCCATGCCCTTGTGGTCGTAGCCCACCGAACCGCCCGAGGCGAACGCATCGCCGAGCCAGTAGCCGTAGGCGGCGCTGCAGGCGTTGGCGATGTCGGAAAACTTCGCCGTGCCCTTGTCGGCGGCCACCACCAGGTACGGATCGTCGCTATCGCGGCGCACCACGTTCTGCGGGTGCACCACCTCGCCATCGACCAGGTTGTCGGTGATGTCCAGCATGCCGTTGATGAACATCCGGTAGCAAGCGATGCCTTCGGCCTGCAGCGCCTCGCGATCGGCCGGCGGGCGCTTGACGATGAAACCGCCCTTGGAGCCGACCGGCACGATGACGGTGTTCTTCACCATCTGCGCCTTGACCAGGCCCAGCACCTCGGTGCGGAAGTCCTCGCGCCGGTCCGACCAGCGCAGGCCACCGCGCGCCACCGCGCCGAAGCGCAGGTGCACGGCCTCCACGCGCGGGCCGACCACGAAAATCTCGCGGTAGGGGCGTGGCTTGGGGAGGTCCGGCATGCGCGCGCAGTCGAACTTGAAGCTGATGTAGTGCGCCGGTTCGCCATCGCGGATCTGGAAGAAGCTCGTGCGCAGCGTGGCGCCGATGGCGCCGAGGTAGGCGCGCAGGATGCGATCCTGGTCGAGGCTGGCGACCGATTCCAGCAGCAGGCGGATCGCCGCCTGGATGGCGGCGACCTGCTCCTCGCGCGGCTTGCCGGGCAGCGTCGCCAGGTCGTCGACAAAGCGCGGGTGCCTGTCGGTGACGGCGGCCGGCACCAGCGCCTTGAGCTCGCGCCCGAGGCGGGCGCCGGCCGCGGCCTGTGCCGCGGCGCCGGCGCTCTCGCGGGCCGGGTCGAAGCCGGCCTCGAACAGCTCCACCAGCAGCCCGGCGATGGCCGGATAGTGGTTGAGGGTCGTTTCCACGTAGCTCTGCGAGAACGGCACGCCGGTCTGCAGCAGGTACTTGCAGTAGCCGCGCAGCATGCTCACCTGGCGCCAGTCCAGCTGCGCGGCGAGGATCAGCTTGTTGAAGGCGTCGTTCTCGGCCTCGCCGCGCCAGATGCGGGCGAAGGCGTCCTGGAAGGCCTCGCGCACCTGCTCGATGCCGAAGCTGCAGTGCACGGCGGGCCTGACCGCGATGTCCTGGATGTAGAGCACGCCTTCCGGCAGTTCGACCTCGTAGAGCTGCTCGGCCAGTACCTTGAGGCCCATGTTCTCCAGCAGCGGGATGATGTCCGACAGCACGATGTCGGTGCCGCGGCGGAAGATCTTGAAGTGCAGCGTGTCCGGGCGGCTCACCGAGGGATAGAGGTCCAGGCGCATGTCGTTGGCGTCGGCGACGCTGGCGGCCAGTTCCACGTCCACCACCGCGCGGCGCGGCGTGACCTCCTCGATGTAGCCGACCGGCAGGGCGCGGCCGAGGCCGGACGCGAGCTTCAGCCCGCGCTCCTCGCCGTGGCGCGCCACCAGCGCGTCGCGGAGTTCGTCGTGCCAGTCGCGCACCAGGTGCACGATGCGGCCTTCGAGCTCGCTGACGTCGTACTCGGCATTCACGCCCGGCCGCGGACGCACCACCAGGTGCATGCTGGCCAGCGGGGAATCGCCGACGTGGATGTTCGAATCCACGCGCTCGCCGTGGAGGGCTTCCTTCAGGGTGGCTTCGATGCGTTCGCGCACGTCCGTGCTGAAGCGGTCGCGCGGCATGTAGACCTGGCAGGAATAGAAGCGGCCGTACTTGTCGCCGCGCACGAACAGGCGCGTGCGCGGGCGCTCGCGCAACGCCATGATGCCGGTGGCGGTGTCGTAGAGCTCCTCCACGCTGCACTGGAACAGCTCGTCGCGCGGCAGGAGCTCCAGCACGTGGCGCAGCGTCTTGCCCAGGTGCGAGTCGTTGCGCAGGCCCGAGCGCTTCAGCACCTCGGCCACCTTGCGCCGCACCAGCGGCACGTCCTGCGGACGCGCCATGTAGGCATTGGTGGTGAATAGGCCCAGGAAGCGCTGCTCGCGCACCGGCACGCCGTTCCCGTCGAAGGACAGCACGCCGATGTAATCCATGTAGCCCGGGCGGTGCACGGTCGCACGGGCGTTGGTCTTGGTGACGATGATCGCGTCCATCGCGCCCGACTGCGGCAGGCTGGCGGCGACCAGGGTGCGCAGCGAGCGCGGCGCGACGGAGCGCTCGGAGCCGCTGAGGATGCCGAGCCCGGAACCTTCCACCGCCTGCAGGACCTCGTCGCCGCCGGTGGTGACGACCGCGTATTCGCGATAACCGAGATAGGTGAAGTTGTCCTCCGTCGCCCAGCGCAGGAAGGCCTGTGCCTCGGCCACGCCTTCGGCGCCGACCGGCAGCGTGCGCTGGCCGAGTTCGTCGGCGATGGCGAGCATGCGCTCGCGCATCGGCTGCCAGCCGCCGACGCTGGCCCGGACGTCCTCCAGCGCGGCCGACACCGCCCCGGCGAGTCGCTCCAGATCGGCCGCATCGGGCGTGCGGTCGACTTCGAAGTGCATCACCGATTCGGGCTCGCCCCGGCTTGCCTGCGCGAGCGTGCCGAAGGCCTGCAGCCTGCCCGCCCCGTCGCGTTCGACGCGATAGACCGGGTGGATGATCGCGTGCACCACGAGGCCTGCGTCGGCGATCGCCATGCGCACCGAATCGACCAGGAACGGCATGTCGTCGGTGACCACCTCGACCACCGTGCGCGCCGCCTGCGCCTGCTCGCCGCTGCTCGGCGGATTGAACACGCGCACCTTGGGCTCGCCGGGCTTGCGCATCGCGCAGAAGGCCTGCATTCCGGCCACCAGCTCCGCCCATTCGGCAGCGGTCCGCGCCGCCAGTTCGTCACCGGGGACGCGGCGCAGGAACTCGGCGGTGAAACGCTGCGCCTCCTCCAGTTCCTTTCCATTCAGATGCGAGGCCTGATAAGCCAGAACGTGATCGACGAGCGTGCCTGACACGGCGCCTTGAGAGGTCATTGATGGGGTCCGGATGAGGATTGAAGGGTGCGGATGGATAAACGCCAAAGGATACGCCGCGCCCGGGGGCTAATCCACCTGAGGCCCGGCGCTGGCGGCCTGCGGCAGGTGGCCGGTGGTGACTTCCGGCCCGGGCGCCGGCGGCGCGGAGACGGATAATGCGTTCCGCCACTGTGTACCGGCCGGTATAGAATTGGGCGCTTTGACGATCGCCCGCGCCGCCGCCCTGTGCGCCCTTGCCGATCGCCCGGCGTCCAGGCGCCGCCCCACGTTCATTTCCGACAGGAAGCACGCCCGATGAAGTTGTCCAGCGCCCTCGCCTGCACGCTCCTCGCCGCCAGCCTCGCCGCCTGCAGCAAGTCCTCCGACCAGGCGCAGCAGCAGCCTCCGCCCCCGGAGGTCGGCGTGATCACCGCCGAGGCGGCGAGCGCGCCGCTGGAGCGTTCGCTGGTTGGCCGCCTGTCCGCCTTCCGTTCCGCCGACGTGCGTGCCCGCGTTCCCGGCGTGCTGGTCAAGCGCGTCTACAAGGAAGGCAGCGACGTCGAGGAGGGCCAGCTCCTGTTCGAGATCGACCCGGCGCCGCTCCGCGCGACCCTCAACGCGCAGCAGGCCAACCTGGCCGCGGCGCAGGCGACGTACACCAACAACCGCGTCGCCGCCGAGCGCGCGCGCTCCGTCGGTGCCCGCGGTCTCCTGTCCAAGGCCGACGTCGATGCCGCCAATGCCGCCGAGCGCACCGCGGCCGCGACGGTGAAGCAGGCCCAGGCCAATGTCGAGGCGGCGCGGATCAACCTCGGCTACGCCAACGTCACCGCGCCCATCGCCGGGCGCGCCGGCAAGCAACAGGTGACCGAAGGCGCCCTGGTCGGCCAGGGCGAGGCCACCCTCCTCACCACCATCGACCAGATCGACCCGCTCTACGTCAACTTCAGCATGAGCGTGGCCGACATCGAGGCGATGCGCCGCGCCACCAACGCCGGCGCGGCGACGCTTGCCGGCGACAACCAGGCCGAGGTGCGCGTGGCGCTCCCCGACGGAAGCGAGTACGGCCACACCGGCCTGATGGATTTCTCCGGCGCGGTCGTGGACCCCGCCACCGGCGCGGTGACGCTTCGCGCCAGGATCGACAATCCCGAGCACATCCTCCTGCCCGGCATGTACGTGACGCTCACCGCCGAACTCGGCGAACGCCACAACGTGTTCCGCGTTCCGCAGCGCGCGGTGCAGCGCGATGCCACTGGGCCCTACGTGCTGGTGGTCGGCGGCGACGGCAACGTGGCGCGCAAGGACGTGGTGACCGCCGGCTCGGTCGAGGGCAGCTGGATCATCACCAGCGGGCTCGATGCCGGTGACCAGGTCATCGTCTCCGGGCTGCAGCGGGCGAAGAGCGGCCAGCCTGCGAAGGCGACGCCGTGGCAGCCCGAAACCGCGCCCGCGGATCACCCGGCGCCGGCGGCCCAGCCGCCCGCCGAATCCGCTGGCGACCGGTAAGGGGAGGCGAGGATGGCCCGTTTCTTCATCGACCACCCGATCTTCGCCTGGGTGATCGCGATCCTCATCTCGCTCGCGGGCGTGATCTCGATCTTCAACCTCGGCGTCGAGTCCTATCCGAACGTGGTGCCGCCGCAGGTCACGGTGGGTGCGAGCTACCCCGGCGCCAGCGCCGACACCACCGAGAAGACCGTCACCCAGGTCATCGAGCAGCAGCTGACCGGCATCGACCACCTGCTCTACTTCAACTCCAGTTCCAGCTCCAGCGGCCGCTCCAGCATCACCCTGACCTTCGAGACCGGCACCGATCCGGATATCGCCCAGGTCCAGGTGCAGAACAAGGTGGCGTTGGCAACGCCGCGCCTGCCGAGCGAGGTGGTGCAGCAGGGCGTGGTGGTGGCCAAGGCGAACGCCGGCTTCCTGATGGTGGTGGCGCTGCGCTCGGAGAACCCGGCCATCGACCGCAATGCGCTGAACGACATCGTCGGCTCGCGCGTGCTCGACCAGATCTCGCGCATTCCCGGCGTCGGCTCGACGCAGCAGTTCGGCTCCGAGTACGCCATGAACATCTGGCTGGATCCGGACAAGCTGCACGGCTACGGCCTCTCGGCCACGCAGGTGCTGGCGGCGGTGCAGGCCCAGAACGTGCAGTTCGCCGCCGGTGCGATCGGCGCGCAGCCCTCGCCGGCGAGCCAGGGCTTCACCGCCACGGTGTCGGCGGAAAGCCGCTTCAGCAGCCCCGAGCAGTTCGAGGACATCCTCCTGCGCACCCAGCCCGACGGCACCTCGGTGTACCTCAGGGACGTGGCGCGGGTGGGCCTGGGCGCGTTTTCCTACGGCTTCGACACGCAGTGGAACGGCAAGCCGACCGGCGCCTTCGCCATCCAGCTCCTGCCCGGCGCCAACGCGCTCAACGTCGCCGAGCTGGTGCGCGCCAAGATGGACGAGCTGGCACCGAGCTTCCCCGAAGGGGTGAGCTGGTTCTCGCCCTTCGATTCGACCACCTTCGTCAAGGTATCGATCAAGGAAGTGGTGAAGACGCTGGCCGAGGCGATGGTGCTGGTGTTCCTGGTGATGCTGATCTTCCTGCAGAACCTGCGCGCCACCATCATCCCCACGCTGGTGATCCCGGTCGCCCTGCTCGGCACCTTCTTCGGCATGGAGGTGATCGGCTTCACCATCAACCAGCTGACCCTGTTCGGCATGGTGCTGGCGATCGGCATCGTGGTCGACGACGCCATCGTCGTGATCGAGAACGTCGAGCGCATCATGACCGAGGAAGGCCTGCCGGTTAAGGAAGCCACGCGCAAGGCGATGGGCCAGATCACCGGTGCGGTGGTGGCGATCACCGTGGTGCTGGCGGCGGTGTTCATCCCCAGCGCGCTGCAGGGCGGCACCGCCGGCGCGATCTACCAGCAGTTCGCGCTGACCATCGCCATGGCGATGGTGTTTTCGGCCTTCCTCGCGCTCGGCTTCACGCCGGCGCTCTGCGCCACCATGCTCAAGCACAGCGCGCAGCACGAGGACCGCAACTTCATCTTCCGCTGGTTCAACAAGGGTTTCGACCGCATCAGCCGCACCTACGTGCGCCATACCGGCAGCGCCGTGCACCATGCGCCGCGCTGGATGCTGCTGTTCGCGGTGATCGTCATCCTCGCCGGTTTCCTCTTCATGCGCATGCCGGGCAGCTTCCTGCCGGAAGAGGACCAGGGCTACGCGCTGGCCGTGGTGCAGTTGCCCTCCGGCGCCACGCTGCAGCGCACCCAGGCGGTGATGGAGCAGGTGCGCCAGACGCTGGACAAGGACGATGCCTTCGAAGGCATGATGGGCGTGGCCGGCTTCAGCTTCGTCGGCCAGGGCGAGAACGTCGGCATGGCCTTCATCCGCCTGAAGCCCTGGGAGGACCGCAGCATCAACGCGGCCGAATTCATCCAGCGCGCCAACCGCAACCTGTATGGCATCCGCGACGCGCAGATCTTCGTGGTCAACCTGCCCACGGTGCAGGGCCTCAGCCAGTTCGGCGGCTTCGACATGTACCTGCAGGACCGCGCCGGCGCCGGACGCGAGGCGCTGGCCGAGGCGCGCAACACGCTGCTCGGCGCCGCGGCGAAGACCCCCTCAGTGACCGCGGTGCGTCCCAACACGCTCGAGGATGCCGCCCAGGTGCAACTGGACGTCGATCGCGTGCAGGCACAGTCGATGGGGCTTTCCGTCAGCGACATCTACAGCGCGATCCAGCTGATGTTCGCGCCGGTGTACGTCAACGACTTCTTCTACCAGGGCCGCATCAAGCGCGTGACCATGCGCGCCGACGAGCGCTTCCGCATGGGCCTGGAAGCGCTCGACCACTTCTACACGCCGTCCTCGCTGGCCGGCACGCCGGGGCAGCCGGACATGGTGCCGATTTCCAACGTGGTCCATGCCAGCTGGTTCACGGCGCCGCCCTCGCTCACCCGCTACAACGGCTACTCCGCGATCGAGATCGTCGGTTCGCAGGCGCCCGGCTACAGCTCGGGCGAGGCCATGCAGGCGATGCAGGACATCGTCGGCCAGCAGTTGCCGCAGGGCTTCGGCTATGACTGGACCGGCCAGTCCTACCAGGAAATTCTCTCCGGCAATGCCGCCACGCTGCTGCTGGTGCTGTCGATCGTGGTGGTGTTCCTGTGCCTGGCCGCGCTCTACGAGAGCTGGTCGATCCCGGTCGCGGTGCTGCTGGTGGTGCCGCTCGGCGTGCTCGGCGCGCTGGTGTTCGCGAACCTCCGTGGTCTGCCCAACGACATCTTCTTCAAGGTGGGCCTGGTCACCATCATCGGCCTCGCCGCCAAGAACGCGATCCTGATCGTCGAGTTCGCGGTGGCCGAACAGAAGGAGGGCCGCAGCCTGCGCGAAGCCACCGTGGACGCCGCGCGGCTGCGCTTCCGCCCGATCCTGATGACCTCGCTCGCCTTCATCATGGGCGTGTTCCCGCTGGCCATCTCCACCGGCGCCGGCGCCAATTCGCGCCACGCCATCGGCACCGGCGTGATCGGCGGCATGCTGTTCGCGACCTTCCTCGGCGTGCTGCTGATCCCGGTGTTCTACATCGTCGTGCGGCGCCTGCTCGGCGACAAGCTCGATCACCCGCCCGAGGCGAAGATGCCGGCGCAGGACGCGCCGTAGAGTTGCGCCCAGGTGCGCTCCTACAGGGACGCGATGTTGGATGCTTTTGTAGGAGCCCACCCCATAAGCGCTAACCTAATTGTTGCCACTGCGCCGGAGCTCGTGTACCGTACGCGCCATGGCCACCGAGGTGCTGGACGAGGAATGGGGTGTGCTGACCCGCCTGCTTCCGGCGGATTGGCGCGAACTGGCGCGTGAGACGGGCGCGA
>JAFKNA010000004.1 GCA_017305135.1 Lysobacterales bacterium | reverse complement strand
CCCTCTTCCAGCGCCCTGGCGTGGAAGCCCATTACCGGGAAACCTACGCGCGGAGAAAACGACGAAAGCAACTGGAGGATGCGCAGCATCGGTTCGCGTTCGCCGCCGCCTGCTAGCAACAACCGTGCCGGACAGCAGTGGGCTTTCGCCGGGATGACGTCGTGAACGTCCACCTCCACTCACGAATCCCGAATCACCAATCACGACCATCGGCCCCACCATGCTCACCATCCAGACCCTCAACAACATCGCCCGCAGCGGGCTTGATCGCTTGCCGGCGAACCGCTATCGCGTCGCCAGCGAGATCGGGCAGCCCGACGCGGTGCTGGTGCGCTCGGCCGACATGCATGCGCGTCCGCTGCCGGGGAGCATCAAGGCGGTGGCACGGGCCGGGGCTGGCACCAACAACATCCCGGTGGCGGCGCTGTCCGCCCGCGGGGTGCCAGTGTTCAACGCGCCCGGCGCCAATGCCAATGCGGTGAAGGAACTGGTGGTCGCCGGCATGCTGCTGGCGGCGCGCAACATCGCCGACGCGCTCGCATTCGTGGCGACACTTTCTGCCGGCGCGGATCTCGATCACCGGGTCGAGGCCGAGAAGAAGCGCTTCGTCGGTTCGGAGCTCGCGGGCAGGACGCTCGGCGTGGTCGGCCTCGGCGCGATCGGGGTCAAGGTGGCGAACGCGGCGCATGCGCTCGGCATGCGGGTGGCGGGTCTCGATCCCTACATGACCATCGATGGTGCGTGGGCGCTGTCGTCGGAGGTGGCGAAGGCGGGTTCGCTCGACGAACTCCTCGCCGGCTCGGATTTTCTCAGCTTCCACCTGCCGCTGAACGACCGCACGCGGGGCATCTTCGGCGCGGCCTCGCTCGCGCGTGTGCGCCAGGGCGTGGTGCTGCTCAATTTCGCGCGTGAGGGCGTGGTGGACGCGATGGCGCTCCGGCAGGGGCTGGCGGATGGGCGGATCGGCCGCTACGTCTGCGATTTTCCGGCGGCCGACCTGCTCGGCGATCCGCGCGTGATAGCGCTGCCGCACCTCGGTGCGTCGACCGGCGAGGCCGAGGAGAACTGCGCGGCGATGGCGGTTGACCAGCTCCGCGACTTTCTCGAGCACGGCAACGTGCACAATTCCGTCAACTTCCCGGAAGCGCGCATGGCGCGCAGTGGCCACGCACGCATCTGCATCGCCAACCAGAACCGCCCGAACATGATCGGCCAGCTCTCGCACGTGCTCGGCGAGGCCGGCATGAACATCGCGCAGATGCTCAACGCCTCGCGCGGCGAGCTCGCCTACACCCTGATCGATGTCGACGCGCAGGTGCCTGACGGGCTTGCCGACGCCATCGCCGGCATCGACGGCATCCTCTCGGTGCGCGTGCTCGGCGGCGGACGCGATGCCTGAGCCAGCCGCCTGCGGGTCGCCGGCAGGGGCATCGCTCGTTTCCGCCCGCGCCGGCCTGCGCCACCGTTGCGACACGCCTGGCCGGGGGGCATCGGCATGAACGGTGCGGCGCCCCGCATCGACTGGATCGCGCGGCGCTCCGGGCCGCTCCGTGGCGAGATTGGGGTGCCGGGCGACAAGTCGGTGTCGCACCGCGCGATCATGCTGGCCGCGCTGGCGGATGGCACGTCGCGGATCGACGGCTTCCTCGAAGGCGAGGACACCCGCGCCACGGCGGCGATCTTCGCCGCGATGGGGGTGCGCATCGGGCAGCCCGCGCCGGGCACACGCCTCGTGCACGGCGTCGGTATCGACGGCCTGGCCGCGCCCGCCGGCGTGTTCGATTGCGGCAACTCCGGTACCGGCATGCGCCTGTTGGCCGGGCTTCTTGCGGGGCAGGATTTCGATTCCACCCTGACCGGCGACGCTTCGCTGCGGCAACGGCCGATGCAGCGCGTGACCGGGCCGTTGGCGCGCATGGGCGCGCGCATCGAGGCGCAGCAGGGCGGGCTGCCGCCACTCCGCATCCGTGGCCACACCGGGCTCAACGGCATCGACTACACGCCGCCCGTGGCGAGCGCGCAGGTGAAGTCGGCACTGCTCCTCGCCGGCCTGCGTGCAAAGGGCGAGACCTGCATTCGCGAACCCCGCCCGACCCGCGACTACACCGAGCGCATGCTGGCCGCATTCGGCTGGCCGATCCGCTTCGAGCCCGGCGTGGCGCGCCTCGAAGGGGGACATCGCCTGCGCGCCACCGAGGTCGTCGTGCCGGCTGACTTTTCCTCGGCCGCGTTCTTCATCGTCGCCGCCAGCCTCGTGCCGGGTTCGCGCCTGCTGCTGCGCGGAGTGGGCCTCAATCCCCGCCGCACCGGCTTGCTCGACGCGCTGCGACTGATGGGCGCCGACATCCGCGCGCATGACCGCCACGAGTCCGGCGGCGAACGGGTGGCGGACCTTGAGGTACGCCACGCGCCGCTCCGCGGCATCGACGTGCCGGAAGCGCTGGTGCCGGACATGATCGACGAGTTCCCGATCCTGTTCATCGCCGCCGCTGCCGCGGAAGGCGTGACGCGCATCCGTGGCGCCGCCGAGCTGCGCGTCAAGGAGTCGGACCGAATCGCCATGATGGCCAGGGGCCTCGCACGCCTTGGCATTTTCGTCCGCGAGCTGCCCGATGGCGCCGACATCCATGGCGGGGTGCTCGGTGGCGGCGAGGTCGACAGCGCCGGCGATCACCGCATCGCCATGAGCTTCGCCGTGGCTGGCGCGCTCGCGGGCGCACCGCTGCGGATCGGCGATTGCGCCAATGTCGCCACCTCCTTTCCCGGCTTCGTCGCGCTGGCGCAGGCGGCCGGCATCGCCCTCGCCTCGCTATCCAGGCCGGGGGCTTGAGCCCGCTCATGAAAACCGGATCATGGTATCCGTGCAGTCCGGCGGTGGCCGGATGGGTCGATGCCGGCACACACCGTCGTGCAAAGCCGGTAGACTCACCGGTTTTTCCGCGGAACGCCGCATGAGTCCAGCCGATCCATCCGCCCCGGTCCTGGCCATCGACGGCCCGTCCGGCGCCGGCAAGGGCACGGTCAGCCACGCCGTGGCGACGGCGCTCGGCTGGCGCCTGCTGGATTCGGGTGCGCTCTATCGCGCGGTCGGGTACGCGGCCGGGCTTGCCGGCATCGACCTCTCCGATGCTGCGGCGGCGGCGCGCTGCGCGGCGGCGACGCGGATCGAGTTCCGCGCATCGGCGACGGGCGAGCTGCGCGTCATCGTCGACGGCGTCGATGCCACCGATGCGATCCGCACCGAAACCGCCGGCGCGGCCGCTTCGGCGATCGCCGCGATCCCGGCGGTGCGCGAGGCCCTGCTGCAGTTGCAGCGGGACTTCCGCCAGGCGCCGGGACTGGTCGCCGACGGGCGCGACATGGGCACCGTGGTGTTTCCCGACGCCGGGCACAAGGTATTCCTTACCGCGAGTGCGCAGGAGCGCGCCGGGCGGCGGTATAAGCAGTTGAAGGCAAAGGGGTTGGCTGTTAATCTCTCATCCCTTTTGCTCGAAATCGAGGCGCGTGACGCGCGTGACGCCAGCCGCGAGGTCGCGCCACTGCGCCCGGCGGCGGATGCCGTGGTGGTCGACACCACGGGAATTCCGGTGCAGGACGTCGTCGCGCGCGTGCTGTCGCTCGTCCGCGGCGCCTGATTCCGAGCAACGAGAATCGCCCGCGAGGGCACAAGTCCGGCGGTGGCCGCCGGCACGCAACGATGCGGCGCATTCGCATCCACTGAAAGGTGGGTCGGCCCCATGCCGGGCGCGACCTGTTTCATGACTGGAACCAACATGACTGAAAGTTTTGCCGAACTGTTCGAACAGAGCCAGCAGCATCTGAGCAAGCTGCGCTCGGGCGCCATCGTTTCAGGCCTGGTCGTCGAGATCCGTCCCGACGTCGTGGTCGTCAACGCGGGGCTCAAGTCCGAAGGCATCATTCCCATCGAGCAGTTCAAGGGCGAGGATGGCGCGCTCGAGATCGAGGTGGGCGATACCGTCAAGGTGGCGCTGGACGCGATCGAAAACGGCTTTGGCGAGACCGTGCTCTCGCGCGAGAAGGCCAAGCGCTCGCTGGTCTGGGACGAGCTGGAAGAAGCGCAGACAGCCGACGAGGCGGTGACCGGCCGCATTTCCGGCAAGGTCAAGGGCGGCTTCACCGTCGACATCAAGGATGTCCGTGCGTTCCTGCCGGGCTCGCTGGTCGACGTGCGCCCGGTGCGCGACCCGACCTACCTCGAGGGCAAGGAACTCGAGTTCAAGATCATCAAGCTCGACCGCAAGCGCAACAACGTCGTGGTCTCGCGCCGCGCCGTCGTCGAGAGCGAGTTCAGCGTCGAGCGCGAACAGCTCCTGGACAAGCTGGTCGAGGGCGCCGTCATCAAGGGCGTGGTCAAGAACCTCACCGACTACGGTGCGTTCGTCGACCTCGGCGGCATCGACGGCCTGTTGCACATCACCGACATGGCGTGGAAGCGCGTGCGCCATCCGTCCGAAGTGGTCAACGTCGGCGACGAGCTGGACGTGCGCGTGCTCAAGTTCGACCGCGAGCGCAACCGCGTGTCGCTCGGCCTCAAGCAGCTCGGCGAGGATCCCTGGGTCAACATCGCGCGCCGCTATCCGTCCAACACGCGCCTGTTCGGCAAGGTCTCCAACGTCACCGACTACGGCTGCTTCGTCGAGCTGGAGCCGGGCGTGGAAGGCCTGGTGCACGTCTCGGAGATGGACTGGACCAACAAGAACGTCAATCCCGCCAAGGTGGTGCAGGTGGGCGACGAGGTCGAGGTCATGGTGCTCGACGTCGACGAGGAGCGTCGCCGCATCTCGCTCGGCATGAAGCAGACCAGCGCCAACCCGTGGGAGGCCTTCGCCGCGATCCACAAGAAGAACGACAAGGTCGAGGGTACGATCAAGTCGATCACCGACTTCGGCATCTTCGTCGGCCTGGACGGCGGCATCGATGGCCTGGTGCACCTGTCGGACATCTCCTGGCAGGCCACCGGCGAGGAGCTGGTGCGCAACTTCAAGAAGGGCGACGAGATCGAGGCGGTGGTGCTGGCCGTCGATCCGGAGCGCGAGCGCATCTCGCTGGGCATCAAGCAGCTCGAGCAGGATCCGTTCGGCCAGTTCATGGCGGCGCATCCGCGCGGCAGCCTGCTGAGCGGCACGGTGCGCGAGGTGGATGCGCGCGGCGCCACCATCGACCTCGGCGAGGGCGTCGAGGGTTACCTCCGCGCCAACGACATCGCCAAGGAGCGCATCGAGGACGCCACCCAGCACCTCAAGGTGGGCGACACGGTGGAAGCCAAGTTCGTCGGCATGGACCGCAAGGGCCGCAGCCTGCAGCTCTCGATCCGCGCCAAGGACGAGGACGAGCTGGCCAGCACGCTGGAGGAGTACCAGAGCGCGACCGGCGGCACCACCAAGCTGGGCGCGCTGCTCAAGGAGCAGCTCAACCGCTGACCGGGGCATGCGGCGCGCGGCCGGGAGCCGCGCGCCGCGATCTCTCGCGCGCATCGGTGACGGTGCGCGTTTTTTTCGGATTGGGGGCCGGCAAACCAGATGACCAAGTCGGAGTTGATCGAAGCCTTGGCGCAGCGGCAGAAGCATCTTGCCGCCAGCGACGTCGAACTCGCCGTCAAGAGCGTGCTGGAGCAGTTGAGCCAGTCGCTGGCCGACGGCAAGCGCATCGAGATCCGCGGATTCGGCAGTTTCTCACTGCATTACCGCCCGCCGCGCATGGGCCGCAACCCCAAGACGGGGGAAGCGGTGGCGCTGCCGGGCAAGCACGTACCCCATTTCAAGCCTGGCAAGGAACTGCGTGAACGGGTCAACCAGACGGCACTCAAGGAAGGCGATCCCACGCCGGCCTGATCTCTCGCGCATCGCCTCCCGCGGCACGACGGGGCAGGGTCCGGATGGCCCTGCGCGGCTGCCGGCGGGTCGGCCCGGACGGTGCCGGCCATGCGGCTGATTCCTGCAGCGTGCGTTCTCGGCGTGCTCCTCGCGGGCGCGCTGTTCGGCGCCTTCAACACGGCGCCGGTGCTCGTCGATTTCCATTTCGCGCAGGTGGCGCTGCCGCTCGGCCCCGCGCTGTTGCTCGCGCTCGCCCTGGGCTGGGTCCTGGGTGGACTGACGGCCTGGTACGCGGGCGCCGCCCGCCGCCGCGCCGTGGTGCGCGCGACTGTCGGCGGAACATCTGCCCTGCCGGTCGAACCCGCTTCCCGCGCATGAACGAACTCGCCCTCCTGTTCCTGCTGCTTCCGGTCGCCGCCTTCTCCGGCTGGGTGCTCGGGCGCCGGCGCAGCGAGCGCACCTCCGGCGCGCGCGTCAACGAGCTCTCGACCAGCTATTTCCGCGGCCTCAACTATCTCCTGAACGAGCAGCAGGACAAGGCCATCGAGGTCTTCCTGAAGCTGGCCGAGGTCAACAGCGACACGGTCGAGACGCATCTTGCGCTCGGCAACCTGTTCCGCCGCCGCGGCGAAGTGGATCGCGCCATCCGCGTGCACCAGCACCTGATCGCGCGGCCGAACCTCAGCCGCGAGGAAAAGACCGTCGCCCTGCTGGAACTGGGCGAGGACTACATGCGCGCGGGCCTGCTCGATCGCGCCGAGACGCTGTTCACCGACCTCGTCGCGATGGACGCGCTGGCGCCGCCGGCGCTCAAGCACCTGATCTCGATCTACCAGCACGAGCGGGACTGGCCCAAGGCCATCGAGCAGGCGCGCCGCCTGCAGGAAGTCGGCGGCGAATCGCAGGGCATGCTGATCGCGCAGTTCCACTGCGAACTTGCCGAAGGCGCGCGCCTGCGCCACGACATGGCCGAGGCGCGCGCACAGCTTGCCGAGGCACTGGCCGCCGATGCCACCTGCGTGCGCGCGTGGATGATCCGCGGCCAGGTCGAGGCGGGCGCCGGCCAGTACGACGCCGCCATCGATGCGTTCGAGCGCGTCGCCGAGCTCGACGTCGACTACATGCCGGAAATCCTCGCGCCGCTCCTGGACAGCTATTCGCGCGCCGGCCGCATGCAACGCGCGGAGACGTTCCTGCTCGCCATCACCGAACGCTACCACGGCGTGTCGCCGGTGCTGGCGCTGGCGCGGATGTATGCGGCCACGCGCGGCGAAGCGGCCGCGGTGGGTTTCCTCAACGACATCCTGCGCCAGCGGCCGTCGGTGCGCGCGCTGATGGCGCTGATCGACGTCAGCCTGCAGAACGCCCACGGCGAGGCGCGCGACAATCTGCTGGCGCTGCGCGAGCTGACGCGCAAGCTGGTCGAGGGCAAGTCGATGTATCGCTGCACGCGCTGCGGCTTCGGCGCCAAGGCCCACCACTGGCAATGCCCGAGCTGCAAGAGCTGGGGCAGCGTGCGCCCTATCCACGGCGTGATCGGGGAATAGCATGGTGGCGGCGACCGCGTGGCCGCTGGCCGTGGCATGCCTCGGCACCGCCGTCGCCTCGGCGCTGCTGGTGCGCCTGGGCCTCGCCTACGCGCGCCGGCGCAAGCTGATCGACCAGCCCGGCCAGCGCCGCTCGCATGCGGTGCCGACCCCGCGCGGCGGCGGCATCGGCATCGTCGTGGCCGGGGTGCTCGCCATGGCGGCACTGGCGGGCGGCTTGTCGACGTGGCGCGAAATCGGCGTGCTGGCCGCGATCCTCGCCGTCGCCGTGGTCGGCTGGATCGACGACCATCGCGGGCTCCCGGCGGGCCGGCGCTTCGGCGTGCATTGCCTCGCCGGCGGCCTCGCGGTGGCTGCCTGCCTCCATCCGGCAATGCCGCTGCCGCTCGCCGCCACTGCCGTGCTGGCGCTGTTGGCGGCGGCGGGGCTGGTGTGGTCGATCAACCTGCACAACTTCATGGACGGCATCGACGGCCTGCTCGCCTGGCAGGCGGTCTTCGTGCTGCTGGTTCTGGCGGCGCTCGAGGCCGCCGCCGGCGAAATCGGGCCGCCACGCGCGATGCTGCTCTGGGCGGCTGCCGTCGCCGGCTTCCTGCCATTCAATTTTCCGCGCGCGCGGATCTTCATGGGCGACGTCGGCAGCGGCGCGCTCGGCCTGGTCATCGGCATCGCGGTGCTCGCCGTGGCGCAGCGCGACTGGACCGCTGCCGCGGCGGCCCTGGTCGCCTGCTCGGCCTTCATGGTGGATGCCGGCTGCACCCTGCTGTCGCGGATGCTGCGCGGGCGCCGTTGGTATAGTGCACACCGCGAACACCTGTACCAGTGGCTGGTCCGCCGCGGCCTGCCGCACGCGCGGGTGGTCGGTCTCTACATGGGCTGGAACCTCTTCATCGTGCTGCCTTCGATCCTCATCATCACCCGGCTGCCGGCCGGCGCCGCCGTGACGCTCGCGCTCGCCATCCATGCGCTGGCGGTGCTGCTGTGGTGGCGCGGCAAGCAGGCGTGCCTCGGTGCCGCAGGGCGGCGGAGGGTTCCATGCTGCGAAAACTGATCGCCGGCATCCATCCGCGCCTGGCGGTGGTGCTGCACGACATGCTGATGGTCTGGATCGCCTGGACCCTGGTCAGCATGATCCGCTGGGCGCTGGCGCCCAATCCCCAGCCGGTGTCGCTGTTCGGCGCCGAGGCCTGGCTGGTGCTGGGCGCGCAGGGCCTGATCTTCTGGTGGACGGGCCTTTACCGGGGCCTGTGGCGCTTCGCCAGCGTCCCCGACATCTGGAACATCGCCCGCGCCTGCCTGTTCGGCGCGCTGGCGGTGGCGGTGACGTTGTTCCTCTACAACCGTCTGGTGACGGTGCCGCGCACCGTGCTCGCGGTGTACCCGCTGCTGCTGGCGGTACTGCTCGGCGGCCCGCGGCTGCTGTATCGCTACTGGAAGGACAGCCGCATCGACTTCGGCACCGCCGGGCGTGGGGCGCGGGTGCTGGTGCTCGGCGCCGGCAAGGCCGGCGATGCGCTGGTGCGCGACCTCAAGCGCGAGGGCCGCTACATTCCGGTCGCCTTCCTCGACGACAACCCGAAGCTGCGCGGCTCGCGCCTGCACGGCATCCCGGTGCTCGGCACGCTCGACCAGCTGCGCCAGATCGCGCGGCAGACCGCGGCGGAAATGATCGTGATCGCGATGCCGGCCGCGACCAAGGCCGAGATGCATCGCGCGGTGGACCTGTGCGAGGCGAGCAGGCTGCCGTTCCGCACGGTGCCGCGTTTGGAGGACGTGGTCGCCGGACGCTCCAGCTTCAACGAGCTCAAGGAGGTGGCCATCGAGGACCTCCTCGGGCGCGAGCCCGTGCACCTGGACTGGACGGCGATCCGCACCCGCCTCGCCGGGCGCCGCGTGCTGGTCACCGGCGGCGGCGGCTCGATCGGCGCCGAGCTCTGCCGGCAGGTCGCGCGGCTCGGCGCGGAATCGCTCACCGTGCTCGAGCAGTGCGAGTTCAACCTCTACAGCATCGGACACGAACTGCAGCGCGATTTCCCGGACCTCGTATTCAATGGCTGGCTCGGCGACTGCGGCGATGCCATGACCACCGAGCGCGTGTTTGCCGCCGCGCACCCGGAAATCGTGTTCCACGCCGCCGCCTACAAGCACGTGCCGCTGCTGCAGGGGCAGATCCGCGAAGCGGTCCGCAACAACGTGCTGGCGACCCGCGTGATGGCCGAGGCGGCCGACCGCTACGGTGCCGGCAGCTTCGTGTTGATCTCGACTGACAAGGCGGTCAACCCGACCAGCGTGATGGGCGCCTGCAAGCGCGTGGCGGAGATCTTCTGCCAGAACTTCGCGCAGCGCTCCGCCACCCGCTTCATCACCGTGCGCTTCGGCAACGTGCTCGATTCGGCCGGCTCGGTGGTGCCGCTGTTCCGCGAGCAGATCCGCGCCGGCGGTCCCCTCACCGTGACCCATCCGGAGATCACGCGCTATTTCATGACCATACCGGAAGCCTGCCAGCTCATCCTGCAGGCGGCGGTGCTGGGGCAGGGCGGCGAGATCTTCGCACTCGACATGGGCGAGCCGGTGCGCATCCGCGACCTCGCCGAGCAGATGATCCGGCTGGCCGGCCATACCGGCGAGAGCGGCCTGCAGATCGTCTACACCGGCCTGCGGCCCGGCGAAAAGCTCTTCGAGGAGCTGTTCCACCCGCAGGAACGCTACAGCGACACCGGCCACGCCAAGATCTTCCTGGCCCAGCCGCGCAGCATGCCGTGGAACCAGCTCGCCGCGCAGCTGCGCCAGTGCGAGGCCGCGGTGCGCGACTTCGACGAGCCGCGTCTCAAGCGCCTGCTCGAACAGTTGTTGCCGGAATTCGCCAGCGGTGGAGCGGCCCAGGACGCCGGCAACGTGGTCGCACTGGAACCCCGATTCAACAAGGACACTGCATGACTTCACGCTTGATGACATCACGCCTGCGCAAGGTCGTTTTTCCGGTCGCCGGGCTCGGTACCCGTTTCCTGCCGGCGACCAAGGTGGTCGCCAAGGAGATGCTGCCGGTGCTGGACCGCCCACTGATCCAGTACGCGGTCGACGAGGCCATCGACGCCGGCGCCGACACGCTGGTGTTCGTCACCAACCGCTACAAGCACGCCATTGCCGATTACTTCGACAAGGCCTACGAGCTCGAGTCGAAGCTGGAACAGGCCGGCAAGAACGAGCTGCTCGCCGCCGTCCAGGACACCGTGCCGCGCCATGTGCGCTGCGTGTTCGTCACCCAGCCCGAAGCACTCGGCCTCGGCCACGCGGTGCTCTGTGCGAAGCCAGTGATCGGCGACGAGCCCTTCGGCGTGATCCTCCCCGACGACCTCATCGTGAACGGCCCGCAGGGCGGAGGGCGCGCCGGTGCGCTGCGCCAGATGGCCGAGGCCGCCATCCGCGAGGATGCCGGCGTGATCGCCGTGGAGGAGGTGCCGCGCGAGGCGACCGGCAAGTACGGAATTGTCGATGCCGCGCCGGTCTCCGACCGCGCTGCCCGCATCCGCATGGTGATCGAGAAACCCCGCCCCGAGGACGCGCCCTCCAACCTCGCCATCGTCGGCCGCTACGTGCTGCCCGGCCGCATCTTCGAACTGCTGGAAAAAACCACGCCCGGCGCGGGCGGGGAGATCCAGCTCACCGACGCCATCGAGATGCTGCTCGCCGAACGCCCGGTGCTCGCCTGGCGCTTCGAAGGCACCCGCTACGACTGTGGCAGCAAGCTGGGGCTGGTGAAGGCGACGCTGGCCATGGCGCTGGCCGACCCGGCGCTCGCCGACGCCACGCGTGAATTCATCAGGGAGTGGAATTAGGGGCGGGGAGACTACAGGGCGGCCCTACGCTGCCGACGGTTTCGCGCCCGGGGAATGCCGGGCTCCAGCTCGGCGCTCGTCCGACCGCGAGCGAAGTGAATGCGTGGCAGTACATGGAGCGGCCGCTCTCCCATTCCCGATTCCCGATTCCCCATTCCCCGCCCTCAAAGCATCGACAAGCGCACGCCGATTCCGGCAGCGATCGCCGCCAGCACGATGGCGAGAATCGCCGCTGCGTTCAACCAGCGCGCAAGGCGCAGGGCCTGGTCGCCGTGAAGCATGCGCGTGTCCCGCAGCGGTCGCGCGCCGGGCAGGGGCCAGCTCCGGAGCTGGCCGATGCGGCGCGCGAGTCTTGCGGCATGGCCGCCAAGGAGCAGGAAACACAATCCGACGGCGGTCATCGCCACGCCAATCCATTGCCGAAGGTCGGCGATCAGCTGCTGCGGACTGACGCGGGCGGCGTGGGCCTCCAGCCAGCGCTGGAACCCGAGCACGCAGGCGATGGCCGCCGCCGCGGCGACCAGCAGGACGGCCAGGGTGACCGCGCGCGTGCGCGGATCGGCACGGATGACATCGGGTTCCATGCGAGGGTCCTTCGCGGTGGCCCGCATCATATCCGAGCTCGACGTTCCGCTCCCACGGGGCCGGCGGCCCGGCTGCCGCTGATATGCTTGCGCGATGACCACGCGCATCGTCCCGCTCGCACTCCTCACCGCGCTCGCGCTCGCCGCCTGCCAGTCGCTGCCGTCGCCGCGTGCGCCGGGCCTGCAGTCGACGTTTGCGGATATCGCTCGCGGCGATTACGACAATCACGGCCAGGTGCAGGCGTCGCGTTCGCAGGCCGACGTGCTGCCACCGCCGCATGTCTCGGTGCGCATCAGCGACAGCGGCCGCAAGGATTGGAGCCTGTGGCAGGTGCGTTATTCGTCGACGCCCGCAGTCGCCGTCACCTGGGCCATGCGGCAGCTTCGCGACGCGGACGGAAGCGTCGCGCTGGTGCCGCATCGCGCCCGCGCCCCGGCGGCTGGCGCAGCAGCCAGCTTCGAGCCCGCGGACTGGCTGCCTCTCGACGCCTGCGCGCTGCGCGTCGCGGTGTCCGGTCCGCGCAATCAATGGCAGGCCGATGCTGCCCGCTGCTCGGCCATCATTCCGGGCATCGGCACCGAAGCGGCGGTGTTGCCGCTCGTGGTCGAGGTGGAAGGCGAGTGGCTGCGCATCCGCTTCAACGCCGACCAGGCGCGCGGACCGGACGCGCGCGAGGATCTGCGCCGCGTGGTTCCGTTCACCGGCTGGGCGGCGCTCAATGGCTCGGGTCCCGACGCCGCACCGGGCAGCGACTGGCACATGGATCGCGCGTTGCAGCTTGGCAGCGAAGGCGGGCGCACGGCGCTGGCCTGGCGCGACGGGGCCGCATCGGGCTGGTCGCTGATGCTGGAACGCCCGACCTATCGCGATGGCAGCGTACCGGTGCTGAAGCTGTCGGTCGTGGAGGATGCCAGCGGGCGAACCCTCGCCTATGCCTGGGCCAACCCGGATGCGACGCGCATCGGCATCAACCTCGGTTGGCTGCAGGCCGGACTGGAGCGGGCCAGCGCGAGCCCTGCACCCGCGGATTGATGGGGTCGGACTCCCCGACCTTGTAAAGACGTCCCCGCTGTCGGATGCTTCCGGAACCCCCTTGCACGGACCCTGCATGAAGCGCTGGCGGGAGATGGCCCTGGTGGCGGTGTTCGGATCGATGCTGGCAGCGCCGCTGCCGGCCGCCCCCACGCCCGGGGCACCGGCGCGAATCCGCGTCGTCGCCGACGGCGAGTTCCCGCCCTTCCTGTTCACCGACTCGGAAGGGCGCCTGCGCGGGTATTCGGTCGACGCGTGGCGGCTGTTCGAGGAACGCAGCGGCATTCGGGTCGAGCTCACGGGCATGGACTGGATGGATGCCCAGGCCGCGCTGCAGTCCGGCCGCGCCGACGTGATCGAGGCGATCTACCGCACGCCGGGGCGCGAGGCGTCCTACGCGTTCACGCCGGGGTTCGCGACCTCGTCCCACACCATCTATGCACACCGGCGCGTGCTCGGCGTCACCGACGTGGCTTCGCTGCGCGGCTTCCCGGTCGGGGTGCAGGAGGGCAATGCCTGCGCCGAGGTGCTGCAGTCGCTCGGCGTCACCGACCTGCGCAGCTTCCCGACCTATGCGGAACTGGTCGACGCTGCCGTGGGCGGTCGCTTGCGCATCTTCTGCATGGAGGAACATGCCGCCAACTGGTTCCTCTACCGCAAGGATGCGCTGGATCGCTTCAGCAGCGCCTTCACCCTGCGCCAGACGCCGCTGCACCGGGCCACCCGCAAGGGTGATACGGCCATGCTCGCCCTCGTCGAAGAGGGCATGGCTCGCCTGACCGTTTCCGACCGCGCCGTGCTCGAGGAGCGCTGGCTGCGCCGACCGGTGCTCCTGGCGCCCTACCTCCGCAGCGCCGCCGCGGCGCTCGGCATCTTCATCGTCCTGGCCATCGCGGCGCTGGCATGGGTGTGGAGTCTGCGCCGCAGCGTGGCACGGCGCACGCGCGAACTGCACGCCGAACAGGCCAAGCTGCGCGCGCTGCTCGACGCCAGTCCCGATGCGTTGTGGGTGAGGGATCGCGACGGCGTCATGCTCGACTGCAACGATCGCGTCGCGGAAATCCTTGGCGACTCGCGCAGCGCCCTGATCGGCCGGCATGCCGCGGACATCCTGGGTGGCGAGCACGCTGCGGGGGTCGATGCCACGGAAGAGGAGGTGTTGCGTGATGGCGTGCCACAGGTGAGCGTGTTCTCGCGTCCGGCCCGCGACGGCAGCGTCCGGCACCACGAGTGCATCAAGGTGGCGCTCCGCGGTTCGGGCGGGGCGATCGACGGCACTCTTACGGTAGCGCGCGACATCACCGAGCGATTGCAGACGCAGATGCAGTTGCGGATGTGGGCACATGCGTTCGAGCACGCCGCCTTCGCGGTCGCCATCTATGACGTTGCGAGCGAGCGCGTGATCGCCGCCAACAGTGCCTTCGCGCGCGAACGTGGCTACGCATCCGAAGAGCTGGTGGGGATGGACATCGATGTGCTCTACCCGCCCGGACTGCAGGCGCAGCTTGCCGGCCGGCGCCGCCAGAGCGAGCGGGTCGAACACTCCGTCGACGAGAGCGTGCACCTGACCCGCGATGGCCGTAGCTTCCCGGTGCTGCTGAACCGCACGCTGTTCCGTGATTCGGAAGCCGGCGCCCTCTACGCCATCGTCTATGCGCGCGACATCAGTGAAAGCAGGCGTACCGAAAGCGAGCTGCGCCTGGCCGCGGCGGCCTTCGAAACCCAGGACGCGGCGCTGGTGATGGACGAGGCGGGAATGGTGCAGCGGATCAACGACGCCTTCACCGCGCTCACCGGCTACGAGCCGCACGAGATCATCGGCAAGCCGCCCTCGATGCTGGTGTCGCGCAATACCGACAAGCAACTCCATCGCAGCCTGTGGGGGCGCGTCCGCGAGCAGGGGTCCTGGCGCGGCGAGCTGTGGATCGAGACCCGTGATGCCGGTCCCAAGGTGGTGCGCACCGCGCTGTCGGCGGTCAGCGATGGCGCTGGAGGCATCACCCACTATGTCGGAGCGTTCTCCGACATGACCGCCGAGCGCGAAGCGCACGCCAGCGTCGACCGCATCACCTTCTTCGATCCGCTGACCGAGCTCCCGAACCGCAGCTTCCTGCTCGGTCGCCTGCATTACCTGCTGGATGCCGCGCAGGCGCGTGGCGGGGCGCTGCTGCTGTTCGATTTCGACCATTTCAAGCAGGTCAATGATCTCCGCGGGCACACCGCGGGGGATCGCCTCGTGGTCCAGGTGGCGGGGCGGCTGCGTGCGCTGTACGACCCGACCGACGACCTCTGCCGGGTCGGCGGCGGCACCTTCGCACTGGTGCTGGCGGCGGCCCCGGACTCCACCGGCCCGCACGACACGGACGACGTGCGGGCCGCGGCTGCGGCGGCGCGCCTGCGCGAGGCCCTGCGCGCGCCTTTCGCGCTGGGCCCGGGCGAGAGCCCCGCCACGATCACGGTCAGCATCGGCTGGACGGTCCTGGTGCCGGGCCGCGGCTCGCCCGAGGCAGTCCTCGGCGAGGCGGAGCTTGCGATGTACGACGCCAAGGCCCATGGCCGCGACCGCGCCAGCCGTTTCAAACCGGCCATGCTGGTCGCCCTCGCCGAACGCGAGTCGCTGGTCGAGGACCTGCGCCGGGCCGCTGCCGCAAGCGCGTTCGCACTGCACCTGCAACCCCAGGTCGACCGGAAGGGCACGGTGATTGGCGCCGAGGCGCTGCTGCGCTGGAGGCGACCGGGCGGCGAGGAGGTGTCGCCCGAGGTCTTCGTGCCACTGGCGGAGGAGCGTGGCCTGATCGACCAGCTCGGCGACTGGGTGTTGCGCCGCGCCTGCGCGCGGCTGATCGCCTGGGCAGCCGATCCGGATCTGCGCGAGCTCGCCATCGCCATCAACGTCAGCGCGCGGCAGTTCGCCAGCCCCGGCTTCGTCGGGCGGGTCCGGCAGGCGCTGCTCGACAGCGGCGCCAATCCGGCGCGCCTGCAACTGGAGATCACCGAGTCGGTGACCCTGGGCGACCTGGACCTCGTGGCCGAGCGGCTGGCCAGCCTACGTTCCCTCGGCATCCGCATCCTGCTCGATGACTTCGGCACCGGCTACTCGTCGCTGTCGTATCTCGCGCGCCTGCCGCTGGATTTCCTCAAGGTCGACCGTTCGTTCGTGGCCCGGCTGCCGGACGCGGACAGCGACTCGCAGGTCGCCCTCGCCATCATCGACATGGGACATCGCCTCGGCCTGAAGGTGATTGCCGAGGGCGTGGAGACCGCGGCGCAGCACGCGTTCCTGCTCGCCCGCGGCTGCAATCACTTCCAGGGTTTCCTGTTCGGCCGGCCGGTGCCGGAGGCGGAGTTCGAGCCGGCGCTCGCCGCGCCGCTCACGCCAGCGGAGGCATCACCGTGCCGGGCCAGCTGACCGATGCGGTGGAAACGCGTGGTCGCCGCCCCGTCCTGTCACGATTGCAGAATGCAGGTTCCTGCCTGGAGAGGTGCACGAGCGACCGCCGCAGCCTGCTTCTCGCGCGCTCCGCGGTGCCCGGTTCGGCCGCCCTCGCAATGCTGCTACGCTCATCCCGTTTGATCGAGCAGCGAGCGTCATGGAAACCATCAGCTGGACGGATTTCGAGAAGGTGATGATCGTGGCCGGGACGATCATGCGTGCAGAGCCGTTCCCGGAAGCGCGGAACCCCGCCTGGAAGGTATGGGTGGACTTCGGGCCCCATGGCGAGAAGAAGACCAGCGCGCAGGTCACGGACCTCTATACGGCTGAGGACCTGCAGGGGCGGCAGGTGATCGGCGTCATCAACTTTCCCGAGAAGCAGATCGGACCGTTCCGCTCCGAGTTCCTGCTCACCGGTTTTCCGACCGCGGAAGGCGTCGTTCTCGCCGCCCTTGAACGGCCGGTGCCGAACGGGACGCGGCTGGCGTGAGGGCTGGTTTGCCGTCACGAGGAGCAGTCCCATGAGCAGATTGGGAAAAGGAGCGCCGGGCGGGGCAGTGGGGATCATGCCGATGCTGTCATTGCTGCTCCTGTGGCCAGCGATGCAGTCACGCGCCCAGGAACTTGTGTGGGATCGGGCAATCCTCGGTGAGCAGCCCTCCGTGGCGAAGATCGCCCGCCGACCGTTCGAACCTGCCAGGGTTGCGGTCCAGGCCGATCGCATGGCGGTTCCCGTGTGGCGGAATTTTTCCGAACGCGAACAGGCGAGCGTGGTCATGTACGAGGCCGATGCCACGCTGGCCTGGCGGCGTGACATGCCGCCGCCTTGCAACCACAGCATCTCTCATTCCCCGGGCGTCGCAGTCGCGTTTGCGAGCGACGGTGACGTGTTTGTCGCCGTTGCCACGGAGGCCTACTACAGCGGAGGAGCCTATCCGGCGTTCGCCTGCGTCGCCCGTCTGGAGGCTGGCAGCGGGCAAGTGCGCTGGATCCAGGTGTTCACGCCCGACGATCCTCTGAGGGGGGTACGAGCGCTGGTGGGGCTGTCGGTGGATCGCAACGATGACGTCGTTGCAGTGGGTTCCACGCGTGAGCCGCAGGGCCGCGAAGATGGCTGGGTCGTGAAGTTGTCGGGTATCGATGGCACGCCGTTGTGGAGCTATCGGGATGTCGCATCGGCCAGCTTCGGAAGTTCTGCGTGGGCGACGGATGTCGCAGTCGCGGAGGATGGCGCAGCGTTCGTCGTCGTGCGGCGCAGAGATGACATGGGCCTGCCAGGGATTACCAGCTCCGGCGTGCGCCTGCTCAAGCTCTCGGCTGATGGGGCACTGCTTTGGCAGCAGCATCGTGATGCCGGGTCGCTTGCCGACCCCGCCCTCGCCCTTGCGTTGCGCGGCGACGACACGCTGCTTTGGGCATGGGCAGGGCGCGAGGCGCGTCTCGAACTCCTGCGCGCCGAAAATGGCGTCCCGCTATGGCAGCGTGGCATGCGCCCGGAGAGGGCGCGGGTGGTCCTCGCCGCGCCCCCTGCGGATATTTTCGTGGGAGGTTATGACGTCGAGCGCACGCCCGGTGAGCGCGGGGAGGTGCTGGCCCGGATCTCGCCGGCGGATGGCTCGGACCTGTGGAGCGTGCCGGTGGACGATCCGGCTCCGAATCCCTCCTGGGCCGACGTGCTGCAGGTCTCCCAACTCGCCACGTCCCTCGACGGAGATGTCCTGGTGGAAGCCGTGGATACCCGCGCGTTCGCGGATTCCGGCGTGACGCCCTTCCGGTCGATCGTCAGTTTCAGCCGTATCGACGGCAGCAAGCGCTGGCGACGTGATTTGACTGGATCGTCGGTCATGGATCGTGCGAGCTTCTTGCGAGCCCCGGAGGATCATTGGGGGCGTGGTGTGCTCGGTGTCCTGGACTGCTGGGACCCGTGGTGGGATTTTTCCCCGTGTGGAATTCGTCTCGATCGGTTCGACCTGCAAACCGGAGCCAGCGCGGGGACGACCGTGGACCCTCAACTGGCCGAGGCGAATGTCCGGGCCGTGCAAGGGCTGCACCGCTTCAACACCTGGAATCCACGGCACGACTGGGCATGGCTGGCGGGCAGCGATCCTGGCCCGGTATTGCTGGGCGCAAGTGGCTACAGCCAACTGAATGCGATGCGGGCGTCGGCGGCCAATGGAGGCAACGCCTGGACGGCGGGGCGCAGGGATACCTTTGGCGGCATGTTGCCCATGGAGATCGCCCTTGCGGCAGGTGCTGACGTGGTGGTGCTTGGTGCGGATACGGAGCACCAGTTCCTGACTCGCCTGTCTGGTGCGACGGGCGAGGCCATGTGGCGGACCGTCAACGAGCCGCTGGGTAGCCCAGGTGAGCAGCACCTGGCAACGATCAGCACCGATCCGCGCGGCAACGTGCTGCACGCCTGGGTTGCATCGGACAACGATATCCACGTGGCCAGTCATGACGGTCCGTCGGGCGTGAGGCGTTGGCACCGCCGTTTTCCGGGAGCGGGGTCTTTTGTTCGCATTGCCACGGATGGCGCGGGCAACGCATTGGTCGCGGCAATGGGAGCGAGCGGTGGGTCGGCGACGCTGAACAAGCTCAACGGGTCGGATGGAAGCGTTGCATGGGTGCGGGAATTCCATGGCTCGGACGTGGCGATCGGTGCCATGGCCGTTGCACCCGATGGAGACGTGCTGTTGCTGGGAGACCGGGAGCAGGTTGCGGATCGCCATGTGCTGTTCGCCGAGCGCCTGCGCGCAGGCGACGGCGCCGTGGCATGGAGCCGGAATGCCTTGGAGGGATCGTCACCGCGCGCGTATGCAAGTGCCGCCGTTCTAGCGGGAGGCAGGTTCCTGGTCGGTGCCGCCGGGGGCGGTTGCTGGGGTGTGGAATGCGGGAGGGCATCCAGTTGGGTCGTCGCAAGCCTCGATCCCGCTGACGGCGACGTGCACTGGCTGCGCAACGTCGCCCCGGGCGACACCATGGGTCGCGTAAGCGCGCTTGGCACCGCCCAGGGCATGGTGCTGGTCGGCGGAAGCTGCAAGGAGGAAAACCCCTGTGCAGCCGGGCTGTCACCGGTGGACGGGAGTACCTCATGGATGATTGGCCCCACCGGGGCACCGTCCGTCCTGAGCGATGCGCGAGGCTATCCGTCGCTGCTGGTGATGACCGGAAGCGGCGAGCTGCTGATCGGCGCCAGCCTCGGCTTCCCGGGACCCGGCGCCGACATCGAAGGATGGCACCTGGTGAAAATGCGGGTGCCGGTGCCGGAGGCGATCTTCGCGTCCGGCTTCCAGTGACACGCCAGGATCACGTCCCATCCTGCGCCAGCATGAGCATCCTCAAAGCGCCTCGAACACCCCCGCGGCGCCCATGCCAGTGCCGATGCACATCGTCACCATGCCGTACTTCTGCTTGCGGCGGCGCAGGCCATGGATCAGCGTCGCGGCGCGCACCGCGCCGGTGGCGCCGAGCGGGTGGCCGAGGGCGATGGCGCCGCCGAGCGGGTTGACCTTGTCCGGATCGAGGTCGACGTCGCGGATCACGGCCAGCGCCTGCGCGGCGAAGGCCTCGTTGAGCTCGATCCAGTCCATCTGTTCCTTCTTGAGGCCGGCGACTTCGAGCGCCTTCGGGATCGCCGCGATCGGGCCGATGCCCATGATTTCCGGCGGCACGCCGGCGACGGCGAAACCGACGAAGCGCGCCAGCGGCTGCAGCCCGTAGGCCTTGACCGCGTGCTCGCTGGCGAGGAGCAGGGCGCCGGCGCCGTCGGACATCTGCGAGGAATTGCCGGCCGTAACCGAGCCGCCCTGGCGGAACACGGGGCGCAGCTTCGAGAGTACTTCCAGGCTGGTGTCCTTGCGCGGACCTTCGTCCACCGCGATCACCCGATTGTCGCTGCGGATGGTGCGGCTGGCGAGGTCCGGGTAGTGGTCGTCCAGCGTGACCGGGACGATTTCCTCGGCGAAGTCGCCCGCCAGGGTCGCCGCCAGCGCCTTCTGGTGCGAGGCCAGTGCGAAGGCATCCTGGTCCTCGCGGCTGACCTTCCAGCGTTCGGCGACCTTCTCGGCGGTGATGCCCATGCCGTAGGCGATGGCGACGTTGTCGTCCTTGAACGCGGCCGGGTTCATGGCGATCGTGTGGCCCATCATCGGCACCATGCTCATCGATTCGGTGCCACCGGCCAGCATCAGGTCCGCCTCGCCGAGGCGGATGCGGTCGGCGGCCATGGCAATCGCCTGCAGGCCCGAGGAGCAGAAGCGGTTGACGGTGACCGCGGGCAGGGTATCGGGCAGGCCGGCGAGCAGCACGCCGATGCGCGCCACGTTCATGCCCTGCTCGGCCTCGGGCATCGCGCAGCCGACGATGGCGTCGCCAATGCGCGCCGCGTCGATGCCCGGCGTGCGGTCGATGGCGGCGCGCAGCACGTGCGCGAGGAGGTCGTCCGGGCGGGTGTTGCGGAACACCCCGCGCGGCGCCTTGCCGACCGGCGTGCGCACCGCGGAGACGATGTAGGCGTCCTGTATCTGGCGGGTCATGGCTTTCTCCGAAAGCCGGGATTCGTGATTGGTGATTGGGGATTGGGCAAGCGACGTTGCCTTCCGCCCAGCACGAATTCCCGGTGAGGTTGTGTTTGACGAATCCCGAATCCCGAATCCCGAATCTCAGTTTCTGAGCGGCTTCCCCGTCGCCAGCGTGTGCGCGATGCGCTCCTGCGTCTTCGGCATCTGTGCCAGCTCGAAGAAGTGGCGGCGCTCGAGTTCGAGCAGCCATTCCTCGTCGACCTGCGAGCCGCGTTCGATGTCGCCGCCGCAGAGCACCTCGCCGATGCGGGTGGCGATCACGTCGTCGTGCGCGGAGATGAAGCGGCCTTCCAGCATGTTGACCAGCGCCATGCGCAGGGTGGCGAGGCCGACGTCACCGGCGACGGTGACCGCGCTGGCCGGGAGCGGCGGACGGTAGCCGGTCTCTGCCATCGACGCGGCCACGGTCTTCGCCACGTGGAGCAGTTCGAACCCGTTGAAGACCACCACGTCGTCCGCGCGCAGCAGGCCGAGCGCCTTGGCGTCCAGCGCGCTGCCGGAGGTCTTCGCCTGCGCGACCGTGTCGAAACAGCGCTGGATCCCGGGGAACACGTCGCCATCGGGCGCGGACTGCGAGGCGTGCACGGCAAGTTCCTTGAGGCCGCCGCCCGCGGGCAGCAGGCCGACACCGGCCTCGACCAGGCCGATGTAGCTCTCCAGCGCCGCCACCGTGCGCGCGCAGTGCATCTGGAACTCGCAGCCGCCGCCGAGCGCCAGCCCACGCACCGCCGCCACCACCGGCACCAGCGAATACTTGATCCGCAGGCTGGTCTTCTGGAAGTTGGCGATCATCGATTCCAGGCGCGCGATCTCGCCGGCCTGCACGAAACCGAGCATGCCCTTGAGGTCGGCGCCGGCCGAGAACGCCTTGTCGCTGGCCTGCCAGATGACCACGGCCTTGAGGTTCCGCTCCGCGTAATCGATGGCCTGCTGGATGCCGTCGAGCACGGCATCGTTGACGGTGTTCATCTTGGTCTTGAAAGACAGGATGCCGACGCCGTCGTCGCCGAGCGACCACAGGCGCACGCCATCGTTCTCCCACAACGTGGTGCCGGCGTCCGCGCGCTCGCCGAGCAGCGCGTCGGGGAATAGCTGGCGCCGGTACACCGGGTGCGTCGAGCGCGGCTCATGGCGGCCGGATGCCGGCGCCCAGGAGCCTTCCGCCTGGTGCACGCCATCGACCTGGCCGACCCAGTCGGGCAGGGGTGCGTTGCTCATCGCCTTGCCGGCGGCAATGTCCTCGGCGATCCAGGCGGCGACCTGCTTCCAGCCGGCGGCCTGCCAAGTCTCGAACGGCCCCTGCTTCCAGCCGTAGCCCCAGCGGATGGCGAGGTCGACCTCGCGCGCGGTTTCGGCGATGTCGGCGAGGTGGAAGGCGCTGTAGTGGAAGAGGTCGCGGAACACCGCCCACAGGAACTGCGCCTGCGGGTCGCGCGATGCGCGCAGTTTGCCGAAGCGTTCGGCCGGATCCCTGATGGCCAGGATCGCGGCGACTTCCTCGGAGGGCTTGGTGGTGGCCGGCGCGTAGTCCTGCGTCGCGAGGTCCAGCACCAGGATGTCCTTGCCACGCTTGGTGTAGATGCCGGCGCCGCTCTTCTGTCCGAGCGCGCCCTTGTCGACCAGTGCGGTCAGCCAGTCAGGTGATCTGAAATGCGCATGCCAGGGGTCGTCCGGCAGCGTGTCGGCCATGGTCTTGATGACGTGCATCATGGTGTCGAGGCCGACGACATCCGCGGTGCGATAGGTGGCCGACTTGGGACGGCCGATGGCCGGCCCGGTCAGCGCATCGACGAGGTCGAAGGGCAGCCCGGCCGCGGCGGTGTGGTGCATGGTGGCGAGGATCGAGAACACGCCGATGCGGTTGCCGATGAAATTCGGCGTGTCCTTCGCGTACACCACGCCCTTGCCGAGGGTGGTGGTGAGGAAGGCCTCGAGGCCCGCCAGTACGCCGGCATCGGTGTGGCGGCCGGGCACGAGCTCGACCAGGTGCATGTAGCGCGGCGGATTGAAGAAGTGCACGCCGCAGAAGCGGGCTCGCAATGTTTCCGGCAGCGCATCGGCGAGTGTATTGATTGAAAGGCCCGAGGTGTTGCTGGCGAACACCGCGGAATCAGACAGATGCGGCGCAACCTTCCGGTAGAGGTCGAGCTTCCAGTCGAGCCGCTCGGCGATCGCCTCGATCACCAGGTCGCAGCCGCGCAGGCGATCGAGGTGCTCGTCGTAGTTGGCCGGGCTGATGGCGGCGGCGCGCGATTTTTCGGCCAGCGGCGCCGGCGACAGCTTGCCGAGCTGCGCGATCGCCTTCGTGGCGATGCCGTTCTTGTCGCCCTCCTTCGCCGGCAGGTCGTAGAGCAGCGTTTCGATGCCGGCGTTGGCAAGGTGCGCGGCGATCTGCGCGCCCATGACACCCGCGCCGAGCACGGCGGCCTTGCGGATGCGGAGTGGGGTTGAAGACATGGCGTGGCTCCGTGATGGGGTGTGGTGTGCGTGGGTGAGGGCTGAGGGCGGGATCGCGGACGTGGCAGCTGGGAGCCAGGCTTCCGCCTGCTTTCCCGATCTCGCTGCGTGCCCATGCGGTGCTTTTCAGCCCTCGGCCCTCGATTGCGTTCCTTCCCGCAACCCCGCCGCCGCGAAGCGGACGAGGTGCTCGATGGTGTGCTCCCGGTGCGTGGTGGGCGACGTGCCCTCGCGGCGCTGGATCATGCCGAATCCGGCCATGGCATAGGTGAGCGCTCCGGCAACGATGTCAAGGCGCCAATGGAGTTCATCGCGGTCCACCGTCGGCAGCAGGCGCTGGAATGCCAGCGCGAACTCACGCAGCACATGCCCGTAGTTGTCGGCCAGGAAGCGGCGCAGTTGCCCATCCGACTCGGCCCAGGCGCGGGCCAGTACGCGCACGAAGGCCGCGCCGCCATCATCGGCGGTGGACTGCTCCAGCGCGGGACGGATGAAGGCATCGAGGACATCCTCGAGGACATGGCCCTCACGCCGCGTCGTCGCCTCGAGTGCCGCCAGGCGGCCGCGGTTGAGGTCGTCCAGGCGCCGGCGCACCACTTCCTCGATCAGGCCGTCCTTGGAGCCGAAGTGGTAGTTCACCGCGGCAAGGTTCACCCGCGCCGCCGCCGTGACCTGGCGCAGCGAGGCGCCGGCAAAGCCATGCCGGGCGAACAAATCCTCCGCAACCGAGAGGATGCGCTCGCGCGTCGAGAAGTTCGAAGGGGCGGGCACTGCGGAATCCGGAATCCATTCAAACAGTCGTTTGAATGGTAGGCGAGGCGTTGCCGGGTGGTCAAATCCACGGCCTGGCTGTGTAAAAACAACGCGGAACACGTTAGAATTCGCGCGACCCCGCAAGGCGTACCCGCTCGCAACGGCGCGCCGCGGCGATGCACCTGCATCGCATCCTTCTCGAAACCACGCACGGAGATCCGGAGCACATGGCGCTGGAGCGCACCCTTTCCATCATCAAGCCCGACGCGGTTGCCAAGAACGTCGTCGGCCAGATCTATTCCCGCTTCGAGAACGCCGGCCTCAGGGTGATCGCCGCGCGCATGAGGCAGCTGTCGCGCAAGGAGGCCGAAGGCTTCTACGCCGTGCACCGCGAGCGCCCGTTCTTTGGCGCGCTGGTCGAGTTCATGATTTCCGGCCCGGTCATGATCCAGGTGCTGGAAGGCGAGGGCGCGGTGGCGAAGAACCGGGAACTGATGGGCGCGACCAACCCCAGGGAAGCCGCGCCCGGCACCATCCGCGCCGACTTCGCCGACTCGATCGATGCCAATGCCGTGCACGGTTCCGATGCCGCGGAGACGGCACGTGCCGAAATTGCGTATTTCTTCGCGGAAACCGAACTCTGTTCGCGTTAATGATTGCTGAATCCTGACGACCCTCATCCCGTGAGCACGACGACGGCCAAGGCCAACCTGTTCGACTACGACCGCAAGGGTCTGCGGGCGCTGTTCGCCGAGCTGGGCGAGAAGCCGTATCGCGCCGACCAGGTGATGAAGTGGGTCTACCACCGCCACGTCACCGACTTCGCCGAGATGACCGACGTCGGCAAGGCGCTGCGCGGCAAGCTCGAGCAGCACCTCGAGATCGTGCCGCCGACGACCCTGTTCGAAAAGCAGGCCAGCGACGGCACGCACAAGTGGCTGCTCGGCATGGACGGCGCCAACGCCATCGAGGCCGTGTTCATCCCCGAAACTTCGCGAGGCACGCTGTGCGTGTCCTCGCAGGTCGGCTGCGGCCTCAACTGCCAGTTCTGCTCGACGGCGACGCAGGGCTTCAACCGCAACCTTTCCGCGGCCGAGATCATCGGCCAGGTGTGGGTGGCGGCGAAGCACCTCGGCAACGTGCCGCACCACCAGCGCAAGCTCACCAACGTGGTGATGATGGGCATGGGCGAGCCGTTGCTGAACTTCGACAACGTGGTCACCGCGATGAGCGTCATGCGCGACGACCTCGGCCTCGGCCTCGCCAACAAGCGCGTGACGCTGTCCACCGCCGGCCTCGTGCCGATGATCGACAGGCTTGGCGAGGTCGCCGACGTGTCGCTGGCGGTGTCGCTGCACGCGCCGGTGGACGAGCTCCGCACGCGCCTGGTGCCGCTCAACAGGAAGTACCCGATCGCCCAGTTGCTGGATGCCTGCGCACGCTATGCGGCGCGGCGCCCACGCACCACGATCACCTTTGAATACACCATGCTGAAGGGCGTCAACGACCACCCCGAACACGCGCGCCAGCTCGTCAGGCTGATGCGCAGGCTGCCGGCCAAGGTCAACCTGATTCCCTTCAATCCCTTCCACGGCACGCAGTTCGAGCGCTCGGAGGAGGACGTCATCCGCGCCTTCCAGAAAATCCTGCTCGATGCCGACGTGCTGACCACCGTGCGCCGCACGCGCGGCGACGATATCGACGCCGCCTGCGGGCAGCTCAAGGGGCAGGTGGTCGATCGCACCCGCCGCCAGGCGGACTTCCGCCGCAAGCTGGAGCAGGGCGTTGCCGATGCGGCTTGAGCACTTCCTGCCGGCGATGCTGCTGGCGCTGTGCATCGCCGGCTGCAGCCCCGCGCCAGGCGGCATCAAGAAGGAAAGCGCCGCCAGCCGGCGCCAGGACGCAGCGCGCGTCCACACCGACCTCGGCCAGCAGTACCTCGTCCAAGGCCGCCTCGAGCTCGCGCTGGAGAAGCTGCAGAAGGCGCTGTCCTACGATTCCAGCTACGTCGACGCGCACACCGTGATCGCCGTCCTCTACGAGCGCATCGGCGACGACGCGAACGCCGAGCAGCATTACCGCCGCGCCGCCCAGCTCCGCCCCAAGGGCGGCGCCGAACTCAACAACTACGGCACTTTCCTGTGCGGCACCGGCCGCTACGACGAGGCCGAGGGCTATTTCCAGCGCGCCGTCGCGGACCCCTTCTATCGCACGCCGGCCGTCGCCCTGGCCAATTCCGGCAGCTGCCTGCTCAAGGCCGGCCATCGCGACGCCGCCGAGAAGGTGCTGCGCCAGGCGCTGCAGCGCGACCCGGCCAATGCCGCCACGCTGCTGCAGCTCGCCCACGTCTCCTACGAAAGCGGCGATTACTTCAGCGCGCGCGGATTCATGCAGCGCCACGAGGCGGCGGCGCCGGCCAGCGCCGATGCGCTGATGCTGGGCCGCAACATCGAACTCAAGCTCGGCGACGCCAGGGGCGTGGGCAACTACACCCGCAAGCTCCTGCAGGGTTTTCCCGAGTCGCGGGAAGCGCAATCATTGAATGTCGCGATCCAGCGCGATGCAAAAACACGCTAGCCGGCGTTCGCGCGCCGGCCAGCGGGGGTGGGGCCGGTCCATGGGACAGCGCGCACGGGAGGCGCGGAGGCCGGCGTGACGAACGATCAGAGCAGCCCAACGAGGCTGCCATGTGCAGAGGAAGTCATCCGATGATAGCCGCAGAGGCCAACGAACACCGTGATGGGGCGGGTGGGGCGCTCCCGCCCGCGGCCGCCGGCGCCGCCGTTGCGGGGGCACCGGGTTTTGGCGCGCGGCTTGCCGCCGCCCGCGAACGCGCCGGCCTCAGCCGCGCCGACGTCGCCACCCGGCTGAAGCTGCCCCTGCAACTGATTGGCCGGCTCGAGCAGGACGATTACACCGGACTCACGCAAGCGGTGTTCCTGCGCGGCTACCTGACCGGTTACGCGCGCCTGGTCGGGCTTTCCACCGAGGAAGCCGCGGCGGCGGCGGAGGCCCGCGCCGAAGCCGTGCCGCTGGTGGCGACCGGCACCATCCCGCGCTCGCGTTACCTCTTCGACCGATATTCCGTCAGTGCCACCTACATGGTGCTGACCGCGATCATCGTGGTTCCTGCCGTATGGCTGGCCACCCACGGCGGCCTCGAGCAGAACCTGGCGCGCACCGCGCCTCTCGATCCGCCGGCGCAGGTGGCCTCGCTGGACGACCCGCAGGGCACGCATGCCGCCGGCGAGGCGCTGGCCGGCGCGCCGGAACTGGAGTTTCCCGCCCCCGCCGTGCCGACGCCCGAGCCAGCCCTGTCGCCGCTGGTCGCCTCGATGACGCCCTTCACCGTGCGCCCGCCCGCCCCGGAGCCTGCCGCCGCGCCCGCATCCACCGCTCCGGCGACCGGCAGTGGCGCACACCTGCTCGAGCTCCGGCTCGACCAGCAGAGCTGGGTGGAAGTCACCACCGCCGATGGCCGCCGGCTGGAATACAGCATGCTGTCCGCCGGCAGCCACACCACCTACCGCAGTGACGAACCGCTGTTCGTGCGGCTCGGCAACGCGCAGGGCGCGAGCATCATCGGCGACGGCCAGGCGGTCGACCTGGCTGCGTTCCAGCGCGGCAACGTGGCCCACGTGAAGCTGTTCGGCGAAGGTGGCGCGGCGGTCCGTCCGGAACAATAGCCGGCCCGCGTTGCCGCCCGTTTTCCTGATACCCTTGCGCGCTTCCCGGCGTGCTTCCGGCACGGCCGGGCGCACTGTCCCGTTTTTCAGGTGAATGCATGTCCTTCGAGCTGCTCGACGAACACGAACAAGGTGAAGTGGTCCGCAAATGGTTGCGCGAGAACGCCCTCTCGATGGCGATCGGCGTGGTTGTCGGGCTGCTCCTGATCTTCGGCTGGCAGCAGTGGAAGGCGCATCGCGCGAACCGCGCGGCTGAAGCCGCGGTCCAGTACCAGGCCCTGGCGGATGCCGCCACGGCGCGCAACGATGAGGACGTCCAGAAGATCGCGGCGACCCTGCGCGAGGAGGCGCCGAATGGCGTGTACGCCGTCCTCGCCGCGCTGCAGCAGGCGGAAATGGCCAGCGACAAGGGCGATCTCGCCGCCGCCGGCGAGGCGCTGCAGTGGGCTTCCTCGCACGCCGAGCTGCCGACCATGAAGGCGCTGGTCACGCTTCGCCTGGCTCGCGTGAAACTGGCCGAGGGCGATGCCGATGGCGCCATCAAGCTGCTCGACGGCATCAAGGGCGATGCCTTCGCGGGGCTTGCCGGCGAAGTGCGCGGCGATGCGCTGGTCAGGCTCGGCCGCGCCGAGGCGGCGCGCGACGCCTACGCGGGCGCGCTTGCGCACCTCGAGCCGCAGGCGCCCGGCCGCGCGGTGGTACAGATGAAGCTGGACGAGCTTCCGGCGGCGAGCGCGCCCCCTGCGGAAGCATCGCCGGCGCCGGAGAAGCTGGGCTCATGAGGATCGGATTGCGAAGCGTCCTGCCACTGGCCCTGGTCGCCTGTGCCCTGGCGCTCGGCGGTTGCAGCTGGCTGCGCACGCTCGGCGGCAAGGACAACGTCGAGCCGCCCTCGCCGCTGGTCGAGTTCGCGCCGACGGTGAATGCGCAACGCCTCTGGAGCGCCCGGGTCGGTGGCGGAGCCGGCATGTCCGGCGCGCTCATCACCCCGGTCGAAGCCGATGGCCGGCTCTACGCGGCCGGCATCGACGGCAGCGTGGAAGCGCTGGACGCGGCGACCGGGCGCAGCGTGTGGAAGCGCCGCATCGGCGAACGTCAGGGGCGCCTGTGGCGCAGCGGACCCAACTCGCTGCGCTGGACCGGCGGCCCCGCCGTGGACGGCGACCTGCTGGTCGTCGGTGGTCTCGACGGCCAGCTCTACGCGTTGTCGGCCAGCGATGGCAGCGAGCGCTGGCACGTCCAGATGAGTTCCGAGATCATCGCGTCGCCGGCTATCTCCAGCGGCCTGGTGGTGGTGCGGACCAACGACGGGCGCCTGGTCGCCCTGGATGCATCCGATGGCAGCCACCGCTGGATCTTCGACCAGCCGGTGCCGGCGTTGAGCCTGCGCGGCAACGCGGCGCCGCTGGTGTCGCAGGGCATGGTGTACGACGGTTTCGACAACGGCAGGGTGGTCGCCCTGCGCCTCGACGACGGCATCGAGCAATGGGTGCAGACGCTCTCCGCCGGCGAGGGCCGCACCGAGGTCGAGCGCCTGTCCGACGTCGACGGCGCTCTCGTCATGGACGGTGGCACGCTGTACGCCGCGGGCTACCGCGGCCAGGTGCTGGCGCTGGCCAGCGGCACCGGGCGCCCGGTCTGGCAGCGCGACCTGTCCAGCTATGCCGGCGCCGCGGTCGGCGGCAAGGTGGCGGTGATCGTCGATGCCGACGGCAACGTCTGGGCCTTCGATCGCGACACCGGTGCCAACCTCTGGAAGCAGGACCAGCTCAGGTTCCGCTGGCTGAGCGGCCCGGTCGTCCAGGGCGACTACGTGGCCATCGGCGACAGCGAGGGCTACGTGCACTGGCTGACCCTCGACGAGGGCAAGTTCGCCGCCCGCGAGCGGCTTGGCCGCAAGGCCATCGAAGGCAAGCCGCTGGTCGTCGGCGACGTGCTCTACGTCGAGGACGTCGACGGCCGCATCGGCGCCTACCGCCTCGCGCCCTGAGCGGGCCGGCGGCGGATTGCGCCACGGGCGGGCCGATGCCCGCCCCACGAACCATCCGGAACCGCCATGCTTCCCGTAATCGCCCTGGTCGGGCGCCCCAACGTCGGCAAGTCCACCCTGTTCAACGTGCTCACGCGCAGCCGTGACGCGCTGGTGCATGACCGTCCCGGCGTGACCCGCGACCGCCACTACGGCGTGTGCCGGCTCGACCCAGAGCAACCCTTCGTGGTGGTCGACACCGGCGGCCTGGTCGATGACGCCAGCGGGCTTGACGCGCACACCGCGCGCCAGGCGGAACTGGCCATGGACGAGGCCGACGTGGTGGTGCTCACCGTCGACGCGCGCGACGGCCTGCTGCCTTCCGACCACGCCATCCTCGACCGCCTGCGCCGCAGCGGCAAGCCGTTCGTGCTCGCCGTCAACAAGGTGGATGGGCTCGACGAGCACGCCGCGATGGCCGAGTTCGCCGCGCTCGGCGTGCAGGCCGCGCTGCCGCTGTCGGCCGCGCACGGGCGCGGCGTGCCCGCGCTGCTGGCCTCGGTGCTGCCGCTGCTGCCCGAGCCGTCCACCGATCCGCTGGCGGAATCGCCTGACGACGGCATCCGCGTCGCCATCGTCGGCCGGCCCAACGTCGGCAAGTCCACCCTGGTCAACCGTCTGCTCGGCGAGGAACGCGTGATCGCCTCCGATGTGCCGGGCACCACGCGCGATTCCATCCGCGTGCCGCTCGAACGCGACGGGCGCCGCTACACGCTGATCGACACCGCCGGCATCCGCCGCCGCGCCCGCGTCGAGGACGTGGTGGAGAAGTTCAGCGTCATCAAGTCGTTGCAGTCGGTCGAGGCGGCGCACGTGACGGTGCTGGTACTCGACGCACGCGAAGGCGTGGCCGAGCAGGACGCGACGCTGATCGGCCATGTGCTGGAGGCCGGTCGCGCGCTGGTGATCGCGGTCAACAAGTGGGATGGCCTCGACCGCTACCAGCGCGAGCAGTGCGTCAACTCGCTGGCGCGACGGCTGGATTTCGCGCCATGGGCGCGGCAGGTGTTCATTTCCGCACTCCACGGCAGCGGCATCGGCGAACTGATGAAGGCGATCAACCGCGCCCACGCCTCGTCCAACCACGCATTCACCTCCTCCGAGCTGACGCGCGCGGTCGAGGCGGCCTACCAGGCCTATCAGCCGCCGCTCGTGCGCGGCCACACGCCCAAGCTCAAGTTCGCCCATCCGGGCGGCAGCAACCCGCCGACGATCATCATCCACGGCGCGCGCACCAAACACATCGCCGACAGCTACCGGCGCTACCTCGAGAACTTCTTCCGCAAGCGCTACCGCCTGGAAGGCACGCCGGTGCGCATCGAGTTCCGCGATGGCGAGAATCCCTACGCCGGCAAGCGCAATGTCCTCACCGAGGGGCAGCAGCGCCGGCGCACGCGCATGATCCGCAACGCCCGCCGCGGCGACCGGTAGGAGCGCACCTGGGCGCGATCCATGGCGCATTACCCTCCACGGGTTTGAGGCGATCGAGCCTCGCATGGGATAATGTCCGTTTTACGCCGGATTCCCCATGACCGCGCGACTCCTCGACGGCCGCCGCATCGCCGCCGAACTGCTCGATTCCGTCGACAGCCGCGTGCGGGCGCGCATCGCCGCCGGCCAGCGCGCGCCGGGACTCGCCGTCATCCTGGTCGGCGCCGATCCCGCCTCCTCGGTCTACGTGAAGAACAAGCGGCGCGCCTGCAGGCAGGTCGGATTCCGCTCCTTCGACCATGACCTGCCGGCCGGCACCGGCGAGGCCGAGCTGGTCGCGCTGATCGATCGCCTCAATGCCGATCCGGACGTGCACGGCATCCTCCTGCAACTGCCGCTGCCGCCAGGCATCAACGCGACCGCCCTGATCGACCGCATCGACGCGCGCAAGGACGTCGACGGCTTCCAGGCCGAGAACGTCGGCCGGCTGGTGCTGCGACAGCGCGGCTTGCGGCCCTGCACGCCGAAGGGCGTGATGACGCTGCTGGCGCACACCGACCGGCCGGTGCGCGGCCGCGACGCGGTCGTGGTCGGCGTCTCCAACCACGTCGGGCGCCCACTGGTCTTGGAACTGCTGCTGGCCGGCTGCACCACCACCGCCTGCCACAGGTTCACGGCGGACCTCGAAGGCGAGGTGCGGCGCGCGGATATCGTGGTGGTCGCCGCGGGCAAGCCGGGGCTGGTCAAGGGTGAGTGGATCAAGCCGGGCGCGGTGGTGATCGACGTCGGCATCAACCGGCTGGACGACGGTCGGCTAGTGGGCGACGTCGAGTTCGAACCGGCCGCCGAGCGTGCCTCTTGGATCACCCCGGTGCCGGGCGGCGTCGGCCCGATGACGGTGGCGACGCTGATCGGCAACACGCTGGAAGCAGCGGAAACCTTCTTCGATTGATCGGCATGCGCCTCGCCTTGCCGCCGATGCCGGGCCGTCCATGAGCGCTGCTGCCGCGTCCGTGGACGCGCTCGAACGGCTGCACCTCGACGAACACCTCCTCGTTGTCGACAAGCCGGCCGGCCTCGCCGTGCATCGCAGCCGCCTGGTCGGCGCCGACGAGGATTACCTCGTCGATCGCCTGCGGCGCGAGGTCGAAGGGCCGCTCCATCCCGTGCACCGGCTGGATCGCGCCACCAGTGGCGCGCTGCTCATCGCGCGGTCGCCGGAAATCGCTGCCGAGCTCGGCCGGCAGATGATGGCGCGCACGGTGGAAAAGGCCTACCTCGCGGTGGTCCGCGGCTGGCCCGCGGAGGAGGGCGCGATCGACTATCCGCTGACCGGATCGAGCCTGCGCGGCGAGGCCAAGCCGGCCTTGACGCGCTGGCGACGGCTGGCGACCGCGGAAATCCCGCTCGCGCTCGGGCGCTATCCGCAGCAGCGCTATTCGCTGCTCGAAGTCCTCCCGGAAACGGGCCGCTACCGGCAGATCCGCCGCCATTTCCACCACGTCTCGCACCACATCCTCGGCGACACCAGCCACGGCCGCGGCGACCACAACCGGCTGATCCGCCAGCACTTCGGCGTGCACCGGCTGATGCTGCATGCATGGCGGATCGGCTTCGTGCATCCCGCGACGGGTGAAGCGGTGCGGCTGGAAGCGCCGCTCGACGCGGAATGGCGCAGGCTGCTGGAGGCGTTCGGCTGGACGGTGCCGCGCGTGGCGTGATCCGCTGCGCTGCGCCAACCCTGGAGGCCAGTGCTCCGCCTGGAGCGTATTGCCCGAGCTCATTCCTCCCTCCGTGACGTGCAGGCAGCGTTGTTCCCGACCGGCCGCAGCGGCCTCTCCGAAATCCGGGTGGGGCAGTGGCGCGACGATGCGCATGGCCCGATGCAGGTCGTATCCGGGCCGATCGGCCGCCAGAAGATCCACTTCCAGGCGCCGCCGGCCGACGGGTGGCGGCGGGCGATCGACCGCCTACTGGCCGGTCGGGGTGCCGTTGCCGGATGGCGCGCGTGAGGGGAAGTCGACCGGTGAGCGGCGCCGCTGAGGGTGGTGGGCACTCGCGGCGGATACGTGCATCATGGCCGGCGCAGCGATGCTGGGAGTCTTGCCATGAGTAATGCGCAACCGCACGAATCCTTGCCCGCGATGGGCAGCATCCGCGTCGGCATCGGCGGATGGAACTACGCGCCGTGGCGCGACAACTTCTATCCGCGCAAGTGGCCGCAGCGGCGGGAGCTCGAATATGCCAGCCGCCAGCTCGATACCATCGAGATCAACAGCACCTTCTACCGCGCACCGGCGCCCGCCATCTACGCGAAATGGCGCGACGAGACGCCGGAAGGCTTCATCTTTGCGCTGAAGGCGCCGCGCTACCTGACCGATCGCAACCGGCTCGCCGATGCGGGACGCAGCATCGCCGGGTTCATCGACGGTGGTCTGGCTGAACTCGGCGACCGCCTCGGACCGATCAATTGGCAACTGCCGCTGGGCCTGCGCTTCGATCCGGATGACCTCGCGCGTTTCCTCGACCTCCTGCCTTCGCAAACGGGCGGGCTACGCCTGCGCCACGCGCTCGAGGTGCGCCATCCCGGCTTCGCGTGCGAGGCGTACCTGGAACTGGCGCGGAGTCGCGGCATCGCCACCGTGTTCACCGATTCGCCGAAGCAGCCCTCCTTCGCGGACGCCACCGGCGGCTTCATCTATGCGCGGCTGAAGGGTAGCGTCTCCCCGATTCCGCAAGGCTACGCCGCGGAAGCGCTGGACCAATGGGCGGCGCGGGCGCGGATCTGGGCACGAGGCGCGGATCCCTCCGATCTCCCGCACGTCGGTGTTGTGCCGAAGGGCTCAACAAAAGCCCGGGACGCCTTCATCTATTTCATCGGCGCGGCCAAGGAACGCAACCCCGCCGCCGCAATGGTGCTCGCGGCAAATCTGCGATCGGCAGACAATGAAATGTAGGAGGCACCCGGGCGCGACCCGCGCATCACGATCGACGTCGCGCCGGCCGCCCACCGGGTGGACTCCTGCAGCGATTGCCGCCACGGCGCGGGTGGCGAGCGGGGCGCCCACCCTGTAAAATAGGGCATGCGAATCCTCACCGAAGCCCTCACCTTCGACGATGTCCTGCTGGTTCCGGCGCACTCGGCCGTGCTGCCGCGGGACGTCTCCCTCGCCACCCGCCTCACCCGCAGGATCCGCCTGAACCTGCCGATCATCTCGGCGGCGATGGACACGGTCACCGAGTCGCGACTCGCCATCACCATGGCCCAGTGCGGCGGCATCGGCATCATCCACAAGAACATGACGGTCGAGCGCCAGGCGGCGGAAGTGCGCCTGGTGAAGAAGTTCGAGGCGGGCGTCATCCGCGATCCGCTCACCGTCGGACCGCACACCTCGATCCGCGAGGTGATGCAGATCACCCGCGCCAACAACATCTCCGGCGTGCCGGTGGTCGAGGGCGAGCAACTGGTCGGCATCGTCACGCATCGGGACCTGCGCTTCGAGAAGAAGCCCGACGATCCGGTGCGCAACGTGATGACGCGCAAGGACAAGCTGGTCACGGTGAAGGAGGGCGCGAGCGACGATGAAGTGCTGGCGCTGCTGCACAGGTTCCGCATCGAGAAGGTGCTGGTGGTGGACGACGAGTTCCGCCTGCGCGGCCTCATCACCGTCAAGGACATCCAGAAGGCGCGCGACAACCCCGATTCCTGCAAGGACGAGCACGAACAGCTGCGCGTGGGCGCGGCGGTCGGCGTGGGCGGCGATACCGAGCAGCGCGTCGCCGCGCTGGTCGAGGCCGGCGTGGACGTGCTGGTGGTGGATACCGCCCATGGCCATTCGCAGGGCGTGGTCGAACGCGTGCGCTGGGTGCGCAAGAACTTCCCGGAGGTGTCGCTGGTTGCCGGCAACATCGTCACCGGCGACGCCGCGCGCGCGCTGGTCGACGCGGGCGTCGACGCCGTCAAGGTGGGTGTCGGTCCCGGTTCCATCTGCACCACGCGCATCGTCGCCGGTGTCGGCGTGCCGCAGATCACCGCAATCGACATGGTGGCCGAAGCGATCCGTGGCAGCGAAGTCGGCCTCATCGCCGACGGCGGCATCCGCTATTCGGGCGACATCGCCAAGGCCATCGTCGCCGGCGCCGACTGCGTGATGATCGGCGGCATGTTCGCCGGCACCGAGGAAGGCCCCGGTGAAGTTGAGCTTTATCAAGGACGTAGTTACAAGAGTTACCGTGGAATGGGATCCTTGGGCGCGATGGAGAAGGGCTCCAAGGATCGTTATTTCCAAGACGAGGCGGACGCCGACAAGCTGGTGCCGGAGGGCATCGAGGGCCGCGTCCCCTACCGCGGGCCGCTGCGCAGCATCGTGCACCAGCTTTCCGGTGGCCTGCGCGCCGCGATGGGCTACGCCGGCTGCGCGACGATCGAGGAGATGCGCACCAGACCCCAGTTCGTGCGCGTGACCAACGCAGGCATGCGCGAGTCGCACGTGCACGACGTGACCATCACCAAGGAAGCGCCGAACTACCGTCTGGATTGAGGAAGGCCGCGATTGGGGATTCGGGATTGGATGTTCGGCAAAGCCGGGTTGCCTGGAAGTCGGCATCATGCGAAAGTAGTGCAAAGAACTACAATGCAGGATCCAATCATGAGTGAGTCCATCTCCGCAGCCGACGCCAACCGGAAGTTCTCGCAGGTGCTGCGCGGCGTGCGCGAGGAGGGCACCACCTATGTGGTGACTTCCCATGGTCGGCCGGTGGCGAAGATCGTGCCCATCGACGATGTCGCCGAGGAGAAGCAACGCATCGCCGCGAGGAGGGCCTATTACGCGCAGCTCCGCGCCCGTCCCGTGTTCAAGGTCGATCCCTGGACACGCGACGAGTTGTACGACGAATGATGCGGATTGCCGTTGATACCAATGTCCTGGTTTACGCGCACGGCGGTAACGATCCCGTTCGCCAGCGCCTCGCGCTGGATGTACTGGACGCGCTGGCAGGCCACTGCGTGCTCGTGCCGGTGCAGGTGCTCGGTGAACTGTTCAACGTCCTGACGCGCAAGGCACGCTGGCCAAAGGAGCAGGCGCGCGATGTCGTTCTCTCGACGCACGACAACCTGCCGACCATCGAGACCTCCTTTTCCATGCTGGTCGCCGCCGTGGACCTTTGCGTCGTCCATGGTTTTTCGACCTGGGACGCAGTGGTCCTGTCTGCCGCGGCAGAAGCGGACTGTCGCCTGCTGCTCTCCGAAGACATGCACGATGGCTTCGTCTGGCGCGGCATGACCATCGTCAATCCCTTCGCCGCGGAACGTCATCCCTTGCTGCAACAGGCACTCGTCCAGTCCGGGTAGCGTTGATGCGTCGCCGCTTTTCCGAATCCCGCCTTCCCATCCCCAATCCCGGCCGTTCATGAACATCCACGACGACAAGATCCTGGTCCTCGACTTCGGGGCGCAGTACACGCAGCTCATCGCCCGGCGCATCCGCGAGATCGGCGTTTACTGCGAGATCTGGGCCTGGGACCACGACCCCGCCGAGATCGCCGCGTTCGCGCCTAGAGGCATCATCCTTTCCGGCGGCCCGGAATCGACCGTGCTGGCGCAGGCGCCGCGGGCGCCGCGGGCGGTGTTCGAGGCCGGCGTGCCGATCCTCGGCATCTGCTACGGCATGCAGACCCTGGCCGCCCAGCTCGGCGGCGCGACCGAAGCCGCCGAAGCGCGCGAATACGGCCATGCGCGCGTGGACGTGGTGGCCGAGGACGAGCTCCTGCGCGGCCTCAGCGACCACGTGCCGGCGCAGGCGCTCGACGTGTGGATGAGCCACGGCGACCACGTCACCCGCGCGCCGCCCGGCTTCACCGTCACCGCCCGCACCGAGCGCATCCCGGTCGCCGCCATGGCCGATGAGTCGCGCCGCTGGTATGGCGTGCAGTTCCATCCCGAAGTCACCCACACCCGCCAGGGCAGGGCGCTGCTGGAACGCTTCGTGACCGGCATCTGCGGCTGCCGCACGCGCTGGACCGCGGCCGAAATCATCGAGGACCAGATCGCCCGCGTGCGCGCGCAGGTGGGCGGGGACCGCGTCCTGCTCGGCCTCTCCGGCGGCGTCGATTCCTCGGTCGTCGCCGCGCTCCTGCACCGCGCCATCGGCGATCGCCTCACCTGCGTCTTCGTCGACACCGGCCTGCTGCGCTGGCAGGAGGGCGAGCAGGTGATGGCGACGATGGCCGAGCACATGGGGGTCCACGTGATCCGCGTCAATGCCGCCGAGCGCTTCTTCGCGGCCCTCGCCGGCGTCACCGACCCGGAAGCCAAGCGCAAGGTCATCGGCCGCCTCTTCATCGAGGTGTTCGACGAGGAGGCGCAGAAGCTCGAAGGCGTGAAGTGGCTGGCGCAGGGCACGATCTACCCCGACGTGATCGAGTCGGCCGGCAGCAGCACCGGCAAGGCGCACGTCATCAAGAGCCACCACAACGTCGGCGGCCTGCCGGAGAAGATGAACCTCAAACTGGTCGAGCCGCTGCGCGAGCTGTTCAAGGACGAGGTTCGCCGCATTGGCGTGGAACTCGGCCTGCCGCCGGCGATGGTGTACCGCCATCCCTTCCCGGGGCCTGGCCTCGGCGTGCGCATCCTCGGCGAGGTCAAGGCCGAATACGCCGACATCCTGAAGCGCGCCGACGCCATTTTCATCGAGGAACTGCGCCGCGCCAACCTCTACGACGAGGTCAGCCAGGCCTTCGCCGTCTTCCTGCCGGTCAAATCCGTCGGCGTGGTCGGCGACGCCCGCGCCTACGAGTGGGTCATCGCGCTTCGCGCCGTGGAGACCATCGACTTCATGACCGCACGCTGGGCGCACCTCCCTTATGAGTTTCTCGGGCGAGTTTCATCCCGAATCATCAATGAGATACGGGAAGTTTCTCGCGTGGTTTACGACATCAGTGGCAAGCCGCCGGCGACGATCGAGTGGGAGTGAGCAGGGCCATTGATGTTCTGCCCGACGTTTGTGGTGTCCAGCGGATCATGAGCTCGGATGAAGAACCGACCATGATTTCGGAGGGTGCAAGGGCGCACGAGGACATCCGCTGGATGCGACACGCACTGGAACTCGCCCGCGCCGCCGAGGCGCAGGGCGAAGTACCGGTCGGCGCGGTGATCGTCCGTGACGGCGCCGTTGTCGGCGAGGGCCGCAACCGCATGATCGGCAGCCACGATGCCAGCGCGCACGCGGAGATCGATGCACTGCGCGATGCCGGGCGGCGGATCGGAAACTACCGCCTGACCGGCGCGACGCTGTACGTCACCTTGGAGCCCTGCGTCATGTGTGCCGGCGCGCTGATCCACGCGCGCCTCGCCCGGGTCGTGTACGCGGCGGCCGATCCCAAGACCGGCGCCGCCGGCAGCGTGTTCGACACCCTGCTGAGCGACCGCCACAACCATCGCATCGAAGTCGCCGCGGGCGTGCTTGCAGGCGAGGCCGCCGCGATGCTGAGCGGATTTTTTCGTAGCCGGCGCGGGCGCGCCTGAGGCCGTGCGAAGACATCAGGGGAGCCACGCCCTCTGGACTCCTTGTGCCCTTCCCTGGGAGGACCGGGCTCCTGCCTGGCCGTTTTCTTGCCCGACGGTGCGGCATGGAAGAGTGCCGAGTTGAAGCTCGGCACGCACGCAGCATGTGCGCACTCGGCGTGAGAAGCGGCGGCGTCCGTTTTTTCCGAAGCGGGAGTGAGGCGCTGGTGTAACTCTTGCCGACGTCGGCAACATTTACCCGCCGTCCAGCAGCAAGCTGAACGGTTCAGCTTGATGGCACAACTCCTGCAAGCCCAAGGCTCCCCTGGCAACCATCGAGCGACCATGGACATGCACGCCGCCGCGACCGCGTCACCTTCCGGCCTGATGCCGGCACGCAGTTCCCGTTCCACGAAGAGCCGCCCGCTGGGGTCCATTCATGATGACCTCGCCGGTGTGGCGGGTCGGATCTTCGACAGTACGCTGGAGGGGCCGGTGCTGGTATGGGTGGATGCCGACGCGCAGATCCACGTCGATGCGCCCGATGCCGCGGTGTCGGCGTATTCCATCGTGGGCATCTACAACATGTGCGTGAGCCTCACCGACATGGTGGAGGATCTCACCGAGCTGCGCCGCGAGCGGGTGCGTTGCGGCATGCTCGACTGACCGCCACCACGAGGAAGCGATGTCGGCGCGTGTCGGCGCACCGCGCAGCCCCGCGGAATTCCTTCCGGTCCGGCATGGGGAAACCCTTGCCGGCGATGTACGCTCGCGGGAGACTCACTCCGATACGCAGCCACGTGACGACTGCGACATACGCCGTGCTCAGGCCGGCGTCGCCGTGAGCAGGACGCGCCGGGCGCTTTCCCGCTCGACCACTCCCTTGAGGAAACCTGACCGGCAGTCGTGGCGCCCGCCCTGCGGAGCCACGCGCCGAGACGAAGCAGCAACCGATTCCAGATTCGATGATGGCTACACTGTTTGATACCAGCGTGTCCACGGCCGACCGCGCGACCGCCCTGCAGATCGAGACGCTCGGCCAGCTGGTCGGGCAACTCGCCCATGACTTCAACAACCTGTTGGCGACGGCCATGGTCGGCGTGGAGCTCGCCACGGAGAGTGCCGACGGCCGGAGCCACGCGCTCCTGTCCGGCACCATCGACACGCTGGCGCGCCAGCGTGAATTGACCGACGCGATGTCGCGTGCGGCTCGCGCCTGCGTGGATTCGCAGAGGGTCGACATGCACGCGCTGCTCGACGGCTGCCGCGATGCACTCGAAGCGGCGATCTCCCCTCTCGGGCTGGAATACCGGCTCGAAGCGGACGACGCGGTCGTGCAGTGCGACGCCTCGTTCCTGTGCCGCGCGCTCCTGCACATCGCGAAGAATGCGCATGCCGCGGGCGGCGAGGGCGGGACACTCCTGATCGAGACGCGCAACGAGGCTGTGCGCGCCGGATCGGCTGCCGGAACCGGCCGGCTGGTCCTCAGCGCCAGTGATGACGGCGAGGGCATGCCGGAAGAGGTACGCATGCGCGCCTTCGAGCTCTTCTTCACCACCCGCGGTGCCCCCGGCCTCGGCCTGGCGCAGGTGCGCGACACGATGCGGCGGGCAGGTGGCACGGTGCTGCTGGAGAGCGGCGAGGGGCAGGGGACCCGTGTCCAGCTCTCGTTCCCGTTGCCGGACGCAGCCACGGCCTGAGGCACGCGTGCCGCCGGTGGAAAGGCGTCCCTGCTCCGGCGCGGACCGTGCTGCGGCTCGCCTCGCTGCGGGTCGCCTCAGTCGGCCTCGCGCTCGTCGGGCGCGGCGCCGACCAGGTCCTCGCCGATCAGGCCCTGCGAGCGGTAGCGCAGCAATCGGTTGTAGACCGTCTTCGCGGTGATCCCCAGCGAGCGCGCCGCCTGGCGTTTGTTGTTGTTGCAGGACGCGAGCGTCTTCAGCAGCATCTCGCGCTCGATGTCCTCGAAGGTCATGCCCACCGAGAACCGGATCGAGCCGTCGTTTTCCTCGATGGCGCGGGGTGCCGCCTCCGGTCCCACCGAGATCGCGCCCGAGTCGGAGAGGATGTAGTAGCGCTGCACGGCGTGGCGGAGCTCGCGCACGTTGCCCGGCCAGTTGCGCTCGGAAAGGCGCCGCAGGGCCGCGGCATCGAAGCTGCGCGCCGTTCCGTAGCGCCGGTTGAGGCGATCCAGGAAGTGCTGGGCGAGCGGCGGGATGTCCTCGCGCCGCTCGCGCAGCGCCGGGATGCCGATCGGGAACTCGGCCAGGCGGTAATAGAGGTCGGCGCGAAGCTTGCCCTCGTCCATTGCCTGCTGCGGGTCGCGGTTGCAGGCGGCGACGATGCGCACGTCCACGGTGATCTCGCGCGAGCCGCCGACGCGCGTCAGGGTACGGGTTTCCAGCACCCGGAGCAGGTAGACCTGAAGCGCGGCTGGCATCTCGGTGACCTCGTCGAGGAACAGGGTGCCGCCCTCGGCCTGCTCGAAGAAGCCGGCATGCGCCTGCACCGCGCCGGTGAACGAGCCCTTTTCATGGCCGAACAACTGGCTGCTCAGCAGTTCGCCGGCGATCGCCCCGCAGTTGATGGCGACGAACCGTCCGGAGCGGCCACTCAGGTCATGGATGGCGTTGGCCACCAGTTCCTTGCCGGTGCCGCTTTCGCCATTGAGGAACACGCAGGCGTCGAGCGGGGCGACCTTCTGCACCTGTTCGAACACGCGCCGCATCGCCTCGCTGCGGCCGATCATGCCGCGCAGGCCCGAAGGCAGGTTGCGCGCCACCGCGCGGTCGTGTGCCGCCTCCATCAGGCGCGCCAGCGTCGCCACCGGCACCGGCTTGACGAGGTACTCGGCCACCGGCGCGCGAACCGCGCGCACCGCCGTCTCGAACGATGGCGATCCGGTGATGATCGCAAGCTGGCCGTGCGCGGCGAGGTCGACCTCCTCGATCAGCTCCAGCCCGTTTCCGTCCGGGAGGCCGAGATCGACCAGCAGCAGGTCGAATTCATGCTGGCTGGCGAACCGGCGCCCCTCGCGCAGCGAGCCGGCGGCCGTCAGCCGGCAGGCATGCCGGGACGCGACCTCCGCCATCATCCGCTGGAAATCGGTGTTGTCGTCGACGAGCAGGACGTTGCCGGTTCCCGCACTCTCGGCCATAGCGCACTTACCTTTCCTGGAATCCACCGGCGCGTGCCAATCCTCGCGCCCGGTGGCGGGCGGCAGGGAAGCGTCGATGATGGCGCGAATCCCGGCCCCGATTGTGAAGCATTTGTTGATCTTTCCACTCGCGTGCAGGCTTGCACCGCGTGGCTTCACGCATTGTCTCCTTATTTTAAGCAAGTTGCGCGCCACACCGCCGCGGCGGTTCCAGGCCTGCCCCTGCGCCATCTGCGCAGGCGAACGTTTGCTCCCGATCAGGAAAAATTTGCACGGAGCCGTGGCGCGACGATCGCCAGCGCTTCCCGGCACGGCTTGTGCAGCACCGGCACGATCGCATCTTCAAGGCATCAGGAGGAGAACGTGCAAATCAATGAAGTGATGACGCCGGACGTATGCATCACGCGCCCGGACCAGACCATCGCCGAAGCCGCCCGGCGCATGGCCGAGGCGGACGTCGGCAGCCTGCCGGTCGGCGACGACGAGAAGCTGATCGGCATGGTCACCGACCGGGACATCGTGCTCCGGGCGGTGGCGAAGGGCCTCGGCAGCGATACCCCGGTGAGCGAGGTGATGACCGGCAGCATCAAGTACTGCTACGACGACCAGGAGGTCGGCGAGGTCGCCAGGAACATGGCTGAATTGGGCGTGCGGCGCCTGCCGGTGGTGAACCGCGACAAGCGCATCGTCGGCGTGGTGGCACTTAGCAACATCACCCACAACGCCGACGGGCAGAGCCGCGACGCCCTGCTGCGCGGCGTCGCCGTCCCGCATTGAGGCCGCGGCGCTTGGGCGGGCCCGGCAGCCGGCATCGTCCTGCGCGCCCCGCTGCGAGGTGCTCGCGTGCGGCGCTCGGGCAGGAATGCCCGCCGGCGCGCCGGCGGAACCCGGCAGGCGGCTAGGCGACCTCCATGCGGCTGCGCCACGTTTCCGACTCGGAACCAGGTTTCAGCCGCAGGCGCACGGGCGATGCCTTCGTCTACGTCGACCTCGAAGGCCAGCCGATCGAGGACGAGGACGAGCTCGCGCGCATCCGCTCGCTCGCCATCCCGCCGGCGTACACGGATGTCTGGATCTGCCGCAGCGCCAACGGCCACCTGCAGGCCACCGGACGCGATGCACGCGGGCGCAAGCAGTACCGCTACCACCCCGAGTGGCGCGAGGCGCGCGACGCGACCAAGTTCTCGCGCACCATCGAGTTCGCCGAGCGCCTGCCCAAGCTGCGCCGGCGCATCGCCCGCGACCTGCGCCGCCGCGGGGCGACGCGCGAGCGCGTGCTCGCCGCGCTGCTGCGCCTGCTCGACCGCACCTTCGTGCGCGTCGGCAACGAGGAATATGCCCGCGACAACGCCTCCTTTGGTCTCAGCACCCTGCGCAACCGCCATGCGCGCGTGCGCGGGGACGAGATACGCCTGCTGTTCCGCGGCAAGTCCGGACGCGAGCATGAGGTGGCGCTGGAAGACCGCCGCGTCGCCGCAGTGCTGCGACGCTGCCACGAATTGCCGGGCCAGCACCTATTCCAGTACGTGGAAGACGGCGAAGTGCATGCGCTGACCTCGGGCGACGTCAACGACCACCTGCGCGAAATCATGCAGGGCGACTTCACCGCCAAGGATTTCCGTACCTGGGCGGCGAGCGTCATCGTCGCCCGCGAACTGTGCGGTGGCGCGGCCGAAGCGGTGCCGGACCTCAAGGCCGCCATCGCGGTCGCGGCGGATTCGCTTGGCAATACGCCGACGGTGTGCCGGCGGGCCTACGTGCATCCGGCGCTGATCGAGGCCGCGAGCGACCCGGGCGGCGAACTCTGCCGCCTGATGGGCAGCGTCACCCGCGGCCGTGCCGGGCTCGATCGTCATGAGCGCGCGCTGCTGCGCTACCTCCGTGTGCGCGAGCGCCGCAGGCTTCGCAAGCGGGTCGGTCAAAGTTTCACGCGCGAACAAAAAGCTTCCCGCCCGCCGCGGAGCGCTTCGACGGACGCCGGGCGCGGGGCAGGGGTGGCCAGGCGGACCTGACAGCTACAAGGGATTTGCCGCTCCGGGGCGGAGCATGCAATGCCGTGAACCGCCCACGCGACGCGCGTTCGCTCCCGGGCACAGTTCTTGCTGTTTGTACCTCGCCAAGGCGCTGGAACCCCGAACCAGCAGAGCAGAGGAGGATGCCGAACGTGAACAAAAGGATCAGCGGTGCCGGAAGGCGGGCCGTCGTTACAGGCGGTGCCGGCTTTCTCGGCAGCCACTTGTGTGCCCGGTTGCTTGCCGAAGGCATGGAAGTGGTCGCACTCGACAACCTGGTCACCGGCAGGTTGCGCAATCTGGAGCGTCTGCGCAGCCATCCATCCTTCAGCTTCAAGCGCCACGACGTCGTCGATCCGCTGCAGATCGACGCCGACTGGATCTTCAATCTCGCCTGCTGCGCATCGCCGCGGCATTATCAGCGCGATCCGGAGAAGACGGTGCGCACCTGCACCGAAGGCGCGGTGAACCTGCTCCACGAGGCACGCCGGAACGGCGCCCGCATCTTCCAGGCGTCGACCAGCGAGGTCTACGGCGAGCCCGCGGTGCATCCGCAGCGCGAAAGCTACCGCGGCGCGGTGAATCCGGTTGGGCCCCGCGCCTGCTACGACGAGGGCAAGCGCTGCGCGGAGGCCCTGTTCTTCGACTACCACCGCCTGCATGGCATCGAGGTCAAGGTCGCGCGCATCTTCAACACCTACGGGCCGCAGATGCAGCTCGACGATGGTCGCGTGGTCTCCAACTTCATCGTGCAGGCGCTCCGTGGCGAGCCGCTGACCTTGCACGGCGACGGCAGCCAGACTCGCGCCTTCTGCTACGTGGACGACCTGATCGAGGGCTTCATGCAGCTGATGGCGAGCCCGCCGGAGTTCACCGGGCCGGTCAACCTCGGCAACCCGATCGAGGTCACCATGCGCGAGCTCGCCGAGCGGGTGATCCGCCTCACCGGCTCCCGCTCGCGCCTCGTGCATCGACCGATGCCGGTGGACGACCCGACCCGCCGCTGCCCGGACATCACGCTGGCGCGCGCCACCCTGGGCTGGTCGCCGCGTGTGTCGCTGGAGCAGGGCCTGGCGCGCACCATCGCCTGGTTCTCCGAAGTGCTCGGCGATGAACCCGCGGCGGCAGTGCAGGAGGTGGCCAGTGTCCGTGCATGACGGCGTCCTTTCCGGCACGGTGCTGATCACCGGCGGCGCCGGCTTCGTCGGCTCGCACCTGGCCGACGAACTGCTCGCGCACGGCTACCGCGTGCGCGTGCTCGACAACCTCGACTCGCAGGTGCATGGCGACTCCATCGCGCGCCCCGAGTACCTCAACGGCGAGGCCGAACTCGTCCGCGGCGACGTGCGCGACCGCGCCGCGGTGGCGCGCGCGCTGCGCGGGGTGGACGCGGTCGTCCATTTCGCCGCCGCGGTTGGCGTCGGCCAGAGCATGTACGAGATCGAGCGCTACACCGACGTCAACAACCGCGGCACCGCCGTGCTGCTGGAGGCGCTGTCGGCCGCGCCGGTGAAGCGCCTGCTGGTCGCTTCCAGCATGAGCATCTACGGCGAGGGCGCCTGCGTCGACGCCGGCGGTCGCGAGGTCACGCCGCCGGCGCGCACGCCGGCCCAGCTCCGCCACGGCGATTTCGAGCTGCGCGGTGCCGATGGCGGCATGCTGAACCCCATCGCGACCTGCGAGGCGCGCGCTCCGGCGCCGACTTCGGTGTACGCCCTCTCCAAGCTCGACCAGGAACGCCTGTCGCTGATCGTCGGCCACGCCTACGGCATTCCGACGGTGGCGCTGCGCTTCTTCAACATCTATGGCACCCGCCAGGCGCTGTCCAATCCCTACACCGGGGTGCTGGCGATCTTCGCCTCGCGCTACCTCAACCGGCGCGCGCCGCTCATCTTCGAGGATGGCGAACAGCGGCGCGATTTCGTCAACGTGCGCGACGTCGCCCGCGCCTGCCGACTTTCGCTGGAGACGCATGGCATCTCGGGCCGGGTCATGAACATCGGCAGCGGCCGCTCGGTCACCATCAGCGAGGTCGCCCGCGAGATGGCCGCGGTGCTCGGCATCGGGGATCTGCCGCCGACGATCACACGCAAGTTCCGCCAGGGCGACATCCGCCATTGTTTCGCGGACATCTCGCTGGCCCACGAACTGATCGGCTACACGCCTGAGGTCGGTTTCGCCGAGGGCTTGGCCGAACTCGCCGAATGGCTGGCCGGCCAGGATGCCAGCGACCGCGTCGAAGCCGCCGGCGAGGAGCTGGCGCGGCGGGGGCTCAGCCTGTGACCGCGCTGCATCCCCAGCCGCCACTCATCCCGGGCCGGGTGCTGATCACCGGCGGCGCCGGCTTCATCGGCACCAACCTCGCCGCGCGCCTGCTCGCCGAGGGGCGGCAGGTGGTGGTCTACGACAACCTGTCGCGCCCTGGCGTCGAGCGCAACATCGACTGGCTGCGCACCGAGTTCGGCGAGCGCCTGGTGCTGGTCGAGGGCGACACGCGCGACCCGGAGCAACTCGCCCAGGCCGTCGCGGGCAGCAGCGAGGTGTTCCATTTCGCCGCCCAGGTGGCCGTCACCACCAGCCTCGTCGATCCGGTCGAGGATTTCGAGGTGAACCTGCGCGGCACGCTGAACCTGCTCGAAGCGATCCGCGCCCAGCCGCATCCGCCGGGCCTGGTGTTCACGTCCACCAACAAGGTCTATGGCGCGCTCGATGACATCCACCTGGAGCAGGCTGGTTCGCGCTACCGGCCAGCCGATGCCCTGCTGCATGCGCGCGGCATCGGCGAATCCCGCCCGCTGGCCTTCCACAGTCCCTATGGCTGCTCCAAGGGCGGCGCCGACCAGTACATCCTGGACTACACGCGCAGCTACGGCATTCCCGCCGTCGTGCTGCGCATGAGCTGCATCTACGGCCCGCACCAGTGCGGCAACGAGGACCAGGGCTGGGTCGCGCACTTCCTGATCCGCGCCATGCGTGGCGAGCCGATCACCCTCTACGGCGACGGCCGCCAGGTGCGCGACATCCTCTACGTCGACGACCTGCTGGATGCGATGCAGCTCTGCCAGCAGCGCATGGACGTGCTGCGTGGCCACGCCTTCAACATGGGTGGCGGACCGCCCCACACCACCAGCCTGCTGGAACTGGTCGAGCGCATCGGCCACCTCGAGGCGCGCGCGCCGGAGGTGGGCTTTTCCGATTGGCGGGTCGGCGACCAGCGCTGGTACGTCTCCGATACCCGCGGCTTCGAGGCCGCCACCGGGTGGCGTGCGCGCGTCGATGTCGGGGAAGGCGTGAGACGCCTGCACGACTGGCTCGCCGCCGATCGCAGGCAGCGCACGGCCCGCGCGCCAAACGGGGTGTGCGTCGCATGAGCACGATGCGGGCAGCGGTATTCTGCGGCGATGGCCGCGTGGAATTGCAGGAAGTCGCGCGCCCGGTGCCGGCCCGCGACGAGGTCTGCGTGCGCCTGGAAGGCTGCGGCGTGTGTGCGTCCAACCTGCCGGTATGGAGCGGCAAGCCCTGGTTCGACTATCCGCTCGTGCCCGGTGCGCCGGGGCATGAGGGCTGGGGTGAAGTGGTCGCCATCGGCGACCTAGTCGACGACGTCCGCGTCGGCGAGCGCGTGGCGCTCCTCTCCACCCGCGCCTACGCCGAATACGACGTCGCCAAGCCGGCGGCCGTGGCGCACATCCCGGCCGCGCTGGTCGGCCGCCCGGTGCCCGGCGAGCCGCTCGGCTGCGCCATGAACGTGTTCCGCCGCTGCCGCATCCGCAGCGGCGAGACGGTGGCGATGGTCGGCACCGGCTTCATCGGCGCGCTGGTGCTGCAGCTCGCCTCCCGCGCCGGCGCCAGCGTGGTGGCCCTGGCGCGGCGCGAGTACGCGCGCGAAGTCGCGCTCGACTGCGGTGCACGCGCCGCCTTCGCCACCGACAGCGACGGCGTCGCCAGCGCGCGCGAGCTCACCGGCGGCAAGGGCTTCGACTGCGTGATCGAGGCGGCGGGCGAGCAGGTGACGCTCGACCTCGCCAGCGCGCTCACCAGCGAAGGCGGCCGCCTGGTCATCGCCGGCTACCACCAGGATGGTCCGCGCCAGGTCGACATGCAGCAATGGAACTGGCGCGGCCTGGACGTCATCAACGCCCACGAGCGCGATCCGGCGGTGGCGGTACAGGGCCTGCGCGACGCGATGGCGGCGGTGGTGGAAGGGCGCCTCGACCCCTGGCCGCTGCTCACCCACACCTATCCGCTGCATGCCCTCGGCACCGCCTTCGAGGCGATGCGGGAACGGCCGCGCGGATTCCTCAAGGCGATGGTGGCGGCATGAATGCGCAACTGCAGTCCGAGCCCGCACGCCCCCGGCTGGGCTTCATCGGCCTCGGCTGGATCGGCCGCCAGCGCATGCAGGTGCTGCGCGCCAGCGGCGTTGCCGAGGTGGCGGCGCTCCTCGACCCGAGCGGCGAGGCCTGCGCGGCGGCGCTCGCCGATGCGCCCGAAGCCGTGTGCACCGGGGGGTTCGACGAGTTGTGCGCCGCCGGCCTGGACGGCGTGGTGATCGCCACGCCGAGCGGCGCGCACGCGCAGCAGGCGATCGCCGCGCTGGAACGTGGCCTGGCCGTGTTCTGCCAGAAGCCGCTGGCCCGCACCGCGGCCGAGGCGGAGGCAGTGGTGGGGGCGGCGCGCAGGGCCGACCGGCTGCTTGACGTCGACTTCAGCTACCGCCACCTCGCCGGCATGGAGCGCCTGCGCGAGCTGATCGGCGCCGGCGAGCTGGGCTCGCTGTACGCCATCGATCTCGTCTTCCACAACGCCTACGGGCCGGACAAGCCCTGGTTCAACGACATCAGCCAGTCCGGCGGCGGCTGCGTGATGGATCTTGGCATCCACCTCGTCGATCTCGCCACCTGGCTCGGCGGCGCCAGCGGCTGCCACGCGCTGTCCGCGCAGCTGGAGGCCAACGGCCGCGCGCTCGGCGCGCCGCCCGCCACGGTCGAGGACTATGCCACCGCGCAGTGGCGGAGCGACGCCGGCACCAGCGTACGCCTGGCCTGCTCGTGGCGCCTGCCGGCCGGCCGCGATGCGGTGATCGAAGCGGCGTTCTACGGCACCCGCGGCGGCGCGGCGCTGCGCAACGTCAATGGCTCCTTCTACGACTTCACCCTGGACCGCTTCGAGGGCACGCGCAGCGGGCGCCTTGCAGCCCCGCCCGACGCCTGGGGCGGGCGGGCCCTGGTGCGCTGGGCCGAACGCCTCGCCGCCGGCACGGGCTTCGATGCGCAAGCGGAATGCCTGGTCGATACCGCGCGCGTGGTGGATGCGATCTATGGCCGCTGACCTCGCCCCCTCGTTGACGCCCGACGCGCTCCGGCGCGCCACGCCGCAGCGCGTCCTGATGACAGCGGACACCGTGGGCGGCGTCTGGACCTATGCGCTGGAACTCTGCCGCGGCCTCGCGGCACAGGGCACCGAGGTGGTGCTCGCCAGTCTCGGACGCTTGCCCGACGCCAGCCAGCGCCGCGCCGCCGCGGCCATTCCGGGACTGGAACTGCACCCCTCCAGTTGGCGACTGATCTGGATGGACGAGCCCTGGGCCGATCTCGAAGCCGCCGGCGAGTGGCTGATGCGCCTCGCCGAGGAGACCCGGCCGGACATCGTCCATCTCAACGACCTGGGGCAGGGCGCGCTGCCATGGCGCGCGCCCGTGCTCACCGTCGCCCATTCCTGCGTGCTGTCCTGGTGGCATGCCGTGCACGGCTGCCCGGCGCCGGCAGGCTGGTCGCGCTACGCCGCGGAGGTGCGGCGCAGCATCGCCGCGTCCGACCTTCTGGTCGCGCCGAGCCACGCCCTGCTTGCCAACATCCGCCAGCACTACGGCCCGCTGCCGCCGGCGCGCGTAATTGCCAACGGCAGCAGCGCCCCCGCGCGGGTGGCGCGCACGCGCAAGGCCATGATCCTCGCCGCCGGCCGGATCTGGGACGAGGCCAAGAACCTCGGCGCGCTGGCGGCGATCGCGCCGCGGCTGTCCTGGCCGGTCTGGGTCGCCGGGCCGACCGAGTCGCCCGATGGCCACCCGGTCAATCTCCGCAACGTGACCCTGCCCGGCATGCTGGCGCCGGCGGAACTCGGCCGCCACCGCGCCCGCGCCGCGATCTATGCCTTGCCGGCGCGCTACGAGCCGTTCGGCCTGTCCATCCTGGAAGCCGCCCAGGCCGGCTGCGCGCTGGTGCTGGGCGACATCCCCAGCCTGCGCGAGAACTGGGACGGTGCGGCGCTGTTCGTGCCGCCCGACGACCACGACGCGCTGCAGCATGCCCTGCAAGGCCTGATCGACGACGAGATGCAGCGCACGCGGCTTGCCGCCGCCGCCCGCCGGCGTGCCGCGCGCTTCACCGCCGCGGCGATGGTGGACGCCTACCTGCAGGCCTACGCCGGGCTCGCGCCCGCCCGCGCCAGCGAGCGCGGGCAGCCGATGGAAGTCCTGCCATGAAGTTCGTGCTCTTCTATCACTCGCTGGTCTCGGACTGGAACCACGGCAACGCGCATTTCCTGCGCGGCGTGGTCACCGAGCTGATGGCCCGCGGCCACCAGGTCGAGGTCTACGAGCCGACCGACAGCTGGAGCCGGCAGAACCTGGTGGCCGACCAGGGCGGGGCGGCCGTGGAGGCCTTCCACGCCGCCTTCCCGCGGCTGCGCAGCCATTGCTACGACCCGCACGCGCTGGAACTGGAACCGGTGCTGGACGGCGCGGACGTGGTCATCGTGCACGAATGGAACACGCCCGAACTCGTCGCCGAGGTCGGTCGCGCCCACCGCGGCGCGGCGGGACAGGTGCTCCTCTTCCACGACACGCACCACCGCTCGGTCACCGCTCCCGAGGAGATGCGGCGCTACGCGCTGCGCGACTACGACGGCACCCTGGCCTTCGGCGAGGCGATCCGGCGCCGCTACATCGAGAACGGATGGAGCGAACGGGTGTGGACCTGGCATGAGGCGGCCGACACGCGCCTGTTCCGTCCGCGACCGGAAATCCCGCGCGAGCACGACCTGGTCTGGATCGGCAACTGGGGCGACGGCGAGCGCGCGCGCGAACTGCGCGAATACCTCATCGAGCCGGTGGCGGCGCTCGGCCTCGACGCCGATCTCCATGGCGTGCGCTATCCGGGCGATGCGCTCGAGGCGCTGGCCCTGGCCGGCATCCGCCATCACGGCTGGATCGCCAACCACCAGGTGCCGGAAGCCTTCGCCCGCCACCGCGTGACCGTGCACGTGCCGCGCGGCCCCTATGTCGAGGCCTTGCCCGGCATTCCGACCATCCGCGTGTTCGAGGCGCTCGCCTGCGGCATCCCGCTGGCAAGCGCCCCCTGGCACGACGACGAGAACCTCTTCTCGCCCGGCCGCGATTACCTCGTCGCCGGGAACGGCGAGGACATGCGCGACAAGCTCCGCAGCATCCTCGGCGAGCCGGATCTCGCCGCCGAGCTCGCCCGGCATGGACTCGCCACCATCCGCGCGCGCCACACCTGCGCGCACCGGGTGGACGAGTTGCTGGCCATCCTCGCCACCCTCCGCAGCGGCACGCCTGCAGCCCGGCACGCATCGACCGGCGGCGCCGCCGGCGGCGCGACCGAACCGACCCATGGAGTTGTCCTCGATGCCTGAACCGATGCGCATTGCCTTCTTCGGCTCCAGCCTGCTGTCCTCGTACTGGAACGGCGCGGCGACCTATTACCGCGGCATCATCCATGCGCTGCACCGGCGCGGGCACCGCATCACCTTCTACGAGCCCGACGCCTTCGAGCGCCAGCAGCACAAGGACATCGAAGTCCCGCCCTGGTGCGAGGTGGAGGTGTACGCACCGACCGAGGCCGACGCCTCGCGCATGCTGGAACAGGCCTGGCGCGCGGACGTCGTGGTCAAGGCCAGCGGCGTCGGCGTGCTCGATGCGTTCCTCGAACGCGAGGTGCTGCGCCTGAGGTCCACGCGGCGCTCGGTGCTGTTCTGGGACGTCGACGCCCCGGCCACGCTGGAGCGCCTGGCCGCCGACCCGGGCGATCCCTTCCACGCCTTGGTGCCGCGCTACGACCTGGTGCTCACCTACGGCGGCGGCCCGCGGGTGATCGATGCCTACCGGGCGATCGGCGCGGTCGACTGCGTGCCGATCTACAACGCGCTCGATCCGGCCACGCACTATCCGGTGCCGCCCGAACCCCGCTTCGCGGCCGACCTCGGCTTCCTCGGCAACCGCCTGCCGGATCGCGAAGCCAGGGTCGACCAGTTCTTCTTCGAGGCCGCGCGGCGCCTGCCCGGGGCCGGCTTCATGCTCGGCGGTGCCGGCTGGGACGAGGGCGTGCCGGTCAACGTGCGCCGCCTCGGCCACGTGCCCACCGCCGACCACAACGCCTTCAACTGCAGCGCGCGCATGGTGCTCAACATCAACCGCGACAGCATGGCGCGTTTCGGCTGGTCGCCGCCGACGCGGGTGTTCGAGGCCGCCGGCGCCGGCGCCTGCCTCATCGTCGACGCCTGGGACGGCATCGAGGCGTTCCTCGAACCCGGGACGGAAGTGCTGGTCGCCAAGGATGGCGCCGAGGTCGCCGGGCATGTCACGCACACCGATGCCGCCACCGCGCGCGCCATCGGCGAGCGTGCGCGCCTGCGCATGCTCGATCAGCACACCTACGCGCAACGCGCGGTCAAGTTCGAGCAGGTGCTCGAAGGCCGCCTCGAGGCGGCGGCATGACGCGCTCCAATCCCCTCGATGTCGTGATCCTCGGGCTGTCGCTGCGATCGTCCTGGGGCAACGGCCACGCGACCACCTACCGGGCGCTGCTGCGCGCCATGCTCCGCGCCGGGCACCGCGTGCGTTTCCTCGAGCGGGACGTGCCCTGGTATGCCGACAACGACGACATGCCGGGCGACCTCGCCGGCTCGACTGCGCTCTACGGCAGCATCGAGGAACTGTGCGACGTGCACGCCGACGAGGTCGCCGCGGCCGACCTGGTGATCGTCGGCTCCTACGTGCCCGAAGGCATCGCCGTCGGCGACTGGGTGCAGGGCGTCGCGCGCGGCGTCACCGCGTTCTACGACATCGACACGCCGGTGACCCTCGCCCGCCTGGAACGCGACGATTGCGAGTACCTGCATGCCAGCCTGATCCCGGGCTACGACCTCTATCTCTCCTTTACCGGTGGCCCGCTGCTGGAAACGCTGCGCCAACGCTACGGCGCGCACGCGCTGCCCTTCTACTGCGCCGTGGATCCCGAGCGCTACCATCCCGATCCGGATGCGGAGCAGGCGTTCGACCTCGGCTACATGGGGACCTACAGCGCCGACCGCCAACCCGGCCTGGAGCGCCTGCTGATGGCGCCGGCGCGCGCCTTCGGGGAAGGGCGCTTCGTGGTCGCCGGGCCGCAGTATCCGGCGGAGATCGACTGGCCGGACAACGTGGAACGCCGCGAGCACGTCGCGCCAGCCGCGCACGCGCACTTCTACAACGCGCAGCGCTTCACCCTCAACCTGACCCGCGCCGACATGGTTGCGGCCGGCTGGTCGCCGAGCGTGCGCCTGTTCGAGGCCGCCGCCTGCGGCACGCCGATCATTTCCGATGCCTGGCCGGGCCTCGACCGCATCCTCGCGCCCGGCAGCGAGATCCTGATCGCACGCGAACCCGGAGACGTGCTCGATTGTCTCCGCGACCTGCCGGATGCCCGCCGCCGCGCCATCGGCGCCGCCGCGCGCCGGCGCGTGCTCGCCGAACACACCGCCGACCATCGTGTCGAGACGCTCGAGCAATACGTCGAGCGCAGCGCCACGCAACGTACCGCCATTCCCGCATGGAGGGCCTCCTGATGGCAAACCATTCCGCCAACACCACCACCGACCACGACGCGATCCGCAAGTGGGTGGAGCAGCGCGACGGCCGCCCGGCCATGGTCCGGGACACCGAAGGGCGCGGCCCGCACCAGGGCATGCTGCGCATCCTGTTCCGCGACGAGGAAGATCTGGAAGAAGTCTCCTGGGACGACTTCTTCGAGACGTTCGAGGAGGCGAATCTCGCCTTCCTCTACCAGGAGCACACCGCGGACGGCGAGGAGAGCCGCTTCTTCAAGTTCATCGAGCGCGAATGATGGCCGCGCTCGCGGCAACGGAACTTCCCGTGATCGAGGCCGAGATCGCCTCGCTCGGTCCCTGGTTCCACAACCTGCACCTGCCCGGCGGCATCCAGACCGCACCGGCGCATCCGCTGGGCGATTTCCCCGCCTTCAAGTGGCAGGAAATCGCGCCGCACGTGCCGCACGACCTCGATGGCTGGAAGGTGCTCGACATCGGCTGCAATGCCGGCTTCTACACCTTCGAGCTGGCCCGGCGCGGTGCCGACGTCACCGCCATCGACGTCGATCCGCACTACCTGGCGCAGGCGCGCTGGGCGGCCGGCAGGCTCGGCCTCCAACATCGGGTGCGGTTCCGACAGATGCAGATCTACGATCTCGTCCGCGAACCCGGCGAGTACGACCTCGTCTGGTTCATGGGCGTCCTCTACCACCTGCGCCATCCGCTGCTGGCCCTCGACATCGTGCGCCGCAGGACACGCCGGCTGATGGTGATGCAGACCATGACCATGCCCGGCGACCAGGTCGCCATGGTGCCCGAGGACCTTGGCCTCGACGAGCGCGCGCGCATGCAGGATCCGGGCTGGCCGGTGATGGCCTTCATCGAGAAGCGCCTGCGCCGCGACCCCACCAACTGGTGGGCGCCGAACCACGCCTGCGTCGAGGCGATGCTGCGCTCCAGCGGCTTCGGCGTGCTCGGCCGCATCGCCCACGAAACCTACCTGTGCGAGCCCCGCGCGGGCGACGCCGACGAACTGGGAATGGTCGACGAAGAACTGCGTGCGGCGACCGGCACCGGCGAGGAGGAACATCCATGAATACCCGCAAGGGCGCCGTGAAGGCGCAGACCCGCAGCACCGTGGCGAAGCAACGCCAGATCCAGAAGGAAGCCGACGAGCGCGAGCGCAAGGCGGCCGCGAAGAAGGCGGCGGCGAAAAAGCAGCCGGCTAAGAAGGAAGCGGCAGGGAAGAAGGCGACCCAGGCCGGTCCACGCCGCCAGCCTGAGCCGCCGCTGCCGAAGCAGCACCAGAAGAAGCCCGGCAAGGAATCCAGGCTCGATCCGCAGCCCCGCTTCGAGGCACCGGACTATCGCGGCAGCGGCAAGCTGGAAAACAAGGTCGCCCTCGTCACCGGCGCCGACTCGGGCATCGGCCGGGCGGTGGCGGTGCTGTTCGCCCGCGAGGGCGCGGACGTCGCCGTGGTCTATCTCAGCGAGGACGAGGATGCCGCCGAGACCTGCCGCCACGTGGAGGGCGAAGGCAGGCGCTGCCTGCTGATCCGCGGTGACGTGCGCGATTCCGCGTTCTGCGACGAGGCGGTCGAGCGTGCCGTCGACGAGCTTGGCCAGCTCGATATCCTCGTCAACAACGCCGCCTTCCAGGAACATGCCGGGTCTCTGGAGGACATCAGCGACGAACACCTGGACATGACCTTTCGCACCAACATCTACGGCTACATCCACATGGCGCGCGCCGCGCTGCGGCATCTGCCGGAAGGCGGCTCGATCATCAATACGGGATCGGAAACCGGGCTCATCGGCAACAAGCAGCTGCTCGACTATTCGGCCACCAAGGGCGCCATCCACGCCTTCACCAAGTCGCTCGCCAGCAACCTGGTGGGGCGCGGCATCCGCGTCAATGCGATCGCGCCGGGGCCGGTATGGACGCCGCTCAATCCCGCCGACCGTCCCGCCGACAAGGTCGCCGAATTCGGCAGCGGCAGCGAGATGAAGCGTCCGGCGCAGCCCGAGGAACTGTCGCCGGCCTACGTGTTCCTCGCCGCGCCATCCTGCTCCAGCTACATCACCGGCATCATCCTGCCGGTGATGGGCGGCCCGGCGTAACGGCGCGTTCGAGCGCGAACCGGGCAACCCCCGGCAGCATGCGCGCGGGCGCAACGGGTCTCCCGACCTCAGGCTGCCGCCGCTGCACGGACTCCGATGACCAGGCGACGCAACTCATCGCGGCTGTAGGGCTTGCGGAGGATCTCGACCTCGCCCTCGAGATCGACCTGCTCAAGGTCGGCATCGCCGAATCCGCTGGTCAGGATGATCGGGAGATCGCGTTGGCGGGAACGGAGGACCAGGGCCGCGTCGCGGCCGTGGCCGTCGCCGAGTTCGAGGTCGACCAGCGCGGCATCGAAACTCCGCCCCCGCCCGACCAGGGATCGGACCTCCGCCACCGAGCCTGCCACGTGCACCTCGACGTGCATCTCCGCCAGCATGCGCGCGGTGAGGTCACGCAGCAGCGGATCGTCCTCGACGACCAGCAGGCGGAACGCGCGCGTGCCGCCGTCCGGCGCGGCAAGGACCGCGCGGATCCGCTCCAGCGCCTGCTCGCGCATGTAGGGCTTGCGCAGCAGATTGACGCCTTCGACCAGGCCCGGCAGGTCGGCGATCGCGTCCGGCGCGTAGCCCGTCGTATAGAGCACACGCAGGCCAGGACGGCGCCTCAGCGCCTCTTCGGCCAGCTTGTCGCCGCTCATGCGCGGCAGGCCGATGTCGGTGAAGAGCAGGTCGATCCCGGGCTCCTCGTCCAGCCGCTCCAGCGCGAGTTCCGCGTCGGGCGCCTCGATCACGGTGAAGCCGAGATCGCGCAGTGCCACGGCGCTGAAGCGGCGCACGCCGTCATTGTCCTCGACCAGCAGGATGGTGGCGGCGGCGCCGGCTTCGCCCCGGGGCCGTGGCGCGGCCTCGGGGCCGTCGTGGAGGATTTCCCCGCCCGGCGCCGCAGCATGCCGGGGCAGCGCGATGGTGACCGTGGTGCCATGCCCGGGATCGCTGCGGATCCTGACGTGTCCGCCCGACTGGCGCACGAACCCGTATACCTGGCTGAGGCCGAGGCCCGTGCCGCGCCCCAGGGGCTTGGTCGTGAAGAAGGGCTCGAAGGCATGCTCGCGCACCTCCTCGGTCATGCCGGGGCCCGAATCGGCCACCGAGATCAGGATGTAGTCCCTGGGATCGCCGTGCAGCAGGCCCTCATCGGGATCCTCGAGGCGCGCCGGCGTGGTGGAGATCGCCAGCACGCCGCCGGCGGGCATCACGTCGCGCGCGTTCATGGCGAGGTTGATCAGCGCGCTTTCGAGCTGCGTCGCATCCACCCTGGCGAGTGCCACGCCATCACCGAGGTCGGTGGCGATGGCGATGGTTTCGCCGAAGGTGCGCCGCAGCAGTCCCGCCACGCTGCCGACGAGGCGGTTGACGTCGGTGGGCTGCGGATTCAGCGGCTGCCGGCGCGAGAAGGCGAGAAGCTGGCGGGTCAGGGTGGCCGAGCGCTTGGCCGCCCGCATCGCGTCGTCCGCAGCGATGTGGAGCTGCGGCATCGAAGCGGTCTCGCGGCAGATCGTGTCGAGGTTGCCGAGGATGACCGTGAGCAGGTTGTTGAAGTCGTGCGCCACGCCTCCGGTGAGGCGGCCGATGGCCTCCATGCGCCGCGCCTGGTGCAGGTGCTCTTCGAGCGCACGGCGCTCGGTCATGTCGCGGGTGACCTTGGCGAAGCCGACGACGTTGCCCTCGGCGTCGTGGATCGCGTCGAGCAGCACGCTGGCCCAGTAGCGCGTGCCGTCCTTGCGGATGCGCCAGCCTTCCGCCTCGTAGATGCCCTTGTCGCGGGCGGTCGAGAGCGAATGCGCGGGCGCGCCGGCGGCGCGATCCTCGGGCGTGTAGAAGCAGCTGAAATGGTTGCCAATGACTTCCGCCGCGGCATAGCCGGTGCTGCGCTCGGCACCGGTGTTCCAGGTCTGCACCAGGCCGTCGGCGTCGAGCAGGAAGATGGCATAATCGGCGATCCCGGAGATCAGCCGTTCCAGCTGCAACTCGTTGCGCCGCAGTTCCTCGGTGCGCTCGGTGACGCGTTGCTCAACGGCTTCGCTGAATCCCGTCGTCTCCACCGCACCCGCGGCCGGTGCGGCGCGCCGGTTGCCGATCACCCGGGCGAGGTAGGCGGCAAGCGCGCCCACCGCCGCTTCCGCGTGGGCGCGGAACATGCCCGGGCGGGAGTGGCCAAGGACGATGCGGCCCTGTGGCTCACCGCCAGCAAGGGCCACCGGCACGGCCAGGCAGTTGCGGATGCCCGATGACCGAATGGCCGCGTCTTCCGCCAGGCTTTCGGTCACATCGCTGCAGTGCCTGGGACCGGGGCCGACCGAGCAGGGGAGCAGATGCAGGGCGACCGCCGTCGCCGAAGCGCCTTGCGGCAGGATCGGCAGCGTTCCGGACACGGCATGCCGCCGGTATCCAGCCTCGCCATCGGGTTCGTAGAGCAATACGCCAAGTTCGGCGCCGGCAAGTTCCACGGCGGCGTCGATGGCGGCCTGGGCCACGCAGGCCGGATCCTGCTCGCGGTCGAGCGCCGCGAATGCGCAACGCAGCAACTCCCAGGCTGCGAGATCGTCGCCCCGGCTCCAGGTGTCTTCCAACCCGACCATCACCACATGTCCTTCCAGGCTGGCGGCCCAGTCACGGCTTCCTCCGGATTCGCAGCTTGCCCTGTTTGCGCCGCGGGCGGCGCTCACCCCTTCAGGCATTCCGCAAGGTCGCGTGGAAGCGGCGCCGCCGCGACGGCTTCCAGGTCTGCATTGCGGGATCGGCGGCAATCATACGCCACTCGCTGATGTCGGCCGGCGAATAGCAGGACCAGCGTGAAATGAACGCGCTGTTCTCGAAGCGACCCTGCAGGACCGCGCCGCGCCGCTCCACCACGAATTCCACGCAATCGCCGTGCCGGGGCAGGGCGTTGGCCGTCGCAATCCACTCGTTCATGGCGCTCTCCTCTCCGATGGATCGGACCCGGCGTGCCGGGCCCCCATGGAACAGGAAGCATGGGGTGTGCCAAGCCTGAAGGAATGCGGAACGACGGGTGCATGCGGGCAATCCGTTCATACGGAGGTAAGAGTTTCCGCGGTCCTGCCGATCCGCGCTCAGGCTTGCGCCGTCGGCATCCCGGCCGGACATCGTGGCGCGGTTCCGGCCATCCCCGCCCATGCCGTCAACGCGGCGCGAAGCTCTGCAAGCGGCCGGGCCCAGTCCCCGGGCCGCGCCTGGCGCAGGAGCCGCATGCGCGGATACCACGGTGTATCGCGACGCACGGTCATCCAGCGCCAGTCGCAGGGTTCGGGCAGGAGGATCCACGCGGGGACGCCCAGCGTGCCGGCGAGATGGGCCGGCATGCTGTCCACCGAGACGACCGCATCGAGCGCGCGCATGCGCCGGGCGAGTTCGACGAGATCCCGGCAGGCGAGTTCGGCGGCGCGGAAGGGCCGCGGCCGTCCGGGGTACTGCAGCGAGTGGCACTCGATGCCGGGTACCTCGTCGAGCCAGCGGAGCGACGCCTCCGGCAATGAGCGCGTCGGGTTCCATTCGCCGGCCCGCCAGGCGATGCCGATGCGGAGGGGATTCCGGGCGGGACTGCGTGGGCGCCAGGCAGCGACCGCGGGAAAGCGGGCCGGAGGCGGTATTTCGCTCACGCCGAGCCGCAGGATGTGCGGCAGCTCCATCAGCTCGACGTCGGCATCGCGCTCCACCTCCGGGGCGCCGTCGTGGAGGGGCAGCACGCGGTCGGCGCCGGCAATCCCGTCCAGCAGGCCGAGCAGCGCCGGTTGCGCCCACAGCACCAGCTGCCGGCAGCGCGCGCGCAGCAAGGGCAGCAGGCGCACGAACTGGAGCGTGTCGCCCAGCCCGTGGTAGCAGTGGACCAGCACCCGCTTCCCGTCCAGCGCGCGCCCGTCCCAGAGGCGCTGCTCATGCCGGGGCAGGGCGGCTTCGCCGGGCCCGACCGGGTACTTGCGCAGCACGCGGTCGCTGATCGCCCACGCCGCGGTGAAATCGCCCCGGCGCATCGCGGCCATCCAGGGGTCGGCTTCCCCGGCCATGTTCAGAAGGCGGTCGCGAATTCCGCCGGCAGGCCGAGATGCCGCACCACGCTGGCGCCTATGTCGGCGAAGCTGTCGCGCCGGCCGAGTGGGCGTCGCGGCCGGCCCGGCCCGAAGGCCACCACCGGGATGCACTCGCGGGTGTGGTCGGAGCCCGGCCAGGTGGGATCGCAGCCATGGTCGCCGGTGACGATGACGAGGTCGTCTTCGCGCAGGCACTCCAGGAATTCCGGCAGGCGTGCATCGAAGGCCTCCAGCGCCGCCGCGTATCCCGGCGTGTCGCGGCGGTGGCCGTAGAGGGTGTCGAAGTCGACGAAGTTGGCGAACAGGAAGCCGCCATCGCCGAGCCGGCGTGTCGCGCCCAGCAGGTGCTCGAACACGCCGTCGTTGTGGCCGCCCTGGTGCTCGGTGCCGGTATGCGCGTGACAGAAGAGATCGCCGATCTTGCCAAGCGAGACCACCTCGCGGCCGGCCGCCAGCGCACGCTCCAGCACCGTGCCGGGCGGCGGCGGCATGCCGTAGTCGTGGCGGTTGGTGGTGCGCGTGAAGCCCTCGCCCGCGCTGCCGACGAAAGGACGGGCGATGACGCGCCCGACCCGCAGCGGATCCAGCAGGCGCCGGGCCAGCTTGCACAATCCATACAGCCGCTCCAGGCCGAAGGCCTCCTCGTGCGCGGCGATCTGGAACACGCTGTCGGCCGAGGTGTAGCAGATCGGCCGCCCGGTCGCGAGGTGCTGTTCGCCAAGCTCGGCGATGATCGCGGTACCGGAGGCGTGGCAGTTGCCGAGGATGCCGTCAATGCCGCCTTGCTCGCACAGGGCGTCGATCAGCTCCGCGGGAAACGCCGGCCGCTGCTTCGGGAAATAGGTCCAGGCCTCGTGCACCGGCACGCCGGCGATTTCCCAGTGCCCGGTCTGCGAGTCCTTGCCGTTGGAGACCTCCGCCGCGCAGCCCGCCGCGCCTTCGCTCCAGCGTCCACCATCGAGCCCGGCGGGCACGGCCCCGGTCGCCGCGCGGCAGGCTTCTCCAAGCCCGCGCGCGGCGAGGTGGGGCAGGTGCAGCGGTCCGCTGCGCATGCCGGCGCGATCCGCGTCGCCGGCGGCCGCGCGGGCGGCGATGTGGCCCAGGGTGTCGGCGCCGACGTCGCCCCACTGCGCGGCATCCGGCGCGCCGCCGACGCCGAGCGAATCCAGCACCAGAACGAAGGCGCGGCTCACGCCTGGCTCGCCAGCGCCGCCGCTTCGCGGGGCACCGGAAGCGGCGGCGCGTAACGCTCGATCATCTGCGCGCAGAAATCGGCGAAGGCGGCCGGGTCACGCGGCGCGCTGGTGTGGTGGGGCGCGATGCCCATGTGCTCGGGGGTGAAGCAGAACGTGACCGTCACCTCGAAATCGGCCAGCGCACGCATCTGCCGGTCGAACCACTGCAGCGCATTCGGGCGGAAACTATCGGCCCAGGACAGCCCGGTGCGCAGGTGCCTGACGCCGAGGCGCCGCAGCCAGGCCACGGCCTCGTCGAGGCGGTGGTCCTCGAAATGGAGCCATTGGCACAGGCCCATGCTGCGCGCATGGCGGGCGAAGGTCCGCAGGGCGAGCTTGGGACTTCCGTCCTCGCGCAGCAGGCCCATGTGGAAGTGCCGGTAGTAGGAGGAACCCTCGGCCTCCTTGTGGCGCGTGGTGGCCTCCCAGGTGCGCGGCAGGTCGTACAGGCTGTACCAGTGGATGCGCGGCACGCGGCCGACGAGGAGTCCGGCGGTGCGCTGCAGGCCCCAGTCCTGCACCTCCTCGGCGCCGAAGCTGGACACGCCCACCTCGCTGACCCACACCGGACGGTCGGTGACCGCCTCGATCTCGGCGATCTTGTCCGGCCAATCGTGGATGGACCAGAGGTTCCAGTCCAGCGGAAAGCCATGCACCGCGACCACGTCCACCTCGTCCAGCACGCCGCGTGATTCCATGTTGCGGATGAAAGTCGGATCGATTGGCGAGATGCCGCCGAGCACCCGCGGCAGGTCGGGATTGGCGGCGTGGATGGCGCGCCCGGCGAGCTTCGCCATCTCGGCGAAGCGCGACCAGTCGGGGTCGATCTCCGGGTCCCAGTGCGACTTGTTGTTGGGCTCGTTCCAGATCATCGCCGCTTCGATCATGAGAGGTCCTCGACGGGTTGATGGGTGACGGTTCTCGCGGACACGCCAGCCGGTGGGGCAGGGGGCGCGGTCTCGTCGCGCCCGGCCAGCATCGCCATCGCCGCGCGGTAGCCGCCGAGGGTGCCGACGTCCAGGTATGACTCGCCAAGCCGACAGCCGCGTGCGCGCCCACCCGCCGCCAGCCAGGCGTTGACCAGCGTGCCGATGTACTCGTCGCGCGGATCGCGCGCCAGCCACAGCTCGTGCAGCTCGCCGAAGATGCGCGCCGGCATGCGGAATGCGCCCCAGATCCAGTGCGTGCCCGGATCGGGCTGCTTGACGCGGATCTCGAGCACGCGATCGGCATCATCGAGCAGCACGGCGTCGAAGAACTGCGGCTCGGCGACCGGGAACAGCAGGAACGAGAGTTCGTCGGCCGGCATCCCGGCGAGAGCGTCGGCGGGGAACCAGATCGTGTCGGGGAGGCCGATCACCACCTGCTCGTCGTCGCCGATCAGCGGGCGGGCGCGGAACAGCGCGTCGCACAGGCCCGCCGCGCCCGGCTGCACCACGTAGGCGAGGCGCACGCCGTTGTACTCGGCCCCGAAGTACTCGAGGATGTCCGACTTGCCCTCGCCGATCACGAAGCAGATCTTGTCGACGCCGGCGCGCAGCATGCGCTCGACCAGGTATTCGGCCACCGCGCGCGGACGCTGCACGTCGCCAGCGAGGCGGCTGCCGACCGGCAGCAGTTCCTTGGAAAACGCCAGCGGCTGGATGCGCGTGCCGCGCCCGGCGGCGGGGATGATGCCCCACATGGTCAGACCTCCTCCTCGATCAGGGCCTCGGCCCGGGGATGCCGCGCTTCCTCCAGCCGCGCCACCAGTTCGCGGGCGCGATGCAGCGATGTGTGTTCGGCCAGCGTGCGCTCCCGCGCGGCGCGGCCGATGCGGCGCAATTCCGCGTCGGCAAGCTCCAGCGCGGCCAGCGCATCCGCGGTGCTGCGCGCGACCAGGATCTCGCCACCCGGCTGGTAGAAGTCCTCCAGCCCCGGCCAATGGTCGGAGAGGAGCGGCGCAGCGCAGGCCGAGGCCTCGAACAGCCGTCCGGAGGGGCACCAGCCCATCCGCGCCATCGGCGCGCGGGTGATGTTGAGGTTGAGCCGCGCCGAGCACAGGAAGGCCGGGTGCTCGGGCGGCGCGACGTGGCGCGCGAAGCGGATGTTGGTGGTCCAGGGGAAATCGGCCGGGTATTGCGCGCCGCCGATCAGGAAGCTGAGGTCGGGCCGGCGCCGGGCGGGCTCGATGAACAGGGCTTCGAGCGCCGCCTGGCGGTCCTCCGCGAAGGTGCCGAGCCAGGACAGTGCAGCACTGAAGCGTGGCTCGGCCGCGGCCGGCCGGTAGCTGTCCGGATCGACGTGGCCATACAGCGGCGCGGTGCGCCGCGCGCCGAGGTGGTGCAGGGCTTCCAGCGCGGGACCGCCGGCGTAGCTCAGGATCAGGTCGAAGGACTCCAGCCCCGGGCCGATCCATTCCGGTCGTTCACCCGCCGCGATGTGCTCGAGGGTGACCGGCGTATCGAGGTCGTAGAACACCGGCATGGCGCGCGAATCCAGCATCGTCCGGCGCGCCTCGGCGGCATCCGGGCAATAGGACGTCAGCATGGCGGCGTCGGCGTCGGCGAGTTCACGCCGCGCGCGCTCACGCACCGCGCCCCACGAGGGATAGATCACCAGCTCGCCGCCGGGCAGGGCGGTGAGGTCGCGCGCCCCGGCGTACCAGGGCTGGTCGCGCTCGAAGAAGACCACGCGATGGCCCAGCTGGTTGAGCGCGGTGATCAGGCCGCGCCACAGCGTGGCATGACCGTTGCCCCAGGACGAACTCACCGCGAGGCCGAACACCACCAGCTTCATGCCGCGGACTTCCGTTCTTCTTCGGCATCCAGGCGCAGCCGTCCGGAGTTCCAGTGGATGATCGTCAGCGACGCGGGCGGCACGTCGACGCTCCAGTATTCGTCGAGCGGCCGCCCGAGCGCCGCGAGTACGATGCAGCGCACGATCTCGGCATGCGTGACCAGCACCAGGCTGCCGCCCGGATGGGCGCCGGCCAGCACATCCAGGTGCGCGAGCGCGCGGGCCTGCACGTCGGCGATGCGCACGCCCGCCGGCGTCACCGCGCTGGCGCGGGATCCATTCCAGAACCGCCACGCGGGATCGGCCTCCAGCGCCTCGAAGCGCTGTCCGCCCCAGCGCCCATAGTCGACCTCGTCCAGCGCCGGTTCGGTGCGCAGTCCACGCCCGCAGGTCGCCGCGATGCGCCCGGCGGTCTGCAGTGCGCGCAGGCGCGGGCTGGATTCCACGCGCAGCACGGATTCCGTGCGCAGCCGGCCGGCAACCGTCTCGGCCTGGCACACGCCACGCGCGTCCAGCGGCGCGTCCACGCTGCGGCCGAAGAGGACCTCTTCAGTCTGCGCGCACGTGGCGTGGCGAACGAGCAGGAAGCGGGTCGGCATCATCATGGCTGTTCTTGTTTCGGCGGTCCGTCCGGGCGGGTTCCGGCCGGGCGGACGGGGCGGGTTCCAGGCGGATGAACTCCAGGGTCAGGTCGCGCGCCACCGGGTCGGAGAACTGCTGGGGCGGCGATTTCATGAAGTAGCTGGACGGGCCGGTGAGTGCGCCGCCGAGTCCACGGTCGAGGCCGAGCTTGGCGCAGCGCACGGCATCGATCACCACGCCCGCGGAATTGGGCGAGTCCCACACCTCGAGCTTGAGCTCGATGTTGAGCGGCGAACCGCCGAAGGCGGTGCCCTCGAGGCGGATGTAGGCGGTCTTGCGATCGGTCAGCCACTCGACGTAGTCGCTGGGGCCGACGTGGATGTCATGCTCCTGCATCGGTACCTGGCTGGTCACCGAACGTGTCTTGGAGAGCTTCTTGGACGCCAGGCGCTCGCGCTCGAGCATGTTCTTGAAATCGGTGTTGCCGCCGAAGTTGAGCTGATAGGTGCGGTCCAGGTGCACGCCGCGCTCGCGCATCAGCCGCGCCAGCACGCGATGCACGATGGTGGCGCCGACCTGGCTCTTGATGTCATCGCCGACGATGGGCAGGCGCGCTTCCTCGAAGCGCTTGCGCCACTGCGCGTTGGAGGCGATGAACACCGGGATGCAGTTGACGAAGGCGCAGCCGGCTTCGAGCGCGCGCTCGGCATACCACTCGCTGGCGCGCTGCGATCCGACCGGAAGGTAGGACACCAGCACGTCGGTACGGCTGCGACGGAGCGCCTCGGCCACGTCCACCACCGGCTGCGCGGATTCCTCAATGTCGTCGTGCAGGTAGGTGCCGATGCCATCCAGCGTCGGCCCGCGCTGCACGATCACCCCGCTGGGCGGCAGCTCGGCGAAGATCCGCGTGTTGTTGGGCGGATTGACGAGCGCCTCGGAAAGGTCGCGCCCGACCTTTCCGGCATGCACGTCGAAGGCGGCGCTCACCTCCACGTCGCGCACGTGGTAGCGGCCGACCGACGCATTCATGAGCCCCGGGATCTCGTCGTCGTCGCGCGCATCGCGGTAATAGGCGAGGCCCTGCACCAGCGACGAGGCGCAGTTGCCGGCGCCGACGATGCCGACGCGGACGGAATTGGAGTTCAAGTGGCTCTCCTGGTGGCTGCCGGGGTTCAGGCATCCGTTCCACGCAGGATCCATGCCAGCCACGATGCAACGTAAGTAGCTCCGGCCGCGGCGGCGTGGCGTGTAAGCGCGACAGGAAGCGGGAAGAATTTTCCGCTGAATGTCCCTGGGGCGTGTGCCGCAGCCCGCGGAGCAGGCTTCGTTCAATCGGGCATCCGGATCCAGGCGCGGTCTGACGGCGGGCCAAATTTCCTGTTGTATCCTCCAACTCAGGGACTTGGGGGGACATGCAATGGATTCGGATAGCGGAGCGCGGCTGATTGCCCGCTCAATCATCCTGGCTGCGATCATCGCGGTTGGGGTGCCGCTCGTGTGGGGTCATGTGCAGTCCACGCGCGCAGAGCGTGCGGCTGCGGCAGCGCTCGCAGCGCTGAATGCCCAGATGGAAGAGTTCCGGCGTGCGGGCGCCGTTGCCGATCGCCAGCGCCGGGCGGCTGCCACGTTCGCGCGCAGCACTGCGACGCCAACCGGTGCGTATGGCAGGCGACCTCACGCCGGGGAGTCGTGTGTGAGCGGCTATCTGGTCCGCCGGATCAAGCCACCCGCGAAGGGGTGGGAGCAGGTGCTGTATCGCGGTCAGCCGGTACGCTGCTGACGCTGTCCAACGCTGCATGGGGCGAATCTGTAATTTGACATAATATGCATTGCGCACTTTTCTCATCTGCCGAGCCATTTTCGAGGTGCTGAGGTGCTACAGCGCCCGTGTTCACCCAGAGTGGCGGACACTTCGTAGGCGCGGCTCGCTCCGCCTGGTTCTCCTTTGGTGACGATGATACGAACAGCCGCAGGGCTCTCTGGCGCGGAAGCTGCAGTCTGGACGCGAGGTGTCCCCGTCGAAGATCGGGAAGCATCGGGAAATGACTGCGCGCCATGCCCCGGATCCGGCAATTGCAAGATCCCAGCTCCGGGATCGCGAGCCGATCTGCCATCGCGCCGCGTATGGCAACTCGCGCGAGGATCTCGAAGCGATCGTCGCCGGCGATTTCATGGAAGTCGGAGCTTCCGGCAGGAAGTATTCACGAGCCTTCGTCCTCGATGTCCTTGAACGGCGGACCGGCCAGGAGCCCACCGGGAGCCTCAAGGTGTCGGATTTCGAGTGCTCCCAGCTGGCGCCGACGATCTTCCTGGCCACGTATCTGCTGGACCAGGCGGGACGCCTGAGCCGCAGGGCCACCATCTGGGAATGGGCCGCCGGGCGCTGGTTGATCAGGTACCACCAGGGCACGCCGGTCGGGCCTTGTTGAACCGAACACGCGCTCGCCACGGCGGCGTCCAACCTGCTCGCCGCGGCGATCGCAGTTGCCGATTCAGTCCGCGTTGGAGCCGGCGGGCGTTCACTGGGCGGCATGGGCCGCAGCGCAGACATCATCTATACCCGCCAGGGCGACATCGAGCGGCTGGAGGAACTGGTCGAGCAACTGCCCGATTCCGCCCGCGTGAGGATCACGCTCCATGACGGGCATGTCGTCACCGGCGTGGTCACGGTCCGTCCGGCCTTGCAGCTCTACAAGGACGCCGACGAGGACGAAGGTTTCAATGGCGAGTTGCGGCTGGAAGACCCACGGCAACCCTCCTGGGGCCTGGACATCTGGCTGAGCGACATCGGCGCGATCGAGCGGCTTGGCTGAAGCGGATGCGCGCTGCTCGGTCAGGCGACGTCCTCCTTGCACGGATAACGAGGGACACGACATGAGCGACGTACGACTCGCGGTGATCTACTACAGCACCTATGGCACCAATCACGCCATGGCCGAAGCCGCGGCGGAAGCCGGCCGGTCCGCCGGGGCCGAGGTGCGGTTGCGCAAGGTGCGCGAAACGGCGCCGCCGGAGGTCGTCAAGGCCGTCGAGGCCTGGTTCGGCCATGCCCAAAAGACCGCGGACATTCCCGTGGCCGAGCCGGCGGATCTGGAATGGGCCAACGCGTTCCTGTTCAGTGCCCCAACGCGCTACGGGACCGTCGCCAGCCAGATGCGCGCCTTCATCGACACGCTCGGCCCGATCTGGCAGGAGGGCAAGCTCGCCGACAAGGCGGCGACCGCCCTGACCAGCGCGCAGAACATGCACGGCGGCCAGGAAACCACCCTGCTCGGCCTCTATGCCACCTTCATGCACTGGGGTTCGATCCTGGTGCCACCCGGCTATACCGATCCGAGCAGCTATGCGGCGGGCGGCAACCCCTACGGGACCAGCAGCGTGGCCGTGAAGAACGGCGAGCTGAGCGACGAGGTGCGGGCGGCCGTTGAGGCGCAGACCAGGCGCCTGGTCAAGTTCGCTCACAGGATCGCGGGCTGAGCCTGCAGGACGCCCTGCCCGCTCATTCCGCGTACACCGGCAGTTCCGGGTTGCGCTGGAAGCTGAAGATCAGGCTGGTTTCGATGCGCGCCACCTCCGGGCGCGTGGTGAAGGCGTCCAACACCAGGTCGCGCAGGTGGTCACTGCCTTGCACCGCGACGTGGATGAGGAAATCGTCGGCACCGGCGATGTGGTAGAAGGCGAGCACCTCGCGCAGTCCGCCGAGATAGGTGTTGAACGCGGCGACGTCCGTCCGCGAGTGGCGCGCCAGGCGCACGCTGACCAGCGCCTGCAGGCCGATGCCGATGGCCGAGGGACGGATTTCCGCGTGGTAGCCAAGGATGGCGCCCGCCTCGTGCAGCCGTCGCACCCGTTCCAACGCGGTGGACGGCGCGATGCCGAGGCGCTCGGCGAGCGCCTTGTTGGGCAGCCGGGCATTCTTCCGAAGCTGGCGCAGGATTTCGAAGTCGGTTCGGTCGAGCTGCATCGGGGTGCCTGCCAGGAAATATTGTTCGGAGCACGGAAATCCAGCCGTGGCTGCATTCTATGCTGCGGGCTCTTTCCCGAACATCTGCGCGCCATGTCCTATCCGCAAACCCGCGCCGTCCACGCCGGCCGCGACGATTTCGCCGAGCTGGGCGTGCACGCGCCGCCGATCGACCTTTCCACCACCTATCCCGTGCGCGACCTCGACCAGGGCACCGCGAGCTTCGATGCGCTGGTCGGCGGCGCGGCGGAAGCCGCCAATCCGATCTACGCGCGCCTGTTCAACCCGACCGTGGCGCGTTTCGAACGGGCCCTGGCGGAACTCGAGGGCACCAGCGATGCGGTCGCCTTCGCCTCCGGGATGGCGGCGACGACCGCCTGCCTCCTCGCCGCGCGCCAGCGTGGCAGCCATGTGCTGGCCGTGCGTCCGCTGTACGGCACCCACGACCACCTGCTCGAGTCGGGCCTGCTGGGTCTTCCGGTACGCTGGACGGAGGCCGATGCGATCGGCGACGAGATCCGCGCCGACACCGCGCTCGTCATCATCGAAACCCCGTCCAACCCGACGCTGGACCTGATCGACATCGCCGCCGTGGTCGCGGCGGCGGGCGAGGTTCCGGTAATGGTCGATTCGACCTTCGCCACACCGGTGCTGCAGCAGCCGGCCAGCCTCGGCGCGCAGCTCGTCCTGCACAGCGCGACCAAGTTCCTCGGCGGCCATGGCGACGTCATCGCCGGCGTGGTCGCCTGCGACGGCGAATGGGCCAGCGCACTGCGCCAGGTGCGCGCGGCGACGGGCGGGCTGCTGCATCCGCTGGGCGCCTACCTGCTCCATCGCGGCCTGCCCACCCTCGCCCTCCGCGTGGAGCGCGCACAGGAGAATGCGACCGAACTCGCCCGCCGCCTGGGCGCGCACGGCGCCGTCCGCAAGGTGTTCTACCCGTCGCTGGGAACCGTCCGCAACGCCCATCTGGCCGGCACGCAGATGAGCGGCCCCGGCACCATGGTGAGCTTCGAACTCGAGGGCGGCCATGCCGCAGCCGCCGCGCTGATGCGGCGCGTGCGCATCGCCACGCCCGCGGTCAGCCTCGGTTCGGTCGACACCCTGATCCAGCACCCGGCCGGCCTCACCCACCGCGTGCTCGACGAGCGGACGCGTGAGCACCACGGCATCACGCCCGGGCTGGTGCGGCTCTCGGTCGGTATCGAGGCGGTGGAAGACCTGTGGGCGGACCTGGATCAGGCGCTGCGGGCGTAGTCAGCATCGCCCGCAAGGCGGTGGCGTTTGCATGGTTGCCATGTGGCAACTACAATCATGCCATCATGCATGCAGCCCTGCCCCTCCCGATCCACGAACTCAACCGCGATGCCCTGCACCTCCTCGGCCTGCGCGGCAGGAAGGGTTCGACCGCGCGCGAAGCGGCTGAAGTGACGGCGGGACAGCTCACCTGGCGCGGCCTGGAAATCTTCCGCAAGCGCATGGCCCAGAACCGGCCGGCGTTCGCCGCCACCATCGACGTGAGCGAACGTACCCTCGCCCGGCGCGCGGAAGACTCCGCCAACGTGGATCGGAGCATCGCCGAGCGTGCCCTGCGCATCGCCCGCATCGTGGCCCTGGCCGCCTTCGTGCTGGAGGACGACGGCGACGGGCTCGCCTGGCTCGGCGCGCCACAACCCGGCCTCGCCGGCAAGGTGCCGATGGACCTGGTCGCCAGTGAATTCGGGGCGCGCGAGGTCGAGGAACTCCTGCTCAGGATCGAGCACGGGATCTACGTTTGATCGCCTGGCGGATCATCAAGACCCGCTACGCCGCCCATCCCCTGTCCTTCGCGGGCAGCCTGATGGTGTCGGGCCGCTGGCATCTCGCCGGTACGCCGATGCTCTACGTCTCGGCCACGTTGTCGCTCGCTGCGCTGGAAACCTTCGTGCACCTGCAACCGTACCAGCGCCACGCGCGGCACGTGGCCTTGCAGATCCTGATCCCGGACGACGCCGGGATGGAGCACTGGGACGACGCCGACCTGCCCGCACACTGGAATGTCCCCGGCGGTTGCCCGGCGGCGCAGGCCCAAGGGTCGGCCTGGGTGAACGAGGCCCGCGCACTGGTGCTTTCGGTGCCTTCCGCCGTCGTTCCATTCGAGTGCAACCTGCTGCTCAACGGGGCACATCCGGCGTTTGGCGGGCTTCGCGTCGCGTCGGCCGAAGCCTTCGCCTTCGATGAGCGGCTCTGGAAGCGCCCGGTGGGCGGATGAACAGACCGGAGTGCTCTGCGCAACGTAGAAGCGGCCGGCCCGGGGGTCCGGCCCTCCCGGGAAGCGCGCGCCCACTCAGGTCCCGCCGAGGAGTTCGTGCAGCACCACGGCGTCGTTGTGTTCGCTGTCGCGTGCGGAGTAGACCAGGGTGAGGCGCCCTTCCTTCGCGATGTCCCGCAGCTTCTGCAGCGGCTCCGGGTTGGCCCGCAGCTCCGCCGTGTAGCGTTCGCGGAACTCGGCGAAGCGCGCGGGATCATGGCCGAACCACGTGCGAAGCTCCGCGCTCGGCGCAACGTCCTTCAGCCACAGGTCCAGCGCCGCATCGGCCTTGCTGACGCCGCGCGGCCACAGGCGGTCGATCAGCACGCGCGTGCCATCGTCCCCGGCCGGCGCCTCGTAGGCGCGCTTGAGGCGGATGTCCGGAGCGCGTGCCTTGCGCGACATGGCTACTCCAGGGTGTAGGCGTTCTCGGGCTGGTGCAGGCGCTCGAAACCGAGTTCCTCCACCAGGCCCTCATGGTCGCGCCCGACCACCGCCACCGCCAGCTTGCGACCGGCCTTGCGATAGGTGATCGTGCAGTCGCGTTGCGCGAGGCTGCCATCGATGCGGACCTCGTCGAAGCCCGCCGCATGGCCCACGTACGCGAGCGCGAAATCGTGCTGCTCGGTCCAGAAGAAAGGCACGTCGCGGAAGGGCTGGCGAAAGCCCAGCATGTTGCGCGCCGCCGCCTGCCCCATGCGCTCGGCCACGACCCAGTGCTCGACACGGATGGCCTCGCCGGTCAGCGGATCGGGCCAGCGCGCGATGTCGCCCGCGGCGAACACTCCCGGCGCGCTGGTCTGGAGGAACTCGTCCACCCTGACCCCGCGATCGAGCGCAAGCTCCGCCCCCTCGGCGAGCGCCAGCCGCGGCTTCACGCCGATGCCGACGACGACCAGATCGGCGGCGAGCGTTTCGCCATTGGCAAGCGTCACATGGTCGGTGTCGATCGCGCTCGCGGTGGTGCCGAGATGGAAGCTGACGCCCTTTCCCTCGTGGATCGTGCGCAGGTAATCGCCGACCTCGGCGCCGAGCACCTTCTCCATCAGTACCGTCTCGCGGCCGACGACGTGCACCTCCAGCCCGCGCTGGCGCAGCGAGGACGCGACTTCCAGCCCGATGAAGCTGGCGCCGATGACGACGGCCCGGCGCGCGTTTCGTATCCGTTCGACCAGCGCCGTGGCGTCGGCCTGGCTGCGGAGACAGCGCACGTGCGGCAGATCCGCGCCGGGCACCTCCAGCCGGATCGGCTCGGCCCCGGTGGCGAGCAGCAGCGCATCCGCATCGAAGCGGGTGCCCTCCACGGTGGCCACGCTGCGCGAGCGCGGATCGAGGCTGGCCACCCGCGTGTCCAGGTGCACCTCGATGTTCTTCTCGCGGTAGAACCCGGCCGGGTGCAGCGGGATCCAGTCCTCCTCCGCCGTGCCGGCCAGGTAGTTCTTCGACAGGTTGGGACGGTCGCAGGGCAGGTCCGCGTCGGCACTTAACAGCGTGATCGCGCCGGCGAAGCCCTCGCGGCGCAGCATCTCGGCCGCGGCGTTGCCGGCGGCGCCCCCTCCGACGATGAGCACGCTGCGCGGATGCACGATGGCGCGCGGCGGCGGCGCACCGACCCGTGCGGGCTCGCGTCGTGCGCCGACATGAATGCGGTCGCCACGCCGCTCGACCGTGTAGCAGGGCAGGTCCTGCAGCGCCGGCGCCTTCAGCGCCGCCCCGGTGCCGAGGCTGAAGCAGGCGTGGTGCCACGGGCAGCGCACCGTGTCGCCGACCAGGATGCCCTCGTCCAGCGGCCCGCCGTAATGCGTGCACTTGGCGCCGAGCGCAAACCAGTCGTCGCCACGCCGGACCAGCATGACCGGCTCGTCGCCGACGTGGCCACGCAGCATCGCTCCATCGGGGAGTTCCGCGATGTCGATGCCGGCCTCGAGATCCGGCCCCTGGTGCTCCGGTTCGACTTCACCCATGATCCCCTCCTGATGCTGGCGCGCGCCACGACGCGCGCGCATCAGCCGCGTCATCGTGCGCCGGCATGCGTGAACGCGGCAGAACCATGCCTGCTGCCCCCATCGGCTTTGCATCGAACCGCGATTCCCAATACACTTGCCGGCTTTCCGCCCATTTATCCCGTTGCGAGGCGCCCCATGAAAGTCCTGTCGTCCCTCAAGTCCGCCAAGACGCGCCATCGCGACTGCAAGGTCGTGCGTCGCCGTGGCAAGGTGTTCGTGATCTGCAAGAGCAATCCGCGTTTCAAGGCGCGCCAGCGCTGAGGCTTGCCAGTTCCGGCAGTGCTGACGAAAGGACCGCGAAGGCGGTCCTTTCGCATTTCCGGGCCACGGAATTGGAAGGCTCACTGCTCCGGGCAGGGTCGGTGGCGCATTGCAGGGCACTTCATGGAACGCTTCGGGAGACTCTGCTAAAAAGGCCAGCCGTTGGCGGCCATCACCAACGAACCATCCTCTGGTCAAGGAGTTGGATCATGTACTTCAGGTACGTCGTCACCGCGTCGCTTGTCCTGTCCTGCATCGCCCTGGCCGTTCCCGGCGCGTCCGCGGAAACCCTTGCGCGCCCCGAAGCGGGCTACGTCGCCACGGGCGCCCTGCCCTCGCGCGGCCTCAGCATGGCTCAGGTGGAACAGCGCTTCGGCACGCCCGTCGAAAAGCTCCCCACCGCTGGCGGCGATGCGCCGCGCCATCCGCCGATCAATCGCTGGCGCTATGCCGGCTTCACCGTCTATTTCGAGCGCAACCGGGTCATCCACAGCGTGCCCGATGCGGCGGCGTTGAGCGTGCCGGGCGCATGAGCGGAGGCGAGCCGGCAAGGGTCGGCTGGCGGCTGCCCGCCGAGTGGGAGCGGCAGGACGCGATCCTGGTCGCCTGGCCGCATGCGGAGACCGACTGGGGTCCGCGCCTCGCCCGGATCGAGACCGCGTATGTCGCGCTGGCCGCGGCCATCACCCGCTTCCAGCCGCTGCTGGTGATCGTGGCCGATGCCGAGGTGCGCGATCGTGCGACCACCCTGCTCACAGATGGCGACGTGGACGCGGGCCGGGTGCGCTTCATCGAAGCCGCCTACGACGACACCTGGCTGCGTGATTCAGGACCGATCACGCTGCGCGACGGCGACCGCTTCCGCCTGCTCGATTTCCGCTTCACCGGCTGGGGCGGCAAGTTCGAGGCCGGGCGCGACGACCGTCTCGTCGAGAACCTGATCACGCGGGAGCTGTTCCAGGACGCCGGCCACCAGCGCGTCGACTGGGCGCTCGAAGGCGGCGCCATCGAATCCGATGGCCACGGCAGCCTGCTCACCACCTGGCGCTGCCTCGCGCAGCGCCATCCGCACATGAGCCGCGACGAGATGTCCGCGCAGCTCATGGAATCGCTCGCGGCCACTCGCGTGCTGTGGCTGGAACATGGCTACCTGCAGGGCGACGACACCGACGCCCACATCGACACCCTCGCCCGCTTCGCACCGGGCGACGCCATCGTCTACCAGGCCTGCGACGATCCGGGCGATCCGCATTACGCGGAGCTCGCCCTGATGTGCGAGGAGCTCCTGGCGCTGCGCAACGCGGCCGGATTCCCGTACCGGCTGCACGCGTTGCCCTGGGCCAGGCCGGTCATCGACGAGGGCCGCCGGCTCGCCGCGTCGTACGCCAATTACCTCGTCCTCAACGGCGGCGTGGTGATGCCCGCCTACGGCGATCCCGCCGACGCCGAGGCCGCCGCGGTCATCGCCGCGGCCCATCCCGGCCGCGAGATCGTGCAGGTCGACGCCCGCGACCTCATCTGGCAGAACGGCAGCGTGCACTGCCTGACGATGCAGTTGCCGGCGGGCGTAGTGAGGCGCGAGGGCTGACGGCTGAGCACTGGTCGCCAGCACACCGGTTCCTGCAGTCCCGTGCCTCGCTGCCACGGTGGTCGCGCACAGGGTGCGCTCCTACGGCGTTGCGTGATTTTGTAGGAGCCCACGCTGGGGGCGACAAGGTCGCGCACTTCCGTGCCGCCGATCGCCCGCACGCGGGCTCCTACAACGAGGCGGTGCCTTGTAGGAGCGACCTTGGTCGCGACCGATGCCGTGCCCGACCGTGACGTCGAGTCGCCTGCACGCGGGCTGCTAGGGGCGGGGCGCGAACAGCTCCGGATGATCGCTGCGCAGGCGCTGCCATTCGAGCTTCAGCCAAGGCGTGAAGCGCTCGGGGTACTGCTCCATTTCCGCATCCAGCACTTCCGGGGCGACGTGGCGAAGGGCCGAAATCTCGGTCGCGTTGACGTGCGGAACCGCGTCGCTGACGCCGGCGAATACGTGGCAGAGCTCGTGTTCAGAGCCCTCCTCGCCGTAGCGCGCGTGGTATTCGAACTTGTAGAGGAACTCCAGCTCGCAATCGAAGCCGAGTTCCTCCGCGAGGCGGCGGTGGATCGCCTCGCCGATCGGCTCGCCGCCGCGCGGGTGGCTGCAGCAGGTATTGGCCCAGAAGCCGGGCCAGAGGCGCTTACCGGGCGCGCGCTGCTGCAGCAGCAGTTCGCCTTGTGAATTGAACACGAACAGCGAGAACGCGCGGTGCAGGACGCCGGCGCCATCGTGCGTCGCGCCCTTGTCGAGGAAGCCGATCTCGCGGTCCTCGGAATCGACCAGCACCAGCGGCTCGTCGTCGAACGAGACCACCTCGTGGCGCAGCTCCATCGGCACGCCCGGATCACTGCCCAAGATCGACCTCCATCGCCTGGTAGCCGGCGTCGCGCATCGCGGCGACCACGCGTTCGCGGTTCTCCGGCACCAGCGCCACGATCGAGCCCCCGCCGCCGCCGCCGGTGAGCTTGGCACCGAGGGCGCCGTGCTCGCGGGCGATCTGCACCAGTTCCTCCAGCTCGCGCCGCGACACGCGCAGCGCGTTGAGAAGGCCGTGGCAGACGTTCATCAGGTCGCCGAGGTGTTGCAGGTCGTTGCGCTTCAAGGCATCCACGCCCTGCAGCGCGAGCTGGTCGATCTGCCTGAAGATGCCGTCGTAGAGCACCGGGTTGCGCTTCCAGGCACTCCTCACGTTGGCCACGGTGCGCGCGGTCAGGCTCTCGCGGCCGCTGATGCCGATGACCAGCGGGATCGGGCGCGCCACGCTGAGGTCGCTGACCTCGGGCGCGTGGCCGTCCTCGCCGCGCTTGTAGAGCACCAGCTTGCCGTAGGTGGCGACCGTGTTGTCCACGCCCGAAGGCTTGCCGTGCGCGACTTCCTCGCAGGCGAAGGCGAGCTGGTTGACCTGCGCGTCCTCGAGGCCAAGCTCGAAGTGCCGGTCGAGCGCGCGGATCACCGCCACCGCCAGCGCCGCCGAGCCGCCGAGGCCCATCGCGCGCGGCACGTTGGGGAACACCTCGATGTGGATCGAGCGCTCGATGAGTCCCAGGCGGTCGAAGATGAGCCCGAGCGAGCGCTGGAAGGAATCGCGGTGCGCCGGGTCGCGGCTGAGGCGACACTCCACGCCCCAGCGTGGGATCAGCAGGTCGACGCCGCCCGAGCGCGTGTCCTGCACCGTCGCGTGCACCGCGAGCGGGATCGGCGCGGCGATGGCGTGGCTGCCGTAGACCACCGCATGCTCGCCGAGCAGGATCACCTTGCCATGGCCGCAGGCGCGCAGGTCGGGCTCTGGTGCCGGCACCGTCGGTGGCAGCAGCGGCGTGACGCCGGTGGCCTCGGCGCGCACGCGGGCGATGATCTCCTGCGCCTTGCGCACCTTGATCTCGCCGCTCTCGACCAGCCGGTCGACCACGGTGTCGAAGATCTCGGCGGTGGCGCCGGCGGAAATCGCGACGCTGCGCGCATGCAGCGTCATGTGGCCCTGCTGGATGCCCTCGGTGACCAGCGCGCGCAGCGCCGAGAAGTTCTGCGCCAGGCCGACCGCGCCCATCACCTCGGCCAGCTCGCGCGCGCTCTTGACGCCAAGCAGGCGCAGGTTGAGCGCCACGGTGGCATTGGACTGCAGCGAGCCGCCGACGGTGCCGACCTTCATCGGCATGTCGAGCTCGCCAACGAGCGCGCCCTCCTCGCCCTTGTACCAGCGCGTCAGTGCCGTGTAGCGCCCGCCACGCGCCGCGTAGGCATGCGCCGCGGCCTCGATCGAGCGCCAGTCGTTGCCGGTGGCCAGCGCCACCGCGTCGACGCCGTTCATGATGCCCTTGTTGTGCGTCGCCGCGCGGTAGGGATCGAGGCTCGCGAACTCGTTGGCGAGGATCACCCCGTCGCGCACCTCCTCGCCGGCGAAACCCTTGCCGGTCAGCGCGTCGACCGGGATCACGCAGCGCGCGCGCACCATGGCGCGGTCGGCGAGGTTGGAGAGGATGCGCAGGAACACGCGCCCGCCGCTCAGGGACTCCACCAGCGCGGCGACGCCCTCGCACATGGTGTTGACGAGGTTCGCGCCCATCGCGTCGCGGGTGTCGACCAGCAGGTGCAGCACCAGCATGTCGCTGCCCTCGGCGCGCGCGTGCAGGTGCACCTCGATCTGCTTGGCGCCCCCGCCGCGCGCCACCATCTGCGGGTGCAGGCTGTTGGCGAGGTTGAGGATCTCCTCGCGGTGCTGCAGCAACACCGCCTTGGCCTGCGCGGGATTGGGCGCATCCACCACCTGCACCTGGCCGATCAGCACCGGCTCGGTGCTGTCGACACGGAAGCCGCCGGCGCCGCGCACGATCTTGGCCGCCGAGGACAGTGCCGCCACGATCGACGGCTCCTCGACCACCAGCGGCACGATGTAGTCATGCCCGTTGACCAGGAAGTTGAGCCCCAGCCCCACCGGCAGCCCCATCACGCCGACCACGTTCTCGATCAGCTTGTCGGCCTTGCTGACCTTGAGCGTGTGCTCGCCGGACACCAGCGCGTGGTAATCCTCGGCGGAAAGCCAGCCGCGCTCGTGGATGACGCGCACGCGATCGGAGACCGACAGCTTGTAGAAGGCCGGAAAACGGGAACGCTCCAGCTTGGGTGCTTCACTCATTTCGCCAAATCTCCATGCGTGCGAACGCAGCCGGGCCGCGGGTCGCGGTGCACGTTCACGCGCGGTGCGGGTCCGCGGCGCGTGCCTCGCGCAAGACTGGACCGGTCGGGATGAACGGTGGGTCGAGGACCAATCCCGTGGCGTCGATGGACAGGGCCGGGACGGGACAATCGGCAATGATAGCGCGGCGCGCGGAGTCGAGTCGCCGCGGTGTGTCGGCAACCAGCACGCCGAAGTCGCCGCCGGCACCGCACGGTTTGTAGGCGGCGCCATGTTCCCGCGCCAGCCGCGCCGCACGCAGCTGTCTGGCCGTGAAGATCACGATGCCGCTGGCGGTCGCGAAATCCTCCAGGGCGCGCGAATAGGCATCGACCAGTTCGACGAATGTCGCGGCGTCCTGCTGCAGCACCTGGTCGGCCTGTTCGGCCAGGCGGCACAGCGCGCCCATGTGGCGGTCGTATCCCGCCGGATCACCATCGCGCCATGCCGCCAGCCGATCCAGTTGGCCCGCCGTGGATACCGATTGCCCCGACCAGAGGAACAGGCAGCTCGCACCCGCCGGTGGCCACGCCAGCCGCTCGATGTTCGGCATGGCCCTCATCGCAACGCCCGGGTCGACCCCGCCGACGTCATGCCCGCGAAAGCGGGCATCCATTGAAGGATGCGAGGCGACATCCCGCTCGCGGGAGCCGTGCTGGCCGGTGCCGGGCTCGAAGCGAATGAATCTGCCAGCGAGGCTGGCAGCGATGTCGACGCCGCTGCCCTGCCCGCCCTGCCAGGCGCGGTGCAGTTCCAGGAGCCCGCCCAGCCAGCGCTTCTGGTCCGCTACGCGCTCATCATGTCCGCCGGCGCACGCGAGTGCCGAGGCGAGCGCAACCGTCAGCGCCGCGCTGGAACCGAGGCCGAGCTTGTGGCGCGCGCCCTCCACCTTCGTGAAGAATCCCGAGGTGTCGAGTTCGATATGGAAACCCTGGCCCGCCGCCAGCAAGCCCCGTTCCGCGAGGCCGTTGCAGAGGCTTTCGACCAGGCTGAGCCGCGACGACACATCCGCCTCGCACGACCATTCCAGCCCCGAAGTGCCGAGCCGTGCGGTTGCCGCGAGGACGCCCAGGTCCGACGCATCGATGCCGACCACGCCATCGTCCGTCGCCACGACGCGTGCCCGCGCGCGCCGGTCGATCGCCACCCCCAGCGCCGGCGCGCCTTCCAGCACCGCGTAATCCCCGAGCAGCACCAGCTTGCCCGGGGCGCTGGCTTCGACCGCGATCACCGCTCCGCGTCCGCCGCCGCGCCATCCTCGATGAGCCGCGCGCCCTCGCCGAGCCCGCACTCCAGCACCTCGAGCACGCCGCGCACCTCGCGCAGCGCCGCCGCGACCGCTGCCCGCGCCTCCGGCAGGCAGACCGCCTTGACCTGCGGGCCGGCATCGATGGTGAAGAACACCGGCACGCCGCTCCGGCGCAGCGCGCGCAGGCGATGCATGCACTCGACGCTGGCGCCATTCCAGTAGAGGAGCCCGGGCCGCGCGGCGAGCGCCAGCGCATGCATCTTCAGGCAACTGTGTTCGGAAATATCCGCCAGCGCCTCGAAATCCCGCGCCAGCACCGCGCGGCGTGCCTCGGCGAGGTTGGCCTCCTGGCCCTCGACCCAGGCGCGCTGGTACGGCGAGGTCATGGCGGTGCGGCCCATTCCCTCGCTGGAGCCGATCTCCTTGGCGGCCGTCGAAGTCACCGCCACCGCCACCCCGAGCGGCCATTCCGCGGCGCCGAGCAGCGGCCGTGCCAGCGAATCGCTGCCGTCGGCCCGTTCGCCGTGCGCCCACTCGACGAAGCCGCCAAAGATCGAGCGCGCCGCCGAACCCGAGCCGCGCCGCGCCAGCACCGATAATCGGGACGGCGGGAGATCGAGGCCGAGCGCGGCACTGCCCGCCAACACCAGGGCCGCGAACCCGGAGGCGGACGAGGCCAGCCCCGCCGCGGTCGGGAAATCGTTCCCGCTGGCGACCTCGGCGCGCCAGTCGATGCCCGCCGCTTCGCGCAGGAGATCGAGGCAGGCACCCACGCGCCGCGCCTCGGCTTCGCTCGCCCGCCCATTCAGCACCACCTGGTCGGCGCCGCTCTCCGGCACGAAGCGGACCCGCGTGCGCGTGCGCAGGCGGTCCAGGGTGATCGAGAGCGATCCCACCACCGGCAGGTTCAAGGCCGCGTCGCGCTTGCCCCAGTACTTGACCAGGGCGATGTTCGGGTGCGCTTCGGCGACGGCGGAATGGGGATGTCCGTCGGGATTCACGGGAGTCGGCGGCCGGTTCGGAAGCCGCGTAGCGTACATGGCGGGCGCGCGCCTTGCCTCGTGTCGTCGGCGCAGGCGGGACCCGGCCGCCCGCATCCCGCCAGGCGAGTCGCGCCGCCGCCGCGCTTTGCTCCGCAAGGCCGCGCGGCCATGCCGATACGCGGTAAGCTAGCCGGTCCCGATGCACCCCATGATGTCGCAATGACCCGTAAAACCCTCAAGGTGGCGCTGCTGCAGGAAACCGACCGCGGCAGCACCGCAGCCAACCTCGACGCAATCGAGGCCGGCCTGCGCGAAGCGGCCGCGGTGGGCGCCGAACTCGTCCTGCTGCAGGAGCTCCACAACGGCCCCTATTTCTGCCAGCACGAGAGCGTGGGCGAGTTCGATCGCGCCGAACCGATCCCCGGCCCGAGCACCGAACGCCTCGGCGCGCTGGCCGAAGAGTTGCGGTTGGTTGTGGTCGCCTCGCTGTTCGAGCGCCGCGCGCCCGGCCTCTACCACAATACCGGCGTGGTCTTCGATCGCTCACGCGAGATCGCCGGCACGTATCGGAAGATGCACATCCCGGACGATCCGGGGTTCTACGAGAAGTTCTACTTCACGCCCGGTGACACGGGTTTCGAGCCGATCCAGACCTCGGTTGGCCGGCTCGGCTTGCTGGTCTGCTGGGACCAGTGGTACCCGGAAGGCGCGCGGCTGATGGCGCTGGCCGGCGCCGAGCTCCTGCTCTATCCGACCGCCATCGGCTGGGACCCGGCCGACACGCAGGAGGAAAAGGATCGCCAGCGCGACGCCTGGATCACCGTGCAGCGCGGCCATGCAGTGGCCAACGGGCTGCCGCTGCTGGCCTGCAACCGCACCGGCTTCGAAGCGGCGCCGGATGGCGATGCCGGCATCCAGTTCTGGGGCTCGAGCTTCGTCGCCGGCCCGCAGGGCGAGTTCCTGGCGCTGGCCGGCAATGACGAACGCGAGGTGCTGGTCGCCGAGATCGACATGGCGCGCAGCGAGAACGTGCGCCGCATCTGGCCGTTCCTGCGCGACCGTCGCATCGACGCCTACGCCGACCTCACCCTGCGGTATCGCGATTGAACACCGATCCTGTCGGCACCACCGCGCCCCTCGTCGCACCCGATCCGGACCTGCAGCCCGGCGCCGGCGCGGCTGGCGCGCAGCAGCCGCTGGCGCGGGTCACGCTCGGCGAGACCGAGTTCGTGCTGCTCGGCACCGCGCACGTGTCGCGCGTCAGCGCCGACGCGGTGCGCGAGATGCTGGCGGGCGAGCACTTCGACGCGGTGGCGGTGGAGCTGTGCCAGCCGCGCTACGACTCGATGCGCGACCCGGATGCCTACCGCAAGCTCGACCTGTTCCAGGTCATCCGCCAGCGCAAGGTCGGCCTGATCGCCGCCAACCTCGCCCTCTCGGCGTTCCAGCGCCGCCTCGCCGAGCAGTTCGGCATCGAGCCCGGCGCCGAGATGAAGGCCGCCATCGACGGCGCCGATGCCCGCAATCTGCCGGTGTGGCTGATCGACCGCGAGATCGGCGTGACGCTCAAGCGCGCCTACCACAGCGTCGGCTTCCTCGATCGCCTGTCCATCGTCGGCGGCCTCGGTGCGAGCCTGCTGACGCGCGAGGAGGTCAGCGAGGAGGAGATCGAGAAGCTCAAGGAAGGCGACCTCCTCGGCAGCATGTTCAACGAGTTCGCGCGCGAATCGCCGCCGCTCTACGAGGCGCTGATCGGCGAACGCGACCGCTACATGACGGCGCGCCTGCGCGAATACAGCAGCGACGGCGTGCCGCGCCGCGTGCTGGTGGTGATCGGCGCCGGGCACCTGGCCGGCATCGAGAAGGAACTGCCGCTGCAGGACGAGCCGCCGCAGGAGCTGGTGGCCCGCCTGGCCACGCTGCCGCCGCGCTCGAACCTCGGTCGCTGGTTCGCCATCGCGATCTTCGTGATCATCGCCGGCGCCATCGGCCTCACCTTCACCCACGGCGCGCGCGCCGGCACCGACGCGCTCATCACCTGGGTGCTGTTCACCGGCGGCTTCGCCGCGCTCGGCGCCATCATCGCCGCCGCGCATCCGCTCAGCACGCTGGCCGCCTTCGTCGCCGCGCCGCTGAAACCGTTCCGCCCCGGCGTGCCGGCCTCGGCGATCAGCGCCGGCGTCGAGGCCTGGCTGCGCAAGCCGCGCGTGGCCGACTTCGATACGCTCCGCGACGACGTCGCGCACTGGAGCGGCTGGTGGAAGAACCGCATCGCGCGCACCCTGCTCAACTTCATGTTCGTCACCATCGGCACCCTGGTCGGCGAGTACCTCGCCGGTTTCCGCATCATCAGCAATCTCAGAAACCTGCTCTGAAACGCCCCGATGAAACTTCCCGCGTTCCTCCGCAAACCGCGCTGGCTCTCCAAGGATGCCGCTGTCCGCCGCCAGGCGGTGCAGCGCGATTCCGAACCCGAACTCATTGCCGCCCTGCCCCGCCTGGCGCGTGAAGACACTGATGCCGGCGTGCGCCAGGCGGCGCTGAAGCGCCTCGCCGATCCCGCCCTGGCGCAGGGACTCGCACGCGACGATACCGATCCCGGCGTGCGCGCCGAGGCGCGGCGCCTGTGGCTGGAGCTGATGGCCGGCACCCACGCGCAGGCGCCAGCGCTGGGTGAGCGGCTGCGGCTGCTGAAGGCGCAGGAAGATGCCGAACTCGTCGAGCACATCGCGCGCCACGCGCCGGAAGCGGAACTCCGCGCGGCCGCGCTGGCCCGCGCCAGCCGCCCCGCCTTCCTGCTCGACCGCGCGCTGGAAGAGCCCGATCCGGCCGCCCGCCTGGCGCTGGTGGCGCGCATCGACGACGAGGCGCAGCTCGCCCGCCTCGCCGAGCGCGCGCGGCGTACGGACAAGAGCCTCAACCGCGCCGCGCGCGAGCGCATCGAGGCGCTGCGCCTCGCGCGTGGCGACGCCGCCACCATCGTCACCCATGCGCGGCTGCTCTGCGAGGAAGTGGAACAGTTGGTGCGCGACGCCGGTTCGGCCGTCGCCGAAGCGGAGATCCATGCACGCTGGGCGCGCGTCGAGCCGCAGGTCGAGCCGCCGATGCGCCAGCGCTACGAGGCCGCGCGGCAGCTTCTCGAGACCAGCCGCAATCCGCCGCCGCCGAAAGTGGAGGAGCCGCCGGCGCCCGTGGCCGAACTGCCCGACGCCGGTGACGCGGGCAACGCTCCCGCCGAACCCGGCATGGACGACGCCGCGCCCGCGCCCGCCGAGCCCGTGCCGAGCGCCGAGGAAATCGTCGCCGCGCAGATCGCCCAGGCACGCTTCGCCGCCGCCCTCGACGAAGCCGAGGCCGCGCGCAAGCAGAAGGCGGCGCGCCAGCGCGAACTGGTCGCCGAGCTCGAAACCGCCGTTGCCGAATGCGCTGCCGCGCTCGACGCCGGCGCCAGCGCCGATGCCCACGTCGCGCGCGCCCGCATCGAGCAGCTGCGCCGCTCGATCGACGACGTGCCGGCCGCGCTCCAGCGGCGGCTGGGTTCGACCGAGGCGCGGCACGCGGAACTTCGCCGCTGGCAGCACTGGTCCGACAACCAGCGTCGGCAGCAGCTCTGCGAGGAGGTCGAGGCGCTGGCCGGATCGGGCCTGCATCCCGACGCGGTCGCATCGCGGGTGCGCGAAGCGCAGGCCGAATGGAACCGCCTCGCCGAACTGGAGCGACAGAGCGGCGCCCGCCCGGACGGGCTCGGGCGGCGCTTCCACGCCGCCTGCCGCGCCGCCTTCGCGCCCACCGAAGCCTATTTCAGGAAGCGGCAGGAGATTCGCGACGCCTACGGGCAGGAGCTCGAAGCCGTGCTCGAACGCAGCCGGCAGCTTCCGCCCGGCGCCGAGCGCCCCGCGATCAATGCGCAGCGCGGTGAACTGGTCGCGGCGCTGCGTGATCTCGATCGCCTCGATCCGCGCCAGCGCAAGGCGATGGCGGCCAGGCTCAAGGAGGCCCTGGACGCGCTCGATGCACGCATCCGCGCACTCGATCAGGGCGTGGAAGCCGCCAAGGCGCTGCTCATCACTGAGGCCGAGGACCTGACCCGGGATGGCCTGCAGCGCGGCGCCGCCGCCACCGCGCGCGAATTGCAGCAGCGCTGGAAGGAGGTCGGCAACGGCCGCCGTTCCCGCGACCAGGCGCAATGGAAGACCTTCCGTGCCGCCATCGACGCGGTGTTCGGCGCCCTCGACGCCGCGCGCAACGAGCGCAGCGCCCGCGAGATCGAACAGCGCGCCGAAGCCGAAGCGCTTTGCCAGCGCGTCGAAGAACTCGCCACCGCCGAAACCCCCGAACGTGCCGCCCTCGCGCGCCTGCGCACCGAATGGGACGCCCTGCGCGTCCGCGATGAAGCCCTGTCGCGCCGCTTCGAGGCGGCCGCGGGGCAGGTCGAGGACGCGCTTGGGAGGCGCGAACGCGAGCGTCGGCATGCCCGTTTCGGGGCCTGGCTGGCGCGCTACGAACTCTGCCGCACTGCCGAAACCGGCGCGGAGGACAGCGACGCCTTGCGCATGCGCTGGGCCGAAGCGGCGGACAGTGACATCGCCCGGCCGGCGCTCGCGGCGCGCATGGAGGCGGCGCTCGCCGGCGACCCGGCAGCGCCTGCCTCCGACTTCGAGGCGTTCCGTGCCATCGTCTTCGAACTGGAAGGCCTGGCCGGCATGGAACCCACCGAAGCCGATCGCGAACAGCGCCGCCAGTTGCAGGTCGAGCGCCTGGCCGCCCGCATGCGCGGCGAAGGTGGCAACGACGATCCGGCAGTCGAACTCGCGACCCTGCTGGAACGCTGGTGCGAACTCGCCCCCATCTCAGAGCCGGAGCTCGACAAGCGCTTCCTGCACGCCGCCCGCGCCGCCCTCGCAACCCTGCCCTGACCGGCCCGGCCGCGACTCGCACCTGACCCGGCGGTCGCGACCAAGCGCGCATTGCAGGAGCCTGCGTGCAGGCGACGAGGCGCTGTGCAGGTGCGAAGGCCGGTCGCGACCACGGTCGCTCCTACAGCACGACCGGCGCGCAGGCGACCGGGCGCCACGCGCCTGCGATGCCCGGGTCGCGACCACGGATCGCAAGTGGACCGGGCCGCCGGAAGGCCACGTGGAAGTCGGCCCGGTCAGCCCGCCGCCCGAAAAGCGCTGAGGAGACCGGGTGGCGGAACGTCCCCGCGCTCGATGCAATGCTGCGCGTAGAACAAGAGCGGCCGGTCGGGAGACCGGCCCCCCGGGATCGTCGCGGGGGTGGGATGTAGCGGCATCCCGAGACGCCGCGTGGCGGGACGTAGCAGCATCCCGGGATATCGCGCGACGGGGCGGGCGGAGTGACAGCCTGGGAATGCCGGGCTCCTGCCCGGCGCTTTCGATGCATGCGGCGCGTGAAGGCAACGGCGGCCGGTCGGGGGACCGGCCTTCCCGGGATGCCGGTCTTGGACTCGCCACTGCGGATGCGTAGTCTGTCCCGCATCGCCGGTGGGGAGTGGTGTGGATGACCGAGAATCCTGGAGAGCTCCCACCGGGCGCAGACCTCGCCGCGCAACTCACGGCGATGCGGAAGGCGCAGGTGCTCGACCCGCTCCCCGCATGGGAGGCGCGGGCGGAGCGGTTGCGGGCGCTGGAGCGCCTGATCCGCGAGCACCGGGCGGAAATCGCGGCGGCGATCAGCGCCGATTTCGGGAACCGCCCCGCCGCTGAAACCGACCTCCTCGAGGTCTTTCCCAGCCTGTCCGGCATCCGCCACGCGCTTCGGCACGGCCGGCGCTGGATGCGCCCGCGGCGCGGCTTCGCGGATGCCTGGTTCCTGCCGGCGCGGACCGAACTACGGCCGCGGCCGCTCGGAGTGATTGGCATCATCGTGCCCTGGAACTACCCGCTCTACCTCGCCGCCGGCCCGCTCACCGACGCGCTGGCCGCCGGCAACCGGGCGATGCTGAAGATGAGCGAGGCCACGCCGCGTTTCTCGGCCCTCTTCGCCGGACTCATCGCCCGCCACTTCCCGCATGGCGAAATCGTCGTCGTGCAGGGCGATGCCGCGGTCGGCCGCGCGTTCGCCGCGCTCCCCTTCGACCATCTCCTCTTCACAGGCTCGACCGCGGTGGGTCGCGCGGTGATGGGCGCGGCGGCGGCGAACCTGACGCCGGTCACCCTGGAGCTTGGTGGCAAGTCGCCGGCCATCATCGGCCCGGGCGCGCGCCTCGCGAATGCGGCGGAGCGCATCCTGTTCGGCAAGCTGATGAATGCAGGACAGACCTGCATCGCGCCGGATTACGTGCTGCTGCCACGCGCCCGCATGGACGAGTTCATCGCCCTCGCCCGCGCCACCGCCGCGCGCATGTACCCGGATTTCGCGCGCAACCGCGACTACGCCAGCATCGCCTCGGATCGCCATTACGCGCGCCTCGCGCGGCTGCGGGACGAAGCGATGGCGGCCGGCGCGAGCGCGCACGCGCTGGCGGAGGGCGCCGATCCGGCATCGCGGCGGCTGGCGCCGACCCTGCTCACCGGCGTCGATGATTCGATGGCGGTGATGCAGGAGGAGATCTTCGGGCCGCTGCTGCCGCTGCTTCCCTACGACGACATCGCCGGCGCCATCGAGGTCGTGCGCTCGCGCCCGCACCCGCTGGCGATGTACGTGTTCGAAGAGGATGCGTCGACGGTCGATCGCCTGCTGGCCGCGCTTCCCGCGGGCGGTGTCTGCGTCAATGAAACCCTGTTGCACATCGCCCAGCACGGGCTCCCGTTTGGCGGGATCGGCGAGTCCGGCATGGGCGCCTACCACGGCGAGGCGGGATTCCGCACCCTGTCGAAGCTGACGCCGATCTTCCGCCAGTCGCGCCTGAACGTGATGGGCTGGCTCAACCCGCCCCATGGGGCGCGCTTCCGGGGCGTGCTGAAGCTGCTGCTCGGCCGCTGAGCCAGGCGGATGATTCCCCGGCAGTTTTCCAGCATCCTGCGTATCCCCGGTCAGGCGCGGCTTGTTACCGTGCATCCGTGATGAATCCGACCAGCTCGCAGCGGGTGGAGGACCAGCCATGACGGCGCGCAAGCGGAGCGGCCCGGCCCCGCGCGAACCGCATCGTGCCACGGCAGGCCACGACGTGGATGTCGCGCACCCCATGCGGCGCCTGTTCGAAACCCTGCGCCAGGGCTACTGCGAGGGCGAACTGGTGCGCGATGCGGACGGACACGCCGCCGACCTCCGCCTGCTGGACGTGAATCCCGCCTTCGAGCGGCTCGCCGGTCTTCCGGCGGCCGGGATACGCGGGCGCACCCTGCGCGACATCCTGCCCGGCATCGAGGACTGGTGGATCGATTCCATAGCCCGCATCGTGCAAGGGGGCGAGGCCGAGCGCATCGAGCACGAGGTCGCGACGCGCGGGCGCTACTACGAGGCGCACGTGAACCCCGGCCCGGGTGACCGCTTCGCGGTGCTGTTCGAGGATATCAGCGAGCGCCGCCGCGCCGTCCAGCAGCGGCGCGAGCGCGAACGGCGCCAGGCCTTCCTGCTGCATCTGGGCGATGCACTGCGCGGCGAGCCTGATGCCGAAGCGGTCGGCATCACGGCGACGCGACTCATCGCAGGCTACCTTCGAGTCGACCGCTGCTGGATCGCGCACATTTCCATTGCCGAGGGCAAGGCCTGGATCGGGCCGGAATTCCACGTCGGCGGCCTGGCCCCGATCGGCGGCGAACACCCGCTCGACCGGTTCCCGGACAGCCTGCGCCGCATGCGCGCGGGCATGCTGGTAATCGACGACCTGGACCGGGACGACGGCCTGTCCGAACTCGACAGGCGCTTCATCGGCAGCATGGGACTCAAGGCCGTGGCGGCCGCGGTCCTGCGGGGGGACGACGGCCCCGCGAGCTGGAAGCTCGCCATCGGTTGCGCCGGCGCCCATGCCTGGAGTGCGGAGGACCTGGATTTCCTGCGCAGCGTCGCGGTGCGCGTGCATGACGCGGCCGAGCGGGCGCGCGCCACTGCCGCCATGCGCCTGGGCGAGGAGCGCCTGGCCCGCGAACTCGCCGACACGCGCGCGTTGCAGCAGATCAGCACCGAACTCATTTCGGAAGGCGACCCCGGCGCACTCTACGAGCGCATGCTCGACGCCGCGCAGGCGGTGATGCGTGCCGATGCCGCCAGCCTGCAGCGGCTCGACCCAGCCGCAAACGAACTGGTGCTGCTGGCCTCGCGCGGTTTCGCCCCGGAATCCGCGCTTTTCTGGCAGCAACTCGACCATGCCGCGGACAGCGGCTGCACCCGCGCCTTCTCCCAGGGCGGACGCCTCGTGATCGAGGACGTGGAGGCGGCCTGGAGCAGCGACAGCCTGCAGCTTGCGGAATACCGGCGCTCGCGGCTGCGTTCCTTCCAGTCGACCGTGCTCGTATCGCGCGACGGTCGCCAGGTCGGCGTGCTCTCCACCCACTGGCACGTGCCGCACGCACCCGATGCCGACGATCTCCTGCGCCTGGACGTGCTGGCGCGCCAGGCCGCCGACCTGATCGAGCGCGCACGCGTGGAATCGGGCATCCGTGAAAGCGAGCAGCGCCAGCGCTTCCTGCTGGCGTTCACCGACGCCGTGCGACCCCTCTCCGCAACCGACGACATCGCCGATACCACCTGCCGGCTGCTGGTGGAACACCTTCGGCTCAGCCGCGCCCAGTTCATCTTCGTCGACGGCGAGCCCGGTGCGGAAATCGGCGAGGTGCGCGGCGAATTCGCGCGCAGCGGCCCACCGCTGATCCGCCACCAGCGCCTCGCCCATTACGGCGCCGCGGCGGTCGGGGTGCTACGAGCCGGCCGGACCCTGGTGCTGCGCGACGTCGAAAAAGCCGAACCGCGGATCGACGGCGCGGAGCGCCAGGCTCTCCGCACCGCCGGCATGCCCGCCACGGTGGCAGTGCCCCTGTCGAAATCGGGCCGCGTGCTGGCCGTGCTCGCGATCCACGACGGCACGCCCCGCGACTGGACCGCGGGCGAGGTCGGCCTGCTCGAAGAGGTGGCCGAGCGGGTCTGGGCCACGATCGAACGGGCCCGCGCGGAAACCGCCTTGCGCCAGAGCGAGAACAAGCTGCGCACCCTGTTCCAGACCATGCGCCAGGGTTACGTGGAAGCGGCGCTGGTCCGGGACGCGAGCGGACGCGCCATCGACTACCGGATCCTCGAGGCGAATCCGGCCTGGGAGCGCGCGACCGGACTCGACCGCGCAACCTCGATCGGCCGCCTGGCACAGGACATCGCGCCGGGCCTGGAACACTTCTGGACCCGCGTGGCCGAGCGCGTCATCACCAGCGGCAAGCCCGAGCGCGTCGTGCAGGAAGCGGCCGTGCTCGGGCGCTGGCTCGAATCCGATTTCCACCCCGCCGGTGGCGACCGTTTCATGTGCGTGCTGGAGGACGTCACCAGCCGCCTGCGCGCCGAGGACGCACGGCGCCAGCGCGAGCGGAACCAGAAGCTGCTGCTCGCGCTGGGCGACGCGATGCGCGAGACGGCGGATGCCGAGTCGATCGCGGCGATCGCCACCCGCGGGCTGGGCGAGGCGTTCGGAGTGGATCACTGCTGGGTCGCGCGGCTCGCGCCTGGCGGAGAAGCGGCGTGGATCGGCCCGGCCTATCTGGCGCCCGGTGCCAGTCCGGCCAGCGGCGATCCTGCCTCCGCCACCAGCGCGCTGCTCGCCCGGCACGAGGGCACGCGAACGCTGCGGATCGCCGACGCCGCCACCGACGCCGGCCTGTCCGCGCGGGACCGCAAGGTACTCGCATCGGCGGGCCTGGCGGCCTGCCTGGCCGCGCTGCTGCGCGATGGCGATGACAGTTTCGCCTGGGCGCTGGCCATTGCCTCGGCTCATCCACGCGAGTGGTCGGACGAGGAGCTCCGCCTCGTCGAGGAGACCGCGGAACGGGTGCGCAGTGCCATCCGCTATGCGCGCGCGGCCGAAGCCCTGCGCGCCAGCGAGGAGAAGTACCGCAACCTGTTCCTCACCATGGGCCAGGGCTACGCCGAGTGCGAGGTGCTGTTCGATTCCCATGGAAGGCCGCTGGATTACCGCGTGCTGCAGGCCAATCCGGCGTTCGAGGAGCTCACCGGCATCAGGATCGCGGACGCGCTGGGGCAATGCGTGCGCGACCTGTTTCCCGGCCTCGAGGCCTGGTGGGTCGAAACTGCCGGCCGCGTGGTCCGCACCGGTATTCCCGAGCACGGCGAGCATCGGGTCACGCCGCTGCGCGGCTGGCGCGAGGTGTACTTCTACCCGGCCGGCGGCCACCGCCTGGTCACGCTGTTCGAGGACATCACCGAGCGCAAGCTCACCGAGCAGGAACGGCAGCGCAGCGGCGAGCGCCAGGCGTTCCTGTTGCGCCTTGGCGATGCCCTTCGTGCGGAGGGCAGCGCGGAAGCGGTCGGCGAACGCGCCGTGTACATGCTCGCCGGGCAGCTGGGCCTGGATCGCTGCCTGGCCTTGAGCCGCGACGTGGCGGAGGCAGGCTGGCGGGTCGGCGCGCAGTTCTGCCGCGAAGGCTTGCCCGAACTGCCGCCGCTGCTGCAGAGCGCTGATTTTCCCGGCTCGGAACAGGCGATCGCCGACCGCACCCTGGTCTACGAGGACATCGCCAACGAAGACCTGCCGGCCGGCGAGAAGGCCGCACATGCGGCCCTTCAGCTGGGCGCCATGGTCGCGCCGGTGCTGCGCGAGGGCGAGCGCAACCCGGTCTGGGCCTTCGTCGCCGGGATGGCCGTGCCACGGCACTGGATGCCGGACGAGATCAGCCTCGTCGAGGAAGCCGCCGAGCGCGTCTGGTCGGCGATCAACCAGGCCCGTGCCGCCGGCGCGCTGCGGGCCGCAGAGGCCGCCTCCGATGCCCAGCGCAGGTATTACGAGACCGTCCTCGACAACTCGCCGGACCTCATGTACGTGTTCGACCGGCAGTACCGCTTCACCTACATCAACAAGGCGCTGCTGCAGATGTGGGGCCGCTCGCTGGACGAGTCCCTCGGCCGGCGCATGATCGAGCTCGGCTACGAGCCCTGGCACGCGGAGATGCACGAGCGCGAGATCGACCAGGTGTTCGCAACCGGCCGGCCGATCCGTGGCGAGGTCGCCTTCCCGCACGCGACGCTCGGGCGCCGCGTCTACGACTACATCTTCGTGCCCATGTTCGGAGCCGATGGCGAGGTGGCGGCCGTTTCAGGCAGCACCCGCGACATCACCGAGCGCAAGAATGCCGAGAACGCCCTGCGCGCCGCCGATCGCGCCAAGGACGACTTCCTGGCCATGCTCGGGCACGAGCTGCGCAACCCGCTGGCCGCCGCGAGCAACGCCGCGCACCTCATCCAGGCCGGGGCCGCCGGCACGGCGGGGGGTGCATCGCCCGCCGCCATCCTCGACCGCCAGCTCGAGCGCATGACGCGGCTGGTCGACGACCTGCTCGACGTCAGCCGCGTCACCCAGGGCAAGATCCGCGTCGAGCGGACGCCGGTCGTGCTCGGCGAGGTCATCGATGCCGCGCTGGAGGACCTGCGCCACCTGTTCACCGACAAGGGCCTGCGGCTTGAAGAGGACATCGCCCCGGGCGTGGAGGTGCTGGGCGATGCCGTGCGCCTGGAGCAGGTGGTCACCAATCTCGTCGGCAACGCCCTCAAGTTCACCCGCCAGGGCCGCATCCGGGTGGCCCTGGCCCGGCGGGAAGGCTTCGCCGAACTGCGCGTGGAAGACAGCGGCGACGGCATCCCGGCCGACGTGCTGCCGCACATCTTCGACCTCTTCTCCCAGGGCGAAGTCAGCATCGACCGCGGCCGCGGCGGCCTCGGCATCGGCCTCACCATCGTCAAGCGCCTGGTGGAACTGCACGAGGGCCAGATCACCGCCGAAAGCCGCGGCGCGGGCACCGGCAGCGCATTCGTCGTCACCCTGCCGCTCGCCGGCGCCGAAGCGTGGGCGGTCGAACTGCCCGCCGCCCCGTCCCGCCCGGCGGCGACAAGGATCGGCGAGCCGCTGCGGGTGCTGGTCGTCGACGACAACGTCGACTTCGCCAGCGGCCTGGTCGAGATCCTGCAGATCCTCGGCCATGCGGCGCGCGACGTGCACGATGGCGCCGCCGGCATCGAGGCCGCGCATGCCGATCGCCCGGACCTGATCCTGCTCGACATCGGCCTCCCGGAGATCGACGGCTATGAGGTCGCCCGCCGCCTCCGCGCCACGCCGGAGCTCGCCCACACCCGCATCGTCGCCCTCACCGGCTACGGACAGGATTCGGACCGCGACCTCGCCCTTGCCGCCGGCTTCGACCAGCACATGGTCAAGCCCCTGAGCCGCAAGACGCTGCAGGAGCTCCTGGACCCGGGGCAGCCACCGGCCTGATCGGGAGCATCACGCGGCAGCTTCCTCCGGGTGCGCGCCAAAGCACCAGCCCGTGATGCAGCGAAGCGCAACGAGACCCGTCGCGGCGCTCCGCTCCGGCCACCGCTGTACGAGCGAGCTTCGACCGACACCCTGCACGACCGCAACGCCTCGTCGCGTGCGCCCAGCGCCTATCAGCCACATTCGCTGCTCGCCACAACGGGTCGAGCCCTTGTAGGAGCGACCTTGGTCGCGACCGACACCCTGCACGACGGCAACACCTCGTCGCCTGCACGCAAGCGCCTGCGGGCGTCGTGACCGCGGATCGCGTCAGGCAAATCCGCTCCTGCTTGACTTTTTCCCAGCACGGGGTGATAAACCAAAAAGTGATGCGCGTCACAAACCAGAGGTGACGCGCGCCGGATGAAGGTCCTGCCACCTGGGAGGTGGCCTGGCCGACGCCGGCGGGTATCACACGGCACCATACGGCAGCGGGCTGCAAGGAGCAGCCACCAGTGGAGAGGACTGGGCCGGGTGTTGGGGCGAAACATGGAATCCGGGCGCTTGGCCCGGCCGACGAACGATTCGTCGGGCAACAGGGGAGAAGGATGAGGGGCAAACAGGGGGAGGTTCCGTCCCGCGCGGGCGGAAATCCGGTTCGCAGCCGCGACGCGTCCACGTCGACCAACGCGATATCCATGGTCTCGCGGCCCTTGGCCGCCGCCGCGCCGCGCGCGGCTGATCCACGCAAGCACGAATTCCAGCACCTGCCCGGCCCCGCGCCGGCGCGGGTCGTTTCCGCGCGCCCGCGCGGAGGTCACCGTTTCCAGTTCACAGCAGGGGATGTACCCGTCATGTCCGAGCACCACGCCACCCGCGGCGCCACGCCGCTCTGTGCCCTTCCCACGCGCCTCGCTTCTGGCTTGGTGCTGATGCTGCTGATGATGCTGGCTTCGATGCCGGCAGTGGCGGCGGATTGGTATGTGTCGCCTTCCGGCGACAACAACAGCAGTTGTGCCAGCGCGGCGGCGCCGTGCAAGACGATTCAGGCTGCGATTGGCAGGGCGGGCGAGAACGACATCGTGCACGTGGCGGCGGGCAATTACCCGTACGTGTCGCCGGGGATCGAGATCAACAAGGCTGGTCTTACGATCCAGGGAGAATATTCCCCGTTTGCTCTCGATCCTCAGGCGAATCCCGGAGCCACGAACAACCGCTCCAGCAACGCAAGCATGCTGGCAAAGGCCACCGGAGGTAGTCAGGGATCGCAGCGGATGCTATGGATCAACAACGTGCGGAACGTGACGGTTCGCAACCTTTATTTCCAGACCGCGTTCGACAAGACCAAAGAGGCCATCGTTGCGACCGGAAACATTGACGGGCTGCTGATCGAGAACAACTACATCAAGTTTGTCGCAAACGGCACAGACGCGTTTGCTATCTCGATAAACCCACAGAACGAAGCAGGCATGAAGGCTTCGGTCACGCCTAACGCCGTCGATGGCTCGTTCGTCACCCTCCGCAATAACGTGCTCGAACCCGGAATCGCCACAGACAACCCTCAGGATGCAAAGTGCACATTCTTTTTTCAAACGGTACCTTGCGTGCCTAAGCGGGCAGTTCTGTTCAACAAGAGCGTCGGCCTGATCCAAGGCAATCAGATTGCCGCAAGCACTGCGGACCTTTGGGCTTACCAGATTAACGCGGTGGCTTCGAGTCCAGTCGAAAAGCGTGGACTGACTATCCGCGGAAACTGGTTCTTCGGTCGTTTGCAGGCACAGATCGCCGCCGCAGGCGGCGCGACGAGCCAAGTTCTCATCGAGGACAATCGTTTCGTGGCGCCGGGCTCTTCTTTCAGCCCCGTCACCCTGCCAGGCGTTACGCCGGCCTCCCTCACCAGCTCTGAATCGCACATGCTGCGATTGCAGGGCGAGCAGACGGTGCCGACGATCGTTTTCAACAACAAATTTAAAGGGTTTACGAACCAGTACCGCGGACTTTGGATTCAGGACCGGCGCGGCATTACCGTCGATGGCAATACCTTTACACCGGAGTCCAGCGCCAGCGACTACACGGCCATCACCGTCGGCAATCGGCAGGTGCAGAGCGGGGCGCCGGGCGTGCCGCAGAAGTTCGGTGACCTCACCATCGTGGGCAACACCTTTGAGGGTGGTGCGGCGGGGGGCAAGGGCAAGGCCATCTACTTCGTCAACGACAACGACAATGGTGGCGGAGCCAAGGGCGACAGCCCGTTCGTGGCGCATATCGGTGGCGCTGCGGCCGGCGCTGCCAACAAGTTCGACAATGACATCCGCTGGTTCGTGGCACTTGATGACCGCACGTGCAACGCGCTGAACCACAATTCCGAAACGACCAGCGGCTGCCGCGGGGCATCGAACACGCCGCACCCGCTGGGCGAAGCCATTTCATATTCGGGGGGCGCCAATAGCGCCAGCCAGAAGGCACCCTTTCGCTGGGATGTGAGCGTCGGCAACAATCTTTTCGATGTCGTCCCGCTAGCCGCCATGAGTGAAGCGCAGTACGAAGCGGTGCGCGCGAAAACGTACGCAGGCCATACACAGGGCAACTTCGCCCCCGGCGTGCTCGGCAACGTCCTCTACGACTGGACCCCTCCCCCGCCGCCGCCGAACGTTGCGCTGACCATCACCCAGGATCCGACCAACGACCACAAAGTCGGCTCGGTGCAGAACCTTGGCCTTGCCGCCGTCAACAACGGCGGCGCGGGGCTGGTGCGCGGGCGCATCACCATCACCCGCAACGATGGCCAGCCGATTCCGCTGGCCGAGGACGGCAGCGACGAGATCGGCGACGCGCTGGCGGTAGCCACCGACTTCGGGCCGGCGCCGCTTACCCGTGCGGCCGACGGCCTGTCGGTTTCGCTGGTGTGGCCGCCCTTCGATGTGCCGCTGGAAGAAGGTGCGCAGCTCGATCCGCAGGCGGTCTACGTGTTGTTCCGCGTGCCCGGCACGTATCACGCCCTGGCCGAGATCTATGACGTCGCCAACGACGCCACCATCTACGGCAGCAGCACGTTCGATCTCGCCATCACCCAGGACCTCGCCGTCGCCTTCACGGGCGCCAACCCGACGCCGTGGACCGGCTCGGCGCAGCCGCTCGCCTTCAGCGTGTCGCCCACGTCCAACCCGGCGCTGGCCGACCTGTCCGCCAAGGTGTCCCTCACCTACAACGGCGGCACCGATGCGCCGGTGGCGGGCGGCAACTATGCCGTCGTCGCCATCAGCCATGATGCCGATTACCTGATCGAGCCGGCCGCCAGCACCAGCTACGTGATCCAGCGCGCCACTGGCACGGTCGCCTGGGGTGCGCTCGAGTTTGCCTATAACGGCCACGCGCACGCGCTGTCGGCGAAGATCGCCGAAACCAGCGAACCCTGCGTGGTGTCGCCCGCCAGCATCGGCCCGGACGTGGGCCAGTGGACGGTGACGGCGACCTGCAGTGGCGCGGCGATGGATGCCAGCGCCAGCGCCACCGCCAGCATCGGCGGCAGCGACGCCGTGCACGTGCGCGAAACCGGATTCCTCTATGACAGCGTCGCCGACGCACTCGCCGACGACGCGACGCATGGCGGCATGACGGTGGAACTCCGCCCCGGCACCTATGCCGGGCCGATCACCCTGACCAAGGGCGTGCGCCTGGTCGGCGGCATCGGCATCCAGGACGGCAGCGGCGGCATGACGCTGAGCGCCGGCCCGACCCAGCCGCCCACCACCGAGATCGTCGGAGGCGGCATCGTCATCGCGGCGGGCGTGACCAACGCCAGCGTCTCCGGCTTCACCGTGCGCGATGTCGCCGGCGACTGCATCAGCGCCATTATGGGCAACCACGGTCTGGTGGTGGACGAGAACATCATCCACGACTGCAGCGGCCATGGCATCAACGTCAACGGCGGCGCCGGGATTGACAGCGTCACCATCCGCAACAACGAGGTGTACGCCGCCGGCAACCGCGGCATCGTGGTGTGGAACGGACTCAAGCGCGACATCGCCATCGTCGACAACTACGTCCACGACATCACCGGCCTTTCCGGCATCGAACTGCAGGACGGCGCCGCCGCCGGCGCCGTGATCACCGGCAACATCGTCGAGCGCACGGCCGACACCGGCATCGGCGCGGTGCAACTGACCTCCGGTTCGCTCACCTCGCGCGCCAATCGAATCGCCGACAACATCGTCAGCGACACCGGGCGTTTCGGCATCAACCTGGTGATCCCCAACGGCACCGGCGCGGAAACCGGCGACGGCGCGATCCTGGTCGAGAACAACACCATCACCGCCGGCGCAACCGCCGCCGACCTGCGCGACCGGGCCGGCATCACCGTGATCCGCCGCGCCTGGTCGCCGTCGGTTCCAATCGAAGTCGATGCAACGATCGGCGTGGTGGTGCGCTACAACGCAGTGACCGGCTACCGCACGGCGGCAGGTGGCGGCTACGAAGGTTATGGCGTGGTGGTCGAGGGCCTCGGCTCCTCGGTCTACGGCAACATCCTCACCAACAACGACATCGGCCTGCAGATCCAGCAGGGCAACCCCAACGGCACCCCGCCGGGCGATGCCGACCAGAACGTGCACAGCGATTGGTTCGGTCGCGGCAACGCGGCGCTGAGCTGCGTTGGCCTCGGCAACAACATCTTCACCGACAACGATCTGGAAACCCGCTTCCAGCAGCCCGCCGGCAGCTCCGACACGATGCTCGGCGGCGTGCACAACGAGAACAGCGGCTCCTGGCACTGCACGATCGGTGCCGCGATCACGGCCGCCAGCGCCGGCGACAGCCTGCGCGTGGTGACCGGCACCTATGCCGAGAACGTGGTCATCGGAAAATCGCTGACGCTGAAGGGGCCGTATGCGGGCACCGCGGGCGATGATGCGTCCCGCACCGGCCTCGGCGAGGCGGTGATCTCGCCGGCCAGCGGAGTCGCGCTGAGCATCACAGCGGCTGACGTGGTCGTCGACGGCTTCGAGCTGGGCCACGTCACGTCAAACCGCGTCGTGCACGTGGGAACCGTCGGCGGTAACAAGACCGGGCTCAGGTTCGTCAACAATCGCATCGTCGAATTCACTTCAAGTCACAGCACCGGCGGAGCCATCTTCATTGCCGGCAGCGTCGGCGTGCCCGCGGCGACAGGCATGGAGATCTCCGGGAATCTGTTGCAGAACCTCAGCAACGGCGCGTCAGGCACGTTCGCGATGGGCATCAAGGTCGCGGACGTCACGGACCTGCAAGTGACGAACAACGTGTTCCGCCATGTGCAGAGCAACGCCATGCAGCTGACGCGCGTGGCGGGTGCCGAAGTGCTTGGCAACGACGTCGATGGCGAGGCGGCCGACTACACCAATGTCGGGATCCAGGTGACGTACGGCAGCAACATCTCGATCCGCGACAACTCTTTCGATCAGACACTCCAGGCCCTGCTGTTCAACGCGAACAGTGGTCCTGGCGTGACGTTCGCGTGCAACGCCATCACCGACAGCCGTTACGGCATCCGCGGAGCCTCGTTCGGCACCAGTGGTGCCGCGGTCTATCCGCATGTGTTCGACAATGCCGTGCAGGCCACCACCGCACTGCGCAATGATGATCTCCCGGGCGCGGTCGTGATGGGCTCCAACTGGTACGGAGGTAGCGCGCCGACCCGTTCCGGTGCCTTGCAGGTTGCCGACGCCCTCGCCGCCAACCCGATCGGCAACCCGGCCTGCGGCGCCAACACGCCGGCCACGCTGGTCACGTATGCCGGCACCGGCACGCAGTCCGCGCCGGTCGACACGGCGTTCGATGATCTGCGCGTGCGCGTCCAGGACGCGCTCGGCGGCGCGGTAATGGGAGCACCGATCAGCCTCATGACCCCCACGAGCGGCGCCACCACGACTCTCGGCGCGAACGCCGGCAGCACCAACTACAACGGCGAGTTCGTCACGATGGCGACCGCCAACAGCATCGCCGGCAGCTACCAGGTGACGGCGAGCAGCGGCAGCCTGGCCGACGCCAGCTTCAACCTGACCAACACGATGGGCACCGCCACCGTCACCGTGACCGGCGGCAGCTTCGTGTTCGACGGCCAGCCGCACCCGGTGGTGGTGGTGACCGACCCGGCCGGCCTCGAGAGCGACGTGCAGGTGGTCTACACCGATGCCGCGTCCGCCACGATCACCTGCGTGGCGACCGACGCCGCCTGCGGCCCGGTCGCCCCAGGCAGTTACGACGCCGTGGCGACGATCAGCGGCAACCCGAACTACAGCGGTTCGGGCAACGGCAGCGTCACCATCGCCGACACGTCCGACATCAGCCTGGCGGTGTCCGGCCCGGCGCGCGTCGAGGCCGGTGAGCTGGACGACGGCTATGTCGCCACGCTCGCCAACGACGGCGGCATGAGCCCGCAGAAGGTATTCCTGCGCCTGACTCTGACGCGCAGCAGCGGCGAGGCGGTCGCGCCGGCCGACATCGAGGTGTGCATCCCCGACCCCAGCCAGACCATCGCCTACGGCGTGTGTGATGTCGGCGAAGTGTGGCTTGGCAACAAGACGCAGGTGACGCCCACCTCGGTGCAGGTGCGCTACCCGCAGCTCAGCCAGAACGAGATCGAGGTGCCGGCCAACCTGCCGGCCACGCCGGTTCCGGCGCGCATGCAGCTCGCCGCCGGCAACTGGCACCTCCTCGCCGAGGTGGTGTCGAGCGACGGCATCACCGTGTACGCCAGCGACAGCCATGACGTGCAGTCGCGCATCGCCACCACCATCAGCCTCGCCGACCTGGTGCAGGCCTATGACGGCACGCCGAAGTCCGCCAGCATCACCACCGATCCGGCCGGCGTGAACGTGGACGTCACCTACGACGGCACCGGTGCGCCCACTACGGTCGGCAGCTATGCGCTGGTCGCCAAGGTCAACCAGCTCTACCACGACGGCGCCGAAGCGACGGGCACCTTCCAGATCACCAAGAGCACGGCCAGCGTCACCCTCTCGCATCTGGTGCAGGCCTACGACGGCTCGCCCAAGTCCGTGGTGGTGACGACCGTGCCGGCCGGCCTGCCGGTCAGCGTCACCTACGACGGCAGCACGACCCCGCCGACGGCGAAGGACACCTACGCCGTCAATGCCACCGTGACCGATTCGAACTACACCGGTTCGGCCAATGGAACCCTGCAGATCGTCACCGGCAGTGGGGACATGGCGCTGGTGCTGAACGGCCCGGTCGACGCGGTCCATGTCGGCGACAAAGCGCAGTACGCGGCCACCATGCTCGCCAACCCCGCGCTGCACGTGGGCGAGATGTTCGGCTACCGCGTCGAGCTCACCAAGTCGGGCGGCCTGCCGCTCGACCTGGCCGACATTGCGACCATGGAAGTGTTCTACGGCAACGACTGGGTCGACGCGACCGAAGCGTTCGGATCGATCCCGTTCGTGCTCGACCCGCTCACCAACACCCTCACCTACAACTTCCCCGAGGGCATCCCGGGCTACGCCTCGGGCTTCCCGATCGAGGACCCGAGCTGGACCTGGAACTTCCGCTTCAGCTTCGCGACGGAAGGTACCTACACCACCACCGCCACGCTGGTCGAGGGCATCGGCGGCGCGGACGTAAGCCCGTCGGTGCAGGCGTCGATCGCCACCGTGGTCGAAACGGCGCTGCCGCCGACCGACATCCACCTGGTGCTGGGCGGCCCGATCGAAACCGAAGTGGGCCAGTGGACCGAATACTCCGGCACCCTGCTCGCCGAGCCGGCGCTGCACACGGGCGAGAAGTTCTTCGTCAAGGTGCGCCTGTCCAGGGCCGGCGGCGTGATGACCGCCGCGGACTTCGACGCCATGCAGATCCGCCTCGGCACGCAGTGGGTCGACGGCGCCGACCTCGGCGTGGCCTTCACCACGGATGGCAATGACCTGATCTACCTCTTCCCGGAATCGCAGATGCCGGGCGGATTCCCGATCGAGGACCCGTCCTGGACCTGGAACTTCCGCTTCCAGTACGCCAGTGCCGACGTCTACACCGCGACCGCCCAGGTGATCCCGGCCTGGCAGGCGGATCTCGGCAATCCGGACGTACTGGCGAGCGGCGCGGTGGCGACCACGGTGCGGCCGGCAACGGTGCTGCCGCCGGTCGCGCACCTGGTCCTGCTGGGGCCGGTGCAGGCCGTCGAGGCCCACACCCCGGTCGGCTACACCGGCACCCTCGTCGCCGATGCGGCGGGCTTCGCGGGTCGCAGCTTCTGGATGCGCGTGCGCCTGTCGAAGGCCGGCGGCACCATGCTGCCGACCGACCTCGAGAAGATGGAACTCTTCAACGGCATCTGGATCGACGCCACCACCCAGATCCAGGGCGCGATGCAGCAGGACGGCAATGACGTCCTCTACTACTTCCCGCAGCCCGTCGGCGGTGCCTTCCCGATCGAGGATGACGTGTGGAGCTGGCACTTCCGCTTCACCTACGCGGGCGCCGGCGAGTACCACGCCAGCGCCGACCTGATCGACGCCAGCGACCTGCCGCCCGCGACGGCGGCCTCGCTCGCGCACGCGGAAGTCGGCACCACCGTCAAGCCGCAGTCGGCCGACATCAGCCTGCAGCTCCAGGGCGCCGTCGTCGGCACCGTCGGCCAGCCCGCGCAGTACATCGGCACCCTGCGTGCCGATCCGCTGCCCGACCCGGCCAGCCTGTACTTCGTCGAGGTGCGGCTGCACAAGAGCACCGGCGCCATGGCCGCGGCCGACCTCAGCAGGATGGAAATCCTGTGGGGCGGACAATGGGTCGATCCGGCCCAGCCGCCCTACAACCTCGCCCTGCCCTTCACGGTCGACAACGGCGATCTCGTCTACCTGTTCCCGAAGCCGATCATGGATTCGGGCTTCCCGATCGATGAGGCCGAGTGGAGCTGGCAGTTCCGCTTCACCTATGCCGATGCCGCCATCTATACGGCCACCGCGCGCGTGCTCGACGCCGGAACCATGGAGCAGGTTTCCGCACCGGTGACGATCCACACCGACGTCACCCCCGCGCCCGCCGACATCAGCCTGCAGCTCAACGGGCCCGTCGCAGGGGTCGAGGTCGGCGTGCCGGCGGCCTACATCGGCCGTTTGCAGAACCACGGTGCGGACATGCCCGAGGACGCCTACGTCAAGGTACGCGTGGACCTGGCCGGCGGCACACTCGCCGTCGGCGATGTCATCGCCTACGTCTGGGATGGCAGCGACTGGGTACCCGGCAGCTTCGCCGCGGTATCCGGCGGCCTCGAAGTCGCGTTCCCGGATTCGGCCGGCTTCCCGATTCCGGCCGGCTTCGACTGGACCCATCACTTCCGCATCACCTATGCACGACCTGGCATCTATATGGCGAGTGCCAGCCTGGTCGGGGTGATGAGTGGCGACCCCTACGCCACTGCCGCGATGTTCACCGAGGTCGACCCGGCGTCTGCGGCGGTCTCGCTGCAGCTCAACGGTCCGGTCGCCGGGGTCGAGATGGGCGTGCCGGCGGCCTACATCGGTCGCCTGCAGAACCACGGCGCCGACGTGCCCGAGGCGGCCTATGTCAAGGTGCGCATCGAGCACGACGGCGGGCCGCTGGCGCTGGGCGACGTCATTGCCGAGGTCCTGTTCGGTGGCAGCTGGATCCCGGGTGACCTCCTGCCCGCCTCCGGCGGCGCGCTGGAAGCCTTCTTCCCGGATACGGACGGCTTCCCTATCCCGGCCGGCTTCGACTATACGCACCAGTTCCGCATCACCTACGCGAAGCGCGGCGTCTACACGGCGGGCGCCAGCGTGGTCGGCGCGAGCAGCGGCGATGTCTACGCCAGCTCCACCATGTTCACCGAGGTGGTCGCGACGCCTGACGTCAGCCTACAGCTCCACGGGCCACTCGGCGGCACCGAGCTCGGCGTACCGACCGCGTTCGCGGCCACGCTCCGCAATACCGGCAACGAAAGCGCCGGCAACGCGGTGGTGGACTTCACCATCGGCCGCTCCGCCGGCGCGATGGCGGGCGGCGATCTCGTCATCAAGTACTTCGACGGGAACGGCTACCAGCTGCTGCCGCTTGTCACGTGCGCGAGCGATCCGACGCGCCTCTGTGGCCGCTTCGGCCCGGGCAGCGGCTTCCCGGTGCCGGCGGGCTACGACGCCACCACCCCACTGCAGGTGACCTTCGCCACCGCCGACACGTACACGGTGGCGGCGAGCGCGGTGGGCGTGCCCGGTGGCGACGTGCTGGCCAGCGATGCGCTGGTCACGCACGCGGTGCCGGTCGCGGCCGACGTGAGCCTGCAGCTGCATGGCCCGCTGAGCGGCACCGAAGTGGGCGTGCCGGCAGCCTTCGCGGCGACCTTGAGGAATGTCGGTGGCGAGAGCGTCGGCAACGTGGTCGTGGACTTCACCCTCGGCCGCTCCGGCGGCGCGATGGCGACCGGCGACCTGGCCATCGAATACTTCGACGGCACCGACTACCAGCCGCTTCCGTTGGACACGTGCGTCAACGATGCGACGCGTCTCTGCGGTCGCTTCGGCCCTGGTGCCGGCTTCCCGGTGCCGGCGGGTTATGACGCCACCACGCCATTGCGCGTGACCTTCGCCACTGCCGACACCTACATGGTGGCGGCGAATGCGGTGGGCGTACCGGGTGGCGCGGTGCTGGCCAGCGACACGATGTTCACCCAGGTGGTGCCGCACGCGATCGTCACCGCGCAGGTGCTGATCGATCCGTCCTCGCTCAACGCGGTGTACGACGGCAATCCGCGTGCCGCCGTCGCCAGCACCGTGCCGGCCGGCCTGCCGCTTGCGATCACCTACAACGCCCTCCCCGCGGCGCCGGTCGATGCCGGCAGCTACGTGGTGGTGGCCGCGGTGACGGATCCGGCCTACACCGGCTCGGCCTCGGCCCTCCTCACCATCGCCAAGGCGAATGGCAGCATCACCTTCGCACCGCTCTCCGGCGCCTATGGCAGCGCGCATGCGGTCACCGCGACGCTCGACCAGGAAGCCTCTGCGAACTGCGTCGTCAGCGGCGTGCCGGCGCAGTCCGCGCCGGTCGGCAGCTACACGGTCAGCGCGCTGTGTGAAGGCGTGAACCACGTGGCCAGTGCCACGGCGACGTACACGGTGAGCGCCGGAACCGCGTCGATCAGTGCCGTTTCCGCGGCCACGGTCGGCGTGGTGACGGTCGATCCGCAGCTTGACGCCGACGCCAGGAAGTCGTACTTCACCTGGCGTACCGCCGGTGCGGCGGGCGAGTTCGTGCGCGCCTCGTTCGTGATCGGCAGCGGCCATGCCGCGCCGCAGACGGGCGATCTGGAACTGGAATACCTGGAAAGCGCCAACGGCCAGTGGATGCCGCTGTCGCTCGCCTTCGATGGCGGCAGTGGCACCTGGACCGGCGTGTTCGGTCCGGCCAGCGGCTTCCCGCTGGTGGATGGCGCCGAGTCACACTTCCGGGCCACCTTCCACCGCGGCGGACGCTACACCACCTCGGCGAGCCTCGTCGGCGCCAGCTCCGGGCTGGTGCTCGCGACCAGCGCGCCGGCGACGACGAACGTGGCCGAGCTCGGACTCACCGGCAGCGGCAACACCGCCGGCGTGGTCGGGGCGGGCGTGGACACCAGCTTCGCGCTGGTCAACCGCGGCACCGCGGCGCTCAGCAGCGGCGTGATCCCGTTGGTGCCGGCGCAGCCCGCGCCCAACAACGAGAACGTGCGCGGCCGCTTCGTCATCAGCGGTCCGCAGCCGCTGGTCGGCGCCTCGGCCCCGGGCTGCGGCAACGAAGCCTGCACCTCGCCGGACGTGGCGGTCGAGTTCTTCGACTCCACGACCGGGCAGTACGAGCGCATCTTCAACCTGCAGGGTGATGGCAGCGGCGGACTGGTCGGCCACTTCGGTGCCAAGACCGCCGGCGGCGTGCCGGTTCCGGCGGGCCACTCCGGCAGCTTCCTGTTCCGCACCACCTTCATGACCCACACCGGCACCTACACGGTCGCCTCGCAGGTGGTCGGCATCAGCAGCGGCACCGTCTACGCCGAGGCGCCGCTGCAGACCATCGGTATCGACGAAGGCGCAGCCGCGTCAATCGCCATCGTCAGCGGCGACGCCGGAGCGGCAGTGGTCGGCGGCAACGCCTACGACCACAGTGACCTGATGATCGAGGTGCGCGACATCGGTGGCAATCCGGTACCAGGAGCGACGGTTGCCTTCAACGTGCTGCCGGGTACCGGCGGCGCGGGTGCGACGCTGTCGCCGCCGGTGCCGACCGATGCCAGCGGCCGCACCGCAATCACCGCGCTCAGCAACGGCCACGCCGGCGTCTTCGAGGTGAGCGCCTCGCTCTCCAACGGCGTCTCGCTTGCGCAGCCGTTCGGGCTTGAGAACCGCGCCGACACCGATCCGAGCCAGGTGCAACTGGTGCGGATCTCCGGCAACGCGCAGACCGCGCCGGTGGGTGGCAGCTATGGCCTGCCGCTGGTGGCCCGCGTGAGCGACCGCTTCGGCAATGGCCTGGACGGCGTCGACGTCACCTTCTCGGCACCGCCTTCCGGCGCCAGCGTGGTGCCGGCGAGCCTCACCGTGGCCAGCGCGGCCGATGGCCGAGTGGAGAGTGGCCTGCTCGCCGCCAACACCGTGGCGGGGCCGGTCGCGATCACGGCCCTGATCGATGGCGCCGCCTGCGACGTCGGCAGTGCCGGCGCCGAGTGCGGCGTGGGTTTCGCCCTCGCCAACACCGCCGGCAGCCCGGCCAGCGTGACGCTGGTCGCGACCCCGGGCAGCGCCGAGGTCGGCACCCTCGCCGCCTATGCCGTCACCGCCACGGTGCGCGACGGCAACGGCAACCCGGTGCCCGGCGTCTCGGTGACGCTGGTCGGCCCCGACGGCGGTGCCGGCGTCGCGCCGGCCCTTGCCGGCGGCATCACCGACGCCGCGGGGCAGGTGGCGCAGGTGTTCGACGCCAATGCCCTCGCCGGCAGCTTCACGCTGCAGGCCGTGGTCTCGGGCGCTGCGCCCGCCAGTGCCTCGCTGGAGAATCTGGCCGGCGCAGCCACGAAGATCGTGGCCGTGTCCGGCAGCGACCAGTCGAAGCCGGTGCAGACCGCCTTCGCGGACCTGGTGGTGCGGGTGGTCGATGCCTTCGGCAACGCGGTCGCCGACGGCGCGGCCGCCGAGGTCACCTTCACGGCTCCGGCAAGTGGCGCCAGCGCCCTGGTCGACTCGCCCGTCAGCAGCGCCGCCGGCGGCCTTGCCGCCAGCAGCGCCGTCGCCAACGGCATGGCTGGCAGCTACGTCGTGGTCGCCAGCTTCAACGGCCACGACGTGCCGTTCGCGCTGGAGAACACGGTCGGCGCCGTCGCCATCAGCGACATCGTCTGGTCGGGCAACAGCGCCACCAGCATTGCCTATGACGGCACGCCACAGGCGGCCACCGCCACGGTGACCGGCACGTCCCTCGCGCCGGCCTTCACCTACAACGGCAGCAGCACGCCGCCAACTGCGGTTGGCAGCTACCTGGTGATCGCGACCGTCGGCGACGGCAACGTCTCCGGCACCGCGAGCGCCATGCTGACCATCACCCCGGCCGCGGCCGGCGCGAGCGGCATCACCCTCGCCGGCGGCAGCTTCGGCTACGACGGGACCAACCACGCGGCGACCGTGACCAATCCGAACGGAGTGGCCTATACGCTGGCCTACGACACCCCCAACGGCCTGCCGCCGGTGGATGTCGGCAACTGGACCGCGACGCTGACCGTGACCGATCCGAACCACGCGGCGGAAACGCTGACGGCGACGATCCAGGTCACGCCGGCCGCCGTCACCCTCGCCTTCGGCAACCTGGCCCATGTGTATGACGGCAGTGCCAAGGCGGCGACGGTCACCACCACGCCTGCCGGGGTCAGCGGGGTGAGCCTCGCCTACGCGCCGGATGCGGCTCCGGTCAATGCCGGCAACTACACCGTCACGGCAAGCCTGGCGAACCCGAACTACGTGCTCTCCGGGTCCACCACGGCAATGCTGGTGATCGCCAAGGCCAACGGTACGGTGGCGTTCGCGGGGGCCGCCAACGTCACCTTCGACGGCCAGCCGCACGCCCTCACGGCGACCATCGCGCAGGAGCCGGGCAACGGCACCGCCTGCGTGGTGACACCGGCAGGCGAGTACCCGCGCGTCCACGCCGGCGCCACCACGCTCGCCGCGGTGTGCGAAGGCGCCAACCACACCGCCAGCGGCAGCGCCACGCTGAACGTGTCGGCCAGGCCGGTCACCATCGCGCTGTCGGGTCTGGGTTCGTTCCCCTACGACGGCCAGCCGCATCCGGCCATCGCCACTGTCAGTGGCGAGGTGGCCGGCTTCCCGGCGGCCACCGTGGTGAGCTACAACGGCGACGCAGCGGCCCCGGTTGCGGTCGGCAGCTACAACGTCGTGGCCAGCCTCGATGGCAGCACCGCCGATTACGCGGCGGCGCCGGCCAGCGGCCTGATCGTGATCGGCTCGGCCAATGCCACCGTTACGCTGGGCAATCTTGCGGCGACCTACGACGGCAGCCCGCACGTTGTCAGCGTCACGACGATGCCGGCCGGCCTCGCCCACACCGTCACCTATGACGGCAATACGCAGGCGCCGACGAATGCCGGCAGCTACAGCGTAGTGGCGACCATCACGGAAGCGGGCTACAGCGGCAGCGCCAGTGCAACGCTGGTCATCGCCAAGGCCACGGCGACCGTCACGCTGGGTGACCTCAGCCAGGTGTGGGATGGCAGTCCGAAGCCGGCCAGCGTGACCACCACGCCGGCAGGTCTCACCGTCAACGTGCTCTATGACGGCGTGGCCACGGTGCCGAGCGCGGTGGGCAGCTATGCGGTGCTCGCCACGGTCACCGATGCCAACCACAGCGGCAGCGCGAACGGCACGCTGCGGATCACGGCGGACAACGCCACCATCAGCCTCGGTAACCTCGCCGCGGTGTACGACGGCAGCCCGCATGCGGCGAGCGTCACCACGATGCCGGCCGGCCTCGCCCACACCGTCACCTACGATGGCAGCACGCAGGCGCCGACGAACGCCGGCAGCTACAGCGTGGTCGCGACCATCACCGCGCCCGGCTACAGCGGCAGCGCCAGTGCAACGCTGGTCATCGACAAAGCCGCGGCGACCATCACGCTGGGTGACCTCAGCCAGGTGTGGGATGGCCAGCCGAAGCCGGTCAGCGTGACCACCACGCCGGCAGGCCTCACCGTCAACGTGCTTTATGACGGCGTGCTCACGGTGCCAAGCGGGGTGGGCAGTTACACGGTGCTGGCGACCATCACGGACACGAACCATGCCGGGATGGCCAGCGACACGCTGGTGATCGGTGCCGGTGGCGCCAGCGCCATCGCGGCCAACGGCGGTACCCACTTCACCGGCACTGCCGGCCAGCCGCTCAGCGGCGCCCTGCCCTCGGTCAAGGTGACCGACGCGGGTGGCAATCCGGTGGCGGGTGTGGCGGTCACCTTCGCGGCTGCAGCCGGCCATGGCACCCTCAGCGGCGCCAGCCAGCTCACCAACGACAGCGGCATCGCCACGCTGGGCGGATGGATCCTTGCCGCGCAACCGGGTGACAACGTGGTCATGGCCAGCGCTGCCGGGGTGACCGGCAACGTCGAGTTCACCGCGACGGGCGAATCCGGCGATGCGGAGGTATCGGCAACCATCACCAGTGGCCGCGACTACGCCCGCTTCGGCCAGTCGGTCGCCTGGACCATGACCGTCGGCAACGCCAGCACGGCCGACCAGGTCGGCATTCCGGTGGCGGTGACGTTGCCTCCGGAACTGGATGCCTCCAGCGCGCAGTGGCAGTGCATCGCCATCAATGGCGCCACCTGCCAGGCCAGCGGCAGCGGCGACATCGCCGACACGGTGGACCTCCCGGCGGGCAGCAGCGTGGTGTACCTGCTCTCGGCCACGGTCGGCCTCGGCGGTGGCGATGACATCGCGCTGACCATCACGGCGGAAGCCGCCGGCGGCACCGCCAGCGCCACCGACAACGTCGCCATCGTGCTGTTCCGCGACGGCTTCGAAGGCGGGGATGGGGCGCAGGGTCTGCCGGTCGTGCCTGCAAGGGCGCTCGACTCAATCCGCGCGGTGGATCTGCCGGCACCGGCACCGCTCGGACTGGCGCCACAGGTGCATGCCTGGGGCGCCGGGTTCCGCGTCGAGTCCCTGCAGGTGGATGGATCCACTTGGCTGCGCCTGGTGGTCGCGACCGGCGCAGGTGAGTCCGCCAGCCGCTGGAGCGCGATGGACCAGGACGGGCTTCGCCTGGCCATTGCGGATGGCCACCTGATCCTCGCCGGCACGGAAGACACGCTCTCCCTGCCGTTTGCGGCGACAGCGGTACAGATGTACGTGTCCACGGAGTAGTACTTGGCGCTGCCGCGCTCCGGACAACCGGTGCGCGGCAGCGGCGTCAATGAGAAGGACCCGGGAACGGCCGAGCCCCAGCTCGGCCTATTTCTTGGGAAGGTGCGGCAGACGTTCGGTGAAGCGACGCCACTTACCTTTTGCGGGAGAAGGTCGAGATGAGGAGCCACATCGCAACCAGGCGATACAGGTGGCAAGCAACAGCGGCCGGTCGGGAGACTGGCCCTCCCGGGCGAGCCGTGCAATGTGCCGCTTTTCCTCTTCTCGCCCCGGGGGAGAAGGTTCTGATGAGGGACGTGGCGCAGCGACGCTCACGCAGGTGAAGCAAACAGCGACCGAGCTGGGGCTCGGTCGTTCCCAAGATCGCTACGCGACCTGGGGGCGGCGACGGATGCGCCCAGCCCTTGCATCGGCGATCACCCGGCGTGACCACAGGCGCGCATCATCCAGCAGCGAGTAGATGCAGGGCAGCGCGAGCAGGGTCAGTACGGTCGAGAAGGCGAGGCCGCCGGCGATGGCGCGGGCCATCGGCGCGTAGGGCGGGCCATCGCTCCAGGCGGCGGCGCCGCCGATGGCGAGCGGCAGCATGCCGAGGATGGCGGTGGCCATGGTCATCAGCACCGGGCGCAGGCGTTCCTTCGCGCCCATCACCAGCGCCTCGCGGCGCAGATGCCCCTCGTGGCGGAGCTGGTTGATGTGCACGATCATCACGATGCCGTTGTTCACCACCACGCCCATCAAAATCAAAATCCCGATCGCGGCCATGATCGAAAACGTGGTGCCGGTCAGCCAGAACAGCCAGTAGACGCCGAAGATCGAGAACACGAAGGTGAGCAGGATCGCCGCTGGGAAGATCAGCGACTCGAACATCGCGCACATGACGACGTACACCAGCACCAGCGCGATCAGGGTGTTGAACAGCATCTGCTGGCCGGCCTGGTCCTCGCGGTCGAAGCCTTGGCCGAAGCTCCAGCGGTAGCCCGGCGGGAAGGCGACCGCGTCGAGCGCGGCGCTGATTTCCTTGCGCGCCTCGGGCATGGTCCTGCCGCTGGCCAGGTTCGCGGTGATCTTGAGCGCGGTGGTGCGGTCGATGCGCTGGATCGCCGAGGGCGTATCGCGGGTGTCGGTCTGCAGCATCGTCAGCAGCGGGATCTGCGTGCCGTCGGAGGCGCGCAGCTTGAAGTCCGAAAGGCCGGCGAGGCTCTGCGTGTCGGCGCCCTGGAAGCGCAGCCACACCGGCAGGGTGCGGTCCTCGTCGTGAAAGTCGGCCAGCGGCATGCCGCGCAGGGCGATCTGGATGTAGTTGGCGACCGATTCGGCGTCGAAGCCGTATTGGCGGGCGCGGATGCGGTCGACGTGCGCCGCCACCTCGCGCTCGCCGCCGGCGGTGTCGGTGCGGACGTCGCGCAGGCTCGGCAGGCGCGCGAGGATCGGCAACACCGCGTCGGAAAGATCCTGCAGTTCGGCGATCGAATCGCCGACCAGCGCGATGTCGACGCCGCCGCCCCCGCCGTTGTCGTCGCCATCGAAGGCCAGCTTGCCGACGGCGACCGGCGGCAGGCCCTTGCGGATGTCCTCCTGGATGTCCTTCGCCCCGCGGCGGGCCTGGTCGGCATCGGTCAGCAGGATGCGCGTCTGCGCCTCGCCCTGCTCGCCGTACCAGGTGTAGACGGACTTGATCTCGAAGCGCTCGCGGTTGTCATCGAGGTATTTCTCGACCTTGAGGATGGCGGGCTTGAGATCCTGCAGGCGGTAATGGGCATTGAGCTGCCAGGACAGCCGGACCTGTCGAACCTCGCCGCCGTCGAACATGCTGGTCTTGGTCTGCGTCATCGGCACGACGCTGAGCGCCAGCAGTGCCAGCAGCGCGAACATCGTCCTGCGCCGGTGCACCAGGGTCCAGTCGACCAGCCGCCCGTAACGGTCGCGCAGGCGCGAGATCGCGGTTTCGCGGCCGAGGTATTTCGGCGGCGGCAGGCGTGAGGCCAGCATCGGCACGATGCTGACCGCGACCAGCCACGAGGCCAAGTGCGCGATCGACATGGAAATCGCCACCTGGGCGAGGAAGATCGAGATGTTGTTGGTCTCGCCGAAGATGTTGGGCAGGAACACCACCACGCTCGACAGCGTGCCGGCGGCGATGGCGATGCCGACCACCTGGGTGCCCTGCACTGCCGAATACCAGGCGCGGTCCGGGTATTTCTCGCGGTACTGGTAGATGCTCTCGACCACTACCACCGCGTTGTCGACCAGCATGCCGACCGCGAGCAGCAGGCCCATCATCGACAGCACGTTGAGGCTGATGCCGAGGAAGTGCATGCAGCCGAGCGTCATCACGAAGCAGATCGGGATGGCCAGCGACACCATCAGCGTGGATGGCCAGTCGCGCAGGAAGAAGAACAGCACCAGCACCGACAGCAGGGTGCCAATGAGCCCTGCCTCGCCGAGTTCGCGGAGGCTCCCGGTGACGTTGTCGGCCTGGTTCTCCATCGCATAGACGCGGATGCCGGAGAGCTCCGGCGCGGCGCGGATCTGCGCCACCTCGGCCATCACCGCGCGGCCGACATCGACCAAGTTGGCGTTGCGCTCGCGGTAGATGTCCACGCCCACCGCCGGCTTGCCGTCCAGGCGCCGCGCGAAATCGAGCCGCGCCGGACGCAGCACCACCGTGGCGACGTCGCCGAGCTTCAATCCCTTGGCATCCAGCGGGATGGCGCGGATGTCGTCGAGATCCCGCCATTGCCCCAGCGGCTGCACCCGGAAGCGGCGGCCGCCATCCTCCACCTGCCCCGCCGACAGCGCGAAATTGGCCTGCCCCAGCTTCTGGTAGAGATCGTTGAGGTTGATGCCGTGCGCGGCGAGGCGGTCGGCGGAGAGCTCCACCTGCACCTCCGGCTTGCCGATGCCGGAGATGTCCACCTTGGCGACGCCGGCGATGCGCTCCAGCGGACGCTTGATGCCGCGTTCGATGAGCTCGTAGGCGTTGGAAAGATCGCCGCCGTCGCTGGCAATGCGCAGTTGCAGGACCGGCTGGTCGGAGGTGGAGAACTTCTGCACGAAGTAGCGCTTGACGTCCGAAGGCAGCTCGTCGCGGATGGCGTCGATCTTCTCGCGCGCCTGCACCGCCTTGATGGCGACGTTCTCGCCCCATTTGAACTCCAGGAACACCTGCGCGGCCTCGGCATCGGAGGTCGACTGCATGCGCTTGATGCCGGGGAGCGTGGCCAGCGCCTCCTCGACGGACCGGGTGATGGTGCGCTCGATCTCCTCCGGCGTGGAGCCCGGATACGGCACCTGCACGAACAGGAACGGCGCGTCGATCGCCGGGAACTGCTCCAGCGGCAGCCGGAACGCGGCGATCAGCCCGATTACCACCATCGACACGAAGAACATGATGGCGGTGACGGGGCGCTTGAGGCTGAGCTCGGCGAGGGTCACGGAATCGCCACCGCCGCTCCGGCAGTCGCGGGAGTCGATGCCAGCGCTGGCTGCATCCCCTTCGCGAGAAGCCACAACATGAAGGCGACCTCACCAAACTGGAGTACGGGCAGGATCATGTCGAGAGCCGGAAGCGGTCCCGCCACAAGCACGCTGAGCAGGCTGTCGAGGGCATAGGCGAGCCCGTTGAGCAGCAGCCAGAAACCGAGCAGCCGGGGGATTTGCCGTGACCGCAGCACCAGCATGCCGAGCGGCAGCAGCCAAAGGCCCCAGAACAGCTCCACGCTCGACGTGGCGTAGCCGCCCACGCGCATGAGAAGCATGAACAACGCGCCCCGTTCGGCGATATCGAAAACGCCAAGGAAGTCCGCCCCGCGCGCGACCATCAATGCCGTGCTCTCGACACTCGCGCTCAGCACACTGGCGGCCAGCATGGGGATCGCGCCCAGCATGACCATCAGCACCGAAAGCCGCTTGTCGACGCCTCGGAACAGCCAATACAAGGCCAGCAGCAATCCGGCCCAGACTGCCGCACCGACCAGCTCCAGCGCGATGCCTCCGCGGAACAGTGTCTCGTTTGCAAGCACATTCGCCATCGTCGCTGCGGCATCCCCGCGCACGAACAGCCGTCCAGGGATGTACAGGAGATGCACGGGTGCGGTGAGGACGATGAACAAGTACAGCAGCCCGGCGCGGCGTCCCGGATTGGCAATCAGGCTCGTCATGATCTGTTCTCCGTCAGGCAAGTGCGTCGCGCACGACATCGCCGGACCCAGTCGCCGGCTTTGTCGTCCTGCGGCGGGCAGCAGCGACGTACCACGCGTCGCCGCGGCGGTCGAGGAGGTCGTAGACGACCGGCACCACCACCAGCGTGAGCAGGGTCGACACCGCCAGGCCACCGATCACCGTCAGCGCCATCGGCGCGCGGACCTCGGCGCCTTCGCCGACGCCGATGGCGAGCGGCGAGAAGCCGATCAGGGTGCACAACGTGGTCATCACGATGGGCCGCAGGCGCGATTCGGCGGCCTGCATCAGCGCCTCGCGCTTGGGCACGCCCTCGCCGCGGAGCTGGTTGACGCGGTCGATCAGCACGATGGCGTTCTTGACCACGATGCCGACCAGCATGATGAGGCCGATGAACACCACCACCGAGATGGCGGAGCCGGAGAGCTTCAGCGCCAGCACCGCGCCGACCGCGGCCAGCGGGATCGAGAACATGATGACGAAGGGATGCAGCAGCGACTCGAACTGCGAGGCCATCACGAGATAGACGAGGAAGATGGCGAGGCCCAGCGCGAACAGCAGCGAGTTCACCGAGTCGGCCAGTTCCTCGCCCTGCCCGCCGACGTGCACCTTGATGCCGGCGGCGAGCGGGTGCTGCGCGACCAGGTGTTCCACTTCCGCCACCGCGCTGGCGAGGTCGCCATGGCGCAGGTTCGAGGAGACGATGGCGACGCGCTCCTGGCTGATGCGGTGGATCTCGCTCGGCCCCTCGCCGGCGATCACCTCGGCGACCGAGCCGAGGCGGATCGGCACGTCGCCCGCCGACTGCGGCGTGTCGCTGACCTTCGCGTCTTTCGAAGCCGTCGCGCCGCCGGTCGAGACTGACGACGCCGCCACGTAGCCGACGATCATGCCGCGGATATCGTCCACGCTGCCGCGGTCGGCCTGGCGCGCGCGCACCAGCACGTCGATCTTGCGGTCGCGGAAATCGTAGCGGGTGGCAACCTCGCCCTTGACCTTGCGCACCAGGCGATCGGCGATCTCGCGCGTGGTGAGGCCGAGCGCGGCGGCGCGTTCCTGGTCGAAGCGCACCTGGATTTCCGGGTAGCCGCCCTCGACGGTGGATTTGACGTCGGCGAAGCGGTCGGAGGCCTTCATCAGTGCCGCCAGGCGCTGGCCGCCCTGCGCCAGCGCGTCGAGATCGTAGCCGCGGATCTCGATCTCGAGCGGCGCGGAGAAGCTGAACAGGGCCGGCCGAGCGAACTTCACACTGGCATCGGGACGATGCAGGCCCGCCCGCAGGCGCTCGGTCTCGGCCGCCTCGACGGCGCGGCTGCCGCCGTCCGCGAGGGCAATGGAGAGCCGCGCGATGTTCTCGCCCGATTCCGTCGGATTGGCGTCGAGGCGCGTGCCGGTGCCGGCAACGCCATAGATCGAGGCGACGCCCGGATCCTTCGCATGGCGGCTGGCGATCTCCTCGACCAGGCGGTCGGTGTCGGCCAGCGGCGTGCCTGGCGGCAGCGTCACCGTCATGTCGAAGCGGCCCTGCGCGAGCTGCGGGATGAGGTCGAGGCCGAGCGTCGGCACCAGCGCCAACGAGGCCACCAGCGCGGCGGCGGCGAAGCCGAGCACGCGCCAGGGATGCTCCAGCGCCTTGGGCAGCGAGCGGTGGTAGAAGGCCGCGGCGCGATCGTAGGGACCGGTGACGCCGCGGCCGATGAAGCGCAGCACGCGGCCGAGCGCGCGGCCGATGGTGCGCGCGAACAGCGCCACCAGGGCGCCGAGTGCGCGCGGCAGGATCTGGAACAGGCCCTCGCCGACCGCCCGGCCGCCACGCGAGAAGACGCGCAGCACGCGATTCCGCGGCAGGGGCCGCGGCGGCGCCGGCGCTTCGTCGCGGTAGGCCAGCGGCGCGCGGCCCTTCAGCGAGGCCAGCATCGGGATCAGGGTCATCGCAACCAGCAGCGAGACCAGCATGGCGAAGCTGATGGTGAGCGCCTGGTCGCGGAAGAGCTGGCCGGCCACGCCCTGCACGAACACCAGCGGAAAGAACACCGCCACCGTGGTGAGGGTCGAGGCGGTCACCGCCATGCCGACCTCGGCGGTGCCGCGCACCGCCGCATCGAGGATCGAGGCGCCCTTCTCGCGCAGGCGCGCGATGTTCTCCAGCACCACGATGGAATCGTCCACCACCATGCCGGTGGCGAGCGCGAGGCCGCCGAGCGACATCACGTTGAGCGACAGGTGCAGCTGGTCCATGAAGAAGAAGGTCGCGATCAGTGACACCGGCAGCGACAGCGAGATGATGAAGGTGCTCCACGCATCGCCGAGGAAGAAGAAGATGACCAGGATCGCGAGCAGCCCGCCGATCAGCGCATCGATCTTCACCTCGCGCAGCGCGTGGCCGATGAAGACCGACTGATCCTCGATGGTGGAGAGCCTGGCGTCCGCCGGCAGCCGGTCCTTCTGCCGCGCCAGCTCCGCCTTCACCGCGTCCGCCACGCTGACGGTGTTGGCGTCGCCCTCCTTGTAGATGGCCAGCTCCACCGCCTCGCGGCCGTCGATGCGCACGATGCCCTCGCGCTCCTTGTGGCCCTGGTTCACCTCGGCGACGTCCCTGAGGCGGATCGGCACGCCGCCGTCGACCTTGACCAGCAGCTCGCGCATCTCGTCCAGCGACTTGAACTGGTTGAGGGTGCGCACCAGGAAGCGCTGGCTGCCCTCCTCGATGCGCCCGCCGGAGGCGTTGACGTTCTCGTTCCTGAGCCGCGTGATGACATCGTTGACGTCGAGCCCCAGGCGCGCCAGCTTGTGCTGGTCGATGGCGACGTCGATCTCGTCCTCGAGGCCACCGCCGACCTTCACCGCGGCGACGCCGGCGACCGGTTCGAGGCGCTTCTTGAGGTCCTCGTCGGCGTAGCGGCGGAGCTGCTTCAGGCGCACCTCGCTGGTCGCGCCAGCCTCGGCGGCACTGAGACCGAGGCGCAGGATCGGATCGGTCGACGGATTGAAGCGCAGCAGCAGCGGCTTCTTCGCTTCCAGCGGCAGTTGCAGGGTGTCGAGCTTGTCGCGCACCTCCAGGCTCGCCATGTCCATGTCGGTGCCCCAGGCGAACTCCAGCACCACGTCGGACTGGCCGGTGCGCGACACCGAATGCACCTTGCGCACGTTCTTGACCACGCCGACGGCCTCCTCGACCGGCTGGCTGATCAGGTTCTCGATTTCCAGCGGCGCCGCGCCTTCGAAATCGGTGCGCACGGTGAGCGTCGGATAGGAAAGGTCCGGCAGCAGGTTGACCTTGAGGCCGGCGAGGCCGATGAGGCCGAACAGCACCAGCGTGACCGTCAGCATGCCGACGGTCACGCGGCGGCGCGTGGCGAGTTCGGGCAGGTTCACTCGGCGGCGTCCGGCTTGGCGGTGGCGAGGGTCGGCGCGGCCTCGATCACCTGCACCGCGGTGCCGTCGCGCACCGCGTTGCGGCCGACGGTGATGACGCGCTCGCCCTCGGCGAGGCCCTCGCGCACCTCGACGCGGTCGCCGTCGGCGTAGCCGGTGCCGACCACGCGGCGCCGCGCGACGAAGGCGGGAGCGGCTGCTGCGCCGTTCGCCGCGATGGCCTCGCCGGGCTTGCCCTTGGCGGGAGCCGGCGGTGCCGGTGGCGCGGCTTCGACCACGAACACGTAGGTCTCACCGTCTTCCTCGATCAGCGCCTGGCGCGGCACGACGATGGCCGCGTGGCGCTCGTCGTAGGCCACCTCGATGCGACCGAACATGCCGGGCATGAGCTGTCCGCTGGCGTCGCGGAACTCGCAGGTGGCGCGGAAGGTGCCGCTGGTGGCGTCGACCACCGGCGCGATGCGGGCGACACGGCCGTCGAAGGTCTTGCCCGGCAAGGCATCGACGCGCAGGCGCACCTCCTGTCCGCCCTTGAGCGTATGCAGATCGCGTTCGGGCACGTTGAGGACCGCCTGCAGCGGTTCGAGATCCACGATCTCGAACAGTTCCTGGTTGGCCTGCACGAGATTGCCGAGCTTGATCTCGCGCCGCGCCACGACGCCCGAGATCGGCGCCGTGATGCGCGTCCAGGACAGCTCCAGGCGTGCGCCTTCGACCACCGCCTTCTGCGCCTCCATGTCGTACTTGTCGGTGTCGTACTGCGCGCGCGGCACGATCTTGAGCGCATAGCCCTTGTCTGCCTTCTCGAAGGCGGCCTGCGCCTTCCGGAGGGTGGCCTCGGCCTGCGCCAGCTTGTTGCGCGGCGCTTCGTCGTCGATCTGGGCGAGGAGGTCGCCCTTCTTCACGCGCGCGCCCTCCTCCACCGCCAGCTTCAGCACGATGCCGCCGGTCTTGGCGACCACCTTGGCGTCGCCGACCGCCTCGAGCGTGGCCGTTCCCGAATAGTTCGCGGTGATCGGCTGCTGCGACACCGTCGCGGTCTCGACCGGCAGTGCGGTGGCTACATCCGAAGCGCCGGACGTCGGACCGCCCTTGCATCCCGCGACGACCAGCAGTGACAGGAGAAGGCCCGCCGACACGATGAATGTCGTGCGGTTCAAGGGGCTCCGGGAAACGGGCAATGACATGGCGGCGGCCGATCCATTCGTGTAGGTGTAATACTAAGATAGTACACCACATAACCGCAACCCCGAATCGGGGCGCGAAAGGGCGACAATCATCGGGCAGCGCGGACCCGCCGCGCCTGAGCCGGTAGTCACGAGGACCGCGTCGAGGCGGGTGTGGCGATGCGCACGCCGGGATGATCGGCGGACCGGGATGGAGGAGTTCTCCTGCCGGGGAACGCGTTACGGTGGCGCCGCGACTCATGCGGAGCGGACGACCGCCCCGCTGCGGCGACCGCGTACCGGCGACGTCCGGCATGGACCCCAAACGTGAACCACACGTTATAATGGGCCGATCGAACGTGCCTTTCCTTCCCTCGGACCGGAATCGACCATGCACCGAGCGTCCCTGCTTGCCCTAGCTTTGCTGACTGCCCCCTGCTTCGCCGCGACCGAGCCTGGCGATGCCGAAGCCGGCAGGACCCTCGCCTACACCTGCGCCGGGTGCCACGGCATCACGGGCTGGAAGAACGCCTACCCGAACTACCACGTGCCGAAGATCGGCGGCCAGAACTACGACTATCTCGTCGCCGCCCTGACCGAGTACAAGAACGGCGAGCGCAATCACCCGACCATGCATCTGCAGGGGCAGGCCCTCTCGGACAAGGACATCCGCGACATCTCGTCCTTCCTTGCCGGGCTGACGCCGTGATGTCCGCGTCATCCGCGACCAGGAACCCATTCGACATGAAGCGCATTTCCACCCTGCTGCTGTTCCCTCTGGCGCTCGCTTCCACCTTCGCACTCGCCGCCAACCCGGACATCGAAGCGGGCAAGGCCAAGGCCCTGGTATGCCAAGCCTGCCATGGCACCGACGGCAATGCCGGCGTCGACCCGCAGTACCCGCGCCTGGCCGGCCAGTACGCCGACTATCTCGCGCGCTCGCTGCACGAGTACAAGAACGGCGGCCGCAAGAACGCGATCATGCAGGGCTTCGTGGCGACGCTTTCGGACGAGGACATCACCAACATCTCGGCCTACTTCGCCAGCCTCCCCGACGCCAGGCTCATCAACCTCAAGGGACGCGTGCAGGGCGATTGACGCCCCCACCCGTCCGCGCGACGATCCTGGGAGGGCCGGTCTCCCGACCGGCCCCCTGGTCTTCCCGCGACGGCCTCGCTGAAGTGGCGAGCTGGAGCCCGGCATTCCCGGCATTCGAGGTTGCAAGCCCGGAGATGCGTCCTGCAGGAGCGACCCCGGTCCCGACCGGGAGACCTCACACGATTCTGCTCAGCGGTAATACGGACTGGCGCCCGTGGAATGATCGGTGGCGTCGATGACGCCGCTCATCTGCGGGACGCGCGACCTCAGCGTGCGTTCGACGCCATCTCGAAGCGTCACGTCGACCATGCCGCAGCCATGGCATCCGCCGCCGAACCGCAACACCGCCTCGCCGCCAGCGGTCATCTCGACCAGGCTCACGCGCCCGCCATGTGAAGCCAGTTGCGGGTTGATCTCCGACTCGATCACGTGCAGCACGCGCTCGGCAAGGCCTGCATCCACGGCGGGCGCGGCGGGCCGGAGCCGGGGCGCACGCACCGTGAGCTCGCCGCCGACCTGTGAACTCACGAAGTCGACCTCCGCGCCATCGAGGGCCTCGGTGCTGTCCGCGGACACGAACAGCGGGAACCCCTCGCAGGCGATCTTGTGATCGCCATGCGCGCGCTCGCCGGGCTCGCAGAATTCGAGCTGGCACTCACCGCGGGCGGTACCGGCATGCACGGCGCGCATGCGGATGCCGAGCCCGGGCAGACCCTGCTGCTCGACCAGCTTGCGGAAATACGCCTCGGCGCGGGGAGAAATCGAAATCATGCGCGGATGTCCAGAATCACGATCACGCCATTCTAGCCTGCGGGCCGGCGCGTCACCCGGCCTATACTGGCCAACCCCCACTTCGAGAACCGGACGGAGGCGCCATGACCACCCTCGAAATCCTGCGCAGCCAGCACTGCACGCCCAAGAAGGGCGATGCGGACGCGCTGTCCCGCGACGAGATCGACACCAACCTGGCCGTCCTCGACGGCTGGCGACTCACCGAGGACGGCTCCGGGATCGCCAAGGCGTTCCGCTTCCGGGACTATTTCCACACCATGGCATTCGTCAACGCGGTGGCCTCGATCGCGCATCGCGAAGACCACCACCCGGACCTTGAAGTCCACTACGACCGCTGCGTCGTGCACTATTCCACCCATGACGTCGGCGGGCTGTCGCTGAACGACTTCATCTGCGCGGCCAGGGTGGAGGACCTCGGCGTCAGCGCAGGTTGACGCCGACGACCAGGCCGTTCCGTCACGGCATCTCGAACCCGTCCGCAAACAGCGGATCGGGCCCCTGGACGCGCAGGCAGCGCGAGAACTCGGATACTTCCAGCACGGAAAGGCCCGGTGGCGGCGCAAAACGCCGCGCCATCGCGGTCACCAGGGTTCCGGGCGGAACGGGGAACGTGGTAGTGAACTCGGCGTGGCCGCTCATGTCCGCGACCACGTCGATCCTGCGCCCGCCGCCCAGCGGTTGCCCGCCATCGCCGTATCCGGACGGGTGGCACCGCTCGCTCTCGTAGAACATCACCGACACGCGCCCGTCCGGCACCGTGCGCACGCTGCCACTGATGCCGTCCACGCTGCTGGCGGCGACCAGCAGTGGCGCCTCGATGCCGTGGTTCGGTCCACCATCCGCGCCGGGTGCATTGACCCCTTCGGGCGCGAGGTCGATGGCCAGGCCGGTGTTGTCCGCGATGTATGCCTCGGTGACGTCGACCACGGCCTCACCCTCGACCCATAGTCCGGCACCACCATTGTGCGCAATCGCCGCCCGGCGGCGCACGAACGGAGGGAACCAGCCGCCGACCGTCGTGCCGGAGCTCGTCCCGCCGATCGCCACGCCATGGCCGGCGTTGCCGAATGCATGTCCCTCGAGGCCGACGCCGATGCCGTTCTCGCGCACCCACGCGCCCTCCGTATCGTCCAGCACGCGCACGCCGTCACCTCCATTCGCCGAGATGATGTTCTCCAGGATCCTGTTGCCTACCGCGCGTGCGCCGGCGAATACGCCATGGCCGCCGTTGCCCAGCGGCGCCGTGCCGGTGGCATCCACGCCGATGTAGTTGCCGCGTACCACGTGGCCGACCGACCGCGCCCGCTCGAGTGGCGAGACGATGTGGATCGCATCGCCCACGCTGGCGGCGATGAGGTTGCGCGTGCCCGGCCCGGGCGTGCTGGGCCCGCCGGCATTGGCTGGCCTGTCGCCAATGATGAAACCCTGGGTGAATGAGCCGAGCAGCACGCCGATGCCGTTGCCGCGGGCCTTCTGGCCGCTGGCATCCGTGCCGATGAAATTGCCGGTGATGCGGACGGCATCGATGGCGCAGGTCCGTCCGACGGGGCAATCGTCCGCTGCGGCATGGATCGCCGCGCCGCCAAACCCGCCGATCGCAAGGCCGCTGATGATCGAGCCGCTGGTGCCGCATCGGCCATCGCCCCCACCCGCGGGCGCCAGCACGATGCCCGCGCTCGCGACTCCGGCGGCCCGCCCGTCGAGTTCGGTCTTGAGCACCGCGTTGGTGCCGGCCACAAGCGTGTTGGGCATGGCGCCCGCCTGCGAGTAGCCATCCAGTTCGACCGGAACCGTGACAGGCGGAAGCGGCGATTCGACGTGGATCGTATGTGGCCCCTCGCCCGGAATGGCGAATTCGATGCGGTGGCGTGGGCAGGCCGTACCCCCCGATGACTGTATCGCGTTGGCGTCGAGAACCGCCTGGCGCAGGCTGCCAAAGCCGGAATCGCCGACATTGCTGACCACGAAGGTGTCGGCCGCCGCCGCGAACGAAAGCCATGCCAGCGCCAATCCGAGAATCCGATGTCCCTGCCGCATGATGCGCTCTCCCTGAGGGTGAACCTTCCATTACGCGCAAGCACGCCGGCAGGCGACATCGATGCCCGCGATCGCCCGCCAGACCTTCCGAGGAGGCGGCAGCCGCAATCCGCGGAAGCCCCGGGACGGCGACAAAGGGGTCCGGTGCATGGATGCGCCGGGCAAAGCGGCAAGGCGCCGAGCCGGCTAGCGCCGGCTGCCCTGCAGGGCGTCGATCACGCGGGCGAGCTCGGCAGGCAATGGCGCGCTGAAGCCGAAGCTCTTCTCGCCGAGGTCGAACTGGAAGCGCGCCGCGTGCAGGAACAGGCGCCTCAGTCCGCGCTCCCGCATCGTCTTGTTGAAGTCGCGCTCCCCGTACTTCTCGTCGCCCGCCAGCGGATGGCCGACATGCCTGGCATGCACGCGGATCTGGTGCGTACGACCGGTTTCGAGCGTCACCTCGACCAGGCTGGCGTCGGCGTAGCGCTCCAGCTCCAGGAATACCGACCGCGACGGCTTGCCGTGTTCGGGATCCACCCGCACCATGCGCTCGCCGCCCTGCAGGATGGACTTCCGCAGCGGCGCATCGACCGGCAGGCGGCTCTGGTGCAGGTGGCCTTCGACCAGCGCGAGATAGCGCTTCTCGACCCGTCCCTCGCGGATTGCCGCCTGCAGGCCTGTCAGCGCGGAACGACGCCGCGCCAGCACCAGCACGCCGCTGGTGTCACGATCGAGCCGGTGCACCAGTTCCAGGGTGTCGCGCGGGCGCGCGGCGCGCATCAGCTCGATGGCGCCGAAGCTGATCCCGCTGCCGCCATGGCTGGCGACGCCGGCCGGCTTGTCGATGACCAGGAAGTCGCGATCCTCATGGATGATGACCCCTTCGATGCGCTCCAGGTCCGCCCCCGGCGGCGCCGCCGCAGGGGCGCGTTCGGCCAGCCGCACCGGCGGGATGCGCACCGTGTCGCCGGCGGACAGGCGCAGGTCCGGCCGCGCCCGGCCGCCGTTGACGCGCACCTCGCCGCTGCGGCAGATCCGGTAGATGAGGCTGCGCGGCACGCCCTTCAGGCGTCCGGCGAGGAAGTTGTCCAGGCGTTGCCCGGCGCGGTCTTCGGAAACCTCGACCCGTTCCGCGCGCGGCTTCGGCGGGTCGCCCGCGGAGGGGGCGGAAGTACTCGTCTTCATTGATTCGCCATTTTGCAAGCTGATATGCTTCGCGCGCGTGTCGCGCCGTCCCTGGCCCCATCCGCGGGAGCACGGGACAGCTACTGACGCACTCGTCCAACGCTTCCTTTGGCTTGCCCTGCGACCGATGGCTCAACCGAGCGGCGCACGGGAGCGAAAGCGCATCGTAATGGCTCGGGTCGCGGATTGCTCGCCGCCGGAAAGGGGGCGTGGGTTCGCGGACGCGCTGAAGCCCCATTGAAGCCGGTGCGCGGAAGCGCCGGATTGGAAATACAGGCGCACCTGCCGCCGTCGGCGCCGCCACCGCGGCGCAAGCGCAGCGCGTTCCCACGCGCAGCGCCGACGGCAGTCGAGCGCCGATACAGGACAGAACGACAATGAAACGTATGTTGATCAACGCGACTCAGCGGGAAGAGTTGCGCGTGGCCATCGTGGACGGCCAGAACCTTTACGACCTCGATATCGAAATCCCCTCGCGGGAACAGAAGAAGGCCAACATCTACAAGGCGCGCATCACGCGCGTGGAGCAGTCCCTCGAAGCCTGCTTCGTCGACTACGGCGCCGACCGCCACGGCTTCCTGCCGCTGAAGGAAATCTCTCCGGAGTATTTCCCGACCGGTCTCTCCGCCGGCAAGCACGGCATCCGTGAGCTCCTCAAGGAAGGCCAGGAACTGGTCGTCCAGGTGGAGAAGGAGGAACGCGGCACCAAGGGCGCGGCGCTGACCACCTTCATCAGCCTGGCCGGCCGCTACATGGTGCTGATGCCGAACAGCCCGAAGGCGGGCGGCGTGTCGCGCCGCATCGAGGGCGAGGACCGCGCCAACATCAAGGAGGCGCTCGGCCACCTCGAAGTGCCGGAGGAAATGGGCCTGATCGTGCGTACCGCGGGCCTCGGCCGCGACGCCGAGGAACTGCAGTGGGACCTCGATTACCTGCTGCAGCTGTGGAAGGCGATTTCCGAAGCGGCGCAGGCGCGCCATGCGCCCTTCCTCATCTATCAGGAGTCGCGCCTCATCATCCGCGCCCTGCGCGATTACCTGCGCGCCGACATCGGCGAGATCCTGATCGACCACGAGGAGCTCTACGAGGACGCGCGCGAGTTCATGCGCCAGGTGATGCCGAACAACCTGCGCAAGCTCAAGCTGTACCAGGACACCACGCCCCTGTTCTCGCGCTTCCAGATCGAGACGCAGATCGAGAACGCCTTCGAACGCACCGTGCGCCTGCCCTCCGGCGGCTCGATCGTGATCGACCAGACCGAGGCGCTGACCGCGGTCGACATCAACTCCTCGAAGGCCACCAAGGGCAGCGACATCGAGGAAACCGCCTTCAACACCAACCTGGAAGCCGCGGCCGAGATCGCGCGCCAGCTGCGCATCCGCGACGCCGGCGGCCTGATCGTCATCGACTTCATCGACATGGACAGCCCACGCCACCAGCGCGAGGTCGAGGACAAGCTGAAGGAATCGCTGAAGCTCGACCGCGCCCGCGTGCAGGTCGGCCGTATCTCGCGCTTCGGCCTGCTGGAGATGTCGCGCCAGCGCCTGCGCCCGAGCCTTGGCGAATCGACCCAGATCATCTGCCCGCGCTGCGAAGGCCACGGCCGCATCCGCGGCGTGGAATCGCTGTCGCTGTCCGCCCTGCGCCTGGTCGAGGAGCACGCGATGAAGGACAGCACCGGCCAGGTGCTGGTGCAGGCGCCGCCGAGCGTGGCCAACTTCCTGCTCAACGAGAAGCGCCACCAGCTCAGCGAGATCGAGGCGCGCCACCATGTGAACCTGATCGTGGTCGCCGACGAGCAGCTGGAAACGCCGCACCTCGAGATCCAGCGCCTGCGCGGCGCCGACCTCGGCGAGGAGATGAAGCCGAGCTACCAGCGCACCACGCCGGTGGCGGCCAAGCCGCTGCCGCAGATGCTGCGCCCGGGCGAGGAGCCCGAACAGCCCGCGGTTGCCGGCGTGGTCCGCGCGACCCCGGCACCGGCACGACCGGAACCGGAGGCTCCGGCCCCGGTCTCCGCTACGCCCGTGGCGGCGGCAGGCGGTGGCCTGGTGGCGCGCCTGCTCGGCTGGTTCCGTGGCGGCGCCGCCACGCCGGCACCGGTCGAGGCGACGAAAGCGGCTCCCGTCCGCGGCAACGCGCGCCAGGGCAGCCCGGCACGCACGCAAGGCGCAGGTCGTGGCAGCCAATCCTCAACCAGCAAGCCGCGCGCGGAATCCTCCAGCCAACAGCGGCGCGAAGCACGCGGCCAGAATCAGGGCCAGTCCGCGAAGCCGCAGCGCGGCAACCGCCGCGACGAGCGCGCCAATGGCAGCGGCGCCGCGGAACGCGAACGCGGTGCGGGCCATGAGCACCGTGGTGCGCCGGCAACGCAGCCTGCAGCCGCCAGGGCTGCCGAGGCGGCGCCCGCACGCGCCCAGCCGCAGGGCGCTGAAAAGCCCACCGAAAAGCGTGGCGGCAAACCGCGCGAAGAGGTGATGCCGAAGGCCGCCGCGACCGAGCTCCAGCCGGTCGAGCCGGACATCGAGCATGCGGACGCCGCCAGCGAAGCCGCGCGCGAGGAAACCCGCACGCGCCGCCGCGGCCGTCGTGGTGGCCGCCGCCGGCGCAAGGACCTGCCGGCCGACGTGGACGGCACGGCCGGTACGCCGGGAGAGCACGTCGATGCGGGCGAAGACAACGAGGAGCACGCGGGCGAAGCACCCGTCCCGCGTCGCCCGCGCCGGCCGGCCGCCGCCGCATCGCCGGATGCCGCCACTCCGCCGCACCCGGCAGACGCTGAATCGGCCGGCGCGAGCGCGCCACCGGCCCAGACCCGGCCGACGCCTGCCCCGGAACGGTCGGGCGAAGCCGTTGACAGGGCTGCTGCCGAGCACGCGCCGGCGACCGAAGCAAGCCCGAAGCCCGCCGCCGCGAGCGTGGCTGAGCACAAGGAGTCCGCCCCTGCCCCGTCGCCGACGTCCGGCCCGGGTGAAGGCCACGCCGCACCCGCGAAGCCGGATCCGCAGCCGAAGGCACCCGCTCCGGCGGCACTTGAGGGCACGGTCGCCAACCCGGCTCCGGAGGCTCCCAAACCGGCTCCGCCTGCCCAACCGGCTGCCGGCGAGACGAAGGGCGCGACGCTTGCGCTGCCGCTGACCACGCCGACGAGCGCGGGTGCATCGTCGCCCGCTGCGACCACTGCGGCGCCGCCCGCGGAGCCCGCCCGTACCGCTCCTGCGGAGCGCGTCGCTGCTGGAGCATCCCAGCCGCAGCCGGATGAGGACAAGCCGAGCCGGCCGGCCAAGGCCGAACAGACGGCTGGTGCCGCGGGCGCATCGGAAGCGGACTCACGCAAGCCCGCGGCATCTCCGGCGGCGCCGGCTCCCGCCGAAGCCGGCGGCGAAAAGCCGCCGCACGCACCGAAGCCGGACGCCGACGAGGCCAAGCCGGACGCGGAATCCCGCGCCGGCTGATCCGGCACGCCGCCGGGCCCGCCACGAGGCGGGCCCGCGCGGCTGCGGCGCGGTTGACTGGACGCAGACTCCTGCATCAGGAACGCCCGGCGCGGGTCGCGCACAGGGTGCGCTCCTGCACGAGACGGGTATGGCGGGGCGAGGGCTGCCTATCAGCCCTGGACCGCCCGCTTGGGAATGTCGAGCACGCCGTGGAGCTGCGCCAGGTGCGCCAGCGCCACCGGGTTGTCGACGCCGAGCTTCTCGAACAGGCGATATTTGTACGTCGCCACCGTCTTCGCGCTGAGCTTGAGATGCGCGGCGATCTCCTGCATGTCCTGCCCCTGGCAAAGCTTCATCGCCACGTCGAGTTCGCGCGTGGAGAGGTTCTCGAATGGCGACCTGTCGCCGTCGAGCGCGCCCATTGCCAGCACTTCGGCGACGTCCGGCGCGAGATAGCGCCGGCCATCGGCCACCTGGCGCACCGCACGCAGCAGTTCGTCGGCGGCACACGCCTTGGTCACGTAGCCGCTCGCCCCGGCCTGGATCAGGCGCTTCGGAAACGGCGCTTCGTTGACCACGGTAAGGATCACGATGCGGGTGGCCAGCTTGTACTTGCGCGCCCGGTCGGTGAGCTCCAGGCCGGTCAGGCGCGGCATGTGCACGTCCACCAGCGCCACGTCGGGTACCGTCTTGCGGATCAGCGCCAGCCCCTGCTCGCCATCGGCCGCCTCGCCGACGACCTCGATGTCCGGCTGTTGCGACAGGATCATGCGAAAGCCGGTGCGAACCAGCTCGTGGTCATCCACCAGAACGACGCGGATCATTTCGGCCTCCCCCGAAGCGACCATCCCCAGTGCCGCCGACCATACATCAATTCAGGCGCGCATAGTAAGATGCGCCGCGCACATTTGCCCCCTGCCATCGCCGGTCCCGGCGAAGCGAAACCACGGAGAGATGGCCGAGCGGTTTAAGGCAGCAGTCTTGAAAACTGCCGTAGGTGCAAGCCTACCGTGGGTTCGAATCCCACTCTCTCCGCCAGACACGACGACGCCCCCTCGCGGGGCGTCGTCGTGTCTGCTGACGGGAGTGCGTGGACGAACCCGCCTGGGTTCGACAGATTCGCCGGGAGCGAATCTGGACCGCCGCCAGGCGGGCCCTGAGCGCACAGCGCGAAGGGTGAGGCGCAGGGATGCGCCGAGCAATCCCACTCTCGGTCAGAGAAACAACACCTCCTCGCGGAGCGTTGTCGTGTCTGCTGACGGGAGTGCGTGGACGAACCCGCTTGGTTCGACAGATTCGCCGGGAGCGAATCTGGACCGCCGCCAGGCGGCCCTTGGGCGCACGGGCGAAGGGCGAGGGGCGCACGGCACCACAGCCGCCCTGGGAATGGCGGAGCACGAGCACAGCCGCTATGGAAGCCACTCCGTAATGGCCGAGCTGGGGCTCGGCCGTTCCCAGGAAGAACGCGCACGGCACCGCAGCCGCGCCTGGGAATCGCGGAGCCCCAGCTCCGCCGCTGTCACGCGCTCCCGTTGCCGGCATCCTGCCTAGCGGCCGAATCCCCCGGTGCTGCGGGTTTCCTCCTGCGGTGCCGCGTCACCGGCCTGCTGGGCGTAGGGCAGCACGTCGGACAGCAGGTGCGCCAGGAAGCGGCCGGGCTGCTCGAGCATGATCATGTGCGCGGAGTCGGCGAACACCACCAGGCGCTTGGACGGGGCGTCGAGCTTGCCGTACCACTCGACAGTGAGCTCGTGGGAGGTGGTGTAGTCGTGCGCGCCGACGAACATCACCACCGGGCAGCGGAAGCGCGTCGCCTCGTCGAAGTCGACCGCGAGCAGCGGCTCCAGCAGGTGCCGGAGCGAGAACAGGCTCCCCTTGTCGATGGCGCGGATCTCGGCGTCGGAATAGGCGGGCGACAGGCGCCAGGCGTCGGCGGCCCACTGGAAGTCGCGCCGGCCCCAGGCGAGGCCGCCGTAATGCATCTCCCACTTGCTGCGTATGCCGATCCGGTCGAGGGTCAACCCTTCCGATCCGGGATAGGGGGCGATCGATTCCAGCTCGCGGATGGCTTCGGCATTGTCATCCCGGCGCGCCTCGCGAAGCGCGAAGGCATGGCCGGCTTCCTCGTTCGTGCGCATGTTGACGATCTGTCCCACGCCGACGTAGGCGTGCAGCCACTCGGGGTAGCGCCGCGCCAGTTCGACGCCGAGCACGCTGCCCCAGGAATGGCCCATCACGAAGATACGCTCCTTGCCGAAGCGCTTGCGCAGGTACGCCACCAGCGAGGCGGCGTCCTGCGTCATGCCCTCCACGGACATGCCCGGCGCCATCGCTTCTTCGGTATTCGAAGCGTAGGTCTTGCCGGCGCCGCGCTGGTCCCATTGCACCACCGTGAAATAGTCCTCCCACGGCGGCTGGAACGTCCATTCCAGCGGCATGTCGGGCGAGGCCGGGCCGCCGTGCAGCACCAGCAGCACGGGATTGCGCAGGTCACGCCCGCGGATCGAGATCCACTGCTCGATGCCGCCGATGCGGAGCCGGCGCTGCTCCTCGATGCCGTTCGGCGCGACGATCTTCTGGTTGGCCGCGATGATCGCGGTGGCCTGCGCGCGCGTCATGGCGATGGGAGCGCCCTCACCCGCGGTTGCGGTGTCGGCCGCCATGGCCCAGGCCGGCAGCAGCGCAATGGCAAGCGTCAAGGCATGACGCAGGGTCGTGCAGAACAGCTTCATCGATCAAAGCCTCCTTCGGGCGCTTCGCAGCGACGGTGAATGTCCTGCCTAGCGTCGCAACGCGGGCCGATGGACACAAGCCGCGTGCATTCGGTATGGAACCCGGCCAGCAGTCCCCGCTGCCGGCCTTGGAGTGGAGTGGCCCTACGGTGGCAACAGAAAGCATCGCGGCTGAAGCCGCTCCCACACATTCGCGGAAATGCAGGCGCGCGTTGTGGGAACGCTTCGTGCCGCCAGCTCAGGCCACGGCGGGATCCGCTGCCGAAGCTTCCGGCAGGCGGAGCATGCCGTACGCGCCGCCGGCGGAGACCCACGTCGGGCGTTCGACGACGATGCGCCGCGCCGGGCGCGGCGCGCCGGTGGTGTCTGCCGGCGCCGTGATCTCGACCGCCGCGGCGTCGCGATCGAGTTCGGTCGAAACGAGCAGGCTGGCGTAGTCGCTGGCCGGCGCCGCCTCGAGGTCGGCCAGCAGGATGCCGCGCAATGCGGCGCGGGAGGTGTCGCCTGGCTGGTGTAGCAGGGCCGGCAGGGCGCGGCGCGCGAGGAGCTGGATGCCGCACTCCACGTCGCCGGTATCGTCGATGCGCAGCCAGCGGATCACGCCCGGCATCCAGTCCGCCGCCGCTTCGCCACTGGCGGGCAACGAGAGGCCGACCAGTTCGCCGACGCGCGCGCGTACGTTCTCGCCGCCCGCCCCGCGCTGCCACAGCAGGCGATAGCCGCCAAGCGCCTGGTCGAGGACACGCGCGCTGCGCAACGCTCCGCCGCGTGCACCCGGCATGCGCCACGGCGCGCCGGAGGGTTCGGCGGCCAGCCCGCCGAGGCGCTGCTCGAAGGATGCGAAATCCTCGCCGCCGGCCAGCACGGCATGCAGGTCGTGAAGCCCCAACACCGTGTTCAGGGCGTGGTCGCCGCCGATACGTGCGTGACCGCGTTCGTGGCGCGCGGCGAGGTTCGCGACCACGCGCTGCAGCAGCTCGACTTCCGCCTCGAAGGGAGCGCCGCCAGGCGGGTGCATCACGATCACGCGCGCGCCTTCGGCGCGCCGCAGGCGTTCGCCCACGGCCTCCAGCAAGGCCTGCAACTCCAGCATGACCGCCTCGCCTGCGCCGCCGTCGCGCTCGGTGCCAACATAGCCGGGACCGCGATCCGCATCGATCGGCACCCGCACTCCATCCTCAATGGAACCGGCAGCGCGGCCAAGAAGCCGCGCGTGCGGCACCAGCGCCCCCGCGATCGCCGCCACCAGCATCTGTTCGCGCTGGCTGAAGGCGTAGGGATTGGCGAGCGCGAACAGGAGCGCCTGCACATAGGCACTGCGCGGATCGAGCTCGGTTCCCCGCATGCCCTCGCCCACGCGACGACCGTCGAGGCCAAGCTGCGCCGCGAAGGCGTGCACGTCGTGCAGGTCCTGCCAGGCGCCGCGTGGCGGCGCGCGGTAAAGGAGACAGGCCCGCGCAAGGCGCTCGCCGTCGTGCTGCAGCGCGCGCAGAGCGGCCAGCGCAACGGTCCTCGCGCGCAGGAGGGGCACGCTGCCGCGCGGCGCAGTCAGCTCGACCAGCGCCGACCGGTAGCCTGCGGCGAAGCCCACCTGCAGCGCCGCGGCCAGCTCACCGAGATCCGCCTGCTGCGCGGGAAGCGGGAAACCGGCGCCGACGAGCTGGCGATCGAGCGCGCCGGACAGTTGCAGGAGTGCCGGGCGCAGCAGTTCCAGGAGTTCGAGCCGGCGCTGCGGCGCGAGCACCTGCCCGTTCAGCGCCTTCACGGCATCGAGGAGCCGCCGCGCGGCGGCTCCGGTGTTCGCCAGCGGCAGGGTGTCCAGCCAGCCGCGCACGGCGCGCGGGTCGCTGGGGAAGGCGTCCGTCCCGGGCGCGCGGCGCTGCGGCAGCCCGGCGGCGAGGCGTCGATAGGCATCGCTCATGCCTGTCATTATAGGGTGGCCGGCAACGCCTTCCGCTCCGCTACACTGCGCCATGGCCGCCACGCCCCTGCCCTCGCGCGTCGGCAACGACGCGACCCTGCGCCTGCTCGCCGGGCAGGCCTTCAGCCGCGCCGCGGGCGCGCCGCTGGTCGGCGGCAACAGCGTGGAACTGCTGATCGACGCGCGCGTCAACTACGACGCCTGGCTGGCGGCGATCCGCGCCGCCCGCGCCTCGATCCTGTTCGAGAACTACATCTTCCGCGACGATCCGGTCGGGCGCGAGTTCCGCGACGCGCTGGCGGCGCGCGCCGAAGCCGGCGTGAAGGTCTGCGTGCTGCGCGACTGGATGGGCTGCCTGGGCCAGTCGCGCGCGTCCTTCTGGCACGCCCTGGTCGCCGCCGGCGGCGAGGTGCGGGTCTACAATCCGCCGCGCCTGGTCAGCCCCTTCGGCTGGCTCTCGCGCGACCACCGCAAGCTTCTGGTGGTGGACGGCGAGGTCGGCTTCATCGGCGGCCTGTGCGTCAGCGCGAGGTGGCTCGGCGACCAGGCCCGGGGCATCGCACCCTGGCGCGACACCGCGATCGCGGTACGCGGGCCGGCGGTTGCCGACCTGGTGCGCGCGTTCGCGGACATCTGGGGCGAGCTCGGGTCCACCCTGCCCGACGATGGCGGTCAGGCCTGCGATGCCGAAGTGGCCGCCGGCAGCACCGACCTGCGGGTGATCGCCACCGTGCCGAACACCGCCGGGCTCTACCGCCTCGACCAGCTCATCGCCGGCATGGCGCGCAAGAACCTGTGGATCACCGATGCCTATTTCGTCGGCATCGCCCCCTATGTGCAGGCGCTGGTGGCGGCGGCCCGCGATGGCGTCGACGTGCGCATCCTGGTGCCCGGCAGCAACGACCTCCCGGCCGTCGCCTCGCTGTCGCGGGCCGGTTACCGCCCGCTGCTCGAGGCCGGCGTGCGCGTGTTCGAGTGGAACGGCTCGATGCTGCACGCCAAGACCGCGGTGGCCGATGGCCGCTGGGCGCGGGTCGGCTCCAGCAACCTCAACATCGCGAGCTGGATGGGCAATTGCGAGATCGACGTCGCCATCGAGGACGCCGCCTTCGCCGAATACATGGAGGCGCAGTACCGCAGCGACCTGCAGAACGCCACCGAAATCGTCCTCAGGATGCCGCGCCGGGCGCGCCTGCGAAGGCGGCACGGCGAGCCGAAACCGGTGCGCGCCCAGGGCGGCAGCTCGGGACGCGCCGCGGCCGGCGCACTGCGCATCGCCAATTCGATCGGCGCGGCGATGACCGACCGGCGCGTGCTCGGCCACGCCGAATCCGGCCCGCTGCTGCTCGCCGGTGCGACGCTCGTGCTCGGCGCCATCCTTGCCCTCGTCTGGCCGCGTGCGCTGGCGTGGCCGCTGGCGCTGCTCGCGCTCTGGTCCGGCATCAGCCTGCTCGCGCGCTGGCTGCACCTGCGGCGCTCCCGCGGCTGCTCCCGGAGTGTGGACGCGGAGTGAGCCTGCGAGGCTGGCACGCCATCGACCGTTTCGCGTCGGAGCCTGCGTGCAGGCGACCGTGGCGTCACGTTGGTGTGAGGCCTGGGTCGCGACCACGGTCGCTCCTGCGATACATTTGTGCGTGGTCACGTTCGTACGCGAGGCGGTGCGGCGCGCCTGCGGGCGCGGCTTGTCGGGCCGCCGCTGCTGGCGCAGACTGCGGAGCCGCGAAGCCTCCGTGGCCCGCCTGCCATTGCCACCGCCGCGCACCATGTCCAGCCTTCCCGCAGCCCCGGAACGAGAGATCCACAACCCGTCCGGGCTGGCGCGGCTGGTGCGCGACCTGCTGGAGGACGTGTTCTCGGCGGTGTGGATCGAGGGCGAGCTGTCCAACTGCTCGCGCCCGGCCTCGGGGCACCTCTACTTCACGCTGAAGGACCCGACCGCGCAGATCCGTTGCGCCATGTTCCGCCCGAAGAGCACCTGGCTCAGCTTCCGGCCCACCGATGGCATGCATGTGCTGGCGCGTGGGCGCGTGTCCCTGTATGAAGCCCGGGGCGACTTCCAGCTCATCGTCGAGCACCTGGAGGAAGCCGGCGAGGGCGCGTTGCGGCGCGCCTTCGACGCGCTGAAGGCACGCCTGGCCGCGGAGGGCCTCTTCGACGAGGCACGCAAGCGCCCGCTGCCGACGCTGCCGCGCCGGATCGGCGTGATCACCTCCGCCAGCGGCGCCGCACTCCGCGACGTGCTCAGCGTGCTGGCGCGGCGCATGCCGCTGGTGGAAACCGAGGTACTGCCGGTGCCGGTGCAGGGCCGCGAAGCGCCGGCGGCGATCGCCGCCATGCTCGCGGCCGTCTCGCGCGCCGGTCGCCACGACGTGCTGCTGCTGACCCGCGGCGGTGGATCGCTGGAGGATCTGTGGGCATTCAATGACGAGGCGGTCGCACGGGCGATCCGCGCCAGCACCGTGCCGGTGGTTTCCGCCGTGGGCCACGAGACCGACTTCACCATCGCCGACTTCGCCGCGGACCTCCGTGCGCCGACGCCTTCGGCCGCCGCCGAGCTGCTGGTGCCCGACTGCCAGGAACTCGTGCGGCGGCTGGCGCAGGTGCGCCAGCGCAAGCTGCATCTCCTGCGCCGCGCGCTGGAGGCGCGCTCGCAGCACCTCGATCACCTGTTCGCGCGGCTTGGCGCACAACGCCCGGCGGCGCGGCTGGAGCGCGCCGGTGAACGCCTCGAAGCGCTGCGGCATCGGCTGGTCGCGCGTATCGATGGCGAACTGGCGCACCGTGCCGGCAGCGTTTCGCACTTCCGGACGCGGGTACGCGCGCAGCATCCAGCCGTGCTCATCCGTGCCCGTGCCGGCCAGGTGGCGAGCTGTGCGGACCGCCTTGCCGCCGCCATGAACACGAGCCTCACGCGGCGCGGAGAACGCCTCGCCGCACTCGCCCGTGCATTGAATGCGGTGAGCCCGCTGGCTACGCTGGAGCGCGGCTACGCCATCCTGTTCGAGCAGGAATCCGGCCGCGTGGTGCGCGCTGCCGCGCAGGTCGGACCGGGACAGGGCCTGCGCGCGCGGCTCGCGGATGGCGAGCTCACGCTGCGCGTGGAACCGGGCTGATCCGGCGGATCGGCCGACGCAAGGAGTCGATCATGCTGCATGCCGAATACCCGCTCTACCTCGCCAACAAGCCCGTGCAGGCCAATCGCGATCTCGAGGTCCGCGACAAGTTCTCGGGCCAGGTCGCCACCCGCGTGGCCTGCGCCGACGCCGGCCTGATCGGCGCCGCCATCGCTGCCGCGGTGGATGCCGAGAAGCCGATGCGGCGCCTGCCGCCCCATGCCCGGCAGGCGGTCCTCGAACACTGCGTCGCACGCTTCCGCGAGCGCTTCGACGAGCTGGCGCTGGCGCTCTGCATCGAGGCCGGCAAGCCGCTCGGCGACGCCGAGGGCGAGGTCACGCGCCTCATCGACACCTTCAGGGTGGCGGCCGGCGAGGCGGTGCGCATCGACGGCGAGCTCATCAACCTGGAGATCTCCGAACGCGCCGTGGGCTACCGCGGATTCGTGCAGCGCGTGCCGGTGGGCGCCTGCTCCTTCATCACCCCGTTCAACTTCCCGCTGAACCTGGTCGCCCACAAGGTCGCGCCGGCGATCGCCGCCGGCTGCCCGTTCGTACTGAAGCCTTCGGAAAAGACGCCGGTCGGCGCACTGATCATCGGTTCGATCCTGGCCGAGACGGAGCTGCCGGAAGGCGCCTTCTCGATCCTGCCGTGTACGCCCGAGGTCGCCGCACCGCTGGTCGAGGACGAGCGGCTCAAGCTCCTCTCCTTCACCGGCGGCCAGGTCGGCTGGGAGCTCAAGGCCCGCGCCGGCCGCAAGAAGGTGGTGCTGGAGCTGGGCGGCAACGCCGCCTGCATCGTCGATGCCGACCAGCGCGGCAAGCTCCCGGCGCTGGTCAAGCGCCTCGTCTTCGGCGCCTACTACCAGTCCGGCCAGAGCTGCATCAAGGTGCAGCGCATCCTCGCGCACGCGTCGCTCTATGGCGAGCTCCGCGAGCGCTTCGTGCGCGCCACGCATGGGCTCAAGGCCGGCGATCCGAAACAGCGCGAGACCTTCCTCGGGCCGCTGATCGACGAAGCGGCGGCGAAGCGCCTGGAGGAGTGGATCGGCGAGGCCACCGCGGCCGGCGCGAAGCTCCTCACCGGCGGCGGCCGCAGCGGCAACCGCCTCGAGGCCACCGTGCTGGAAAACGTCCCCGCCGATGCGAAGCTCAACCGCCTCGAAGCCTTCGGCCCGGTGACGGTGCTGGCGCGCTTCGACGATTTCGACCAAGCCCTGGCGCGCGTCAACGACTCCGACTACGGCCTGCAGGCCGGCATCTTCACCGACGACCTCGGCCACGCCATGCGCGCCTGGAACGAGCTCGAGGTCGGCGGCGTGATCGTCAACGACATCCCGAGCTTCCGCGTCGACAACATGCCATACGGCGGCATCAAGCGCTCCGGCTTCGGCCGCGAGGGCATCCGTGCCGCCATCGCCGACATGACCGAGCCGCGGCTGATGGTGTTGCGCGATGCTGGCTGGGCCGACCAGCGATGAACGCCCGGCCGCCGCAGGATCGATGCTGGCCGGGCTCCATGTCGCACCCGGACGACGCCGGGTTTGCCGGCACGCAGGATGCTGATTGCAGGAGCGCACCTGGGCGCGACCTTCGCCGCGCATGAGGCCACGTTTGGGTCGCCTGCACGCAGGCTCCTACGCCTCCTGCAAGACCGAGCGCCGTCACGCCATCGGCAGCTTCAACGCCTGCTCCCTCGCGCACTCGATTGCGATGTCATAACCGGCGTCGGCGTGGCGCATGACGCCGGTGGCGGGGTCGTTCCAGAGCACGCGGGCGAGGCGGCGGTCGGCATCCTCGCTGCCGTCGCAGACGATGACCACGCCCGAGTGCTGGGAGTAGCCCATGCCGACGCCGCCGCCGTGGTGCAGCGACACCCAGGTCGCGCCGCCGGCAACGTTGAGCATGGCGTTGAGGAGCGGCCAGTCGCTGACCGCGTCCGAGCCGTCCCGCATGGCTTCGGTTTCGCGGTTCGGTGAGGCGACGGAGCCGGAATCGAGATGGTCGCGGCCGATCACGACCGGGGCCTTGAGTTCGCCATTGCGCACCATCTCATTGAAGGCGAGGCCGAGCCGATGGCGCTGGCCGAGGCCGACCCAGCAGATGCGCGCAGGCAGGCCCTGGAAGCTGATGCGCTCGCGCGCCATGTCGAGCCAGCGGTGCAGGTGCGGATCGTCCGGGATCAGCTCCTTGACCTTGGCGTCGGTCCTGTAGATGTCTTCCGGATCGCCCGACAGCGCCACCCAGCGGAACGGGCCGACGCCGCGGCAGAACAGCGGGCGCACGTAGGCGGGCACGAAGCCGGGGAAGGCGAAGGCGTTCGCGCAGCCCGCGTCCGCCGCCATCTGGCGAATGTTGTTGCCGTAGTCGAAGGTCGGAATGCCCTGCGCGTTGAAGGCGAGCATCGCTTCGACATGCACCCGCATGGACTCCCTGGCGGCCTTGGCGGTGCCGGCCGGGTCGCTGGCGCGGCGCTCGAACCATTCAGTGACGCTCCAGCCGGCCGGGAGGTAGCCGTTGACCGGGTCGTGCGCGCTGGTCTGGTCGGTGACGGCGTCGGGCCGGACGCCGCGACGGACGAGCTCGGGCAGGATCTCCGCGGCATTGCCGAGCAGGGCGATGGATTTCGCCTCGCCGGCCGCGGTATAGCGCGCAATGCGTGCCAACGCGTCGTCGAGGTCGGTCGCCTGCTCGTCCACGTAGCGGGTGCGCAGGCGCATGTCGATGCGATCCTGCTGGCATTCGATGGTGAGCGAACTGGCGCCCGCGAGCGAGGCCGCCAGCGGCTGCGCGCCGCCCATGCCGCCAAGGCCCGCGGTGAGGATCCAGCGCCCCGCCAGGCTTCCGCCGTAGTGCTGGCGACCCATCTCGACGAAGGTCTCGTAGGTGCCCTGCACGATGCCCTGGCTGCCGATGTAGATCCAGGAACCGGCGGTCATCTGGCCGTACATCATCAGGCCCTTGCGGTCCAGCTCGTTGAAGTGCTCCCAGGTCGCCCAATGCGGCACCAGGTTGGAATTGGCGATCAGCACCCGCGGCGCATCCTTGTGGCTCGGGAACACGCCGACCGGCTTGCCCGACTGCACCAGCAGGGTTTCCTCGTCGCCGAGTTCGCGCAGCGTGCGCAGGATCGCGTCGAAGCACTCCCAGTTGCGCGCCGCACGGCCGATGCCGCCGTAGACGACGAGCTCCGACGGCTTCTCGGCCACCTCGGGGTCGAGGTTGTTCTGCAGCATGCGGAACGCCGCCTCGGTCAGCCAGCTCCGGCAGGACAGCTCCGTGCCGCGCGGTGCGCGGATGGTGCGGGTGGTGTCGATGCGGGTGGGGGCGTTCATCGCGAGCTCCGTCGGGACAGGGGCCGGATTATAGGTCGGCAGCCGCATCACTCGCCGGTCGCGCATAGGATGCGCTCGTTTAAGCGCCGCGCTCGTACGCCGCTGCCGTCACATGCGCTTATCGGCCACTTAACAGGAGCTGTGCTGCAGTGCCCGACAGGCGAACGCCGGCCGGGAGAACCTGCAATGTTGGCGACGGAACTCGATGTGACGCGCAGCGTGCGGGCCTGGCTCGGCGAGCATCTCGGCGCGACGGAATTGTGCCTCGAGCACCTGCAGCAGGGAATCCGCGAGTCGGCCTGGTACTCGACCCGGGACCGCCGCGCGATCCGCGCCGTGTGCGACGCCCATCCGCGCGAGTTCACGCGCTGGCTGTTCGGCCGCGACGCCGAGGGCCATTACACGGGCCTCATCATGGTGTGGCCGGCGCGCCACTCCACCGCGATCCACGATCATGCCGGCCTGTGGGGCATCGAGCTGGTGCTCCAGGGCGCGTTGACGGTGGACGATTTCGAGATCGATACCCGTTCGGGCGAACCGCGCTTCACCGGCTCGAGCGTGCTGCAGGAGGGCGAATCCTGCGCCTTCCACGGCGGCGGCAGCCACGCACATCGCTGCGCCAATCCGTCCCCGCGCCGCCCGGCCGTGACCCTGCACGTGTACGGCGGCATCCTCGACCATCATCGCACCTACACCGAAACCGCTCCCAGCCGCTTCGCGATCGAACGCGTTCCAGCGCGGATCGACGGCAGCATCGGCCACCTGCCCATCGCGGCGATCTAGGAAGGGTCCGGCCAAGCCGTCGTTCGGCGAAGCCCGGGACCATCCGGGTCGCATGGTGTTGCGCGAAAGCAAAAAATGGATCCCGGCTTTCGCCGGGATGACGTCAAGAGCGGACGCTGCCCGGATCTCCCCGGACGCCTTCCAGGCGCCTGTGTGGGGAAAGTATCGTAGCCCGGATGAAGCCGCGCAGCGGCGGGAATCCGGGACTGCCCTTCCGGCCCGGGATCGGAGCGCGCGCCAAGAGAGCAATCCCGGATTGCGCTGCGCTCCATCCGGGCTACGGAGGCAAGGCCGGTTTCCGCTGCGATCCAGCCAGGCTACAGGCAACATTCCAGCAGCTGGAGGACCACCTGCTGCAGGCGTTCGGCGCGCTCGGGCAGCCAGGCGAAGCTGTCCTCGTCCATGTAGTTGCATTGCGCGAGTTCGAGCTGCACGGCTTCGACGCCCTGCTCCGGCCGACCGTGATGGCGCGTGATGTAGCCGCCCTTGAAGCGCCCGTTGACCACGTGCGTGTACTCCGCCTGCTCCGCCATCACGGCGACCAGGCGATCCTGCAGCCCGCGCGAGCAGCTCGCGCCGCCATTGGTGCCGAGGTTGAAGTCCGGCAGGCGCCCCTCGAACAGGAATGGCAGTACGCTGCGGATGGAATGGCCTTCCCACAGCACGGCGCGCCCGTGCTCCTCGCGCAGGCGCTCGAGTTCGCCGGCCAGCGCCTCGTGAAAAGGGCGCCAGTAGCGCTCCACGCGCGCGGCGATCTCCTCCTCGGCGGGTTCCTCGCCGGCGAGGTACACCGGCTCGCCACTGAACTGCACGACGGGGCAGAGGCCAGTCGTGTTCTGGCCGGGATACAGCGAGGCATTGTCGGCAGGCCGGTTGAGGTCGACGACGTAGCGCGAATGGAGCGGCACGACGATCGAGGCGCCGAGCTCGCGGGCGAACTCGTAGAGCCGCGCGACGTGCCAGTCGGTATCCGGCACGCGCCGCGCCGACGGCGCCAGGCGGGCGGCGATGTCATCGGGAACATGCGTGCCGTCGTGCGGCAGGCTGACCAGCAGCGGCGCACTGCCGCGATGCAGGGAGTACGTATCCATCGGGCAAGTCTACATGGCGCGCCGGATCGCGCCCGCCGATCGCCCGCGGCGCCCGCGGGCCGCGCTCGGCTATCATGCCGGTTTGCCCGCCGGAGGCCCTGCAGCATGAGCGAGTCCGTCATCGTCGCCATCGAGGGCCGCGTCGCCACCCTCACGCTGAACCGGCCGCAGGTCCACAACGCCTTCGACGACGCCTTGATTGCCGAACTCACCGCGGCGCTGGAATCCTGCGGCGCGGACCCGTCCGTGCGCGCGGTGGTGCTGACCGGCGCCGGCGCTTCGTTCTCGGCCGGCGCCGACCTCAACTGGATGCGCGGCATGGCCGCGGCCTCGGAGGCGGACAACCAGGCCGACTCGCTGCGCCTGGCGGCGTTGATGCGCATCCTCAACTTCCTGCCCAAGCCGACCATTGCCCGGGTCAACGGCTCGGCCTACGGCGGCGGCGTCGGGCTGGTCGCCTGCTGCGATCTCGCGATCGGCGTAGAAGGCGCCAGGTTCGCCCTGAGCGAGGTCAAGCTCGGCCTGGTGCCGGCCGTTATCTCGCCCTACGTGGTCGGCGCGATCGGCGGGCGCCATGCGCGGCGCCTGTTCACCAGCGGCGAGGTGTTCGATGCGGCCGCGGCTACGCGCATCGGCCTGTTGCACGAATGCGTCGCCCCGGCCGGGCTCGACGAGGCCGTGCAGCGGGCGCTGCATTTCCTCGCCAAGGGCGGCCCGCTGGCGCAGGCCGAAGCCAAGCAGCTGGCGCTGCGCACGGCCGGCCAGGCACCCGAGTCCGCGGAGGCCATCGATGCGTGCAACGCCGCGCTGATCGCGCGCCTGCGCGTGTCCGACGAAGGCCAGCGCGGCATCGCCGCCTTCCTCGACAAGCGCGCGCCGGACTGGGTCGCGAACTGACCGGCCGGCTGCGGTTCCGTCCCTCCGGTGCACAATGACGCCAACGCAGATGCGACGCACGAGCATGTTCAAGAGAATCCTGATCGCCAACCGCGGTGAAATCGCCTGCCGCGTGATCCGCAGCTGCCGCCGGCTCGGTATCGCGGCGGTGGCCGTGTATTCCGAAGCGGACGCCGACGCGCAGCACGTGCGCCAGGCCGATGTCGCCTACCCGATCGGCGGACCACGACCGGCCGACTCCTACCTGCGCGGCGACGCCATCATCGAGGCGGCGCTGGCGAGCGGTGCGGAAGCCATCCATCCCGGCTACGGCTTCCTGTCCGAGAACGCCGACTTCGCCGATGCGGTGGCCGCGGCCGGCCTGGTCTTCATCGGCCCATCGGGCGACTCCATGCGGCGCATGGGCTCAAAGGCAGGCGCCAAGGAACTGATGGCCTCGCGCGGCGTGCCGGTGGTGCCCGGCTACACCGGTGAGGACCAGGACCCGGCGCACCTCGCGCGCGAAGCCGAGCGCATCGGTTTCCCGCTGATGATCAAGGCCGCCTATGGCGGTGGCGGCAAGGGCATGCGCATCGTGCGCGGCGCGGACGAGTTCGCGGCGAGCCTGGAGAGCTGCCAGCGCGAGGCGAAGAACGCCTTCGGCCGCGACCGCGTACTGCTGGAACGCTACATCGAGCATCCGCGCCACATCGAATTCCAGATCTTCGGCGACAGCCACGGCACGGTGGTGCATCTCAACGAGCGCGAATGCTCGGCGCAGCGCCGCTACCAGAAGGTGCTGGAGGAAACGCCCTCGCCGTTCCTGACGCCGGAGCTGCGCGCGCGCATGGGCGCAGCGGCGATCGCGGCCGGCAAGGCGCTCGACTACGGCAACGCGGGCACGGTGGAGTTCATCGTCGGCGCCGGGGGCGACTTCCATTTCATGGAGATCAACACCCGCCTGCAGGTCGAGCACCCGGTTACGGAAATGGTGCTGGGCCTCGACCTGGTCGAGCTGCAACTGCGCGTCGCGTCCGGCGAGCCCCTGCCGGAATCGCTCAAGGCCGGCGTGCCGCAACACGGCCACGCCATCGAACTGCGCCTCTACGCCGAGGATCCCGAACAGGGCTTCCTGCCGGGCTCCGGCAGGCTGGAGCGGCTGCGCCTGCCCGCACCCTCGCCGCACGTGCGCGTCGATTCGGGCGTGGTCGAAGGCGACACCGTGACCATCTTCTACGACCCGATGATCGCCAAGATCATCGCCTGGGACGCGAACCGGGAGATGGCGCTGGCGCGCATGCGCGAGGCGCTGGCGCAGACCGAAGTGGTCGGGCCGAAATCCAACGTCGAGTTCCTGGAGCGCCTGGTGCGCCACCCGGCGGTGGTCGAAGGCCGCATCGACACCGGCTACCTCGATCGGCACCTGGACGAGTTCACCGGCGGCAGCGACGGCGACGACAGCGAAGCGGTGTTCGCGGCCACGGTGCTGACGCTGCTCGACCAGGAAGCTGCCGCACACGCCTCCGGGCAGAATCGCACCGATCCGCATTCACCCTGGTCCGCCGCCGACGGCTGGCGGCTCGGCCATCCCGGTCGGCGCCTGATCGCGCTCGTCGGTCGCGGCGGACGGATCGAGGTGTCGGCCTTTGGCGCACGCGGCGATTACCGGCTGCGCTTCGGCGAAATCGACTGCGATGTCTCGGGCGCGCACTTCGACGGCAGCTGGCTCGGCGCCCGTTTCGACGGCATCACGCGACGCTGGCGGGCGATGGCGACTCCGGAGCGGGTGATCGTGCACGATGGCGGCCGCCGCCACGCCTTCGGCCACGCGCCGGCGTTCATCTGGGAAAGCGAAGCGGCGGGTTCGGGCGACCGCGTGCTGGCGCCGATGCCGGGGCGCATCGTGCTGGTCAAGGTCGCCGCCGGCGACAGCATCGAGGAAGGCCAGGAACTGCTCGTCATGGAGGCCATGAAGATGGAACTCAGCCTCAAGGCGCCGCGTGCCGGCCGCATTGCCCGGCTCGATGCCGCCGCCGGGGATTTCGTCGAAGCCGATGCCGTGCTGGTGGAACTGGAGCCGGCGTCATGAGCGCCCTGCCCGGCAGCGTGCGCATCGTCGAGGTCGGCGCGCGCGATGGCCTGCAGAACGAGAAGGCGATCATTCCGAGCGCCACCAAGATCGAGCTGATCGACCGCCTCTCGGCCACTGGCCTGCGCACGATCGAGGCAACCAGCTTCGTCAGCCCGCAGTGGATCCCGCAGCTCGCGGACGCGGCCGAGGTGTACGCCGGCATCACGCGGCGGCCCGGCGTCACCTATCCGGTGCTGGTGCCGAACCTGCAGGGCTACGAGCGCGCGCGCGCGGTCGGGGTCGAGGAGATCGCGGTGTTCACCGCGGCGTCCGAAGCCTTCAACCGCAAGAACATCAACGCCTCGATCGACGAATCCATCGAGCGCTTCGCGCCGGTGCTGGAACGCGCACCGGCCGACGGGGTCAAGGTGCGCGGCTACGTCTCCACCGTGCTCGGCTGCCCCTACCAGGGCGAGGTGCCGCTCGGCGACGTGGTCCACGTGGCGCGGCGCCTGCACGAGCTCGGCTGCTACGAGGTCTCGCTCGGCGACACCATCGGCATCGGCACGCCGGCGAAGGCCCGCGCGATGCTGCGCGCGGTCGCCGCGGAAGTCCCGCTGTCGGCGCTGGCCGTGCATTTCCATGACACCCGCGGCCAGGCGCTGGCGAACATCCTCGCCTGCCTGGAGGAAGGCGTGGCGGTGGTCGACAGCGCGGTGTCCGGCACCGGCGGCTGCCCGTACGCGCGGGGCGCGACCGGCAACGTCGCCAGCGAGGACGTGGTCTACATGCTGGAGGGCATGGACATCGCCACCGGCATCGACCTGCCGGCGCTGATCGAGACCGGGCTCTGGCTCAGCGCGCAGCTCGGCCGCGAGACCAGCAGCCGCGTCGCCCGCGCCAGCCAGTCCGCCGACGCCTGACCGGGTGCGTGGCGGGGCCGAGCCGGGCTCGGCCGGTTCCCGGTGTCGACGTGGGATTCACGCCATGACCGAGAGCCCGGTCGCCCACAGGCGGGCTCCTACAAAAGCGCGCGACTGCGCGGGCCAACGCGGCATCAACACCTGTAGGAGCGCGCTCGCGCGCGACATGGGTGACCCGGCTACTCCCGCTTTTCCAATGGATGCCCGCTTTCGCGGGCACGACGTCGTGAATGGCTGAGCCACAATTCCTTCTGGCGTCATTCCCGCGAAAGCGGGAATCCATTTCCATTTTGAAGCCTCAATCCAGCAATTCCAGCCAGAAGTCCCGCCATTCCGGTTGCAACGCCATACGATCCGGTCGCCAGGACCGGATCGCGGTTGTCAGTCGAGCCGGATCGCGCTCTTGTTGCTGTCGCGGCGGCGGCGCTCCTTGGCACCGAACTCCGCCTGGCAGCCGTCCCGCTGCACCATCACGCAGTCGAGGTAATCGGTCGCTTCGACCAGCGCGGCGCGGATCGCCTTGCCCGCGGGAGTGTTTTCCTCGTGCGCGAGCGCGCCGCCGAAGCCTCCGCGATACAGGCCGACCGAGACGCCACCGCCGGAACTGCGGCCCTCGATGGTGCGCGAATAGTCGACCTCGCCGGTTTCGGCATTCACCACCCGCAGGTCGACGGCGAGATAGGCCTCGGACTTCTTGCCGCCCAGCGAAATGCCGCGGAAGCTGAGTCCGCCGCCGGTATTGGAGGTGTTCTCCTCGTAGGAGGTCACGGTGCCGAACACGAGGTACTGGGCGCCGGTCACCTGCCCCATCTGCGCGCCGGTGCCGGAACGCACGCGGCCGGAGGCGGCCAGGTTCTGCTCCTCCAGCACCTTGTCGAGCTTGGCGCGTTCCACCACGCGGAACGAGCCGGTGCTGGAAAGCTCGTTGGAGAGCATGCCGGACAGCTCCCAGCCCACTCCGCCGCGCCACCAGCCGGCGCCCGATTCGTTCTTGAACTCGGCCACCCCGATCGACGGCCGCTCGGCCGCAAACAGCGTGCTGCTGCCCATGACGCCAGCGACGGCGAGCGCAAGCGCAAACATCGTCTTCTTCATCTGTCCAGTCTCCCGTTGGATTCGATCACCGCACCGGCGATTGCGGTCCGCACGCGGCCGGGTGCCCTTTGCCTGCGCCGCCGTGGCGACGAAGTGGGCGCATTCTAGCAGGGCGATTGCGCGCGACCCGTGGCCTGCTGGACAGCCGGGATGGGAAGCGCATCACAGGACATTCGCCAACCGAGTCCGGCGGATGCGCGCGCAACGGCGACTCCGGCCCGCCATTCCGAAGGCTTCGCCCGGTGCGCCACCATCGGCTTTCGCTCTAGGATTGTGGTTTGGGCGCGCCCATGCGTCCATGGACTTCCGACGTGCCCCCGACTCCTGCCGCCCGCGCGCAACTGCAGATCCATTTCTGCGTACTGCTGTGGGGTTTCACCGCCATCTTCGGCAAGCTCATCACGCTCACCGCGCTGCCGCTGGTGTGGTGGCGCATGCTGCTGGTGGTGGCCGCGCTGCTGCTGATTCCGCGCCTGTGGCGGGGCCTGGCGGCGATGTCACCGCGCCTGATGCTGGCCTACGCCGGCATCGGCGTACTGGTCGCGCTGCACTGGCTGACCTTCTACGGCGCGATCAAGCTCGCCAACGCATCGGTCGGCGCCACCTGCATCGCCCTCGCTACGCCGATGACTGCGCTGGTCGAGCCGCGGTTGGCCGGCAGGCGCTTTTCCATGCGCGAACTCATCCTCGGCATCGCCGCCCTGCCCGGCGTGGCGCTGGTGGTCGGCGGTGTACCGGGGTCGATGCGCCTCGGCATCGCCGTTGGCGCGCTGTCGGCGCTGCTGGTCGCGATCTTCGGCTCCCTCAACAAGCGTCTGGTCGAACATGGCGATCCTCTGGCCGTGACCGGGCTGGAACTTGGCGCCGGCACCCTGGTGCTGACCCTGCTGGCAGCGCCGCTCACCTGGATCATGCCGGAACTGGGCGGCAGCCCGTTCGTGCTGCCGGACCTCCGCGACGGGCTCCTGCTGCTGGGCCTTGCGCTGGCCTGCACCCTGCTGCCGTTCACGCTGTCGCTGGTGGCGCTGCGCCACATGAGCGCCTTCGCGGCGCAGCTCGCCACCAACCTGGAACCGGTCTATGCCATCGTCCTCGCCGCACTCCTGCTTGGCGAGCAGCGCGAACTGACGCCGCTGTTCTATGCCGGCGCCGCAATCATCCTCGGCGTGGTGTTCCTGCATCCGCTGCTGAACCGGCCGAAGCGGATCACCCAGCCCGAACTCCTCGGCACCGCGGAAGCCAAGACGATCGCGGAATAACGCGGCGGCACCTCGCCGCCGCACCCGTAGGAGCGCACCTGGACGCGACCCGCGTGGCGCTGCGAATTGGCCACCGGAATTCGCGCGCAAGGAGCCGATTGGCTGCAATCGCTGCTCGATGGCGTAGGAGCGCACCCTGTGCACGACCAGCGTGGCGGGATTCTGCCGCGCCCGAGCCACCACCGGCGCTCCTATTCCGCCTTCGACCCCAGCGGCAGCGGCGGCACGGAAAGGCCCCGGTGCGGATCGCCCGTGGCTCCGGTCAGCAGGGTCGGGGGCAGATGCCCCGCGTCGCCGACGCCGATGACCTTGAAGCGTCCGTCCGCCTCGACGCGGATGGTGGTGATGCTGGCATTGCGCACCGACATCTCCAGCCAGCTCTCCGTATCCACGCCGAGCGCGCGGGTGACGAGGTAGCGGATCACGTTGCCGTGGCAGACCAGCAACTCGCTGCGCTCCGCGCCCTCCGCCGGCTTGAAGAAGCGTGCGAAGGCACGATCGAGCTGCGCCTTGCAGGCGGCGAGATCTTCGGGTTTTTCGCGCTCCATGATGTCCTTGCGCCGGGTCGGCGGCGTGCACTCGGCGAGATCGTCCACCACGTCGAAGCGGCGGCCCGGGAAGTCCAGCGCCATGACCGCGGCGGTGTCGCGGGCGCGCTGCAGCGGGCTCACCCACAAGGCATCGAAATCGCTCCCGCGCAGGCGCGCACCGGCAAGATGCGCCTGGGCGACGCCGACCGGTGCGAGGTGCGGGCCCAGCTTTGCATCCGCCGCGGGATCGGGTTCGTACCAGCCGTGGCGGACCAATACCAAGGTACGCGCGGCCGGGTCCGCTTCGGCGGCAATGGCCGGTGCACAGACGAACAGCAGCAGGGCAATTCCAGGGGCAAGGATTTTCATGCGATGGATCCGGCGGAGGCGTCACGGGAATGGTCGCGCCGGCACATCGCGATGTCCATTGCCGGAGCCCCTTGCAGTGGTCCGGCCCGCGCGCGTGCCCGCTCCGGGATGGTGGAATGCGCGCTGGCGGATGGCTGCGCCGTTCCCTAGAATTTCCGGCTCTGCGGCCCCGGTCGCGCCCATCGACACCGGGAGTTCCGATGCCCCTCTTGCGTTCGCTTGCCGCTGCCCTCCTCGCTGCCGCGCTTGCCTGGCAGCCTTCGGTGACCCAAGCGGCCACGATTGCCGACGATCCGCACACCGCTCCACCGGCCGGCCCGACATGGGTGGTCACCTCGCGCGACACGTTCAGCGGCGTGCGCGGCATTGCCCTGGACGCGCACGACTGGCTCGACAGTCGCGGCGAGGAACTCGTGGTGGCGGAGCTCGACCCGGCCGGCGTGGCGGCGCTGGCCCGTCACGTGCACGAAGTGGAACACCGCTGCGGCGGTTTCTTCGCGTTCTCCACCCGGCAGGAAGCCGAAGCCTTCATCGCCCACGGCCGCGCCGCCGAGGCGATGGCACTGCCGATGGGCGGCGTCTACACGATCGACAACCATGCCACGGTGGAGCCGTGGCTGGACGAGGTCGCCGAAGACAACCTCTACGACACCATCGCGGCGTTGGCCGCCTTCCAGAACCGGCATTACCAGTCGGAGCACGGGCGGGATGCGGCGCTGTGGATCCGCGACCAGTGGCAGGCACTCGCCGCAGGTCGGCTGGACGCCCGCGCGGAGCTGTTCGAGGACTGCGGCAAGTGCGCGACGCAGCCCTCGGTCATTTTGACCATCAACGGCCACGAACTCGCCGACGAAGTGGTTGTGATCGGTGGCCACCTCGATTCGATCAACTGGGACGATCCCTGGAATTCCGCGCAGCGCGCCCCGGGCGCCGACGACGATGCCTCCGGCATCGCGACGATGACCGAGATGATCCGCATCGCGCTCGACAGCGGCTGGCAGCCGAAGCGCACGATCAAGTTCATGGGCTACGCGGCCGAGGAGCTCGGCCTGCTGGGCTCGGAGGCCATCGCCAGCCGCTACGCGGCGGATGGCGTCAACGTGGTCGGCGTGCTGCAACTGGACATGACCAATTACTGGAATGGCACGCCATACCAGCTGCGCATCGTGTCGGACAATTCGAACGCGGCGCTGCTCGCCTACATCGGCGAACTCTTCGACGAATACCTGGCTCCGCGCGGCTTCACCCGCGCGAACGTCACCTGCGGCTACGGCTGCTCCGACCATGCCTCCTGGACCGACCACGGCTACCCGGCCGGCATGCTCTTCGAGCCCGGGCATCCCTACACGCCGGGTGGCTGGGACATGGGCGACTTCCCCTACATCCACACCGCCGATGACACCCTGGCCAACATGGGCGACACGGCCGCGCCGACCATTCCCTTCGCGCAGCTCGGGCTCGCCTTCCTCGGCGAGCTCGGCAAGACGCATGGCACGGTGGCGCCGAACGATCCGCCGGTGGCCGATTTCACCTGGAGCGTCGACGGTCGCCACGTGGCCTTCGGCGATACCTCCACCGATGCCGACGGCAAGGTCGTCGGCTGGCACTGGGACTTCGGCGACGGCACCAGCTCGAACGCGCGCAACCCGCAGAAGATGTACCTCGCCGATGGCAGCTACGAAGTCACCCTGACGGTCACGGATGATGGCGGGCTCGCCGACGGCCGTACTCAGACCGTCGCCACCGACGACACCCTCTTCAGGGACGGCTTCGAGCCCTGACCGCCGTACCGCCGGCACGCAAGATGCCCCGGCAGCGCAATGGCTGCCGGGGCGCGCGCTTCACGGCGTGCTTTCGATGGTGACGTCGTCGACGAACAGGTTGCCGTCCTCGCTGCCGGTCGCGGTGTAGGTGAACGTGATCTCGTGCGCGGCGCCGTCGGCGAAGGCGCCGACGTCGACCGACTGCTTCACCCAGTCACCGTCGACGCCGTTGGCGGTGGCATCGAAGGTGAACACGGTCGTCCCGTCGATGCTGACCGTCAGCGTGGCGCCCCCGACGGGGAGCATGTCCACGTAGCGCCACCAGGTGAGATGGCGTGCGCCGCCGCCCGGAATCGCGACCTGCTGCGACCAGGTCTGCGTGCCGGCCCGGCGCCAGCCGCCCGCCCACACGCCATAGCTCCCGTTGCGCGGGGAATCGACATAGAAGGGGGTCCCGCTCGCATCGTTGCTGTCGGTGCCCTGCCAGAACGGGTTCGGCCCACCGCTCGATGTGGTGGCCTCGAAGCCCGGATCCTGCACCGGCTGCGCCGGGAGCTGGCCCCCGCAGTGGACGCCATCCTCGCCCTGCTCGAAACCGGAGCAGAAGATCGGGTCGGGCAAGGTGACCTCGATGCTGACCGGCAACTGCACCAGCGGCGTCGCGGCGTCGTTGCTGTGGATGCACAGCACGGCGGAATGGCTGCCGAGGGCGAGCCCGGCGGCATTGATGGCGGCATCGACGTTGGCGCTGCTGCCCGCGGCGACATTGCCACTGGCAGGGTCGGCGCTGAGCCAGGACACCGCGCCAGGGGTGCCGCAATCCTCCGGGGCCGCGTCGGCAGTCCAGGACAGCAGGCCCTTGCCGGTGTTGCCGATGGTGAACGGCAGCCTCGTGGCGCCGTCTTCCTCCACGCTGCCGGAGAGGCTCGCCGACGACACCTCGATGACCGGCGAACCGCCGTCGCCGGCCGGGTCGGTGCCGGGCAGCGTGGTGGCGCCGGTGCCATCCGGGTCGAGCCAGTCCTTGAGGCGGGAAGCGGCGGCGCTGCCGTCCCAGGCCACCGAGACCTTGCCGTAGCAATCGTATCCCGAGTTCGGCACGCTGCCGTTGCAATCGGCGCTGCCGCCGGAGAGGACGCCGATGACCAGGCGGTCATGCGCCGTGGCGTCGCCCGCCGGCACCAGGATCAGCGAACCGGAGGAGCCGCCTTCCGTGGTGCCCTGCGAATAGGGCTGGCCGGTGCGCCAGTGGGTATTGCTGCCGCCGGTGCCGATGCAGCTGTTCATCGTGGTGATGCCGTTGCTGTCCTCGGTGATGGCCTTGACCCAGCCGCTCGGGTGATGGATGCCGATGCTGCCCGCGGGCTGCGCGCCGCTGGCGTCCCAGCCGGCGTAGTAGACGTTGAACGCTTCCGGCGGTGTGCTGTTGAGTCGCACCAGCGAGAAGTCCACGTCCGCGCGCCGTGCCACCAGGGTGCCGCCGCCGGTCTGCGTGTTGTCGTTCTGGTTGGCGCCGCCATGCTGGCCGCAGGTCGGCGACTGGTAATTCCAGAACAGCGTCATCGAGGCCGCTTCCGAAGCGGTCGAGATGCAGTGGTTGGCGGTGAGGAAATAGGGCGTGAAGTCCTGGCGCACGTTGTTGACCAGCGTTCCGGTGCACAGGTAGGTGCCGCCGGCCTGGAAATAGAATTTCGCCACCGCACGGATCTCGTCGCGGTAGGGATCGCCGAGCGGGCACACCACGTCCACGTTGCAGGTGCCGGAGGGGCCGGCGCCCAGCAGGACCTCGCCGCCATCCTGCGCGGTGACGTTGCGATAACCGGCGCCGACCATCGACAGGTGGACGCGATCGCCGTCGAGCCGGCTGCCGGCGGGCACGTGTACCTCGATGGTCAGCGCATCGCCACCCATCGGCGGCAGCCACAGGCTCCCGTCGGGACCGCGATCGGCATCGGTGTAGGGCCCGGCGAAAGGCTTGTTCGCCGGCAGCAGGAACAGCGTGGCACCAAGCGGCAGGTCGAAGCGGTCGAAGCCCAGGCGCAGGTCGGTGGCGCCCTCGGCGTGGATGGCGATGCGCCAGAGCTGGCCGTCGCCGCCGAGGTCCTGCAGCAGGCCCTGGCCGGGCCGGCCCGGTGCCAGGTCGACAGGGCGGTCCACTCCCACGCGCAGGCGCTTCTCGGCGGCGCCGTTGCGGGCGATGGCGGCGGCGTGGGCGTCGGCGTCCTCCTGCAGCAGGCGCGCCTGGTCGACCGGTGCGAGCTCCAGCATCGGCACCTGCGTGGCGCCGGCCTTGGACGGATGGCTGAGCGACCAGGGCCGCTGCAGGGGTTCGGCCGCGAACGACCACGACGCGGTCGCCAACAGGAGGATGCTCACGAACAGGGGAAACCAGCGATGTCTCATCGGTTGCTACTCCGGGTTGCGCGCTGCAGCGCGGGTGGGCGGCACGCGGAAACCCTGATCGCAACAGACGGTCCTGGAACCCGGCGCGCCTGGGTGGCACGGCGCCATGCGAGGATCAGTCGTCGTCCGGCGCCTCCTCGCGCTGCCCAAGGTACAGCAGCGCCAGCATCAACACGACCACGAAGCGGAACGCGCTCGCGGTGGCATTCCAGTCGGCCGACATCCACATGCCGAACCACTCGCCGCCGATGGCCATGAAGGCGCCGAGCCAGAGCAGGACGCCGAGCGTCAGCCCGAGCACGGCCGGCGCCTTGGCGTGGTGGAATGCCGCGGCGGAGGCGCGGCGCGCGCGCCACATGCGCACGGCGCCGATGCCACACAGGATCGCCGCCAGCGACTCGGCCAGGATGATGGCGAGGTAGGCCGCATGCTGCAGCCACGGTGCGCTGATCGCGCGCCAGCGGATGCGTGCATCCGGGAACACGGTGTCCATCGCCAGCACGTGCTGCACGAAGGGCCAGTTGCTGCCGTAGTCGGTGATGTTGCCGAACGCGACCAGGCCAAGCCAGAGCGCGATGGCGGCCACCACGGCGATCTTCGACAGCCGCCAGGGCATGGCTGGGCTCCTCATCGATGGGCGGATGGCGCCGATCCGGCTCAGTCCCGGTGCGCCAGCGCGTGGTCGATGGCGGCACGGACCGCCGCCACCTGCGCCGCGTTGCACTGTTCCGGCGTCGCATGCGGGCTGTCGGGATAGACCTCGGTGGTCGTGCGGTAGCGCGCGGAGGTGACGCCGGCGCAGAGTCCGAGCGCTTCCAGCGCGTAGCGGATCACCCCCGGCGCCACCACCGTCGAGCCGATGATCTCGCCGTTCTCGTCCGCCGGCGCGATGTGCGTCACCTTCGCCACCGCGTCGATGATGGCCTGCTGGAAGGCCGGCTCGGGGCGTTCGCTGTCATCGACGAGGTAGAAGCCGTCGGGGATCGTGCCGGGCACGAATGGCTTGCCGTCGCGCGCGGCCAATGCCGGGCGGAACTCCGACTCGTCGCTGTCGGTGGTCTCGTGCAGGTCGATGTGCATCAGGAAGCGGTCGTGCGGCGGCGCCACCAGCGCCATCAGCGCAGCGGCCTCGGCCGAGGGGCTGTTGGCGCGGAAGGAGCGGTTCGGATCGATGGCGTCCGGGTTCCAGCGGTGGATGCGCTCGTAGCCCCAGGGACTGACGCAGGGCACCAGCAGGATGTTGGCGCGATCGGTGTAGTCGTCCATGTGTTCGGCGGCGAACCGGAGCGCGCCGTGGACGCCGCTGGTCTCGTAGCCGTGCACGCCGCCGGTGACCAGGACGCCGGGCAGTTCATCGCGCCAGAAGCCGCGCGTGCGCAGCGCGAACAGCGGGTAGCGGTCGGGCGCGTAGTCGAGCTCGCCGTACTGGATCACGTCGAGCCTGTCGCGGAGCTTCTCGACCGCGGCCAGCACCTCGTCGGCGTAGCTGCGCCGACGCGGCTGTTGCGCGCGCCACCGGGCGCGCTCGTCATCGCCCCATGGCTGCCCCGGCGTACCGATCGGATGGGTGGCTGGCTGGTTCAATGGCGGGCTCCGCATGTTGGCAGGAACGGAACTCTAGCATCCCGCCTGCGGACCTTCCGCCGGCCCTGGTTCCTGATGATGCGGGGACCGCGGTGGCGTGGCGCCCGGCCCCGGCATCGCCGGTGTACAGTGGAGCCACCCCCTCCGCGATCCGCATGCCCCGCTATCGAGGCCCCCTGCTGGTGCAATCGGCCGCCTGCGCCCTGCTCGCGGCGCGCGAGTCGGGCGCGGCCGAATGGACCGGCTCGCTCGACCTCGGCCGCAGCACCGGCACCGCATCGCTGCATCGCGACGGATGGCAATGGCACGACGCAATCTATCCGTGGCCCGCGCCGGTCAAGGAGCGCGACATCGCGTACTGGGACGGCACCTCGTTCGCGACCATCGCGCGTTATTCGGGGCACCTCATCAAGCTGGTGCCGACCGCGTGGGGTGCGCCGACCTTCGAGATCGACGGCATCAAGATGCTGCCCACCGCCACGGCGTCGCCGCTCGACGACGCCCGGCGCAAGGTAGCACTGGTGATGCCGCGCAACGGCCGCGTGCTCGACACCTGCGGCGGGCTCGGCTACTTCGCCGCCTGCTGCCTGGAGGCCGGCGCGGCGCAGGTGCTTTCCTTCGAGAAGGATGCCGACGTGCTCTGGCTGCGCACGCTCAACCCGTGGTCGCCGGACCCGGCGAACTGCGGCGGCCGGCTCGACCTCGAGCACGCGGACGTGACCGCCGCCATCGCATCAATCGCCGATGCCTCGGTGGACGCACTGCTGCATGACCCGCCGCGTTTCGGCATCGCCGGCGAACTCTACTCGCTCGCCTTCTATCGCGAACTCGCGCGGGTGCTGCGCCGCGGCGGGCGCCTGTTCCACTACACCGGCAGCCCCAACCGGCGCAGCCGCGGCCGCGACCTGCCGCGTGAAGTCGTGCGGCGTCTCGAACAGGCGGGATTCGCCGCCGCGCCGGCGCTGGACGGCGTGCTGGCGCGGCGGCGCTGAGGCGCCGAACCGATGCGGCGGCGCTCAGGCCGCGACCGGCAATACCCGAATCAGCGCCGGATCGTCGGCATGATCGATCAGGATGCGCCGCACGCGATCCTGCCAGGCGGCGCCGAACGCAACGAGGTCGTCCTCGTCCGCGCCGGCCGCCATCGCCCGCATCATCAAGGGGCGCATGTCGGGGGCGAACGGTACGCCGGAGAGGTCCATCGACACATCGACCGTCGCCCCGTTGCCGCGTCGACTCAGCCGCGCGACCGTGCCCGGTTCGCCGCTGCCGTAGCGGAGCAGGTGGCGCCGGTCGAAGCGCCCGCCGATACCGTGGAAGCCGTTTTCCGCAGCGGCGCCGGTGAGCAGCGTGAACACCTGCGCCATCACCCCGGTCGTGCCCTCGTCCTCCCACCCGCTCATGCTGACCTCGATGGCGCCGCGTTCGGGCACTTCGTCGCCGTGCAACGCCGCCAGTCCGGCACGCGCCATCAGCCAGGTGCCCGCCACGGTCGGGCAGGAATGGCCGGCCAGGCGTACCGCGTCGGTGTACGAATACTCGATCAGCCCGCCTTCGGCGGCGCCGAGGAAAGCTGCCAGCGGATCGCGCAGCGTGATGCGCGGTGCTTCGCTGAAGAACGACGGAAAGCCCACCCTTACTCTTCCGGCAATCCGCTGATGCCGAGATCGATTACCACCCCGCCGGCGTCGCGCTGCCGGTAGGTGACGGACACGTGCCCGCCGAAGCGCTGGTCGATCTGCGCCAGCAGCGGGATCGGGTCGTGGTCGTTGACGAAGCGCATGGTCTCGCCATTGCGCAGCGCACCGAGCGCGCCAAAGATGGCGGAATGGCGGAAACGGCGGGCGATGCCACGCGCGTCGAAGAGGTGGACGTTGGCTTCGGAATCAGGCTGCGCCGACATGGCAGGCTCCGGGAACGAGCCCGCAGCATGCTACGCAGCTGCTTCGCGCCGCCCTGATCCAGGTCAAGGCGGCAGCGGTGCTTCAGCGCGCGCCACGCCAGTAGTCATTGGCGGCGGCAATGGTCTGGAAGTTGATGGCGACCACCTGCGAGGTCGCGATCAGGGCATCCGCATCGTCCTCGTAGTCCTTGCGCAGCCTGTCGCGCACTTCGGCCGAAGGCTGGGTGTACTTGACCCCCATCCGGGAGAGCTTGAGCGCCAGTTCGAATCCTTCCTGCGGCGTCGAGGTCTGCAGCGTGTGCAACCCGGCGTCGGCCATGCCGTTCTCCGTGTGCTGAAGGGAAACCGATGGTGGCGCAGCGGCCGCCGCGCTGCAAACCGGTTGCGACTACTTCCGCCCGACCACCAGCATCACCACCCCGAGCGCGGCCACGATGCCGCCGCCGACCAGGTACATCATGGTGTCGTCGGTGTAGCGGCCGGTGACTTCGTGCACCACCTTCTCGCCGAAGGCGCCGGTGGACTGCACGCCGAAGAACAGCAGGACCAGGCCCGCGATCAGCAACACGATTCCGATTCCGGCTCTCGCGCTCATGAAGGCTCCTCATTGTGGGGTCCGGCGAGAGTGTCCGAGCGCGCATGAACACGATCCGACCGGCGGGCAGGCCGAAGAGCGGCCGGCCCGGAGGTCCGGCCCTCCCGGGAGAGCGCCACGACGCGATCACCTGCACACCGTGGGACACGCAGGCACAATGCGGATCGGCTGCATCCGCCGCCCGCGCGAAGGACCCGCTACCTCGATGACCGCACCCGACCCGCCTCCGCCGGGCGACACACAACCTGGCTGGAGCGAGCTCCTGCGCGGGCGCAACCTGCTGGTGTCGCTGGCCCTCAGCGGCGGCGTGGCGATGCACGCGGTGAACCTCTATCTCGCCACGACGATCCTGCCCTCGGTGGTGCGGGAGATCGGCGGCATCGAATACTACGCCTGGAACACCACCGTCTACGTGGTGGCTTCGATCGTCGGCGCGGCGGTGTCCTCGCGCCTGCTCGGCCGCATGGGCGCGCGCGGCGCCTACGCGCTGGCGGCCGGCGTGTTCGCGCTCGCCTCGCTGGCCTGCGCGCTGGCCGCCTCCATGCCGGTGCTGCTCGCCGGGCGCACGTTGCAGGGGCTCGCCGGCGGGGCGCTGGTGGCCCTGCCCTATGCGATGGTGCGCATCGTGTTCGCCGAGCGGCTGTGGCCGCGCGCGCTGGCGATGGTGTCCGGCATGTGGGGCATCGCCACCCTGCTCGGCCCCGCGCTTGGCGGCGTATTCGCCGAACTCGGCATGTGGCGGGCGGCGTTCTGGTCGCTGGTGCCACTGATCGCGGTGTTCGCCTGGCTGGCGCTGCGCGTGCTGCCCGGCCGCACGGCGGATGGCGCTGCGCCGGCGCCGCTGCCGGTGCTGCAACTGCTCGTGCTCACCGCGGCGGTGCTGGCCGCCTCGGTCGCCAGCGTAAGCGCTTCGTTGCCGGCGATGGCCGCCTGGCTCGCAGTCGGCGCCGGCCTGATGGCCGCCTTCGTCCGCGCGCAGCATCAGCCCGGCAGCCGCCTGCTGCCGCGCGGCAGCTTCCGCATCTCCAGCCCGCTGGGTGGGCTTTACGCCATGTCCGTGCTGCTCGCGGTCACCGTCACCTGCACGGAGATCTTCGTGCCGCTGTTCCTGCAGTCGATCCATGGCAGTTCGCCGCTGATGGCGGGCTACATCGCCGCCCTGATGTCGGTCGGCTGGACCACCGGCTCGCTCCTCACCTCGGGCCTGCAGGGCACGCGCCGCACGGCGGCACTGCGGGCCGCGCCGCTCCTGGCACTGCTCGCGACGGCCGCGCTGGCGGTGCTGATGCCGTTGCCGTCGGGCCAGCCCGCGCTGATGCTGGCCATCAGCGCGGCCATGGTGACCTGCGGTTTCGGCGTCGGCATCGCCTACCCGCACCTGTCTGCGCAGGTGCTGACGGCCGCGCCGCCGGACGAGCCGGATCTTGCCGCCTCGTCGATCATGACCGTGCAGCTCTGCGCCACGGCGTTCGGCGCGGCATTGGCCGGACTGGTGGTGAACCTCGTCGGCCGACCCGTGGCGGGCGGCAGCGAACTGGACGCCGCGCTCGCATCGCGCTGGCTGTTCGCGCTGTTCGCGCTTGCGCCGGCGCTCTGCCTGCGCCTCATCTGGCCGCGGGCGGCCAGAATGTAACAATCAGTCGCCGTCCCGGCGAACGCCGCGACCCAGCGCCTTTGCAAGGGAAAATCTTGAACCCGCCCAAGCCCGCAAACCCGCACCAGGCGGCGCAGCCCGTCTGGACGCAACCCGCTCCCATCGCGTCGGCGCGGTTCCGCCCGCTCAACCTCCCGGCGCCTCCGTGCCCCGGCCCAGCAGGCGCCCGTTCACCTCGACGCCGTACAGCGACCAGCGCGTGTCGTGGAAGCGCCTGCGCGTTTCCGCCACGTCGCCGGTGAAGCGGGGATCCTGCGGGCGTTCGTGGCTGTTCATGAACATCGCCACGTCCCAGGCTTGCTGGTCGCCGAGGGTGCCGCCGAGGCTGAGCGGCATGTTGGCCTTGATGAACGCCGCGGCGTTGTCGAGCTCGTGCATGCCCGCGCCCCAGTTGAACGACTGCGCGCCCCACAGCGGCGGAAACACCTGCACGCCGGCCACCGCCTGCCCCTCGCCCTCCGCGCCGTGGCAGATCGCGCAGCTTTCCCGGTACACCTTCTCGCCACGGCCGTAGTCCGGCTTTTCCGGTGGTTCGAAGCCCTGCTTGGGGTAGCCGAAACCCGGCAGATCCACGCCGGTCGGCGCGTCGGTGGCGAGCCAGTAGGAATAGGTCGAGAGCGCCTCGATCACCTCCCCGTCCGGCGGCGGCGCCTTGCCGTTCATCGAGTACTGGAAGCAGCCCTGCAGGCGCTCGGCGAAGGAGTTCACCTCGTCGTTCTTGGCGCGGTAGCGCGGGTAACGCACCCAGGCCGCCCATAGCGGCCCCGAATCGGCGCGGCGCCCAGCGTCGAGGTGGCAGTTGACGCAGGCCAGCGAATTGCCGACGTACTCGCCGGCGTAGCGGCCCGTGTGCATGAAGATGTCGCGCCCCTTCCGGATCATCGCGCCGAACGCGTCGACGGGGATGGCGCTTTCCGCGGGTGGCACGAACGCGGCCCGCGCAGCGCGTTGCGGCATTTCGCCGCCATCGCGCGATGCAGATGGCGGCGACTGCGCCGTGGCCGCCTGGGCGTTGTCGGAGGTCGCCATTGCTGGTAGACGCGGCCGCTCGACGGCCGGCGCCGCAGCCGGTGCGAGCTCTGCCGCGCGTGCTTCCTCGGCAGGCGCCCCGCCGCCCGAGCAGGCGACCAGCAGCAACGCCAGCGCGGCCAGCGCCGGAAGACGGATCACGCCGGTCCCGCTCATGGTCCACCTTCCTCGATCATCGCCGGCTGCGCCGCGAACCAGCCGGCCACCGCCTGGATCTCCGCCTCGTCGAGCTCGCTGGCGACGTGCTGCATCATGCCCATCGGATCATTGCGCCGCTGGCCGTCCTTCCAGGCGTGGAGCTGGGCCGCGATATAGCCGGCAGGCTGCGCCGCCAGGGGCGGAAAATGGCTTCCGACGCCGACACCCGACGGCCCGTGGCAGGCGACGCAGGCCGGCACCTGTCCTTCCCAGCGGCCGCGGAGCGCGATCGATTCGCCCTGCGGGTCGAGTTCGTCGCTGGCGGCGGGTTCCGATGCCGCGGGAGGGGCGAGTCCGCTGTAGTGGCGGGCCAGCGCCCGGCGCTCCTCCTTGGACAATGCGCTCGCGATCGGCTTCATCACCGCGTTGTCACGCGAGCCGCTGGCGAAGTCGTCCATCTGCCGCTCCATGTAGGCGGCGTCGAGCCCGGCGAGGCGCGGAAATCCGCCGGCCACCTGCCCTTCGCCATGGGCGCCATGGCAGGCGATGCACGGTGGCGCGCCCTTGTCGTTGCCCTCGCGCACGATGGCCGCGGCATCGGGGGCCGCCGCGGACAGGCCGCCGGAAGCCAGCGATGCGGCGATGACGACGATGGCTGCCTTCATGGTGTCCCCTTTCCCGATCGCGCGCGCTGGTGCTCCGATGCGGCGCCACGCCAGTCTCGCCGGTCGAAGATGAATTTCCTCGAACCTGCAGGCGGCGTCGCATCGATGAACGCGGTCGTGGCTTCGTCCGCCCCGGCCTGCACCGGCTGCAGAAGCCACCGGTATGGGCTAGTTTTGCGGACCGGGAAAACGGGGGGCTGCATGGCGACACTCATTCCGAGCCGCAACACCTGCCTGCCGCGCATGACGGCGGGCGAGAAGCGGCTGTCCGAGCGGCTGGAGCAGAAGCTCGAGGACGACTACCTCGTCTGGTACGACGCGCCGATCGGCCTGCGCCAGCGGCATCCGGACTTCGTCGTCGTGCATCCGCGGCGCGGCCTGCTGGTGCTGGAGGTCAAGGACTGGAAGGCGGAATCCATCCGCCAGGCCGACCGCACCCGGTTCACCCTGGTCACCCCTCGCGGCCTGGTGAAGGAAACCAGCCCGCTGCTGCAGGCGCGCGCCTGTGCGCTGGAGATTGGCGTAGTGCTGGAGCGCGACCCCGCGCTGCGTCATCCCGATGGACACCGCCATGCCGGCAAGCTGGTGATGCCGTGGGCGTTCGGGGTGGTGCTGGCCAACATCACTCGCCGCCAGTTCGACGAGGGCGGTCTCGCCGAGGTGCTGCCGCCGCACCTGGTGATCTGCCGCGACGAGATGTACGAGACGGTGGATGCGGAAGCCTTCCAGGAGCGGCTGTGGGCGATGTTCCCGCAGGTGTTCCCGGTGGCCCTCACCCTGCCGCAGCTCGACCGCGTGCGCTGGCACCTGTTCCCGGACCTCCGCCTGGAACCGGGCAATGGCCAGTTCGGCCTGTTCGACGGCAGCGCGTTCGAGGCGCGCGCGGTCGAAATTCCGGACCTCGTCGAGGTGATGGACCAGCAGCAGGAATTGCTGGCGCGTTCGCTCGGCGGCGAGCATCGCATCATCCACGGCGTTGCCGGCTCGGGGAAGACGATGATCCTCGGCTTCCGCGCCATGCACCTGGCGCGCGCACTTGGCAAGCCGATCCTGGTGCTGTGCTACAACAAGACGCTCGCCGCGCGGCTGGAGCGCCTGATGGCGGCGCGCGGCATCGCCGGGCAGGTGCAGGTCTACAACTTCCACCGCTGGTGCCGGCACATGCTGGCGAGCTACCACGTGCCGCTGCCGCCGGACGATGCGGCCGACTTCTTCGGCGAGATGGTCGAGCGCGTGATCGCCGGCGTCGAGCAGGGGCGGATCCCGCGCTTCCAGTACGGCGCCATCCTGATCGACGAGGGCCACGACTTCGAGCCGGACTGGTACCGCCTGATCGTGCAGATGGTGGATCCGGCCACCAATTCGCTGCTTATCCTCTACGACGACGCGCAGAACATCTACGGCAAGGCGGAGCGCCGCAAGGCGACCTGGAAAAGCCTCGGCGTGCAGGCGCAGGGGCGCACCACGATCCTGCGCCTCAACTACCGCAACACGCTGGAGATCCTGTCCGTGGCGCGCAACTTCGCGCAGGAGATCCTCGCCGAGCGCGCCGAGGATGACGACCACATCCCGCTGGTGGCGCCGGAAAGCGCCGGTCGCCGCGGACCGGTACCGGAGCTGGTCCGCACCGCCGGCGCGCGCGAGGAACTGCGCACCCTGGTCACGGCGCTGGGCGACGAGCACGCACGCGGCCGCGCCTGGGGCGACATGGCGGTCATCCACCGCAACCAGTGGGAAGGCGAGGCGATCGCGCGCGAACTCGCCGGCGCCGGCATCCCGCGCAGCCTCGCCCGGGGCGCCGGCAAGCATGCACTGTTCGACGGCGGCGACACGGTGAAACTCCTCACCATGCATTCCAGCAAGGGCCTGGAGTTCCCCTTCGTGGTGATCCCCGGCCTGTGCGCGATGCCGCGAGCCGGCGGGGACGAAGCCGAGGCCGCGCGCCTCCTCTATGTGGCCATGACCCGCGCCACCGAATACCTGCTGCTCCTGCACCACGGCGAATCGGTGTTCACCCGTCGCATCCGGGCGTCGATCAATGAGGTGCAGGGGCAGCTCGCGGCTGCGGGGCAGGCAGAGCTCGCACCGGCGGGCACCGTGCGGTAGCGCTGCCGCTGGGGAATGTTCGTGCCGGTTCACGCGGCACCGGGTAGCGTGGCCGCTGCCGTGCCACGCCGCCGGATGCCTGCACGCCGCCACCGCCAAGGAGAACCCGATGAACCGCCCTGCCCCGCCCACCGTCGACGCGCTGGAGCTGCCCCGCTATCTCGGCATCTGGTACGAGATCGCGCGGCTGCCGATGCGGCACGAGCCGGCCGATTACACCGACGTCAGTGCCACCTACAGCCTCGACGGGGATGGCGCGATCCGGGTGCAGAACCGCGCCTTCGACGGCGAGGGCACGCTGCAGGAATCGATCGGCGTGGCGAAGCCGGCGAATCCGGGCGATCCGAGCCGGCTGGAAGTGAGCTTCCTGCCCGAGGGACTGCGCTGGATCCCGTTCACCCGCGGCGATTACTGGATCCTGCGCCTGGATCCGGACTACCGCACCGCCCTGGTCGGCAGCCCGGATTACGAGCACCTGTGGCTGCTGCACCGCGAACCGGTGATGGACACCGCCACCCGCGACGACTACCTGGCCACCGCCCGCGAGCTCGGCTACCGGCTCGACGCGCTGATCGAGACCCGGCATACCGGGCGGCGGACGGCCTGATCGATCTGCCGGCGAGTTGAAGAGACCGGCCGCCTCAGAAAGCTGCGGCGGCCGGCGTCCGGGTCATCGCGGCGGGATCAGAACAGCCGCTGCGAGAACTTCAGGCGGTAGCTGTGGGAGACCTCGCCCGTATCGGTGCGCGTGGTGCCATCGATGGCGATCGCGTAATCGTTGTCATGGCAGACGAGCAGCGTCTTCGCATCAACCACCGCGAGGCCTTCGGTCTTCTCGTAAGGGAAGCCCGGGATCGCCTGCAGGAGATCCACGGCCAGGCTCTTCGCGCCGGGTCGGATGCCGTTCGCCGCCAGCGTCAACGCGTCCATGGATTCGAGACTGGCGCCGGCGATGTCGGCGATCCCCAGCACGTTGGTGGCGAGGGCGAGGTCGACGGCATACACGCGCTTCACGCGCGCCGAGGCGCCGGCATTCTTGTCGCGCTCCAGCACCAGCACGCGGTTCTCGTCGATGGCGGCCAGATCGGAAAGGCTCATGTCGGCCTGGGCGATCGGCACCTCGAAGGACGAGGCCTCCTCGGCGAGGTAGAGGTATTCGCCCACCTGCGTGTCGGTCGCGAGATCCACCTTGACCAGGCGCCGCACGCGGCTGGCGTTGCCGGTCGCCTTGTCGGGCAGCAACAGACCGCCCTGCACGGCCGCAAACAGATAACGCCCATCCGGCGTGATGCCGACACCCTCGAAGCCGCGGTTCTGCGGCCGCGCGGCCAGCCAGGGCGACAGCACCCCGCGGGCATACGGCACGCCGAGTTGCGCCTCGATTCCCGCCGGCACCAGCCGCTTCAGCAGCGTGCCGTCGCGCCGGACCTGCGCCAGGCTCATGTATTCCTCGCAGAGCCAGAAGGTGTCCGTCACCGGATCGTAGGCAATGCCTTCCGGATCGAGACCCTCCGGATCGAACGGCAGCCGCAGGAGCCCGTTGGCATCCCACGGCGTCTCGTCCTGGCTCTCGAGGTTCGGCAACACGGAGGCGAACTGGCCGTCGGGTCGGCGGATCGGGATCGCCTGCAGGACCTCGACACGGTGACCCACGAACTTCAGCTTGACAAGCGTCGGCGCAAGGTCGGGAAAGGGAAAGGTCCGCCTCGATTCGCCATCGACCGTCACCTGCCCGTTGGGTCCCCGATCCATGATCGTGTAGGCCACGTTGGGCGGATCGGAGGGGACATGGACCAGGCCCGAGAATCCACCGACGTGCAGGCCGGGCACGATCCAACCCGGGTTGTCGTGGGCATAGGCATGCACGTTGACCGGCGCTGCGGCCTGCGTGGCGCCCGCCACGGCGAGCAGCAGCGGAACAAGAAACACGGAGAGAATCGATGCCACGGGAGCGGGAAATGCGCGTTGGGCGTTCACCATCAGGATCTCCTCGTCATCCGGCCGGGTGCCGGAAGCCGCAGCCTAGCGCCGCTCTATCCCACGCTCGCGGCGCAACCTCACATTTCGGCGGCATCGTGGTGGCCCAGAGGGTGCCGCCCGACCATGAGAAGGCTGACCAGCGGCCCGACAGCAGGAACCGAAGCGGCTTACCATCGGCAATGGCGCGCGGTGCATGAAGCAGCGTGACCCAACCAAATAGCCTCGGGAAACCCGGTGCGGCTCATGAACTCCAAAGTCTGGCCGCTGGAGTTAAGCGGCGCATGCTTCTGCGCGTCCGCTTGGAATGACTTTTAGAGCGCACCAAGGCTGTCAATCGAGGATGTCTGCGCCTTTGTGACCTTCCGGTACGCCTTGAACCAAAAGAACGTCACCTTCCGTGTGCTCGACACGTAGGGAGCGAATTGCCCTGTACGCATCGGACTCGTACCAGTCCCGAGCCTGCTTCATTGAGGGAAATGCTATGACAATCAGCTCACTGGACCATGCACCCTCAAGCAGTTCATAAGGACCACCATGTATGCGGTACTCACCAGAGTACGGAGCCAGCGTGTCATCAATGCGTCGCAGGTACTCTTTGATCTCCTCGCCAAACCGGGTTTCGCGTATCACAGCAACAGCATAAGCGGTCATCAATGCTCCAAAGTGGTTGATATATCAATATGCTCCAACGCTTGAAGTAGCCCCGCCGTGGAATGGCGCGGCTCTTACGGATTTGTTAGACTGCACGTTAAGTCTCACCAAGCAGCCCGTTACGACGCCAACCCGTGTACAGGCCCAACCCATGGAGCAGAAGCAGAAGAACTGCGCCACCGTATACCGCAAGCACGTAAGGCCAGCCCTGCTCAGCCATGAGCGCCGAACCCACATGAGGATCGGATAGCGTGCTGCAGCCTGCGTAGATAAGAAAGCACGAAAGTGGCAGCACAGCTGCGCCAAGAAGAAAGCGGTAGCGACCAGCGCAAAACGAAATTAGTCCTAAGACTATGTAGTAGAACCAAACTTGCGAAATTGAGGCAGCCTTATCCGATACCTCAGCCAGTAAAGCACTCGGCAAGAGGAAAAGCATAAAAGCGACAATAGCGACGAGATATCTCATGCAGCTTGATGCCAAATTAAGCGACGGCGAAGCCGTCCGCCTTGAATGAGTAAAAAGAAGACTTCCCCTCCCGCGGCCTCGTAGGCCATGATTGTGTTGCAACACAACCGTCAACAGCAGAAGAAGTCTCCATGGGCACTATAACCGCAGGGCGTGGATATGGCAAAGAACATGTTCTCAGCGTGCGAGGTGAACAAGACTGGGCTCGGAAGCGGCATCGGTTTGCACAAATTGTTAGCTGTTAGACCGTCATGTTATCCAGATCTGCACGATTTTGATCGTGCAGCCACCACGAAACGCTGCCAAACCACCGTGATTGAACGCAACACCCTTCCAGCTCTCGTCATTGGCGTACTCGAAGACCAGGTCGGCCGGTTCGAGTTCATCGCGGAACTTACGCCATAAGTCGGTCGTTGTACCAATATAGCGTCTCTCTGGTTGCTGCATAGGAAACCGGCCAATTCGATCCACCTCTGCAAGCGGAATTCCAGAAAATAGCTTTAATCCGGCGGGGAGCGCCGGACACGAGGCGTGGGCCAACGGTGGTGGGACCGGCGCTGTGCGTGGCGGGCTGGAGAATGACACGCAGCCAGCCACCAAACATGCAAGCAATAAGCATGCGATCTGTCGGCTATGCACGAACAAGATCTAACGCCTGAATTAAGCCGCGTTGCGAAGCAACGTCGGCTTGAATGAATTGTTAGACCGCATTGTCACAGCCATAGGCCGGCAATGCCAAATGCGATGAGTCCAACGCAAACAAGTGCCGCAAGGGTTGAACGCATTTTTGCCCCAGTAAAGCTGTAACCGGAAAGCCACAGCGCCCCTAGAAAAGACAAGAACCCAGCCGATAGAACGGCAACGGATACTCGCCGATTGGCCAGAATAACCTCACTGGGTGTGCCTGGGCGGTAGTCACCGAGCTGTGACATAAGGACGTAATAGATGAGCGGCCAAGCCAGTACAGCAAGAAGAAGGGCCAGGTTGGATGCGGTGGTCTGTCTCATGCGGCCTAACTACTATTCGACGACAAAGCGGAATGTAATCCCGCAGCCTAACTCCAGCTCAACTTCGCCAGTGGGCGAAACATTCCCCAAGCAATCATCGTCTTCCACAAATGCCGCAGCCTAATCCTGCAATCCAATCCCGCAGCCTTTGCCCGTCGAGCAAGGGCACCCGTGCGATCCTCCCATCGGGCAGCGGATGATGCAAGCGACGCGGCGGACGGGTGGCAATTCCCTCGAAACGCATCAGTCCGCCATCGCCTGGGGCGCGGCCATGCCGCCGCCGTAGATGCCCGAGCGGTCGAAGCAGCATACGCGCCGCTTGCCGCTGGCGAGCATATCGCAGGTGGTGGCGATGCGGCGCTCGACCGTTTCGGCCTTCTTCGCCGATTCGATCCAGTGGATCCAGTCGCGCCGGCCGACCGGCGTGAGGCTTTTCCACGCAAGCTTGGCGGCGGGCTCGGCGGCCAGTGCCGCGCGCAATGGCGCGGGAACCTTTGGTTCGGGTTCTTCGGCAATCGGGGCGATCTGGAGATGGACCTCGTCACCCGCCCGCACCGAGGCGGACTGCAGCAGCGCTTTTGGCACTTTCATCCAGTGCCCGCCCTTGCCGTCTGGCTGCAGCGTGGCCTGGAACGGCGCGTCGGCGAGGGCTCCCTCGACGGTGACCAGCCCGCGCGAGGGCAGCGCCGCGCTGGCATCGCCGGGAAGCAGCAGGAAGGTCCAGGTGGCGCCCTTGGGGGTGGCTGGACGCAGCAGCCGCGCCACAAACCGGAGTGGTGTATCGCTCATGCCTGGCAACTGTGGGATCGGTGCATCCAGATTGCCACGCCCGGCGGAAGGAGGCGAGTTCGCCGGGACGCACGCGCCGGGTCGTGGTGCCGCGCGTTGTACCCTGTCCGCTCGCAGGGTGAATGGGTTTCGCCCTGCCGTCCGTCCGGCCAGGAGACATGCGCATGGTCTTTTCGATCGCACTGGCGGCGCTCGCGCTGCTGGTACTGGCAGGCAGCCTTGCACCCGCGGAACTGGCGGCGCTCATGCAGACGGCGCTCGGCGGGTCGATCGCCTATGGCGGCTGGTTCTACCTGCTGGTGGTCTTCTTCATCGTCGCCTTCCTGCTCTACCTCGGCTTCAGCCGTTTCGGGAAGCTGCGGATCGGCGGCGAGGATGCGGTTCCGGAGTTTTCCGCGCCGACCTGGTTCGCAATGCTGTTCTCGGCCGGCATGGGCATTGGCCTCGTGTTCTGGGGGGCGGCCGAACCCATCGCGCATTTCGCCGAGCCGCCGCCCGGCGTCGATCCGCTGGGCAATGCCGCGGCGCGCGCGGCGCTGCGCTATTCGTTCTTCCACTGGGGCCTGCACCCCTGGGCGATCTATGCGGTGCTGGGCCTGGCCATGGCCTGGTTCAAGTTCAACCACGGCCGGCGCGGGCTGATCAGCGAGCTGCTGCGGCCGCTCTGCGGGCGCTGGGTGGACGGCTGGTTCGGCCGTCTTGTCGATATCCTCGCGATCATCGCCACGGCGATCGGCGTGGCGACGTCGCTCGGTTTCGGCGCCCTGCAGATCGGCGCCGGCCTCGAACACGTGTTCGGCCTGCCGCAGAACACCGCGACCCGCCTCGGCATCATCGCGGCGGCCATGGTGCTGTACCTCCTTTCCGCGACCACCGGCCTGCATCGCGGCATCAAGTGGCTGTCCAACCTCAACATGGGGCTGGCCATCGCGCTGCTGCTCGCGGTGTTCGTGTTCGGGCCCACCGGCTTCATCTTCGACACGTTCACCAGCACGCTCGGGCAGTACCTCAACAACCTGCCGGAGATGAGCCTGCGCATGACGCCCTTCAGCCGCGGCACCTGGGTCGCGGACTGGACCATCTTCTACTGGGCGTGGTGGATCAGTTGGGCGCCGTTCGTCGGCTCGTTCATCGCCCAGGTCTCGCGCGGACGCACCATTCGCGAGTTCATTTCCGGCGTGCTGGCGGTACCGGCGCTGGTCAGCTTCATCTGGTTCGCCGCGCTCGGCGGGACGGCGCTGCACATGCAGATCGAGGGCGACGCGAACCTCCTCGCCGCATTCGCGGAAGGTGCCGAGCAGGTACTGTTCCGGATGCTGGACGTGCTGCCCTGGTCCATCGTGCTGTCGGTGCTGGCGACCACGCTGCTGCTCAGCTTCTTCGTCACCTCGGCCGACTCGGCCACCCTGGTGCTGGCGACGATGTCCTCGGACGGCGACATGAATCCGCCGGCCTGGAAAAAGCTGGTGTGGGGCGTGGCGCAAGCGGCGGTCGCCGCGATCCTGCTGGTCGCCGGCGGGCTCGAGGGGCTGCAATCGATGGCCATCATCAGCGCCCTGCCCTTCACGCTGGTGCTGCTCGCGGTGTGCTTCTCCCTGCTGCGCGTGCTGCGCGAGGACGAGGAACGCGCCGAACACGAGGAACTGGCCTTCCGCCAGGCGGTGCGGCGCTGGATGCGTGACGAGGGCGGCGCGCAGGTGCCATCCGCACCCGCGCCAAAGGACCCCTCGCCGGTCGCACCCCAGGATCCCACGGTATGAACGGCTATGCTTGGGCCTCACGTCCGCCAAGAGGAACCCCGACCCGATGAAACCTTCCCGACCGGTCATCGCCATCTTCATCGCCGCCGCGCTCGCCGTCGGCACCGGCTGCAGCCAGGAAGCGGGGACCGCTCCCGAAGCCGCGCCGCCCGCCACACACGCCGCCGCCCCGCGGCCCGCCGCGAGCGATGCGAACAGGGCCCGGGATGGACTCGTGGCCGGAATCGAGGGCGCATTCAAGAAGCGCAACGCGAAAGCCCGCTGGGAGGGCGACGTCATGCACGTCGCAATGGACGGCGACGCCGCCAAGTCGATGGCCGGCTGGACCGAGTGCCGGGTCATCCACCAAGTCGTAAAGGAAGGCCAGACCGGCGTACTCGAGTTCCCGAACGGGACGCTGCAGTGCACCGAGGTGCTGAAAGGCCAGGAATAGCCCGACCGTGGCTTTCGTAGGAGCCCACCCTGTGGGCGATCGGCGGCGGTCATCAGCGTGGCAGGACCGGCCATTGCTTTCGTAGGAGCGACCCTGGTCGCGACCCGGCCTCGCCTGCTGGCGCTACCTTGGGTCGCCTGCGCGAGGCTTCCGCAATCCTGCGCACTGCTGCCAGGACGCGACGGTGGTCGCGCACAGGGTGCGCTCCTACGGCGTTACGTGATTTCGTGGGAACCCACCCTGTGGGCGGCCGGGTGGGGACATCAGCGTGGCAGGAGGGCCGTGGCTTTCGTAGGAGCGACCCTGGTCGCGACCCGGCCTCGCCCGCTGGGGCTGCGCCATCGCCTGCACGGGGCTCATGCAATCCCGCGCACCGGCGTCGGGACGCGACGGTGGTCGCGCCCAGGTGCGCTCCTACAAGGCATGCATGCGACCGGGTGGCGGCATTACACGTTTCAGGAGGCGTCGCTTCTTCCCGGGCGTGCCGTCGCGAAGCAAGCAGGGCTGCTTTCGCGGCCCCTGTCAGCACTCGATCAGCAAACTCCCGGCCTCCCGGCTGCCGGCATCATCGACCAGCTCCAGTTCGGCGACGCGGATGGTGCGTCCGGTGACTTCGATCGGCATCTCCCCGCTGCCGACGCCAGCGCGGAGGGATCGCTCCGGGCTTGCGAACGGCGTGTCCACGCCGAGGTGGATGTCGAGGGCGCGGGCGGTGGAGCTGAACTCGACGTAGATGCGTTCGCCGTCCGGCGCCGTTCCCGGCCCGCCGACCTCGATGTCGGGCGCGCCATTCCCGTCGTGGATGGCGCAGGTGCTCGGGGTGAAGCGATAGCGGCCAGCAGCGGTCTCGACCACTCCGGTCCGTGGCGCGGTCGCCGCGACCGCTTGCGGGGCGGCAGCCGCGGGCGCGGGCGCGGATTCATCGGTCGCGGTGTGGCAACCGAAGAGGAACACCAGGGAACACGCGGCAGGAAGCTGGATCCAGCGACGGGGCATCGGGCTACTCCGGATGGGAACAAGCCCCAAGGGTCGCAGGTCCTGGCGGGAAGAGCGACCCGGAAAGCCGACCGCCGGCTGGATCGTGCGCGACTAGGCCTGGTGGAGCAGGTCCGCGGCGCCGGCGTGGGTGGCCGGCGCCTGGCCGTCCACCTGCAGTTCCCCGAGCGGCGGGATGACCAGGGTGGTGTATTCCTTGTAGTGAGCGCCCGGCAGGTCGCGCAGGGCGAGGCGCTCGGCGCGCGGCGAGTCGATCGGCAACTGGGCGGCCTCGTAGAGGATCACCTCGTGCCCGGGCGGGTACCAGCGCAGGAGCTTGTCGACCAGCGCCTGAAGGCCCTCGCGCTCGGCATGGAAGCGGCTGCAGCCGAGGTCGCCGGACAGCGCGACCTGCCACAGCAGCACCAGGCCGGCGGGGTCCGGCTGGCGGTCGTAGAAGAGGAAATGGGTCGCTTCCATCGACTGCACGCCGCGCCGGCCGGGATCGATGCCGAGGTCCGCGTAGAGGCAGGCCTCCGCGGAAATCCCCGGTTCCATGCGCGCCGGGATGCCCTCCGCGCGCGCCTTGCGGATCACCTGGTGCGGCACGTCGGCGAACACGCCGGGATGGCCGTAGAACACCGCGCATACCTTCTTGCCCGCGTGCAACTCCTTCATGATCGCGGCGTCGATCTCACGATAGGTCTCGCGCCGGTCCTTGCCGGGCGCGTAGTGGACGCCCAGGTTGATGGTGTCGGGACGGGATTCGGTGATCATGGCCAGCGCGAACGGATCGGCCAGGCAGAACACGACCTGCGCGGCGCGGATCTCCGAGAGGCAGCGCGCGCTGGCGTGGCGGCCGAACTGGATGCCGCTGCCGACCACCACCAGGCCCGCGCCGGTTGCCGAACCGCAAACCGTGTCGCCGGCGCAGACGACCCGATCGCGGCCCTCGTGCTTGGCCTGGTACAGGGCCTGGTCCGCCTCGTGGACGAGCTGCTCGAGGGTGGGCGTGCGCTCGTCCGCCTGGCAGACGCCGGCGCTGATGTTGAAGCGAACGGTGTGGCCGAACACGGTGACCGGCTCGATCCGGCCGCGCAGGCGCTGCAGCATGGCCTCGGCCTGCAACGCATCGGCTTCGAGCAGCACGGTGAACTCGTCGCCGCCGCTGCGCCCGGCGATGGCGCCTTGGCCGGCCGCCTCGCCAATCCAGGCCCCGAGCGAACGCAGCGCCTCGTCGCCTGCGGCGTGGCCGTAGCGGTCGTTGACCTGCTTGAAGAGGTCGATGTCGATCACCACCGCGGTGAAGGGCTGGCCGTTGTTGCGCGCACGCGTGAAGGCGGCCTCGCCAAGCTTGCGCACCTGCTGGTAGTTGTAGAGGCCGGTCAGGCTGTCGTGCTGGGACTGCCAGCGGTAGCGCTGGCGCTCGCGCGCCGCGCGGCGCAGCAGGATGGACAACAGCGCGGCCGTGACCAACAGACCAGCCAGTCCGAAGACCAGCAGGAGCTGGCGGCGCTGGGCCGCAGTTGCCTGCACGTCGGCCAGTTCCTTCTCGGTCTGCAGCAGGGTGATCTGCTGCTCCTTGAGCTGCGTGTCGAACTGGATCTGCTGGTAGGCGAGGCGTCGATTGCGGTCGACGCGCTCCGCCTCCGTGGCGGCGCTCATTGCCGCCTTCAGATGCGCGAGTGCCTCTGCGGCATGCGAGCGCAGCTCGGCGAGTCGCGCGAGCAGCCTTTCCGTTTCGGCCGTGGCGAGAGCGGATTTCTGCTCCCGATAATACTCCGAGGTCGTCACCAGCAAGGCTTCCGCCTTGTCCAGGTCGCGGTCCATCGAGACGAGGCTATCCGCAATGACCAGCCGGGTGCTGTATGCGCCAGCGGTGAACCCGACCCTCAGGAACTCATCCAGGGCCTCGTCCGCCCATTGAAGGGCTTCTGCGTAATGCCCTTGCCTGGCCGCCATCTTGCCAACGCCGTACTTGCCCGTGGCGATGAAAACCGGATCGCCGGCGCGTTCACAGGCCTGGATCTGGCGATGCCGCCAACTCTCGGCCACGCGATAGTTGTCGGCATGATCTTCGGCCATGGCAACGGCGGCGAGGATCCGGCATGCCGTAAGTGGATCCTTGTCCTGATCGATCTCGTGGAGCGCACGCAGGGCCAGGTCGCGCGCCTTGTCCGTCTCGCCAACCAGGGTATAGAGATAGCTCGCTGCGCCGAGCAGCCGCGGCGACTCGTTGGGCACCTCGGGCAGATGCGACATGGCGGCATTGAGCCACATGAATGCCAACGACCAGTTTTCGGCATTGGCGGCCAGGTGGATACCCGTGGCGGTTATGTACACACGCCACGCCGGGTCAAGGTCCTGCTGCAGCAGCTCGGCAAAACCCTGCAATGCATCCGTATAGTCTCCGGCCAGGCCAAGATTGCGTAACCGGACAAACTCCACCCGTTGGCGCTGAGTTGGCGTCAGGTCATCGAGGCGAGAGGCCAGGAGTTCAATTCTGGCATTGGACTCCGTCCACGGTGCCGTCGTGGAAAGCCGCTCGATTTCCCTGACCTGGGATTCCAGAGCGTCGTTGGCAATTGCCGGGGTCGCCGCAATCGCGAGCCATAGGAACGCAATCGGAAGCAGCCATATCCCGGGCGCAGGCACAATATCAGCCTCATGGCTATTCGGTGTACGCGACCACGCTGTGATTGGTCGCAAACTGCCCATCGACCAATCCCGTCAGCCGCTTGATCGCGTCGTAGTCCTTGTCGAGCATCGCCTGCCGCTCCTCATCGGAAAGCCCGGCGCTCCGCATCGTTCCGTCAGCATCCTGCGTGTACTCCGCGGCCAGCGTCGCATCGCGACCGAGTTCCCGCATGAAATCCAGCAGCTTCGACATCCCGGTTCTCCCCTGATTGGTACTCGCGCATGGCAAAGCCGCCATGCACGGCGTTGGTACCTCGACAATCCCCGACCAGCATGCACGCCCCACGCCGCTGCCCGTCGCGCGACAGTAGCACAGGAAATGCCGGGATGGGCGGCCCCCAATCGGGCCTCACGTGCGGATTGGCAGCGGAATCAGGCCAGCAGGTCGTCGTACTCGGGATGCCGTCGCATCCAGACCTCGGCATAGCTGCACAGCGGCGCGACCTTCCAACCCTTGCTGCGGGCGTAGTCCAGCGCGGCGCGCACGAGTTCGCCGGCCACGCCGCGACCGGCCGCCGGCGGCGGAACGCTGGTGTGGGTGATCGCCATGCCGCCTTCGGCGAGGGTGTAGTCGAGCACGCAGGGCACGCCCTCAACCGTTGCCTCGAAGCGGCGGGCGCCGCGGTTGTGCTGGATGTCCAGTGCCATGATGTCCTCCGCGATGAGTGCCCGAGCATAGCGCCGCCACCCGAACGGGGCGTGACGACAGCGAACGCGGCGCGCGGGAATGCGACACTGCGCACCCGCTTCGATGGAACCCATCGTATGGAGGAATATATTGCGCACGCGCCCGGGATCTGGGTCGACGCCGACGCCTGCCCGGCGGTCATCCGCGACATCCTGTTCCGCGCCGCCGAGCGCACCGGCGTGGCGGTGACGCTGGTCGCCAACCAGTGGCTGCGCACCCCGCCTTCGCGGCACGTGCGCGCGCTGCAGGTGCAGGGCGGGTTCGATGCCGCCGACGACCTGATCGCCGAGCGCGTCCGGCCGGGCGAGCTGGTCGTGACCCAGGACATCCCGCTCGCCGCACGCGTGCTGGAGCGTGGCGCCGAGGCGCTGAACCCGCGCGGCGAACGCTACACCCGCAACGCCATCGCCGAGCGCCTGTCGATGCGCGACTTCATGGACGAGCTCCGCGGCTCCGGCGTGCAGACCGGTGGCCCGGCGGTGCTGCACGCGAGGGACCGGCAGGCGTTCGCGAACCAGCTCGATCGCTGGCTGGCGCGGAAAGGCGACGGGGTAGTCAAGGAGGTTTGAGCAAGTCGTCGCTCCCGCGGAGCGGGGGCACAGACGCAGTATGCAAAACACTCGCGGGGCGAGCAGCAAGTCATGCAGGTGGGCGGCTTCAGGAGGGATGCCGCGTTCCGTGCGTGACCTGGGGTGACTTGACCAACACCTCCTAGACTCTGACCGTTGCCCTGGTCCCATTCAGGAGTAGGATCGGGCGCCATGGAAACCCGCATGCCCGCCGTCTTCATCGGCCACGGTACGCCGATGAACGCCCTGGAACGCAACCGCTACACGGAGGCCTGGCGCGCGATCGGGGCCTCGATGCCGCGGCCGCGCGCGATCCTCGCCGTTTCCGCGCACTGGTTCGTCAATGCCACGGCGGTGACCGCGATGGCGCGGCCGAAGACCATCCACGACTTCTTCGGCTTTCCGCAGGCCCTGTTCGACATCGAGTATCCCGCGCCCGGCCTGCCGGAACTCGCCGAGGAAGTGGCCGACGCGGTGCATCCGGAATACGTCGGCGCCGACCACGACAGCTGGGGCCTGGACCATGGCACGTGGTCGGTGCTGGTGCACGCCTTCCCGGACGCCGACGTCCCCGTGGTGCAGCTTTCGATCAACGCGCAGAAGCCGCCGGACTACCACCTGGAACTGGGCGCGCGCCTGGCGAAGCTGCGCGAGCGCGGCGTCCTGGTGCTCGGCAGCGGCAACGTGGTGCACAACCTGCGCGCGATCGACTGGCGCAACCCCGACGCCGGTACCGACTGGGCGCGGCGCTTCGACGAGCACGCGCGCGAGGTCATGACCGGGCGCCCGGCGGACGCCGCGTCGCTGGTCGTCCACCGCGACTACGCGATCTCGGCGCCCACGCCCGAGCATTTCCTGCCGCTGCTGTACGTCGCCGGCTTCGCCGCGGCCACCGGCGATGCCGTGGAGGTACCGGTGGACGGCTATGCCTTCGGCTCGCTGTCGATGGCCTGCTACGCGGTCGGCTGCGCGCGCACCGCCGGCGCCGGCCATCTGCCGGGGACCGCGGCGCTGGGCAGCGAGGCGCCACCGGAAGACACCAACATCTAGGGAGGCCTGATCGAGCCAGGGCATGGCTGTGCGTGTCGATTGTCCGGGCCCTGGTTCGTCGTGCAGGATGAGCGTGCCGTGCGGCGCGCCGATATCCGAGGAAAAGCGATGATCCCCAAGAACACGATCTGCCTGTGGTACGACCGCGACGCCCTGGAAGCCGCCACGTTCTACGCGGAGACCTTTCCCGGCAGCGCGGTGAAGGCGGTCCACCATGCACCCGGCGATTATCCGGACTGCGAGCAGGGCGACGTCCTCACCGTCGAGTTCACCGTGCTCGGCATCCCCTGCCTCGGCCTCAACGGCGGCCCCGCCTTCAGGCACAGCGAGGCGTTCTCGTTCCAGGTCGCCACCGACGACCAGGCCGAGACCGACCGCCTGTGGAACGCCATCGTCGGCAACGGCGGCCAGGAAAGTGATTGCGGCTGGTGCAAGGACAAGTGGGGCATCTCGTGGCAGATCACGCCGCGCGCCCTCACCGAGGCCTACACCGACCCCGACCGCGCCGCCGCCAAACGCGCGTTCGACGCCATGATGACGATGCGCAAGATCGACATCGCCACGATTGAGGCGGCCCGGCGCGGTTAGGAAGCCCGGACGGGCCTACCGGTGCGCAGGCGCACCCTCCGCAAACGTCATCGTCGGCAACGACGCTAAGGAAAGCGACTGCGGCTGTGCGCAGGCGCACCGGCTCGCCAACGTGCAGGTGCACCCTCCGCAGAAGACGTTCCAGCATTCCCTGACGTCATGCCCGCGAAAGCGGGCATCCATGGTGCTGTACGGGCATTCGCGGCGAGTCGTTCATGCCTGCCGTCCATGCTTCTCGCGTGATGGCGCGGTGGGCCGTGCCGGAAAGCTTTTCAATGGATGCCCGCTTTCGCGGGCATGACGTCGACGGTGGGCTCGGCGAAATGATCGCGGCGCGGCGCTGCCGCGCAAGCAAAGGCGCCGGGTCCCGGCGTTCGCCGGGACGACGCCGTGTTCAGAGGCTCCCAAAAGGCCCAGGCCGCGGATGTCCAGCCTACCGTCCGCGCACCACCGTCGACTCGCCGTGCTCGGCATCCCGGCTCAACGGCGACCCCGCCTTCAGGCATAGCGACACGCTCTCGTTCCACGTCGCCACCGACGACCAGGCCGAGATCGACCGCCCGCCCGTGGAACGCCAACGTCGGCAACGGCGGCGAGGAAAGCGACTGCGGCTGTGCGCAGGCGCACCGGCCCGCCAACGTGCAGGTGCACCCTCCGCGGAAGACGTTCCAGCATTCCCTGACGTCATGCCCGCGAAAGCGGGCATCCATGGTGCTGTACGGGCATTCGCGGCGAGTCGTTCATGCCTGCCGTCCATGCCTCATTCGCGTGATGGTGCGGTGGCGCCGTACTGGAAAGCCCGAAAGCTTTTCGATGGATGCCCCGCTTTCGCGGGCATGACGTCGACGGTGGGCTTGGCGAATCGATGATCGCGGCGCGGCGCTGCCGCGCAAGCAAAGGTGCCGGGTCCCGGTGTTCGCCGGGACGACGCCGCGTTCAGAGGCTCCGCGAAGCCCAGGTCCGCGGACGTCTGCCTGCCGTCCCCATCAATCACCGTCGGGCGCGGGCGGCCGCGGCCACGACCAGTGCGGCGGCCGCCGCGGTGATGGCATCCTCGACCGCGCCCGAGCGGACCTGGCCGTGACGGCGCATGGCGCGCCTTCGCAGCGCAAGCGTTGCGAACGCGGCGCCGATCGAGGTGGCTGCGGCCAGCACGGCGCCGGTCTTCCGCTGGCGCGGTGGGGCCAGCGCGGCGCCGGCGATCGCGGTCGTCGCACAGCGCCCCAGCAAACCGGGCACGACGGTGCGGTCGGGCGCGGTGCGCATCTTGTCGCCGGCCATTTCCGCCAGGGCCAACGCGCCCGCCGCGGCGGACAGCCAGCCAGCGGCCAACCAGCGCGGCGTCCCGCGCCTGCGCGGCAACACGCCCGTGCGCGTGGCGTTGGCGATCGCCGCCAGCGGCGTCATCGCGCGCATTCCGCCCACCGCGCCCATCAGTACCGAATGGATCAGTGCCATCAGCTGCCTCCCGCGTGGCTGGATGTGCGGCGCCTCAGGCGCGCGCCGAGTGCCGGCCTTCGGCGAATTCCTCGACGATCTTGCGGCAGAACGCCGGCAGGTCGGCGGGCTTGCGGCTGGAGACGATGCCCTGGTCGGTGACGACCTCCTCGTCCACCACCTCGGCGCCCGCGTTGCGCAGGTCCGTGCGCACGCTGGGCCAGGAGGTCATGCGCCGGCCGCGCACGACGTCGGCCTCGATCATGGTCCAGGGGCCGTGGCAGATCACGCCGATCGGCTTGCCGCTGCGCGCGAAGTCACGCACGAAATCCACCGCCGCCTGGTCGGTGCGCAGCTTGTCGGGATTGGCGACGCCGCCGGGCAGCAGCAGCGCATCGAATTCGTCGACCCTGGCATCCGCCACCTGCCCGTCAACCTTGAGGCGATCGCCGCGCTGGTCGTGGTTCATGCCCTGGATCTCGCCTTCCTTGATGGACAGCAGGCGGGTGGCGGCGCCGGCGTCCTCCAGGGCCTGCCGGGGCTCGGTCAGTTCGACCTGCTCGACGCCGTCGGTGGCGAGGATCGCCACCGTCTTGCCGGATAGCGGGCTGTTCATGGAAACCTCCTGGATCGCGAACGCGGCGACTGCCGCGATGGCTTGCGAGGATGCTCCAGGCCAGATGGACGCCGCGTGACCGCCGCGCGCACGGGGACGGCGGGAACCAATCCCGGCTCACTGCCCGTCTCCGCGCTGCCCCGCGGCATCGGGCAGATCCCGCGCTGCGTTCCCGGCTTTCCCGGCTTTCCCGGCTCTCCCGCCTCACCGCAGATGAATGCACCGGAAGCCTGCATTCAGTTCCGGGGCCGGATGATCGGCAGGCGGGCGGGATTGCCGACGCCTCTGCGGCGGAGTTCCTGGCAAGTACTTCGCCGGGTTCCACGTCTTCGTTGCCCGTGTGCGGACGGCGCTGCCACGAGTACCGGAAGCCGCCCGGTCGTGCCGCGCAGCCGACATGTCCGCATGCGCCAGCCGTAGAGGAGAGTGCCATGGCATCCGTCGTCGTCCCGCCCCGGTCCGGGGTGATCCATCCATTCCACGCGGTGATGCTGGCCGGCGCGGCGCCGATGTTCCTGGCCGCCCTGCTGGCTGACTGGGCGTACTGGAGCAGCTACGAGATCCAGTGGAGCAACTTCGCCTCCTGGCTGCTGATCGGCGCCATGGTGCTGGCCACCATTGCACTGGTGTGCGCCATCGTGGACCTGTCCCGCGGAGCGCGTGGCCTCCTCTACATCCTCGTGCTGGCCGCGACCTGGATCGTCGGCTTCTTCGATGCCCTGCACCACGGCAGGGATGCCTGGGGAATCATGCCCACCGCACTGGTGCTGTCCGTGCTCGTCACCGTGCTGGCCTGGCTGGCGACCTGGATCGGGTTCTCCACCCTCCGCACCGGAGGTGTCCGATGAGCCGTTCGCACCTTTCCCTGCTGGCCGCGGCGGCGCTGGCGATGACGTTGGCGGCATGCGGCGATGCGCCCGACCTGCCCCAGTACGGCGCCAACCCGGAACTCCCCGACCCGCACCGTGGCCTGTTGCCGAACATGACGATCTCGGTGCCTGCAAGCTGGGGCGACCTGCGGCCGACCGTTCCGCAGGGCTATGCGATCAGCGCCATCGCCACCGATCTCGGCATTCCGCGCCAGACCCTGGTGCTGCCCAACGGCGACATCCTGGTGGCCGAAGGGCGTGGCGGCCATGCCCCGAAGCTGAAGCCCAAGGACGTGATCGCCGGCAACATCAAGGGCAGGGGCAACACGTCCGTCAAGAGCGGCAACCGCCTGACCCTGCTGCGCGATGCCGATGGCGACGGCACCTACGAACTGAAGACGGTGTTCGCCGACCAACTCGACGCGCCCTACGGGCTGGCGCTGGTCGGCAGCACGCTCTATGTCGCCAACCAGGGCGCGCTGGTGCGCTTCGACTACAGCGACGGCCAGACCCGCGCCAGCGGTGCGCCCGTGCTGGTGACCGAACTCCCTTCGGCCATCAACCATCACTGGACCAAGGCGCTGGCCGCCAGCGCGGATGGACAATTCCTTTACGTCGGCATCGGCTCCAACAGCAACATCACCGAACGCGGCATGACGGCGGAAGTCGAGCGCGCCCGCATCTGGCAGGTGGACGCCGCCACCGGCGCGCACACGGCCTACGCCACGGGCCTGCGCAATCCGACGGCGCTCGCGATCCAGCCCGGCAGCGGCCAGTTGTGGGCGGCGGTGAATGAGCGCGACGAGATCGGCCCGAACCTGGTTCCCGACTACCTCGCCGCCGTCCGCGAGGGCGGCTTCTACGGCTGGCCCTACTCCTACTGGGGCCATCACGTCGACACCCGGGTGATGCCGCAGGATCCGCAGAAGGTGGCCGCCGCCCTCACCCCGGACTATGCGCTGGGCTCGCATGTCGCCGCGCTCGGCCTTGCGTTCTCGGTGCCGGCCATGGGCGCGCAGTTTGCCGATGGCGTGTTCGTCGGTGAACACGGCAGCTGGAACCGCCGTCCACCGGTCGGCTACAAGGTGGTGTTCGTGCCCTTCCGCAACGGTCGTCCCACCGGCGATCCGGTCGATTTCGTCGCCGGCTTCCTGGGCGAGGACGGCCTCGCCCGCGGACGCCCGGTCGGCGTCAGCGTCGATCCACGCGGCGCGTTGATCGTTGCCGATGACCTGTCGAACACCATCTGGCGCGTCACCCCGACCCGTTGAGGACCCGGGCACGTCGCGAACGGGAACGTGTGGGAGAGGATCCTCCGGCGTGGCGCAGGGTCGGCCCCGAGCCTTCCCCTCCCTGAGGGCGCCGCGCGGTAGCGGCTCCCGACGAGGAGAGCATCGCGACTGAAGTCGCTTCCACAGGCCAGTCCGGCCGGGAGTGAAGCGGACGGGAGGATCCTCGGATACGCCCACTTCCCCGGACTGTGGCGACCATCATGGTCTTGCCGCGCCGGCGCGCCTACGCTTCGCCGCATGGGAGTCGCGGGGGTGGCCATGATTCGAAGGGGTCTGATCCAGGCGGCGGGCTTCATGCTGCTGGTGCTGGCGGGGATTGCGGCGGCGCAGAGCCATCTCCCCGACGCGATGTTGCGCCACGGCTTCGAGGCTCCGGCCGATGGCCCGACCAGCGATGCCGAGGCGGCGCGCTTCCTTGCCCAGGCCACGTTCGGGCCGACGCTGGAGGACATCGCGCACCTGCGCGCGGTGGGCTACCGCGCCTGGATCGACGAGCAGTTCACCCAGCCGGTGGCGACGCAGGCCCCATACCTGGATTGGGTCAACACCCTGCCCGACGGCAACGTCACCGACGACACGCGCCTGGAGATCTGGACGATCAATGCGCTCGGCACGCCCGACCCCAGCCGCGGCCTGAGCCGGCCGACCGATCAGCTGCGCCAGCGCATGGCCTTCGCGCTGAGCGAGATCTTCGTCGTCTCCAGCAAGAACGGCACGCTGGCCTACCAGCCGTGGGCGCTTGCGAGCTGGTACGACATGCTTGCCGACAATGCCTTCGGCAATTACCGCGAGTTGCTCGAGGATGTGACCCTGCACCCGGCGATGGGCATCTACCTGACCCATCTCGGCAACCAGAAGGCGAACGCGGCGCAGAACATCCGCCCCGACGAGAACTACGCACGCGAGGTGATGCAGCTCTTCTCGGTGGGCCTGGTCCAGCTCAATCCGGACGGCACGCCGAAGCTCGCCGCCGGCCAGCCGCAGCCGACCTACGACCAGTCGACCGTGCGCGGCCTCGCCGCCGTGCTGACCGGCTGGACCTGGAACAACACCGGCTGCGGACCCGGTTCCTACGTCTGCTGCACGGCCGAGACGTACACGCGCTGCGGCCCGTACAACGACTACGACCGGCCGGTCTGGCGCCTGCCGATGCAGCCGGTCGAGGCCTTCCACGACACCACCAGTCCGAAGCAGTTGCTGGTCTATCCGGGCGTCGCACTGCCGGACGGCGTGCTGGCACCGGGCGGCGATGCACAGGCCGAGCTGGCCGCCGCGCTCGACAACCTGTTCCGGCATCCCAACGTCGGCCCCTTCATCGCGCTGTGCCTGATCCAGCGCTTCGTCACCAGCAACCCGACGCCCGCCTACGTGCAGCGCGTCGCCTCCGCCTTCGCCAACAACGGCAGCGGCGTGCGCGGCGACCTCAAGGCGACGCTGCGCGCGATCCTGCTCGATCCGGAAGCGCGCTACGGCCAGTGGTCGAACGCGGAACGCTTCGGCAAGCTGCGCGAGCCGCTGATCCGCAACACGCACCTGTGGCGGGCGATGGACGCGATCGCCCCGAGCGCGCGCATCGTCACCCTGACGCCATACCCCGGCATCGAGGACTGGTATGGCCAGGGACCGCTGCGCTCGCCCTCGGTATTCAACTTCTTCCGCCCGGACTTCCGCGCACATGGCGGGATCGATGCGCTCGGCCTCGCCTCGCCGGAGTTCCAGATCCTCAGCGACAGCTACGCCGTCAGCACCGCCAATCGCCTGTTCAGCGTGTCGTTCTGCTGGTACCGCAAGGGCGCGGAATATGACGCGAGCTGCTGGGCCGACAACTACGACGGCAACCGCACCCTGTACCTGGAGATCGGCCGCGACGAGCTGCTGGCGCTGAACGATCCCGGCGCCCTGCTCGACCGCTACGACCTGCTGTTCCTGTCCAGGCAGATGTCGCCGGCCATGCGCGCGACCCTGCTGGCGCGCCTCAACGCGATCAGCGGCCCGGACCGCGCCCGCCTGCGCATCCAGCACGCGCTCTACCTGATCCTCAACGCACCCGAATACGTGGTGCAGAAGTGAGCACGTCCATGCACAGCCGCCGCCGCTTCCTCCGGCACACCGCCGCCTCGCTTGCCGGCGCGGGGCTCTTCAGCGCCTTCGGCAACCTGCGCGTGCTGGCCGCCGCCGCCAACGGGTACGCGTTTCCCGCTGGCGACTTCAAGGCGCTGGTGTGCATCTTCCTCAATGGCGGCAACGACAGCTTCAACACGATCGTGCCGTACACCGTGCCGGCCTACGCCGACTACCGCAGCTCGCGCACGGTGTTGATCGCCGATGGCGGCCTTGCCTTCGACCAGGCGACGCTGGTAGCCAACGCGCTGGCGCCGCTCGCCGCCGGGGGCGGCCTGCCCGGCGGCCTGCCGTCCGATGGAGCGAGCTACGGCACGCACCCGGCGCTCGCCGAACTGCGCGACCTGTTCAACGGCGGCCAGGCCGCGGTCATCGCCAACGTCGGCACCCTGCACCAGCCGACCACCCGGGCGGACTACCAGGCCGGCACCGTGGCGGTGCCGCCACAGCTCTTCTCGCATTCGGACCAGAGCACCTACTGGCAGACCTCGCGCCCGGACGATGCCAACGCCAACGGCTGGGGCGGGCGCATCGCCGACCGCATGCAGGCGGCCAACACCGGCGCCATCCCGATGTGCATCTCGCTGTCGAACAATAACCTGTTCCAGCGCGGCGACCTGGTCGATGCGTACTCGGTGTCGCCGGGCGGCGTGGAGAAGATGAGCTATCTCGGCGGCGGCCCGGAGTCCTGGGTCATCGGCGACAACGCGGCCGGCGTCGCGGCCTGGAATGCGCTGCTCGCCGCAGGCGCGCAGCAGCACGTGTTCGAACGCGCCTACGCCGACCGCGCGCGCCAGGCGGTCGCCAGCTACGAGGTGGTCGACGCGGCGCTGGACGGCGCGCCGGAGCTGGCGACGGAATTCCCCGACACCCCGCTCGGACGCCAGTTGCGCATGGCCGCGCGCCTGATCCAGGTGCGCGGCGCGATCGGCATGGCGCGGCAGGTGTTCTATGCCTCGGTCGGAAACTACGACACCCACAACTACCAGGTCGAGGACCAGCACGGGAACCTCGCCCAGCTCTCGCAGGCGATCGCAGCGTTCCACGCGGCCACGGTGGAACTCGGCGTCGACGGCGCGGTGACCACCTTCACCGCCTCCGACTTCGGCCGCTCTCTGGCCGTCAACGGCGACGGCACCGACCATGGCTGGGGCGGCCATCACTTCGTCGTCGGTGGCGCGGTGCGCGGGCAGCGCTTCTACGGCGCCATGCCCTCGCTGCGTGCCAACAACAATCCGGATGACACCGGTTTCGGCCAGGTCATCCCGACCACCGCGCTCGACCAGTACGCGGCGACGCTCGCGGCGTGGTTTGGCGTCGACACCGGGGACATCGCGGAAATCTTCCCGGCCTTGGCGCGCTTCGATGCGCCGGACCTGGGCTTCCTGGGCTGATTCCCGGATCTTCGATGTCCCGCCAGGGCGTTCGTGGCCGCCTCCGGCCCGACCCGTCGGCGTCATACGCGAGCGCTATGCTTGGCCATCCCCCAGCCGCCAGAGGATCGACCATGAACGAGCTCCGACACCTGTGGATTGCCGCCATCGCCAGCTCCGTGCTGTCGGCCTGCAGCACGCCGGCGGGTCCCGATGCGGGCACTGCCCCGGGCGATGCCGCCCCGCGAGCGACGGCGTCCGCGACGGACGAGACGGCAGCGAAAAGCCCTGTGCCTGCCGCGGACAAGCGGTTCGAGACGGCCGAAGTCGCGAAGTTCACCTCGCCCTGGGCCATGACCTTCCTGCCGGATGGCCGCCTGCTGGTGACCGAGATGGCCGGCACCCTGCACCTCTACGATCCCGCCAGGAATTCCACCGGCGATATCGGCGGCGTGCCGGAGGTGCGGCACGTAGCCCAGGGCGGCCTCGGCGACGTGGTGCTGCATCCGCGCTACGCCGACAACCACCTGGTCTACATCAGCTACGTCGAGGCGGGCGACGGTGGCCTGCTCGGCGCCGCGGTGGCGCGGGCGCGGCTCGCACTGGACGGTGCCGGCGGGGGTGCGCTGGAAGATCTCCAGGTGATCTGGCGCCAGCAACCGAAGAAGAGCGGCGATGGCCACTTCGGCTACCGCATCGCCTTCGACCGCGATGGCCTGCTCTGGATCAGCTCCAGTGAGCGCAAGGAGTTCGATCCGGCGCAGGACATGTCCACCAACCTCGGCAAGATCGTGCGCCTCAACGACGACGGCACGCCGGCCGCGGGCAATCCCTTCGCCGACCAGGGCGGCGTCGCGGCCCAGGTGTGGACGCTCGGCCACCGCAACATCCTGGGACTCGCCTTCACCGCCGACCGGCGGCTGTGGGCGCACGAAATGGGTCCCATGGGCGGCGACGAGCTCAACCTGGTCGAGAAAGGCCAGAACTACGGCTATCCGATCGTCTCCAATGGCGACCACTACGACGGCACGCCCATTCCCGACCACGACACGCACCCGGAATTCCGCGCGCCGGTCATCACCTGGACGCCGGTGATCTCGCCCGCCGGATTCATCATCTACGACGGCGACCTGTTCCCCGCCTGGAAGGGCAATGGCTTCATCGGGGGGCTGTCCTCAATGTCGCTGGTGCGCATCGCGTTCGACGGCGACAACGCACGCGAGGCCGAACGCTTCGACATGGGTCGGCGCATCCGCGAGGTCGAACAGGGCCCGGACGGCGCGATCTGGCTGCTCGAGGACGGCACCCGAAATGGGCAGGGCTGGCTGCTGAAGCTGACGCCAGCCGCCGACCCGGGCTGAAGCCGGGCACCGCACGCATTCTGCGGGAGCCCTCCCAGTGCGCAATCTCGCGGCGCCGGCGGGTTGCGATTGCGTTGGTCGCGCACAGGGTGCGCTCCGACGAATGCGCTGTCTCCTGAGGGAGCCTGCTCGCAGGCGGCTGCGTGCTGCAGCCGTGGCAGGACGGGTCGCGCCCGAGGGCGCTCTCCTGCAAGTGCGCTGGCTCCGGTAGGGCTCGCTTGCAGGCGACCTGCGTTGCGGTCGTGGTCGCGACCACGGTCGCTCCTACAAGGCGCAGCTCCCGTAGGGAGCCGTGTTCAGGCGACCTGCACGCTTAATAACGTCTGATCCTGCCGCGGGCCGGGGGGATGCGGATGGCATTCCGGCGATAGACTCCGCCACTCCTCATGCAGGGAGCGGTAAATGAGCGCTCGCGCAGAAGCCACTGCATCGATCGACGTCGTCGTGGTTGGCGGTGGGCCGGCCGGGCTGACCGCGGCGACCTACCTGGGGCGCTTCCTGCGTTCCTGCCTGGTGATCGATGCGGGCGACAGCCGCGCCCGCTGGATCCCCGAGAGCAACAACTGCCCGGGATTTCCGAGTGGCGTCTCGGGCGTGGAGCTGCTGCGGCGGTTGCACGCGCAGGCGGTGGAATTCGGCGCCCGCTTCGACGCGGCCGAGGTCAGGACGATCAGCGGGAGCGCGGACCAGGCCGGCGGCTTCCTGCTCGACGACGGCACCCGGTCGTGGCGCGCCCGCTGCGTGATCCTTGCCACCGGGCTTGCCGACAAGCTGCCGGACGTGCCCTGGGTCGCCGACGCGGTGGCGTGCGGGGCGATACGCCTGTGTTCGGTCTGCGACGCCTACGAGGCACGCGACTCGTGCATCGGCGTGTACGGGCCCGCGCGCGACATCGGCGCGCATGGCCTGTTCCTGCGCGCCTATTCGCAGCGGGTGTACCTGCTTCCGGATGACGACACGGACGGCGGCGAAGACATGCGCGCAGCGATCGATGCCGGCGTGCGTGTGCTTGCGCCCGGCGGCCGGCTCGAGTTCGACGGCGAGCGCTGCCGCTACGCTTCGTCCGATGGCAGCCCGGTCGTGTTCGACAGCATCTATCCGTTCCTGGGCTCGCTCACGGGCACCCGTTTCGCCGCCGCCGCGGGCGCGAAACTGTCGGACACCGGCGAGATCATCGTCGATCGCCACCAGATGACCGGCGTGCCGGGCCTGTTCGCGATTGGCGACGTGGTCAGCGGCCTCAACCAGATCTCGGTGGCGGTGGGCCAGGCGGCGATCGCGGCCACCCGCGCGCACGCCATGCTGCCCTTCGTGCCACGTGGCGCGAACGGCGCCTGAGGCGAACAGCCCTGCGCCGAAACGGGATCAGGCCAGGGAACCTCCGAACGGTCGCCGTCCCGGCGAACGCCGGGATCCAGCGCCTTTATAAACCATTCGCTACGCGAATGTTGGCTTCGGCACCAGGACTGGGAGAGGCCGTCAGCCGGAGCTGGCTCCTCCCGCCCCGTCTGAACCGGCTGGCGGCTGCGCGTTGATCGCATTCACGCGCACGCCATCAGCGACGATGCGGTACTCCACGGACTGCGCCGGGAGCGCGTTGCCGTCCTCGCGGAAATGTTCCACCTGCTCCGGGGTCAACTCCTTGCGCTCGAGCACGCCGTGCACCACGGCCGCGCCGCGTGTGTCCTTCGGCAGGAACAAGGCGTGGTTGCCGAACATGACGCGCGCGGTCTCGCCGTCCTGCTCCAGCATCATCCAGCATCCCTTCGCCTGGCACACCTCGGTGATGCGGCCGCTGAAGAGGCGCGGCGCGCCGGCGTGCGCATCGAAGCGCTCGATGGCCTCGGAGACGGGGACTGCCGGACCATCGGCGAACGCCTCGCCGTAGGACGCGGCCCCGGCCGCGCAGGCCACCGACGCGATGGCGGAAAGAAGGACGGCGGACACGAGGCGCATGCGGGAACTCCGATGAGAGGGACGCGCGACGATAGCCGCGACAGCGGTGCGAGGCCAGTTTTGCGCAGTCACACACCGACGGGCCGCAGCCGGGCACATGTGGACACTTGATCAGCCCCAAGGCGCAGCTGCTTGAAGCCCTCTCCCACCGGGAGAGGGTTCGGGCGGAGCGCGCGGTCGCATGCCTGGACGTCTGCCGCACCTCGCATGGCTGAACCCTCATCCGGCGCTGCGCGCCACCTTCTCCCGAGGGGAGAAGGGAAAGCCGCGCCACGGCCAGCTGAGGATTGGCGCCAATCAGGTGAGCACATGCAATTCGATTGACCAGGAAATCAAATGCCTCTGCCCCGGGAACACGAATTCACCGGGATTTCCCTCCTGCGGCATGGAGCGGCCGGCCTCCGCGGCCACGACCCCGCGCTCGTGGGCCGAGTGCGGACGCTGCGCCTGGAAAGGCAGCGTCAGGGGTGCGGAGCCCCGACCCACGGCGTCGAAGAATCCCACTACCGCATCCGTTCCCGTCGGCATCGTCTCCCGGATCGGCAAGCCCAGCCGATGCAACATCACGGCGTAGCGCGGATCGCCGCGGACGCGCTTCAGCAGGGGATCGATCAGCATGCCCAGGGTGCCGGCGTCGCGGGTGGCGAAGGCGTGCTCGAGCCAGTGGAAGGCGTCATCGGCATCGCCGCGCATCGCGTAGGCCTCGGCGATCTGGTAGGCCATGGCGTCCGCCTGCGTGGCGATCAGGTGCTGCAGCGCCTGGTCCGAGGCGGCGCGGTCGCCGCGCGCGTCCTGCGCCAGGGCGGTCTCGAAATCCAGGAACGCGGAATTCGGTTCCAGCAGCGCGTGCGCAAGGGCATCGTCCCCCTGCCCGCGCAGGACCGCCGCGACGACCTGCCAGCGCTGGTTCGCGACGGCCGCGGGCTCGAGCTCCGCACCGATCCCCGCCTGCGCCCGGGCTTCGTCGAGCCGGTCCACCACCACCAGTACCCGCGCGAGGTCGTCGCGCGCCTCGAAGGACAGCGGGTCCAGCGCGACCGCCTGCCGCGCCAGCGCCAGCGCCTCGCCGACGTGCCCGGTGCGCAGCAGCACGTGCGAGAGCACGCTCTTGTTGCGCGCATTGCCGGGGGCGAGCTGTTCGGCATGCCGGAGTTCCGCGAGCGCGGCATCGAAATCCCAGTCGGCGAAGTAGTCGACCCAGCCCAGTGCCGCGTGCGCCTCGGCGAGCGAGGGAGCGAGTTCGACGGCCTTGCGCGCGTCCACCCGCGCCGCCGCGCGCGCGTCGCCCGCGCCGGAGGACTCGACGTCGGCCAGCCAGCTCCATGCGATGGCGCGGCCGGCGTACGCCAGGGCGTAATCCGGAGCGATGCGGATCGCCTCGCCGAAGGCGGCTACGGCATCCCGATAGCCCCGCCAGTTGTGGCGCTCGAAGTAGAACAGCCCACGCAGGTAGGCATTGTGCGCGTCCGCGTCCACCAGCGGCGGGGTCGCCTGGCGACCGAGCAGGGTGACCTGCAGGGCATCGGCCACGGCCTGCGCGATGTCGGCCTGGATCGCGAAGATGTCCTTCACCTCGCGGTCGTAGATGTGCGACCACAGCTCGCGGCCGTCGCTGGCTTCGATGAGCTCCGCGTCGATCCGCACGCGATCGCCCTGCCGCCGCACCGTGCCTTCGAGCAGCGTCGCGACGCCGAGCTTGTCGCCGATGGCCTGGCTGTCTGCCAGCGGCTTGCCCTTGAACGCGAACGAGGAATTGCGCCCGATCACCTTGAGACCCGGGATCTGCCCAAGGCGCGAGATGAGCTCTTCGGACAGGCCGTCCGAGAAGTATTCGTCGCCGGCGGCCCCGCCCTCGTCCAGCAGCGGCAGGACCGCGATGGAGCGCGCGAGCGGCGCCGCCTGTTCGCCGCGCGGCGTCCACTTGTCCACCAGCAGCAGGCCGAGCGCGATGCACAGCACGCCGATGATCCAGCGATCGAGCCGCCGGCCGGTGAGATGCGTGATCGACTGCCCTTCCGGCACCTCGTCCTCGCGCCGCAGGCCCTGCGGCGTCCACTCGTACACCCAGGCAAACAGCATCGCGAACGGAAAGCCGACCAGCGCCGCCACCACGATGGCGCGCACCGCCCAGTCCGGCACCGCGAAGAAGGGGAACACCTGCGTGGCGACCTGGACCAGCAGCCACGCCGATGCCGCGTAGAACGCCGCCGCCCGCAACACGTTGCGGCGCCTGAGTTCGCCGAGGAGCGCGCGCATCGCCATCGTCCATCGTCAGGACAGCCCGCGCCGGTCCGGCGCGGACCCGTGGTGATCTTACTCTTGGGCCATTGTGGCGACAGGCCGTTCCCTCGCGCCACACGGGACGTGTTCAGGCGACGGCGGCGCCTTGCCCCACCCGTGCGGCTTCAGGGATCGCGGGCGTCCCGCCCGCATGCGGGCCGGAGGCCCGCGGTCCACCAACGGCGTTTCGATAAGCGGCTCCGTCACACCGGCGATACGGCGACCGCCGCTCAAGCAGCAGCGCCCCCCTCAACGGGACGATGACCCGTCGGACACCGCGTGGGTTTCCAGGTCGCTGGCGAAGCGCTGCAGCAGGCGCACCAGGGTGTCGATCTCGTCGGACTCCCAACCAGCGAACATGGCGCGCACGAGGCGCTCGCGCGCGGCGTCGAGTGCGTCCGTCATGGCCTTGCCGCGCGGCGTCACCACCACTGCCCGCACGCGCGCGTCGCGGGCATCGGCGCGGCGTTCCACCAGGTCCTCGGCCTCCAGCCGGCTCACCTGCCGGCTGACCGTGGTGTAGTCGCGCCCGCCGCGGTTGGCCAGCTCCACGATGCCGATCGGGCCGAACCGCTCGACCATGGTCAGCAGCGGGAACAGTGCACCCTCCAGCGGGATGCCCGCCTCGCGCACCATGCGTTCGTCCACGTCGGGCCGACTCAAGACGCCCACCATCTTGAGCAGGGCGTCGTGCAGCGCGCGCGTCCTCGCGGACATATGTGCATCTTGCACACTTTTTTTCATCGGCATACCATGCGCCTCCAATACGTGCATTCTACACATAACCGGAGTCTTCCCATGTCGACCACCCACACCGACGTCCTCATCTGCGGCGCCGGCGCCGCCGGCCTCACCCTCGCCATCGACCTGGCGCGCCGCGGGGTCGACTTCCGCCTGGTCGACAAGCTGGCCGCACCGTTCCCCGGCTCGCGCGGCAAGGGGATCCAGCCGCGTACCCTGGAGGTGTTCGAAGACCTCGGCATCGTGCAGGCCATCCTCGCCGCCGGCGGCCCCTACCCGCCGCAGCGCGTCCACGCCGCGGACGGCAGCCATGCGGATACCGCGATGGTGGCCGAAGCCGCGGCCACCCCTGCCGAACCCTACGCGCTGCCGTGGATGTGCCCACAGGCCACCACAGAACGCATCATGCGCGAGCGACTGGCCGGCCTGGGCGGACACGTGCAGGCCGGATGCGAGCTGATCGGCTTCGAGGAGGATGCCGACGGCGTCACCGCCACGCTGGCCGGCGCGCAGGGCCGCGAAACCGTGCACGCGCGCTACCTGGTCGGTACGGACGGCGGCCGCAGCTTCGTGCGCCGGACACTGGGCATCGACTTCCCCGGCAAGACCCTCGGCGTGCGCGCCATGGTGGCCGACCTGGAACTCGACGGCCTGCCGCGCGACGCATGGCATCGCTTCGGCGGGGAGGTCATGGAGCAGACCCTCAGCCTGTGCCCGCTGGCCGGCACCGCGCTGTTCCAGATGCATGCCGCGGTGCCGCCGGATGGCGAAGTGGATGTGTCGCTGTCGGCGCTGCAGTCCATGGTCGAGGAACGCGCCGGGCGCGCCGACATCCGCCTGCGCGCCGTGGCGTGGGCTTCGGTGTACCGCATGCATGCGCGGCTGGCGGCACGCTATCGGATCGGCCGCGTGTTGCTCGCGGGCGATGCCGCCCACACCCATCCGCCGACCGGTGGCCAGGGCCTGAACACCAGCATCCAGGACGCCTACAACCTGGGCTGGAAGCTGGCCGCCGTGCTCGCCGGCGCCCCGGCCGCACTGCTGGACAGCTACGAGGAGGAACGCCGCCCGGTTGCCGCCGACGTGCTCGGCCTCTCCACGCGCCTGCTCGATGCCGCGCGTCGCGGCGACAATCGCCGTAGCCGGGAGGCCCGCCAGCTGGACCTCGGCTACCGCGACTCAGTGCTCGCCATGGAAGCACCGACACGCAGCGCGACCCTGCGCGCCGGCGACCGCGCACCCGATGCGCCGCTGGCCGACGCCTCCAGCGGAGCGCCCGTGCGCGTGTTCGAGTTGCTTGCCGGCCCGCACTGGACCCTGCTCGGCCACGCCACCGATCCCGGCGCCATTGCCACGCATCCAGGACTCCGGGTGCACGTGGTTGGAGGCGAGGGCGGGTTCATCGACGCGCAAGGACATTTCCGGGACGCATGGGCGCTGCCGCCGGGGCATTGGGCACTCGTGCGCCCGGACGGCCACATCGGCGCCTTCGTCGCCGCCGACCGGCTCCCTGCCTTGCATGACCATCTCACCCGCGTGCTGGGCAGCCGTGCACCGGTCCAGCTGCATCGGAGGCCGGTCTCGACTCTCGACGCGTGATCGCCATGAAGACAGGCCCGACACTCGCCGCGGTGTGCCGGACTGATCGCTCGGCCCGGCCGCTTCCCGCATCAGCCGCCATCGACCGCGGGCGCCGCCGCGTCCCGTGGCTTCCAGTACTCGGCGTCATAGAGCGCCAGGCTCACCAGGGGCGGCTTCGGCGTGTTGGTGGAGAGGTCAAGCACGGCGCCATCGTCCTTCCAGCGCGCGATGTTGCGATCGAAGGTCTTTCCCGACTTGCTCTGCGCGCTGCCCGTTTCGAGTTGCGGTTCGCCGTAGGCCTTCTTCAGCGTGTCGAGGACGCCATCGTAGCGGCCCTTGCTGATACCCGAGACGCGGATCTGCACCAGCCGATCGTCGTGGAAGCGGTAGCTGATGGCGACGTGGGTGCCGGCGAAATTCTCGTTCTGCATGCGTGGGAACTCGTCGACGGCGGTGCTCTTGCTGCAGATCCGGTCGCCCGCCCGCGCGTCGCTCGCGGTCTCGCAGGTCCAGCGCTTGCCGTAGCCCTGCGCCACCTCGTCGATCGACATGCCAATGGTCTTGCCGTTAATGTCGAGCGCCCAGGCCGGAGCGGTGCAGGTCGCGGCGAGGACAAGCACTGCTGAAACGATCGCTCGCATGAGGTTCCCCTTTCACGATGGTGGCGGGGGATCGTAGCCAGTCGCGGGCGGAATCGCACGCGGAAGCGGCCGGCCAGCGAAAGGCGGCCGTGGGAGGGGCTTCCAGCCCCGATGCCCGGGGCGCACCGGACGGGGAGAGCGTCGCGGCTGAAGCCCATTCCCACAACGCCTCGTGCGGGAGAAACGCGAAGGCGTGCCTGTATCCGCCGCCCGGGAAGGTATAGTTCGGGGTTGGCGGGCGCGATGCCCGATTCACGAATACGGGAGATTCCATGGGGCTCATCCAGGCAGTGGCGGGTTCGGTCGGCGGCACCCTTGCCGACCAGTGGAAGGACTTCTACACGGTTCCCGGCGGCCTGCCGCCGACCGCGGCGCTGTTCGCCGCCGTGCCGCAGGGCACCAATGCCGGGCGCGGCTCGAACACGAAGGCGTCATCGAACATCATCACCAACGGCTCGAAGATCATCGTGCCGGAAGGCTACGGGCTGCTGCTGTTCCAGGACGGCAGGATCACCGGCTTGGCCGCCGAGGCGGGCGGCTACGAATGGCGCTCGGACGACATCAACTCGAAGTCGATCTTCGTCGGCGACGGCCTCGTCGAGTCGCTCATCATGCAGAGCTGGGAGCGCTTCAAGTTCGGCGGCCAGCCCGGCGCGCAGCAGGCCGCGTTCTTCGTCTCGCTGAAGGAACTGCCGGACAACCGCTTCGGCACGCAGTCGGAGATCTACTGGGATGACGGTTTCCTCAACACCCAGGTCGGCGCGGTGACGCGCGGTTCCTACACGCTGAAGATCGTCGATCCGATCCTGTTCGTGAAGAACTTCGTGCCGGCGAGCTATCTGCAGCCGGGCCAGGTGTTCGACTTCACGGATCTCGACAACGCCGCCGCCAGCCAGCTCTTCAACGAGGTGGTCGGCTCGCTGGCGCCGGCCTTCAGCCTGTACTCGAACGACCCCGCCAAGGGCAACCGCATCACCAAGCTGCAGCAGGATTCGCTCGGCTTCGCGAAGAGCCTGTCGGCGGCGGTGGAGAACGCCTACCAGTGGCAGTCCGACCGCGGCCTGGCCATCGTCAAGACCGCCATCGTCTCGATCGAGTACGACGCCAACACGCGCGAACTCCTCAAGACCGTGCAGCGCGCCGACGCGCTGATGGGCTCGCGCGGCAACTCCAACCTGCAGGCGAGCGTCGCCCAGGGCATGCAGTCGGCCGGCGAGAACGGCGGCGCGGCGGGCATGATGGGCATCGGCATGGCCTCCGGCATGATGGGCGGCCTCGGAGGCCTGCAACAACCGGTGGCGCCGGCCGCGCCGGCTGCCGACGATCCCATCGCGAAACTCACCAAGGCCAAGGAGATGCTCGACCTCGGCCTGATTACGCAGGGCGACTACGACGCCCTGAAGGCCAAGGCGCTGGGGCTGTAGGGCGGGCCTGACCTCGCCGACGTCATGCCCGCGAAGCGGGCATCCATCCTGCTTTCAATCAATCCCCTCGAATCAACATGGACCCCGGCCTGCGCCGGGGTGACGACCAGGAGACCTCTGATCCAAACACGCGGCGTCATGCCCGCGAAAGCGGGCATCCATTGAATCGGTCCTCCAGCGCCCCGTGAGCATCCAGCCGTCGTCCCGGCGAAGGCCGGGACCCATCCTGATCCTCGCCATGTCGCGCGAAGGGCAACATGGACCCCGGCCTGCGCCGGGGCGACGACAAGAACAGGACCCGCCTCGATCGTCCGCAAGGCACAACCCGCAAACAATCCATGTCCAACACCACCACGCCGCCACCTCCATCGGCGCCTCCCACCGGGCCAGGTTCGCCGCAGGACGTGCCGCCGCTGTCGGGCAGCTTCCCGCTCGACCCGGCCACCCTGCCCGATCCGATCCGCGAGGAAATCGAGGCGCCGGACCCGGCCGCCATCGACACCGCCGCCGCCGAGCTCGCGGACGGCGTCAACCGCTGTCCCAAGTGCGGTTCGACCGAGATCCGCCAGAAGCCCGGCAGCGATGTGCTGGTGTGCCTCTACTGCCGCCACGAATGGCAGGGCGCGCGGGTGGAGGAAGAGTTCGGCCTCGGCGAGGGCATCGACCAGCTTCGCGGTACGGTGATCGCCTCGGGCGCACGCGACATCGAGGCCGATGTCGCGGCGATGATGACCTTCAAGTGCGGCGGTTGCGGCGCCGAGGTGACGATCAACACCGAAAACGCGATGACCGCGCGCTGCCACTGGTGCCGCCACGTGCTCGGCGTCAACGAACAGATTCCCAACGGCGCGGTGCCGGACGCGGTGCTGCCCTTCCACATCAAGAAGGACGATGCGGTCGCGCGCATCCGCCAGTTCGTCGACAAGCGGCGCCTGTTCGCGCTGAAGGAGTTCAAGGAGCAGTTCACGCCCGGGAACGTCGTCCCGGTCTACCTGCCCTACATGATCGTCGACGCCAACGCCGGTGCCGCCATTGCCGGCACCGGCGAGATCGAGACGCGCCGCTACACCCGCGGCGAAGGCAACAACAGGAAGACCTACTACGACGCCGACGTCTACCAGGTGGAGCGTCGCGTCGATTTCACCGTCGACGACCTGCCGCTGGAATCCTCCGCCGAGCGCGGCAACCTCGACACGCGCGTCAACACCAACAACATCATCAACGCCATCCTCCCGTTCGACACCAAGAACGCGGTGAAGTGGAACGCCTCCTACCTCGCCGGCATCACCTCGGAGAAGCGCGACCGCGACGTCGAACAGCTGCGGCCGCGCCTCGAGGACCAGTTGCTGTCGATCGCCCGTTGCGAGGTCGAGCAATCCGTGCGCCGCTACGACCGCGGCGTGCGCTGGCAGCAGGAACGCCTCGACGTGCACGGCACGCGCTGGGTCTCGATGTACCTGCCGGTGTGGCTGTACTCGTACCACCAGCCGGGCAGCCGCGGTGGCCTGCTGCACTACATCGCGGTCAACGGCCGCACCGGCGAGACGATGGGCAGCGTGCCGGTGCAGCAGTGGAAACTGCTGGCCGCGGCGCTGACGGTCGGCACCTTCCTCGAAGGCATTGCCCTCTGGATCGTGGGGAACATGTCATGAGCGACGACAGCGGACTGTGGCTGCTGGCCCTGGGGCCCGCCGGCGCGACTGCGCTGTACTGGGCGCTCTACCGCTACTACCGCAATACCGACAAGTCGCACGCCTTCGAGCGCGAGACGAAGATCGAGGCGAAGCCGGTGGAAGGCTCGGACCGCAAGGTCGACAGGATCGAGGGCACGCGTGAATCGCGCATCCGCGGGGACAACGTGCGGGACTATCGCCGGCGCGTGGAGCGGCTCCGGGCGGATTCGGGGTGAACCGCGCGTGCATCGCGGCTGAAGCCTCTCCCACAAAAGCCAGGCATCCGTCTCAGGCGTCGGATTCCGCCGCGGCCTCGCGACCCTGCTGGCGGATCAATGCTTCCTCGCGTGCTTCGTTGATGGCCTGCCGGACGCCATCGAGGTCGACCTCCGTTTCGTCCGGCTCGAAGTTTCCGGTCAGCTCGGTGTCGGCCTGGAGGGCGCCCGCCTCGAACAGCGCCCACATCTCCTCGCCGTACCAGGTTTCCAGGAGCTCGGGCGCCCAGCGGCCCAGGGCAGCAGTCAGGTTGTTGACGTCGCGCAGCAGCATCGCGCGCGCCGCGTTGTTGCCAGCCGCGCTGACGACCTGCGGAAAATCGATGATCACCGGGCCGTCGGGGCCGACCAGCACGTTGTATGCGGACAGGTCGCCATGGATCAGGCCGCAGCACAGCATGCGCACGACTTGCCGCACCAGCACGCGGTGGTACTCGCGTGCTTCTTCCGGGCTGAGTTCGACCTCGCCCAGCCGCGGCGCCGCAGCTCCGTCGGCATCGGTCACCAGTTCCATCACCAGCACGCCATGGACATGGGCGTACGGTTCGGGCACGCGCACGCCGGCATCGCGAAGCTGGTACAGCGCGTCGACCTCGGTATTCTTCCAGGCCTCCTCCTGCTGCCTGCGCCCATACCTGCTGGCGCGGCCCACTGCGCGCGCTTCGCGGCTGCCGCGCACCTTGCGCCCTTCCTGGTATTGCCCGCGCTGCTGGAAGCTGCGCTGCGCCATGTCCTTGTAGACCTTGGCGCACAGCACCGCATCGCCGCTGCGGACCACGTACACCGCCGCTTCCTTGCCGCTCTTGAGCGGGCGCAGCACTTCATCGATGACGCCGTCGTCGATCAGCGCCTGCAGGCCTTTGGGGGTCTTCACGAATACTCGACAGATCAGCCGGCGCGGGTGCCCCGCGCTTTGAGGGCGCATTTTCGCACGACCCGGCAGTGGCGCAAGAAGCGGCCTGCAGGCCCGGCTGCCGGATGGGTTCAGCGCCCGTCCGCAGGCGGCGACCCGGCCCTGCCTCGGAGCCCGGCCGACGCCAGCGCCTGCAGTCGAAGCGCGTTAGCGGTGGCGTGGCCATGGGCGGTGTTGTCGAAGATCACCCACGCTCCGGGCGCGTGGGCGAGAGAGGTCGCCAGCACCTGCAGGCGGGTCTCGTCGTAGCTGTCGTAGTACATGCGCGGCGAGCCATGCCAGCGGAAATAGGGTGGTGGTGCCCCGCCCGCCTCCCCGGCGCCACTGAAAGGCGGCGGATCGGCGGCCACGCGAGTCACGCCAAAGGCGCGCAACAGCGCGTCGGCTTCCGGCGCGGCCCAGCCGGGGTGGCGCGGTTCGCAGGCAAGACCCACGCCCGGCGCGGCGTCCCGCAGTTGCCCGAAGAAGCGTTCCGCCGTTTCGCTCGCGAAGGCCAGGCTCGGCGGCAACTGCACCAGCACCCGCGCGAGCTTATGGCCGAGGCCGGCCGCGTCCGCGAAGAACGCCTGCAGCAGGCCTCCTGCATCCACCAGCCGCGCCTCGTGCGTGATGCGCCGTGGCAGCTTCACGGAAAACTCGAACTCGTCCGGCACCAGCCCGGCCCAGCGCTCCCAGGTGGCGCGCGCGTGCGGACGGTAGAAACTCGAGTTGATTTCGACGGCATGCAGGCGACTGGCGTAGCGCGCGAGCTGGTGCCCACCCGCAGCGAAGGCATCGCGGCTTGCCGCCGGCAGCGACCAGCCAGCGGTGCCGATGCGGACTCTCCCCGGGCTCGCGGCGACGGCTTCTGTTTCGTGGCGGGGCGCGCGTGCCATGCGGTCGATCAGACCCGGTTGCACATGAACCCCACCAATGCTCGCACAGCGCGCCACGACAACCGGTTTGCCCGCGATGGAGGATGCGGCGCACCGAGCCAGCGACCAAGCATCAGGACGCCCTGCGCTCGCTCGCGGATGATCTTCCGCCCAGATTCAAGGCATGCGGTAGATGGTCTGACCGTCCTTGATGGTTTCAACCACCTGGATGTCCCGGATGGCCAGCGGATCGACCGTGAGGGGATTCCCATCCAGGATCACCAGGTCGGCGCGCTTGCCCGGCTCCAGGGAGCCCTTGGAGTCTTCCTCGAAGTACTGGTAGGCGGCGTTGATGGTGATGGCCTTCAGCGCATGCAGCGGCGTGATCCGCTCCCCGGGGCCGATAACCGCGCCGGAGCGCGCGAGCCGGTTCACGGCCGTCCAGACGGTCATCATCTGGCTGATCGGCACCACGAATGCGTCGGTGTGGTTGGTCGGCCGCAGCCCCATCGCATACGCGCTCGCCATCGGACTGATGAAGGAGGTCTGCTCCATGCCGCGATTGCGCACGTGGGTGTCGGCAAAGAAGAAGGTGTGGTCGGTGAACATGGACGGGATGATTCCGTATCGCCGGAATTTCCGCAGCTGGTCCGGGCGGACGAACTGCGCATGGATCGCCACCGTGCGCCGGTCGCGCGCCAGGTCATCGGCCTCCATCTGTTCATGCGCCTGGAGCAGGAAGTCGAGCGCGGCGTCGCCGTTGCCATGCACCAGCAGCTGCAGGTCGTTGTCGTAGCACTTCTTCACGCCCGCCAGCATCAGGTCCACCGGCAGGCCGGGCTCGCCGCTCCACGGGGTCTCCCCCGCCGGGCCAGCGGTCAGGTAGGGCGTGGTGAACCATGCGGTCTTGCCCTGCGGCGCGCCGTCGGCGGTGATCTTGCAGCCGCCCAGCTTGAAGTGATTGCCGTAGGTGCCAAACGTGGATGCCGGGTTCGATTCCAGGACCTTGTCCAGGTCGAGGATGAAGGGGTAGGCGATCACGTCGATGAAGAGCCCGCCCGCGGCCGCGATGCGCTGCAACTGCTCGACCTCGCCGGCATGTGTCGCGCCTTCCTGCGCGGTGGTGACGCCCGCGGCGGCATACAGCATCTGGCCCGCCCGCGCGGCCGCCAGCTCGGTCTCGGGCGGAGCGGTGGGCAGTTGCGAGAACATCGGCAGGAAGCCGGTCTCCATCACCAGGCCCTGCAGGTCCTGCGAACCGGGCTTGCGCAGGATGACGCCGCCGGCCGGAGTCGGCATGCCGTCGGTGTAGCCGTATTTCTCGAAGCCCCGGGAATTGAGCACTGCGCCGTGCATGGACACATGGATGACGCCGACCGGGTTGTCCGGGAAGGCGCGGTCGAGCAGGTCGCGTGACAGGAGCTCGCCCGCGGGCATCAGGTTTTCATCATAGCCATAGCCCAGCAGCAGTTCCCCGGGCTGCAGGCCCTTGCTGGCCGCACCGGTTTTCAGGGCATTGATGATTTCCGCCGTGTCCCGCGCCGGCCCGACCGGCGGCGCCGACACGTTGATGCGGTCGGCGAGCGACAGCGAATCGATGAAATGGCTGTGCGGATCGATGAAGCCGGGCAGCAGCGTCTTGCCTGCAAGATCCACCATCTCGGTGCCGGGACCGCGATGCGCCGCTTCCACCTCGTCGCGCAGGCCCACGGCAAGGATCCTGCCGTCCCGGATGGCGAGCGCCTCCGCCGAGGGCTGCGCATCATTGATCGTGATGATGTCGCCACCGGCGTAGATCCGGTCCGCGGCTGCGCTGCCCTGCGCTCCGGCATCTTCTGCCGCCGGTCGCACGGGGCCGCCAACGCAACCTCCCACGGCCAGGCTCGCGGCAAGGGCAAGCGTCAGGTGAAAGGCGTTGGGCATGGTGGCCTCGGAAAAGAGAGGGGGCGAAGCGCCATAGTGCCCCAATGCTGCAATTGGCGCCGAGCCGACTCCAGCCGTCCCTGCTACTAGGCGAGTGGACGCTCCGCCTTTCGGCCCGCGCACGGGACAGCCTTTCATCGTTTGCCGTCCCGCATCGCGCGTCGGCTTACTTTTGGACGTCCATACGTCCATTGTCGCCCTTGCGACCAGCATGGTGCCGTTGACCAGCTTGCGAGGAAACCTGCACACCTTCAGAAGTGCGCCCGTGCCCGGTGGCACATCCCGATGTACTACTCGGCCTTCGATGCACCCCAAGGCGGCGGCGGAGACGCCACCGGCGCCGACAGGTCGAACTCGACCCGGAACAGTCGCTGCGGCCGCGCCAGCTCATAGGTGAAGGACTGGCCCGGCTCGATCTCGATCGCCCAGACGTTGGTGTTGGAAACCGCCATGTCGTTGGCGCTGAACAACGCCTGCGACTCGGCATCCGCCGGGAATTCCTGCCGCGATGCAGTGCCCTCGCCCACCGTATCGCCGCCGTACCGGGTGATCGGGTCCTCGCTGCCATCGGCGAGCCGGTGATCGTGCTTGAGGCGCAGGCCCGAGCCGGTGCGGCTGACCACCCAGGTACGCGAGCGATCGGCACCGACATGGAACGGAATGCGGATCTCCCGCGGCGCGCACTCGCGCACGTGCATCACCAGGCGTTGGCCGTGGAACGGGTCCGAAGCGGCAGCGGGCGGCTCCTCGGCCGTGACGCGGCCCTCGAAGGCCTGGCCGCAGTGCGCCGTGAGGCGGTCGAAGAACGCATCCTGGGGACTGGCGATCGGAACCGCGGGCGCAGCCGTGGCTGCGGACGTAGCTGTGGCTTCGACAGTCGTGGCCGTGCCACAGGCCGCGCAGGCGAGAGCCGAAAGGGTGATGAGGCCAAGCAGGGGAAGGTTCATGCGCCGACCCTAGCGGGTATCTCCAGGGCTTGCCAGCTCGATGCAGGTAGCGCCCTTTGGCCTCGCATCCGGCGCTGAGCCTGGCGCCGGCATGCGCGAAGTACGAATGCCCTGCTGCGCTCGCAGCGGCGGAGCCCCGGCCCGTCCCGGGGCGGGACCAGGCCTTGCGCAGGAAGCAGGTCTTCAGCACCAGCCCCTTGATCCTGTCCGGATGGCCTTTGATGTGTTCGACATCATTGGAACCTGTCGGTGTTGGTGATCAGGAACTGACCTCGCCCAACCCGGCCAGAGCAATCGGTGGGAAGCTGCACGATGCCGGACGATACAACCGTCACATCACGCGAAAGCGGGCTTGCCGGCCGCTCGGTCGGAAGCGGGAGCCTGGAAGGTAGGTGGCGGCGCGGGCAGAACGCATGCCTCGCGAGCCGAGGCGGCGGGGTCCAGCGGCCACGACGGGAGCGGAACCCGCTCGCGGCGACGGGTGGAGGAGCGGAGCCGGCGTGGCTTGCAGCATCGGGCCACCACCGGTTCGGCCACCACGTGGCCGGCGCAACAGGGCAATCACGGAACTTCTAAGATACTGTGCGATTTTTTCAACCTCCGTATTTTATTAAATTTCAAAGACTTACTTCGCACATCATACCACACTTCGATCCGCGACGCCTCTGGACTCGGAAGCGGAAATGGGGCCAAGCGGAAATGCGCGGAAATGGGGTCAGAGAACTTTTCCGGAGAATGTTTTCGGGAGAACATCTTCCGGTCGAGGGGCGATGCTGCCCGCCGAGGGTGCGGGCGGAAAAGTTCTCTGACGCCAGACCCCATTTCTTCCCGACCCCATTTCTTCCATTTCTTCCATTTCTTCCAGATCGACCAACTCGACACGCTGGCGACCCTGAAGATCACCATCGACGGCACGGAGGTCTTCAGCTATGCCGCCGGAGCACCCACGCAAGCCTGGGCGCCGCAGACATTCGAGATCCCGACGGCATATCTCGATGGGCAGTCCCACGAGGTGAAGTTCAACTATGCCAAGCAAAGCGCAGTAGGCGCCGCCGGGGCGATGCTCGACGATGTCAGGCTGGACTGCGCTGCGCAGCCCGCCGGCATGTTTCCGCGCGGTGGCTCCGGTGTCGCAGCGATCCGGCGCGTGATGCGCTGATTAGGTTCGCGTCGAAACCTGGCGGGGAAACGGCCTGGCCTTTCCTGCTGATATCGGGAGAAGGTCGGAAATGGGGTCAGAGAACTTTTCCGGAGAATGTTTTCGGGAGAACATCTTCCAGTCGAGGGGCGATGCTGCCCGCCGAGGGTGCGGGCGGAAAAGTTCTCTGACCCCATTTCTTCCCCGCAGTCCGGTACGACCATGCGCATCCGGCCATGTCGAAAGGTTCGCCGTCCCGCTCACCGAAGTCATGAAGATTCTTGGCATGTCCGACGCAGCAGCATTGCACGCCAGCGACAGCGCCATCGTCAGCAGGAGGAAACCGGATCCACGTTTCAAGTTTGCATCTCCAATACTCAGTGACAATCGAAGGCAACGATTCGGCTGCCCCTCGGCCGGGCGGCGAAGCGCTGATGGCGCCTTCCCCGCCGTCCGATCAGCTTTCGAAGTCGAACCCTAGCCGGATCATCCGCCGTCCATCGAATGGAATGTCCAGGTCGCCCATCGCCGGGTCGTTCTGCATCGTTTCCCATGCCGCGTCGGCCGATGCCTTGGCGGGCCAATCCACACAGGGCTTCTGCTCCCATCTTTCCAGCAAGTCGGTGTCCTTGCGGCGGGCCAGGTGGTGCAGCCCCGGCAGTCTAGCGTGAACAGTCGGGCCGGACGACTTTGTCGACCGAAGGGCAGGATTCCTCCCTAATACCACCTGACTTGGAGCAGGGTGTCTGCGGGAGCCTAGAACGGCTCATGGGCTCTGCAGGAGCGCCCCCGGTGCGCGACCCACGCGCTCCGCCTGCGGGCCACCCCGCCCGCCGGTTGCAATGACCGGAAACGGCGCGGAAACTTCCCCGCGGAGGCCGGCCCGGTGCCGGCGGATCGGCGCGGCACATGGCGAGTCGTCCATCCCTGCTATCGGAGTTGAAGCGGCGCAACGTGCTGCGCGCGGGGGCGCTGTACATCGGGGCGGTGTGGCTGCTGGCGCAGGTCGTCACCCAGCTCGGTGCCGTGTTCGACATGCCGGCATGGTTGGCGCGCTGGTTCCTGGCGGCCGCGGCGGTGGGCTTCCCGTTCTGGATCGCGCTGGCCTGGTTCTACGAACTCACCCCGGACGGCCTGAAGCGCGAGAGCGAGGTCGCGGCGGGAGAGTCGATCCGGCACCTGACCGGCCGCCGACTCGACCGCGCGATCATCGCCGTGCTGGCGTTGGCGGTGGTGCTGCTGCTGACGAACATGCTCATGGGACAGCGGCGCGGCTTGGCATCCGACCAGGTTGCCACGCCTGCGGTATCGGACCGTTCGATCGCGGTGCTGCCGCTGGTCAATGCCAGCAACGACCCGGACCAGCGGTTCTTCTCCGATGGCCTGTCCGAGAACCTGATCGACTCGCTGTCCGGCTTCGATGGCCTCAGGGTGATCGGCCGCATCTCCGCCTTCCAGTTCCGCGACAGCCCCGACGACAGCGCGACCCTCGGCCGCAAGCTCGGCGTGGCCTACCTGCTCGGCGGCAGCGTGCAGCGCGCCGGCGACGCCGTGCGCATCAACGCCGCGCTGACCCGGGCCGCCGATGGCAGCACGCTGTGGGCCGAGCACTACGACCGCCCGTACCGGAACCTGTTCGCCCTGCAGGACGAGATCGCGCTGGCGGTCGCCGGCGCGCTGCGTGTGAAGCTGTTGTCGCCCGCATCGGCCGCGAAGCAGGGCGACCGGCCGCCCGGCGGCAACCTCGATGCCTACGCCGCCTACCTGCGAGGCCTGGCGTACTGGCACGACGAGGATTTCCAGCAGGCGGCCGGATACATGGCGAAGGCCGTGCAACTCGACCCGGACTACGCGATGGCGTGGGCGCTGCTGTCCGGGTCGCGAAGCACCGTCGCCGTGCTGGACAACGAACCGCCCGAGCTGGCCCGCGAACACCTGCTCGAGGCCCGCGTTGCCGCTGACACGGCCCTGCAACTGGCACAGGATCTCGGCCCCGCCCACGCCGCCCGCGCCTACCTCGAGTTCTACGGTTTCGATGCCCGCGGAGCCCTGGCCGAGTGCCTCCGCGCCGTGAAGCTGGCGCCGGAGGACAGCACGGTCCTCAACGGCTGCGGCTACACGCTGACCGGGATCGGCAAGCTGCACGAGGCGATCAACCTGCGCGAACGCCTGCTTTCGATCGAACCGCTCTACCTCGTCAACCACCAGCAGTACGCGCGATTGCTGATGGCGACCGGCCGCCTGGACGAGGCCGAGAAGTACCTTCGTGCGGCCGAAAGTCTCGCGCAGTCCCACCCTGCCTGGCACGCGAACATCCTCGTCTCGCGCATGACCGTTACCCTGCTGCGTGGCGATGCCGACGCAGCCATGGCCGTCGCCGAGCGCGCACCCGAGAGGTACCGCTACCTGTTCATCGGTCTGGCCGCGCAGATCGGGCCGGACCACGCTGCCGCGGATGCGGCGCTCGCAACCCTGCTACGGGCCGAGGATGTCGCCGGATCCCAGCCCTACTGGATCGCCTAGGCCTATGCCCTGCGTGGCGATGCCGGCCACGCTGTCGCATGGCTGCAGCGAACTTCGTCCCCCTCCGACACGCTGTTCCTGCTGGCCGACCCGCTGATCCTGCGCCTGCGCGATGATCCGCGCTTTATCGACTTCTGCAACAAGACCGGGCTGCCGGCCCCTGGAGAGAGTGAGGGGTTGAGTGTTGATCAGATTCGGGGGCTGTGAGGGAACCTGGGGGTTCAATTCCTCGTCCGCCTTGTCCCATGCGCCTCAAACCGTGGGTAAGGAAGGCTTGGCCCCGACAACGGTTGTCTGGCTGAACTGCCTCGGCTTGACAGCCCCCGCCCCACCAGCCGGACGATTCGACTGAACTGACCGGCACCGCCAGCGGTTGTGTATAGACGTCTAAACGTCCATACTTCAGCAGGTCGGTTGGCGCGGTGCCGATCGGCATGAAATCGAGAGTGGCGCGAGGGAACTGGCCCTGACCGCCCGGCAACCTGGCTCTTCCGCCAAGGTGCCAAAGCCAGCCCGACCTGGGAACGATTTGTCATGATCCAAGCAATAACCGTAGCTACCGGCTTTCATGCGCCCAGTGCAGAGGTCGTGCTGCCCGTCGCTCTCCCCAACCAGGAGTCTTCGATGAGCACTGAACCCGCTTCGATCCAGCCTGCGGCCGAATTCAGCTTCAACCTTGGTCGCTTCTCGCCTCCGCCAAGAACGGTGGCCCGAGCCTCGTGTGGTGTTTGCGGCGCCGCAATGGAGGTTCGCCAGAACGCGGTCGGCCCGACCTGCCTGGCCGCCGCCCTTGGCCGAATCCACCGTGCATTCGACTCCTTCACCTGCCCACGACGCGAGGAGCACTGGCACGAGAAGGCCGTGGAACTGGTGCACAGCGTAGGGAAACAACCCTCCCGCGCGCTCCGCTGGCTGGCTGGCGAGGAACTGGACCGACTGCTGCACGACAACGGAGTGACACCGCGGCATCGGGCGCTGGTACACCAGCACCTCGTGCAACCCATCTCAGGGTAGTGGACCCGATCACGCTGGAGCCCGTACAAGCCGCCTGGTAGCCTGGCCGAAGCGTGCCCTGTCCGACTCGCACGCGCGCCCAATGGCGGAACTGGTGCTCTGCCACTCCCAGGCACGAAAGCCGCAAAGCGCCCTACCTGGGAACGGCCGAGCCCCAGCTCGGCCATCTCGGTGGACAAGCGGCATTCCCCCTTCCGCCAAGCCCTGGATCCCGAAGAAGCGCCCGACGAATCGTCCTGCGTCTCGGCACGCTGATCGGCCGCGCCGTGTCCAGCCTCAGCCGCGATCAGCGCACCGCCCGTTCGCATCACGGCAACTCGATCTCCGGACTCTCGGAGCGGATCCACGTCGCAAGCTCATCGGTCGTACTGGACACCTGCTCCGGGCGACGCAGGGCGCATTCCCAGACGGTAGCAACTCTCCACCCGTCTCGTTGCAGCAGCTCCAGCACCTCCCGATCCCGGCGGCGGTTCGCATCGAACTTCATCTGCCAAAACTCTGGCCGTGTCGATGGTACAGTCGTGTACCTGCAGCCCTCGTGCCGGTGCCAGAAGCAGCCGTGGACGAGGACGACAGCACCGTGTCGGGGGAGGATCAGGTCGGGGTGGCCTGCCACATGTCGCGCATGCAGCCGGTATCGAAAGCCGCGCGCATGTAGCGCCTTGCGAAGCGCCAGTTCCGGTCGCGTATTCTTGCCTTTGATCCGGGACATCATTCGGGAACGGGTCCTTGCGTCCACGACGTCAGCCATGTTGCGTGGCCTCCGTCGTGGACTGTGGATCAAGGTACGGGCGCGCTGCGCCGGGAGTCTGTTTTGCCAACATTCGGTGTTGTTGATCTGTTTGCCGGGCCGGGCGGACTCGGCGAGGGGTTCGCATCACTCGTCGAGGACGACCACGCCCCGTTCAGGATCGGCATCTCCGTGGAGAAGGAGGCTTCGGCCCATCGTACCCTGACCTTGAGGGCATTCCTGCGCGCCTACATGGCGCGCCATGGCACCTTGCCCAACGAGTTCATCGACCTCCACGCAGGCAAGGCTTCCGTTGTGGACTGGGCGGGGGTGGATGCCACCCTGTGGGAGCACGCCAGGCAGGAAGCTCGTTGCCTTGAGCTCGGCGCCGCCACTGCGACCGACGCTCTCGATGCTGCGATCAGCAACGTTCGAGAGATGTTTGACGACACGATCCTGATAGGCGGACCTCCGTGTCAGGCCTACTCGCTCATCGGGCGAGTCAGGTCACGAGGCACGCCCGGCTATATGCCCGAGCGTGATAAGCGTCATTACCTCTTCCGGGAGTACATTCGCGTACTGGACCGCCTGCGGCCGGCTGCCTTCGTCATGGAGAACGTCAAGGGGATGCTTTCGTCCACAGTCGAGAGCCGCCTCATCTTCGAGATGCTGATGGAAGATCTTGCGTCGATAGGGACCGGGCGCGGCCACGAATACAAGCTGCACGCGGTCCGTCTTGTCGATGGCGTCGCTCGCCTTGCCTCGGAGTCAGAGCCGCGCGGCTTTGTGGTGCGCACCGAAGACTTCGGCGTTCCCCAGCGTCGTCACCGCGTGATCATCATCGGAATCAGGTCGGATCTGGCGCCAATCGCCGGCAGGAGCGGAATAGAAGTTGGTCATCCCCAACGATCTGTGGACGACACCATCCGTGGCCTGCCTCGGTTGCGCAGTGGGATCACTCGTCGTTACGACAACGAGATGACGTGGCGAGAGGAAGTCATCACCGCATCGCGGATGCTTGAGGATTTTCACGCCTGCAAAGGCGACAGCAAGCTTGCCCAGGAATTTCAGGCGGTCCGCAGATGCGTCGCCGAGGGTCCCATTCTTACGCGCAGCGCAACCGCACTGCCGGCCGATTACGGCAACTCGACCGACCACCTGCTCCGCTGGTTGGAACGTCCCGAGCTCAAGGCACTTGCGCAGCACGAGACCCGTGGGCACATGCCTTCCGATCTCCGCCGCTACCTGTTCGCCTCAGTCTTCGCGAAGGCGCGTGGATACAGCCCAGCCGCAGAGGATTTCCCGCTGGCCCTCAGTCCAGATCATCGCAACTGGCACAGCGGGCATTTTCGCGATCGCTTTCGGGTCCAGCTGGGCCAAGAGTCGGCAACGACTGTCACCAGTCACATTTCGAAGGACGGGCACTACTTCATACATCCCGACCCAACGCAGTGCCGCAGCCTCACCGTACGGGAGGCTGCACGTCTGCAAACGTTTCCCGACGACTACCTCTTTCTTGGTAATCGAACACAACAGTACGTTCAGGTCGGCAATGCTGTCCCTCCATGGCTCGCCAGGCAGATCGCCCGCCTCCTCTATCGATCCTTGACCTGTACGAATAGCCAATTACCCCCTAAGAAACGCGAGAGCGACAAACCGCCGAGTTGACATGTTGAGGAACCATAACGTTGTAGCGACCACAATGAGGCGTGCTGACGCCACGCCTCACGCCGCTTCCTTAATTGAGGGCCTGCGGGACATCGGCTACTCGCTGGAAACAGCTCTTTGCGACATCATCGATAACTCTATTACTGCGGGTGCCACCCGTATTCAGGTGCTTACCGAGACTTCCTGCGATGACCCTTGGATAGCGGTGATCGATGATGGCCTGGGAATGAGCGAAGACGAACTCATTGCAGCCATGCGCCCCGGCAGCCGGAACCCACTCGAGCCCCGATCAGGGGCCGACCTGGGGCGGTTTGGTCTGGGCCTGAAGAGCGCAAGCTTTTCGCAATGCCGCCGTCTGACAGTGATTACGCGCAAGAACGGGACGACCTCTTCGGCGATCTGGGACATCGATGACGTGGCGGAACGGAACGACTGGTCGGTCCAGCTACCGCTGGATGTTTCGGAAATCCCTGCTGTCGAAGAACTCGGACCCGCGGGCACACTGGTCCTCTGGCAGAAGCTGGACCGACTCTCCGGAGGCCTGTCGAGCAACGCAGCCAAGCTCGCCGAAGTGATGAACAGGCGGATTGCCGACTCGGAACGGCACCTGAGGCTGGTCTTTCACCGCTTCATGGAGGGTCCCAAGCCACTCCACCTCGAGCTGAACGGCCGGACGCTTCAACCACTCGATCCCTTCGCTCGGAAGAACCCGGCGACCATCGCCGATCCGGAGGAACACATGTCACTGCCGAACGGTGATATGCAGGTCCAAAGCTTCACGCTGCCGCACCACAGGCAGATGAGCAAGGCTGACTGGGACGATATCGGCGGCCCCGAAGGTCATCTTAAATCCCAAGGCTTCTACATCTATCGGGAGAAGAGACTCATTCTCCATGGTACATGGTGTGGACTTTGCCGGCAGTCGGAGCTCACGAAGCTCAGTCGGGTCAGAATCGACATCACGAACAGCATGGACGCCGACTGGAAGATCGACGTCAAGAAGTCTTCGGCCCAGTTACCACCCCTCGTCCGTGATCGGCTCAGGAAAGTGATCGAACGCATTCAGGACGGCTCCAAACGTACATACCGCAAGCAGGGGCAGAAACTGGTGGATCAGGCCCGGATGCCAATGTGGAACCGCATTCAGGAGAAGGGCCAGATCCGCTATCAACCCAATGTCGATCACCCAGCCTTCGCTACGTTTGCGGAGAATCTTCCACCGGAGTACCGACGTGGATTCTTGAACTGTATTGCCCTCGTCGGTGCATCCCTGCCACTGGAGACCCTCCACATGGACATGTCCAGTGTCGCGGAGCAGATCGCTCCCCAGCAGCTGGACGAAGACACTCTCGCGCAGGCCGTGCAGGCCATGCTTTCGTCTCCCGCTCTGGCAGGCAAGGGCATTCAGGAAATTACATTGCTGATGAAGGATGTGGATCCGTTCCGGTCGTCGTGGGCCGATACACAGCGCCTTATCGAAACGTCATCCTCCGGTGAGCCGAACCCATGAAACAGGTCCTGCGCAACCTGGAGGGCATGGTTTCCATTCAGATGACGGGTGAGACGGCGGGTTCGCAAACGGCAGATCGTCTTCGAGAAATCATCGCCCAGATGCGAGTGCTATCCATGTTCACGCAGATCACGGATGGCGAAGCGGAGGACGTTGCCAGGCTCATAGAAGAGAAACTCGGCATCAGCATGGGCCTCGGAGCCATCGTGGATGCCGAGGACTTCCAGCCGTGGCTCCACGACACCAGGATCAATGGCGAAGTCGGGGATTTCTACTGGTCCCGCTACAAGGAGCTCCTCAGGTTGAAGGGACTGCCGAAAGCGGTCATCGACGCAACCGATGAGGTTACCGATCGGGTTCTGGATCGGCTGGGTGACCCCAGGAACATGAGCTCGTGGAGCCGCCGAGGCATGGTCGTCGGCCACGTCCAGAGCGGCAAGACAGCCAACTACATCGGGCTGATCTGCAAGGCTGCCGACGCGGGATACAGGCTCATCGTGGTCATCGCTGGAATCCACAACAACCTGCGCAACCAGACTCAGGCGCGAATCGACGAGGGGTTCATTGGTCGGGACACCGGCCGCCTCGCGCACGCCAATGCGGCGCAGCGTCAGAAGATCATTGGAGTCGGGAGGTTCGACCAGCGCCATTTCCCGGTGTCGCTGACCAACACGTTACGTGATTTCAACCGTGCGACTGCCACGACCAACACCAGTCAGATCGACCAGTACAACGTTCCCGTCGTTCTTGTCATCAAGAAGAATTCCAGCACGCTGAAGAACCTTCTCGAGTGGCTGAAGGAGCATTCCGTTCATGAAGGAACGCAGATGGTCCGTCAGCCGATGCTGTTGATCGACGACGAGGCGGACAACGCGTCAATCAACACGGCCTACGATCGGGACGAGGTGACCCGAATCAACGGCCAGATCCGTGAACTCCTCTCGCTGTTCCATCGAAGCTGCTATGTGGGTTATACCGCGACGCCGTTCGCCAACATATTCATCGATCCCGATACCGAAGATGAGGTGCTGAAGCAGGACCTCTTCCCACGCCACTTCATCATCGGCCTGGATCCACCAACAAACTATTTCGGCGCGCAGAAGGTCTTCCTTGACGCTCGTGATCGTCACGTCCGCGAAATCGCCGATAATGAAGACGTGTTGCCCATGAGGCACAAGATCGATCAGCGGATCGAGATGCTGCCCGAGAGCCTCATCGACGCAGTGCGCACATTCATCGTTGCGCGCGCGATTCGCAATGCCCGCGGCCACCACGCCTCACATGCATCGATGCTGATCAATGTCTCGCGTTTCACGGATGTGCAGGGACGACTGCGAACAGAGGTCGTCGATGTGGTCGACAGGATCCGTGATGCCGTTGTCGTGGACGCGGGAAAAGGCAGAACTGCCCTACGAAACCCCGAGATCCGAGCTCTTCATGAAACCTGGGAACGCGAGTACTCCGATCTCGAGCCACACGATTGGCTGACGATCCAGTCGCATCTGCATGAAGTTCTGCTCTCCGTTCGGATTATCGAGGTGAATTCATCTCGGCGCTCCCAGCCACTCGACTATGAGAAGGGGGGCGAGCATGGTGTCTCGGTCATTGCAGTCGGCGGGTTCTCATTGTCACGCGGCCTCACTCTGGAAGGGCTGATGGTCAGCTACTTTTTGCGCAACTCCATCATGTACGACACGCTCATGCAGATGGGGCGCTGGTTCGGGTACCGGTCCGGATATGAAGACCTGTGCCGTGTATGGATGCCAGCGGACAGCGTTGGCTGGTACTCCCACATTCATGAAGCCATGGACGACCTGCAAGCTCAGCTCAAGCGGATGGAACTGGCCAAGGCCACCCCGGAGCAGTTCGGTCTCGCCGTGCGCAGCCACCCGGAATCACTCATCGTCACAGCGCGAAACAAGATGGGTACCGGCAGAGAGTTCCCCGTGAAGGTCGGGCTGGCTGGCAAACTTGTGGAGACCACGCGGATCCGGATCGATGCATCACAACTGGATCGAAACCGTCGGGCCGGGGGCGACCTGGCAAGAGAGACGGAACGCCTCGGCCTGGTTGCCGAATCTCGACGGCGCGGCCATTTATACAGGGCGGTCCCCGTGGATCTGGTACGTACGTTCCTGCGTGTCTTCCGCGGCGACCCCGCCGACCCACTTACCGACCCGCTCCTGATGAACGACTACATCGATGCGCGTGCTGACGGCGAGCTGAGTGAGTGGGACATCCTCCTTGCCAGCGCGCAAAAGGAGGACGTGCTCGAGGAGCACCTTTCCGGCCGGCCAATGAAGCCGTTCGAACGGATGGTGGGCGATGAGGACCTCCGAGAGGGGGTGCTTGCCATCAGCGGCGCAAGCAGACGTGTCGGATCACCGGGAGACGAGAAGGAAGGACTTTCCGAAGAAGAGATGGCGCGAGCCGTGGACGCGTATCGACATGAGCATCCCGGCAGGGATCTGCCGAAGACGCTGCCTGACCGCCTCTTCCGGCTGGCGCGTTCGCGCCCCTTGCTGATCCTCCGCTTTGTGACTCCAAAGACGTCATCTGACGCCCTGCGAAACAGGCTGCCGTCGAACAATGTGCTCACATGGACGATCTCTTTTCCCCAGAGCGATGTCGCCGGCGGCACGGTGGAGTACATCGTGAATACCGTCAGGATGCGCGAGATGTTCGGTGACGATGAGTTGGAGGAGGAGGCACTCGGTGATACCGAATGACACTCCGTGGTCGGGGCTCGAACCTGGTCGGACGGATACGCGACGGGTAGATGCCTCGGCTCGATGGAACTGGTTCTGGGCAGTCATGCCTCGCAACGATGTCGCCCTCGTTCTGCAACTGTCGCGGCTTCCGTCGCCTCAACCCGAACTTCCACCTCTGAAGAATCTCGAGTTACGCTTCCAGACGCTCCCCGGTGGCCCGATTCTTTACATCCGGCTGAAGGACAGTGCACAGCTGGAGCTCTTCGAAACCCTCTGCCGCGACGTCATCGCGGCCGGCGAGATTGCGGACAGCGAGTCGGAAGCCCTGGCTCGTGCCGTTGGAAGAACCTTTCGTTGGCATCAGCTGCTACGCAGAGGCAGGATCGCTGTTCTTTCCGATGACGCGCAGAAGGGTCTTATTGGAGAGATCGAGGTGCTGAAGCTTCTGATCGAGGCGCTGGGCGTCCGGCCTGCGCTCGTCGCATGGAAAGGTCCATCAGGAGCCCCGAAGGATTTCGAACTTCGTAGCGATTGCATCGAAGTAAAGGCGCGGCGTGCAGCTGCCCAACCATTCGTGAAGGTCACCAACGAGCATCAGCTCGCTGATGTTCCGGGTCGGCGAATCTGGCTCGCTGTCCTCGCCATCGACATCGTTGAGGAACCGCACGGTTACACACTTGCCGAGCGCGTTCAGGAAGTCACCGATGTCATCGAGCGCGTCGATCCTTCATCGATGTCGCGGTGGCAACTGAGCCTCGCCGATGCCGACTACGATTCGGAACAGGACTATTCCGGATCGCGCTGGATCGTTGCGCCGCCCGCCTTCTACAGCGTGCCTGACGAGTTTCCGCGGATCGCAGCTCCCGTCCCGCTCGGAATTTCGGGGGTAAGCTATTCCCTTGAGCTTTCGGCTTGCGCTCCATTCCACACCGAGTGGAGTGACATCCGCTCGAAGTTGACCCAGGAGGACCGGCATGAGTGATCTTCAGGAGTACCACCAAGACCTGATGGCGGACATTCGCCGTGAGGCGGATGCCAGCGGCATCATGATGGTCGAGGCGTTCTTCGATCGCATGGCCGAGCGCCTGACGGAAGCCGGCGAACTGGAGGTTGCCGATCGCGCATTCTACGAGAGCGGCGAAGGCGCCCAGAAGCTGAGAATCGACGGATACGCTGGAGACCCGCGCGACTCCGATGGCGTCCTCGGGCTGATCGTCTGTGATTTCGTCGACTCGGATGAGGTTCAAACATTCGTCAAGAATGACGTACCACCCATTCTCAACCCACTGGTCCGCTTCCTGAAGAAGGCCCGCACCGAAGAATTTCGTGATTCTCTTAGTGAGGCAAACCCGGGCTTCCAACTCTCGGATCTCATGATCGGCGTCTGGTCCCAGGTAAGCCGAGTGAAGCTGATTCTCGTCTCGAACCGGCAGTACATCGGCAAGGACGACACCGTCAAGCTGACCGACGCTGGCGATGTGCCGATCACTTGGTCGGTCTGGGATCTCGCGCGTTTCGAACGCTTTGATCGTTCCGGTCAAGCCCGCGAAGACATCGTCATCGACTTCGCCGACGATTTCGGTGCCGCCCTGCCGGCGCTCAAGGCCTCACAGAGCGATGCCGCACTGGAGAGCTATCTCATGATAGTCCCGGGAGAGCAGCTTGCCGCGATCTATGATCGATGGGGGCCGAGGCTCCTCGAAGCAAACGTGAGATCGTTCCTGCAGGCACGCGCGAAGACCAACAAGGGGATCCAGAAGACCATAAGGGAGGAGCCGGAACTCTTCTTCCCGTATAACAACGGCTTGTCGGCCACGGCCGAACATGTCGATTGCGTCAGGACGCGCGAGGGACTCGCCATCAGCTCGATCACCAATCTGCAGATCGTCAACGGCGCGCAGACCACGGGATCCATCCATGCCGCCCTCAAACCAGCAGCGAGCCAGCTACCCGAGGTGTTCGTGCAGATGAAGCTGACGATCGTCCCTCCGGAGCGATCCGAAGAAATCGTTCCGAAGATCTCGGAGTACGCGAATACCCAGAACAAGGTCAACGCCGCCGACTTCTTCTCAAACCATCCGTTTCACATCCGCATGGAGCAGTTCTCCCGACACGTGATCTTCGCGGCGCGGGAGGGAGTCCGACACGACAGCAAGTGGTTTTATGAACGTTCGCGAGGCCAATATCTAAACGCGCGTAGCGGCCTTACGCCCGCACAGCTGAAGAAATTCGAGCTCGAGTATCCGAAACCACAATTGTTCAGCAAGACTGATCTCGCAAAGTTCGAGTTCTCGGCGAGTGGCAGGCCACACGTCGTGTCCAAGGGTGCACAGAAGAATTTTGCCGAGTTTGCACGAGAAGTCGGCGAAGCTTGGTCGAAAAACGAAGCCAGGTTCGACGAACTCTGGTACCGCCGGCTCATAGCCAAGGCAATCATCTTCCGCAGACTCGAAACGGAAGTCCCGAAGCAGTCATGGTACGAAGGCGGCTACCGGGCCAACATCGTGACCTACGCGATGGCAAAGGTCTTCCACGACGCGCCCCGTGGGAACCAGGTGCTGGACCTAGACACGATCTGGCGGCGACAAGTTGTCCCGGATGCGCTGGTAAGGGCACTTCTTCTCGCCGCTGCGGAAGCACATTACGTGATTACCCATCCTATCGTGAACATGCGGAACATGTCCGAATGGGCCAAGCAACAGGCATGCTGGAACACCATCGCCACACGCAAGCTCGACTACGGTTCGGACTTCGACAGCTGCCTGACCCTCCTCGAATCGGCGCGAGCCAACGAGCGCGATCAACGGCGCAGGAAGCAGGAACTCGACGGCATCGCCGCGCAAACCGCTGTGGTGAAGCGCGGCGGCCCGTTCTGGCGTGAAGTCCTCATCAAGGGAGTGGCGCAGCAAAAGCTTTCGCTAAAAGACCGGCAGATCCTGCAGGTCTGTGCCTCGATCCCTCGTCAGCTGCCGAGTGACCTGCAGTGCAAGCATGCGCTCAAGGTTCTTGAGCGGCTTGAAGAAGAGGCGGAAGCTGTGGAGCCCTTACCGGCTCCCGTGCTGTGAAAAACGCAGGAAACCTCATAATCTGAGCCTTTTTGCCTATTTTTTGTCGCCCTTACGCCGGCATACCCGCACGCGCCTGATCCGCTACCCACGTAGCGAGATCACCGATGAATGCCCAAACATCGTCTTGGGCTGGACGCACGTAACTTCCGCTTGCTGGATCGCCACCAAGCATATCGAACAACCCATATAGCCAGCCCCGCTTCGTCCGAGAAGTTATTTCAAGACTAGGCAACCAATGCTCAAGTTCCCCCACAGGAACCAAGAACAGCCCCCACTGTCGCAGTTCACGGACGAGTACACGCAACGCGTCGCGCGCCTCGAGTGGCGCACCTTCCACTCCAACCTGCTTTAGCGTGACGCCATGGCGCCTGCAAGCTTCAGCCACACGTGATGCCACATCTCGCTTGGACTGCCACACCCCTTCCGGCATGCCGCAGGCCTTCAAAAGCTCACCAAGCGAACCTTCTTGCACAATATCCAAATCAGCGATGGCCGCTGCAGGAATCCCGAGCTTTCTCAGCGGGCTAACAATTCTGTGGAGCGCGTCCTTGCCGTGCGCGCTCAGAAAGATCGCGTCTTTGCACGCGCGAATACCGGCCTCTTCTAATCGTCGATTAATCTCTTCGTACGCCGCGCGGTTCAGGTTTCCCTCACAAACGACGGCGGACGCGTGGAACAAGGCACTTAACATGCCTGTCGAACGCAGTAACGGATCTCGCATTAGATCTGATAGGTCGGGCGCCCGAAGGACACGCGCAGTCCCTACGGTGCCATCGTAAGTGAGGCGCACAATATCGAGGGCTGCGCCCGATTCGACGCAGCCCATCAGGAAGTGGGCGCTATGTGTTGCTACGAGTGTTGTGCCATTCGCTTGAGCACCGGATTGGGCAAGCTCCCTTCCCAGTTCACGAGCAAGCGGCGGATGCAGGAACGCCTCCGGCTCATCGATAAGCACGAGTCGGTGGTCCGTACAGTAGGAAGCAGCGATCATCCCTAGATACGCCTTCACTCCATCGCTTGCACTGGCCAGCGGGAGAGCCGAGGAGTGAAACCCGCGCGCGCGCGCGTCAAGCGCCTGCTCTTCAAGCTCGTCGAGCGGTGCACGATCGGCCAAGCGCGCCTCTAGACGAGCCATTGAAGTGGGATCGATCACCAGGTATTTGCCAAACGCTCGAAATCCGATGTTCCGCACGCGAGCTCGCAACGCATCATTGGCGAATAGACGGCCCAACACGTGAGTTGGTCGCTGCAGCTCACCCTCGGCAGATCGCGTGTCTAAAATCCTTAGACGCGTCGAGCCGTCGAGCGCCATCGCGTAATGAGAGAGAATGTGTGTAAGAGCGTGCTGCCGACGCTCAGGATTGGGGTCAGTGAGAAAGTGCAGCGCTTGATCACGCTGAATGTTATGGGCACTATGCTCCCCACTTACAGGATCGTAACTGCAAAGGTGGACTTGCCCCGGTTGAAGTCGTGCAGTCTGCGCAGCGTCGGTCCTCCCCTCGACGAGTCGAATTGCCTCCTGTTCGGAAAACTGAGGCACGACTAACGAATGGAGAATATTCGCAGACTGCTGTGGACCTCCTTGTCGTATCGCCTGCATGAGTTCGCGTAACAACAAGCTTTTTCCAGAATTATTTGGTCCTACAAATACTCCAATGCGGCCGAGGTTGAGCTCGAGCGGGGCCGCTCCAGGCGAAGACCCGAACTGAAACGAGATTTCTTGAAGCATTGCGTTTAACCTCAACGAAGGCGCTCACATATGGCGCACCCTGTCCTTTCAGGAGTCACATATTCCTCCGATACTCCCCACCCGCCTCATACGATGCATGGCTGATCTGCCTCAGGAAATATGCCACCGCCTTCACCAGCACATTCAAACGCATTCCGACGAGGGCTATAGGGGACGAGGGACATAGGGACGGATGTAAGGACGAAGGCAATTAATACACATGATCGACTGCCATTCCTTCACTCATCGAAATAATCACTGTCGATCTTGGGCACCCGCACCCGCTGCGAGGTGACGCCCACCTCGTGATCCATCATCAGGCTCGCGAGCATCGTTCCGTCCACCAGTACGATCCGGGTGCCCTCAACGGAGCGGATGAAGTCGATCGCCTGAGCGGTGAAGCTGGAGGTGGTGATGAACACGCCCTTGTTGGCGCGCTGTCCGGCGAGCGCGCCGTAGAACGCCTGGATGTCGGGTCGGCCGACCACACCTTGCCAGCGCTTCGCCTGGACATAAACCTTTTCGAGGCCGAGGCGGTCCAGGGAGATGACGCCGTCGATGCCGGCGTCGCCGCTGCCGCCGACGCGCTGTAGGTCACTGCGGCTCGTGCCGTAGCCGAGCTTGTGCAAGACATCGAGAACGACGGTTTCGAAGTACTTGGGCGTGACCCGGGCGAGCAGTTCCAGAAGTTCTGCATTGACCGAGGCGCGGATTTCCGTAAGCGCGGTCAGCAGGCGATCGTCCGGACTCTCAAGCTCTGCCGTTGGCAGTTGGGCGACTTCGCCGTCCAGCGGGGCGGCCGCGTCCTGCTGGCGTAGGCGTACATCCAGATAGCCTCGCGCGATTTCCTGCACCTTCGCCGCGCTCCAGGGACCCGGATGCGCAGCCACGAACTGTCTGCCCTCGTCGGTGATCTGCCAGATTCCACGCTTGGGGCTGGCCGACAACCCGGCGCGCTTGAGGCGGTCGTGTGCCCAGCCGGCACGATTGTTATAGAGGGGCTGGCCGGTCGGAACAGTCAGGCTCCGATCCTCATCATCCAGACCGAGCAGGTCGGCGGCCGCTTCATGTGCCTCACGCGCCCGCGTGCCCTCCGGATGCGCGGCAAGGAAGCGCAGCACGGGTTCGATGAATCTGTCGTAGGTAGGTACGGCCATCTTGTTCCCCCTTCCTCCCCAGTGCGCATCCGCCCGACGCGAACGTCAACGCGCGGTTCCGCTGTACATCATGCGGCATCGGCTTCGCGGCGAAGCTCGTTGCGCTCCCGAAGCTTCCTGTGCAGCGACTCGGCGCTGAGATCGAAGCCGTTGGGCCAGGCCAGTGCGCCGGCCTCGATGAAGTGGCTGGCGAAGAACTGCGGATCGCGCAGAGGCAGGGTCATCTCAGTGCCCGCTTCGAGGTATCTGGAAAAATCGTGGATACCCCAGGTGCCATCGGAGAAGCGCAGGAGAAGCTTGGCTCCGCCCCTGGGTTCGATGGCAACGAACTTAATCATTGTCGGCTCCCGGAATGCGGCTCAGCGGTTGCAGAGCCTGTGCCTTTGTCCAATTTCGCGCCAGCTCCGATCGGTGGTCGAGGCACCATTGATGCACCAGCACGAGTGCTCGCGTAGGCAAGGAGCCCTTGAGGACAGTGCCGTCCGCAAGCGCGATGAGGGCTTCACGGCCCTGGTATTCGACATGGATGTGCGGTGGCGGGTGGTCGTCGAAGTACATCCGCACAATGATGCCGAAGAAGGTCGAGATGATGGGCACGGCTCCGCTACCTCGATCCTTGCCACACTTCAGGCTGGCTGCGCTGGATTTTGTTGATCGTCATATCACGACGACGGGCTCTCAGCACCGTTCTCAATGGATGCCCGCTTTCGCGGGCATGACGTCGTGAGGTTCGTTGCGCTCTCCGACCTCCGACGCCTCACATATTCCTCCGATACTCCCCACCCACGTCATAGAGGGCATGGCTGATCTGCCCGAGGCTATGCGTCTTCACGGCTTCAATCAGCGCCTCGAACACGTTGCGGCGGTCGCGGGCGGTGTCCTGGAGGTAGCGCAGGCCGTGGCCTTGGGCACCCTGCCCTTCGACTTTGCTCGCCGTTGGCGAGCTACGCTCAGAGCCTGCCCCGGACCCGATGCGGGGGGGAACGGAGTTGGAGGCGGCGCTCGCGGCGTTCTGCGCGTCGTCCGTGGAATCGATCTCATGCGAGTGGTCGGTCTCGCCTGAGGGCGCTAGCGCGTTGCGGTTGGCCTGCCAGCGGCGGACGTTCTCGATCTGCTGCGCCTTCTCTTCCTCGGTGGAGCGGATCAGCTCGATCTCGGTGGCGACTTCGCCGCCGTGTTCCTTGGGCAGGAAGGTGTTGACGCCGACCAGCGGCAGGGAGCCGTCGTGCTTCTTGTGTTCGTAATACAGCGACTCCTCCTGGATCTTTCCGCGCTGGTACATGGTGTCCATGGCGCCGAGCACGCCGCCGCGCTCGCTGATGGCCTCGAACTCCTTGTAGACGGCTTCCTCGACCATGTCAGTGAGGTACTCGACGGCGAAGCTGCCCTGCCAGGGGTTCTCGTTGAAGTTGAGGCCGAGTTCCTTGTTGATGATCATCTGGATCGCGACGGCGCGGCGCACGCTTTCCTCGGTCGGCGTGGTGATGGCCTCGTCGTAGGCGTTGGTGTGCAGGCTGTTGCAGTTGTCGAACAGGGCGTAGAGCGCCTGCAACGTGGTGCGGATGTCGTTGAACTGGATTTCCTGCGCGTGCAGGGAGCGGCCGCTGGTCTGGATGTGGTACTTCATCATCTGGCTGCGCTCGTTGGCGCCGTAGCGCTCGCGCATGGCGCGGGCCCAGATGCGGCGGGCGACGCGGCCGATGACGGTGTATTCCGGGTCCATGCCGTTGGAGAAGAAGAACGACAGGTTCGGCGCGAAGTCGTCGATCCTCATGCCGCGGGCGAGGTAGTACTCGACGATGGTGAGGCCGTTGGACAGCGTGAAGGCGAGCTGGCTGATCGGGTTCGCGCCGGCCTCGGCGATGTGGTAGCCGGAGATCGACACCGAGTAGAAGTTGCGCACGCCGTGGTCGACGAAGTACTGCTGGATGTCGCCCATCATGCGCAGCGCGAATTCGGTCGAGAAGATGCAGGTGTTCTGCGCCTGGTCCTCCTTCAGGATGTCGGCCTGCACGGTGCCGCGCACGGTCTTGAGGGTATGCGCCTTGATGCGGGCGTAGGTCGCCGCATCCACGAGTTGGTCGCCGGTAAGGCCGAGCAGCGCGAGGCCGAGGCCATCGTTGCCGGGCGGCAGGTCGCCCTGGTAGCGCGGGCGCTCGCGGCCCTCGAAGAGCTGCGCGATCTTCCGCTCCGCCTCGGCCCAGCGGTCGGCGTCTTCGCGGAGGTATTTCTCCACCTGCTGGTCGATGGCGGTGTTCATGAACATCGCCAGGATGATCGGCGCCGGGCCATTGATGGTCATCGAGACGCTGGTGGTCGGCGCGCAGAGATCGAAACCCGAGTAGAGCTTCTTCATGTCATCCAGCGTCGGGATGTTGACGCCGGAGTTGCCGATCTTGCCGTAGATGTCCGGGCGCGGCGCCGGGTCCTCGCCGTAGAGCGTGACCGAGTCGAACGCGGTCGACAGGCGCGCCGCCGGCAGCCCTTGGCTGAGGTAATGGAAGCGGCGGTTGGTGCGCTCGGGCGTGCCTTCGCCGGCGAACATGCGGATCGGGTCCTCGCCGCTGCGACGGTAGGGATAGACGCCGCCGGTGTAGGGGTAGGAACCGGGCAGGTTCTCCTTCTGCAGGAAGACGAGGAGTTCGCCCCAGCTCCGGTAGGTCGGCGCGGCGATCTTCGGGATCTTCTGGTGCGAGAGCGATTCGCGGTAGTTCTCGACGCGGATGGCCTTGCCGCGCACCTGGTATTCGTTGACGTCGTCGGTGATGGATTTGAGGCGCGCGGGCCAGTCGCGCAGGAGCTTCAGCGCGTCGGAATCGAGCGAGTGGATGGCGTCGTTGTAGCGCTGGCGGAGGGTGAGGAGGGTGCGGTCCGCAGCGTCGCCATTCCCGCGGACGCGGGAATCCATTGGCGCTTCACCCTCGTCGCCACCATGAACATGGATCCCCGCTTTCGCGGGGATGACGTCGGAAGAGTCGTACAGGTCCAAGGCCTTCGGCAGCGCCTCATCGCCGAGGTCGCGCAGGGATTGCCAGTAGCTCTGCGCGCGGTCGGCGATCTCGGCTTGCGATTCGACGCGGGCGTTGATGGCCCTGCCCTGCTCGGCGATCTCGGCGAGGTAGCGCACGCGGCTGCCGGGGATCAGCACCGTAGCGCGGGGTTCCTTGAGGCTGGTGTCGAGCTGCGGAGTGAAGTCGCAATGAGGCGGGAAAACGGGGTCAGAGTCATTTTTCGACCCCTGCCTCGCGCCCTTGCCTGCATCATCGCTCGAAAAATGACTCTGACCCCGTTTGTTCTCGCGCAGCAGGCGGCACAGGTTCACGAACATCCAGGTCACGCCCGGGTCGTTGAACTGGCTGGCGATGGTCGGGTAGACCGGCAGATCCTCGTCCTTGATGGCGAAGGCGGTACGGTTGCGCTTCCACTGCTTGCGCACGTCGCGCAGCGCGTCCTCGGCGCCGCGGCGGTCGAACTTGTTGAGCACGATCAGCTCGGCGAAGTCGATCATGTCGATCTTCTCGAGCTGGCTGGCGGCGCCGTAATCGCTGGTCATCACGTAGACCGGGAAGTCGACGAGGTCGACGATCTCCGAGTCGGACTGGCCGATGCCGGCGGTTTCCACGATGACCAGGTCGTAGGGCTGGCTCCTCAGGAACGCGATGCAGTCCTTCAGCACCTCATTGGTCGCCGCGTGCTGGCGGCGGGTGGCCATCGAGCGCATGAAGACGCGATGGCTGCGCAGCGAATTCATGCGGATGCGGTCGCCGAGCAGCGCGCCGCCGGAGCGGCGGCGGGTCGGGTCGACCGCGAGCACGGCGATGCGCATCTCCGGGAAGGCGTGCAGGAAGCGCAGCAGCAGCTCGTCGACTACCGAGGACTTGCCGGCGCCGCCGGTGCCTGTGATTCCCACGACCGGGGTCGTGGGAATCCGGGAATCGGGAATCGGGAATCGGGAATCGGAAGAGCCGCGCGCCCACTGCTTGCGCAACTTCGCAAGTTCGGCGTCGCTGAACTCGCCATCCTCGAGCGCGCTCAGCATGCGTCCGACCGCGATCTCATCATCGATGTTGATGGCTTGGCCGATGCCGGGCTTTAACGAATCCCCAATCCCCAATCCCGAATCACGGTTCGCCGCTGCGCGGCGAACCACATCCTCGATCATGTCGACGAGGCCCAGCTTCATGCCGTCGTTGGGGTGGTAGATGCGCTCGACGCCGTAGGCTTCGAGTTCGCGGATCTCCTCGGGCGTGATGGTGCCGCCGCCGCCGCCGAAGACGCGGATGTGGCCGGCGCCGCGCTCCTTCAGCATGTCGACCATGTACTTGAAGTATTCGACGTGGCCGCCCTGGTAGCTGGACAGCGCGATGGCGTCCGCGTCCTCCTGCAGCGCCGCGCGCACCACGTCCTCGACCGAGCGGTTGTGGCCGAGGTGGATGACCTCCGCGCCCTGCGCCTGGATGATGCGGCGCATGATGTTGATGGCCGCGTCGTGGCCATCGAAGAGGCTGGCCGCGGTGACGAAGCGGAGCGGCGTGGCGTCCGCCTGCGCCTCGCGGGCGGGAAGTTGGCTGGCTGGCTGGCTCATGGGGGACTCGCTTGCAACTCGATTCCCCGATTGTAGCGCGCGGGCAGGACGGGGCAGCCGCGCCTCCCGCCCGCGCGCGGCGGCTACGCGCCGCCCGATGCGAGTGGCGCGGTCACTTCGGCGCCTGCACGCGGATGGAGTCGTCGTAGCGGATCGACTGCACGCTGGACGTCGTCTGCCCCATGGCGGTGCCGGTGCTCTTCGAGCGCACCACGCGGCCGGTGCCGTCGAGGTAGACCGTGTTGTGCGACTTCACCGTCTGCCCCATCACGCTCATCTCCTGGTCGTAGCTGATGGCGCGCAGCGACAGGTCGCCCACCTTCTGCATGCCCTCGTCCTTCACGTTGCTGATGGTGTTGGCAAGATCGGAGGCCACGTCGGGCATGAAGCTCTTGATCATGTTGCTCATGTCGATGGGCGACTTCATCCAGGAATCCCCGGTCTTCATCCAGGTGCCTTCCGGCAACACGATGATTTCCGCCTGCGGGGTGACCATGTGGATGCGCTTCATGGTGTCAAAGCGGCCCTCCACGCGGGTGTCGTCGCCGTCGCTGGTGGAGACGATCTCGGTGATGAAGCGGCTGTCCATCATCTTCTGCTGCGCCGCGAGCAGGTCGGCCTTGGCGTCGGCGCGGGCCAGCGCCGGGGCGGCGAGGAACAGGCAGGCGACCAGCATGGCGGCACGGGCGATACGGGATTCGAACATGGACTTGCCTCTCGGGTGGGAACCAGCGGGCATTCTCGACGTTCAGGCGCGGGGGCTCAATCGACCACGCCACGGCAGCCGCGCGGCCGCGCGCACGTCGGCGGCGTGACATGCGTCACACCCTTGCGCGCCATGCACGGATCGGGTCGCGCCCGGGTGCGCTCCTACGGCGCCGCACGCTTTGGTAGGGAGCGCGCTCGCGCGTGACCCATGTCGGCCCTGTCGCATGGCCCCGGCCGCGCGGCTACAATGCGCCGGCTGGCGGGGCCGGGCAAATCCGGCCGGGCGCCATGCTTCAACAGGCGGGGGCCGATTCCCCCGCATCCTTCCTGCGCGAGCCACGCGGCACTCCGCCGCGCCGGGCTGGCGCATGCTTTCCGGAGCTCCCATGATCTTTGACACCATCGCGCAGACCGGCCACGAACAGGTCGTGTATTGCCACAGCAAGGATGCCGGCCTCAAGGCCATCATCGCGATCCACAACTCCGTGCTCGGCCCGGCGCTGGGCGGCCTGCGCATGTGGCCGTACAAGACCGAGGAGGAAGCCCTGAACGACGTGCTGCGCCTGTCGCGCGGCATGACCTACAAGAACGCGGTGGCCGGGCTCAACCTCGGCGGCGGCAAGGCAGTGATCATCGGCGATCCGGCGCACGACAAGTCCGAGGCCCTGTTCCGCGCCTTCGGCCGCTTCGTCGATTCGCTGGGCGGGCGCTACATCACCGCCGAGGACGTCGGCATCGACGTCAACGACATGGAATACGTGTTCCGCGAGACCGAGTTCGTCACCGGCGTGCACCAGGTGCACGGCGGCTCGGGCGATCCCTCGCCGTTCACCGCCTACGGCTCGCTGCAGGGCCTGATGGCGGCGCTGCAGCACAAGTTCGGCAACGAGGAAGTCGGCAACTACAGCTACGCCGTGCAGGGCCTCGGCCACGTCGGCATGGAGTTCGTGAAGCTCCTGCGCGAGCAGGGCGCCAAGGTGTTCGTCACCGACATCCACAAGGATCGCGTGAAGACGGCCGTGGAAGAACATGGCTGCACCGATGTGGGCCTGGACGAGATCTACGACGTCGACGCCGATGTCTACAGCCCCTGCGCGCTCGGCGGCACGCTGAACGAGCAGACCATCGACCGCATCAAGGCCAAGGTCGTGTGCGGCCCGGCCAACAACCAGCTCGCCACCGATGCCATCGGCGACGAACTCGACCGCCGCGGCGTGCTGTACGCGCCGGACTATGCGGTCAACGCGGGCGGCGTGATGAACGTGTCGCTGGAGATCGACGGCTACAACCGCGAGCGCGCGATGCGCATGATGCGCTCGATCTACTACAACCTCGGCCGCATCTTCGACATCGCCCAGCGCGACGGCATCCCGACCTACAAGGCCGCCGACCGCATGGCCGAGGAACGCATCAACGCCATCGGCAAGCTCAAGCTCCCCCACTCCAGCCGCAGCGGCCCGCGCTTCCTCGGGCGCATGCGGGGGCAGTGATTGGGGAGCCGGGAATAGGGAATAGGGAATAGGGAATCGTCAGAAGCAGCGATCCTGTAACCCTGTTCCCGTTCCCGGAGCCCGCTTTTCAATGGATGCCCGCTTTCGCGGGCATGACGGCGCAGGGATCCTGGCACGCTGCATCCTCGAAACGTACTCGAACGATTCCCAACTCCCGGCTCTTCCATTCCCGATTCCCGATTCCCGGCCTTGAAATGACCTTTCCCCTCGGTGAAGACCTCGACCTCCTGCGCGAAACGGTGCATGCGTTCGCGGAGAAGGAAATCGCGCCGCGTGCGGACCTGATCGACCGCGACAACGCGTTCCCGTCGGACCTGTGGCGGAAATTCGGCGACATGGGGCTGCTCGGCATCACCGTGTCGGCGGACTACGGCGGCTCGGAGATGGGCTACCTCGCGCACATGGTGGCCATGGAGGAGATCTCGCGCGCCTCGGGTTCGGTCGGGCTCTCCTTCGGCGCGCATTCGAACCTGTGCGTCAACAACATCTTCAAGAACGCCACCGAGGCGCAGAAGCGCAAGTTCCTGCCTAAGCTGTGCAGCGGCGAGTTCGTCGGCGCGCTGGCGATGAGTGAGCCCGGCGCGGGCTCGGACGTGGTCGGCTCGATGAGCTGCCGCGCCGAGAAGAAGGGCGACGCGTGGCTCGCCAACGGCTCCAAGATGTGGATCACCAACGGCCCGGAAGCAGACGTGCTGCTGGTCTACATGCGCACCGCCGACCGCCGTGCCGGCAGCCGCTGCATCACCGCCTTCCTGGTCGAGAAGGGCATGCCGGGCTTCACCACCGCGCAGAAGCTCGACAAGCTCGGCATGCGCGGCTCCAACACCTGCGAACTGGTGTTCGACAACTGCGAGATCCCGGACGAAAACCGCGTCGGCGAGATCGACGAGGGCGTGCGGGTGCTGATGAGCGGCCTCGACACCGAGCGCCTGGTGCTCTCCGGCGGCCCGCTCGGCCTGATGCAGGCGGCGCTCGACGCCACCCTGCCCTACCTCCGCGAGCGCAAGCAGTTCAATGCGCCGATCGGCAGCTTCGGGATCATGCAGGCCAAGGTGGCCGACATGTACACGGCGCTGCAGTCCTCGCGCGCCTACGCCTACATGGTGGCGCAGAACTACGATCGCGGCGAGCGTTCGCGCATCGATCCGGCATCGTGCCTGCTGCACGCCTCCGAGAACGCGGTGAAGGTCGCGCTGGAGGCGATCCAGTCGCTCGGCGGCAACGGCTACATCAACGAGTACCCCACCGGACGCCTGCTGCGCGACGCCAAGCTCTACGAGATCGGCGCCGGCACCAACGAGATCCGCCGCATGCTGATCGGACGCGAGCTGTTCCACGGCAAGGGTTGACCGCGATGGCGAAGCTCACCCTCTGGCGGCCTCGCCTTGGGTCCGCGTGGCTTTCCGCGTGCGACCGCGGACATCGACTTCCTGATCCGCGGCGACATGGTGGAAAGGTTGCGCGCGCTGATGCACCAGCGTGAAGCCGAGGTGGTCACCGAGAACTCCGAATTCAGCAGCTACGTGATCGGCGGCATACGCGCGGACTTCCAGCATGCCCGGCGTCCCATCAGCCTCGGCATGCTCGAGCGTGCAGATCCTGTCGAAGTGGAGGGCAAACTCATGCCCGTGATCCAGGTCGAGGATCTCATGGGCCTGAAGATTCAGGCCTTCCACAACAATCCGCGACGCCTGCAGGACCTGGTGGACATCCAGCGCCTGATGACCAACAACTGGGACACGCTGGATTTCGACAAGGTCCGGCAGTACTTTGGGTTGTTCAAGCGTGAGCGGGATTTCGATGGACTCCGACGTCTGGCTGATCCGAATAGCTGAGGAAGCCTTCCGCAACCGGAAGGGGTCACCTCGCAATCCGCCCATCCCGTTGCCGCCTCCCGAGAGCCCGGCTTCCGGCGCTGCCGAGCAGCGTGAGTGCATCCTGCTCGCGGAAGCCATGCGCTGGCCGGAAGCGTCCCGCCAACCCATCGAGTACCACGACATCCGGATGTAGACCCCGCGCGATGCGCCATCGGATTGCGGGCCTCCGGCCCGCATGCGGGCGGGACGCCCGCGCTCCCACCCCTTTGCCGCGATGCAGCGGGGCGGTGATAATCGGCCGGTTCCCTGGCGCGCAGCGCGCCGACCCGCAATGAGGCCTCCCATGTCCGACATCATCATCGTCGGTGCCAAGCGCACCGCCATCGGTTCCTTCCTCGGCCAGTTCACCGGCGTGCCGACGCCGACCCTCGGCGCCGCCGCGATTCGCGCCGCGCTGGAGCAGTCCGGCGTCGCGCCGGCCGATGTTTCCGAGGTCATCATGGGCTGCGTGCTGCCGGCCAACCTCGGCCAGGCGCCGGCGCGCCAGGCGGCGCTGGCCGCCGGGCTGCCGCCCGCGGTCGGCTGCACCACCATCAACAAGGTCTGCGGCTCGGGGATGAAGGCGATCATGCTCGCCCACGACCTGATCAAGGCGGGCTCCGCCACCACCGTCGTCGCCGGCGGCATGGAGTCCATGACCAACGCGCCGCACATGCTCCCCAACTCGCGCACCGGCAACCGCTACGGCAGCTTCGAGGCGGTCGACCACATGGCCTGGGATGGCCTGACCAATCCCTACGACGGCAAGTCCATGGGCATCTTCGCCGAGAGCTGCGCCGACAAATACGGCTTTACGCGCGAGCAGCAGGACGCCTACGCCACCGAATCGGTGCGGCGCGCGCAGGCCGCGATCGCCTCCGGCGCCTTCGCCGACGAGATCGTCCCGGTGACGGTGAAGACGCGCAAGGGCGAGGTCGAGGTCGCCACCGACGAGCAGCCGGGCAAGTCCGACGTCGCCAAGATCCCGACCCTGAAGCCCGCCTTCCGCAAGGAGAACGGCACCGTCACCGCGGCCAGCTCCTCCAGCATTTCCGACGGCGCCGCCGCCACCGTGCTGATGAGCGCGGAGGAAGCCGCCCGGCACGGCGTCCAGCCGCTGGCGCGCATCGTCGCCCACTCGACCTTGTCGCAGGAACCGGAGTGGTTCACCACCGCGCCGGTCGGCGCGCTGAAGCAGGTGCTGGACAAGGCCGGCTGGAAGGTCGAGGACGTGGATCTGTTCGAGGTCAACGAAGCCTTCGCGGTGGTCGCCATGGCGCCGATCAAGGAACTCGGCATTCCGCACGAGAAGCTCAACGTGCATGGCGGCGCCACCGCGCTCGGCCACCCGATCGGCGCCAGCGGCGCACGCCTGGTGGTCACGCTGATCCACGCGCTGCGGCAGAAGGGCGGCAGGCGCGGCGTGGCCTCGCTCTGCATCGGCGGCGGCGAGGCGACCGCCATCGCCATCGAACTCGCCTGAGCATTCCCGGGCAACAAGATCTGCGCGGGTTTGCCGCGCATTCACGACGGCCGCCATCCGGCGGCGCTTTCGAGGGGGAACACCCATGCACAACCTGAAACTCGCTCCGCTCGCCTTCGCCATCATCCTCGCCGGCGGCCTCAGCGCCTGCAGCGACAACGCCCAGCAACAGGCCGAGCAGGCCGCCGCGGCCCAGCAGGAAGCCAACGAGAAGGCCACCGTCGCCGATCGCGAGGTGAAGCGCGCCGCCGCAACGGCCGCGGTGACAGCGGACAGCATCAGCCAGCAGAGCCACGAAGCCGCCGACGCCGCGGCCGAACACGCCGACAGCGCGGTGGACGAAGCCAGGGCCGCCGGCCATGACGCCGCCGAAGCGACTCGCGAGGCGGCTCACGAGACCGGCAATGCCGTCAAGGATGGAGCGAACAGGGCCTGGGATGCCACCAAGGCGGCCGGGCGCGAGGTGAAGGCCGGGGCCAAGGAAGTCGGTCACGACATCGCCAACACCGCCAGGAACACCAAGGATGCCGCCAAAGACGCCGCGCGCAAGGAGCCGGTCAAGGAATAACCCGTAGCGCGCCTCCGTAGGAGCCCGGGTGCAGGCGACCGGATTTTTGTACGAGCCTGCGTACAGGCGATCGGGGCTCTGCCGTCGTGCAGGCCCCGGTCGCGCACAGGCGCGCGCCTGCGAGGCAGGCACGCTTCAGGAGCGCACCCTGTGCGCGACCTCGACGCTTCGAATCGCGTGGGTCGCGCGCAGGATGCGCTCCTACATGGCACGCTGGCGCGGGGCGGCGTACGGATGGCGTATGCTTCCGTTCTTGTCCCGCCCACTCCGCACGCCATGCCCCGCATCCAGTCGCAGCTCGATCCCCGTTCCGCCGACTTCAAGGCCAATGCCGCGCATCTGCAGGCGGTGGTCGACGATCTCCGCACGGAACTGGCGAGGGCGGCGCAGGGCGGCGGCGAGAAGGCGCGCGCGAAGCACACCGCGCGCGGCAAGCTGCTGCCGCGCGAGCGCATCCGCGCGCTGCTCGATCCCGGCTCGCCCTTCCTCGAACTCTCCCCGCTCGCCGCGCACGGCATGTACGAGGGCGCGGCGCCCTGCGCCGGGCTGATCGCCGGCATCGGCCGCGTCGATGGCGGCGAGGTGCTGGTGATCGCCAACGACGCCACCGTCAAGGGCGGCACCTACTTCCCGGTGACGGTGAAGAAGCACCTGCGCGCGCAGGAAGTGGCGCTCGAGAACCGCCTGCCCTGCATCTACCTGGTGGATTCGGGCGGCGCCTTCCTGCCCTTGCAGGACGAGGTGTTCCCCGACAGGGAACACTTCGGCCGCATCTTCTACAACCAGGCGCGCATGAGCGCCGCCGGTATCCCGCAGATCGCGGTGGTGATGGGCTCGTGCACCGCCGGCGGCGCTTACGTGCCGGCGATGAGCGACGAGACCATCATCGTGCGCGAACAGGGCACCATCTTCCTCGGCGGGCCGCCGCTGGTGAAGGCTGCGACCGGCGAGGTGGTGGATGCGGAAACCCTCGGCGGCGCGGACGTCCATACGTCCATCTCCGGCGTCGCCGACCACTTCGCCGAGAACGATGCGCACGCGCTTTCCATCGCCCGCGACATCGTCGCCAGCCTCAATCGCAGCAAGGCCATGCCGCTGGCGCTGCGCGCGCCGCGCGAGCCGCTCTACCCGGGCGAGCAACTCTACGGCTGCGTTCCGAGCGACACGCGCAAGCCGTTCGACATCCGCGAGGTGATTGCGCGTATCGTCGATGGCTCGGAGCTCCAGGAATTCAAGGCGCGCTACGGCAGGACCCTGGTCACCGGCTTCGCCCACATCCACGGCTATCCGGTTGGCATCGTCGCCAACAATGGCATCCTGTTCGCCGAGAGCGCGCTCAAGGGCGCGCATTTCATCGAGCTGTGCAACCAGCGCAACGTGCCGCTGGTGTTCCTGCAGAACATCACCGGCTTCATGGTCGGCAAGAAATACGAGCAAGCCGGCATCGCCAAGGATGGCGCCAAGATGGTGACGGCGGTGGCCTGCTCGCACGTGCCGAAGTTCACCGTGGTGATCGGCGGCAGCTTCGGCGCCGGCAACTACGCCATGTGCGGCCGCGCCTACGGCGGGCGGTTCATGTGGATGTGGCCGAACGCGCGGATTTCCGTGATGGGCGGCGAGCAGGCGGCGAGCGTGCTGGCGACGGTCCGCCGCGATGGCCTCGAAGCGGCCGGCAAGGACTGGCCGCAGGCGGAAGAGGACGCCTTCAAGGCGCCGATCCGCGAGCAGTACGAGCGCCAAGGCCACTCCTACTACGCCACAGCGCGCCTCTGGGACGATGGCATCATCGACCCCGCCGACACCCGCCGCGTGCTCGGCCTCGCGCTGTCGGCCAGCCTCAACGCGCCGATCGAGCAGGGCCGCTTCGGCGTGTTCCGCATGTAGCCGGGGCTGCGCCCCCGGGTGCCCGGGTCAAGCTGGGCCTGAAGAATGTCGCCACTCTTGCGGAAGCGCGAGCCTGCGGCCCGCGCGAATACTTCCGTGCCGCCGGTCGCCTGCAAGCAGGCTTCTACAAAGATTCGCCTGTAGGAGCGACCCTGGTCGCGACCGACGCCGCGCCGAGTGCATGACGCAGGAGATTTGATCAGCCCTCCTCAAGCCGCGGCGGATCCACGGCCACGCAGGTGCACGAGGACGTTGTAGCCGGCTACGAACATCGGGAAGGCGTTCTGCAGGATGCCGACGGCGTCGTTCTTGCCCCAGATGAAATACGCCAGCGTCATCACGCTGCCGATGATGGACAGGTACCAGAACATCATCGGCATGGTGACCTGGCGGCGCTTGCGCGTCGCGTAGAGCTGCACGAACCAGCGCGCGGTGAAGAGCAGCGTGCCGACCAGGCCCACGAGTTTCCACGGCGTGATGGTCACGCCGAAGGCAATGAAAAGAATGTCGTTCATCGTTCCGCCGGAAGCACAGTCGGTGCGGACGACAGGCAGCCGCCCACGAACCGCATCGCAGGGAATGCGCGGCGAGCCCCCCGCCCGCCGCGCGGAAGCTCAGGCGCGCGCGGCGAGCCAGTCGTGGATCGCCGTCGGCACCTCGCGCTGGGCGCGTCCGGACACGTAGATGCCGATGTGCCCGCCGCGGAAGGCGATCGCCGTGTAGTCGTCGGTGCCGACGTGCTCGCCGAGCACGCGCGAGGCGGACGGCGGCACCAGGTGGTCCTGCTCGGCGAAGATGTTGAGCACCGGCATGCCGACGTCGCCGAGGTGGATCTCGTGCGGGCCGATCTTCAGCCCGCCCTGCACCAGCTTGTTGCCTTGGTAGAAGTCCTTGATGAACTGGCGGAACGCCTCGCCGGCCTGGTCGGGCGAATCGAAGATCCACTTTTCCATGCGCAGGAAGTTCTCCAATTCCGCCTTGTCGTCGAGGATGTCGACCAACCCGACGTACTTCTGCTGGTTGAGCCGCACCGGCTTCAGCATCAGGTAGCACAGGTTCATGAGGTCCGCCGGCACGTTGCCGAGGGTATCGACGAAGAGGTCGACGTCCATCTGCTGCACCCAGTTGGACAGCATGTTGTCAGGCGTGCGGAAATCGACCGGCGTGACCATGGTGATGAGGTTCTTCACCTTGTCCGCGTGGGTTGCCGCGTAGCAGAGCGAGAAGGCGCCGCCCTGGCAGATGCCGAGCAGGTTGACCTTCGGCACGCCGCAGTGGCGCGCGACCGCGTCCACGGCGCGGTCGATGTAGCCGTTGATGTAGTCGTCCAGGGTCAGCCATCGGTCGGCGCCGTCGGGGTAGCCCCAGTCGATCAGGTACACGTCCTCGCCACGGGCAAGGAGGTTCTTCACCAGCGAGCGGTCGTCCTGCAGGTCGACCATGTAGGGGCGGTTGACCAGGGCGTAGACGATCAGGATCGGCACCTTGGCGGTCGGCTTCTTCTCGCCGCGGAAGCGGTACACCACCATCTTGTCCTCGCGATAGACCGGGTCCCTGGCGGTGACGCCGAAGTCGACGTCGTCGACCTTGCGCAGGGTGTCCAGCGCGGCGGCGAGCTTGCGCTGGGTCGTCATGGCTTCCTCGAACGCCTTGGCAGGCTCGATGCGGAGCGGGCCCATCAGTGACCTCCCTTCTTGCTGCGGCGCGGCGTAGCGCCGGCAGGCACGGATTTCGCCTTGTCGGTGCGGGCCGGAGTGGTTGCGGCCGCCTTCTTCACGGGCGTGGCGCGGCCCTTGCCGAGCGAGCTCTCGGCATACTTCTCGATGCGCGAGGCGAAGCTGCCGGCGGCTCCCGTGGTCGCGGGTCTTGCGGCTGTGCGCTTCTGCGCGGCACCGCGCGCCGGTCGCGGCGAATCGACGCGACGCAACACTTCGCCGTCGGCCTCGCTTGCGGCCTCGGGCGGATGCGCGGCAGGCGCTGCTGCCTGCGCGGCCTTCAGCGCCGCCACTTCATCACGCAGCGCGGCGATCTCGGCGGCCAGATCCGTCGCACCATCGCGCCTGCGCAACTCGCGGCGCAGCTCCTGCAGGCGCTGGCCCAGCGTGTCGATCTCGCTGCGCGTCGGCATGCCGAACTCGGCAGCGACCCGCTCGGCTTCCTTCTGCATCTGCGCGCGCACGCGCATCTGCGCATTGACGAGGTCGCCGTAGACTTCCCGGAACTCGTGCGACAGCGCGATCTCGGCATAGCCCTCCTCGGCCGCGTCCACCCAGAGGTCATAGAGCGCGCGCAGGGAATCGATCTGGCGCCCGGGCTGCTCGCGCTCGGCGAGCTTGCGTTCGAAATGGGCGAAGCCGCGCTTGGCCGCATCCAGCATCAGCGCGTTGTAGCGCTCGAGCTGCTCGCGGTAGTCGATCCAGGCGAGCCCGGCGCGCTGGTAGTGTTCCTGGTGCTCGCGCAGGAGGCCGAAGGCGGGCATCTCGAACGGCGCGCGCAGCGCCTCGCCGGCATCGAGCCCCTTGCCCGCTCCGCGCGTGAACGACTCCATCGCGTGCTGCCACTGCTGGCTGCCCTCGCGGAACGCGCGCGCCATTGGGTGCTCGAACAGGGCCGGGTTGGCCGGGCCGTTGCGGAGTGCGTCCGCCCACGCGGCGCCGGGCTGGCCCTGGCCGCCGGCGAGCGCGCCGAGCATGGATTGCATGAAGGCGGCCTGGCCGCGCGCGGCCTCGAGCATCCGCTCGATGGTTTCGCCTTGGCCGCCGGCGGAACCGAACAGGCGCGACCACTGCTCGAAGCCGTCGGGCCGTCGCGGCGCGGCCTGGGGGTTGGCGCGCTGCGCCATATCTGTCCAGGCATCCAGCCACGGGCGCGCGAGCGCCTGCCACTGGGATGCCCAATCGGGATTCGGCGATTCGCCCACGGTGTCCTCGCGATGACCGGAAGTGAACCGCGATTGTAGCGCGAGCGACGCGCGCTCCCGCCGCGATCAGCCGATGCTGCCGACTCCGTTCCGTCGCGAAGGACGCGCGCGGCGGCGCGCATAGACGTACACCATCGCCGGCGGCATGTTGCGCCACGCGAACCCGGCGCGGCGCACGTCCAGCCCAAGGCGGTCGAGCAGGCCCTGCGGCAGTGGATTCCTCGGCGCGTAGGTGAACTGGATCAGCGGCCGGCCGGGGCCGAGCACGGAAAAGACGGCCTCGAGGATCGCCTGCTGCACGCTCCGCGGCATGGCCAGGAAACCGAGCCCGCTCACCACCGCATCGACTTCACCCGGGTGGGCGAAGCCGGTACGCGCGGCGATCCCGCACAGGTCCCGCGCATCGCCGTGGACGACGCCAACGCCGGGGAAGCGGCGCTCCAGCAGCCGGTGGAACTCGGCGTTGAGCTCCACGACGAGGAGATCGCGTGGCGCGATGCCGTGGTCGAGCAGGGCCCGGGTGAAGACGCCGGTGCCGGCTCCGAGCTCCACCACCCGGCGCGCGCGCTGCGGAATCTGCGCGACCATTTCACGGGCGAGCTGGCGTCCTGACGGCGACAGCGAAGCCATCGCGCGCGGGTTCTTGAGCCATTGCCGGAAGAAGGTCCACGCCGGCAGCTCGTCGGAGACCAGCGTGCCGTCCCGCCCGGTGAATTCAGTCATGCATGGCCGCCGCGGCGCCTGAAAGTCGCATCATACAGCGGCGCCGCGGGCTGCCAGGCATCCCGGTACGAAAAAGCTGCGGCAGCCTCGCGACTGCCGCAGCTTCGTTTCATGGCCGGCTGGGCGCCCGCGCCCAGAGCTTGTGAAAATTTGCACATCCTGCGCAAATTTTCAGTCGCGGGCCCGGTACATGCCCGTACCCGCTCACGCAAATCAAGCACTTGCATGCTTGATTCGCGACCGGCCGTCCCTGGCCGGGCTGAGATTTTGTTTCACAAACTCTCAGCGTGCGTAGTAGCCGCCGCCACGACGGCCGCGATCGTGGTAGCCGCCGCGATCATACCCCGTGCGGTAATAGCCGCCGCCTGAAGGCCTGTACGCCGGCACCGACGCCGAACGCGGGTAGTTGGGCGCGTAGTGGCCGTGGCCGCGGGGGCCGCGGTAGTAGGGGCCGTACGAGCTCGGGCCGTAGTAGTAGCCGTAGCTGACCGGGTAGCGGTACACCGGGTAGGCCGGCGGGCCGTACCACGACGCGCCGTACCAGCCGGCCGAACCGCCCCAGCCGTACGAGGGATAGTAGCCGCCGATCCCGATGCCGAGATGGCCATGGCCGCGGTCGGTCCAGCCGACGCTGATTCCCGGCAGGCTGATGCCGACGCTGACGTGGCCGTGGCCGTGGCCGTGGCCGCCCGCGAACGCCGTCGGCGCCAGCATGAAGCCGGCCGCGGCAAGCAGGCCGAGCGCCGTGTTGCGGATGGATTTCTTCATGGTGCAGACCTCTTGCAGACTGGCCCTGATGCTCGCGTTGCGCGGGTGAACGGAACCTGAAAATCCGCCATGAATCGCTGTATTTACAAACATTTGCGAGGCCCGTCGCACCGTCCGCGAGTCGTCACCGGCGTTGGCCCGGCAGGCGCAGCTCGAAGGCCTGGTGGATGCGTGGATTGCGCGCGAAATCGGGCGGGATGGTCGCGGGCGTGATGTCCTGCACCGCGAAACCGGCGAGCGCCTCGCGGCCGAGCCTGAAGCGGCGCAGGTTGTTGGAGAAGAGGATCAGGCCGCCTGGCGCCAGCCGCCGGCCGCACAGCTCCAGCAGCTCCACGTGCTGGCGCTGCACGTCGAAATCGCCGGCGCGCGCGGAGTTGGAGAAGGTGGGCGGGTCGACGAAGACGAGGTCGTAGTGGCCGCGGTCGTGGCGCAGCCATTGCATCGCATCCGCCTGGATCAGCTGGTGCGCCGGCCCGCCGAGGCCGTTGGCGGTGAAGTTGCCCGTCGCCCACTCCAGGTAGGTCGCGGAAAGATCCACGCTAGTGGTCGACGCCGCGCCGCCGGCGGCCGCGTGCACGCTGGCGGTGGCGGTGTAGCAGAAGAGGTTCAGCACGCGCTTGCCACGCGCCGATTGCCGGATGCGCAGGCGCAGCGGGCGGTGGTCGAGGAACAGGCCCGTGTCGAGGTAGTCGAACAGGTTGACGCGGAAGCGCAGCCCGCCCTCCTCCACCAGCAGGAACTCGCCGCGGCGGTCGAAGCGGCCGTACCTGGAGCCGCCCTTGCCGCGCTGGCGCGTCTTCAGCGCGATCCGGGAACGCGGGACGTCGAAGCTCGCCGCCGCCGCGCGCACCAGGTCGCCGAGGCGCTCGCGGGCCAGGTGCTCGTGGATCTCGCGCGGCGCGGCGTACTCCTGCAGGTGCAGCCAGATCTGCGGGAAGGACTCTCCGGGCGCACCCGCACCGTCGCGCTCGATGGCCGTATAGACGTCGATCGCCGCCGCGTATTCGGGGATGTCGGCGTCGTAGATGCGGTAGCAGGCGATGCCTTCGCGCTCCAGGCGCCGGCCGAGATGGCGGCGGTTCTTGGTGATGCGGTTCGCCACCGCCTGCGCGCCTTCGCCAAGCGGCTTCGCCACGTGCTCGCGCTCGGGCCGGGCGACCGGGTCGAACACCAGCAGGCGGCATTCCAGCGCGCCGTTGTAGAGCGTATAGCGCTTGTCGGGGCGCAGCCCGAGCGCGCGGCCGAGCTCGTCGTCGGCGATGATGATGGCTGCGCGCCAATCGCCGAAGCCGCTGCGCAGGCGCGCGCCGAGGGCGTGGTAGAGCGCGCCGACCGCCTGGCGTTCGCCAAGCCGCTCGCCATAGGGCGGATTGCAGATGACCAGGCCCGAGCCGCTGCATTCCTCCGGCGGAGCGAGGCTTTCCGCGGCGCCGCGGGCGAGGTGCAGGAAGCCGGCGACGCCCGCCGCCTGCGCGTTGCGGCGCGCCTCGTTCAGCACCGTGCCGTCGATGTCGCGGCCGAAGAAGCGGGCCGGCAGCGCGCGCAGGCCGGCGCTCGCGCGCGCCTCCGCCTCGGCCAGCAGGCGCTCCCAGAGCGCGGCATCGTGCCCGGCCCAGCCGAGGAAGCCGTAATGCCCGCGGCGCAGGCCCGGCGCCACGTCGGCGGCCATCAGCGCGCCCTCGATCAGCAGGGTGCCGGCGCCGCACATCGGATCCACCAGCGCGCCGCCCGCGGCGAACACCGCCGGCCAGTCGGCGCGGAGCAGCATGGCCGCGGCGAGGTTCTCCTTCAGCGGCGCCTCGCCCTGGCCTTGGCGCCAGCCGCGCCGATGCAGCGGCGCGCCGGAAAGATCCAGCGACAGCGTGGCGCGCCCGCGATGCAGGCGCAGGTTGACGCGCACCGAAGGCGCCTCGGTGTCGACATCCGGGCGCGTACCGCGTTCGGCACGGAGCTGGTCGACAATCGCATCCTTGCTGCGCAGCGCCACGAACTGGCTGTGCGTGAGGCCGGCGCTGCTGCCGACCGCATCGACCGCCAGCGTGCCGCCCTCGGCCAGGTGCGCGGTCCAGTCGACGCCCTGCACGCCGTCGTAGAGCGCATCGGCATCGGCGGCGTCGAACTCGGCGAGGCGCAGCAGGATGCGGCTGGCGAGCCGCGACCAGAGGCAGGCGCGGTAGGCGACCTCCAGCGGGCCCTCGAAGTGCACCCCGGCGAGCGCCTCGCGCGCGCCTTCCGCGCCGAGCGCGGCGAGCTCGTCGCGGAGCAGGAGTTCGAGGCCCTTGGGGCAGGTCGCAAAGAACGTCGCCACGTCAGCCGAGGCCGGCGAGGAAGTCGCGGAACATCGCCGCGCAGAAGGCGACGTGGTCGCCGAGGCGATGGTCGTCGTCGACCAGGTGCAGCCGTGCTCGCCGCTCACCGGCAAAGGCGATGGCGGCCTCGACCGCGCACACCTCGTCGCGCCAGCCGTGCACCATGGTGATCGGCGCCGCGGCGGCGTCGAAGCGCTGCGGGTAGCCGGGGATGTCGACCGGCAGCGCCATCAGGAACAGGCCCTCGCAGGCACGCCGCAGCGAGGCGAGCCCCGACACGAAGGCGCCCATGCTGGAGCCGGCGAAGATCACCCGCCCGGCCGCTGGCGCATGCGCCAGTGCCGACTCGGTGCGCGCGCCGATGGCACGCACGTCGCGGGCACCGTCGATGGCGCGGTAGTCCGGCCGCAGGCTGGCCCAGCCGCAGGCTTCGGCCACCTCCGCCAGCGCGCTGACCTTGGTCGCCTGCGGGCCGCTTTCCAGCCCGTGGGAGAGGATGACGGTGCCTTTCATCGGGAATCGGGAATCGGGAATCGGGAATCGGGAATCGGGAATCGGGAATCGGGAATCGGGAATCGGGAATCGGGAATCGGGAGAGCATAGGGGCGGCGCGGGCGGGTGCCAATGTTTTCCGGCTGCCGCAGGCGCAGGACAGGAGCGGCCGGGCGTGAGCCCGAACTCCCAAGAAGCGATGCCGGGCGCTTTTCCCCTTCTCCCCTCGCGGGAGAAGGCCGGGATGAGGGGCGCGGCGCAGCCGCGCGCAGCCTGGCCGGGCTCGTACCGCATTGTGGCGGCGGCCTGCTAGCCTTCGCTGATGGCCGAGATCCCGATCATCCCCAACCCCCTCCCCTACGAGGACCGCCTCGCGGCACGCGATGTCGGCTTGATCGACCTGGTGGTGATCCACTGCACCGAACTGCCGGATCTCGCAACGGCACGCGAATACGGCGAGCGCATCGTGCATGCCGGCGGCGGCACCGGCAACAGCGGCCACTACTACGTCGACCGCGACGGCCGAATCGAGCGCTACGTGGCCGATGCGCGCATCGCGCACCACTGCTTCGGCTGGAACGCGCGCTCGATCGGCATCGAGCTGGTCAATCGTGGTCGCTACCCGCACTGGGCGGACAGCCGCCAGCAGCGCTTCGAGGAGCCCTACCCCGAAGCGCAGGTCGCGGCGCTGCTGGACCTGCTCGCCGATCTCCGCCAGCGCCTGGCGTCGCTGCGCTGGATCGCCGGCCATGAAGATCTCGACCGGCGCCTGGAGCCGGCCAGCGACGACCCGTCCGTCCTGCTGCGGCGCCGGCTCGATCCCGGGCCGCTGTTCCCGTGGCAGCGCGTGCTGCGGGCCGCGGGGCTCGAGCGTCTCGACGCCTGACCCACGCCGGTCGCCACCCTATACTTGCCGCCCCTTTCCGACGCGGGCCGCCATGACTCCCTCATCCGTCGACGAACTCCTCGCGCTGCTGCGCCTGGAACGCCTGGAAGACAACCTGTTCCGCGGCCAGAGCCGCGACATCGGCACGCGCTACGTGTTCGGCGGCCAGGTGCTCGGCCAGGCGCTGTCGGCGGCCCAGCAGACAGTGGCGGAGGACCGCGCGGCGCATTCCCTGCACGCCTACTTCCTGCGCGCGGGCGACGTCGACAAGCCGATCATCTACAACGTGGAGCGCACCCGCGACGGCGGCAGCTTCTCGATGCGCCGCGTGACCGCGATCCAGCACGGCCAGGCCATCTTCAACTTCTCGGCCTCGTTCCAGAAGGACGAGCCCGGCGTCGAGCACCAGTTGCCGATGCCGAGCGTGCCCGGGCCGGAGGACCTCGAGCCGCCGGCGCCACTGCCCGCCGAGAAGCTGGCCGCGCTCTCGCCCAAGCTGCAGCGCTGGTTCGGACGCGCCGGGCCGTTCGAGTTCCGCCACGTCTATCCGCGCGACGAGCTCGACCCGCCCAAGCGCCCGCCGTTCCAGCAGGTGTGGTTCCGCCTCATGCAGCCGGTGCCCGACGAGCCGGCGCTGCACCGCGCGCTGCTCGCCTACGCCTCCGATTTCCACCTGATCGGCACCACCATGTTCCCGCACGGCATCTCCTTCCTGCAGCAGCACGTGCAGGTCGCAAGCCTGGACCACGCGATGTGGTTCCACCGCCCGTTCCGCGTCGACGAATGGCTGCTCTATTCCTGCGACAGCCCCAGCGCGCAGGGCGCGCGCGGCCTCGCCCGCGGCATGATCTACAGCGAGGACGGGCGCCTGGTCGCCTCCACCGCGCAGGAAGGGCTGGTGCGCCTGGTCGACGCGGACTGAACCACCAGGCTGCTAGGATAGGTACATGCGCCAGATCTACACCTCGCCGCGGATCGAGAACGTGCAGCGCGTCGTCGAGCTGATGGCCGCGCACGGCATCGAGACCTCGGTGCAGAACCGCCGCGACTACCAGGGCGCGGACTGGAAGCGCTTCAGCTACTCGCGCCCTGCGGACCGCAATTCCTGGCCGCAGGTATCGATCACCCGCGCCGAGGACCTGACCCAGGCCCGCCGCCTGCTGCGCGAGGCGGGCATCGAGCCCTCCACGCGCTTCGCCGACGAACTTGCCGCCGCCCGCGGCGCTGCCGGCGACCCACGCAGCCACCAGCGCGCCTCGCACCGGGTCAAGCTGGTGGTGCTGGCGCTGATCGTCGGCGTGGCAATGCTGATCGTGACGACGCTGCTGCGCGGCTGAACGCCGCGCGCCGAGCTGGCGTGAAAAGCGCCGAGCTGGAGCCCGGCATGCCAGGGGCGCGGGTCAGGCCAAGCGGGCGAGATCGATCATCACGCGCGCTCCGGCGTCGCGCCAGTGTTCGGGGTGGCAGGTGAAGAGGAGGACCTGGTGCCGCGTGGCGGCGTCGTGGAGGATGCGCTTCATCTGCTGGCGGCGCTCGCCGTCGCTGTGCACCAGGGCATCGTCGAGCACCAGCAGGGTCGGCTGACCGGCCATCGCGAGCAGGTCGGCATAGGCGAAGCGGGCGACCACGCCGAGCTGCTCGCGGGTGCCGTGGCTCAAGGCTTCCAGCGCGAGTTCGCAGCCGTCGCGCGCCAGCGCCGTGGGCCGCAGGGCGTCGATGCCGACGGCCAGCGCCGGCCCGGGAAAAAGGATTGCGAGATAATGCGCCAGCCGCTCGCGAAGCGGCGCATAGAGGCGCTGCGTGAAGGCCTCGCGGCGGGCCTCCAGGCGGCTGGTGAGCAGCGCCAGTGCATCGGCGCGCAGGCGGCATTCGGCCAGGCGCCGTTCGGCCTGGTCGACGCCGACGACGGCTGCCGCATGCTTCTCGTCGATGCCGTCCGCGCCCAGCGTTTCCAGGCGCGCACGCAGTGCGCTGATCGCCTCTCGAAGCTGCTGCCGCTCGCGCTCCAGCACGTCCAGCGCACGCCCATAGCGCTCGATGTCGGCATCGATGAGGGCCGGCTGCTGCGCCTCCATCCGCGCTTCCGCGGTGGCGACGTCGGCGGCCAGCACGTCGCGGCGCGCCAGGGCGTCGGCGAGCGCCTCGCTGGCGGCGAGCGCCGTGGCCCCGGCCTCCTCGCCTTCCAGCCGCGCGCCGGACGCGGCGATGGCGGCGGCGAGGCGCTCGCGTTCCAGCTCGGCGGCACTGGCCGCGCTCCGCTGCGTTTCGAGTGCCTCGGCCGCCGTGGTGGCTTCGAGCTCGGCATCGGCCAGGAGGCGGCGCGCCGCCGGCAGCTCCGGCCCATCTGGCGCCGTCGGCTGGGTCTCGACGCGCCCGGCCAACTCGCGCCGCTGGCCCTGCATGCCGGCGAGGCGCAGGCGCAGCGAGTCCTCGTCGGCGCCACCAAGCAGCGCCTCACGCTGTGCCTCGTGCAGGGCGAGCTGCTGTTCGAGTTCGCGCTGGCGGACCTGTCGCGCCTCGGCCGCGGCGGGATCGGCGATGCCGAGTTCACTGCAGAGTGCCGCGATCGCCGCGTCGAGCCGCCGCGCCTCGTCGGCAAGGCGCGCCGTGTCGCCGCCGCCGGGCGTGATCTCGATTTCGCCGACGCCCTCGATGCAGAGCGTCAGCGGCGCCGTGAGCAGATGGTTGCCCTCGCCTTCCAACACGCCGAGCCCGGCGGCCTCGATGTGCCTGCCGGCGGCGAGGCGGTACTGGATGCGCGTCGCGGTCGCCTCGCGCTGGACGCGGTTGGCCTGCCGCGCCTGGACCAGCTCGGCCAGCTTCGCGACCCGCGCCGGAGCGATCCGAACCTGGCCGAGGCTCGCCCCGAGCGACGCCATCGCCTCGCCGTGCGCGGCGGCCTTGTCCAGCAGCGCCTGCTCGCGCGCGAGATCGGCATCCAGCCGTGCGAGTTCGCGACTGGCCCGTGCATGCTGCTCGCGCAGCTCGGCTTCGCTGCAGGTCGTGCGCGCCGCGTCGCGCGCCGCGCGCGCGGCACTGGCGCGCGCATCGGCAGCGGTCAGCGCGGCCGTGGCCGTGCGATGCCGCTGGGCGATCCCTGCGGCGGCCTCGCGCTGGCCGGCCAGCTCGGCGAGTTCCCGCTCGCGTTGCGCGATCTGCCGACGCAGCCCGGCGATCTTTGCTTCCAGCTCCAGCAGGTGGCGCCGCTCGGCCGCCAGCTTCTGGCGCTGCGGCTCCAGCGCCGAGCGCGCCTCCTCGGCGCGGCGCCGGTCGGCCTCGATGGTGAGCCAGGGTTTCTCCAGTTCCAGGCGATCGCGCTCGGCGAGGCTCCGCACGAGGCGATCGCTCAGCTCGCGATGCTCGTCGGCGGCGGCGGCGCAGCGGCTCCGCTCAGCCTCCGCTTCGGCGAAGGCCCGCTCGGCGGCAGCGAGCACGCCGGTGGACTTGCCCGTCCCCGTGCGCAGCCTGCCGAGCTCGGCCTGCAGGAAGGCGGCGACGCCCCCGCCGGCACTGCCGGAAAGATCGCCGAGAATGCTGCGCAGGCGCTCTTCGAGGGGCGCCGTGGCATGCTCGACGGCGGACGCCAGCTCCGCTCCCGTGCCCTGCTCGATCCACAGCAGGCCCGGGATGCCCTGGGTCTCGGCGCGGCTTTGCCCGCGCAGCGCCAGCGCGAAGCCGAAGCGCCGCGCCAGCTCCTCGTCGGCGCCGTCGGCATCCCAGCGCTCGCTGCCGATGCGCAGTTCCGCGCGCGGCTTGTGGAAGAACACCTTGGCGGCCGCGCCATCCTGCCCGCCGAGCTCGAACTCGGCATCGATCCGCGGCGCCGCGCCATGCACGCCCTGCGGGGCGATCGCCGCCACGAAGGCGGCGCCCTTGCTGGAATGGCGCTCGAAGAAGAGCGTGCGCAGCGCCTGCGCCAGCGTGCTCTTGCCGGCCTCGTTGGGACCATGGATGAGGTTGAGCCCGGAGCCGAGCCCGACGATGTCGACCGCCGTCGCGAAGCGGCGGAATGCCTCGACGCGCAGGCGCCGCAGCACGAAGCTCATGCGCCGATCCGCCGGCGGCGCACCGCGTCGAAGAGGATCTTGAGGGCCTCGCCGGCCACCTGGGACCCGGCCGGTTCCTGCATCCCACGGAGTTCCTCGACGAGGCCGGCGAGGACTCCGTCCACCTGCAATGCGGCGAGATCGGCCGCGGTCGGTTCCAGCCGGAGCGCGGAGGCGTCGGCCTCCAGCACGTGCAGGCGCGCGCGGGCCGCGTCGAGTACGTCGCCGAGACGCGCGTTGCCGGCGACGTCGAGCATGCCGGCGAGCGACAGCCGCAACACGTCGTCCGGGCCGAAACGGGCCAGCTCCGTCGCAAGATCGTCGAGGGCGGCGCTGCCGTCGATCCGGCGGCTGCATTCATGCCAGCGGAAGCGTCCGACCCGCTGCGACCGCACGCGCGGTTCGGCACCCGGCGCGTCGAGTTCCACCAGCAACACATTGCCGGGATCGTTGTCCTTGAAGCGCTCCTGCTCCGGCGTACCGCTGTACCAGGTGCGCCCATCCACCCGGCGCGCGCCATGCCAGTCGCCGAGGGCTAGGTAGTCGAGGCGCGCGCTGGCGGCGCGCCCGGCGGCGACCGGGTTGGGCGAATCCGCCGCTTCCGGCAGCACGCCGGCGACGCTGCCGTGGGCGATGCCGACGCGAGCGAGGCCGGCCGGCGTTTCCGCGCCATCGAACCACGCCGTGAGGTCGTCGCGGGTGTGGCGCTGGACGAGCGGGGCGGCCAGCACGGCGAAGCCCGCCTCGGGAAACTCGCGCACGCCCGGCTCAAGCAGCAGGTGCACGTTGGCCGGCAGGATGGCGAGCCGCTGCAGCCGCTTCCACACGCTGTCGGCCAGCGCCGCGTCGTGATTGCCGGGCAGCAGCAGCCAGGGTCCCTCGAAGCCCTGCATCGCGTTCACCAGCCGCCGCAGCGTGGTATCGGCGACGCCCTGCTGGTCGAATACGTCGCCGGCGACGAAGACCGCATCCACTGCCTCCCCGCGCGCCAGCGCGGCAAGGCGCTCCACCACCTCGAAGCGCGCCGCGGCGAGCGCCGGGTTGGGATCGCGGCCGTCGCCATCGGAAGCGAATCCGTGGATGCGGCCGATCTGCCAGTCGGCCGTGTGCAGCCATTTCATGCGCGGTGGCCTTCCGTACCGCCGTTCGGGCGCCGGCGGGCAGCCACGTCGAAGGTCGCGGCAGCGGCCGCGGCGGAACGGTCACGCACCGCCGAAGCTTTCACGGAGGGTGGCGAGTTCTTCGCGGACCGCGGCCACTTCCGCCTCCAGGCGCTCGACGCGCTCGGCCAGGTCGCTGCGCGAGCCGGGGGCCGCGGACGTGCTGGCCGCCGCCGTGGCCCAGGCGGATGCGTCCACCTCGCCGGCGAGGAGGTGCATGTAACGGTCCTCGCGCTGGCCGGAGGCGCGGCCGAGGTTCACTACCAGCGCGGGTTCGCGCGCGATGAGGCGCTCGACCGTGTCGCGCACGTCGTCGAGGCTCGGGAAGGCGGCGATGCGTTCGCAGCGCGTCAGGAGTTCGGCGAGGGTCTGCGGCCCGCGCAGCAGCATCACGCAGAGCGTCGCGCGCTGGCGCGCGGTGGTGCCGTAGACGGTGTCAAAGCGGTGCTCGTAGCGCCGTGCCCGCTGCGACGAGGGCGCCACCCGCACCAGGCCCTTGTCTTCCATCACGCGCAGCGCGTGTGCCACCTTGCCGGGTTCCAGGTTCATCACCGGTTCGCGGCTGGTCTTCTGGTTGCAGGCGGTGACGACGGCGTTCTCGGTCAGCGGGTAGACCTCGGGCGTGGTCGCGGCCTTCTCGACCAGGCAGCCGAGGATGCGCGCCTCGACGGCATCGAGCGGTTCCAGCGCCGGGCTGCCGCCCTCCCCTTCGCGGGATGGATCATCAATCATCGGGGTGTCCCTCGGATGCACGACTCCCAAGTGTAGCCGGCGCCCGCGGGCCGTCCAGCTCGATCGGCCACCTCAATCGGCCGCGTCGTCCGGGTCGTCCTCGCCGTCCGGATCCGGCACGCAGCCGGGCAGCACCGCGTCGGCGCGGAACAGCCACCAGTCGCGGCGGTTGGCGCGGCCGAGGTCGATGACCTTCCCCCGCTCCACGCAGCCCCCGGTGGCTGGCGCCTGCGCGAACAGCCAGCGCGACGCCGGCGCTTCGGCCTGCCATTGCACGGCCGCGGCGAACTGCGCCGGCCATGGGCGCTTGAAGCCGAAATCCTGCACCGGCCGGTCCGCCATCAGCATGTTCTGCTCCTTCCAGGCGACGAGGCCGAGCTCCGCATCCGGGCCGATCGCCACGTCGGCGCGCCGCATGATGCCGGCGGCGGAACGCTCGGCATTGAGCAGCGGATAGGCGGCGAAGCTCCACGCCAGCCACATGCCGACGAGGCCGGCGAGCAGGCCATGCACGCCGCGGCGCACGCGGAACGCGGCCGAACCAAGCAGGAAGGCGAGGCCGATCAGCAGCACGACCACCCAGCCATGCGCGCCGGCACCCTCGAGTGCGCGCTGGACCGATGCCGCCAGCTTCGTGCCGCCCGCCGTGGCGAGGAGCGCCATGGCGACCAGCGCGAGCCCCGCCACCAGGGCGAGGAGGAAGCTGACGATCCGCAGCCAGCGCTTCCCGACCAGTTCTTCCAGCCATGGCGCCGCCGCCAGCGCCAGCATCGGCACGGCCGGCAGGATGTACACGTCGCGCTTGCCGGGCGGAATCGAGAAGAACACGATCACCAGCGCCACCCACGCCAGCGGCAGCACGATGCGCGGATCGCGTGCGCGCCACGCCCGCCACCAGCGGGGCACCAGGCCCGGGTAGGCCAGCGACAGCGGGATCCAGCTGAAGAGGATGATCGGCAGGTAATACCAGACCGGCTGGACGTGGTTCCACGAATTGGCATAGCGGCGCGCGGTCTGCCGGAACAGCAGGTCATTGACGTAGGCCGCATGCTCGGGCGAAGCATCCATGCGCGCGACCAGCAGCATCGGCACCAGCCAGGCCAGGATCGGCAGCAGGAAGAAGCCGAGCCCCGCCAGCCAGCGCAGCGCTGAGCCGCCGGTGCGCGTGACCCCGTCCCAACCGCGCCAGCGCGCCGCGAGATACGGCACGAACATCAGGAAGGCGATGATACCGACGCCCTTGGTGATGACCCCAAGCCCGGCGGCGAAGCAGCCAAGCCAGAACGCGCGCCAGTCCGGCCCGCGCAGGAAGTGCAGCAGCAGGCCCCAGTTGGCGAGGGTGATCCAGGCGACCACTACGGGATCGATCTGCGCGCGCTTGAACTGGAAGGTGAACTGGAATGTCATCAGCAGCGCGGCCGCGGCGTACAGCCCCGCGCGCGGGTTCCACAGGCGCCGGCCGAGGTCCCAGGTCAGCCCCAGCGTCAGCAGGCCGGCCAGCAGCGAGGGCAGCAGGAAGGCGATGCGCCAGCGGCGGGTGAGTTCGAAGGACGCCGCCTGCAGCCAGAACATGAGCGGCGGCTTGTCCGAATAGAGTTCGCTGCCGCGATGCGGGAACAGCCATTGGCCGGACTCCACCATCTGCCGCGCCACCAGCGCGAAGCGCGGCTCGTCCGATGGCCAAGGGTCGCGCAGACCCATGCCGGCCCCGAGCAGCACCAGCGCGAACAGCATGAACCAGAGGAACTGGCGCCGTGAATCGGCGTCCAGCGGGGCGATCAGGCGTGTGGGCATCGGCGGCTGCGAAGCGGGAGCGTCGCGCATGGTAGCAATGCCGGTGGCGGAAACGCCCGGCATCGCGGATCGCGGGTCGGCCGAGCCGGGGCTCGGCCGTTCCCGGGAAGCCCGGCCACGTTGTGCGGATCATCGGGCCGGTCGCAGGCGGGCGCGCAGCGCGGTCCGCGGGAGTCCACGGGAGCGGCCGAGCGCCAGCTCGGCCCATGCGTCACCCGGCCCGCTTGCGGCGCCCGGGCAGCAGAGCGGCCGGTCGGGAGACCGGCCCTCCCAAGGCGCGCAGTCGCCACCACCCCGCAATCCAGCTACGGCCGGCAAGGCGTCAGCAGCGGCCTCTTGGGACACCCCCACTGGGAACGGCCGAGCCCCAGCTCGGCCCATGGGAATGCGGCGCTCACGACGGTTTCTTCACCTCGGCGTCCTTGCTACAGCAGAGCGGCCGGTCGGGAGACCGGCCCTCGCAGGGCGCGCAGTCGCCACCACCCCGCAATCCAGCCTTCGCGGTTCAGCGCAGGCGCGTCACGCCCCGGCCTGCGGCGCCTTCGCACATGCGGCACACAGCCCATGCACCTCCAGCGTCTGGGCGCGGGCGATGAAGCCGCGTTCGCGCGCCTGCTCGTTGAGGAGCCGCGAGACGCGCTCGTCGCAGATCTCAATCGCGTTCGTGCAGCGGTCGCAGATCAGGAATGGCACCTGGTGCACTTCGTTCGGATGATGGCAGCCGACGAAGGCGTTGATCGATTCCAGCTTGTGGATGAAGCGGTTCTCGAGCAGGAAGTCGAGCGCCCGGTACACGGTCGGCGGAGCGGCGCCACTGTGTTCGTCCTTGAGGCGGTCGAGGAGGTCGTAGGCCTTGACCGGTTTCGCCGCGTCGGCGATCAGCTCGAGCACGCGCAGGCGCAGCGGCGTGAGGCGCAGGCCGCGCGCCTGGCAGGCGTCCGCAACGGCCGCCACGAACGCTTCGGCGTCGTGGTGGTGATCGTGCAATGGGACAGCGGCGGAAGGCATGGCGGCATCGGCGCAAAAATCGGCAACGTCCATTTTAGCGCGCCGGCCTCCGCGTCGTCCGTGCCCTTCCCCGGGCCCCGCTCACTGCCAGCCGCGCCCGCTGTCCAGCCGCTTGCGCTCGGCGCGCTCGGAAGCGCGGGCGGCGGCCTGCAGGTTGACGCCGCAATGGCGGCAGGCCTTGACGTTCGGGGGATTGCCGCGGCTGCAGGCCGGGCATTCGATGCGATTGGGGCGCGACAGCAGCATGACCAGCCAGCCGATGGGACCCAGCACCGCGCCCCACAGCAGGCCCGCAAGCCAGCGTCCGCGCGCGAGGCCGATCAGCGCGCCGACCAGCGCACAGGCAACGGTGATGCCGAACGCCCAGCCCCACATGGCCGGATCGAGCACCGCGCGCGTGCAGGTGTCGAGCACGCCCTGCAGCGCATCCAGATCCTCGCGATCGAGCGTGGCCAGGGCGTCCATGCATTCGCCGAGGCGCATGGCAATGCTCAGCCGCAGCGCTCGAGCGCCGCCTCGATGCGCCGCAGCGCCTCGTCGCGGCCGGCGAGATAGACGGTGTGGTCGATGGAGGGCGAGATCTGGGTGCCGGTCATGGCGACGCGGAGCGGCTGGGCGATCTTGCCCATGCCGGCGCCGATGGAGCCGGCGGCGGCGTCGATGGCGGCGTGCACGTTCGCCACCGACCAGTTGCCGAGTGCGGCGAGCTGCGCGTGCGCGGCCTCGAGCGCCGCCCGCGCGGTGGGCGTGCCGAGGTGCTTTGCCACCGCGGCCGCGTCGTAGTCGGCCAGCGGCGCGTACCAGACCCTCGCCTTTTCGGCCATCTCCTTCAGCGTCTTCGCGCGCTCGCGGAGTGCGATCACCACGTCGACCACCGCCGGGCCGCTGGCACGGTCGACACCGGCATCATCGAGGTGCCATTCCAGGTGCTGCGCGATGTCCGCCGGATCGTCGGTCTTGAGGTAGTGCTGGTTGAGCCAGGAGAGCTTTTCCAGGTCGAAGCGCGAAGCGGACTTGTTGACGTCGGCGATGTCGAACAGGGCGATCATCTCCTCGCGCGAGAAGATCTCCTGGTCGCCGTGCGACCAGCCCAGGCGCACCAGGTAGTTGAGCAGCGCGTGCGGCAGGAAGCCATCGTCGCGGTACTGCATGACGCTGACCGCACCGTGGCGCTTGCTGAGCTTCTGCCCGTCGGGGCCGAGGATCATCGGCAGGTGCGCGAACTCCGGCACGCGGGCGCCGAGCGCGTGGTAGATGTTGACCTGGCGCGGCGTGTTGTTGAGGTGGTCGTCGCCGCGGATCACCTCGCCGATCTTCATGTCGATGTCGTCGACCACGACCGCGAAGTTGTAGGTGGGGAAGCCGTCCGAACGGATCAGCACGAGGTCGTCCAGTTCCTCGTTGGACCACTCGATGCGCCCCTTCACCTTGTCGTCGAAGACGACGCTGCCGCCGGCCGGGTTGCGGAAGCGCAACACGCGGTTCGGATCGTCGCGGTACGGAAGCTTCAGGTCGCGCGCGCGGCCGTCGTAGCGGGGCTTGAGTCCCTTCGCCTGCGCCTCGGCGCGCATCGCGTCGATTTCCTCGCGGCTCTCGTAGGCGTAGTAGGCCTTGCCGGCCTTGAGCAGGTCCTCGGCGACCTGGCGGTAGCGGTCCATGCGCAGGGTCTGGTAGTACGGGCCCTCGTCGTGGCCGAGACCGAGCCAGGCCATGCCGTCGAGGATCGCCTGCACCGCCGCGTCCGTCGAGCGCTCGCGGTCGGTGTCCTCGATGCGCAGGATGAACTCGCCGCCGCGATGGCGCGCCTCCAGCCAGCAGTAGAGTGCGGTGCGCGCGCCGCCGATGTGGAGGTAGCCGGTGGGGCTGGGAGCGAAGCGGGTGCGGACGGTCATCGCGGACGGGATCAGGGAAGCGGCCGAGCAGTTTACCGAAGCTCTGCCCGCGCGATTTGAGGCGCACCGGTTTCCTTACTAAACTGCCAGGCGTAAGGAGGCCACCATGAACATAGCAACCATCACCAGCAAGGGACAGACCACGATCCCGAAACACATCCGCGAACAGGCGGGCCTGCATGCGGGCGACCGGATCCAGTTCACCGTGCTGGACAACGGCACCATCGTGATCCGCCCCAGGAGGCGCAAGGTGGCCAGCCTGCAAGGCCTGCTGCACACCGCTCGCAAGCTGCCGATCGACGAGCTGAGCCGTTGACCCATGCTGGGCGTCGATACGAACGTGTTGGTCCGCCTGCTGGTCAACGATGATCGACTGCAGGCGACCCGTGCGCGCGAGCTCATCGAGGACTCCGCCCGGCGGGATGAACCGGTCTTCGTCTCGCTGCTGGTGCTGCTGGAAACCGAATGGGCGCTGCGCAACCGTTATGGATTGGAGCCGGACGCCATCCGCGGCGCCTTCGGCGCGCTGCTCGAAACCCGGGAACTCCTGGTCGAGGATGCTTCGGTAGTCGAGATCGCGCTTTCCAGCTGGGAGCAGCCAGGCACCGGTTTCGCCGATTGCCTGATCGCCGCCTGCCATCGCGCGCGAGGCTGCCGGACGACCCTGAGTTTCGATGCCCGTGCACGGCGCATATCGGGCTTCACCCGCGCGTAGGGCCAGGCCCCCGCTGCGAAGACCTGCATAGATGCCGGGGCACGATTGCCAACGGTCCCGGCCAGCCCCATGTAAAGGCGCTGCTTCCCCGCGACTGCCGCGATGCCCCCGAGCACAACGCCATCCACCTGGACCGTGATCCGTCGCCTGTGGCCGGACGTGTGGCGCTTCCGTGGCCGCGTCGCGATCGCGCTGGTGTTCCTGGTGCTGGCCAAGCTCGCCAACGTCGGCGTGCCATTGGTGCTGAAGGAACTGATCGACGCGCTGGACCTGCGGCCTTCACCCCTGCTGATCCCGCTGGGACTGCTGGTCGCCTACGGCGCGCTGCGCCTGGCCACCTCGCTGTTCCAGGAAGTGCGGCAGTTCGTCTTCGCGCGGGTACTGGCGCGGACCTCGCGCAACATCACCCTGCGCGTGTTCGAGCACCTGCATTCGCTCAGCCTGCGCTTCCACCTCGACCGCCGCACCGGCGGCGTGGCGCGGGACGTCGAGCGCGGCATGAGCGCGACCTCGGACCTCCTCGACTGGACCATCTACACGATCCTGCCGACCCTGCTCGAGATCGCGCTGGTCTGCGGCATCCTGATCGCGCGCTTCGACTGGACCTTCACCGCCATCACCCTGGCGACGATCGTCGCCTACGTCGCCTTCACCTTCGCCGTCACCGAGTGGCGCATGCGCTGGTACCGCGCGGCCAATACGGCAAATACGACCGCCAACGAAACCGCCGTCGATTCGCTCCTCAACTACGAGACGGTCAAGTATTTCGGCAACGAGCGCCACGAGTTCGCCCGCTACGATTCCAGCCTGGTGCAGCTGGAAGAAGCGCAGGTGCGCAGCCAGGCCTCGCTGTCGGTGCTCAACGTCGGCCAGGCGGGGATCGTCGGCGTCGGCCTCACCGCCCTGCTCTGGCGCGCCGCCGCCGGCGTGGTGGCGGGGAGCATGACCCTCGGCGATTTCGTGCTGGTCAATGCCTTCCTGATCCAGCTCTCGGCGCCGCTCAACTACCTCGGCATGGTGTACCGCCAGGTCAAGCAGGCGCTGATCAACATCGAGCGCATGTTCGGGCTGCTGGCCGAGCCGCGCGAGGTGGAGGATCGCCCGGGTGCGCCGCCGCTCGCCATCGCCGGGGGCGTGGTGCGCTTCGAGGACGTGGACTTCGCCTACGACCCGGCGCGACCGATCCTCGCCGGCATCGATTTCGAGATCCCGGCCGGCCATACCGTGGCCGTGGTCGGCACCACCGGCGCCGGCAAGTCGACGCTGGCGCGGCTGCTGTTCCGTTTCTACGACGTGACCGGCGGGCGCATCACGATCGACGGCCAGGACATCCGCGAGGTCGCGCAGGATTCGCTGCGCGCAGCCATCGGCATCGTTCCGCAGGACACGGTGCTGTTCAACGACAGCATCTACTACAACATCGCCTACGGCCGGCCCGAGGCCAGCCGCGAGGAAGTCGTCGCCGCCGCGCGCGCCGCGCACATCCACGACTTCATCCAGTCGCTGCCGAACGGCTACGACACCGGCGTCGGCGAGCGCGGGCTCAAGCTCTCCGGCGGCGAGAAGCAGCGCGTCGCCATCGCCCGCGCCCTGCTGAAGCGCCCGGCGATCCTGGTCTTCGACGAGGCCACCAGCGCGCTCGACACGCGTACCGAGAAGCGCATCCAGGCAGAACTGGACGCCATCGCCGAGGGGCGCACCACGCTGGTCATCGCGCACCGGCTGTCGACCATCGTCGACGCCGACCTCATCGTGGTGCTGGAGCACGGCCGCATCGTCGAGCGCGGCACGCACGAGCAGCTCCTCGCCGCGCAGGGCCATTACGCGCGGCTCTGGGCCATGCAGCAGCGCGAGCGCAGCCGCGCCGCCGAGAGCGCCGTCGAAGCCTGACACTGACGGTCAGATTGCGCGCCCCGTCAGGGCGCTGCACCGGCCGGGCGGAGCCGTCCAATGCGGCACGATCCTTGCTTCCAGGAACCGTCCGACCCCTGGAGGACTTCCTTGGACATCAAGAAGGTGCACACGCTGTGTGTCGTCGGTGCCGCCGACGGGCTGGCGCAACACATCCATGGGCTGCTCGAAGCCGAGAGCGGCCGCCTCGAAGCGCGCTGGCAGCCCACCGCGCAGGCCGATGCCGACGTGCTGGTGATCGATCCGGATTCGGTCTACGGGCACATGGACTGGCTGCGCGCCCAGGCGCAGGGGCGCCGCGTGATTGCCTGCACCCATTCGCCGGAAGCCCACGCCGAGGATCCCTGCCTGCGCAAGCCGGTGAGCGGCGCGGATCTGGCCAGGGTGCTGAACCTTGTCGGCGCCGGCCTGGGCAGGCCGTCGAGGGATTCACGCACGGCGGCTCCGCCGCAGCGTGCGACGGAGGCGTCGCCACTGCAAGCGGGCAGCCCGGCGCCCGCGCCGGTGCGATCGCCTCTCGACGCACAGACGGCGGGCGCGGCAGGGAAGCCCTCGCCCCCTCCTCCGACCGCTCCGCCGGCGGCCGCCGATCGAGGGCTGCTCGACCTCCTCGATCCCGCCGTCGCGCGCGGCAAGCTGCGCCTCCGCGCTACCGGACTGCCGGAACTGTACCTCGACCCGACCGCGCAGGCGTGGCATGCGGACGCGGGCCTCAAGTCGCTGTCGGCGTGGTGCCGACGTAGCGTGGCCGCGAGCGAGATCGAGGAACTGTCCGACGACGCCTTTGCCAGCGCCGTGGCAACCCTGCCGGCGCATCCACTCGCGCGGCTGGTCTGGCTCGTCCACCTGGCACGGGGCGGTGGCACGCTCGATCCGCGCCTCGACCCGCAGGGCCTCTACCGGCTGACGCGCTGGGCGCAGACCGAGCGTGAATTCCCCAGGCACTTCCGCATCGCCACGGTGATGCTGAAGCAGGCGGCCACGGTCGAGGACATCGCCGCCCAGAGCGGCGCCGCCGCGGGCGAGGTGGCCGACTTCATCAACGCCTGCCACGCGACGGGTTCCGTCGAGCAGGAGCAGCCCGCACGGCCTCCCGAGGAAGGACGCCGCGGCGGCTTCTTCGGCCGTGGCAGGAAAATCCCCGAAGTGAGTTGACGAACCGGGCGCGGGTCACTATTCTCTCGCGCCTCCCGGGGCCATAGCTCAGCTGGGAGAGCGCTACAATGGCATTGTAGAGGTCGCCGGTTCGATCCCGGCTGGCTCCACCAGATTCATCGTTGCACGCGGCACGTTTCCCCAGCGTCCCCATCGTCTAGAGGCCCAGGACACCGCCCTTTCACGGCGGTAACAGGGGTTCGAATCCCCTTGGGGACGCCATCACGCTGAAAGGCCGGAACCAGCATCATCCGGCTTGGCTTATCGGTCGGCTTCCGCTATCTTCGCGGGCCGGCCGGGGCACCGCAAGGAGCCCACGGTTCACATGCGGAGCGGTAGTTCAGCTGGTTAGAATGCTGGCCTGTCACGCCGGAGGTCGCGGGTTCGAGTCCCGTCCGCTCCGCCACATGCATACGGCAAGGGGCCGGTTTCCATGACCTGGAAACCGGCCCTTTTTCGTTGCGCCGGACCCGCCATCGTGGACGACGACCCTCCCCGCATGGGGATCGCTATGCGACACTCCGCGCCATGACGATCATGCTCCCCGCCGTCTCCGCGATCGTGCTTTACCTCCTCGCGACGGGCCTCGTCGCGCGGCCGTTGCTGGGCCGGGGAGATGCGCAGGTGCGGGGGGCGATGCTGGTCGCGGGCCTCGCCGTCGTCGCCCATGCCGGCGTGGTGCTCGGCATGCACCGCGGCGCGCTCGACCTGCACTTCTTCGCGGCGCTGTCGCTCACCGCCTGCGTGGTGGCCGCGCTGACGGTGGTCGTGAACCTCAGCCGGCCGGTGGCGGCGCTCGGCGTCATCGTGTTTCCGCTCGCGGCGGCGCTCCTCGTCGTGGACGTGTTCCTCGCGCCGCCCACCTCGCCGCGGCCGATGGACTGGCAGATCAAGCTGCACGTCAGCATCGCCCTGATCGCGTACGGGCTGCTCTCGCTCGGCGCGGTGCTGGCGCTGCTGCTGGCGTTCCAGGAACGTGCGTTGCGCAAACGGCGCCTTGGCGGCTGGCTGCGCGCGCTGCCGCCGCTGACATTGACGGAAGCGCTGCTGTTCCGCCTGCTCGGCGCGGGTTTCATCGGGCTCACCTTGACCCTGCTGAGCGGCAGCCTCTTCGTCGAGAGCATCCGCGGCCAGCATCTGGCGCACACCATCGTGCTGAGCCTGATCGCCTGGATCATCTTCGGCGCCCTGCTCTGGGGCCGCTGGCGCTACGGCTGGCGCGGACGGCGCGCGGTGAACCTCACCTTGGCCGGCATGGCGATGCTCGGCCTCGCCTTCTTCGGCACCAAGTTCGTGCTCGAAGTGGTGCTGCAGAGGGTCTGAAAGGCGGGGATTCGGGATTCGGGGTTCAGGATTCGCCAAGGCGGAATCCTCACGACCGGACCGGCTTGCGCCAGGAGCCCCGGGCAGGGTGAGGTGCCAGCCCTTGCCAATCCCGAATCCCCAATCCCGGCTATCGATCGAACGCCGCCGCGAGCGCGTCGCCGAGGCGCTCGACGGCGAGGATCTCCAGGTCGCCGATGCGGGCCTTCTTCGGCGCGTTCGCCTTCGGCACCACGGCCCGGCGGAAGCCGTGCTGGGCGGCTTCCCTGAGGCGCTCCTCGCCGTTCGGCACCGGGCGGATCTCGCCTGACAGCCCGACCTCGCCGAAGGCGACGGTCTTGTCGGGCAGCGGCCGGTCGCGAAAGCTCGACAGCACCGCGATCAGCACCGGCAGGTCCGCCGCGGTCTCCTGCACGCGGATGCCGCCAACCACGTTGACGAATACATCCTGGTCGTACACGGCCGCGCCGCCGTGTCGGTGCAGCACCGCGAGCAGCATCGCGAGGCGGTTCTGCTCGAGCCCCAGCGCCACCCGGCGCGGGTTGCCAAGCGAGGATTGGTCGACCAGCGCCTGCACCTCGACCAGCAGCGGGCGCGTGCCCTCGCGGGTCACCATCACCGCGCTGCCCGGCGTCGGCCCCGCATGCGCGGAGAGGAAGATCGCCGACGGGTTCGGCACCTCGCGCAGGCCCTTGTCGGACATGGCGAACACGCCGAGCTCGTTGACCGCGCCGAAGCGGTTCTTGAACGCGCGCAGCACGCGGAAGCGGCTGCCCGACTCGCCCTCGAAGTACAGCACCGCGTCGACCATGTGCTCGAGCACGCGCGGACCGGCGATGCCGCCTTCCTTGGTGACGTGGCCGACCAGGAACACCGTGGTGCCGGTCTCCTTCGCGAAGCGCACCAGGCGTGCGGCGGATTCGCGCACCTGCGACACCGAGCCCGGCGCGGCGGTCAGGAGTTCGGTCCAGATGGTCTGGATGGAATCGATGATGAGGACCTCGGGCCGGCCCTCGGCCGCCTCGGCGAGGATGCGCTCGATCGAGGTCTCGGCGAGCGCTTCCAGGCCCTCCAGCGCGATGCCGAGGCGCTGCCCGCGCGCGGCCACCTGCGCCAGCGATTCCTCGCCGGTCACGTAGAGACTCTTCATGCGCTGGCCGATGGCGCCGAGCATCTGCAGCAGCAGGGTGGACTTGCCGATGCCGGGGTCGCCGCCAATCAGCACCACCGAGCCTGGTACCAGGCCGCCACCGAGCACGCGGTCCAGCTCGCCGATGCCGCTGGCGCTGCGCTGTTCGGCCTCGGCCACCACGCTGGCCAGCGGCGTCACCCGCGCCGGATCCCGCGCCCCGGCGTAGCCCGAGCGCGACGCCCCGACGGACTTCAACGCCGGCCGCAGGACAATCTCGGACAGCGTGTTCCACTCGCTGCAGCCGGCGCACTGGCCCTGCCAACGCGAGTGTTCGGCGCCGCATGCGGCACACACGTAAGCGGTCTTGGCCTTCGCCATCAACGAATCCGGCAATGCAATCGACGAAGCATACGCCACGGGGCGGCATTCCACCCGCGGGAGGGCCGGTCTCCCGACCGGCCGCTTTTGCCATCATCGGCGCCCTGCGAAGATCGACCTCGCGTTCGTAGCTCGCGTGGGGAGGCTCAGGGACAAAGGCCGGAGCCGCCTCTTCCGGCAGGCCCGACGCTCATGAAACCCGAGGCGGATCCGCCGCCGCGCGGCTTGATCCGCCCTGCGTGGCTGGCCCTTTCCGGCCGATGGCGGGAGCTCAACGCGGCCCCATCATGGCATCGAGCTGTTCCGGCTGGGGCATGCCATTGGCGCGCTGGACCGTGCCGTCGGCATCCACGTAGACGATGCCGGGCGTTCCGCGGAAGCCAAGCTCGGACATCAGCGCCTGGTTCGCATCGAGCTGCTGGCGGATCCCGGCAGGAACGCCGGGGGCGGGGTCGATGCCGCCGGCGGCGAACGCGTGCTCGTTCTGCAGCAGCGCGGCAGTCCTGTCTTTCGCCGTGAGGATCGCCGCCGCCTTGGTGCTGCTGTCGGCCTTGATCACGCCCACCATGACATGGCGCAGCTGCACCTTGCCGGCATCCACCCACGGCCGCGCAGCCTGGAAGAAGCGGTTGCAGTAGGGGCAGTTCGGATCGGAGAACGTGTAGATGATGCGCGGCGCGTCGCTCTTGCCGTCCTGCACCCAGGTGGAAGCCTTGAGCTTGGCGAGGATGGCCTCGCCCATCGGCTTGGCGACGAGGTCATGCAGGCGTTGCTCATCCAGGCTGCTGCCGTCCGCACCGACGCGGCTGCCGACGATGGCATTGCCATCGGGGGTGACGTAGACGGCGATCGGCTGCTGGCCGGCAACGCCCGCGAAGCCACGCAGGTTCGGACCGGCGTCGAATTCCTGCACGTTGCCGAGGCCCTTCTGCTCGAGCGTCCTGATGACGGCCGGCGTGTCCTTGCCGGCGGCCGAAGCGAGCGGCGCCAGCAGCAGCAGGCCGAGGCAGGCAATGGCGGAAGCGAGGTGTCGGGTGGAAATCATGGTGTGTCCTCTGTGGGTGGAGAAGGGGTGATCGAGAAGCGGCGCTGCATGACGTCGCGCAAGCGGGCGCGGGTCAATTCGCCGAGGTGCGAATCGACCATGCGGCCGTCGGCATCGAAGAAGAAAGTGCTCGGCAGGGCCCGCGTGCCGAGTGCCTGCATCGACGCCGACAGTGAATCGATCAACACATGGTCGAAAGCCAGCCCTTCCTGCTCAAGGAACGCCTGGATGCCGGGCGCCTCCTCGCCCTGGTTGATCATCAGGAAGGCGGCCCCGGGGTACTGCCGCTGCGCCTGCGCGAACACCGGCATCTCGCGCCGGCATGGCGGGCACCAGGTGGCCCAGAGGTTGAGCACCAACGGCCGGCCCTGGAACGCGGCGGGATTCGCAACGGCGCCTTCGAGGGTGGCAAGTTCGAGTTCCGGCAAGCCGGTTGCCGAGCGCTGCAGCACGAACACGGCGCCCGACATGACGGCCCACGTCGCCATTCCGGCAACGATGCCGATCAAGGCGGGACGACGCAGCGACCCTGCCGCGCGCGTGCGCCCGATCAGGAATACCAGCGCGACGGGCAGCCCGGCCCACCAGTAGAAGCCGCCATCACCGATGGCAAGGATCGACCAGGGGCCGGCGAGATACTCGGACCACCAGCGCAGCACGTAGCCGAGCCGCGCCGCCACGAGACCCGCCAGCAGCGCATCGAGCACCAGTGCGGCAGCTGCCCGCCGCCGCGCCGCATCCTGCCCCCGCAGTGCCAGCGGAACGCGCCAGGCAACCACAGCGGAAATGACGATGGCCACCACCTTGATCGAGAATGGGCCCACCTGGATCACGCGGTCACACCCGTGCAGTCGAACAGGTCTCGCATGGCAGCACTCGCGCCGGGAAAACGACAGCCTGGGCTGCGCGGGTTAAGCAGGAATTAGCCCCCGGTGCACTTGGACAGGGATGGCCGCTCCTGCCTAACATGGGCAGTCCCGTCCCGGCCCTGTCGACCCCGTGCGCGTTCTCCTCGTCGAAGATGACGGCCTTATCGCAAGCGGCATCGTGGCCGGCCTGCACGCGTTTGGCATCAGCTGCGAGCACGTTTCCGACGGTGCCGAGGCGCAGGCCGTGCATGCCGGCTCGGGCTTCGACGCGGCGGTGCTGGACCTTGGCCTCCCCGATTGCGACGGGATCGAACTCCTGCCGATCCTGCGCGCGACGGATCCCGCCTTGCCGGTGCTTGTGCTCACCGCGCGCGACGCGGTCGAGCACCGCCTCTCCGGCCTCAACGGTGGCGCCGACGATTACCTCGTCAAGCCCTTCGACCTGCGCGAACTCGCCGCGCGCCTGCACGCCATCACGCGACGCGCGCAGGGGCGCGGCGAGCCCGCCATCAAGGCCGGTCCGCTGCGCCTGGAACCGGCAAGCGGGTTGGCATGGCTGGACGGCGCTCCGGTCGAACTGTCGCGGCGCGAGATCGACATCCTTACCCAGCTGGCCAGTGCGAACGGGCGCTGGCTGCGCGCCGAGGCGCTGCACGAGCGGGTCTATGGACTGGATGACCCGGTCAGCAGCAATGCGCTCAACGTCCACATCCACAACATCCGCCGCAAGCTCGGTGCCGAGGCGATCCAGACTCAGCGCGGCCTCGGCTATCGCCTCGGCTGGAGACCGGCATGAGCCTGCGCCTGCGCGCCGTGTTGATCGCCGGCCTCGCCCTCGTACTGCTGTGGGCGATTGCGGCGGCGGTAATGATCCGCGGCGTCCAGGCCAATCTCGACCAGATGCTGGATGAACGGCTGGCAATGTCCGCGCGCATGGTGTCCGGGCTGCTGCAGCGTGCGGCGATTGCGCCGGAGGCAGCGCCCCAGCACTGGGCCGACATCATCCGCGTCAGCGGCGCCAACGGCATTGCCTGCGAGGTCCGGTCGATGCAGGGCACGGTGCTGGCACGCACCGAGAGCGGCCCCTACTCCACCATGGACTCGCCGGCACTGGGCTTCAGCACGCGTGATGTCGATGGCGAACCGTGGCGCATCCATATCCTCGATGACGCCAATGGCTACCGGATCATGACGGCGGATCGCGTGGCGCGCCGCCACGGGTTGGCGCGCGAGATGCTGCGTGCTGCCGGTGTTCCCTTCCTGGTTGCGGTGAGCGGCGGACTGCTCGCGCTCTGGATCGGCATCGACCGCGGGCTCGCTCCACTCGCGGCGCTGCGGCGTCGCCTTGCCGATCGGCGGGACGACGACACCCGTCCGATTGCCGACACCGGCGCGCCGTCCGAACTGAAGCCGCTGCTCGCCGCCTTCAACGGCGTGCTGTCCCGGCTTTCCAGCACCCTGGCCGGACAGCGCGCGTTTACCGATGCTGCAGCGCACGAACTACGCACCCCATTGACCGCGATCGACACGCACCTGCAGGTGGCGCAATTGGCCACCGGGGAGCAGGCGCGGACGGCATTGGCGCAGGCTGGCCGTGGCGTGCAGCGCATGCGCCACACCCTGGAGCAGATGATGGTCCTGGCGCGCAGCGAGGCACCGCCCGATGCGGACGACATCTGCAATTCGGCTGCGCGGCTGGTCGAAGACGTGCTTGGCCGCCTCGACCCGGCCGCGAGATCCCGCATCCAGTGGCAGCCGGGTACGGTCGACTGTGCGCCGGCAATGCCCCGGTCGCTGCTCGAAACCGCGCTGCGCAATCTCGTGGACAATGCCCTGCGCTACGCGCCGGCACCTTCGCCCATCACTGTCAGCCTGCAATGCGAGCCTTCGTGGCGTCGCCTCACCCTCGCTGTCGCCGATCGCGGTCCCGGACTCGTGCCGGCCCAGAGGGCGCACGTCGGCCAGCGCTTCTGGCGCGGGGACCGGGCTCGGCACGGCGATGGTGCGGGACTTGGCTTGTCCATCGTGCACGCGATCGCGACGCGCTTTGACGGTTCGCTCCGGCTCGAAGCGCGCGATGGAGGCGGCCTGGTCGCCATCCTCGACCTGCCGATCGCCGGAGCATGAGCCCCCGGCGTGCGAAACAAGCTCCCGCATGGCGTGCGGCAACCTGCAGGTCCCGCAGTTACGGCGCTGCCGGCTCGGCCCCCTTGCCGTCTTCGTCCTTCCGCCAATCGCGGATCGACTCCATCAGGCGCTCCGCCATTTCGACCAGCACGGCGAGATCCGCCGCGGCGAGTTCCCGCGGCTCGGTGTCCATGATGCAGAACGCACCCAGCACATGTCCGCCGGCGTCGCGCAGCGGCACCCCTGCATAGAAGCCGACGCCGAGCTCGCGCAGCATCGGGTTGTCCGCGAAGCGCGGATCGCGACGCACGTTGGGCAGGATCACCGGCGCCCCGGTGCCGACCACGTGCGAGCACACCGCCAGTTCCCGCGGCACGCTGCCGGCGGGCCCGCCGGCCAGCACCGCGGGACGATGCACCTCGTTCTCGTCCACCCATGAGACCGTCGCGTAGCGGGTGTCGAAGGCGTTGATGGCGTGGCGCATGCTGGTCTCGAGCAGCGGCACCACGTCCGGATCGAGCGCGCCACTGGCCTGCAGCGCCGCGACCCGTTCCGCATCGTCCTCGGGCAGGGGCGGCGGCTGCGCCGCGCCGCCTGCGGGCGCCAGGTGGCCCACGTACAGCAGGAGCTCGTGCAGCCGGGTCACCACCGCGTCGACGCCGAGGCGGCGCAGGTCGTCCTCGTCCGGCAACTCGCCGGCGGCGTTCCACGCCGCCACCAGGATGCGCAGGTCCGGGTCGCGGCGGCGCAGGCGCCGGGCGATCAGCCGGATGCGCGCCTGCGGCCGCCGGCCGAACAGCGACAGGCAGACCAGGCCCGCGCCCGCGGGTTCCGCCACCACGCCGCCGCCGGCGCGGACCATTGCCGGGACTTCGGCGGCGCTGGCGGGCCAGCCCTGCCAGGCCAGGGCATGCGCCGCCATCTGCGCCGCCAGCACGTCCACCTCCCAGCGCGCGCCCAGGCACAGGATCCTGGTGTCGCGGGTGGCGGCCGGCGCGGGATACTGCTCGCCGAGTTCAGCCACCAGTTCTCCCATGTCGGTGGCCACGCGCAGGCGATGCTCGGCGCTGGCGCCCTCCACGTGGTAGCTGGTGGCGAGGCGCAGGGCGGGAATGCCGACCTCGTCGTAGTAGTCCGCCAGCGCCGCACTCCCGGCCGGATCGCCGGCGGTGTCGCGGCGGCGCGCGTCGATGAATTCGCCGGCAAGCTCCACCGCTTCCTCGAGGTCGTCGGCAAGCAGGCGCTGGTAGAGCCGCTCGGCCGGCGCCAGCGAACTCTCGCTGCCGAGCAGCACCTCGAGGAAGCGCAGCGATGGCAGGTAACGCCCGACCACCAGCAGGCAGACCGTAAGCGGAGTCGACAGGATCAGCCCGATCGGACCCCACAGCGCGGTCCAGAACATCGCCGCGACGATGATCGACATCGCGCTGAGCCCGGTCGAGGCGCCGTACAGCCAAGGCTCGATGGCGTTGTTGAGGATCAGCTCCAGGGTCAGGATCAGTGCCAGCGTCCACAGCACCATGCTCCAGTCCGGCGACACCGCGAAGGCGAGCGCCAGCGGGAACACCGAGGACACGATCGGTCCGACGTAGGGCACGAAGCGCAGCAGCCCCGCCACCACGCCCCACAGCGCCGCCGCCGGCACGCCGATCCACCACAGGCCGAGGCCCATCGGCACCGCGTAGCAGGCATTGATGATGAACTGCATGCGCAGATAACGGCCGATTCGCGCCGAGGCCTCGTCCATCGCGTCCGTGGCTGCATGCAGGTCGCCGCCGGCCAGGCGCAGCACGCGATCGCGCAGGTTGCTGCGGTCGAGCAGGATCAGGATCACGAACAGCAGCGCGATGCCGGCCGTCGCCACCGGTTCGCTGACCCGGTCCAGCCAGTCGAGGACGAAGCCGACCGGGCGCGCCTCCGGCCCGACGATCTCGACCTTGGTGGGCGGCGCCGTGGTCGCGCTGCCGCCGGGCAAGGCAGGTTCGATTTCCTTCTGCACCCGCTCGAGGGTGCGGAACATGCCGTCCCAGGCGCCGGGCTTGCTGGCGGCCTGGCGCAGGGCGTGCAGCTTGCGGGTGATGGTGCTCTGGTAGGCGGGGAGGTCCTCGCTGAGCCCGGTGACCTGGGATGTGACGAACACCCCCACCCCGACCAGCGCGCCGAGCGCCACGAAGACGACCAGGAACACGGCGATCGCCCGCGGCAGCCGCCAGCGATGCAGGCGACGCACCGCCGGGTCGAGCAGGAAGCCGAAGAACACCGCCAGCGCGATCGGGATCAGCAGCGCACGCCCGAGGTACAGCGCGGCAATCACGATCGCGGCGATGGCGAGGCCGATCAGCAGGCGCAGCGCGGGCACCAGCGATGCCGGCAGGACGGGCGTGGCGGATCGCTCCTGCGGCGCTCCGTCCGGCCACCCGGCTTCCGCCGGCTCCGCCCCGGCCTCTGGTCGCCCTGCCCGTTCGCCCACCGATCCTCCGCGCCTGCGGCGCACGCTGCCCCGGAGTGCGGACGATACCAGTGTGGAGCGGGCCAGCCGCGAGGTCTGCGGCTCCCGGGCGCAGGCATCGTTCAGGTCATGCGTTCGCCGGAGAGCGCCGCCCACACCCGGGAAGGCCGGTGTCCCGACCGGCTGCTCCTGTCATCAACGGCCGCGCGACATGTCCGCCGGGCTGGAGCTCGGCGCCGATGCTGCATCCGACGCCGGCGCCTTCGCCGCGCTCAGGCCTCGTCCTCGACGAACAGCACGCGGCGCGTCATGCCGCAGGTCAGGTCGTAGCCAATGGTGCCGGCGGCGGCGGCCACCGTCTCGACCGGCAACGCGCCGCCCCACAGCAGCACCGGATCGCCCACCCGCGCGTCCGGCGCCGACCGCAAGTCGATGGTGACGAGGTCCATCGAGACCCGCCCGACGATCGCCGCGCGCCTGCCGTTGACCAGCACCGGCGTGCCGCTGGGCGCGCTGCGCGGATAGCCGTCGCCGTAGCCGATCGCGGCGACGCCGAGCACCATGTCCGCCGGCGCCTGCCAGGTCGCCGCGTAGCCCACGCGCTCGCCCTGCCGCAGCGGATTGACCGCGACCAGCCGCGTGGCGAGGGTCATAGCCGGCTCGAAGCCGAATTCGGCCGCCGGCCTGCCTTCGATAGCCGACAGGCCATACAGCAGTCCGCCGGCGCGAACCCAGTCGCCGCGCGCCGCCGGCCAGCCGAGGAGGGCCGCCGAGTTGCTGAGCGAGCGCGGGCCGGCGAGGCCCGCCGTCGCGCGTTGGAAGGCCTCGACCTGCATCGCGGTGAGCGGGTTGTCGAATTCGTCGGAGGCGGCGAAGTGCGTCATCAGCACGATCCCATCCGCCACGCCGGGGAGCGCGGCCAGGCGCGCGTGCGCGGCGGCCGCGTGCTCCAGCGGGAAGCCCAGCCGGTGCATGCCCGAATCGACCTTCAGCCACACCCGCACCGGCGCACCGCGCGCCGCTTCCAGCCAGCCGAGCTGGGCCTCGTGGTGGACGACGACATCAAGGTCCAGCCGCCGCACTTCGGCAAGGTCCGCCGGGCTGTCAGGGCCGGACAGCACCACGATGCGCTGACGGTGCCCGGCAGCGCGCAGGCGCAGGCCATCGGCGATCGAGGCGACGCCGAAGGCATCCGCATCGGCCAGCGCCCGCGCCACCCGCTCCAGGCCATGCCCGTAGGCATCCGCCTTGACCACCGCCATCACCCGCGCCGCCCCGGCCCGCTCGCGCAGGCGGGCGAGGTTGCGGCGCAGCGCGCCGAGGTGGATGGTCGCGGAGGTGGGGCGCACCGGTCAGGGGCGGGGATTGGGGATTGGGGATTCGGGATTCGGAAGAGCAGATCCCGCTACGTCCACGACATGGCCGCTACGTGACGGCTCTGGCCCTGTCGACGGCAGGCGAGAATCCGTCAACCGACGGAATTGCCGGCTCTTGCCAATCCCCAATCCCCAATCCCGAATCCCGGCCTTCACTCGAACGATCCCATGTAATCGCCGCCGGCGAAGTTCTCGAATTTGGTGTACTCGCCAAGGAAGGCCAGCGTGACCGAGCCGATGGGGCCGTTGCGCTGCTTGCCGATGATGATTTCGGCGGTGCCCTTCTTCGGCGATTCCTTGTCGTAGACCTCCTCGCGGTAGATGAAGAGGATGACGTCGGCGTCCTGCTCGATGGCGCCCGATTCGCGCAGGTCGCTCATCACCGGGCGTTTGTCGGTGCGCTGCTCCAACGAGCGGTTGAGCTGGGACAGGGCGATCACCGGGATGTTGAGTTCCTTGGCCAGCGCCTTGAGGCTGCGCGAGATTTCCGAGATCTCGGTGGCGCGGTTCTCCTTGTTGCCGGGCACCTGCATGAGCTGCAGGTAATCCACCACCACGAGCCCGAGGTCGTGCTCGCGCTTCAGCCGCCGCGCGCGCGCGCGCAGCTCGCCGGGCGACAGCGCCGGCGTGTCGTCGATGAAGATCTTCGCCTCGCTGAGGAGCGAGATGGCGGAGCTGATGCGCGGCCATTCCTCCTCGGCCAGATCACCGGTACGCAGGTGCTGCTGGTTGATGCGGCCGAGCGAGGAGATCAGGCGGAAGGCGAGCTGCGAGGCCGACATCTCCATCGAGAAGATGGCCACCGCCTTCTTGGTCTTGAGCGCCGCATACTCGGCCATGTTGACCGAGAAGGCGGTCTTTCCCATCGACGGGCGCGCCGCCACGATGATGAGATCGGAAGGCTGCAGGCCGGCGGTCATCTCGTCGAGGTCGCTGAAGCCGGTCGGCAGGCCGGTCACGCTGCCGCGGTTCTCGTAGCGCTGGTGCAGGAGGTGGAAGGCCTCCTTCACCGCCTCGCGCATCGGCACGAACCCCTTGCGCCCGCGCGCGCCGGCTTCGGCTATATGGAACACCTTCTGTTCGGCGCTCTCGACCAGTTCCTGGGTCGCGCGCCCCTCCGGCTGGAAGGCATCGCCGGCGATCTCGGTGCCGGCATCGATCAGCTGGCGCAGCACCGACTTGTCGCGCACGATCGCCGCGTAGGCGGTGATGTTGGCGGCACTCGGCGTGGTGTTGGCGAGTTCCGCCACGTAGCTGGCGCCGCCGACCAGTTCGGCGAGGTTCTGCGCCTGGAACCATTCGCCGAGCGTGATGGCGTCGTAGGGCATGCCCTTGTTCGACAGCTCGCCGATGGCGCGGAAGATGAGGCGGTGGTCGCGGCGGTAGAAATCGTCCTCGACGAGCTGGTCGGCCACCCGGTCCCAGGACTCCGGGGCCAGCATCAGGCCGCCGAGAACCGCCTGCTCGGCCTCGATCGAGTGCGGCGGCACGCGCAGGCTTTCGACGTTCGAGGCGAGTTTGCGTTCGGGCTGCGGGAGCATCGGGGCGGGGACTGGCACGAGGGGAACGGAATACTAGATCGCGGTCTCGGATCCTGCGACGGACAACCCGGTGGACAACTCGTCCCTGCCTGTGGAAAAGCCTGTGCGCAGGTTGTGCGCGGGATGCCGGAAACGGAACGGGCGCCTCGCGGCGCCCGTCCAATTGCCGTGTTGCCGCGGATGCGGCAGCGCGCTGCCTCAGTGCTCGGGGACGATGATCACCTTGACCGTGGTGTCGACGTCGGTGTGCAGGTGGACCTGCACTTCATATTCGCCGATCTGGCGCAGCGGACCGTCGGCCATCACCACCTCACGCTTGTCCAGCGCGGTGCCGGCGGCCGTGAAGGCGTCGGCGATCTCGCGCGGGCCGACCGAACCGAACAGCTTGCCCTCGGGGCTGGCGTTGGCGCGGATGGTGATCGAGGCCTCCTCGAACTGGGCGCGGCGCGCGTCGGCGCCGGCGAGGCGCTGGCGGGCCCGTTCCTCGTACTCGGCGCGGCGCTTCTCGAAGTCCTCGAGATTGCCCGCGGTCGCCGCCACCGCCATGCCCTGCGGCACCAGGTAGTTGCGGCCGTAGCCCGGCTTCACCTTCACCTTGTCGCCGAGCTGGCCGAGATTCTTCACGTTTTGCAGCAGGATGAGTTCCACTTCGATTCCTCTTCGTTAGCGCCGCCGGGGCGACGCAGCTTGCGTTGTCCGAACGTATGCGGGTGCGCCGGCGCGGCGGGGCGAATGCCGCCCCCCACCTGCACGGCGCGGGTGGAAGCCTCGCCGCCTGCAGGATCGATCTCCCCGCGCCGGCGAGGCAACCGCTGCAGGCGGGATGCCCGTCGTCAGTGCGCGTCGCTGTAGGGCAGCAGCGACAGGAAGCGCGCGTGCTCGACGGCGCTGGCGAGCTGGCGCTGATAGCGCGCCTTGGTGCCGGTGATGCGGCTGGGCACGATCTTGCCGGTCTCGCCGATGTACTGGCGCAGCATGTTGAGATCCTTGTAGTCGATCTCGGTGATGCCCTCGGCGGTGAAACGGCAGAACTTCTTGCGGCGGAAGAACTTGGACATGATCGGTTTCCTCGTGGAGCGTCAGGGGCGGTTATTCGGCGGATTCGGCCTGGTCGGCCGGGGCCTGTTCGGTCGCGGCCTGCTCGCGCGGAGCGCGGCGCGGCCGGTCGTCCTCGTCGCCACTGCCGATGCCTTCATCGTCGCGGCGGCGGCGATCGCCCTTGTCGTCCTTGTTCTTCATGATCGGCGACATCTCGGTCACCGCATCCTCGCGCTTCATCACGAGGTGGCGCAGCACGGCGTCGTTGAAGCGGAACCCGGCTTCGAGTTCGCCCAGCACGGCCTGCGTGCACTCGATGTTCATCAGCACGTAGTGCGCCTTGGCGAGGTGCTGGATGGGATAGGCGAGCTGGCGGCGGCCCCAGTCCTCGAGGCGGTGGATCTTGCCGCCATCGCTTTCGATCAGCGTCTTGTAACGCTCGATCATGGCGGGCACCTGCTCGCTCTGGTCCGGATGGACCAGGAACACGACTTCATAGTGACGCATGGAAACTCCTTGTGGGTATCGGCCGGCGGATTCCGGCGCGACAGCCTCCCGCGGCGCGGTGAGGCAAGGCCAGCCCACGGCATCAATCGATCGGCCGCGGCGAAGGGGCGCGAATTCTACGCAGATCAGGGGATTGGCACAACCGGCAGGCGCATGCCCCGTCGCGCCCGACAGCGCCACCTGGCGGCGGTCAGCGCGGGGCTTCCACGGTGAAGCTTTCGCCGCAGCCGCACTCGCCGGTGGCGTTGGGGTTGCGGAACACGAAGGCGGCATTGAGGCCCTGGCGCTCGAAGTCGATCTCGGTGCCGTCGACGAAGGGCAGCGCCTTGCGCGCGACCACGATGGTGAGGCCGTCCTGTTCGAACACCGCATCGTCGGCGGCTACCGCTTCGGCGAGGTCGACCGTGTAGCCGAAGCCGGAGCAGCCGGTGCGCTTGATGCCGAGGCGCACGCCGACCGCGGCCGGGCTCCGCGAGAGGAAATCCTGCACGCGCTGGCGTGCCGTCGCTGTGAGCTGGATGGACATGCTTCATTGACCCATGACGACCGGCCGCCATTGTAGCGTGTCGGCGCCGTCGCTTCCGCTATCATGGCCGGCTTTCGCCGTCCGCGGGACGCGCCGAGGAGTTCCGACCATGCAGGCAAACGACAGCGCCGCGGCCGCGGCCCCGGTCGTCGACGTCAGGCGTGCCCTGTCCGGCGCGATCGCACCCGGCACGCGGGTGCGCGTGCGCGGCTGGGTGCGCACGCGGCGCGATTCCAAGGCCGGGCTGTCGTTCGTGAACCTGAGCGATGGCTCCTGCTTCGACCCGATCCAGGTGGTCGCCCCGGCCTCGCTCGCCAACTACGCCAGCGAGATCGTCCACCTCACCGCCGGCTGCGCCATCGTCGCCGAGGGCGAACTGGTCGCCTCGCAGGGCAAGGGGCAGACGTTCGAGCTCCAGGCCAGCCGCATCGAGGTGGTCGGCTGGGTGGAGGACCCGGAGACCTACCCGATCCAGCCCAAGCCGCATTCGCCCGAGTTCCTGCGCGAGGTGGCGCACCTGCGCCCGCGCACCAACCTGTTCGGCGCGGTCACCCGCGTGCGCCACACGCTGGCCAGCGCCATCCACCGCTGGTTCGACGAGAACGGCTACTTCTGGGTCAACACCCCGATCATCACCACCTCCGACGCCGAGGGCGCCGGGCAGATGTTCCGCGTCTCCACGCTCGACCTCATGAACCTGCCGCGCACCGGCACCGGCGCGGTGGACTTCAGGAAGGACTTCTTCGGCAAGGAGACCTTCCTCACCGTCTCCGGCCAGCTCAACGTCGAGGCCTACGCGCTGGCACTCAGCAAGGTCTACACCTTCGGCCCGACCTTCCGCGCCGAGAACTCGCACACCACGCGCCACCTCGCCGAGTTCTGGATGATCGAGCCGGAGATCGCCTTCGCCGACCTCGCCGAGGACGCGCGCGTCGCCGAGGAACTCCTGAAACACCTCTTCCGCACCGTGCTGGAGGAACGCGCCGACGACATGGCCTTCTTCGCCGAGCGCGTCGACAGGACCGCCGTGTCGCGCCTGGAGGCCTTCGTCGCGGCGCCCTTCGAGCGCATCGAATACACCGAGGCGGTGGAGATCCTGAAGCGCTCCGGGCGCCGCTTCGACTACCCAATAGAATGGGGCGCGGACCTGCAGACCGAGCACGAGCGCTACCTGACCGAGGAGCACGTCGGCCGCCCGGTGGTGGTCACCAACTACCCCGAGAAGATCAAGGCCTTCTACATGCGCCTCAACGACGACGGCCGCACCGTCGCCGCCATGGACGTGCTCGCGCCCGGCATCGGCGAGATCGTCGGCGGCTCGCAGCGCGAGGAGCGCCTGGACGTGCTCGATTCGCGCATGGCGCAGTTTGGCCTCGATCCCGCGCACTACCAGTGGTACCGCGACTTCCGCCGCTACGGCACGGTGCCGCATGCGGGCTTCGGGCTCGGCTTCGAACGCCTGGTGGTCTACACCTGCGGGCTCGGCAACATCCGCGACGCGATCCCCTACCCGCGCGCGCCCGGCACCGCGGAGTTCTGACGTGCCGCTGCTGGCCTTCCGCGAATTCCTGCTGGTCGGCGGCCTCGGCATGATCATTGCCGGGCTGACCGCCTACATCATGACCTGGATGCTGGTGGCGGTGCACCTGCGCGACCACCATCCGCAGGAGCGGCAATGGCTCGGCGGCTTCCTGTTTTCCCCGCGCGCCTTCGGCTGGTACCTTGGCCGGCGTTACCGGCGCCTGGACGATCCCCGCCTCGACCCGATCGCGCGCATGGCCAGCATCGGCGCCTGGGTGATCGTCAGCGGCGCCTTCGTGGTGCTGCTGTCCTGGGTACTGGCGTTTCTCCCGGAGGGCCGATGAACGCATCCGACTGGTGGCTGGCCCGGATCGGCGACACTCTCGTCTGGGCACGCCTGGACGTGCTGGAAAGCGGCATCGCCGAGGTGCTGCAGGGCAGCGGCGAGCGCCTGCGTTACGATGACGAGACGTCCGCTCGCATGGCGCTGCTCGACGCGGAGTTCCGCGCCTTCGACGGCCTCGACGCCGAGGACGCGGCGCAGTTCGGCTTCGACCTCGACGAGATGGAACCGCCGCAGGGCGACAGCGACGCCGAGCTGCTGCCGCACATGGTGCAGAAGATCGCGCGATAGGCGAGCCGCGAACCTCGGAAGATGCCGGTCGGCCGCAGGGCCGGCCTGCAATGTCCCGCCGCCAGCCCTGGAGCCTTGCCATGATCAACCTCGACCTCACCGGCAAGCACGCCCTCGTCTGTGGCGGATCGCACGGCATCGGCCATGCCGCCGCCCTGCAACTGGCCGCGCAGGGCGCCGACATCACCCTGCTGGCGCGCTCGCGCGAGGCGCTGGACGCCGCCCTCGCCACCCTGCCGAGGCGGCACGACGACCAGCAGCACGCATCGATCGCGGTGGACATGCGCGACCGCGAGGCGCTGCGCGCCAAGGTCGAGGCGACCGTGAATGCACATCCGGTGCAGATCCTCGTCAACAATACCGGCGGCCCGCCCGGCGGCCCGGCGCACCTGGCGCGCCCGGACGAGTTCCTGGCCGCCTTCGAGCAGCACCTGATCGCCGCGCAGATCCTCGTGCAGGTCCTCCTGCCCGGCATGCAGGGCGCGGGCTACGGGCGCATCATCAACGTGATCTCCACCTCGGTGAAGGAACCGATCCGCAACCTTGGCGTGTCCAACACCATCCGCGGCGCCACCGCAAGCTGGGCCAAGACGCTTGCCGGCGAACTCGCCGCGCACGGCATCACCGTCAACAACGTGCTGCCCGGCTTCACCCGTACCCGCCGCATCGAGCAGCTCGTCGCCGAGCGCAGCGCCTCCAGCGGCGCGTCGCGCGAGGACATCGAGGCGGCCATGCTTGCCCAGGTGCCGGCGGGACGCTTCGCCCAAGCCGCCGAGATCGCCAACGTGATCGGCTTCCTCGCCTCCCCCGCCGCCGCCTACGTCAACGGCATCAATCTGCCGGTGGACGGCGGGCGCACGCAGTCGCTGTAGCGACCCGGCCAGCGACCGGATCCCCGCCCGCTGAGGCCCCGGCGGCTTCGCCGCGCCCGGCCGAAGCACGCGACCCATCTCCCGCGCCACCAGCGCGGATCCTCTCCGCAGGCCACCACGCCCGTTGGCCGAAACGCGCCGGGCTTGTCACAAATGGACATTTCCAACAGTGAAAATTGAGAGACAGCATGGCCGCGGACGATCCGAACGTGACGTGTTTCTCATTATGGAACTGTATACGCAGGGTCGCAGCGCCGGCACGGGGTTTGCTGGTCCGGGGTTCATTGTGCACCACCGCCCGGCGATCCCTGGTGCACGACACGCAGCGCCCCGCAGCGGCCACCTGACCGTTCCGGGGCGATTCCGCACATTGAGGAGACACACCATGGACCGAATTTCGTCTTCGCCTCGCCCCAGGCCGGGGCGTCTGCCCTGCCTTCTCGCCCTGTCCGCGCTGGTCTTCGGCGCCGGTGCCCATGCCGCCACGGTCGATGTGCCGAACGGCGATTTCTCAAATCCCGCCAATTTCGGCAGCGTCGGCGGGCTGATCGGATCGGGCAGCGGCCCCATCGGCAGCGGCCCGTGGCACGGCCGCTGGAGCGGGATACTCGGCGTGCTCGGCGCGCCGACGCTGACCATCAGCTCCGGCGAGGCCAGGATCAGCGGCCTGGTCGGCGTGAACATCGCCGGCCTGCTCAACAATTCCGGATCCTTCGAGCAGGACACGGGCGCCGCCTGGCAGCCAGGACGCCGCTACACGCTGACCGCGGACGTCACCACCAGTGGCGTGCTGAACCTGGCGACACTGCAGAACGGCAACGTGGGCGTCGCCCTCGCCAGCAGCACAACGCGCCTGGCCAGTTCCGCCACCTCGAGTTCCGTCAGCGTGGGCCTGGTCTCCGGCAATACCTATGAAGTACAGCTTCGTTACGAAACCGGCGGCGCGGTCTCCGGCAGCATCGGCGTGCACCTCTTCGCGGAGCCATCGGGGCTGCTCACTGCCGACCTCCTCCCGACCCTGCACTTCTCCAACGTGCGGCTGGATTCACGCGCCATCCACCAGGTCCCGAGCGCGCTGGTGGCGGTGGATGCTTCCCCGCGCAGCCCCGTGGTGGGCGCCCCGGTGGATCCGCCACTCGCGATCAAGGTGCTGGATGCCGACGGCGATCCGATCGAGGGCCTCGACGTCGAATGGACGGCCCCGTCCAGCGGCCCCAGTGCCACGGTGACGCCGAACCCGACGCCCACCGGCCCCGACGGCATCGCACGGCCCACGGTGGTCGCCAATACCATCGCCGGCAGCTACGTCATCACCGGCAAGGTGAGCGGCCTGGACGCGACGGTGCAGTTCCAGATGACCAACCTGCCCGGACCCGCCGCCGTGGTGGATGGCGCCAGCGGCAGCGGGCAAGGTGCCGTCGCCGGCACGCCCTTCGCCGCGCCGCTGGTGGTCGAGGTCCGCGACGCCTGGGGCAACGTGGTTCCCGGCGTCCAGGTGAGCTTCAGCGGCCCCGCCACGGGCGCCGGCGCATCCTTGCCGACGCATGCGACCACCGGCGAAGATGGCCGCGCGGCGGTGTCGGCGGTCGCCAACGGCAACGCCGGCCAGTACACCATCCGCGCCGCGGTAGCCGGCACCGACGACGAGGCGGCGTTCATCCTGACCAACCTCCTCGATCCCTCGATCCTGCCGATCGACGAGGGCGTCCCGGCGCAGAACGCCGCGGTCGAGTCGCTGTTCGCCTGCGCCCTGCTGGTGCGTGTCGCCGCCGATGGCGAACCGCAGCCCGGCCTCGCCGTGGAGTTCGCCGCGCCCGCCGATGGGCCATCCGCGATCCTCTCCGATGGCGTCCAGAGCGGCCGCGTGATCACGGTGGAAACGGACGAGGAGGGCTACGCCTGGGTGGAAGCCACGGCCAACGCGGTCGAGGGCGATTACGTCGTCACCGCACAGCTCCTCTACGCGCTGGCCGGGCCGATCGAGTTCCATCTGCACAACCTCGGTGCGGACGACCCGATCTACGCCAGCGGCTTCGACGGCGTCTGCGTGCCGACCACCCCGGAGCCCCGGGACGCGAACGACGCCCCGCATTGATCGACGAGGCCCTGTGGGAGCGGCTTCAGCCGCGATGCTCCTGCTCTGGAATGCGGGGAGGCATCGGGAACTGAAGTCGCTCCCGTAGGGTGAAATCGCGGCGCCGGAGCGCGAACGCCGGGCCCGGCTTCGTGCTCCGGCGCCGCGGTTGCGCAGGCTTTCGCGCTAAGCTTGGCGCATGGGCGATCCGCACCTCATCCGCAACCTGGTCGATGGCGCCCTGCAGCCGCCACGGGAAGATCGCTGGCTCGATGTCTTCGAGCCGGCGACCGGCGCCGTGTTTGCGCGCTGCCCCGACTCCGGCAGCGGCGACCTGGATGATGCGGTGGCCGCCGCGAGCCGCGCCTTCCCGGCCTGGGCGGCGCTCCCGGCGTCCGAACGCGCGGGATTCCTGCATCGCCTCGCCGCGCTGGTCGAAGGCGAACTGGAGGAGCTGGCGTGGCTGGAATCGCGCGATTCGGGCAAGCCCGTCGCGCTGGCGCGGCGGCTCGACATCCCCCGCGCGGTGGCCAACCTGCGCTTCTTCGCCGAAGCGGTCACGCAGTGGCCGGGCGAGTCGCACGCGCCCGATCCTGTCACGCTCAACTACACCCTGCGTCAGCCGCTCGGCGCGGTGGCCTGCATCTCGCCCTGGAACCTGCCGCTCTACCTCTTCACCTGGAAGATCGCGCCGGCACTCGCCACCGGCAACACGGTGGTGGCCAAGCCATCCGAGGTGACGCCGTGCACCGCCGCGCGGCTCGGCGAGCTCGCGATCGCGGCGGGCTTTCCCGCCGGCGTCCTCAACATCGTGCACGGCACCGGACCGCGGATCGGCCAGGCGCTGGTCGAGCACCCGGCGATCGAGGCGGTGTCCTTCACCGGCAGCACCCGCACCGGGGCGGCCATCGCCGCCGCGGCGGCGGGCTCGTTCCGCAAGGTCTCGCTTGAGATGGGCGGCAAGAACCCGGCCATCGTGTTCGCCGACGCCGAGCTTTCCGACGCCGACCTCGACACCATCGTGCGCTCGGGCTTCGCCAACCAGGGCGAGATCTGCCTGTGCGGTTCGCGCCTGCTGGTCGAGCGGCCGATCTACGAAGCCTTCAAGGCGCGCTATCTCGAACGCGTGAAGGCGCTGGTCGTCGGCGATCCCGAGGACCCGGCGAGCGATCTTGGCGCGCTGGTCTCGCGGACGCATTTCGACAAGGTGACCGCTGCCATCTCGCGCGCCCGCGCCGAGGGCGCGCGGGTGCTCTGCGGCGGCGAAGCCGTTCGCGTCGAGGGGCGCTGCGCCAACGGCTGGTTCGTCGCGCCGACCGTCATCGAGGGGCTGCCGAACGCGAGCGCGACCAACCAGGAAGAGATCTTCGGGCCGCTGGTGGCGCTGATCCCCTTCGACGGCGAGGCCGAGGCGATCGCGATCGCCAACGACAGCCGCTACGGCCTCGCCGCCTCGGTCTGGACCTCGCACCTGGATCGCGCACACCGCGTCGCGGCGGCGCTCGAATGCGGCATCGTCTGGATCAACTGCTGGCTGCAGCGCGACCTGCGCACGCCCTTCGGCGGCGTCAAGCAGTCCGGCGTCGGCCGCGAGGGCGGCGTCGAGGCGCTGCGTTTCTTCACCGAACCCAAGAACATCTGCATAAGGACGAGGTAACCACCGCGATGCCCGACTACACCCAGCTGCTGGAGCGCAACCGCGCCTGGTCCGAGGCGATCAATGCCCGCGACCCCGGCTTCTTCGAGCGCCTCTCGGCGCAGCAGGCCCCGCAGTACCTGTGGATCGGCTGTTCGGATTCGCGCGTGCCGGCCAACCAGATCATCGACCTGGCGCCCGGCGAGGTGTTCGTGCACCGCAATGTCGCCAACGTGGTCGTGCATACCGACCTCAACGCGATCAGCACGATCCAGTTCGCGGTGGACGTGCTCAAGGTGCGGCACATCCTCGTCGTCGGCCACTACGGCTGCGGCGGTGTGTCCGCGGTGCTCGGCAACCAGCGCTACGGCCTGGTCGACAACTGGCTGCGCCACGTCGACGACGTGCGCAACCGCCATGCCGGCGCGCTCGACCGCCTGCCCGACCATGCCGCGCGGCTGGCGCGCCTGTGCGAGCTCAACGTCATCGAGCAGGCGGTCAACGTGTGCCGCTCGACGGTGGTGCGCGACGCCTGGGAGCGCGGCCAGAACCTGCGCGTGCACGGCTGGATCTACAGCCTCGGCGATGGCCGGGTGCGCGACCTCGGCCTCGACGTGCGCGGCCCGGACATGCTGGCCGAGGCGCGCGAACAGGCAGTCGGGCGCCTCGCCACGCATGCCGGCCAGGCACCGCTGGCAGAGGCATCATAGGAGCCGCCATGCGCCCCATCGCGATCGCCGCCGCCCTGCTCCTCGCCAGTCCGGCCCTGCTGGTCGCCGATGAGCCGCCGCGCGCGCCGACCGGCACCATCGCCATCACCCAGCAGCGCCAGGCGGTGGTCAAGTCCGAGCAGATCATGGCCGAGGCGCTGAAGCGGGAGGGACTGCTCGCGCAGTACCTGCACATGCGCGAGGCGCGCGCGAAGGACACCGACCTCGCCTTCCGCCTGATCTTCAACCAGTACCTCGCCTGGTTCCAGACCTTCGTCGGCGACTATGCCGCCTCGCGGCGCACCTTCTCCATCGCCCAGCCGGCGGAAAAGGGCGACAGCCCACCGCCGGGAGATGGCGGCTACACCGCCACCCCCGCGCTGCCGGCGATCGCCGCGCTCGCGCGCGGCCGCAAGGCGGTCTTCTTCAACGAGAACCACACCATCGCGCTGACCCGCACGCTGACCGTGCAGATGCTGGAGGCGCTGCGGCGCGAGGGCTTCGACACCTTCGCCGCCGAGACGCTCTATCACGACGACAGCGGCCTGGCGAAGCGCGGCTACCCGACCGACGCCACCGGCTTCTATACCGAGGAACCCATCTACGCCGAGATGGTGCGCACGGCGCTCAGGCTCGGCTATCGCGTGGTGGCCTACGAGGACGAATCGGCCGCGGTCGGCGACGAGCGCGAGCGCAACCAGGCGCGCAACCTCTGGCGACGCGCCTTTGGCGGCCATCCGGAGGCGCGCCTGGTCGTCAACGCCGGCTTCATGCACAGCCAGAAGGCCGGCAGGTTCTTCAACGGCCAGGCAATGGCGCAGCACTTCCGCTCCGTCAGTGGCATCGAGCCGCTCTCCATCGAGCAGACCGTGCTGATCCCGCACGAGGACGCCGCCGACGACCATCCCGCCTACCGCAGCATCATCGCCTCCGGCGCGCCGCAGGAGCCGGTGGTGTTCAGGAACGCGGAAGGCAAGCTGTGGTCGCTGCGGCCGGCGGCCTTCGATGCGAGCGTCGCCTTCCCGCCGACGCGCTTCACGCGCGGGCGGCCGACCTGGGCGACGCTCGGCAGCCTGCGCTCGCCGTACCCGGTCAGCGTCGATTTCTGCAAGGACACCCTGCCCTGCCTGGTCGAGGCGCGTTACTCGGGCGAAGGCGATGACGCGATTCCCGCCGACCGCTTCGCCCTCGACCGAGACTCGGAGCTCCTGGCAGGTTCGCGCGTGCGCAGCGCCCTCGACGCACCGAGCTTCGACCTCTATCTCCGCCCCGGCGTGTACCGCCTCACCGCGCGCGACGCCGGCAACCGCGTGATCGACCGGCGCACCGCCACGGTGCGCGCGCCGAGGAACCGATGAGCCACTCCGTCCACAGTGCCGCCGCACCCGCCCCGGTCGGCGCCTATCCCCACGCGCGCCGCGTCGGCAATCTGCTGTTCCTGTCCGGCGTCGGTCCGCGCACGCCCGGCTCCAACGCCATCCCCGGCAACGTCGTGGACGCCACCGGCACGCTTGTCCGCTACGACATCGAGGCGCAGTGCCGGCAGGTGTTCGCCAACGTCCGCGCGGTGCTGGAAGCGAGCGGCGCGCGCTGGCAGGACCTGGTCGACGTGACCGTGTTCCTCACCGACATGGCCCGTGACTTCGCCGCCTACAACCGGATCTGGGCCGAACACTTCCCGGACCCGGGCGAGGCGCCCTGCCGCACCACGCTCGGCATCACCGCCCTGCCGACGCCGATCGCGATCGAGCTGAAATGCGTCGCCGCGCTCACCGGCACGAACGTGCCGTAGGAGCTGCGTGCAGGCGACCGGGCGTCATTCATTGGGCGGGACCCCGGTCGCGACCACGATCGCTCCTGCATCGCGCAATTCCTGCGGGAGCCCGCGTGCAGGCGACCCGCATGGTCGGTGATGCCCGCATCAGCGCGTGCAGGGCAGCGGCACCGCCGACTACACTTCCTTCCTACCGGCAAGGACACCCTTCCATGCTGCCTGCCCCGATCAACCTCCAGCGCTGGATCGACGAGCACCGCCACCTGCTGAAACCGCCGGTCGGCAACAAGTGCATCGTCGATGGCGACTTCATCATCATGATCGTCGGCGGCCCGAACCGGCGCAGCGACTACCACTTCGACGAGGGGCCGGAATTCTTCCACCAGCTCGAAGGCGAGATGGTGCTGCGCATCCAGGAGGACGGACGCGCGCGCGACGTGCCGATCCGCGCCGGCGAGGTGTTCTACCTGCCGCCGCGCGTGCCCCATTCCCCGCAGCGCATGCCCGGCTCGGTCGGACTGGTCATCGAGCGGCGCCGCCTGGCGCACGAGAAGGACGGCCTGATGTGGTTCTGCAAGCGCTGCAACGGCAAGCTGTACGAGGAATTCTTCACGCTGATCGACATCGAAAGGGATTTCCCCGCCGTGTTCGAGCGCTACTACCGCTCAACCGACGCACGCACCTGCAAGGCCTGCGGCCACGTCGACGCGGTGCCCGACCGCTACCGGACGTGAGCCCGGGCAGGCGCGTCCGCGCACGCCACCGGCCGGCGGCGCCCGATGCTGCATAGCCTGGTCCAGTTCAAGCCGCGCGACGTGCCGCTCAGGGTCGCGCTGCGCAATTCCGCGGGCCTGGTGATGCCGCTCGCCGCCGGCATCGCCAGCGGCCACACCGAAGCCGGACTCGCAGTGGCGGCCGGCGCACTCAACACCATGTTCACGGACCTGCCGGGGCCCTACCGCCTGCGCATGCAGCGCATGCTGCTGACAGCATTGGCGGCAGGCTTCGCGGCGGTGGTCGGCAGCCTTCTCGGCGCCAGCACCGTGCTGGTGATGCTGGCCGCGCTCGCCTGGGGCATCGGCGGTGGGCTGCTCGTCGCGCTTGGCAGCGATGCCGGCCGCGCCGGCATGACCAGCATGATCCTGCTGGTCATCATGGCCGCCGATCCGCTGCCGCTGCCCCTGGCACTGGCTGCCGGCGGCCTCATCTTCGCCGGCGGCCTGCTGCAGACCGTGCTGGCGATCGCCGCCTGGCCCTTGCAGCGTTACCGGCCCGAGCGCGAGGCGCTGGCGGCGCTCTGCCGGGGCCTGGCGGCGAGCGCGCGCCGCCCCTCGGCACAGGGCGAGGCGCCGCCGGTGACGCAATCGCTGCTCGATGTCGAGCGCCTGCTGCACGGTGCGCATCGCGATCGCGGCGATGTGATGGACATCTTCCGCATCCTCGCCGACCTGATCGAGCGCATCCGCCTCGAACTGCTCAGCCTGGAAGACGTGCGGGCGGCCCTCGCCGATGCCGAGGGCGGCGCGACCATCGGGCGCGCCATCGAGTACGCGGCGCGCGCACTGGAGGCGATGGCAGGCGCGCTCGATCGGGGCACCCGGCCACTCGCGGCGACGGCCGCGCTGGAAGGCTTCGACGCCACCCAGGATGCGCTCCGCGAGCTCCACCGGCGCAGCGAAGACCGGCGTGGCCGGCGCCAGCTCGCCGTCGCCATCGCCCGTGCCGGCAGCCTTGGCGGCCAGCTCCGCGCAGCCCTGCGCAACGTCGACATTGCCGGCAGCCGCGGCGAGCTCCGCCGTCGCGCCGCCGAGTCGCGGCTGCCGCGCGCCCTGCGGCCGCGCAGCGCGGCGGCCACGCTGCGCGCCAACCTCGGCTTCGGTTCGTCGGCGTTCCGCCATGCGCTGCGCTGCGGCATCGGCCTGGCGCTCGGCGTGGGCATCCAGAACCTGCTCGGCTGGTCACACGGCTTCTGGCTGCCGATGACGGTGGCGATCGTGCTCAAGCCCGACTTCGCCGGCACCTTCCGCGTCGGCGTGCTGCGCGTGGCCGGCACGCTGGCGGGACTCGCGCTGGCGACGGCACTGGTGCATTTCGCCTTCGGCGGCGAATGGGAACGGCTCGCCCTGTTGGCCGTCCTTGCGATCGCCTTCCGCATGCTCGTCACCATGCATTACGGCGTCGGCGTCATGGTGCTCACCGCGATGGTGGTCATCATGCTGTCCTTCCAGGGCGTGGCGCCGGGCGTCACCATGCTGGCGCGCAGCAGCGCCACCATCGCCGGCAGCCTGCTCGCACTCACGCTGTACGCGCTCTGGCCGACCCGCGAGACCGAGCGCATCAGGCCGGCGCTGGCGAAGATGCTGGAAGCCTATCGCGGCTACCTGCTGGCCCTCGCCGGCGGCGAAGGCGCCGCCTGCGCGGATGCGCGCTCGACCGCGCGCAGCGCGCGCACCAACGCGCAGGCCTCGCTCGATCGCCTGCGCGACGAGCCGCGCCACCGGCGGTCGCTGCTGGCCCTGGCCGAGGACGTGTTCGCCAACGCCAACCGCTTCGTGCGCGCCTCGATGATGCTGGAAGCGGCATTGCCGGGCATTGCCGAGGGAGCCGCCCGCGAGATTGCGACGCAATTCACGGCGCGGCTCGGTGCGCACCTGGACGCGATCGCCGCCCGCCTGCGCGACCCGGCGGCGCCCCTGCCGCCCAGCCTGCGCGAGGAGGAACGCAACGTGCTGAAGGAGCTCGACGCGGCCACCACCGGCGAGGATGGCCACGGTCCTGCCAGCAGCGTCGGCGACGCGCTGGATCGCATGACCGATTCGCTGGACGCGCTGGCGCACCTGCTGCGCGTGGCCGACCGGCCGCGGCGCGCACGCGCCGTCGCGGCCTGAGTGATATCCGGGCGCGATTGCGGGCGCCGTCCGCTGCGGATGCGACGCAGCCGGCGCAGCGGTTAGACTCTGCGGATGCTCAAGATCGACACCCACGCACACATCCTGCCGGCGGACTGGCCGAACCTCGCCGCCAAGTACGGCGACGACCGCTTCCCGGTGATGGTGCATGCGGACAACCGCCACCGCATCTACAAGGACGGCCGCTTCTTCCGCGAGGTGTGGGCCAGCGCCTTCGACCCGGAGGTGCGGATCGCCGATTACGCGAAGTTCGGCGTCGGCGTGCAGGTGATCTCGACCGTGCCGGTGCTGTTCTCGTACTGGGCCAGACCCGGCCAGGCGCTGGAGCTGCACCGCCACCTCAACGACCACATGGCCGGGGTGTGCCGCGACCATCCGCGCCATTACGCGGGCATCGGCACCGTGCCCCTGCAGTCGCCGACGCTCGCCATCCAGGAGATGGAGCGCTGCATCGACCAGCTCGGGCTGTCGGGCGTGCAGATCGGCTCGCATTGCGAGGACTGGAACCTCGACGCGCCCGAGCTCTTCCCCTTCTTCGAGGCCGCCGCCGACCTCGGCGCGGCCATCCTCGTCCACCCCTGGGACATGATGGGCCGCGACTCCATGCCCAAGTACTGGCTGCCGTGGCTGGTCGGCATGCCGGCCGAGCAGTCGCGCGCCGCCTGCTGCCTGATCTTCGGCGGCGTGCTGGAGCGCCTGCCCGCACTCAAGGTCTGCTTCGCGCACGGCGGCGGCTCGTTTCCCTACACCATCGGCCGCATCGAGCACGGCTTCCGCATGCGCCCGGACCTGGTCGCCACCGACAATGCGCAGAATCCGCGCGATTACCTCCGGCGCGTCTATTTCGATTCCTGCGTGCACGACGACGCGGCGCTGCGTTACCTGATCGAGGTGGCCGGCATCGAGCGCATCATGCTCGGCACCGACTATCCGTTCCCGCTCGGCGAGCAGGAGCCTGGCAGCGGCATCAGCGCGCTCGGCCTGCCGCAGGGCGACGAGGCCCGCCTCTTCCACGGCACCGCGCTGGAATGGCTCGGCCTGCCATTGTCCCGTTTCACCATGGAGTAACGCGTGAAGCCGATCATCGCCCTGCTGTTCCTCGCTTCCGGCATTTCCTCCGCCCAGGCGCCGACCGAGTTCGCGCTCAACGACGGCCGCGTGCGGTTCCACGCACCCGCCACATGGACGGCGATCATGGAAAAGCGCGACGGCAATCCACAGGCGATCGCCTTCCAGGTGCCGAACGCCGCCGCGGCGGGCACCGACGATGCTGCCGACGTGACAGTGAAGACGCGCCAGCTCGGCAGCCCGGCGGATTTCGGCGCCGCCGTCGCCGACGAGCAGGAACGCGCGCGCGCACAGGCGGGCTACGAAGCCGATGGCACCGCGGATGCCGGCCAGCACCGCTACTTCGTGCAGCGCGGCGGCACCCGTTACCTGGTGAGGGACAGCTTCCGCCTGGTCGGTGCCATTGCGGTGGAGGTGCGCTGCCGGCGTCCGCTGCTGGCCGCCACGCCCACCGGCTGGAGCAACGACTTCGACGGCGGATGCGACCGCCTCGTCGCCTCCCTGCAACCATGACCATGGACGTCACCGACTTTTCGGCCGCCGCGGCACAGGCCGAGGCGCTCGACGCCGCGGATCCGCTGGCGCGGTTTCGCGAGCGCTTCCTGGTTCCCCGCCACGGCACGGGCGAGCAGGCGTATTTCTGCGGCAATTCGCTGGGCCTGCAGCCGCGCGCCGTGCGCGAGGCGCTGCTGGAAGAACTCGACGACTGGCGCGAACTGGCGGTCGAGGCGCATTTCCGCGGCCGCCACCCGTGGATGCCCTATCACGAGTTCGTGCGCGAGGACCTTGCCGCCGTGGTCGGCGCGCTGCCGCACGAAGTGGTGGCGATGAACTCGCTCACCGTCAACCTGCACCTGATGATGGTGAGCTTCTACCGGCCCACCCCCGAACGACCGGCGATCCTGATCGAGAAGAGCGCCTTCCCTTCGGACCAGCATGCCGTTGCCTCGCAGATCCGCTGCCACGGCTTCGATCCGGCCGAGGCGCTGATCGAGGTCGCGGCGGACGAGCCCGCCGGCACCATTTCGCCAGGGGCGATCATCGACGCCATCGATCGCCACGGCGAACGCATCGCGCTGGTGCTGTTGCCGGGCGTGCAGTACCTCACCGGCGAGGCCTTCGACCTCGCCGGCATCACCGCCGCGGCCCACCGCCAGGGCTGCCGGGTCGGCTTCGACCTCGCCCACGCGGCGGGAAACCTCGAGCTCGCCCTGCACGACGCCGGCTGCGATTTCGCCGTCTGGTGCAGCTACAAGTACCTCAACGCCGGACCCGGCGCGGTCGCCGGCTGCTTCGTCCACGAGCGCCATGCCGGCGCGCACGACCTGCCGCGCTTCGCCGGCTGGTGGGGCCATGATCCGGCCACGCGGTTCCAGATGAAGCCCGGGTTCGTCCCCGCGCGCGGCGCCGACGGCTGGCAGCTCAGCAACCCGCCGATCCTGGCGCTGGCGCCGCTGCGGGTGTCGCTGGCGATCTTCCGCGAGGCCGGCATGGCCGCGCTGCGCGCCAGATCGCTGGCCCTGACCGGGACCTTCGAGGGACTCATCCAGCGCCATGCCGGCGACGTGCTGGAGATCCTCACGCCGCGCGAACCCGCGCGCCGCGGCTGCCAGTTGTCGCTCCGCGTGAAGGGGCCACGCGACGCCGGACGCGCGCTGTTCGAGCACCTCCATGCCGCCGGCATCGTCGTCGACTGGCGCGAGCCGGACGTGATCCGGGCGGCACCGACGCCGCTCTACAGCCGCCATGCCGATTGCCTGCGCTTCGTGCAGGCGGTGCGCACCTGGGCCGACGGCCGTGATCGCGCCTGAGCATCGCGCCGTCACCCTGGTCGGCGGCGGCCTGGTCGGCGCGCTGCTGGCCACCCTGCTTGCCCGCCGCGGTTTCGAGGTGCAGGTGTTCGAGCGCCGCTCCGACCCGCGCCGCGCGGGCCATGTCGGCGGGCGCTCCATCAACCTGGCGCTGGCCGAACGCGGCCTACACGCCGTCCGCGACGCTGGCGCCGAGGACGAGGTGATGCGCCTGGCCGTGATGATGCGCGGGCGCATGGTGCACCACCGCGACGGTCATGCCGAACTCCTGCGCTACGGGCGCGACGACAGCGAGGTGATCTGGTCGCTCAGCCGCGGCCGCCTCAACATCGCCCTGATCGACGCCGCCGAACGGGCCGGCGCGCGCTTCCGCTTCGACCAGCGCCTCGCCGGCGCAACGTTTGGCGAAGGCGCCACGCTCGCCTTCCATGACGAGCGGAGCGGGAGCGAGTCCAGCCATACCTGCGCCTTCGCCATCGGCGCCGACGGCGCAGGGTCGGCGCTGCGCGAAGCGATGAACGCGGTGGCGCCGCTTGGCGAGCGCATCGAGCCGCTGGGGCATGGTTACAAGGAGCTGGAGATTCCGGCATTGCGCCAGCATCCATCCATGGAGAGCCCTCCGGTCGGCATCCCTGCCTCCCCCTCGGCCGCTGCTGGCGGCCTCGACCTCGGCCCTCAGCCGTCTCCCTTCGCCATCGAGCCGAACGCACTCCATATCTGGCCGCGCGGCAGCTACATGTGCATCGCGCTGCCGAACGCGGAAGGCAACTTCACCGTCACGCTGTTCCTCGCCAACGCCGGCCATCCGAGCTTCGCCGAGATCCCGGACGCGACCACCGCGCGCCGCTTCTTCGAGCGCGAATTCGCCGACCTCCTGCCCCTGCTGGCGGACTTCGACGAGGATTTCACCCACAACCCGATCGGCGTGCTCTCCACGCTTTACCTCGACCGCTGGCACCTCGACGGACGCGCCGTCCTGCTCGGCGACGCGGCGCATGCCATGGTGCCCTTCCACGGCCAGGGCATGAACTGCGGCTTCGAGGATGCGCTGGAACTTGCCGAGCTGCTGGTCGCGAACCCGGCCGATCGCGCCGCGGTGTTCGCCGAGTTCCAACGCCGCCGCAAGCCCAATGCCGAGGCGATCATCGAGATGGCGCTGGAGAACTATGTCGAGATGCGCGACTCGGTGGCCGATCCGGGCTTCCTGCTGCGCCGCGAGCTGGGACGCCTGCTGGCCGAGCGCCATCCCGGCCGCTTCGTGCCGCGCTACTCGATGGTCACCTTCAGCCGCATGCCCTACCGGGAAGCCTTCGCCCGCGGCATGCTGCAGGACGCGCTGTTGCACGAACTGTGCGACGGCCTGCAGCACATCGGCCAGGTCGATCTCGCCCGCGCCGATGCGCTGGTCCGCGCCCGCATCGCGCCGATCGCCGCCTGAGCGTGCTCCCACCCGACCCGTCCGGGCGCGTCGGGGCGCTCCTCGCCGCCTATCGCGACACGCATTACGAGGTGGCGATGCCCGATGGCAGCATCGCCACGTTGCGCGTGGGCCAGGGTGCCCCACCGGCCATCCTCGACTGGATGCAGCCCGATCCATTGACCGCATTCGTCAGCGCCGACAACCCGCATTCGTGCGCCGTCCCGAACGCCGACAACACGCTCCGCCATGCCGCCTTGCAGGGCCGGCTGCGCGCGCTGCCCTGCCGCGTCCTGCCGGGCCTCGGCCACGTTCCGGGATCCGCCTGGCGCGAGAACGCCCTGCTGGTCGCCGGCCTCGATCTCGGCACCCTCGACGCGCTCGCCCGCGCGTTCGATCAGAACGCCATCGTCATCGCGCATCGCGGTGGGCCGGCACGGCTCCGCATGTATCGACCGGAGTGGCGGGCGCTCGTCCCGACCGCCGTCGATCTCGACTGGGCCGAGTGATGCCAGGCCCGGCCAGCACGTGCCAACGGGGTCCCACGCAGTTCCGCAGGAACGCATCCCGTCAACGGGTGTAGGCTGCAGCCTTCGACGTTTGAGGCTCCCAAGTCCATGTCCCGCGCCATCGTCGTCCCGCAAGACATCGAACGCTACGTCCTCGCCCACACCCGCGAGGACGCGATCGCGCGCCGGCTGCGCGAAGAAACCGCGCAGCTACCCCAGGGCGGCATGCAGACCGGCGCCGACCAGGTCGCCCTGCTCGCGCTGCTGGTGCGCAGCCTGGGCGCGCGGCGCGCCATCGAGATCGGCACCTTCACCGGCTACAGCGCACTCGCCGTCGCCCGCGCCCTGCCCGCCGGCGGCACGCTGGTCTGTTGCGACGTCAGCGACGAATGGACGCGGATCGCGCAGCGCTACTGGGCGGAGGCCGGCATCGCCGGGCGCATCGAACTGCGCCTCGCCCCGGCCCTCGACACCTTGGGCAAGCTCCGCGATGAAGGCGGGGAGCCCTTCGACTTCGCCTACATCGACGCCGACAAGGCAGGCTACGACGACTACTACGAAGCCTGCCTGGCGCTGCTCCGCCCCGGCGGAATTGTCGCGCTGGACAACATGCTGTGGTCGGGCCGCGTGATCGACCCCGCCGCGGGCGATGCGGACAGCGCCGCGCTGGGCCGCCTCAATGCGAAGATCCGCGACGACGCCCGCGTCGAGCCGGTCCTGCTCACCATCGGCGATGGGCTGATGCTGGCGCAGAAGCGCTGAAGGGCCAGCGGCGCTCCCTGTTCCTGGTGGGCCGGCCCACGACCGGCCGCTTCCCTCTTCAGGCCCAAGGTCGCGACAAGGTCGCTCCTGCGCCAGGCGCCGGCGACCGATTCGATCAATCCCGCGACTGCACCTTCGACAGCAGGCGCAGCATCTCCAGGTACAGCCACACCAGCGTCACCACCAGCGCGAAGGCGCCGTACCACTCCATGTACTTGGGTGCGCCGGCGCGGACGCCCTGCTCGATGAGGTCGAAATCGAGGATCAGGTTCAGCGACGCGATCACCACCACGACCAGACTGAAGCCGATGCCGATGCCGCTGCTGGCATTGATGAAGCCGATCGAGTGGCCGAAGAAGCCCATCACCAGATTGGCGACGTAGAGCAGGAAGATGCCGCCAGTCGCGGCGACAATGCCGAGCTTGAACTTCTCCGTCGCGCGGATCAGCCCGCTGCGATAGGCCAGCAGCATCGCCGCCATTACGCCGAAGGTGAGCCCGACCGCCTGCATCACGATGCCGGGGAAGCGCGCTTCCAGGATGACCGAGACCGCACCGATGAAGACGCCCTCGACCAGCGCATAGATCGGCGCCGTCACCGGCGCCCAGGTCTTCTTGAACACCGTGACCAGTGCCAGCACGAGGCCGATGAGGGCGCCGCCCATCGCCAGCGGCATCAATCCGGCAATGGTTTCCGGGCCGGCGTAGCGGCTCCAGCTGAACATGCCGCCGGCCAGCGCCAGGATCAGCAGGAACGCGGTCTTGTTGACGGTGCCGTCGAGCGTCATCACGCCCTCGCCAGACAGCACGCGGCCGCTGCCGACGTCGAGGAAGGTGTTCCGGCCCAGGGTGGGGTTGCCGCTTTGCATGGGTAATCTCCTTCGGGATGCAGGGATCGTAGCGACGCACGCGGCAGTTTGCATCCATTAACCGGGGGGCGGGCTACCATCGTCTTCCCGTCCGCCGGAACCGCTCCATGCATCTGCCGTACCGCCTGCCTGTCCTTCTCATCCTGTCGCTGATGCTGGCCGCCGGCCCCGCCGCTGCGCGCCAGGGCGAGCCGCCCCTGAGCCTGACCCAGGGCGCCAAGCTCGGCTTCGAGCTTCCCGTCATCGAGGCTGGGGCGATTGATGCCGCCGTACTGCAGCGCGAAGCCACCGTGGCCGGGGCCACGACCACGTTCCAGACCAAGCGCCTCAAGGTCGCCGCCGGCCTGGCCGTGTCCATCGCTCCCGACACCGATGGCCGGCTGGACCGGCTGGCCGATGGCAGGACGGTATGGCGCAGCCGCGTCCGAGTGCAGGGCGCGACCGATCTTCGCCTCGCCTTCGGGCATTTCGACCTTCCGGCAGGCGCCAGGTTCTATGTCATCGGAGCCGACGACTACTACCAAGGTCCCTACACCGGCGACGACGGCTTCGACGGCACCTTCACCGCGCCGGTGGTGCCCGGAGACATGGCCACGCTTGAATTGCAGCTCCCCGCGGGCGCACCTGCCGATGCCAATCTCCTGCTCCTCGACGGCATCGGCGCGGGCTTTCGCGACCTGTTCGGCCGCGAGAAGATCGGCAGCCCGGGCAACTCGGGGGCCTGCAACGTCAACGTCGCCTGCCCCCTCGGCCAGCCCTATGCCAGGGAAGCCAGTTCCGTGGCCTACCTGGAGTTCCGCAACGACGAGGACAGCCAGTGGTACCGCTGCACCGGCACCCTGCTCGCCGACGTGCCGCGCTCGCGCCGCAACTGGTTCCTGACCGCGGCGCACTGCGTGGACAGCGCGGCGGAAGCGGCCAGCGCGACCCTCTACTGGAACTACCAGTCGACGTCCTGCAACTCGACCACCCCGCCGCCGGGCGGCTATTTCAACGACAACCAGAGCGGCGCCTGGCTGCGTGCGGCTCGCGACGACGTCGACTTCAGCCTGATGGAACTCAAGTCCGCGCCGCTGGCGAGCTGGAGCGTGTTCCGCGCCGGCTGGGATGCCAACGACAGTGCGCCACCCGGCACCATCGGCCTTCACCACCCCGCCGGCGACGTCAAGAAGGTGACCGCCGGGCCGGTCCCGCGGACGACCGGCAACTGCACGCTGGCGCGCCCGGCGCCGGGCACGCACTGGCAGACCGGGCCGTACACGCAGGGCACCACCGAAGGCGGCTCCTCGGGATCGGGGATCTTCGTGCCCGCAAGCGCCGGCGATCGCGGGCACCGCCTGGTCGGCTTCCTGAGTGGCGGCAACGCGGGCTGCAGCAGCGTATCGCCGACCCAGCCCAACAGCGGCACCGACTGCTACGGAAAGTTCGCCATCGCCTGGGACGGCCCAAGTGCCGACCAGCGCCTGCGCGACTGGCTGGATCCCGCGGGAACCGGCACCCGCAGCATCGCCGGGGGCGACGAGATGCCGCCTGCGGAGCCGGTGCTCGAGGGACGCGTCCCGCTCGAGCCGCCGCCGCTGCTGCGCAAGCTGCCCCACCGCCGCGCCGCGCATCCCTGAGCAAACATGCTGGTCGACTCGCATTGCCACATCGACGCCGGCGAATTCGATGCCGATCGTGCCGAGGTCATGGCGCGGGCGCGCGCGGCCGGCGTCACCGCCCAGGTGATCCCCGCCATCACAGCCGACGGCTTCCCGGCGCTGCGTGCGCTCTGCGCGGCGACCGAGGGGCTCTACCCGGGGTATGGCCTGCATCCCCTGTTCATGGACGCGCACCGGCCCGGGCACCTCGACGAACTCGCCGGCTGGCTGGAGCGGGAGCGCCCGGTCGCACTGGGTGAATGCGGGCTCGATTTCTACATCGAGAACCCGGACGCGGACGGCCAGCGGCACTACTTTTCCGCCCAGCTCGATCTCGCCCGCCAGTTCGATCTGCCGCTGATCCTGCATGCGCGCCGGGCGGTGGAGGAAGTGACCATTGCGCTGCGCAGGAGCGGCGGATTGCGCGGCGTCGTGCACAGCTTCTCCGGCAGCGAGGAGCAGGCGCGCCAGCTCTGGGACATGGGATTCCTGATCGGGATTGGCGGGCCGGTCACCTGGCCGCGCGCACGCCGCCTGCGCCGTATCGTCGCCGGCATGCCGCTGGAGTTCCTGCTGATGGAAACCGATGCGCCGGATCAGCCGCTCGTCGGTCGCCGGGGCGAGCGCAACGAGCCGGCACTGCTCAGTGAAATCTGCGAGGTCGTGGCGGAACTCCGGGGCGAGGACTTCGACCACGTCGCCGCCGTGACCAGCGCGAACGCCCGGCGCCTGTTCGATTTCTGATCCACATCACGATGGTCCATGACAGGCCCGGGAACCCTGTGGGAGGGACTTCAGGCCCAATGCTGTTGCGGTCCGGTGGAAAGCATCGCGGCTGAAGCCACTTCCACATCGCCGCACCCGTCGCTTCGCCGGGAGCTCTGACTCATGCGATGTCGCGGGCGAGGATCCAGTCGGTCTGCCGGTCGTCTCCGAGCACGAACACGTGCTCGCCGACGCGACGGAAGCCGTGCCTGCGGTAGAACGCCAGCGCGCGCGCATTGCGTTCCCAGACGCCGAGCCAGAGCACCTCCGCAGTCCGCTCGCGGGCGGCGTCCAGCACAGCGTCCATCAGCGCACCCGCGACGCCGCGGCCCTGCCAGGCACGAGCCACGTAGAACCGACGCAGCTCGATCGGCCGGTCGCCGCCGACCGTCGCCGGTGCCGGGAAGGCGACGAGATGCGCATAGGCCAGGAACTCGTCCGCCACGCGCCCGTCGCGATCCGCCGCCACGGCCAGCAGCACGGCTCCGGTGGGGTCGGCGATCTCCGCCGCCTGCCGCTCCGCGGCGAAGGTCTCGCCGAGGTAGCGCGCCATGTCCTCCGGGGTGTTGTCGCCGGCGAAGGTCTCGCCGAACGTCAGCGCCGCGAAGGCGCTCAGCCGCGGCGCATCGGCGAGCTGGGCGGAACGGATGATGAAGTTCATCGGAAGTCAGGCTTCGGCGTGGGCTCGCGACTCCACCTGTCGCTGGCCGGCCTCCGCCGCCAGCAGCAGGCGCGGAATCGCGCGCGACACGGCAGCGAATGCGAAGGCGCCGGTGAGGTGCGCCACCGCGCCCAGCCCGCCGCCACAATCGAGCTTCATGCCGCCGCTGGCGGCCGGCCGCAGACCGCAGACGCTGCCATCGGACTGCGGATAGCGCACGTTCTCGCGCGAATACACCGCCTGCACGCCGAAGTAGCGCTTGGGGCCGCGCGGGAAGTTGAACTCCTCGCGCAGCTTCTTGCGCACCAGCGCGAGCAGCGCGTCGTGCTCGGTGCGGGACAGGTCGCGCACCGCGACCAGGGTGGGGTCGGTGCGCCCGCCGGCCGAGCCGCAGGTGATCAGCGGGAGCTTGCGGCGGCGGCACCAAGCGATCGTCTCGACCTTGACGCGGAAGGCGTCGCAGCAGTCGATCACGAGGTCGTACCCGCGATCGAGCAGGCTGGCGAGGTTGGTCGGGGTCAGGAACTGCTCGATCGCATCCACCTCGATGCCGGGATTGATCCGGCGCAGGCGCTCGGCCATCACCGCCACCTTGGCCCGGCCGTATTCCCCGTCCAACGCATGCAACTGGCGGTTGGTGTTGCTGATGCAGACCTCGTCGGCATCGATGAGTGTCAGTCGGCCGACACCGCTGCGCGCCAGCGCCTCGACCACCCAGGAACCCACCCCGCCGATGCCGACCACGCAGGCGTGCGCGTGCGCCAGCCGCGCGGCGCCGCCGGAGCCGTACAGGCGGTCGATGCCGAGGAACCGCGGATCGGTGACGGGCGTGTCCATGGGGCGCGCAGGGTAGCACCGCGCGCGGGCGGCACTGAACCGCCTGCGACAAAATGGCGGGCCCGGAACCGATACGATGCGACGCACCGCCGATTCCTGGAACACCTGCATGCCTCGCCGATCCCATGCACTTGCCCTGCTCACCGCGCTGTTCGGCACGACCTGCGCCCTGGCCATTCCGGCGCCATGGGAGTCGTGGCAATCGCCGGAGCTGATGGCGCGGCTGGACGCCTCGATGGCCTCGTTCGAGGTGTCGAGCTTCTGCAGCGACAACTGCCGCTACGACCGCCTCGGCCGCGGCAACGAGTCGCCGGTGCAGAATCCGTATCCGGAGCGTTGGCTGTACCGGGACGGCGACGAGGTGGTGCTGTTCGACGATCCCGGCGCGGGCGTGGTCACGCGCATCTGGCTGGCGAGCGGCGGGCCGGTGGCGACCTGCCTCGACGAGACGCTGCGCGTGAAGTTCCATTTCGGCGGCTCGCCCGTGCCGACGCTGGACCTGCCCTTGGCGCGGCTCTTCGACGGCAGCACCCTGCCCTTCACGCCACCACTGGTGTTCGATCGCGACCAGGGCAGCGGCGGCTATGCGAGCTACGTGCCCATCGCCTATGCCGATGGCCTGCGCATCGCCCTTTCCGGCATCGACCGGCACGGCCCCTGCAGCCTCGCCACGCCGCCCTCGCCGCCGCGGCTCTGGTACCAGATCGATGCGCAGCGGCTGCCACCGGGCGCGGTGGCGGCGGACTTCAGCCCGGCGCTCGGCTTTACCGCCCTCCACGGTTTCCTCGCGGCGGCGGGCGAGGATCCCTGGGCGCGGGGCCTGGCGCCGGTCACCGAAGCGCTGCAGCTCGCCCCCGGCGAAGCCCACGTCGCCAGCGCGGACGGCAGCGGCTGGCTGGCGGGCCTGCGCGTTCGTGCGGAGGCCGAGACGTGGGCGGGTCTCGCGCTCGAAATCGACGCGGATGGCGAGCCGATCCTGTCGTTGCCGCTCGATGCCGCCTTCGGGGTCAACATGGACGACGTCCTGCCGATGCGCTCGCCGCTGCTCGGCCAGGATGCTTCGGGATGGCTCTATTCCTGGTGGCCGCTGCCGTTCCGGCACGGCGTCCGAGTCAAGCTTCGCAACGATGCGGCGACGACGGTGGCGCTGGAACTGGAACGGTTCGTCGATCCCATGCCGCCGCCGGCCGGTGCGGCGAGGCCCTTCGCCCGCGCCTGGAGCCACTGCGGCGACGGTGGCGCCAGCCACGAGCATCGCCTGCTGGAGCTTGCCGGCAGCGGGCGCCTGATGATGCTCGGCGGCCGCTTCGCGGCGAGCGTCGGCGCCGATGCGCGCTACCTCGAGGGCGACACGCGCATCCGCCTCGACGGCGGCGTCGCGCCGACGTGGCCGGGCAGCGGGCTGGAGGACTTCTACAACGGCGGCTTCTACTTCGATTGGGGCCGGCCCTACCGGCAGGCGCTTTCGGGTGCGGCGCGGGTGGACGTCGACGGCGCCAGCCGCATGTGGCGCCTGCTGCTAGCCGACGCGCCGGCCTTCGCCCACGGCATCGAGGTCCTGCAGGAAGCCGGCGCCTCGCCCGCCGAGGTGGTGCCAATGTGCATGGACACGGTGGCCCGGGGCTATCGTCGGCAGGCCCGCTCGCTGGTGCCGGTGGCGCGCCTCGAAGCCGGCGATCCCGCCGCCGTGGCCCGCTACGGCTACGCGCCCGCTGCGGGCGCGGACTGCGCCAGTCTCGAGGGTCGCTTCAGCGATGCCGCCGCGAGCGCGCGCTCGGCACGGGTGTGCCGGTCGACCGGCGGCGAGAGCCGTTTCCGGATGAAGCTTGCCGAGGCCGCGCCCGTGCTGCGCCTGCGCCGCGTCGTCGATGCGGCCACGCCCGGCCAGGCGGCGCAAGTCCGCATAAACGGTGTCCCGGCCGGCAGTTTCCCGCCGGTGCGACCCGATGCCATCCGCCGCTGGCAGGAGCAGGATGCGCCGCTGGCAGTGCCACCCGGCGCGACCGTGCTCGACATCCGCATCGAACCCATGTGGGGCGCACACGGTGATGCCGGGGTCTTCACCGAATCCTCCTACGAGCTGTGGGCGACGCCGGGCGACCTCGTCTTCGGCAGCGGCTTCGAGGCGTCCTGGGACGCACGAAGGTTCGACGCCAGCCGGTAGCCCGCACTACCATCCGGCCTTTCGATCCGGCCCCGCCATGCGCTATCTCGTCTGCCTCGTCGTCGGCCTCCTGTTCGGAGCCATTGCCGCCAGCATGCTGGTCGGCGCGCTGTCGCGCCGGGACGCCTGGCCGCGCGCGGTGATGACGGTGATGCAGCATGAACTCGGCGCGGCGCGCAACGCGGTGCAGGCCGGCACCTGCCAGGGCGAGGCGAGCCGAGCCGCCCATGCGCGCCTGGAGCTGCTCGCGACCGACATCGAGCGCTCGGTGCTGCCACCGGGAACCCGCGACCGCGTGTTCTCGCAGTACGCCGACCAGCTCGCCACGGCGATCGCCGCCTGGGATCCGGGCGCCGGGTGCGCGGAGCAGGCGAGTCGACTCGCCGCCGTGGCGCAGGCCTGCGACGCCTGCCACCGGGACTACCGCTGACGCGGATTCGCGGCCTCAGACCGCCACGCGTGGACGTGCGGTGGGCAATACGCCCGCTTTCCGCTGCTGCAGGCGACGCGCCCAGCGCTGCCCGAGGCGCATGCCGGGGCGCTCGACGAAACGGTAGGCGAGTTCCGCGACCAGCAGCGTTGCCGCCAGCACTGCCATGAACCAGATGGCGAGGTGCTGGTTGCGCCACGCTGAATCCAGCGGCTGGCGCGTGACCCACCAGAGCAGCGGATAGAACACCGGCATGTGGAAGAGGTAGATCGAGTAGCTGATCCGCCCCAGCCAGTCGCTCAGGCGCGATTCGATGCGGATCAGCCGGGTGCCGGCGAGGAAGATGGCCACCCCAAGCGCGCTGGAAACCGCGTAGTTGTGCGCCGGCCCGAGCGCCCACGCCGCGCCGGCCGGGAACACCACCAGGAAGAACAGCAGCAGGGCCCGCAGCATGCGCCTGGGCACGATCGGCAGTCCCGGACCGGACTGCGCCTGCCGGCACAGGGATCCGGTCAGCATCAGCGACAGGTGGAAGGGCAGCAGCGCGAGCAGGGTGCCGCCCGCCCCGTCCAGCCAGAAACCGAACACGATAGCCAGGTGCAAGCCGGCGAGCGCGAGCGCGATGGCGCCGATCCGCTGCGCATGGTGCAGGCTGCCGCCCCAGGCCAGCAGCATGCAGAGCGCATAGAAGGCGAGTTCGACCAGCAGCGTCCAGTACACCCCGGAGGCGGCGGGAACGCCGAGCATGTCCTGCAGCAGGGTCGCGTTGACCAGCAGCTCGGCGGCGCCGAACGGACGATCCCACAGCCACCAGGCCGCGAACGCGCTGAGCGGAATCGACAGCCAGTAGGCGGGATAGATGCGCAGCAGCCGCTTCACCGCGAAGCTGGCGAGCGGCGCAGGCCGGCTCATGTCGAGGCTCGGCGGGATCACGAAGCCGCTGATCAGGAAGAACACCACCACCCCGACGCGGCCGAGGTCGAGCGCCCACGCGGCGTCGGCGAGGGCGCGCCCGCCGAGCGCCGGGCCGCCTGCGGCGGCGAAGCTCTCGGTGACGTGCAGCCATACCACCAGCAGGGCGGCGATCGCGCGCAGCGCGTCGATGGAGCGGAGCCGCCCACCCGCGCCCTCGCCCGACGCGGGCGTGCGGATGTCCGTGCCGGCGCTCACGCCCTCACAGCCGCACCCGGCCGCGCAGGACGTCCAGCATCATCATCCAGTCGCCGGCGAGGCTGTAGAGCGGGTGCCGGAAGGTGGCCGGCCGGTTCTTCTCGAAGACGAAGTGGCCGATCCAGGCAAACCCGTAGCCGAAAACAGGCACCAGCCACAGCCAGCGCGCTTCGCCGCGGAGCCCCGCGAAGGCGAGGGTCGCCAGCACCAGTGCGCTGCCAAGGACGTGCAGGCGCCGGCAGTTCCGGTTGGAATGCTCGGCGAGATAGAACGGGTAGAAGTCGCGGAAGCTCGCGAACGCAGGCATGGCGAAAACCTCGCCGCGAGCATAACCGCCCGGCCCGTCACGGGCCAGCGACGAGCGCACACGCACGCCGGTTCGCGCGCGGACGAGCCGGGTCCGCGGGCGAGCAGGCGCGGTCGTTGAGGAGCGACGCGGTTACCGACGGTGGCCGGGCGGGAGCCCGGCCCTCCCAGGAGGTGCATCCCCGGCGTCGGCGAAACGGAAGCAGGGCAGCCGACCCGGCGGGCCTCCCCGGGAGCGCACCTCCGCTCGGCGATGGTGGCGGAGAGCGCCGGAATCAGGGTGCGGCTTGGCTGCTCTCCCGCGAGAGGGCGTGCGTCCCGCTCAGCGGCGGCGGCGCGAGCGATCGTTGGCGAGGCCGACACGCAAGGTGGAGCCATCCTGGGTCGAGCCATCGAGCTGGGAGATCGCGGCCCGCGCCTCGTGGCCCTCCATCGCGAGTTCCGCAAAGCCGCGGCACTCGTTGCGGAAGGGATCGGTGGCGAGCTTGAGCTTGTGCACGCGGCCGAAGCGGTTGAACAGGTCGGTGACCGATTGTTCGGTCGCACTGCGCGGCAGGCCGCGCACGTTGAGAGTCAGCATGGAAATCTCCTGATGGCCGGCGGCGCACCCCGCGCCGGCAAGAACGGCTTTGCATAGATGGCCCGCTTTCCGCGCAATTCAACCACAGGCGGCGCGGAGCGGAGGCGGACGCGGGGGCGCAGGAACTCCGCGACCGCGATCAGTGCGCGCTGACGCCTTCGGGCGGCTTGCGCATGAAGGCCGCCCAGTCGGCGGCGAGCCGGCGCAGGCCGCCGCCATAGCGCGCCTCCAGCAATTCCTCGAGCACGATCGGCACGCAGGGATCGGCACGCTGGGCCGCGAGGAGGTCGGCCAGTACCGCGCGCCCTTCGCCCCGCTGCATCAGGAGCGCGACCAGCGCATGGGCGCGGCGGTAGCGCTGCTCGCGCGTCGATGCCGGGTCGCCCGCGTAGAAGGCCGGGCCGTCGCGGGCGAGCAGGTCCACCAGCGCATCGCTGCCATCACCGGCCGGCGCCGCGGCCACCAGCGCGGCCCGGTCGGGGCGGAAATCGACCTGACCGCCCATGCCGACCACACGATAGCGGCCGAAGTATTCGGCCAGGCCTTCGTTGAGCGGCAGCGGCAGGTTGCCGACCGCCTCGTGGACGATGGCATGGGTGAGCTCGTGGCGGAGGATGACGAAGTTGGCCTCGTCGCTCGGCTGCATGCGGATGTAGATCGTCTGGCGGGCCGTCGAATAGGCGCCGGCCGACCCGGCCAGCGCCGGTTCCCCAATCAGCTGCCCGTAGGTGGCCGGGTCGGCGACGAAGATGATCCGCAGCGCCAGCCCGGCCGGCACGGCGACGCCGAGTTCATCGCGCAGCACCCGCTGCACGCCGAGCGCATCGGCCACCGCCTGCTGCTGCAGGCCATCGGGGAGGTTCACGTCGTGGCCGGAGGCCTCCACCTTGATCGGGGGCAGTCCCGAAACGGCGATGACGCGGTGATCGCGTGCGGCGCCGGTGGGCGGCCGATCCGCGTAATGGGTGATGCCGGCGGCGTCCACCCAGCGATGCACCGCCACCGACGTGTCGCCGGCGGCGGAGCCACGCGCGAGGCAGGCCGCGGCCTGTGGCGGCACGACCTCGACCGGGATGACCGGCGGTTCAGCGACCGCCCGCATCGCCGGCGCAGCGGCTTCCTCGACCGCAACCGAAGGCACGCCAGCCGGCAGTTCCCTCATCGCCGGCACCTCGACGGCTGCGGGGCTCGGATCAGCCACGCGCCCACAGGCCGCCATTCCCAAGAGGAGACCGCCGATCGCGCACCGCCGGGCCAGGAGGCGCCACCCTGACCCGTCCGGCGGTGCGGGCGGACGGCTGCCGCGCCTTGGCGGACGCCGGCCATGGATGGAATACCGAGAGCGCATGAAGCAAGTGTCGGTGGCCGGTGCAGCCACGGCAAGCCCGGCAGACGGTACGCGCCGGCCAGCAGGCACAGCCGGGGTTAATCCACCGTACCCGATCATTCCGCGCTGTCGCGGGCAGAGGTCCGCCGCGACGGGACGTTCCTCTGACCGCAAAGGAGAAGAGTCGATGAAACTGCGCTTGTTCCTGATGCTTCCGCTTGCCCTCGGCGCCACCGCCCTCTGGGCCCAGGATACGCATTCCACCACCTACAACACTGCCCAGGGCGAACTCACCGTCAACTGGGGACAGCCGCCGGGAAAGGACTACGGCCCGGCCCCTGACTTCGCCCAGCTCGCGCAGGGGCAGTCGTACATCAGCGAATCGGCGGCGGCCGGATACGCGCCGCTGGCCAACGACTTCATCCACGCCGACCGCAACCGCGATGGACGCATCTCGAAGGCCGAGTACGACCGCTGGGCGGGACACCGCTGACTGCCTTCGGGAGGCGGGGCGATCCGGCCTGCCACTCTCGGCGCGCTCCTGCAGGAGCGCGCCTGCGCGCGACCGGGGCGCCAGCATCACACCGGTCGCGCCCGGGTGCGCTCCTGTGAGAGCGCCCGGGTTTCAGTTTCGCGCTTCAGGAGCTCATCCGGAGGGCAACGCTGGCATGGGCCGCCCTTCGCGTTGGTCGCACACGCGTGACATGCCGTTCCGAGCGCGCTTGCGCGCAGCCTTGGCAGGTCGCGGGAGAAGCGGCCTGGGGAACCAGCCAAGTGCGAGGCTGCCCGTCCCTAGCGGTCGCGGGTTCGTACCGAAGGGCGAGGCGCGCGGCTGCCGCTGCTCCGCGTCGGCGCCGATGAAGGTCCAGCGCGGCGTGGCGCCGGATTGCTGAAAGTGGATGGCGCGCCGCGGTTGTTGCCGCCGTAGACCGGAGGCTGCCCGCGCGTGGTGCTGCCGCTGTAGCCCGGCGGGCGGGGAGAACCCGGATAGTCACGCGAGCGCGAGTAGTAGTCGGGATAGCTGCCACCGTCCCAGCGCTGGCCGCGGTGGCTGTGGCCGTAATATCCACTCCCGTAATATCCCCCCCAGTAGCCGTACCTGGGATAGCCGTAGTAGTAGCTCGGCGTGTACCAGCCGTAGGAATAGTACGACGGGCCGTAGTAGCCACCGCTCCCGTACCAGGCATCGCCGTAGTAGCCGTCGGCACGGACGTAGCCGTAATCGGGACCGTAGACGCAGCCACCGAGGAGGGCGAGCAAGCCGGCCGCCAGCAGGATTCTGAAAGATTTCAACATGGCTGCTGCTCCGGACCTGCGCATGGATGATGCTAGCCCAGGGGCATTGAATGCGCACTGAGCAGCACCCTGCATTCGCCCGCGGCGCAGGCGGACGGCATGCAGCGGCCGTTCCGCCGGGGCCTCTCGCTATACTCGCCGCGCCAGCCATTCTGGGGAATACACGATGGATTCGCGCTCGCCTGCCCTGCGCCCGCGCGCGGGCGTCCTGCTCGCCCTCTTTGCCGCCTTCCTGGTGCTCGCCGCCTGCAGCCGGCCGCACGACCAGGTGCCCGAGATCCAGGGCAAGGCGCCGATCGCCGCGGAACCCGGCGAAAAGGAAGCGCCACAGGGTTTTGCCCTCGCCTCCGCCACTTCCGAGCCCTACCAGGGCCAGCTCGCCATCGCGCTGGCCTTCACCGAGCCGCTGGTCGGCACCCAGGCCTTCGACACCCTGATCCAGGTGAGCGATGCGAACGGCGCCGCCATCGAGGGCAGCTGGGCCCTGGACGAGGACGGGCGGACGCTGCGCTTCCCCTATGCCAGGGCCGATGCCACCTACTCGGTGCAGATCAAGGGCGAGCTCACCGCCGCCGACGGCAAGACCCTCGGCAAGGCGGTCCAGCGCGAGGTCTACACCGGCCCGATGGAGCCATCGGTGGGCTTCGCTTCGCAGGGCAGCGTGCTGCCGGCGCGCGAGACCCGCGGCCTGCCGGTGGTGTCGATCAATGTCAGGGAGGTCGACGTCGAGTTCCTGCGCGTCAGGGACAGGGAAGTCGCGAATTTCTTCGCCGCCTACCAGCGCAACGGCCAGCGCAGCAGCTACGAACTCGATCCGCGCTACGGCTGGTACGGCCGCGAGGGCAGGCCGGTAGCGCAGATCGCCGACTCGGTCTACGCAAACCGCTTCGTGCTGGCGGGCAAGGAGAACGAGCGCGCACTCAACTACCTGCCGATCCAGAACATCACAGAACTGGCCCAGTCCGGGCTCTACTTCGCGGTCATGAAGCGCGCCGGCAGCTTCAACGACGAATACGCGACCAGCTTCTTCTTCGTCAGCGACATCGGCCTGCACACGCGCAGCTACAAGGACGCCCTGTTCGTGCACGCCGCCTCGCTCAGGAGCGGCGGGCCGCTGGCCGGGGTCGATCTTGAAATCCTCGACCCCAGGGGCGAGGCCGTCGCCACGGCCAGCACCGACGCGGAAGGCAACGCCCAGCTCGCCTGGTCGTTCAGGTCCGACCACGTGCTGGTGGCCCGCAACGGCAAGGATGCCTCGCTGCTGCCCTTCAACCAGCCGGCACTGGATCTTTCCGATTTTGCGGTGGCCGGGCGCAAGCAGGCCTGGTTCGACGTCTTCGCCTGGTCCGACCGCGACCTCTACCGCCCCGGCGAGACCATCCGTCTGTCCGCCCTGCTCCGCGATTACGACGGCAAGCCGATCGAGCCGCAGCCGCTCTTCGTCACCCTCAAGCAGCCGGACGGTCGCCCTTATGCGGAGGCGCGCCTGGAGCCGCGCGAGCTCAACTATTTCGAATGGTCGCGGGAGATCCCGGTCGACGCGCCGACCGGCCGCTGGCAGGTCGAGTTCCGCACCGACCCAAAGGCGAAGGAAGCCACCCAGGGCATGGGCTTCCGCATCGAGGAGTTCCTGCCCGAGCGCATGAAGCTGGACCTGTCCAGCCCGCAGGATCGGCTCAAGCCCGGCGAGGCGCTGCGGCTGGTCGTGCAGGGCGACTACCTCTACGGCGCGCCCGGTGCGGGCAACCGCTTCAGCGCGCGGCTGGCGCTCGCCGCCGACTCGCATCCGGTCGCTTCAAAGCCGGATTTCCATTTCGGAGATCCGACCATCGAGCTGCCGAAGGAGGCCAGCGACGTCGTCGATGCCAAGCTCGACGCGCAAGGCCACCTGGAGGAATCCATCGACATTCCCGATGCCGCCGAGGCGCGCGCGCCGGTGGCGGCGATCGTGTCCGGCAGCCTCTACGAGAGCGGCGGGCGCCCGGTCACGCGCACCCTCAAGCGCACCATCTGGCCGGCCGAGGTGCTGGTCGGCCTGCGTCCGCTGTTCGAGCTCAAGGAGGGGAGCGACGCCAATGCGCGCGCCGGTTTCGAGCTGATCCGCAGCAATGCCGACGGCGAGCTGCTCGCCGGCAGCGCGCTGAAGCTGACCCTGGTACGCGAGAAGCGCGACTACCACTGGACACACGACGAGGAGAGCGGCTGGCACTTCGACTACCGGCAGAGCTTCGAGGACGTGGAAGCCCGCGAGATCGACGTCGAAGCCGGCAAGGCGGTCCGCTTCGACTTCCCGGTGGAATGGGGCAACTACCGCATGGAAGTCCTTGATCCGGCCACCGGGCTCACCACCCGCCTGCCCTTCTTCGCCGGCTGGAGCTGGAGCGACGACAACCGCGGCAAGGAAGCGCGCCCGGACAAGGTCAAGCTCGCCCTCGACAAGCCCGCCTATCGCGCCGGCGACACCCTCAAGGTGACGGTCACGCCGCCGCAGGCCGGGCCTGGCGTGCTGATCGTCGAATCCGACCGCCTGCTCTACACCCGCAACATCGAAGCCAGGCCGGGCGCCAGCTTCGAGATCCCGGTGACCGAGGACTGGGAACGCCACGACGTCTACGTCACCGCGCTGGTGTTCCGCGGCGGCTCGGCGGTCGAGAAGGTCACGCCCGCGCGCGCCGTCGGCGAGGCCTTCGTGCCGATGGACCGGAGCGCGCGCAAGGTCGAGGTGGCGCTGGAAGCGCCCGCGCAGATGAAGCCGGAGAACCCGCTGCCGGTCCGCATCAGGGCGCCCGCGCTCGCCGGAAAGAGCGCCTACGTGACCATTTCCGCGGTGGATGTCGGCATCCTCAACATCACCCGTTTCCCGCGGCCCGACGCCAATGCATGGTTCTTCGCCCAGCGTGCGCTCGGCGTGGATGCGCACGACCTCTATGGCCGCGTCATCGAGAGCTTCGATGGCGGCATTGCCAAGCTCCGCTACGGCGGCGACATGGCGCTCGCCGCGCTGCCGCAGGCGCGGCGCCCGACCGCGCACGTGCAGACGGTGGATATCTTCTCCGGCGCCGTGGCGCTGGACGCCCGCGGCGAGGCCGAAGTGAGCCTCGCCATGCCCGACTTCAACGGCACGGTGCGGGTCACCGCGGTGGTCTTTTCCGGCGCCGAGTACGGCGGCGCCGAGGCCGAAACCGTGGTGCGCGCGCCGCTGGTGGCGGAGATCTCCACGCCGCGCGTGCTGGCGCCGGGCGACCGCGCCGAGCTCACGCTGGACCTGCAGAACTTCTCCGGCGCCGAGGGTGCGTTCACCGTCAGCGTCAGCGCCGACAAACCCCTCGCGGTCGAATCCGGTACCCGCAGCCTGCGCCTCGCCGACCAGGCGAAGACCACCCTCAACTTCCCGCTGCGCGCGCTGGAGGGCTACGGCGTGGGCAGGATCCGGGTCGAGGCGAGCGGCGAAGGCATCGCGCTCGACCGCCGCTTCGAGATGGTGGTGCGCGCCGGCTGGCCCGGCGTCGTCCGTTCCACTCCGGCCACGCTGGAGCGGCTGGAGCCGGTGACGCTCGGCAGCTCGCTGATGGACGGACTGCTCGCCGATTCGGTCAGCGCCCGGCTGACCGTGTCCAGCCTGCCGCCGCTGCCGTTCGCGGCGGCGCTGCGCGGCCTGCTCGATTATCCCTACGGCTGTGTCGAACAGACCGCCAGCAAGGGCTACGCCGCCCTGCTGCTGGATTCGCAGACCGCACGCAACCTGCATGTGGACGCGCTCCCGGCGGAGCAGCGCAAGGCGCGCGTGGACGGCGCGCTCGGCCGCATCGCCTCGATGCAGGTGCCGTCCGGGCACTTCTCGATGTGGGGCGGCGACAGTTACGTCAACGAGTTCCTGACGCCCTGGATCAGCGAGTTCCTGGTCGATGCGCGCGACGAGGGCTTCCTGGTCCCCGACAACGTGCTGCAGAAGGCCCTGAAGCGCCTCAACGACGACCTCCTCGCCGGCGGCCACCCGTACTACAGCTACGAGCACAGCGACCACCTGCGCTTCGCCGACCAGGCGTATTCGGGCTACGTGCTGGCGCGCGTCAACCGCGCTCCGCTCGGCACTCTGCGCGCGCTCTACGACAACGATCGCGGCAAGTCGCTGACCGCGCTGCCGCTGGTGCACCTCGGCATCGCGCTCAAGCTGATGGGCGACGATACCCGCGGCCGCGAGGCGGTGGCGCAGGCCTTCGCCATGAAGGTCGAGCGGCCCTGGTACCTCGGCGACTACGGCTCGGACCTGCGCGACCTCGCGCTGATGGTCGCGCTGGCGCACCGCTTCGAGCTCGGCCAGCCCGAATACGACGCGCGGGTGTTCGATGTTGCGCGCCTGGTCGCCGAGCGCCAGCGCCGCGGCGGCGCGCGCTGGCTGTATCTCAGCACGCAGGAGCAGATCGCGCTGGCACGGCTTGGCCGGGTGCTGGTGAAGGACGGCGACACCGTCGTCGCCGGCACGCTCTCGATCGGCGGCACGGCGAGCCCGATCAGCCCCGACCGCCTCTGGAGCCGCAGCTTCGACGCCGCGGAGCTCGTCGCCGGAGTGCGCTTCATGCCCACCGGCGACCTGCCGCTCTACCTCAGCACCGACGTCGCCGGCATCCCCAAGGCCGCGCCCGCGCCCGACGACCAGCATGTCTCGGTGCGCAGGCGCTACTACACGCTCGACGGCAAGCCCTGGGAACCGGCGCCGCTCAGGGAAGGCGACGGCCTGATCGTCGGCCTGCGCCTCGAGGCCCGCGCGGCGATGCCCGATGCGCTGCTGGTCGACCTCCTGCCCGGCGGGCTGGAGATCGAGAACTTCAACCTGACCGACGCCAAGCAGTGGGCCGACGTGGTCGTCGACGGCATCACCCTGACCGATCGCGCCCAGGCCGCGGAAGTCCGTCACGAGGAGTTCCGCGACGACCGCTACGTCGCCTCGCTGAACCTCGGCAAGGGCCAGGTGGCGCAGGTGTTCTACCTCGTCCGCGCCGTTTCGCCGGGCAGCTACCGGGTGCCGCCACCGCAGGTCGAGGACATGTACAAGCCCGAGGCCCGCGGCGTCGGCGAGAGCATTCCGGCGACAATCGAGGTCGTGCATCCCTGAGGGACGGCTCGCTGCGGCGCAGATCAAACCCTCCACGTCCAAGAGTGGAGTGGGATCGTGCTTGGCGTATTGGCGACGGAGGAAAACCCTGGAAGGCCAGATTGACCTTTGCGGTAGCGACTCGAATGACGTCATTCCCGCGCAAGCGGGAATTCATTTTGCCGTTGATTTCCTTGAAGACAAATCAAAGTGGATCCCCGCTTTCGCGGGGATGACGAGATTGTTCGCCGTTCCTTTTGGGAACTGCATCCTTACGGCCAACCAGGATTGAAGCGGATACAGGCGACGATGACGCGGCGCATCCGGCGTGTTCCCCGGCTGGCGAGGATCGCGCTGATCGGCGCGCTGGCGCTGCTTGCCGCCGCACTCGCCCTGGACCGGCTGTTCCCCCTCCCGCTGCCGGACCGGAACGGCGCCAGCACCGTGGTGCTGGCGCGGGACGGCACGCCGCTGCGCGCCTTTGCCGGCCGCGACGGCGTGTGGCGCTACCCGATCGCCGCAGACGAGGCCTCCCCGCTCTATGTCGAGGCCCTGCTCGCCTACGAGGACCGCTGGTTCTGGCGCCACCCGGGCGTCAACCCGTTTGCCCTCGCCCGGGCCGCCGGCCAGTGGCTGCGGAATCGGCGCGTCGTGTCCGGCGGTTCGACGCTGACCATGCAGGTGGCGCGCATCCTCGACCGGACACCCCACACGCTGGCCGGGAAGCTCCGCCAGGCGCTGCGCGCGGTGCAGCTCGAAGCGCACCTCTCCAAGCGGGAGATCCTCGCCCTCTACCTCGACCATGCGCCCTTCGGTGGCACCATCGAAGGTGTCGAGGCGGCTTCCTGGGCCTACCTGGGCAAGCCGGCGCGGAGCCTTTCGCGGGCCGAGGCGGCCCTGCTGGTGGTGCTGCCGCAGGCGCCGAGCCGGCTCCGGCCCGACCGTCACCCGGACGCCGCGCGCGCCGCGCGCGACAAGGTGCTGGCGCGGATGGCCGCGCTCGGCACCTGGACGCCGGCCGAGGCCCAGGACGCGCGCATCGAAGCCGTCGCGGCGCGCAGTCTCGAGGTCCCGCTCCACGCGGCCCTGCTCGCCGAGCGGCTGCGCCGGCAGCATCCGCGCCAGCGGCGCATCGCCACCACCATCGATGCCGGCCTGCAGCGCGCGCTTGAAAGCCGCGTCTCCGACTACCTGGGGCGCCTCCCGGAGCGCACTTCGGCGGCGCTGCTGGTGATCGAGAACGCGAGCCTGGAAGCGCGCGCCTACGTCGGCACCGCCGCCTTCGGCGATGCCGCCCGGCTCGGCCACGTCGACATGGTCCGCGCCTGGCGCTCGCCCGGTTCGACCCTGAAGCCGTTCCTCTACGGCCTCGCGCTGGACGATGGCCTGATCCACTCCGAGAGCCTGCTGGTCGATGCGCCGCAGTCCTTCGACGGCTACCGGCCGGGCAATTTCGGGCTCGCCTACAACGGCCCGGTCGGCGCCGCGGAGGCCCTGCGACTGTCGCTCAACGTGCCCGCCGTGGACCTGCTCGATCGCGTCGGCCCACGCCGGTTTGCCGCCCGCCTGGCACATGCCGGCCTCGCTCTGCGCATGCCGCGTGGCGTCGAGCCGGGCCTGCCGGTGATCCTCGGCGGCGCGGGCGTGCGCCTCGAGGACCTGGCCGGTGCCTTCACCGCGTTCAACCGCGGCGGCGTGGCCGGGCACGTGCGCTACACGCCCGAAACGGCGGCGCGCGAGCGGCGCCTCCTTTCGGAAGGCGCGGCCTGGATCGTGCGCGAGATGCTCGAAGCCAACCCCCGGCCGGGCTATGCGATCGGCACCTTCGACGCCGGCAGCCGCCCGCGCGTGGCGTGGAAGACCGGCACCAGCTACGGCTTCCGCGATGCCTGGGCGATCGGCGCCACGCGCAACCACACGGTGGCGGTGTGGATCGGCCGCCCGGACGGCACGCCCCTGCCCGGCCAGTACGGTGCGATCACCGCGCTGCCGCTGATGTTCCAGGTGGTGGACAGCCTGCCGCGGAGCACGCTCACGGCGGTGCCGCAGCCGCCCCCGGCGAGCGTCGGCGAAGTGGACATCTGCTGGCCGCTCGGGCTGGCGTACGACCCCGCCCACGCCGAGCTCTGCCACCGCAAGCACACGGCATGGGTGCTCGACGGCGTGGTCCCGCCCACGTTTGCCGAACGCGAGGCGGCAAGCTGGAGTCGCGGGCTGGTGCAGCTGCGGGTCGATGCCTCGACCGGCAGGCGCCTCGGCGCCGGCTGCACGGCGTCCAAGGGTGCGGTGCGCGAGACCGCCGTGGCGCGCTGGCCGGCGCTGGCCCAGCCTTGGCTCTCGCGCGACCTGCGGCGCCGCTCGCGCCTGCCGCCGCTCGCGCCGGGCTGCGCCGACGACGGTCTCGACGCAATGCAGCCGATCCGCATCGACGGCCTCGCCGAGCGCTCCTCGATCGCCCGCGCCCCGAACAGCGAGCGGCCTGCCAGCGTGCGCCTGCGCGCGCTGGGGAGCGGCGGCGAGGTGCTGTGGCTGGTCGATGGGCGGCTCGCCGGCAGCAGCCGCGACGCGCAGACATTCGAACACGCCTTCGCCGAGCCCGGCGACCACACCATCACCGCGCTGGCGCAGGGCGGCGCCTACGCCGAGCTGCATCTGCGCGTGTTGCGCTGAGAGTTTGTGAAACAAACAAACTCACAAGCCCTGGGATTCTGCAGGCGGCCGGTGAAGCGCTTGCGGCGACGGCCGTTCCCGCCCGCCTCCTTCAGCCATCGCACCGGCAAGGGGCATAGAATGCCGGCATGCGCTCGGATGTCGTCCGGCTGTTCCAGACCCTGCCGCACCCGTGCGGGTACTTCAGCGAGCGCACGGCGCAGAACCTCGTCATCGATCCGAGCGCGCCCGAGCTGCCGCGCATCTACGACCTCGCCGTGCAGCGCGGCTACCGGCGCGCCGGCGGGCACATCTACCATCCGCAATGCCATGCCTGCCGGGCCTGCATCGCCTGCCGCATCCCGGTCGCGCGCTTTCGTCCCGATCGCAGCCAGCGCCGCTGCCTCTCCCGCAACGCGGACGTCGAGGTACGGATCGTGCCGGCCACCTACAGCGACGAGTACTTCGATCTCTACCAGCGTTATCTCCGCAGTCGCCATCCGGGCGGGGGCATGGATGACGCCCTTCCGGAAGACTTCGGGCGCTTCCTGTACACCGCCTGGAGCCCGACCCGCTTCATCGAGTTCCGCCTGCGGGGCGCGCTGGTCGGGGTCGCCGCGACGGATTTCTGCAGCACGGGCCTCTCCGCCGTGTACACCTTCTTCGATCCCGACCAGGGAACCCGCGGGCTCGGCACCTTTGCCATCCTGAGCCAGGTGGAGATCGCCCGCGAGCGAGCCCTCCCCCACGTCTATCTCGGCTTCTGGATCGACGGCCATCCGAAGATGGACTACAAGGCGCGCTATCGGCCGCTGGAGGTGCTGCAGGGTGGCGCCTGGCGCGAGCCCTGAGCGCGCCGCAGGCCGCGTCGATCAGCCGCGGCGCCGTGGCAGAATGGCGCGCCCCGCCGCTACCACTTCCATGTCGATCACGCGCTGCCTCGCCCTCCTGCTGTTGTTGCCTGCCTGTCTCCACGCAGCCCCGGCAGCCGAGCAATGGTTCACCGTGCTGCTGGACGGGCGCAAGACCGGATCGCTGGAGCTCAGGCGGGAAGCGCGCGACGGCGCGGTGGTGACCACGCAGAAGCTCGACCTGGAACTCGACCGCGACGGCTCGCGGGTGGCGGTGCAGAGCGTCGATACCGCCACCGAGAAGGACGACGGCACGCCGCTCGCGTTCTCCAGCCGCTCGCGCTTTTCCGGAGCCGATGTGGTGGTCAAGGGAACCGTCCGCGACGGCAGGATCGAAGCCGTGATCCACAGCGGTGGCGAGGCCCACCAACGCCAACTCGACTGGCCGACCGACGCGCTGCTGGCGGAAGGGATGCGGCTCGCCGCGCGCCGCGCCGGGCTCATGCCCGGCACGCGCCATTCGATGCTCGCCTTCCAGCCCGCGGCTCTCGAAGCCATGCGCCTCGACGCAGTGGTCGGCGACGCCGAACCGGTCGAGCTCCCGGGTGGCACGCTGCGCCTGCACCCGGTGCGCCAGGCGATGCGCATGGGCGGCGCCACGCTGGACATCCAGACCTGGGTCGACGCCGAGCACGACGTGCACAAGATGGTGATGCCGATGCTCGGCGTGGAGCTCACCCTGCTTGCCTGCGACCGCGCCTGCGCGCTAGCCGCCAACCAGCCGGGCGACATCTTCGCCCGTAGCCTGTTGCGATCGCCGCGCCCGCTGTCGCGCGGGGAACTCGCCGGCGCACTGCGCTACACGCTGGAAATCCGCGGCGATGGCGACAGCGCGGGCTTTCCGGACACCCATCATCAAGCCGCCCGCCGCGGGGACGGCCACTGGCGGGTCACCGTCGATGCCGCCGGAGCGGCCGGCCACTCCAACGCGCCGCCGCGCGCGGCCGATTCGGCACCGAGCGAATGGCTGCAGAGCAGCGCGCCGGACATCATTGCGCTGGCCCGGCGCGCCGTCGGCGATGCGGAGGCGCCGGCGGCACGCATGCAGCGCATCGAAGCCTTCGTGCGGGGCTACATCCAGGACAAGACGCTGGGCGTCGGCTACGCCTCGGCGCTCGAGGTCGCGCGCAACCCGCAGGGCGACTGCACCGAGCACGCCCTGCTGCTCGCCGCGCTCGGCCGCGCCGCCGGCGTGCCCACGCGGGTGGTGTTCGGCCTCGCCTATACGCCCTCCTTCGCCGGGCAGGAGCAGGTGTTCGTGCCACACGCATGGACCGAGGCCTACGTCGACGGCAACTGGCAGGGCTTCGATGCCGCCCTCGCCGGCTTCGATGCCGGGCACCTGGCGCTCTCGATCGGCGACGGTGATCCGTGGCGCTTCTATGCCGGCCTCGACCTCATCGGCCGCCTCGCCATCCGCGGCATCGAACCCGCGGGACGCGATTGAGGTCGCCCGCTCAGATCCCGAAGGAAGGCTGCATCAGGCGCTGCAGGAACACGGCGGGCACGCGCGGTTCGATCAGGATCGTCACCACCATTCCGTAGACCGCGCCCCACAGATGCGCGCTATGGTTGATGTGGTCGCTGCGCCGCCGATCCATGTAGATGGTGTAGGCGAGATAGAGCGCCGCGTAGACGATCGCCGGCATGGGCACGAAGAACACGAAGATCATCGCCCAGGGCTGCAACAGGATGAAGGCGAACAGCACCGCGGACACCGCGCCCGAGGCGCCGAGGCTGCGGTATCCCGCGTCTTGGCGATGGCGCCACCAGCTCGGCAGGCTGGAAACCACCAGCCCCACGGCATAGAACAGCGCAAACCCGGGCGCGCCGATGCGCAGCGAATAGAAGCGTTCCATTGCCCCGCCGAAGAAGTACAGCGTGATCATGTTGAAGGCGAGGTGCGCGAGATCGGCGTGGATCAGGCCCGAGGTCAGCAGCCGCCAGTATTCGCGCCCGCGGGTGATGGCCGGCGGCCACAGGATCAGCCGCTCGAGGAGCGGCGGCCGCGACCAGGCCAGCAGCGACACGGCCACGGTCAGGACGATGATGGCGAGGGTGATGGGCATCAGGCGGACCTGCCGGACGGGAGCGGAAACGCGGCACGATAGGATGACCGCGCAAGCACGCGCAAGCGGGCCTGCAGCGTATCGGAATGCTCAACCGCCATGGCGGTCGCGGGGCGCGGCGGAACAGCCGGCAAGGACCAGGTCGGCCTGGGCGAGCCACCCCAGCCGGGCACGCGCACATAAAAAACCCCGGATGTCTCCATCCGGGGTCGAAGATTCGCATTCGCCGCTGTGGCGATAAGGATCAGATCACCTGGACCTGATCGGCCTGCATGCCCTTCTGGCCCTGCACGGCCACGAAGCTGACGCGCTGGCCTTCCTGCAGCGACTTGAAGCCGGTGCCCTGGATCGCGCGGAAGTGCACGAACAGGTCCGGACCGCTTTCCGGCGTGATGAAGCCAAAACCCTTGGCATCATTGAACCACTTGACCGTACCGGTCTGACGATTCGACATCTCTAGAAACTCCTGGTGACACGTTGGACATCGCGACCGCGGCACATTCCGCAGTCGAGACTGGTTGCAGGGAGTTAGCGAGGCGAAACGATGAAGCGGATCGTCAGCCGATCAACCACACCAGGCCACGATTCACAGTGACCCTTGCAAGCTCAGTGCGCGCGACTATACCGAACATTTTCCGCGATTGCTAACTTTTCGTTGTCGCGGAATCCGGACCCGGCGAGCCCTGCGGATGCAGCTTGCCGCAATCGCGGAAGCGCTCGCGGCGCGCCGGGCTCAGGCGGACTTGCGCGGAGCGGCCTTCTTCGCGGGCGCCTTGCGCACCGCCGGGCGGGCGCTGGGCTTGGTCGCGGTGGTGCCAGCGGACTTGCGGGCCTGGTGCGGGCGCGCATTGCCATAGCTGCGGATCGAGATCTTGCCCTTGCGGGTCCTGCGGTCGCCTCTGCCCATGTCTGCTCCGTGCCTGATGCGTATTAGGGGGTCGCGCAGGATAGCAGCCTGCGCGTGCCACGCAAGACGTCGTTGGCCCGGCTCTCACGGATGGCAGCGCGGATCGCCGCAGTCCAGGCGGTCCAACTGCACCGTCGCATGCTCGATGCGGAAGCGGTCGTGGAGCACGGCGCGGATGGACGCCAGCGAGCGATCCGGATCGGCATCCTCGTGGAGCCGCACGTGCAGGGTGGCGATGTGGTAGCCGCCGGCCAGTTGCCACACGTGGACGTGATGGGCTTCGCGCACGCCTTCCGCCTCGGCGCTGAGGGTGCTCGCCACGATTCCGGCATCGATGCCCTCGGGCGTGCCTTCGAGCAGGATGTGGGCGCTGCGGCGCAGTAGCCGCCAGGCGTTGCCGAGGATCAGCAGCGACACCGCGACCGACAACAGCGGGTCGGCCCACAGCCAGCCGAATCCGCCGATCAGGAGCGCCGCGGCCACCGCCCCGAGCGACCCCAGCAGGTCGCCGAGCACGTGCAGGCGCGCCGCCGCGGTGTTGACGTCGGCGTGGTCGTGGCCGGACAGCACGAACAGCACGAACAGGTTCACGGCGAGGCCGGCCAGGGCGACCACGAGCATCGTTCCGGAGAGGATCGGCTGCGGATTGCCGAGCCTCATCACGGCCTCGGCGACGATCCATGCGACCAGCACGAACTGCGACAGCGCGTTGGTGTAGCCGACCAGCACCTCCAGCCGCGCATAGCCGAAGCTGCGGCGCGCATCGGCCGGGCGCCGCGCGAAGCGCGCGCCCAACCAGGCGAACAGCAGGGCACCGGCGTCGACCAGCATGTGGGCGGCGTCGGCGAGCAGGGCCAGCGATCCGGACAGCCAGCCGCCCACCGCTTCCACGATCAGGGTGAGGGTGGTCAGCGCGAAGGCGAAGAGGAGCCGCGATTCACGCCGGCGTGCGCCGCTCGCGGGCGCGGGATGGGCGTGGTGGTGGGCCATTGCGGCATGCTAGGAGCCGGCCGCGGCGTTACACAATCACCCGCTGGCGGCGGCCGCAGCCTTCATAATCGGGCATCGCGCACCACCAGGGGATGGCATGAGCGGACGTTACCTGCTGCAGCACGCCCGCCGGCTCGAGCCCGGCTGCTTTGCCGCGGTCATGGCCACCGGCATCGCCTCGGTGGACGCGGCGCAGCACGGACTGGTGTGGATCGCGCGCGCGCTGCTGGTCGTCAACATCGGCGTCTTCGGCTGGCTCGTGGCGCTGAGCCTGCTGCGCCTGGCGCGGTTTCGCCGGCGTATGTTCGCCGATCTCGCCGATGCGCGCCGTGGCGCGGGCTACCTCACCTTCGTCGCCGGCGCCGGCGTGCTCGGCAGCCAGTGCCTGATGGTGATCGAGGCGCCGCGCGCGGCCTGGCTGCTCTGGGTCCTCGCCTTCCTCGCCTGGATCGCGCTGTCGCAGGCGTTCTTCGCGGTGATGATCACGCGCCGCCACAAGCCACCGTTCGCGGCCGGCATCGGCGGCGGCTGGCTGGTGCTGGTGGTATCCACCGAGGCCGTCGCCGTGCTCGGCAACCTCCTCGCCATGCGCGGCGGCCCCGCCACCGAGTGGCTGGCGGTGGTCGCGCTGTGCGCCTGGCTGGTCGGGCTCGCCTTCTATATCTGGATCGGCACGCTGGTGGTGCAGCGCCTCGTCTTCCATCCGCTCGATCCCGCGGAACTGCGGGCGCCCTACTGGATCGCCATGGGTGCGCTCGCCATCGTCACGCTGGCCGGCGCACTCATCATGCAGCGCCCGCCCGCGGGCAACCTGTCCGCGGTGTTCCCGTTCGTGACCGGCTTCACGCTGCTCGCCTGGGCGCTGGCGAGCTGGTGGATCCCGCTGCTGGTGATCCTCGGCTTCTGGCGCCATGTGCTGCGCCGGCTGCCGCTCCGCTACACCGCCGACGACTGGAACATGGCCTTCCCGGTGGGCATGTACACGGTCGGCACCTTCGAACTGGCCAATGCGCTCGAGCTCGGCTTCATGCACCGGATTTCCGCGCTCGGCGTCTACCTCAACCTGCTGGTGTGGGGGACGATCGCGGCGGGCGCCGTCGTGCACCATGCCCGCGCCTTCCACCTCCACCGGGGCGGGGCGACACCTCGCGGCGGATGAGCCGCGCCGACCTAGACCGCGTCGGCAGCACTGCGCCCGTGCGCGCAGTCGGGCGCGTCTATGTGGCCGTGCGACAGGCGCTGGTTCGCCAAGTGGGCCAGCGCGACCAGCAGGCCTCCGCCGGTGACCAGCACGGCATGCACGATAGTGCCGGCGGGCTCGGTGGCAACGCCTGCAACCAGCAGGACGACGCCGGGCGCCAGCAGCGCGAATGCGCGCAGGTCGTGGTGGCGGCGGAAACCCAGGATCAGTGACGATGCCGCGAGCACGCTCGCGAACGCCACGAATCCCCGCTCGAAGCCGTGGTCGGCGAGGAAGCCAAGCCCTAGCGCCGGCAGGAGGCCGATGAGGAGCGGCAAGGCCGCGCAATGCACCGCGCACAGGAACGCGGCGGTGGCCCCGAACCGGTCGGTGTAGCGGGCGAGTCGCGATGGCGGGGCGGACAGCTTGTCCATGGTGATCCGGCGGCGGGCACGGGACGGCACGAGGGCCGAGTAGTTATACTATAACATTACCAGCCCGCATGTTGCCTCCTTCGAAGGCGCGTGGGCTATCGGCCGAGCGCTTCGTTCAGGCGACGCGCATCGAGGCGATCGATGCGCCAGACCGGGCAGCGCTCGCCCTGCACCATGATCGACTCGCGCCCGGCGCGGACGAACTGCCCACCGCTGACGCCAATGGTCGCCGCGTTCTGCAAGGCCATGCACGGGCCCTCCAGCGTCACCAGATAGGCGCGGTTCGGCGTATTCCAGAGCACGACGTGTTCGGGATCCGGCGAGCTCCAGTCGGAGATGTGGCGGAAGTCCGCCGCCATTACCGGCCCGGTGGTGAAGGCGCGGTAATCGAGGGTGCCCTCTCCGGTGGTGGCCGGGCGGACGGCGCTCCCGGTCATCGCCGGCGCGCAGCCGGTCAGGGCGAGAATCGCGAGCAGTGCAACAAGGCGTTTCATGGTGGCTCCTGGCAAGACCGGCGTAGGCCACGCCATGGCATGATCCTGCGCGATGGCGAGGGCGGCGGCAAGCGGGCAATCGCCGCGCCGATGCATGATTGGCCTTTCCTGCTGAATGGAGCAACCGATGGACGACGTGACCATCCTGCACAACCCGCGCTGTTCCAAGTCGCGCGAAACCCTCGCCCTGCTGGAGCAGCGCGGCATCCGCCCGCGCATCGTGGAGTACCTGGTCGAACCGCCAAGCGCGGCCGAACTCGCGCGGATCATCGACCTGCTCGGCATCGGGCCGCGCGAACTGATGCGCCGCAACGAGGCCGAATACGCCGCGTTGGGACTGGATGATCCCGCACTCGGCCGCGAGGCGCTGATCGACGCCATGCACCAGCATCCGCGGCTGATCGAGCGCCCGATCGTCCTCGCCAACGGCAAGGCGGCGATCGGGCGCCCGCCGGAGGCGGTGCTGGCGATCCTGTGAGGGAGGGCTGAGAGCCGAGGTCGAGGTCCAAGCCGCCACGAGCGGCTGAGCGGGGAGACGTGGATGCCGACCCGATGCGGCTCCATAGATGGCTGCTCGTTCGAGGGCCGAAGGCCGAGGCGTGCCGGCTCAATCGGCCAGCGTGAAATCGTCGGCGTCCATCCAGGCGGGGAAGCGTTCGCGGTGGGCGACAAGGGCGGCGGGATCCAGCGTCACCGTCGCCACCTGCTCCACCGCCCCGCATTCGACCAGCGGCTGGCCGAGGACATCCAGCACCGCGCTGTCGCCGGCATAGTCAAGGCCATTGCCGTCGGTGCCGACGCGGTTGACGCCCGCGCAGTAGGCCAGGTTCTCGATCGCGCGTGCCTTCAGCAACGTGCGCCAGGCGTGGCGGCGCGGCGCCGGCCAGTTGGCGACGAACAGCACCAGGTCGTAATCGAAACGTTGCGCCTGGCGGTTGTAGCGGTTGCGCAGCCACACCGGGAATCGGAGGTCGTAGCAGACCTCGCAGCGGATGCGCCAGCCCTTGAGCTCGACGATCAAGCGTTCGCTGCCGGGCGCATAGCGCTCGTGCTCGCGCGCCATGCGGAACAAGTGTCGCTTGTCGTACAACGCATGGCGGCCGTCCGGCGGCATCCACACCAGGCGATTGACGCAGCGCTCGCCCTCGCGCATCACCATGCTGCCGGTGATGACCGCGCCGGTCTCGGCGGCGAGATTCCGCAGCCAGCGCAGGCCCTCGCCATCCATGTGTTCCGCATTGGCGGCAGTGTCGTTGGTGAAGCCGGAGAGGAAGGTTTCCGGCAGCACGATCAGATCCGTCCTGCCGGCCAGCGGGCGCACCAGCGCGCCGTAATGCTCGCGGTTGGCATCCGCGTCGTGCCAGCGCGTATCGCCCTGTACCAGTGAAATGACGAGTGGCTCCATCTCGCTTGCTCCGATCGGTTCCTGGCCCGCCACCGGCAGGTCCTTCACAACGCGGCGAGGCGTTCGGCGGCACGCTCCAGCAGCTCGTCGCTCTTGGCGAAGCACAGCCGTATCAGGCGCTGCCCGGGCGGCGGCTCCTCGTAGAACGCGGAGAGCGGGATCGCCGCCACGCCGCCTTCGCGGGCCAGCCATTCGCAGAAGGTACGGTCGTCATCATCCGCCAGCGCGCCATAGTCGGCGACCTGGAAATACGCGCCGGCCACCGGGCGGAGCTGGAACTTCGAGCCTTCCAGCAGCGCCTGGAAGCGGTCGCGCTTGGCCTGGTAGAAGGCCGGCAGGTCGAGGTAGTGCTGCGGGTCGTCTTCCAGCACCTCGGCCAGCGCCCATTGCGCCGGGGTGAAGGTCGAGAACGTCAGGTACTGGTGCACCTTGCGGAACTCCGCGGACAGCGCGCGCGGCGCGACGCAGTAGCCGACCTTCCAGCCGGTGCAATGATAGGTCTTGCCGAAGGAGCTGGTGACGAAGCTGCGCGCCGCCAGTTCCGGATGGCGCAGCACGCTCTGGTGCTCGGCGCCATCGAAGATGATGTGCTCGTAGACCTCGTCGGAGAGCACCAGCACGTCGGTGTCGCGCACCAGCGCGGCCAGCGCCTCGACATCCTCGCGGCTCCATACCGAGCCGCAGGGGTTGTGCGGCGTGTTGATCATGATCATGCGCGTGCGCGCCGACATCGCCGCGGCGATGCGCTCGAAGTCCGGCGAGAAGTCGCGCGGATCGAGCGGCACGTGCACGGCGCGGCCGCCGTTGAGGGCGATCGCCGGATCGTAGCTGTCGTAGCAGGGATCGAGCACGATCACCTCGTCGCCGTCGTGGACGACCGCGGCGATCGCCGCATACAGCGCCTCGGTGGCGCCGGAGGTGACGGTGATCTCGTGGCCCACGTCCGGGCGATGGCCGTAGAGGCGCTGGGTCTTGGCCGCGATGGCCTCGCGCAGCGCCGGCACGCCCGTCATCGGCGCGTACTGGTTGTGCCCCGCCTCCATCGCCCGCGCCAGCGCCTCGCGCAGCGCCGGCGGGCCATCGAAATCCGGGAAGCCCTGGCCGAGGTTGACCGCGCCGTGCTCGGCGGCGAGCTGGCTCATCACCGCGAAAATCGTCGTGCCGACCTTCGGCAGCTTGGTCTGGATCTGCATCATGTCTGTTCGGATGGACGGCCAAAGCAGGGACCGTCGATGCTAGCACGCGAGCGCATCGCACCGGCTCCCAGGGAAAGGCGGCCGGGCGGGAGCCCGGCCCTCCCAGGCAAGCAGCGCCGGCGTTCCAGGCGCGAGGCGAGCGCTGGGCCCTAGGGAATGCGAGCCCCAGCTCGGCGCTCTCGTGACGTGGCACGGCGACAGCACCCGGCACGAAGCGGCCAGCCGCCCGGCGCCTCCGGCAACCTCAAGACCCCTAAAAACGTCATTCCCGCGAAAGCGGGAATCCATCTTCTCTTTTGATTCAATTGGCAAATCAAAGTGGATCCCCGCTTTCGCGGGGATGACGAAATCATCGGGATGCCGTCAGGCGCAGCGCGTGTCACGAAAGCGGCCGGGCGGGAGCCCGGCCCTCCCAGGCAAGCGGCGCCGGTGTTCCAGGCGCGTATTGCAAGGTGAGCGCTGGGCCCCTTGTGGCGCGGTACGACGACAGCGCCCGGCACGAAAAGGGCGGCCAGCCGCTCGGTGCCCCGGCAACCTCGAGGCCTCCAAAGACGTCATTCCCGCGAAAGCGGGAATCCACTTGTCTTTGATTCAATATTGGGAAATCAAAGTGGATCCCCGCTTTCGCGGGAATGACGAAATCATCGGGATGCCTTCAGGCGCAACGCGCGTCACGAAAGCGGCCGGGCGGGAGCCCGGCCCTCCCGGCGTCCCGCCATCGCAGCCCTTCAGGCCAGCGGGGGCGTGATCGCCGCGGCCGGAGCCGCTACGCGGAAGCCGGCGTGGTGTCCGGATCGGCCGACGCCAGCAGCGCGCGGTTGACGCGGGCGATGAACGCCGCCGGGTCGGCGAGCTGGTCGCCGGCGGCGAGCTGGGCCTGCTCGAACAGCAGCAGGGCGAGGTCCTTGCCGGCGGCCGAATCCACCTCGCCTTCCAGCCGCTGCACCAGCGGATGCTGCGGATTGATCTCCAGCACCGGCGCCTGCGCGGGCATCTCGTGGCCGGCCTCGCGCAGGATGCGCTGCATGTGCAGCGCCATGTCGTGCTCGCCGAGCACGATGCAGGATGGTGACTCGGTCAGCCGATGGCTGAGGCGCACGTCGCCTACCCGCTCGCCGAGCAGTTCCTTGAGCTTGCCGAGCAGCGGCCCGGCGGCTTCCTCGGCGGCCTTGCGCGCATCCGCATCGTCCGCATCGAGATCGAGATCGCCCTTGGCCGCGTTGCGCAGCTTCCTGCCAGCGTACTCACCGAGATAGCCGATCATCCATTCGTCGATGCGGTCGGACAGGAGCAGCACCTCGATGTCCCTGGCCCTCAGGCCCTCGATCTGCGGGCTGCCCTTGGCGGCAGCATGCGAATCGGCGGTGACGTACCAGATCACCTCCTGGCCCGACGCCATGCGGCCGATGTAGTCATCCAGCGACACCGTCTTGCCGGCATCCTCGCCCTTGGTCGAGGCGAAGCGCAGCAGTTTGGCAATGCGCTCGCGGTTGGCGCCGTCCTCGGCGATGCCTTCCTTCAGCACGTTGCCGAAGGCCTGGGTGAACTGGCGGAACTTCTCCGGCTCGTCGCGCGCCAGCCGCTCCAGCAGGTCGAGCACGCGCTTGACGCAGGCGGCGCGGATCTGCGCCACCAGGCGGTTGTCCTGCAGCAGCTCGCGGCTGACGTTGAGCGGCAGGTCGTCCGAATCGACCACGCCGCGCACGAAGCGCAGGTAACTGGGCAGGAGCTGCTCGGCCGCATCCATGATGAACACGCGGCGGATGTAGAGCTTGAGTCCCTGGCGCTCGTCGCGGCCGCTGAACACGGCGTCGAACGGCGGGCGCTCCGGGACGTAGAGCAGCAGCGTGTAGCCCTGCGTGCCCTCGACACGGTTGTGGGTCCAGGCCAGGGCGTCGTTGAAGTCGTGCGTCAGCGACTTGTAGAAGGCCTGGTAGTCCTCGTCCGTGATCTCGGCTTTGGGACGCGTCCACAACGCCGAGGCATGGTTGACGGCTTCCCATTCTTCGGTCGGCTCGCCGTCCTTCTGCACCGGCATGCGGATCGGGAAGGCGACGTGGTCGGAATAGCGCTTGATGAGGTCGCGCAGCTTCCAGCCGGAGAGGAACTCGCCCTCGTCCTCCTTGAGGTGCAGGGTGATGGTGGTGCCGCGTTGCGCGACGTCCGCGGCGGCGAGCGTGTACTCACCGCTGCCGGAGGATTCCCAGCGCACGCCTTCGCCCTCCGCGGCGCCGGCCTTGCGGGTGGTCAGCGTGACCCGGTCGGCGACGATGAAGGCCGAATAGAAACCGACGCCGAACTGGCCGATGAGCTGGGTGTCGCGGCGCGCATCGCCGGACATAGACTCCAGGAACTTGCGCGTACCCGAGCGCGCCACCGTGCCGATGTTCTCGACCACCTCGTCGCGGCTCATGCCGATGCCGTTGTCGCGGATGGTGAGGGTGCGCGCCTTGTCGTCGAAGCTGACGTCGATGTGGAGCTCGGCGTCATCGGCGGTGAGCGCGGGGTCGGCCAGCGCGGCGAAGCGCAGCTTGTCCAGCGCATCGGAGGCGTTGGACACCAGCTCGCGCAGGAAGATCTCCTTGTGCGAGTACAGCGAGTGGGTCACCAGGTGCAGGACCTGGGACACTTCGGCTTCGAAGGCGCGGGTTTCGACGGCGGTGCTCATGCGGCGCTCCCTTGGAATGGAATGCGCCGCAGATGGTGCTGCGGGAGAGGATTTCAAGCATCCGCGCGCCGGCGCGCGGAAATGCGCGCGCACGGCGGGCCTCCGCGCCCTTCGGTCACCAGACCAGGTCGTCGGGTACCGGGAAGCGTCGGTAGCAGTCGGCCTCGTCATCGGCGGCCGCGGGCGCCGCGCCGGATCCGCCGTGGTCGAGCAGGATCAGCTCCGGTGCGCGCTCGCGGAGCTTCGCCGCCGCGGCCTGCGGGATGACCGCGCAGGTCTCGCCATCGCGCACGATGGCGAGCGCGCCACTGGCGAGGCGCGGGCGCAGCGAGTCGTCGATCAGGAGCGTGCGGATCATCCCGTCGACGGAGAAGCGATACGGCGACTCGCCCTCGTGGCGGACGCGCTGCTGCTGGATGATCTGCCGCGCCTGGGCGATCTTCTCGCGCGCCATCGCCTCGGCCTTGCGGGCGGCCTCCAGCGCGCGATCGTGCTCGGCCTTGCTGCGCCGCGCGTCCTCGGGCGCGGCAACGGGCTCGGCCGGCGCCCTGGCGTGGCGCTGCTTCGCCTGCTCGCGCGCGACCCGGTCCACCTGGCCCTTCTTCACCAGCCCGGCTTTCAGCAACTGGTCCTGCAGCGGATTTCGCATCGTGTGGTTTCCGTCAGAGCCGCATCAGCGCAGCTGGCTGTCCTTGCTGCCGCGGCGGTTGTAGCCGCTGAAGGCCGCGGCATCGCGATCGGCCGCCTCCTGGCAGGCCACGCACAGGCGCACGCCCGGCACCGCGGCGCGCCGCGCTTCCGGGATCGGCGCCTCGCATTCCTCGCAGCGCTCGAGCCCCGGGCCGCGTCGCAACTGCCCGCGCGCGCGCTTGATCGCGTCCTCCACGGTCGCATCGATCTGTTCCTGCACGGCGCCGTCGCCGGCCCATCCGGTTGCCATGGCTGCCTCCACGTGGCGATCGGTCGATGGCCGGAATATCGGGCCGCGCGGCGGCAATGGCAAGCCCGCTTGACTCGTGCCGGAGCGGCGCTACGTTGCAGTCCTCCCCTGCGCGGAAAATCCGTCCATGAGCGCCCTCTTCCAGCCCTGCCGCATCGGTTCGCTCGAACTCGCCAATCGGATCCTGATCGCGCCGATGTGCCAGTACTCGGCCGAGGACGGCTGCGCCACCGACTGGCATCTCATCCACCTGGGGCATCTGGCCCTGTCCGGCGCCGCCCTGCTGATGCTGGAGGCCACCGCGGTCGCGCCGGAGGGGCGCATCACCGCCGCCGACCTCGGCCTCTGGTCGGACGCCAACGAGGCCGCGCTGGCGCGCGTGCTGGAAGGCGTGCGGCGATGGTCGGACATGCCACTCGGGCTGCAGCTCGCCCATGCCGGGCGCAAGGCCTCCACCCGCGTGCCCTGGGAGGGCGGCGCGCAGGTGCCGCCCGGCCAGCCGGGCGGCTGGCAGACCGTCGCGCCCTCGCCGCTCGCCTACGCGGAAGGCGAGCACCCGCCGCTCGCCCTCGACGTACGCGGCATGGCCGACGTGCGCGAGGCCTTTGCCGCCACGGCGCACCGCGCGGCGCGGCTGGGCTTCGAGGCCGTGCAGATCCACTGCGCGCACGGCTACCTGCTGCACCAGTTCCTGTCGCCGCTGTCGAACCGTCGCGACGACATCTACGGCGGCAGCCTGGAGAACCGCATGCGCTTCCCGCTGGAGGTGTTCGACGCGGTGCGCGCCGCCTTCCCGCCCGAGCGCCCGGTCAGCGTGCGCGTGTCGGGCAGTGACTGGGCCGAAGGCGGCTGGGATGTCGGCCAGACCATCGCCTTCGCCGAGGCGCTGGCGGCCCGCGACTGCAGCGCCATCCACGTCTCCAGCGGCGGCCTGGTCCCGCAGCAGCAGATCCCGGTCGGCCCCGGCTACCAGGTGCCGCTGGCACGCGCGGTAAAGGCCGCCAGCGGACTGCCGACGATCGCCGTCGGCCTCATCACCGGCTTCGACCAGGCCGAGGCCATCGTCGGCACCGGCGACGCCGACTTCATCGCCCTCGCCCGCACCATCCTCTACGACCCGCGCTGGCCGTGGCACGCCGCGGCCCATCTCGGCGCGGAGGTGAAGGCGCCGCCGCAGTACCTGCGCTCGGCCCCGCACGGGCACCGGCGCCTGTTCGCGACCTGAGCGGCGCCAGGCCCGTGCGACGCCCGGGTCGCGCCTGCCAAGCGCGTTGTACGAGCCTGCACGCAGGCGACCAGGTGGAACGTTCATGCGAGGCCCGGATCGCGACCACGGTCGCTCCTACGCGCGTGCGGGCGACCAGCGGTCGCCGGCGCTCACTTCTCGTGCACGCTGTAATGGATGGTCATGGCGCGGATCCTGCCATCGCGGATCCAGTACGAATCGGCGCCGTCCGGCACCGAGACCTCGGGCGTGTCCACGCTCCATTCCAGGAAGGCCAGTTCCTCGTGGCACTCCTGGCGGGCGTAGCGATAGCCGCCGTTCCCGGTCTGCCGCGCCAGCAGGCGCGCGGCCTCGCGCACGCCGTCGTGGCCATGGAAGACGCCGTAGCTGGTCATCAGCACGCAGTCGGGTTCGTAGTTGCGGGCGATGTCCGTCTCCACGTCGCCGGCCTGCCTGAGCCGCAGGTGATCCGCCAGCACGTCCCGGGTGCTCCGTCGATTCATTTCCATGTCTCCACCGCGGCTGCGCCGGGCGCAGCGACCAGGGAGATACCTGCCGGCGTGGCCGGAGGCTTTCAAGCTGTGCGGTCGTGCCGCAGCGGGTGGCCAGTCGGGGGAATCAACCGATCACGCGCCGGAACGGCGGCAGCGCGTCGAGGATGCGCCGGCCGTAGTGCCGACTCAGCAGGCGCGAATCGAGGATCACGATGCGGCCGCTGTCGCCGGGACCGCGGATCAGGCGGCCGGCGAACTGGGTCAGCGTGCGCAGCGCATGCGGGATGGCGACCAGGCTGAAGGCGTTGTGGCCGCGGCTCTCGATCCATTCGCTCAGGGTCGCCGTCTGCGGGTCGGTCGGCACCGCGAACGGCACCTGGGTGATGACCACCGTGGTGCAGGCGCGGCCCGGGAGATCGAGGCCCTCGCCGAAGGAATTGAGGCCGAACAGCACCGAGCCCTCGCCGGCGCCGACGCGGCGCAGGTGCTCGGCGATCAGCTCGGACTTGTTGCCCTCGCCCTGCACCAGCACGCGGATGCGCCGCCGCGGCGCGAGCAGCGAGGCCACCTTTTCCATCTTCCAGCGCGAGGTGAACAGCACCAGCGAGCCCTGTTCCCAGTCGAGCTCTCGTTCGAGGTAGCGGGCCACCTCGCGCGGATGACCCTCGCGGTCGTCGGGGGTCACCGGGAAGCGCGGCACCACCAGTTCGGCCTGGCGTGGCAGGTCGAAGGGGGAATCAAGGGCCGCCATCTCGGCGCCCTCGGGCACGCCAAGATCCATCGCCAGCGAGCGGAAGCCGCTGCCGCCGGTCAGGGTGGCCGAGGTCAGCACCACCGAGTCGACCTCCTTCCAGAGGAGCTGGCGCAGCACATCGGCGGCGGCGACCGGCGAGGCATGGCAGGCGAGGTCGCCGTTCGCCTCGCGGGTGATCCAGCGCGCCGTCGGCGGGCGCCCTTCGGCATCCTCGCGGCGCCACCCCGACCAGAGGGCGAGCTGCGCGCCGACCACGTCCTCGGCCATGCCGAGGATGCGCTGCAGCCGCTCGCGCTGCGGCTCCTCGGCGCTGCCGAAGCCGACCCGCTGCCGTGCCGCGGCCAGCCAGGCGACGAGCATGCGGGTGTCCTCGCCGAGATTCTCGATGGCGCTCTTCCACGCCTCCGGCAGGACGCCGTTCGGCGCCCGCCACGATGCCTCCTCGCCGTTGGCGGCAGGCGCGAGGCTGTCGCCGACCAGCACGTGGAAGGCCCTGAGCTGGCGGGCGATGGCGGCGGCGAGTTCCACCGCCTCGCTGGCGAGCAGGCTGCCGATGCGCTCCTTGCCGGTCACCTGGTAGGCGGACGCGATCGGCGTATGCAGGCGCGCCAGCCGGTTGGCGGCGTCGCGGAGCGCGAGGCTGGCGGCGCCCTGGCCGATGGCAACGCTGCCGAGGTGGTGCGCCTCGTCGACCACCAGCAGCATGTCGGCCGGCGCGGCGATCAGCGGCTGGCCGCCCTCGAGGTCGCCGAGGGCGAGCGCGGCGAGCAGCAGGGCATGGTTGGTGACGACCACCTGCGCCTCGCGCACGTCGGCCCGCGCCAGCATCAGCGGGCAGCGCATGACGAAGCGGCATTGCCTTCCGGCGCAGGCCGAGGCGGGCGTGGTGATGCGGGCGCGCAGTACCGGCGCGACAGGCTCCGGCGCGGCATCGAGGTCGCCGTCCCAGGCTCCCTCCGACCAGGCCGCGCCAAGGCGCCGCGCGCGCTCGAGCTCGGGGGCGTCGAGCGGCCGCTGGGCGGAATCCGCGTCCTCGCCGAACAGCGCTTCCTGGCTGCCCGCCGATTCCAGCTCCATGAGGTTGCGCGGACAGAGATAACGCGTGCGGCCCTTGGCCAGCGCCACCGTCGCCTCGATGCCGGTGGCGGCGAGAAAAGCCGGGATGTCGCGCTCCACCAGCTGCGACTGCAGGGCGATGGTGCCGGTGCTGATCACCAGCTTCCTGCCGTTGGCCTGCGCGATCGGCAGGCCGGCGGCGAGGTAGGCTAGGCTCTTGCCGACACCGGTCGGCGCCTCGACCACGGCGACGCCGCCGGAGCTCGCCAGCGCCCGCGACGCGATCGCGATCATCTGGTTCTGCGCGCGCCGCGCCGCAAAGCCCGGCATCCCGGCTTGCAGCGCGCGCCACGCAGAGCGCACCTGGTCCTTCAGCCCGCCATCGAGGGCGCGCGGTGCCGCGTCGCCCGCCGCCGCGGCCGGAGCGTCTGCCACATCGTTCATGGCGCGGATTTTCGCAGGTTCCGCCCGCTCGTGCGGCGCTGGGCCGGCAGGGAAGCCCGCTCGATCCTTGCCGTCACGAGCCCGGCATGCCAGTTTACGCGCCCGCAACGGCCGACCGAGGCATTCCGATCCGATGGAGCACGGTGCACAAATCCTGTTGAGCCTGTTCGTGATCTTCATCGCCGCCCAGGTCGGCGCGGAGATCGCGCAGCGCCTGAAGCTGCCCGGCGTGGTCGGCGAGATCGCCGCCGGCGCGGTGATCGGCCCGTCCGTGCTCGGCTGGATCAACGCGGCGCAGATCGCCCCCGGCATGCCGATTGACCTGCTGGCGGAAATCGGCGTGGTCCTGCTGCTGTTCGCGGTGGGCCTCGAAACGCGGCTGGAAGATCTCAAGAAGGTCGGCGCCAGCGCCTTCATGGTGGCGGTGCTCGGCGTCATCGTGCCCTTCGTGATGGCAACCCTGTGGGCGCACCATGAGCGCCTGGACTGGTCGAAGTCGCTGTTCGTCGCCGCCGCCTTCGTCGCCACCTCGGCCGGCATCACCGCGCGCGTGCTGCAGGAGCTTGGCGCGGTGACCCGCATCGAGAGCCGCGTGATCCTCGGCGCGGCGGTGATCGACGACATCCTCGCCATGCTGATCCTCGGCATCGTGGTGGCGCTGCAAGGCGGCCAGGGCGTGCAGCTCGGCAGCATTGCGCTGGTGCTGCTGCAGGCGGTCGGCTTCGTCGCCATCATCGGCTGGGTCGGCACGCGCGTGATGCGGCGCGGCTCGCGCTGGCTGGAGCGGCCGATCAACCCGATGTCGCCGCTGACCCTCACCCTGGCGCTGTGCCTCGGCCTCGCCTACCTGTCGACCGAGTTCGGCCTCGCCGCCATCATCGGCGCCTTCCTGGCCGGCATGATCGCCTCGGAAACACCCAAGCGGCACGAACTCGAACACCAGATGCAGCCGCTGCTGGCGCTGCTGACGCCATTCTTCTTCGTCGTCACCGGCGCCAAGATCGACCTCGGCGTGTTCGCCGACGGCGCGGCGCTGTGGATGCTGTTCGTGGTCACGCTGATCGCGGTGGTATCCAAACTTGCCGGCGGCTTCCTCGGCGCGATCTCGCTCGGGCCACGCGCCGCCACCATCGTCGGCGTGGGCATGATCCCGCGCGGCGAGGTGGGCATCGTCATCGCCAGCCTTGGCCTGGCCGCCGGCGTGTTCAGTGATGAGATCTACGCGCTGATCGTCGCCATGTCGCTGCTGACCTCGGTGATCACCCCGCCGGTGCTGGCCTGGCTCCTCGCCCGCTCGCCGGTGCGGCCGGCCGCGGAGGACGAGGCCGCGGGGTGACTTGCGCGCCGGCACGCATCGCGTGATGATGCGAGGGCGTGCCACGAACCGAGCTGCGGAGCATCCGTCGCCGGCCGCTGGCCGGCTGGGCAGCGGGACGCCCGCGCCGCTGGCGCGGGCCTGGCTGCCAGCCTTTGGGGGAAGCCCCCGGATGTGCGGATCATGCATCGATCCATCGCGCCTCCGGAGGATCCCGGATCCGGATCATCGCGAGCAGCGCGTCCGCCGTGTGCGGGTCGCGCTGCGTCGCGTCGGGCGCCGCAGGCGCTGCGCCCGTACAGAGGAATCATGAGGACAAGAAGCATGGACAAGAAGCCCAGGATTACCGTTTCCTCGCTCGACCTGGAGCGCCTGGAGGACCTGCTCGATTCGCCGCGCGCCGACGCCTTCCCCGGCAAGGCGGCGCTGCAGGCGGAGCTCGCTCGCGCGGAGATCGTGGAGCCGGGCAAGGTGCCGCCGAACGTGGTCACCATGAACTCGACCGTGCGCTTCGTCACCGATTCGCCCGAGCAGGAATTCCAGCTCACCCTGGTGTACCCGAAGGACGCCGACAACAGCGGCGGCAAGATCTCCGTGCTGGCGCCGGTCGGCAGCGCCCTGCTTGGCCTCGCGGTCGGCGACGAGATCGAGTGGCCGCGTCCGGGCGGTGGCATGACCCGCGTGCGCATCGTCGACGTGGTGTTCCAGCCCGAGCGCGCCGGAGAACTGCATCGCTGAAGGTCATCGGCCGCTTTCCCGACCGCAGCCGCAGGAGCGACCTCGGTCGCGACCCGGCTTGCCCGATGGCACTGGGCCGGATCGCCTGCCCGTCGGTTCCTGCAATCCTGCGCAGCATCGCCGGGGTGCGGCGGCGGTCGCGCACAGGGTGCGCTCCTACGCATGACTTTGTGGACACCTACCCTGTGGGCGACCGTGCGGCGGCACACGGCGAAGCACACCACTCTCTGCATTCAGGATCAATGCGTTGCGTCATGTTTGATGCCGTGACCGCGCCGATCCCGTAATCCCCGCCGCGCCGCGTGGAACCTGTGTACCGGACGCCTCCTTCGAGGCGACTGTCCAGGAGACCCACGGCCATGCCCACCACCTATCGCATCGAACCCGAGCGCTCGGTCGTCGCGCTCGATCTTTCCCCCGCGCGCTCGGGCATCTTCACGCCCGGCATCGAATCCATCGTCATCGCCGACGCCCAGGTGGAGCGCTTCAACGCGCTGGCCCGCCTGCTCGATCCGGCCATGCCGGTGCTGGGAGCCGACCAGCTTGCCGGGGTCGCGCGGCGCGTGCTGCGCACCGCGGCCACGGGCGGCCAGTCGCCGTTCATCGCCTCGCGCATGCGGCGCGCCGCGGAACTGCGCGCCATGCTGGCTGATCCGGCGTGGACGCTGGCCGCCGAGGTCGCCCTCCGCGTCACCACCCTCCTCGCCTACATCGACGATCCCGACGACCTGTTCGCCGACGACGTGCCGGTGCTGGGCCAGCTGGATGACGCCCTGCTGGTGGACATCGCCCTCAAGCACCTGCGCGCGGAACTGGAGGACTACGCCGAGTTCTGCCGCTACCGCAGCGCCGAAACCGCCCGCGGCGGTGATGGCGGGCTGAAGCGCCAGGCCTGGGAACAGGCACGCGCCGACGAGCTGCGCCTGGAGCAGCAACTCAGGCGCTCACGCGGTGGCGCGTTCGCGGGCACCTCGGCCGAACGTCTGTTCCGCGTCTGCTGAGCGTTTGTGAAACCGACAGGACTCCCGGCCCGGCCAGGGATGGCCGGTCGCGAATCAGGCATGCAAGTGCTTGATCCTAGTCAGCGGGCACGGGCGTGTACCGGGCCGGCGACTGGTTGTTGCCCGGGATGTGCAAGTTTTCGCGAGCTCCTGCGCCACCCATCCGGCGCAAGCTGCGACATAATCGCCAGCGGCACGCACACCATCGGGAACGGGTGATGAGCCGATTCGAGACCACGCGCTGGAGCCTCGTACTGTCGGCCGGCGGCGACGCCGCCGACGCGCGCCGTGCGCTGGAAACCCTGTGCCGGACCTACCGGGCGCCGGTGCTGGCCTACATCCGCCGCCACGTACAGGTGGCCGACACGGCCGAAGACCTGACCCAGGCGTTCTTCCTGGAGTTCCTCGAAAACGCCTGGCACGCGCGCGCCGATCCGGCCCGCGGACGCTTTCGTGCCTATCTCCTCACCGCGATCAAGCGCTTCCTGGTCGACCAGCAGGTGAACGCGGGCCGCATCAAGCGCGGCGGCGGCATCCGCTTCGAGCCGTTCGGCGAGGGGGCTGCCGGGCAGCTGGCCGGCGGCACCGACCCGGAGAGCGCGTTCGAGCGCGACTGGGCACTGGCGGCGCTGGATGCCGCGCTGGCGCGCCTGCGCGAGGAGGCGCGGGCGGCCGGCAAGCTGGCCCTCTACGAGCACCTGCGCGAGTTCCTCACCGAACGCCCCGCCGATGCCGACTACGAGCGCGCGGCGGCGGCGCTGAACCTCCGCCGCAACACCCTCGCGGTCGCGGTCCATCGCCTGCGCCACCGCCTGCGCGAGCTGGTGCGGGCCGAGATCGGCGAGACCACGAGCGACGCAACGGCGCTCCGTGACGAGCTGCGCGGCCTGCGTGCCGCCTTCGGCAGCGCGATCGCCGACTGACGCCACCGGCCGGAGCCCCGCACGCCATGACCATTCCCGCCTCCATGCCATCGAGCGGCGGCTTTTCCGCCACCTGCTGGTCGCTGGTGCTGAACGCGAGCGGCGCCGGCGCGGGTGGCGACGGTGCCCTCGACGAGCTCTGCCGCCGTTACCGGCATCCGGTGTATGCCTACCTGCGCCACGCCGGGCACCAGCCGCAGGCCGCGCGGGACATCACCCGCACCTTCTTCGCCGACCTCATCGCCAGTCCCCTCGCCGGGCTGGCGCATGCGCGCCGGCAGCGCTTCCGCGATTTCCTGCTGCAACGGCTGCGCGGCTTCCTCGATGCCGACTGGCGCGAGCTGCCGGGCACCAACGCGCTGGCCTGGGCGCCCGACGTCGACGAACTCGAAGCGCGCGATCAGCGTGACAATCCGCCCGAGGCGGCGCCCGTCGACGCCTTCCAGCGCAGCTTCGCGGCGGAAGTGATGGCGCGCGCGCTGGCGCGGCTCGGCGACGAGGCCCGCGCCGCCGGCCACGGCGCCATGTACGAGGCGCTGCTGCCGCACCTGACGCGCGACCCTTCGCCGGCCGGCTACGCTGCCCTCGCCGCGGCGCTCGGGCAGCGCCCGCTGGCCCTGATCGTGGCGCTGAAGCGGCTGCGCCAGCGCTTTCGCGAACTGGTCGGCCGCGAGCTTTCCGACACCGTGGGCTCGGCCGCCGACCTCGCCGACGAGCAGAAGACGCTGCACGGCTTCTTCAGCGCCGGAGGCTGACGTGCAGGGGAACCGCGCCAGCATCCAGCCGCCCCTGCCTGACCCGCAGGGCGCGGCGCGGGCGGCGCTAGCCGAACTCGCCTTCGGCGGCCTGTCCGGCTCCGCTGCGCCCTTCGCCGGTGGAGCCTCGGTGCCGCTCGCGCTCCTGCCCGCCGACGCGCTGGAGCTCGACCTGTCCGACCCGCAGCAGCGCCAGTTCGGCGCCTACGAACTGCTCGAGCGGATCGGCGAAGGGGGAATGGGCGTGGTGTACCGCGCGCGCCAGTCCGGCCTCGACCGCGAAGTCGCGATCAAGCTGCTCGCCGCCGGTCCGTGGGCCTCGCATGCTTTCGTCACGCGCTTCCTGGACGAGGCGCGCCACGCCGCGCGGATGGAGCATCCCCACATCGTCACCGTGTACGAAGTCGGCACGGCGGAGGATCTCCACTACTTCAGCATGCGCCTGGTGCGCGGGCGCAGCCTCGCCGAGGCCCTGCGCGCCGACGGGCCGTTGCAGCCGCGCCACGCGGCCATCCTCATGCGCAGCGTGGCCGAGGCGGTCGCCTACGCGCACAGCATCGGCGTGCTGCACCTGGACCTCAAGCCCGCCAACGTGCTGCTCGACGAGGACGGCGCGCCGCACGTGGCGGACTTCGGCCTGGCGCGCCGCTTCGATCCGCTGCGCGTGCTCGACAACACGGAGATCTCCGGTACGCCGAGCTACATGGCGCCCGAGCAGGCCGACATCGGCGCCGAACCGCTGACCCCGGCCACCGACATCTGGGGCCTCGGCGCCATCCTCTACGATCTCGTCACCGGCGAGCCGCCGTTCCGCGGCGATACCGCGCAATCCACCCTCGATCTGCTGCGCGGCGGACGCGTGCGGCGCCCGCGCGCGCGCCGGCCGCACCTGCCGCTCGACCTCGACGCCATCATCCTGCGCTGCCTCGAACACGACCCGGCGCGGCGCTACGCGAGCGCGCGGGGGCTGGCGGACGATCTCGCCCGCTTCGTCGAAGGGCGACCGGTGGAGGCGCGCCCGCTCGGTACCCTGCAGCGGATCACGCGCTGGGGCCGCCGCGAGCCACGGCTCGCCGCCGCCCTCGCGCTGGCGCTCAGCGCACTGGCGGCAGGCCTGGTATCCACCACCGGCCAATGGCAGCGCGCCGAGCGCAATGCCCTCAGCGCCAGCGCCAACGCCCGCGAGGCCAGCGAGCGACTCTGGGCGGGCCGGCGCGGGGCGGCGCTCCGCCTGATGCAGGACGGGCGCGGCTTCGAGGCGCTGGCGCCGCTGGTGGACAACGTCGCCGAGCAGGAACGCGCCGGCCACCACGACCCGCTCGGCATCGAGCGGCGCGAGATCGGCATGATCCTCGCACAGGGGCCACGCCTCATCGACCGCGTCGTGCTCGCTGGCAGCACCCCGCTTGCGAGCGCGCTCAGCGCCGACGGGCGCCTGCTGGCGCTCGCCATGGCCGACGCCAGCGTGCGCTGGTACGACACCGCGAACCTGGCCGAACTCGGCCGCGTCGACGTCTCGGAGGTGCCGACCTCCGATGGCGCGACGCGCCTGCCGCGGCGCCTCCGCTTCATCGACGCGCATCGGCTGGCGGTCACCCTGGACTGGTTCGACTACCTCGCCAGCCCGGCTTCCAACGACACCTCCCTGGTCGACCTGGATGCGGGCCGCGTGGTCGAGCTGCCGGCGGCATTCGCCGACCCCGCCGAGGCCATCTTCAGCGCCGACGGCCGCCATGCGCTGCTGCGCAACCGCCACGACGAAGTGCAGCTCTGGGAGGTCGAACCCTGGCGCGCGGCCGGGCCGCTGCAGCGCAAGCCGCAGTCGAACGTCTGGGCGGCCCTGCTCGGCCGGGGCGGGCGCTACCTCGCCGAACGCGAGGAAGACGCCAACGGCTTCCTGACCCTGCGCGATCCCCGCGGCGGCACGCCGCCGCGCCCGGTCGGCCTGCGCGCCGCGCCCACCGCCTGGATGGAGAGCCACGACGGCCGCTGGCTGGCCGTGGGCGACTCGCGCGGGCACGTGCACCTGGTCGATGTCGCCGCCGGCAGCTCGCGTGAGCTCGCCACGCCGGCGGGGCGCGAGGTGACCTGGGTCGCCTTCAGCGAAGATGATGCCTGGCTCGCCGCGGTGCGCTGGGACGGCGCCGCATTCGCCTTCAACGCGAACACCGGCGAGCCGCTCAACGCCGGCCAGATACAGCACGCGTTCGAGCCGCGCGAAGTCGCCATCGACCACGCCTCGCGCCTGCTGGTGGTGGCGGGGCTCGGCAACACGGCGCTGTGGCGGCTGCCCAAGGAGAGCCCCAATCCGCTGGAGGCCACGCCCCTCATCGCCTCGCCGACGCGCACGGAGCGGGCCGGCACCAACGCGCTCGGCATCGCGCTCGGCGCGCGCCTGCTGGCCAGCGTCAGCCTGGATGGCGAAGTGCGGCTGTGGCGCATCGCGCCGCCCGCCTCGGTGCCGGCGCGGGCCAGCGCCGACGGGCAGATGGCGGGCAACCTGCATTTCGACGGCGAGCGCCTGGTCGACGTCGCCTGGGACCGGCTGCGCATCGCCGGCATCGATGGCGCGCCGCGCACGCCGTGGCGGCGCCTGCCGCAGCCGCCGATGTTCGCGGAACTCACCGCGCGGGGCAGCCTCGTGGTGGCCGCCGCCGGCACCGAGCTTAACATCCTCGACGGGGCGACGCTTGCCGACCGCATCGCGCCGGTCACGCTACGCGCCACCCCCATGCACCTCGCCGTCGACGCGGCCGGCTCGCGCGTGCTGCTGGGCTTCGGCCACAACACGCCGTCCGGCTTCGAGGTCGAGATCGAAAGCATCGATGCGGCCTCGGGTGTGCGCCTCGGCCAAGCGCGCGTGCGCGGCCCGCTGCGGCAGTTCGAACTCTCGCCCGATGGCCGCCGGCTGCTCGCGACGGGACCGGCCGAAGGCGACACGCGGGTGCTGGACAGCGGCCATCTGGGCGTGGTCGGCGTGTTCCCGCACCAACGCGACCGGCCGGTCACCTGGGCCGCCTTCGACCCGGATTCGCCACTGGTCTGGCTGCTCGCCCGCGAGCGCGACGACAGTCTTGCCGACGACGCCGATCTCCTCGCCTGGGATCCTGCCGCGGGCGTGGTGCGCGAGCAGCGCCACGTCGAAGGCGGCTTCCCGGTCGGGCTCACCGTCGTCGATGGCAAGCCGCTCCTCGCCACCCGCGAGCGTGACCTGCTCGATGCCGGCAGCCCCGCCGAAGTCGCCTCGGAAGGCGTCGTACACGCGGAAAGCTCGGCGGTGTTCGCGCGCAGCCACGACGGACGCTTGGTCGCCCATGCGATCGGCCGCGACGTGCAACTCTACGATGCCGCCACGCTGGAGCCGGTCGGCCCGCCGCTGCATTCGGATGCCGGCCCCTATGCGCTTCCCTTCAGCCTCGCCTTCGCGCCGGACGACGGCATGCTGCTCGGCGGCATGCACCCGTGGCTGCTGTGGCCGATTGCCGCCGACGCACGGCCGCTGGAGACGCTGCGCGCGGCGGCGCGGCTGCTGGCACCGCGCGGCGGCGGCCCACACGTGCTGGACATGCCCGACGAGCGCGCCCGCGCCGCGCTGCGCGGCGCCGATCCCGGCGCGCCGCCGGTGCTGGAGACCCGGCCCACGTTCACCGCGGCGCGCGCGGTGCGCGGCCTGCCGATCCCCGAGCGTGATCCGCGCGCCACGCCCCTGCAGCTCGACCTCACCCGCTTCTACAACCGGCCGGCGGATCTGCGCCCGGACATCGTCGCCAACGTGCTCGGCGGACAGATCGGCATGCGCTTTGGCCTCGCGCGCATCGACGGCGTCGACTACGACCTGCGCGCCGCCGTCGAACTGCGCCGGCACGGAAGCGGCGCCTTCGCGCGGGTCGCCGGCATCGCGGTGCCGGACGTTGCCATCGCCGCCTTCCACGTGCTGCTGATGGCACCGCTGGCCACGCCCACCTCGGAGGCGTGGCCATACGCGTTCCTCGTCGCCCGTTACGCCGACGGCGGCGTGGCGCGCCTGCCCATCCGCACCGTGCTCGACGTTCCCGGCCACGCGGGCGGCGACGAGGCGCCCCCGATCGGCTGGATCCGCTCTGATTTCCTGCGCCTGATCGGCCTCACCCGGCTGCAGGCCATCAGCAATCCACGCCTCTTAAACCCGCACCCGGAGCGGCGTATCGTTGCCCTGGACCTGGAAACGGCGCAAGGGGACTGGTCGAGCCCGGTGTTCTTCGCGATCACCGCCGAACCTGTCATCGCCGGGGCGAATGGAGGAATTCCACTGGCGAAACGCCAGCGGACCCGCACCGATGGAGAGCACCATGGAAAGCGCTTACCCGAAGATCGTCCGTTTCCCCGCACTCCCCGGCCTGGCCCGCGTCGGCGCACTCGCGCTCGCGACCGCCTGCTGCAGCCTGCCGGCCGCGGCCCGGGACCGGCCCGAAACCGCCCAGCAGGCCGTGCAACCGTCGGCGAAGGGGCACGGTTCGTTCTCCATCGGCTATGTCGAGACCGCCGTGGACGGGCTGCGCACCACCAACGACACGGTGCTCGACGTCGGTTACGGAACCATGCGCGCGCTGCACCTGGACATCACCTACTTCGTCAGCGACCAGTGGTCGGTGCATGCCGGCATCCCCTTCGTGTCCAACGTGTTCCACGGCTCGCCGCACTGCCCCACCGCGGCGCCGCCGCAATGCGCGAACGTGCCCGCGCTGGACCCGCCCCACCCGGAGTCGAAATTCCAGGACGACGGCCACTACCACGGGACGTGGCAGGACTGGAACCTCGGCGTGGCATGGCACACCGCGTTGGCCGGCAGCTACCTGCTGACGCCGGCCCTGACGTTCTGGGTGCCCAGCCACGATTACGTGTTCTTCTCCAACGCCGCGGCCGGCCAGCGCATCTGGCGCATCGAGCCTTCGCTGGAGCTTGCACACCAGTTCGATTTCAGCAACTTCTACTACCGCGCGCGCTACAGCTACATCTATACCGAAAAGGTGCTCGACACCCGCCTCAGCCACCACCGGCTGGAGCTGGAGGGCGGCTATTTCTTCAACGAGCACTTCACCCTGCGCGCCTTCGCCATGGGCAAGAAGGGCCAGGGCTACAGCCTGCAGGAACTCGGGCCACTGACGGCCGGACGCACCAATGCGTACTGGTACAACCACGACCGGCTGGCCAAGCACAACTTCGCGGAGGCAGGCCTCGGCGCCGACGTGCATCTCGGTACCGGCTACACGATCTCCGGCGCCTGGCACACGCTGTTGTGGGGCGAGTCGGTGATCAACTTCCGCCACGCGCTGGAACTGCGCCTGGTGCGGGACTTCTGACCGCGCCCGGCACATCGCACACCGCCGCCGGCGCCCGGCGGCACTTCACCCGGAGGATCCGATGAACAGCCGTTGCCACATCCTCGCCCTCACCCTGGCCGTCGCCTGCGCCACGGCCTCAGTCCAGCCCGCCCACGCCTGCGGCGAGGTGATGTACCGCATGGGCGGCGCGCTGCGTTACCAGGCCTTCGCCACGCGCCACCCGGCCGACATCCTGCTGTATGGCGGGAACGGGACCGCTGAAGTCGATGGCCGCGATCGCAAGGGCTTCATGCAGGGCCTCGAACGGGCCGGGCACCACGTCAGCGTGGCCGCCACTCCGTCCGAACTCGACGAGGCGCTGGCGCGCCAGCGCTTCGACATCATCATCGTGCAGACCGGCGACCTTCCCGCCGTCGGCCCGGCCATCGCCGCGGCGAGCGCCCCACCGGCGATGATCCCGGTGCTCGGCACCGGCGACCCCGCCACCCTGCGCGAGGAATACCCGCAAGCCATCGCCGCCAACGCGGGCTTCAACCGGGTTCTCAAGAGCATCGAACGCACGATGGAAAGCCGCGGCAGCTGAGATGGCAACCGCGACGTGCGTGCCCAGGCGACCTCGCGCGTCGCTCCGGCTCCGATGACGCGTGATGTCGCCACCCGGTCGCGCACAGGGTGCGCTCCTACGAAATCGTGCAACCGATAGGCGCACCCTGTGCGACCAGGCGCCACGTTCGTGCGAGGCCCCGGTCGCGACCAGCGTCGCCCCCACTAAATCACGCAATCCGTAGGAGCGCACCCTGTGCGCGACTATCGTCGCGTCGTGGCGGCGATGCGCAGGGTCGCGGGCGGGTGGTGGTAGCATGCGCGCCGCGCTGCGCTCCCCACCTTCCTCCGTGAGCATTCCCGTTTCCGCCGTCGAGGCGCCGGCATCGGCGCTGCCGCTGCGTGCCGTGCTGATGATGATCCTCAGCGCCGCCCTGTTCGGCACCATGGCGATCCTGATCCGCCATGCCTCCGAGGGCATGCACCCGTTCCAGATCGCCTTCTTCCGCAGCCTGTTCGGCGCGCTCGCGGCGACGCCGCTGCTGCTGAGGGGCGGTCGCGCGCTGCTGCACACGGACCGCCTCGGCTTCTACGTCGTCCGCTGCGGCATCGGCGCGCTGGCCATGCTGGCCTCGTTCTGGGCCATCGCCCACCTGCCGCTGGCGCAGGCGATCGCCCTGTCCTATTCCTCGCCGCTGTTCGTCACCATCGGCGCGGTGCTGTTCCTCGGCGAGATCGTGCGCCTGCGCCGCTGGAGCGCGGTGATCGCGGGCTTCATCGGCGTGCTGGTGATCGTCAAGCCCGGCACCGACGGCTTCACTGCCGCGAGCCTCGTGGCGCTGCTCGGTGCGGCGTTTTCCGGCGCGGTGACGATCAGCATCAAGTTCCTGTCGCGCAGCGACCCGGTCGACACCATCGTGCTGCTGACCACCTGGCTGTGGGTGCCGCTGTCTCTGCCGGCGGCGCTGCTGGTGTGGCAGTGGCCGGACGCCTCGATCTGGCCCTGGCTCATCGCCATCGGCATCCTCGGCACTGGCGGCCAGTACACCTGGACGCACGCGCTGCGCCTCGCCGAGGCCTCCTCGCTGGCGCCCTTCAGCTACCTGCAGCTGGTGATCGTGGCGGTGCTCGCCTGGTTCGCCTTCGGCGAGGTGCCGGACGGCTGGACCGCCCTCGGCGCGGGCATCGTGGTGGGCTCGAGCCTCTACATCGCCCGCCGCGAGGCCAGGCTCGCCCGCCAGCGTCATCGCGAGGCGCTGGCGGCGCGCACCACGCCGGTGGTGTAAGGCGCCTAGTCGGCCGCGTCGGGCTCGAAGAACGACCAGAGGATTTCCGGGAACTCCGCCTTCAGGTCCTTCTCGACCGCATTGATCGCATCGACGATGCCGGGGGTGGCGAGGTCGCGACTCATCTCGGCCTTGACGGCCAGCATCACGTCGTTGCCGAGCTGCAGGGTGACGAGGTTGAACACCCGCGAGATCTCCGGGCGCGCCGTGAGGAAGGACTCGATCGCCGCCTTGCGCTCCGGCTCCACGCCCTGGCCGATCAGCAGCGCCTTTACTTCCACGGCGATGAAGACGGCGACGACGACCAGCAGCACGCCGATCGCCAGCGTGCCAAGCGCGTCGAACACGGGATTGCCGGTCAGCATGGTGAGCAGCACCGCGAGCAGCGCGAGCACCAGGCCGAGCAGGGCGGCGAGGTCCTCGCCGAAGATCACGATCAGCTCGCTCTGGCGGCTGTCGCGGAACCAGCGCCAGAGGCTCCGCCCCCGCCGGGCCTTGTTGACCTCGCGCATGCACGCGGCCATCGAGATGCTTTCGGCGATGATGCCGAAGACCAGCACGCCGACGGCGATCCACGGCATGTTGAGCGGCTCGTGCGCGGTGAGCTTGTGGATGCCCTCGTAGATCGAGAACGCGCCGCCGACCGAGAACAGCAGCAGCGCGACCAGGAACGACCAGAAATAGATCGCCTTGCCGTGGCCGAGCGGATAGTCCGGCGAAGGCGGCGCCTTGGCATCCTTGAGACCGATCAGCAGCAGGCCCTGGTTGCCGCAGTCGGCCAGCGAGTGCACGGCCTCGGCGAGCATCGCGCCCGAGCCGGTGACGAAGGCCGCCGCGGCCTTGGCCAGGAAGATGGCGAAGTTGGCGCCGAGCGCGTAGAGGATGGTCTTGAGCGAATCGGCCTTGCCGGACATCGGGAAGTCTCGAAGGAGAGGCTGTGGTGGCGCGCGCGTCAGGTCTGCGTGCCTTCGGCGAGTTCGATCGCGGCGAGTGCCTCGCGCGCACGCTTGGGCAGCCCGGCGCGCACGAGGTCGTAGGAACGCCTGACGAAGGCGGCGAGTTCGTCGGTCGTGAAGCGCTCGGGCTCGGTCACGCTGACCCAGAACAGGCGCGCGGTATAGGGCGCGGGCATCATGCCGGGCTGGCCGCTGAGTTCGACGTAGCGATCGGCCTCGACGCGGAACGACAGCCGCCCGCGATCCGGGCCCAGCGTGCAGATCACGGCGAACATCTTGCCGGCAACCTGGTAGACGCGATCGACCTCCCACCGGAGGACGCTGGCCACACCCGGCCATGCGGCGCAGAGCGCCTCCAGTTCGGTGTCGCGCATGCCCGTCGCCTGCCCTTTCATCTCGATCCCCCGTCACGGCCCGCGGGGATGATAACGCGGCATGCCACGGCCCGCCCGCGGGCTTTCGGGATCGCTGCGACAAGCTGCCGCAGGCCGCAAACCGGTACGTGGCAGCGCTGCGACACTTTGCCCTGACCGGGGTCAACCGCAGCGCCGCGGGATCGGGCCAGAATTGCGGGTCTCGCGCGAGGGTACCCATGGCAACCACCACTGAAACCTTGAATGGCGGCATCCGGCTGGCGGCATCCCCGTCCAGGCAGGCCGTCCTCGCCGCCACCGATGAGACCTACAACGACCACGTCGTGCGCCTGTTCCTGCTGGCGGCGGCGGTGTGGGGCGTGGTCGGGATGGCGATCGGCGTCTACGTCGCGGCCCAGCTGGCCTGGCCGGCGCTCAACTTCGACATCTCCTGGCTGACCTTCAGCCGGCTGCGCCCGAACCATACCTTCGGCGTGATCTTCGCCTTCGGCGGCAGCGCCCTGATCGGCACCTGCTATTACGTGGTGCAGCGCAGCGGGCACACGCGCCTGGCGCTGCCGCGGCTGGCCAACTTCACCTTCTGGGGCTGGCAGCTCGCCTGCGTGCTGGCGATGGCGACGATGCCGTTCGGCATCACCCAGAGCAAGGAATACGCCGAGCCCGAGTGGTTCATCGACATCCTCATCGCGGTGGTGTGGGTGTCGATCGGCGTGGTGTTCTTTTCCACGCTGGCGCGCCGGCGCATCCAGCACATCTACGTCGCCAACTGGTACTACGGCGCCTTCATCATCGCCGTCGGCCTGCTGCATATCGTCAACAACCTCGCCCTGCCGGTCAGCCTGACCAAGTCCTACCCGATCTACTCGGGCGCGGTCGACGCGATGGTGCAGTGGTGGTACGGCCACAACGCGGTGGCGTTCTTCCTGACCGCCGGCTTCCTCGGCATGATGTACTACTTCGTGCCGCGCCAGGCCAAGCAGCCGCTCTGGAGCTACCGCTTCTCGATCGTCAACTTCTGGGCGCTGATCTCGGTCTACATGTGGGCCGGCTCGCACCACCTGCTGTACACCGCCCTGCCCGACTGGGTGCAGTCGGTCGGCATGGCCTTCTCGCTGGTCCTGCTGATGCCGAGCTGGGGCTCGGCAGCCAACGGCCTGCTCACCTTCAACGGCTCCTGGCACCGCCTGCGCACCGACCCGGCGGCCAAGTTCATGGTGATCGCGCTGGTGTTCTACGCCGCCTCGACCTTCGAGGGCTCGATGATGGCGATCAAGAGCGTCAACGCCCTCTCGCACTACACCGACTGGACCGTGGCGCACGTGCACTCGGGCTCGATCGGCTGGGTGGCGATGATCACCATCGGCTCGCTCTACGCCATGGCGCCGCGCGCGCTGGGCCGCCCCATGCATTCGCACAAGGGCATGGAACTGCACTTCTGGATGCATACCGCGGGCCTGCTGCTCTACATCATCTCGATGTGGATCGCCGGCGTCACCGAGGGCCTGATGTGGCGCGCCACCAACCCGGACGGCTCGCTCACCTATGCCTTCATCGACAGCCTGATCGCGATCAAGCCGCTGTATTTCTTCCGCTTCCTCGGCGGCCTGCTGGTGGTCGCCGGCATGGGCGTGATGGCGTGGAACCTGTGGCACACCGCCTCGGATGCGCGCAAGCACCTGATCTCGCCGATCCCGGTGCCGATCCCCGAACCCACCACCCACCAGGTGCCGGCGCCGCTGCCGGCCAGCGCCTGAGGATCCAACGATGGCAAAGGGCTACAAAGGCTACAGGTACTTCGAAGCGATCGAGAAGCATGCCGGCCTGCTCGGCATCCTGATCCTCGTCATGGTGTCGCTCGGCGGCCTGGCGGAGATCACCCCGATCTTCATGGAAGCGCACGCGGTGAAACCCGAGCTCGGCGTGAAGCCGTATTCGCCGCTGCGCCTGGCCGGCAAGGACATCTACGTGCGCGAGGGCTGCTACCTCTGCCACACGCAGATGGTGCGCGCCCTGCGCGCCGAGACCGAGCGCTACGGCGGCTACTCGGCGGCCACCGAGTCGGTGTACGACCGGCCGCACCAGTGGGGCTCAAAGCGCACCGGGCCGGACCTCGCCCGCGTCGGCGGCAAGTACAGCGACGAATGGCAGCGCGTGCACCTCAAGGACCCGCGCGCGGTGGTACCCGAATCCAACATGCCGGGCTACCCCTGGCTGTCCGAGGCGCTGGTCGACCCCGACGAAGTGCAGGCCAAGATGCGCGTGCTGCGCCGGCTTGGCGATCCCTACTCCGACGAGGACATCGCCGACGCGCGCGCCGCGGTCGCCGGGCACACCGAGATGGAGGCGATCGTCGCCTACCTGCAGGGCCTCGGCATCGACAACGTGCCCCAGGCCGAGCCGGCGCCGGCCGCCACGGGTGCGCCATGACGCTCGATCCGCTCTGGGGGCAGCTCATCGGCGTCGTCACCCTGCTGTCGATGCTGGCCTTCATCGGCATCTGGATCTGGCTCTGGCTGCCGCAGCACAAGCGCAAGTTCGACCGCCTGTCCCGCCTGCCGATGCAGGAAACCACACGCCCGGACGACGAGCACGAGGATAACGACCGATGAACGGCTTCTGGTCCGCCTGGATCATGTTCCTGGTGGTGCTGAACCTCGGCATCACCTTCTTCCTGTTCCTGTGGGGCCCGCGCGTGCGCATCCCGGTGCAGCAGGACGGCACCACCGGCCATGTGTGGGCGCACGGCGTGCTGCGCGAAGGCCTGCACCGGCTGCCGACGTGGTGGATCGTCCTGTCCGGCGCGATGTTCGCGGCGGCCTTCGCCTATCTCGTGCTGTATCCGGGCTTCGGCAGCTTCCGCGGCGTCCTCGGCTGGAGCCAGCACGGCGAGGTGCAGCAGCACCTGGACGAGAACCAGCAGAAGCTGTCCGGTCTCATGCAGACGATCGCCAATACCGGCATCGAGCAGCTCGCCACGGAACCGGCGGTAACCTCCTACGGGCAGCGCCTGTTCATCGACAACTGCGCCGCCTGCCACGGCCGCGAGGGGCACGGCAACCCGGTGCTTGGCGCGCCCAACCTGGTCGACGGCGACTGGCTCTACGGCGGCGACCCGCAGACGATCCTGGCCAGCATCCTGGATGGCCGCCAGGGCACCATGCCGCCGATGGCCGGCAGCCTCGATGCGGCCGGCGTGCGTAACCTCGCCCACTACGTGCTGAGCCTCTCCGGCGCACCGCACTCGCCGACCGGCGCGGCCGCCGGCAGGGAATCCTTCGCCGTCTGCGCCGCCTGCCACGGTGCCGAGGGCAAGGGCAATCCGGCACTCGGCGCGCCCAATCTCACCGACAACACCTGGCTTTACGGCGGCGACCTCGCCAGCATCGAGCGGACCATCCGCGAAGGCCGTTCGGGCGTCATGCCCGGCTGGCGCTCGCGCCTGCCGGAGCACGACGTGCGCGCGATCACGGCATGGATCTTCGCCCAGTCGCACGAGGGCGCCGGCCAGCCGTGAACGCGCGCGCCAACGCCGCCCCACGCGCCGCCGGCGCGGCCTGGTACCGCCAGCCGGTGGCCTGGCTCGGCTTGCTGCTGCTGGCCGCCTCGCTGGCCGGCTGCGTGGCGATGATCGTGCTCGGCGTGCGCCATGCCGACGAGCCGGTGCCGACGGTCGGCGGCCAGGTGTTCAAGGTGCCCGCCGCGCGGCCGCCACCTGCGAGTGATCGCGGCGCCGATCCCGAGGCCGCGAAGCCGTGAACGCGCTCCCCGCCGGCTGCTGGCATTGTGGCGAGGCGCTGCCGGCCGAGCCGCCGCTGGCGCGGATCGCCGGCGCCGAGCGTGCGGTCTGCTGCCAGGGTTGCCGCGCCGCGGCGGAGTGGATCGACCAGCTCGGTCTCGGCGACTACTACCGGCTGCGCAGCGGCCCCGCGCAGCGCGCTCCAGACGCCGAGGAAAGCCGCCGCAGCGCCGCCGCATGGGAGCGCCCGGAACTCGCCCGCCACGTGGTGCGCGATCTCGGCGCCGGCCGCCGCGAATCGGTGCTGCTGGTCGAGGGCGTGCGCTGCGCCGCCTGCGTGTGGCTGATCGAGCGCGCGCTCGGCGCCCTGCCCGGCGTCGCCAGCGTGCAGGTCAACGCCGGCGCGCGCCGCGCACGCCTGGCCTGGGACGAGCGCGAGTGCAGCCTGCCGGCCATCCTCGACGCCTTCGCCCGCGCCGGCTACCGCGCCTCGCCGCTCGACGCGGCGGCGCTGGACGATGCCCGCAAGCGCGAATCGCGCGCGGCGCTGAAGCGCCTGATCGTCGCCGGCTTCGGCGCCATGCAGGCGATGATGTACGCCAGCGCGCTGTATCTGGGCGCCTTCGACGGCGTCGACACCGGCACGCGCGACTTCTTCCGCTGGCTCGGCCTGCTGGTCGCCACGCCGGTGGTGTTCTATGCCGCACGCCCGTTCTTCGCCGGCGCGCTGCGCACGCTCAAGGCGCGCCGGCTCGGCATGGACGTGCCGGTGGCGCTGGCCATCGCCCTCATCTTCGGCGCCAGCGTGGTCGAGGCCTTCATCGGCGGCGCGGACGTCTATTTCGACTCGGTCAGCATGTTCGTGTTCTTCCTGCTGGTCGGGCGCTATCTGGAGATGCGCGCGCGCCACCGCGCCGGCGACCTCAGCGACGCGCTGGCGCGCCTCACGCCCGTCTTCGCCGACCGCTACCGCGCCGACGGCACCCTGGAGCGGGTCGGCGCGGTGGAACTCCTGCCCGGCGACCGCGTGCACGTCGCCGAGGGCAGCGCCGTGCCCGCCGACGGCGTGCTCGCCAGCCTGCGCTGCCGCGTCGACGAGGCGCTCCTCTCCGGCGAATCGGCGCCGCTCGAAAAGCGACGCGGCGAGGAACTGGTGGCCGGCAGCGTGCTGGTCGAAGGCCCGGCCGAACTCAGCGTACGACGCGTGGGCGCCGACACCGTGCTGGCCGGCATCGTCGCCCTGGTGACGCGCGCGCAGACCGAGCGCCCGCGCCTGGCCGAGGCCGGCGAGCGCGCCGCGGCGGGTTTCGTCGCCCGCGTGCTCGTCCTCGCCACGCTGACCGCGATCGGCTGGAGCCTGGTCGATCCCGCGCGCGCGTTCACCGCCACGCTGGCGGTGCTGGTGGTGTCCTGCCCCTGCGCCTTCGCGCTGGCGGTGCCGGCCGCGCTCACCCGGGCGCTGGCCGTGTTGGCTAAGAACGGCGTGCTGGTGGTGCGCTCGGACGCGATCGAGGGGCTCGCCACCGCCACGCACGTCGTGTTCGACAAAACCGGCACCCTCACCGAACCCGAGCTCGCGCTCGGCGAAATCGCCCTGCCGCCGGCCGCCGGCGACGCGCCCGCCCGTCGCGCCGAGGCGCTGGCGCTGGCCGGTGCGCTGGCGCGCGGCAGCGGCCACCCGGTCGCGCAGGCCATCCACCATGCTGCAGGCGATACCGCTGCGGGCACGGTCGACGAGCTCCGCGCGGAAGCGGGCGGCGGCCTTTCCGGCCGCATCGGTGGGCGCCGGCTGCGCCTCGGCCATGCCCGCTTCGCGCTGCAACAGGACACCATCGATCCCGCGCTCGAGGATGCCGTGGTGCTCGCCGGCGACGAGGGCCTTGTCGCCGCCTTCCATCTGTCCGAGCGCCTGCGCGCCGACGCCGCGGAAGCGGTGGCCGCGCTGCAGGCACAGGATCTCGACGTCGCCATCGCCAGCGGCGACGCTGCGCCCAAGGTGGCGGCGGCGGCCCGGGCGCTCGGCATCGGGCGCTGGCATGCGCGCCAGCAGCCGGCCGACAAGCTGGCGCGGCTGGCGGAACTGCGCGCCGGCGGCGCCCGCGTCATCGCCGTCGGCGATGGCATCAACGACGCGCCGGTGCTGGCCGGGGCCGACGTCGCCGTGGCGCTCGCCAGCGGCGCCGAACTGGCGCAAGCCTCCAGCGACGTGGTGCTGTCGGGCCAGCGCCTGTCCGCGCTGCCCGAGGCGCGCCGCATCGCCCGCGAAACCCTCGCCATCCTGCGCCAGAACCAACGCTGGGCGCTGCTCTACAACCTGTCCGTGGTGCCGCTCGGCGCGCTCGGCTTCGTGCCGCCCTGGCTCGCCGCGATCGGTATGTCGGTGAGTTCGCTCGGCGTGGTGCTGAACGCGATGCGGGTCGGCCGCCACCGCGAGCCGGTCCGCCCGGTGCCCGCCATCCGCGTGCTGGAGACGCCCGCATGAACATCCTCGTCGTCATGATCCCGCTGTCCATCCTGCTGCTGGTCGGCGCCGGCGTCGCCTTTTTCTGGGCCGTCGACCACGACCAATTCGACGACATGGACACGCCCGGCCTGCTGCCGCTGCTCGACGACGAACCGCGCGTGCGCGCCGACGCCGCGCCAAGCCCGGAAGCCGCGGCTGCACGCCGGAATACGGAGCACGGTGCGTGAGCAACGGCCTCACCCTCGGCGCCGCCATGCTGCTCGGGCTCGCCGCGAGCGGCCACTGCGTGGTGATGTGCGGCGGCATTTCCGCCGCCCTCGGCATCGCCACCGCGCGCCGTCCGGACGGTCGTCTCAAACGCCACCTGCTGCTCGGCTACCAGCTCGGCCGCATCAGCTCGTACGCGCTCGCCGGCCTGCTCTTCGGCGGCGTGTTCGGCGGCCTCATCGCCCTGCTCGACATCGACGCCGTGCGCGCCAGCCTGCGCGCGCTGAGCGCCGTCGCCCTGCTGCTCGGCGCGCTGGTCGCCTTCGGCCGCGTGCGCGATCCCGGCTTCGGCATCGGCCGCCACGTCTGGCCGAAGCTCGCCCCGCTCGGCCGCCGCCTGCTGCCGGTGCGCCACCTGCCCGGCGCCTTCGGCTTCGGCATGGTCTGGGGCTGGATGCCCTGCGGCTTCGTCTACACCGTGCTGCTGATCGCCGCCCTGCAGGCCGACGCCCTCGGCGCCGCCGCCACCATGGCCGCGTTCGGCCTCGGCACCGCCCCCGCCATGCTCGCCGCCGCCTTCGGCGCGCAACGCTTCGTCGGCTTCGCCGCCAAACCCGCCGGCAAGCGCATCGCCGGCTCCATGCTGCTGGCCAGCGCCGTGCTCACCCTCGCCGGCCCCTGGCTGCTCGGCAGCGCGCCGTGGCTGCACGCGTGGCTGCCGTTCGAATGCGCGGTGCCTTGAGAGAAGGCTGAGGGCCGAGGGCCGAGGGCTACGCCCCGGGTCCATCCGCCGTCATGCCCGCGAAAGCGGGCATCCACCTGAAGGCATGCCCGGAGCGACCACCCGCCACGGTCCCGCCGCGTGGAAGGAAAGCGCATGGCGTCTTGCAGACTGGAACGCCGCGTGCCGCCATTCCTGGCTCCGCCATCCCGTCCCGACGTCATGCCCGCCAAAGCGGCACCCATTTTGAAGGGCGCCTGGAACCCACTTCCGACGCATTCCATCCTGTGCGCTGGCCGCCCATCAAGCCTTTGCGCTGCGCCGCAACGTGCCCCGTCCCGTGCACGGTGCCAAGCTGGCGCGAGAAGGCGGCATCGCGCCGTCTGCAGGAGGGAAGCCGTGACCGTACAGATCATCCTCTGGACGAGCATCGTCCTGTTCGCGCTGGCCGCCGGCGGTGGCCTGGTGATGGCGGGTATGCGTGTTTCCGGTGACCGCAACCCACCGGCATGGCTGGCCATGCTGCATGGCCTGCTTGCCGCCGCCGGCCTCACCCTGCTCCTCTTCGCCGCCTTCACCATCGGCCTCCCGACCTACGCCACCTGGGGTCTGGTGCTGCTGGTCATCGCCGCCGTCGGCGGCCTCTACCTCAACCTCGGCTACCAGGAACGCCGCGTGCTGCTGCCCAAGACGGTCGTCTACGTGCACGCCGCAATCGCCGTCGTCGGCTTCCTGCTCGTGCTGGCCGGAGCACTGGCCGCGAACGGCACGACCGTGCCAACGCCCTAGCCCCCGAACAACGGGCCGCAAGCCTGCTTTTCTGGGAATGCCGAGCCCCAGCTCGGCGCTCTTCCCTCGACGTGAGCGCAAAAGGCGGCCGCCCCTGGCCAGCCCTTCCCAGGAAGCGCGGCGGCGCACTCGCGTTGGCACCGCCCCGTCACCCGTGGCGTATGCTCGCCGGATGCACCACACCTCGACCTCTCCCGGACCTGATCCCGCCGACACCTTCACCGCCAGCGACGGCCGCCGCTTCCTGCTGCGCCCGATCCGCGCCACCGACGCCGACGCCCTCGTGCGCGCCTTCGCCCGCCTCACGCCCGAGCAGATTCGCCTGCGCGTCTTCCACCGCCTGGGCGCGCTCTCGCCTGAAGTCGCGACGCGGCTCGCCAATCCCGACCCCGCCTGGGCCGCCGCCTGGGTCGCCATCGACTCCGATGAAGAAATCCGCGGCGACGCCCGCTACTACGCCGACCGCGCCGGAAAACGCGCCGAATTCGGCGTGATCGTCGATCCCTCCGTCACCGGCCTCGGCCTTGGCCGCGCCCTGCTGCAATGCCTCCTCGACGACGCCCGCGCCCGCGGCCTGGAGGAACTCTGGGGCGCCGTCCTGACCGAGAACGCCACCATGCTGGAACTCGCCCAGCAACTCGGCGCCGTGAGGGGCGCAATGGAAGGCGAACCCGGAGTGGTGCGGGTTGGGTTCAAACTCGGCACAGGCGGCACGACGTGATCCGCTCGGCCTTCCCAGCGCACATGGGCAACCGTTCCGACGTCATGCATTCAAGAGCGGCTGTCATCGCTACCACGCCGGCGGCAACAGCCCCCGCGGTTTGCGCACGCCGCAAGTCGCGCGAGCGCGCCTACCTTATCGAGCACCCCAAGACCCAAGGATCGGTGCAGCTTTCGCCGGTTGCAACCACCCTCACCGAATGGGACCATCGCAGTCGACGGCTCTCCCGAGCGTGGAAAAGACCGCACGATTAGGCTGTCGGATTAGGCTGCAACTTCGGCGTAACTCGCTGATTTCTTAACGTATTTTTATTCTCGCAGGACCCGCGGGCGTCCCACTTTGTCATCGAATAGTAGTTAGACATGTCAGAGCAGCCCAGTCAGTACTGGTACATCATTACAGCAATTTTGGGCGTGGTCGGCCTGCTCCGATGGCAATCTCGGCAGAGGGGCGGCAACGAAAGCTTAGGCACTAGCCTTCGCAAAAACATTAATCGGCACAGCGATCCAAAAAGCCCCCAATACGACCCGGGGCTGTTTGGTCGGCAACTTCTGATTTTGATGATTGGGCTACCCCTTATAGCCGTAACGCTCTTAGTTGTTTGGTTAATTCAGCGCTTCGTCTAGCATCGTCGCAGCATGTCGTCCTTCGTACTTGGTAGCTTTTGTCTGGCACTTTTCACCAAGCTCGAGGCGTTCAAAACTGGTAACTTCACCGCATCGGTCGCGTATGCGTTATGTCTGCCTAACAGCTCATCGCTCCAACGCATCGTGTCGCAATCGTCTAACTATTCATTCCAGCGGACGCGCTGCGCGCGCCGCTAAATTCAGGCGTTATGCAGCCAAGAAGACCGTGAGATTCATGGGCATGGAATCGACCACAGTCAAACAATTTCCGCTCGACGAATGCAATCACGTTGAGAAACCGCTGCTCATCGAGAGACTTTGATCAAGCGAGGATTGCGATGGACGAACCCAAACCACTCGATAGCCTGTTCAAAGAAAAGCTGTTCCGCATTCCCGACTATCAGCGCGGGTACGCGTGGGGCCGCGAGCAATTGGACGCCTTCTGGGAAGACTTGATCAACCTACCTGACGGTCGCTCGCACTACACCGGCGTGCTAACGCTTAAGGAGATTCCGGTCAGCAAAGTTGACGAGGACGCCAAAGAGTTTTGGCTGGTCGACGATCATTCGTACAAGCTTTACCACATCGTTGATGGGCAACAGCGACTGACGACCTTCACGCTCTTCTTGCAGGCCTTTATCGAGCTACTTCGCAGTCTGCCGGAAAACAAGGGCCGGACCGACGACGCGATCTACCTGACCGACACGCTCAGCATCGCGGCCGTGGAAAGCAAGTTCCTGTTCGAGGTGAAGCCTGCGGGCAAGGCTTTTCGCACGTACAAGTTCGGCTACACGGTCGACAATCCCAGCTATGAGTACATGCGGTATCAGATTCTGGGTGAGATGGGCGGCGGCACGGTATTCGAAACCTTCTATACGCTAAATCTCAGCAATGGGAAACGATACTTCAAGGAGCAATTGCGAGCATGGCACAAGGAGGAAGGTATCGCAGGGCTCCAAGACCTATACCGCACGCTGACTAAGCGGTTCCTATTCAATGAGTACATCATCAAGGATGAATTTGACGTGTTCGTCGCTTTCGAGACGATGAACAATCGCGGCAAGACGCTGTCGGATTTGGAGCTACTCAAGAATCGCCTGATCTACCTTACGACCCTCTATACCGATGCGGAGCTGGACCCTGCAGAGCGCCGCGACCTCCGAGATTTGATTAACGACGCATGGAAAGAGGTCTACTTCCAATTGGGACGCAACAAGTCGAAGCCGCTCAATGACGACGATTTTCTGCGAGCCCACTGGATGATGTACTTCAAGTTCTCGCGCCAGACTGGGCGGGACTACATCAAGTTTCTGCTGGAGGAGCAGTTCACACCGCAGCGCGTTCATCGGAAGATGGTGCAGCCAGTGGAACTGGAGGAATCAGAGGAGCAAACATCGAAAGCGGACCTTGAGACGGACGACGAGAACGGACTGGAAGAGGTCGATGCCGGCGGGCTAATAATGGTGGCTGAGTTGCGTCCGAACGAAATTCGCGACTACGTAAAAAGCCTCAAAACGTCCTCGGTTCACTGGTTCCGCACGTTCTACCCGGAAATGTCGGGCGATCTGACGCGGAAAGAGACAGAATGGATTCAACGCCTGAATCGGCTAGGCATGGCGTACTTCCGCCCGCTGCTGATGGCGATCTTGAAGAAATACGATGATCCCGGTCAGCGACTCGGCATCTTCAAGGAGATCGAGCGGTTTGTTTTCGTGGTATTCCGGCTGACGCAAACCCGTTCAAATTATCGCAGTTCCGAGTTCAGCAACGCCGTCCGCGCGATCGACAGTGGCGACATGGACTTAGCGGAGCTGAAGGAGCGACTACGGAACCGGATGAGCTTCACGTTCACCGAAGATGGTCATTTTGCAACCGATGATTTCTATCTATTGATCCAGAAGAAGTTCGAGAACGACCAAGGCTACTACAGCTGGCCCGGTTTGCGGTATTTTCTCTATGAATACGAGTTGAACCTATTCTCGAACAGTCGTCAGAAGAAGGTCGACTGGATGGATCTGTTCAAGACTCCGAAGGACAGTATCTCCATCGAGCACATCTATCCCCAATCTGAAACTGGGGCGTGGAAGCCAGCCTTCAAAGGCGTTCGCGAGCGAGAGCGGGAGGCCTACTGCAATAGCCTCGGGAATATGTTGCTCCTCTCGTCCTCAATCAACTCTTCGCTGCAGAATGACGCCTTCGCCGAAAAGAAGAAGCCGAAGTGCAATCGCGACGGCACCAAGCTCCGCAACGGTTACGCAGATGGCTCGCACTCGGAAATCGAAGTCTCCCATTGCGACGATTGGGGTCCCGAAGAGATTCGGGAGCGAGGCATTCGACTGCTCAAATTCATGGAGAAACGCTGGGACATCCGTTTCACGGATGACCAAGCACGGGAGGAGCTGCTGTTTATCGGAAGCGTCGACGGCGAAGAGCTCAATGAAGGGCGCCCAGAATGACCTCCACGAGCAAGACACCGAAGCACGTCACATGTGTTATAGGGGAGGTCCGGGAGTGAGTTGGCTGTATAACAACCGGTTGCAGCGGACGGTACTAATGCGCCACCGCTGAGCCGAAGCGTTAGAAATTGCGAGGGAGCGTAACACGTGGATTTGAGGCAGGTACTTCCTCAGCTTCTCCCGTCTGCTATTGCGTGGGCTGAGGCTGAATCGCAAGCAGCCGCACAAAACGGGACTCCGCTAACGAGCGTGGAGCAGCAACTGGCACGCACAGTGGGGGTGCAGTACCCCGAGTTTGTACGGGTTGCGCTTGTCTCACATCTTCCACAGCCACAGCATCCGCAGCTTCGTATGGCTGCACAGCAAACTGGGTTGCTTGGCCCCGGCATGACTGGGCTTACGCTAGGCCACACAGTGTTCATTATCCGTGGCTGCAAAACTGTGCAACTTCTATCGCATGAGTTGCGGCACGTTCACCAATACGAACAACTCGGTTCAATCGCCGCGTTTCTCCCTGTTTACCTGGCGCAAATCGTGGAGGTTGGGTACGGTAATGCGGCGTTCGAGATCGATGCACGGTCGCATGAGGTGCACAATTTCTAACAACTCATTCCAGCGGACGTGCTGCGGCGCCGCTAAATTCAGGCATTGTACTCACATACAGAGTATCGGCACTCACTTTATTCGCTGGCCATGTCGAGTACTTGCTTGGCTCATGCGTGCCCGGCTTCCTATGTTCACGGCACTTGTAGTGCTACTAGCACTCGCCACGTCGCTGTATTACTGGCAAACGGGGCCTGGCGTCAGGATTTCCGGTCTGCTATTGCAGATTCTTGGCATAGCCGCCACCGCTATTGGTATCCGAGACACTCGGAGAGTGTTTGGCAAGCCCAGTTTCTTGGAGCAAATACGTGCTTGTTTCAAGGCAGTGCGCGGACTTAAGCCGCGTACTGTTTCGGTTTCGGGCTCCGCCATTTTATCCATGTCGGATTCGGCTAAAGCTCACGTAATACACAATGCTGGCGCAAAGCCTACGCTTGAGTCTCGCCTATCTGCTGCCGAGGCACCAGCAGCGCGGCCGCCTCCGCCAGCGCCTTCTCCTTGCGCCGCAGTTCGCGCTCCAGCTCGCGCACGCGGCGGCCTTCAGCCCTGGAGGGCGCCTTCGAGACCAGGCCCGGCTGTTCCAGCGCGCCCGTCGCGGCCTGTCGCCATTCGACCAGCTCGCTCGGATACAGCCCGTGCGAGCGGCACCAGGCGTTCTTCTCCTCCTCGCTCATCGACGCCGTGGTCATCACCGCGTCCAGCCGGGCCACGGCGGTCCAGCCTCCTGTCTTCCTGCCTTGCGCCAACGCGTCCGAGCGCCATCGCTCCAGCGTCGCCGCCGACACGCCAACGGCCTGCGCCACCGCGTGCACATCGCTGCTTTCCGGCGGCAGCAGGCGAGCTACCGCACGATCTTTGAATGCTTGTCCGTATCGAGCCACGTCTTCAGGTTCCTTCGCCCCCGGGTGGATGGTCTATCGAGGCGACAACTATTCTGACGCAGGGGGCGGGAATGACGTTGCTCAGACTTCCAGCCGCTCGCCGCCCTCGCCTAACAGCGCCTCCTCATCCCCCGCCCCCAGCAGCTTCGCCGGCAGCTCCTTCTTCACCGGCGCGCCCATCTCGGCGAGGCTCTGCACCTGCAGCAGGATGCTGCCCTTGCCGCCTTGGGTGAGGCGGCGGAGCGCGCTGGCCTGCGCGGCCTGCGCGCGGCCGAGCTGGGTGCCGACCGCTTCCAGCTCATCGACCAGCAGGGCGAAGTTGTCGTGCAGGCGTGCGGCGCAGCGGGCGATTTCCATGGCGTTGACGTTGCGCCGCTCCATGCGCCAGAGGTGGGCGATGGTGCGCAGCGTCGCCAGCAGGGTGCTGGGGCTGGTGATCGAGATGTTCTTGCCGAGCGCGTGGGTGAAGAGGCGCTCGTCGGCGCGCACGGCTTCGACGAAGGCGGCTTCGACCGGGACGAACAGCAGCACGAAGTCGAGCGTGCGCAGGCCCTCGATGTCGTCGTAGCGGCGCAGCGACAGGCCCTCGATGTGGCGGCGCACGGAGGCCACGTGCTCGGCCAGGGCGGCGGCGCGGGCGGGGTCGTCGGGTGCGGCGACATGGCGCTCGTAGGCGACCAGCGAGACCTTGGCGTCGATGACGACGTCGCGCCCGTCGGGGAGATGGACGATCACGTCCGGGCGCTGGCGGGCACCGTCGGCACTGCTGAAGCTGGCCTGGGTGGTGTACTCGCGCCCGGCCTGCAGGCCCGAGGCCTCCAGCACGCGTTCGAGCACCAGCTCGCCCCAGGCGCCCTGCGCGCGGGTGTCGCCCTTGAGCGCGCGGGTGAGGTTGATCGCGTCCTCGCTGATGCGCTGGTTGAGCTGGCGCAGGCTCTGGATTTCCTGCGCCAGCATGCCGCGCTCGCGCTGTTCGTCGGCGTGGACCTGGGTGATCGAATCGCGGAATTCCTTGAGCTGTCCCTTCAGCGGATCGAGCAGGCCGCCGAGCTGCTGGGCGCTTTGCGTGCGCAGGTGCTCGGCCTTGTCGTCGAGGATGCGCTGAGCGAGGTTCTGGAAGGCATCGCGCAGGCGCTGCTCGGCCTGGTCGAGGAGTTGCAGCTTCTCGGCGGCGGCGTGCGACTGCTCGGCCGCGCTGGCCTCCAGCGCGGAATGGCGGCCGGTGAGCGCGAGGAGTTCCGATTGCGCGTGGTCGCGGCCACGGCAGGCATCCGCCAGCGCTTCCTCAAGCCGCTTCACCTGCGCAGCCGATGCGGCCGCCTGGGCGGCGAGCTGGCGCGCCTCGCCCTGCGCGGCAGCGCTGGCCCGCTCGCCTTGGGCGAGGCGTTCGGCGAGCTCGCGGCCGCGCGCGATGGCGGCGTCGCGCTGCGCACCGAGGGTGGCGATTTCGGGTTCGCGGCTGGCCTGTCCGGCAGCGTGCGCCACAGCGACGCGCCCACGCAGGAAAAGCCAGGCGAACAATGCCCCGCCGGCGGCACCGGCGACGGCAGCGAGGATCAGTGGCAGGAACGGGGCGACGGCAGGCATTGCGGAAACCGGAGCGGCAACCGCGGGGATTATGGCGGGTGCCGGTCTCAATTCCCGAGATGCCGGTGTGGCGCCGCGTCGATCACTGCCGCCCGGCGGCAGGAAGGGCGGGAACGCGCGTCAGCCCGACGCGGGCTTGAAGTTGTGGCTGGCGCACCAGCCCTTGGCGTGCACGGACTTTCCGGGAAACAGCATGCACGGGCCCCATTCGTCGCCCGCCTTGCCCTGGAAGAAGGTGCAGTTGGCGCAGTCGGCGCCGGGCTTGAACGCCGGGTTGCCCTTGGCGGTGGTCGCGTCGTGGGTGTAGGCCAGCGCCTTCGCGGTCGGCTCGTTCGGGTCGAGGTGCGGCAGTTCCGCGGCGCGCCCGATCTTCGGCAGCACGACGGCGGCGAACGGCGCGGCAACGGCCCCGGCGGCGGCGATCTTGAGGAAACGACGTCGTGCCTGGCTTTCGGCTGGGTTCGACATGATGCACTCCTTGTGAGTGAAGGCGTCGCTGCACCCCATGGCGGCATCCGACCGGGTGCACGCAGGCGAGCGACCGCAGCGCCCGCCGCTCTTGCGCGCGCGGCGGGCGCACGAAATCTAGTCCTCGCCGGATGAGCGTTCAGTGAAGCGGCGCTGGGCGCCGCGGTATAGTACGGAGCGCTTCAACACCGAGCGGAGAGCCACGATCGACACCCACGCCATCGACACTGGCCAGCTCGCCGCCTGCGCGCGCGAGATCGCCGCGGCCGGCCGCGAACTCGGGGCGCGCGGATGGACGCCGGCGACCAGCAGCAACTTCTCGATGCGCCTGGACGAGGGCCACGCCGTGGTCACGATCTCGGGCCGCGACAAGGGCCGGCTCGGCATCGATGACGTCATGGTGGTCGACCTCGACGGGCACGCCATCGGCAGCACCTCGAAACCGTCGGCGGAGACGGCGCTCCACATGCAGGTCTACCGGCGCTTCGCCGAGGCCGGCGCCGTGCTGCACACGCATTCGCGCACGCAGACGGTGGCCTCGCGCTGGTTCGCAGCCGACGGTGTGGTACGCCTCTCGGGCTGGGAACTGCAGAAGGCCATCGCCGGCACGCGAAGCCACGAGGGCACGCTGGAGCTGCCGGTATTCGCCAACACCCAGGACATGCCGGTGCTGGTGCGCGCGGTCGACGCCTGGCTCGATGCCGGCAAACCGCTCCACGGCTACCTGATCGACGGCCACGGCATCTATGCCTGGGGCCGCGACATGGCCGAGGCGCATCGGCACCTGGAAGCCTTCGAGTTCATGCTGGGCTGCGAACTCGACCTCGTCACCCTCGGCAGGACACCCCGATGAGCCGCCTTCGCATCTACCCCGACCACGACGCCGCGACGCCGCCGCAGGTGTTCACCGATGGCGCGGCGATTGCCCGCGAGCTGGCCGCGGTGGGCGTACGCTTCGAGCGCTGGGAAGCCAACCAGCCGCTCCTGCCCGGCGCCGACCCCGATGCCGTGATCGCCGCCTACCGCGAGGACATCGACCGGCTGATGCGCGATGAGGGCTACCAGGCGGTGGACGTGATCAGCCTCGCCCCGGACCACCCGGATCGCGACGCGCTGCGCGCGAAGTTCCTCGATGAGCACACCCATAGCGAGGACGAGGTGCGCTTCTTCGTTGCCGGCGCGGGCCAGTTCACGCTGCACATCGGCGAGCGCGTCTACGAGGTGCTCTGCGAAGCCGGCGACCTGATCGGCGTGCCGGACAGGACGCCTCATTGGTTCGACATGAGTGAAGCGCCCTATTTCGTCGCCATCCGCCTGTTCACCAACAAGGAAGGATGGGTGGCCGACTATACGGGCGACGCCATCGCCACCCGCTACCCGCGCATGCAACCGCACCCGTCCGCGCGGGCGGATTGAGCGCCGACCAGCCCTGCAACGAGCCAAGGAGCGACGCCCGTGATCCAAGCCATCCTCACCGACATCGAAGGCACCACCAGCTCGATCGATTTCGTCAAGGACGTCCTGTTTCCATTTTCCCGCAAGCGCCTGCCGGCGTTCGTCGAGACCAACACCGACAACCCGGACGTGCAGCACTGGCTGCAGAACGCGGCCGAGGAAGCGGGCTTCGTCTCCGCCGAGCGGCAGGAGCTGATCGAACTCCTGCTTGGCTGGATCGACGAGGATCGCAAGTCCACGGCGCTGAAGGCGCTGCAGGGCATGATCTGGAAGGACGGCTATGCGTCCGGCGAATTCCAGGCCCATGTGTACCCGGACGTGCCGCCGCGCCTGCGCGCTTGGCGCGACGCGGGCAAGCGTCTCTACGTCTATTCATCCGGATCGGTCGAGGCGCAGCAGCTCTTCTTCGCGCACACCACGATGGGCGACCTCGCGCCGCTCTTCTCCGGCTGGTTCGACACCGAAATCGGCCCCAAGCGCGATGCCGCCTCCTACCACGCCATCGCCGAGGCCATCGGTATTCCGGAGGCCGACATCCTGTTCCTCTCCGACGTGGTCGAAGAACTCGACGCCGCGCGCGCCGCCGGCATGGCCACCACCCTGGTCGCCCGCGCCCCGGGCCTGTGCCCCGACATCTGCCCGCATCCCTGCGTGGCCAGCTTCGAGGCCATCGCGCCGGGCTGATCACGGCGGTCGCGAGCTCGCTCGCTCCTACACGCGGAGCGCGTGGATTCCGCTGCCGACATGCCCCGCGGTAGGAACCTGCGTGCAGGCGACCGGGTGCGGCACATTCATGCAGACCTCGGTCGCGCTCCCACGTCGACGCAGGTGTCGACTGCGGGCGACCGGGAGCCCGGTCGTGTAGGAGCCGCAGTCGCGACCACGGTCGCTCCTGCAAGGCATTCGCGCGCGGATCACGTGTCGCGTGCGCAATCGTATCGGGTGGGCAACACCGGCGCGCCACATGACGCTGGGCAGCGCGGGAAGCGATAATGCCGCCGGTGCGTCGCGACGACGCCCTCTTCGAGCGGAACCGGCGTGACCTTTCTCCTTTCGACGCTCATGGATGGCCTTCGCGTCGTCCTGCTGCAGCGTCCCCGCACCGAGCCCGCGCGCGTCCGCCCCGGCCTGTTCTTCGCGCTGCTGCCCGTGCGGATGCTGGTCGAGCTCGGCATTGCCGCGGTCGACCTCGGGCCGCCCTGGCGGCTCGAAGCCCACGGCGTGGTGACGCTGCTGGCCGGCGCCCTGCTGCTGCTCGCTGCGGGCTGGCTCCTGGCCGGCATGGCGCGACGGCAGGATGCCGGCTGGGGTATCGCGGCGCTGCTGGTGGCGGCGACCATCGCCAGCACGATCCTCGTGCAGTGGCCGGCGCGCCGGCTGGCACTCGTCGCGGCGACGCGCGGTTATCTCGAGTTCCCGGCCTGGTTGTTCGGCGCGGCGGCGGCGTGGTGGCTGGTGATGCTGGCCATCTATGCGCGCCGGCTCATGCCGCGGCGCCCGGCGCGGGCGCTCGCTGCCGCCACGCTCGCCTGGCTGGTTTCGGCCGCGCCGTGGATCTGGCTGCCGTCCGACCCGCCGCTGGCCCCGGCCGAAGGCGGCATCGCGGTCGACGAATCGCCCGCACCGTCGGCCGAAGAACCGGCACACGCGCTCGCCTTCGATCCCGAGCAGGTGATGTTCGACCAGCGCGCCCTGCTCGATGCCGGGCTCGGCGCGCTGCGCCCGCAGACGCCCGGCCAGCCGGACCTGTACGTGGTCGCCTTCGCCGGCGACGCGGAGGAAGCCGTGTTCGGCAACGAGGCCGATTATGTCCAGCGACTGTTCTCGACGCGCTTCGGCGCGCAGGGCCGCGTTCTGGTGCTGGAGAACAACCCGGAGACGACCGCGCAGCGGCCGCTCGCCACCTGGACCAACCTCCACTACGCCCTGCAGGCAATCGCGCAGATCATGGATCCGGCCGAGGACATCCTCCTCGTCTATCTCAGCAGCCACGGCTCGGAAGAGCACGAACTGCTGGTCGATCTCGATCCGCTGCCCCTCGACCAGATCGGGCCGGCAGACCTCGCCGAAGCGCTGGCGACCGAGCCGCCGATGCCCTCGCGGGTGGTCATCGTCAATGCTTGCTACTCGGGCGGATTCGTCGATGCGCTGCGCGGCGAATCGAGCCTGGTCATCACCTCGGCGCGCGCCGACCGGACCTCGTTCGGCTGCGGCGCCGACGCCGACATCACCTGGTTCGGTCGCGCCTTTCTCGTCGACGCCCTCAACCGCACCACTTCGATGCGCCAGGGTTTCGAACTCGCCCGCAGCCAGGTCGCCGAATGGGAACACGCCGAAGGCGAGGAGCCGTCCGAGCCGCAGATCGCCACCACGCCGGCGATCGAGGCGAAACTCGAACGCTGGCGCGCGACGCTGCCGGAGGCGCCGGCGGTGCCGTTCAGCCCATCCAACCCGAGCGGTCCGGAGGAACCCGGCCAGCGCGAGTATTGACGCCGTGGCCGCGAAAGCGGGCATCCACCCTGCTTTCCAATCAAACCTGCACGCTCAACACGCAAACTGTTGAATTCGCACCCGCTGTAGGAGCGCGCGCCCTGTGCGCGACCGGCGCAGTCTTGCGATTGTGCGGCTCTGGTCGCGCACAGGGTGCGCTCCTACAGGGCGCTTCACGTGTGAATCAGCGTGCAGGCGGCCATGGCGGAATCCGGAACACCAGGATCTCCGCATCCCGCCACACCGGCGCGCCGAGGCTCTCCTCGATCGTCCTCGCGCAGGCCTCGATGTCGGGCCAGGGCGTTGGCCAGGGGAAGTTCTCGCGCGGCAGCGTCCAGGGATGGCGGCGCAGGACCAGGTAGTCCCCGCCCCGCTCACGACCGGAAAGGATGTCCCCCAGCGGCAGCACGCGGCGGAAATGCGGCCCGTGGGGGCCGGGCCGGTACTCGTCCCAATCGCCCATGCCGCAGACCGGCGAGGCGAGCGCGAACTTGACGTTCTGGCGGTGGATGGCCTGCAGCCAGGGATCGGGCATGTAGTTGGACACCGCGCGCGCCGGCGTTTCCACCAGGGTGACGCTCGCTGGCGGACGGGTGGCGAGTTCCCGGTAGAACGGCGACACCGGCCCGAGTTCGAGCTGGGTCCAGTAGGGATTGGTGGCGTGGTCGTAGTCGAACTGGAAGGCGGCGTGCTCCATGAACTGGTTGGGCACGCGATACCACTCGGGCAGCGGCCCGGCCAGCACCAGCCCAGCCAGGGCGGCGGCGGCGAGCGGCGCTGCGAGCGCGGCACGACGTGAGACAAGCGCCACGAGGGCGGAAAGGCCTTCGGCCGGGAACAGCAACAACCAGGGCAGCATCGGCGCGGCGTAGCGCACCAGCACCGGCGCATGCTGGATCCAGGCGGGACGCAGCAGCAGGATCAGCAGCGCGCCGGCGAGCGCGGCGCCAAGGATGAGCGCGACGAGTTCCCGGTCGCGCCGCCAGAGCCGCCACGCCCCCCAGGCTGACAGCACCAGCAGCGGTGCCGCAGGCCACGCCTGGGCGAGGCCGAACTGCATCAGCAGCGTGCGGTACAGGCTGCCGATGTCCGGCGTGCCCACGGCGGCCTTGGCCGACATCGCGCCCCAGTCCGCGAGCAACGGCGGCAGCAGCAGCGCGGCCAGCGTGCCGAGCACCGCGAAAGCCAGCACCGCAAGCGCCAGCAGTTGGCGGAGCGCCGGTCCGCGCCGCACCGGATCGCGCGTCGCGAGCAGCGCGCCAACCCCGTGGTGCACGAAAGGCCACAGCAGGAACGGCAACGCCAGAACGTGGGCCCAGCCGGCCAGCACGGTGGCTGCCGCGTACAGTAGCGCCCAGCTGCCACGGTGGCGGCCACCGGCCTGCCAGCGCCGGAAGGCGACGAAGGCCAGCACGCCCGCCAGCGCCAGGAAGGCGTATGGCCGGGCGGTGCGGCTGAAATAGACCAGCGTCGGCGAAACGGCGAGGAGCCCGCACCAGATCGCCTGCGTCGGCAGCGGCAGCTCGCGCATCAGCCGCGGCGCGGCGACCAGCAGCGCCAGGCCGCAGGCGAGCAGTGGCAGGTGCATCGACCACTCGTCGAGGGCATCGCGCAGGTACAGCCAGCGATAGGCCAGGGTCAGCGGGATCGAATGGTCGGCCAGGCCGAAATGGGTGGCGATGGTGGCGTAGTCGGCACCGAGCAGCATGCGCACCGCATGCCATTCGTCGTCGATCAGCATCTGCGCATCGAGCTGGGCCAGGCGGAAGAACGTCCCGGCGGCGAGCACGAGCAGCAGCAGGCCATGCCAGGGCCAGGCATGCGGGGCCCGGCCGCGCACCCTCATGGCGGCGGCGTCGCCTTCCCGGCGGGATCCTCCGCGGGCGGCCGCGGGACGGTGGCGAAGATCGCCGGCTGCGCCAGGCCCCATTTCCACAGCCGGAACTGCAGCGCGGTGCGGAGCACGCCAAGGCCATACACCACCGAGCGGCGGAAGTTGATCTCGCTGGCTTCCGGGAAGTAGCGCGTCGGGCAGGAGATCTCGCCGATGCGGAAACCCGCCGCCAGCGCCTGCACCAGCATCTGGTTGTCGAACACGAAGTCGTCCGAGTTCGCCGCCAGCGGAAGCTGCTCCAGCACCCGGCGCGAGAACGCCCGGTAGCCGGTGTGGAACTCGGACAGCATGCTCCCGACCAGGAGGTTCTGTGCGGCCGTCAGCAGCCGGTTGAAGACGTACTTGTAGCGCGGCATGCCGCCGGCGATGGCGGTGTTGCCGAGGATGCGCGAGCCGATCACCACGTCGTACACGCCGGAAGCCACCATCGCCGCCATCGCCGTGATCAGGCGCGGCTCGTACTGGTAGTCCGGGTGCAGCATGACCACGATGTCGGCGCCCTCTTCAAGCGCCAGCGCGTAGCAGGTCTTCTGGTTGCCGCCGTAGCCGCGGTTGGCCGGGTGCCGGTGCGTGGCGATGCCGAGCGCGCGCGCGACCGCGACGGTGGCGTCGTCGCTGGCGTCGTCCACCAGCAGCACGCGGTCGACGATGTCGTGCGGGATCGCCGCGTGGCAGGCCTCGAGCGTCTTCTCGGCGTGGTACGCCGGCATCACGACGACGATTTTCTGCCCGTGGAGCATGCAGGCCGCCTGCGCAGGTGGAATGACGTACGCGCCAGCGCGCGCGTGGCGACCCCGGCAGGATTCGAACCTGCGACCTCGCCCTTAGGAGGGGCGCGCTCTATCCAGCTGAGCTACGGGGCCGGAAGGCGATGTGCGCCGCTTGCTGGAACCGCACCGGCCAGGGCCGCTCCATTGTGGCCGGGCGGCGCCGATGCTGGCCTCGTGCGCTGGATAACTGGCGGAGAGTGAGGGATTCGAACCCTCGATGGAGCTTTTGACCCCATACTCCCTTAGCAGGGGAGCGCCTTCGACCACTCGGCCAACTCTCCGGGTGTTGCTGGATGCGCGGCCGGTGCCGCTGCAGCTCATCCGGCCGCGCAGGATAGCGGGCCGGCGGGCCGTGGTAAAGATCAGCTTGCGATATCCGCCTCGGAACTGGGCTCGGACGCCGCATCGGGCGACTGCTCGCGCTTGATGCGCTGGTAGATTTCCTCACGGTGCACGGCAACGTCCTTCGGGGCATTGATGCCGATGCGCACCTGGTTTCCCTTGACGCCAAGCACGGTGACGGTCACCTCGTCACCGATCATCAGCGTCTCGCCGACGCGGCGAGTCAAAATAAGCATGTGGTGCTCTCCTTAACATTCTGTCGGTCCGGTGGAGTTCTTGGCGCTTGTCGAACGCTCACCCTTGCGCGTTAGATTCCGGGGACCAGGACGCAACCTCCCTCGCTGTCCCTTCCCCCTTTCCCCCGGTTCGCCATCTCGTCCACGGCACTGATGCCAGGGTGTGCCGATACCAGGGAACGGCCGATACTAACCAAGCGGTCCCGCTCGCGCAATGAACCAGAAGTACTGGTCGGAGGGTGTTTGCGTGCGTTTACAAGAGGCGCGCCGACAGCCAATCCGGGAGCGCCGCGAGCGCCGCGTCGAGGGCCGGGGAATCGACGCCGCCGCCCTGCGCCATGTCCGCCCGCCCACCGCCCTTGCCGCCGATCTGCGCGGCGACGTGGGCGACGATTTCGCCGGCCTTGACCTTGCCGAGCACACTGCCGTGCACGCCGCCGACCAGCGCCGCCTTGCCCTCGTTCCCCGCCGCCAGCAGCACCACGCAGTCGGCCAGCTTCCGCTTGAGCGCGTCGACCGCCTCGCGCAGCGCCTTGCCGTCGAGCCCGTCGACGCGCGCCGCCACCACCTGCACGCCACCGATATCGCGTGCCGCCGCGGCGAGATCCTGGCTGGCCGAGCCGGCCGCCTTCGCCTTCAGTGATTCGAGTTCGCGCTCCAGCTTCTTCTGCCGCTCGAACAGCTGGCGCAGCTTGTCCACGACCTCGGCGCCATGCGCCGACAGCATCGCGCCGATTTCGCCGAGGCGCGCCTCCGCCTCGGCCACGTGCGCCAGCGCCGCCGCCCCAGTCAAGGCTTCGATGCGGCGCACTCCGGCGGCGACGCCGCCTTCGGAGACGATCTTGAACAGGCCGATGTCGCCGGTGCGCGAGACGTGGGTGCCGCCGCAGAGTTCGGTCGAGAACTCGCCCATGCGCAGCACCCGCACCTCGTCGCCGTACTTCTCGCCGAACAGCGCCAGCGCGCCGAAGTCGATCGCCTGCTGGTAGCCCATCTGGTGCACTTCGGCCTCGGCGTTGCGGCGGATCTCCTGGTTGACGAGGTCTTCGACCAGGCGGAGTTCCGCGCTGCTGACCGGCTGCGAATGCGAGAAGTCGAAGCGCAGGCGCTCGGGCGCGACCAGCGAGCCCTTCTGCTGCACGTGGTTGCCGAGCACCTGGCGCAGCGCCGCGTGGAGGAGATGCGTCGCCGAATGGTTGAGCACCGTGGCTTCGCGCCGCGCCGCGTCGATGCGGGCGCCGACCGCCATGCCCACGTGGAGGCTGCCGCTCTCGGCGCGCCCGGCATGGCCGTGGAAGACGCCGCCGAGCTTGATCGTGTCGCGCACCGCAAATTTCGCCGTATCGCTCCAGACGAGCCCCGTGTCGCCGACCTGCCCGCCCGACTCGGCGTAGAAAGGCGTGCGATCGAGGATCAGCACGCCCTCCTCGCCCTCCGCCAGCGTGTCGAGCGCGCGCCCGCCCTGCACGATGCCGAGGACCCGCGCGTCGTCCGCCTCGATCGCCTGGTAGCCGAGGAAATGCGTTGGCGCGAGTGCGCTGGCCAGTTCCGCCGGCAGGGTCACCTTGCTGTCGAACTGGCTCGCCGAGCGCGCGCGCTCGCGCTGCTCGGCCATCGCCGCATCGAAGCCTTCCATGTCCACGCCCCAGCCGCGCTCGCGGGCCACGTCCGCGGTGAGATCGACCGGAAAACCATAGGTGTCGTAGAGGGTGAAGGCGACCCTGCCGGGCACGACGCGCCGGTGCGCCTCGTCCTCGAACACCGATTCGAGGAGCCTCATGCCGTTCTCCAGCGTCTCGGAGAAGCGGTGCTCCTCCTTGAGCAGGGTGGCCTCGACGAACTCGCGCCGCGCCGGCAGCTCCGGGTAGGCCTCGCCCATCACCGCCACCAGCGTCGGCAGCAGGGCGTGGAAGAAGGGCTGCTTCTGGCCGAGCATCCAGCCGTGGCGCAGGGCGCGGCGGATGATGCGGCGGAGCACGTAGCCGCGGCCTTCGTTGGAAGGCGTGACGCCGTCGACGATCAGGAAGGCGCAGGCGCGGATGTGGTCGGCGATGACGCGCAGCGACTTGTTCTCCAGGTCCGTGGTGCCGGTCAGGCGCGCGGCCTCGCGGATCAGGTGCTGGAAGAGGTCGATCCCGTAGTTCGAATGCCGCCCCTGCAGCACCGCGGCCAGCCGCTCCAGGCCCATGCCGGTATCCACGCAGGGCGCCGGCAGCGGCGACAGCGTGCCGTCGGCGCCGCGGTCGAACTGCATGAAGACCAGGTTCCAGATCTCGATGTAGCGGTCGCCGTCCTCATCCGGCGATCCCGGCGGCCCGCCCGGGATTTCCGGCCCGTGGTCGTAGAAGATCTCCGTGCACGGGCCGCAGGGACCGGTGTCGGCCATCTGCCAGAAGTTGTCGGAGGCGAACGGCGCGCCCTTGTTGTCGCCGATGCGGATGATGCGCTCCGCGGGTACGCCGACATGGTCCTTCCAGATGTCGTAGGCCTCGTCGTCGGAGTGGTACACCGTGACCCAGAGCCGCGCCGGGTCGAGCTTCAGCGTGCCGGTCAGGAAGTCCCAGGCCCACTCGATCGCCTCGCGCTTGAAGTAGTCGCCGAAGGACCAGTTGCCGAGCATCTCGAAAAAGGTGTGGTGGCGCGCGGTGTAGCCCACCGAATCCAGGTCGTTGTGCTTGCCGCCAGCGCGCAGGCAGCGCTGCACGTCGGCCGCGCGTGCGAAGCCCAGCTTCTCGCTGCCGAGGAACACGTTCTTGAACGGCACCATCCCGGAGTTGGTGAAGAGCAGGGTCGGGTCGTTGGCCGGAACCAGCGAACTGGACGGCACGATGGTGTGTCCCCGGGAGCGGAAGAACTCCAGGAAGGCGCTGCGGATGTCGGAGGTGTTCATTGCAGGCGGGAATCGGGAAAGGGGGATTTCGGCAAGGCAGGCACGGCGCCGCCGGCGGCGTGAATCCTGCCGCGGACGCCGTGCTGCCGATGACGGCGTACTGTCGCCGGATCGCCGCGTCCGTGCAAGGGAAATCCCCGGGTCTGCAGGAGCGTGCGTGCGCGCGACCCGGTCGCCCGGATTTCCACATGCCGCCGGTCGCGCACAGGGTGCGCTCCTACACGCAGCTGTGCCGGTAGGAGCGCGCTTACGCGCGATCGGCGCCCGACGATTTCCGGTCGCGCCCGGGTGCGCTCCTACACGTCGGAATTGTCGCCGGAATCGCTGAGGTCGGCGCGGGTGGCGGCGCGTACCGTGGCGGCATCGAAGCCGCGGCGGAGGAGAAAGGCGGCGCGCCGGGCGCGTTCCTCGTGCGTGTCGACCGGCGCGTTGCCGTGCCTACGGCGGAGCTGCGCGGTGGCCAGTGCCGGCCAGTCCACGTCGAGTCCATCGATGGCGGCGCGGATCTCCGCATCGGCCACGCCGTGCGACTTCAGCTCCGCGGCGATGCGACGCGGCCCGTAGCCCTGGCCGCTGCGCTGGCGCGCGAGGCTGCCGGCGAAGCGGTCGTCGCTCTGGTACTGCTGGTCCTGCAGGCGTTCGACGGCCGCCTTCGCCTCGCCCGCGTTGCTGCCGCGCGCGGCCAGCTTGGCCTTGAGCTCACGCGCGGAATGCTCGCGCCGCGCCAGCAGCCCGAGTGCCTTGTCGTAGGCGCTGCGGTCGTCGGCGCGGCGCTGGCGCGCCATCGCTTACGCCTCCTCGACCTCGACCGCCGGCAGCGGCGAGTTGCCACTCTTGACCAGCAGCTTGGCGCGCAGCTGGCCATCGATGGCGTCGGTAATTTCCGGGTGTTCCTTGAGGTAGTTGCGCACGTTGTCCTTGCCCTGGCCGATGCGGTCGCCTCCGTAGCTGTACCAGGCGCCGGACTTCTCGACCAGGCCGTGGGCCACGCCGAGCTCGATCAGCTCGCCCTCGCGCGAGGAGCCTTCGCCGTAGAGGATCTCGAACTCGGCCTGGCGGAACGGCGGCGCGACCTTGTTCTTGACCACCTTGACGCGGGTTTCCGAGCCGATCACCTCGTCGCCGCGCTTGACCGCGCCGATGCGGCGGATGTCCAGGCGCACCGAGGCGTAGAACTTGAGGGCATTGCCGCCGGTGGTGGTTTCCGGGTTGCCGAACATGACGCCGATCTTCATGCGAATCTGGTTGATGAAGATGACCAGCGTGCCGGACTTCTTGATGTTGGCGGTGAGCTTGCGCAGCGCCTGGCTCATCAGGCGCGCCTGCAGGCCGACGTGCGAATCGCCCATCTCGCCCTCGATCTCGGCCCTGGGCGTCAGCGCCGCGACCGAGTCGATGACGACGACGTCGACCGCGTTGGAGCGCACCAGCATGTCGGCGATCTCCAGCGCCTGCTCGCCGGTGTCGGGCTGGGACACCAGCAGGTCGTCAACGTCGACGCCGAGCTTCTCGGCGTAGCTCGGGTCGAGCGCGTGTTCGGCGTCGACGAAGGCCGCGGTGCCGCCGTTCTTCTGGCAATTGGCGATGACCTGCAGGGTAAGCGTGGTCTTGCCGGAGGACTCCGGCCCGTAGATCTCGACCACGCGGCCGCGCGGCAGGCCGCCGACGCCGAGGGCGATGTCCAGGCCCAGCGAGCCGGTCGAGACCACGTCGATCGCCTCACCGGTCTTGTCGCCCATGCGCATGACCGCGCCCTTGCCGAACTGCTTGTCGATCTGGCTGAGGGCGGAGGCGAGCGCGCGGCGCTTGTTGTCGTCCATTGCGGATTCCTCGTTGGCGGATGCACCCAGCATACGTGGGCGGCATCTCAAAACATGAGACGTTCAGGCCCGCCGGATGGCGGACCATGGATACCGGAAGGCGGTTCCGGTGCGGGGGCAATTATCCCACAGCCGCCCTGCCGCCCGATCGGAAGACGGCGCGTCAGCTCGTAAGAATCCGCCGCACGCCATCGAGCGCCGCGGCGACGGTCTGCCGGCGCACCGCGTCACGGTCGCCCTCGAAATGGAAGAGTTCCGCGCGGGCGTAGCCGCCACGCCGCTTCCAGCCGATCCACACCGTGCCGACGGGCTTGTCGGGCGTGCCGCCGCTTGGCCCGGCGACGCCGGTCACCGCCACCGCGACGCTCGCGCCATAGCGCGCGAGCGCGCCGGACACCATTTCCACCGCGGTTTCCGAACTGACTGCGCCGGTACGCTCCAGGGTCTGCGACTGCACCCCGAGCATCGCCTCCTTGGCCTCGTAGCTGTAGGCCACCACGCCGCACTCGAACCAGGCGGAACTGCCGGCGATGTCGGTAAGGAGCTTGGCGATCCAGCCGCCGGTGCACGATTCCGCGGTGACGATGGTCTGCCCGCGCGCGCCAAGGAATTCGGCCAGCCCCGCCGCCTGGGCGGCAAGATCGGCATCGGTCGGCAGGCGGGCGGTTGGCATGGGCGCTCCATCGGGCGGATCGCGCCGCCAGGCGGCGCAGAGCGCGAGCATACCGCCAGCCACTCGCCGCCGCGCGTACCTGGCGCCAGGGAAACCCTGATCAAGTCCCTCGACGTCATGCCCGCGAAAGCGGGCATCCATTGAACGGATCGCCAGGAGTGATCATCGCGCCGGCCTCGAAGGGGCTCGACGCAAGGATGCGCCGGGCAAAACAGCAGCCCGGACCCCCGCTTTCGCGGGAGCGACGACTCGTTCAGAGTTTCCCTAAAGGATCGGATCGAACAGCCGCGCCACGTGCATCAGCACCTTGCGCGCGAACGGGGCATCGGCGTATTCGTGATCGCCCACTTCCCGCGCGTTGGCAAAGTCGCGAGCGAGCATCGCAGCCACTTCCGCCGCGAAACCACGGTCGACGTTGAGCGCCGCGGCCTCGAAATTGAGCCGGAACGAGCGGCTGTCGAAATTCATGCTGCCAACCACCGCGACATCGTCGTCCACCAGCAGCACCTTCTGATGCATGAACCCTGGCAGGTAGCGGAACACGCGCAGGCCGGCGCGGACGGCGAGGAAGGCGTGCAGGGACGATGACAGGAACACCGTGTGGTGATCGGGACGCGACGGCAGCAGGATGCGCACGTCCACGCCGCGACAGACCGCCAGTCGCAGCGCGGCGCCGGTGGCATGGTCGGGCACGAAATAAGGCGTGGCCAGCCAGATGCGCGAGCGGGCGCGGTTGATCAGCTCGACGAAGAACAGCGAGCCACTTTCCTGGCGGTCGGCGGGACCGGTCGCGGCGATCAGCGTGCTGACACTGCCGCAGCCCCGTTCCGGCGCTGCCCGGGAGGGCGGATCGCTGCCGGTGATCCAGCGCCAGTCCTCGCCGAAGCAGCGCTCGAGGTCCGCCACCGCCGAACCCTGGATCTCGAGGTGGGTATCTCGCCACGGCGCCAGCGGCGGCTTGCGACCCAGATACTCATCGCCCGCATTGAGGCCGCCCACGAAGCCGCACCAGCCGTCCACCACCACGATCTTCCGATGGTTGCGGAAATTGACCTGCAGGCGATTGCTCCAGGCCCGCGTGGCGAAGGAATGCACCACAACGCCACCCGCGCGCAGCGCGGCGACGTACGAGCGCGGCAGGTCGTGGCTGCCGACGCCGTCATACAGCACGCACACGGTGACCCCGGCGGCAGCCCGCTCCAGCAATACGCGCTGGAGTGCGCGCCCCGTGGCGTCGTCGTGGATGATGAAGAACTGCACCAGCACGTAGTGCTCGGCCGCGCGGATCGCCTCGAATAGCGCAGCGAAGGTGGCTTCTCCGTCAACCAGCAGGCGCAGCCTCTGCCCGCGATGGAAGCGCACGCCGAGCATGGCCGCGATGGCGCCCAATCGCGCGCAATCCGGATCCTCCGGCGGGTTCGCCAATACCGCCCGCGCACCACTCCCCATGCCGAGTCGCCGCCGCTCGTGCATGTTGACATAGCCCATGAAATGGGCGCGGCCAAGGAAGAGGTACGGCACCAGGGTGACGTACGGCAGCAGCAGCAGGCCCAGCACCCACGCCACCGCCCCCGGCGCGGTGCGCGTACGCATCAGTGCATGGAGCGCGGCGGCGGCACCGGCCAGGTGCAGCAGCAGCGCGGCGGTGGCGAGGAGGGTGGCGGTCATGCGTGCATCCGCGCCGGGCGGCGTTCAGTCAGCCTCGGGACCCGCGGGCGTCGCGCCCGGCCCGGGCGGCGTTTCGGCGCGCAGCACCTGGACGAGGATGCGCCGCGCCTCCTCCTCAACCGCCACCCCATGCCGCCCCGCTTGGCGATGCAGGACGGCGTGGAGCTCCTCGTCGATGTCGATCGTCAGATCATTCAAGTTCGAACGCCTCCCCGGCGTTCAAGGCGCCGGTAGCTGGTCGCGCCCAAGCGCTCCCTCGCACAGGTCGGGCGCGGTACTCCCACGGGCAAGGAGGTGCCTCGCGATGCCGGCGGCATGCTGGCGCAGTTCGGGGACGGCGATGGTTTCCCAGAGATCGCCGAGCCGCAGGGCGCCGATCACGAACAGATCGGGGGCGACGTGGCCGTGTGCGTCGACCACCTCGCCGATGCCGCGGCTGGCGAACCCGAGACCATGCGGGCCGGGCACCGCGAGCCCGCGCGCCAGCAGCGCGGCGGCGAGGTCGTCGCCGCGTGCGCGCACGCGGGTCTCGATGCCGGTGGCATTGACGATCCAGTCGCACTGCAGCGACTCCTCCGCATGCGTGCCGCGCGCTCGATAGCGGATGCGGCATCCGTTCCCGGTTGCGGGCTCCGCCGCGAGCAGGCGGCCGGCGTGGATGCGGAGCTGGCCCGACTCCTGGAGCCGCGTGAGCACCGCATGCACCTGCGGCGCGATGCGGTGGCGATGGATGTCCCAGTAGCGGACCAGGTGGCGCAGGAAGCTCGCCTGCTCGCCTTCGTCCCAGGTTTGCCAGAGGCGCTGGCCGTGTGGCCGCAGGCGTTCGAACACGCGCTGCCAGGAATCGCCGCCGGCGCTCGCCTCGGCGACCATGCGCCGCAGCAGGCGCAGCCGCCCCGCTGCGCTGGCTTCCAGCAGCGCGGCCGCCGCATCAGCTTCGGCCGCCCCGGCATGGCCGGATGAAGTGGCATGCGGCAGCGGCATCAATCCGTGCCTGGAAAGCACGTGCAGCCGCCCGCGGTGGCCGGCTTCCGCGAGGGTGAGCACCACGTCCACCATGCTGAGGCCGCTGCCGACGATGCAGACGTCGGACTCGGGCGGGAGCCCGGAAAGACTGGCCGGATCCCAGGCCTGCAGCAGCCGGTCGCTGAGCGCCGCGGGAACGGCGAGCCTGCGCGGGGCGTTGCCGATCGCCAGCACGACCGCATCGGCATGGAGGCGCTTGCCAGAGGCGAGTTGCAGGTGGAAGCCGTCGCGCCGTTCGATGTCGCTGACCCGATCATGCACGATTTCCAGAGCCGAGAATCCTGGGCGGCTTTCGAGCACGTTGCGGAGGTAGCGCGCGTAATCGCGCCGCGGCGCGAAGGTCGCCGCGAGCCCGGGAGAGGGTTCGCCGCCCTGTCCGGCAGCCAGGAAGCGGGCGAAGTCGCCGGGATCGTCCGCGAATGCGCTCATGCCGCCGGCCGGCACGTTGAGGAGGTGCTCGGGCGCGCCAGTGCCGTAGGCGACGCCGCGTCCCGGTGCCGGGCCGGAATCGATCAGGGCGACGCTCTTCCGCGGCACGTCGGCGGCCAGGAGGTGCGCCGCGACCAGCACGCCCGAGGCGCCTCCGCCGATGATCGCAATGTCCACGTGTCGCGGGTGTTCGCAGGCGGTTGGCATGGGCGTGGCGGGTCGGAGATCAGGCGCGCATTGTCCCATCCGCTCGCCCGGCGCGCGATATCCGGGTGAAATCCTGGGGACTGCGCGGACGGCTGGGATCAACGAGCAGCCACGAAAAGCCCCGCACTGGGCGGGGCTTTCGGGGGACGGCTGGGGCGGGCTTCACTCGACCGCTTGCACGCCTGCGGCCTGGGAGCCCTTGGGGCCCTGCACGATCTCGAAACTGACGCGCTGCCCCTCCTGCAGGCTGCGGAAGCCCTGCGAATTGATCGCCGAGTAATGCACGAAGACGTCTTCCCCACCCTGCTCGGGTGCGATGAAGCCGAATCCCTTGGCGTCGTTGAACCACTTGACGGTACCGGTAAGCATCGATGAAGCCCCTCAACTGAATGGATCCGCGTGCGGCTTCAACCACAGGCCGCGGGCACGCCGCGCCTCCCTTGGGCCGCACGGCCCGAGTATAACAACGGCTTAACGCGACAAATCAAGAGCACCGCACAAGCGCCGAAAGTCATGGCGCGCGCGATGCGGGTCGCGGCGATCGCGGTGGGCGGTCTCAGTCCGCGCGCGCCGGCAGCGCGGTGATCAGCGGCGGCACCTGCGCGGTGGCAGCTTCGAGGTTGGCGAAGATTTCCGGCAGGCTGATCTCTGCTTCCTCGCCGCAGCCGGCGGCCCAGTTGGCGACCACCGCGATGCAGGCATAATCGAGCTCGAGTTCGCGCGCCAGCGCAGCTTCGGGCATGCCGGTCATGCCGACCAGGTCGCAGCCATCGCGCCGCAGGCGGGCGATCTCGGCACGGGTTTCGAGGCGCGGGCCTTGCGTTGCGCCATAGCAGCCGCCGTCCAGCAGCGGGATGCCGGCCGCTGCCGCGGCGCCCATCAGCTCGGCGCGCAGGCGGGCGCTGTAAGGCTCGCTGAAGTCGATGTGGCGGACCTCCGCGCCGGCCACGTCGCAGTAGCTGGTGAGGCGATCATGGGTGTAGTCGATGATCTGGTCGGGCAGCACCAGCGCGCGCGGACCCATGTCGGCGCGGATGCCGCCGACGGCGTTGATGCCGATGACGCGGCGGGCACCCAGGTGATGCAGCGCCCAGATGTTGGCGCGGTAGTTCACGCGGTGCGGCGGGATGGTGTGCGATTCGCCATGCCGTGCCAGGAATGCGATGCGCCGCTCGCCGAGCTGCCCGATCACCAGCGCGTCGGACGGCGGGCCATAGGGCGTATCGACCGCGTGCCGCTCGACCGCTTCCAGCCCGGGAAAGTGATAGAGGCCCGTCCCGCCGACAAGTGCCACATCGATCGCGTGCATCAGCCGTCCACCGCGTAGATGGCCGGAAGGTTCCGGCCCTGTTCGTAATAGTCCATGCCGTAGCCGAACACGTAGCGGTCCGGCACCTCGACGCCGATGAAATCCGCCGCGATGCCGGGCGTGCGGCGCGCGTGGCGCTTGTCGCAGAGCACCGCCACCAGCACGCGCGCCGCCCCTTCCTCGAGGCAGGCGTCGCGGATCGCCTTCAGCGTATGGCCCTCGTCGAGGATGTCGTCGACCAGCAGCACGGTCGCGCCGGCGAGGTCCAGCGACGGGCGCTTGATCCAGTGCAGTTCGCCGCCGCTGGTGGCGCCGCGATAGCGGGTGGCGTGGACGTAGTCGAAGCGCAGAGGCGTGCGGATGCGGGTGGCGAGCTGGCCGGCGAAGGGAAGCGCGCCCTGCATCACGGTCAGGAACAGCGCCGGCCGCGCGCCAAGTGCGGTATCGATGGCCGCGGCCATGTGGGTGATGGCGGCCTCGAGCACCGCCGGCGCGTGGACCAGGTCCGCGCCCGGCAGCACGTCGGCGAGATCACGGGCGCTGGGCGGACTCAAACGGGTTCCCCGAGGGCCTGCAGGCGCGCGGCGAATTCGTCGCGCTGCGGATTGCTGGCGAGCGCGCTCCAGGCAGGCGCCGCCTCGCCCTGCAGCCGTGCGATGCGCTCCGGGCTGCAGCGCGTGGCGGCACTGCTGGCGGCGAGCGCCTCGTCGACGATGGCGGGATTGCAGGCCAGCAGCAGGTCGCAGCCGGCCTCGAGGTGCGCGGCGACCCGCTCGGCGATGCCGCCGATGGACTCGGCCGCGGCCATGCCGATGTCGTCGCCGATCACCACGCCGCCGAAACCAAGTTCGCCGCGCAGAATGTCCTCGATCCACACCCGCGAGTAGCCGGCCGGGCGCGCGTCGATTGCGGGATAGGTGACGTGCGCCATCATCACCGCCTCGGCGCCGCTGTCGATGCATTCGGCGAACGGGATCAGGTCCGCTTCGCGCAACGACTGCAGCGGGCGCGGATCGATGGCGGTATCGAAGTGGGTGTCCTCGGCGACGCTGCCGTGGCCCGGGAAGTGCTTCAGAGTCGCCGCCATGCCGGCCAGGCGCATGCCGCGCAAATACGCCTGGGCAAGTTCCGCGACGACCTGCGGGTCGGCGGCGAAGGCGCGCTCGCCGATGGCACGGTTGCCGCGCGCGAGGTCGACCACCGGCGCGAAGCTCATGTCCACGCCGACGGCGCGGAGCTCGCTCGCCATCAGCCAGGCGTGTTCTTCCGCGCAGGCAACCGCGGCGAGCGGATCGCGCGCGTGCAGCTCGCCGAGGCGCGCCAGCGCCGGCAGGCGCGTGAAACCATCGCGGAAGCGCTGCACCGGGCCGCCTTCCTGGTCGACGCAGACGATGAAGGGATCGGGGCGCAACTCGCGGACGGCATCGATCAGTGCCGCGACCTGCGTGTAGCTCTCGAAATTGCGCGAGAACAGGATCGCGCCGCTGACCTGCGGCGCCACCAGGCGGGCGCGATCGGCGGCGTCGAGGGTGGTTCCGGATAGTCCGATGATCAGCATGCGTGGATCGTATCAGGCATCCCGCGCCGTGCGCTCGGTTTCGCTCCAGTGCGCGTACGGGTGCGCGGCGAGGTTGAGATTGTAGTAGCGCGCGAGATGGCTGACCTCGCGCCCCAGCCACGGCGGGCGCGGAAAGGCGGCGCCTTCGTCCGCGAGCTCGATTTCCGCGACCACCAGCCCCGCGTTGGCGCCTTCGAACACGTCGATCTCGAACAGGTGGCCGTCCACCTTGACGTGATGGCGGTGCTTGGCGACGACGTCCCCCGCCAGCGTCTCCAGCATCCGCCGCGCGTCGTCCAGCGGGATCGCGTACTCGAACTCGTCGCGGCGGACGCCCGAGCCGAGCGACTTGATGTTGAGGAAGGCCGACCCGCCGGCGATCCGCACCCGCACCGAACAGCGCGCCCCCGGCGGGCCGGCGAGATAGCCCTGCACCATCGCCTCGCTGCGCGAGACGGCCTGGCGCCAGTCATCGTTGGCGAGGAGGAACTTGCGTTCGATTTCGATGGGCATGGATATCGAGGGGCGCTTGGGAGGCGGGATTTGAAGCATGAAACGGGTGCTGTCGCGAACCAGCCAGACGCCGTGGGAGGGACTTCAGTCCCGATGCTGTACGAAGTGGAAAGCATCGCGGCTGAAGCCGCTCCCACGGAACACCACGCGAGTCCTTCAGCCCTCCACCCTCAGCGGCAGAACAGCGCGATCGACTCCACATGCCCGGTGTGCGGGAACATGTCCATCACGCCCGCAGCGTCGAGGCGGAAGCCGTGGCGCTCGACGAGGATCGATGCATCGCGGGCCAGCGACGCCGGGTGGCAGGACACGTAGACGATGCGGTCGGTGCCCGCGCGCGGCAGGTATTCCAGCACGGCCGCGGCGCCGGAACGCGGCGGGTCGAGCAGCAGCTTGTCGTAGCGCGCGCCGGCCCAGGGCGTATCGCGCTGGTCCACCGCAAGATCGGCGGCGAAGAACTCCGCGTTGGCGATGCCGTTGCGCGTCGCGTTCTCCCGCGCACGCGCCACCAGCGTCGGTTCGCCTTCCACGCCGGTGACGTGCGCGGCCCTGCGCGCCAGCGGCAGGGTGAAATTGCCGAGTCCGCAGAAGAGATCGAGCACGCGATCGCCGGGCTGCACGTCGAGGAGTTCCAGCGCCTGCATGATCATGCGCCGGTTGAGGCCGGCGTTGACCTGCACGAAGTCGAGCGGCCGGAAGGCGATCTCGACGTCGTGCTCGGGGAGGCGGAACGACAGCGGAACCTCCTCCGGCCACAGCGGCTCCAGCGTGTCCGGGCCGCCGGGCTGGAGCATGATCGCCAGCCCGTGCGCCTGGCCGAAGCCGGCCAGTGCGCTGCGGTCGGCCGCGGTCAGCGGCACGAGGTGACGGAAGGTCAGCGCGGCCAGGTCGTCGCCCGCGGCGATCTCGATCTGCGGGATCTCGCGCTTGGCGTCGAGGGAGGCGACGAGTTCCGCCAGGTCGCCGATGCGCTCGCCGACCTGCGGCAGCAGCGTGGGGCAGGCCGCAAGGTCGGCGACGAAGCGGGTATCCACCTCGCGGAAGCCGACCAGCACCCTGCCCTTCTTCTCGACCCATTTGACCGACAGCCGCCCCTTGCGTCGGTAGCCCCAAGCGAGATCCTGCAGCGGTGCCAGCCAGCGCGCCGGCGCCAGCCTGCCGGCCGCGGCGAAACTGTCCGCCAGCACCTTCTGCTTGGCCTCGATCTGCGCCTCCGGCGGCAGGTGCTGCAGGCTGCAGCCGCTGCAGGTGCCGAAATGCGCGCAGCGCGGCGCGATGCGCGCCGGCGACGCGGACAGGAGCTCCTCGACCCGCGCCTCGTCCAGTTCGCGGCTGCGGCGCGTATAGCGGATGCGCACGCGCTCGCCCGGCAGCGCGCCGTGCACGTGCACGGTCTTGCCGTTGATGGTGGCGATGCCGCGCCCGTCGGGCGCGAGGGCGGTGATGTCGGTCTCGGGGAATTGCATGGAGAGGGCTGGGCTGAGGGTGTTGGGGCCTACGCGAGCCGCCATCACATGGGCTTGCGCCGGCGGATCAATGGTCAAAATGGATGCCGCTTCCGCGGGCATGGCGCCACTGTTGGACAGAACCATGAGGCGTGGGCCTGCAAACCGGGATTCCACTGCGTTGCATCCCGGTGTACGGACGGATCCCCTGCAGAAACGACGTCATGCCCGCGAAAGCGGGCATCCATCCAGAACAGCAGCTTGGATTCCCGCTTTCGCGGGTATGATGACTGGGTCAGACGTTCCTTGACTGGATCCCGTGTCGTCGGCCATTCATGGCCTGCACGGGATGACCGCATCCTGCGGTCACTTTTGCTGCCAGGAGCCGGAGGGGTCCTGGTAGTACCAGCCGGCGCGGGCATGGCTGATCCACTGCCGGGCAAAGGCGGTGCGGATCTGCGACTCCCACTCCGGGTGGCCGTTGGCAATGGCGATCTCGCGGTACACGGCGGCGCGGTCGCGGTTCTCGTCGGCGACGGCGGCGTTGGCCGTGGCGCGCTCGGGCAGCGGGATGGCCGCGGCATCGCGCACGGCCACCAGCCCGTCGCGGGTGAAGCCGATTGCGCCGCTGGCGAAATATTTCGACAACACCGACTGGAAGCGCTGCTCCATGCGCGACTGGATGGCCTGGATCTGCGGCGTCCTGATGGTGATGTCGGCCTGCTGGGCGTGGGCGCTCGGGATCAGGAAGTCGAGCAGCATCGCGCCGGGCGAATGGCCGGGAGGTGGCTGCTCGGCAGGCGGCGCGGCGCCATTCCTGCCGCCCAGCACCTTGTCGACGAACTGGCCTGCGGCCTGCTCCGCCGCCGCTTCCGGGAAGTACACGTTGATCGTGACGCAGGCGGCCGGCAATACCAGGCACGCGGCGAACAGGCTGAGCAGGACGAGTTTGCGCATGGAAGATCGATCCCGTTGGTTGCGATCAGTGGACCACCGGCCCCGACCCGTGCGTCGCCTCGCTCAGGCGGCGCACCAGGGTGGGCCAGTCGACGCGGCGCTGGTGGCCGACGATGGTGATCCGCGGCAGGCCGGAGCCCTCGACGATAGTGTAGCCGGCGCTGCCGCCGCTGGCCGGAACGGGCTCGATGCCGCCCATCAGGCACACCTCGTCGCGCAGGCGGCAGCGGATGCCAAGGCGCGAATACCCGAACGTGTCGAAGAGGCTGAGCGCCATCGTCTGCAGGCTGGCGCCGAGGCCGCCGCCACCACCGATGGAGGTGATGTCGTTGACCGCGTTGTAGCTCATGCGTCCGCCGCCCTTGGTCCGCAGCCAGGCATCGAAGGCGACCGGGCTCCAGTCGACCAGGCGCAGGTCCTTGATGCTGCCGAAGAAGCGCCCGGTCATGCCGCCGAAGGAGAACGCGCGCGTCACCTGGTCGAGGTCCAGGTTCTCGAAGTGGATGTTGGCGCCGAGCGATGGCGCAACGCCGAACGGGCGCTCCAGGCTGACGCCGCTGACGCCGACGTGGCCATCGAACACGTAGAGGTCGAGGCCGCCGCGCAGTTCCAGCCGGTCGCCGCTGAACTCGATCTCCGGGATGCCGCCCGACAGGTTGCCCCCGAAGCGCGGCCAGCCGAGCACCTCCGCGAGCTCGGCCATCTCGATGCCGGCGATGGCGAGCGATCCGGCATAGCGTTCGCCCGCCGGCGAGCGCGGCAGCAGGCTCAGCTTCTCCAGGCGCAGCGCACCGCCGAGGACGCCGATCTCGACCGGCTGCTGCAGCACCAGCGCGTGTTCCTGCATGGCGAGCCGCAGCCGCGCGGCATCGAAGGGCAGCCGGTAGAGCTCGAGGCCCTGCCAGCCCAGCGTCGTGGGCGCCGCCTCCCCGATCGCGCGCCAGTCGACGGCGCCGTCGAGGCCGCGGAGCTTGAAGCGGCCGCGCGCATCGACGAGGTCGACGTCGCTCGCCTTGAACGCCAGGCGTTCCAAGCCAGCGCGCCCGAGCGCCAGCTCGGCGGCCAGGGACCCCCGCGCGGCAAGATCACGAAAACCCCTGGCGTCCAGCCAGCTTCGTCCGTATCGATCGAGCGCAGCGGCCAGATCCGGCGCCCTGCCCTTGACGACCAGGGAGTGCAGCGCGGGCGCGTTGCCAGGCGCCACTTCCGCGTTCCCGTCGAGTTCGAGCACGCCCGGATCGCGCCAGGCGAGATCGCTCATGCTCCATTCGCCTGCGGCGGCTTCGATGCGGGCCTCGAGCCGCACCGGTCCATCAGGCAGTTTGACGTACACAGGCCCGGCGAGGACCTCGCCTCCCTGCAGGGTCGACGCGAGGCGAATGCGCGGCGCGGAAGGGGCACCGCTGACCGTGATGTCTCCGGCCGCCCCGAATCCCGCCATCGCCAGTGAACCATCGGCGCTGTCCCAGCCCAGGCGCCGCAGCTGGACATGGCCGCCCAGCCACTCACCCGTGAGGCCGGGATCGACATGCATGCCGCCGAGTTCAACGCTGCCGCCAAGAAGCGGCGCGACCAGCGATCCCACCTGGTGCAGCACCCCGCTACGCGCCTGCCAGCGGGCGCGTGCCGCCGGGATCGCGACCCCGGCCACCGTGGCCTTCGTCCAGCCGAGGCTGGTGATCGCACCTTCGCCCGAGGCACTCCAGTCCAGCCCACCATCGAGGCCCTGCACGGAAACCCCGCGCGTCGGCTCAGTGATGTCGACGGCGGTGGCGTGCAATGCAAGCCGCTCCAGCCCGGCAGGTCCCAGCGCCACGTCGCCCGTGAGCCCGCCGCGGATCTGCAGCCCAGGAAACCCCGCGCGGCGGAGGAACTCACGGCCGTAGCGATCCACCGCCGCGGGCAGCGCGGCCTCCTGCAGATGGATCGTGAGTGCCTGCACGGGGGTGTCCGAGTCCGGGGCGAGGCTGGCCTGGGCCGAAGCGACGAGCGTGCCGGGATCATTCCAGGCGAGGCGTGTGACGTCCCAGCGGCCCGCCTCGTGGCGGGCGTCGATGGCCGCCGTCACCGGTGGAGCCGGCAACTGCAGCGAAAATCCTGCGGTCGCAAGATGTCCGCCATGCAATTCAAGGCCGCCGGTGAGGCGCGACTGCTCCGCCGGCATCCATCGCACCCAGCCGCGGCCGTCCAGCTCGCGGACGGAAACGTCGGGCGCGCGCTGCTCGATGCCCAGCCGCTCGAAGGAGAAATCGGCGGCGATCGAACCGTCCTCTCCGCGGCGGCCTTCCGCGCTGACGATTCCGTCTCGCAGCGTCGTCGCCGGTGCGACGGTGGCCACGACAGGACCGAGCCAGCCGACGGGAATGTTCTCGAGCGAGGCCGAGAGCGCGGCGCCGGTTGACGTGGGCAGGGTCAGCGCAAGCCGACGCTCGCCCTGGCGCAGGAGCAGTTGCACATTGCGTGCGCCCAGCGTGGCGGCAAGTTCGGCCTCGGCAGCCTCGCCGTTGGCCACGGCCCAAGTCACTGGACCGGCGCAGCCGCGCTCGCCGGCAGCCTGCGCCTGCAGCGCGCAGGACCACTCCAGCCGTCCATCGAGCGCCAGTTGCGGCACCTCGGCGCGGGCGAGTTCCAGCCGGAGCGACGAGGCCTGCGCGTCCTCGCGCACCACCAGCGCGAGGCTCTCGATGCGGAACGCGGGCGCTTCAATACGTGCCACGCGAAGTTCCATCGATCGACCCGGAGTCGTGGACGGCGCGCGAGCCAACAGCAAGCCGGCGCACGCCGCCAGCAGGATGGCCAGAAGGGGCATTGACGGACGGCGCATCGCTGGCCATTCTGCCAGCCATCGCCATAGGGATGTGCGACATGACCGCGCGAGTACTGGTCGCCGACGACAATCCGCTCAGCCTCGAATTCCTCGCCGCGGCACTGCTGGGATGCGGCCTGGAATGCGAAACCGCCGCGGACGGCGAAGCCGCAGTGGCGCAGGCCTCGGCCAGCCGCTTCGACCTGCTGCTGTTCGACGCCCGCATGCCGCGGCGGACCGGCGCCGAGGCCTTGGCCGCGATCCGGCAGGGCCGCGGACCATCAGCCGGGGCGCCGGCGCTCGCGACCACGGCCGATGCGCCGCCGCAGACCCGCGCCGCACTGCTGGCAGCCGGCTTCATCGACGTGCTGCCGAAACCAATCGCGGTGGCGGAGCTGCACGCTGCCGTGCTGGCGCATCTTCCTTCACGCGGCGGAACGGCGGCTGCCGGAATCGATGCGCTCGACGACCACGGCGCCCTCGCCGCGGCTGGCGGCGATGCTTCCATCGTCGCCGCGCTGCGTGGCCTGTTCGCGGCGGAGCTGGATGCGCTCCCGGGCGAGATCCGGCAGATCGGTGCACGCCGCGATGCGGCGGCGCTGCACGAGCGCCTGCACCGGCTCGCCGCCTCCGCCGGCTTCTGCGGCGCGCCCTCCCTGAAGGCCGCGACCACGACCCTCCGCACCGCCGTCGCCGCCTCGCCCGAATGGCCGGAGCGCGCACTCGGCGATTTCCTCGCCGCCTGCGAGCGGGTGCGCGCGCTGCTGGCGCAGGCGCCCGCCTGATCGGCTGCGCGATCCCGACCGGCCATTGCGGTCCGGGCTGGCGCCGGGTCGCGACCACGATCGCTCCTACCCGTTCGCCGGCGCCAGGCAGCCCTGCGCAGGAGCCTGCGTGCAGGCGACGCCGGTGCCGCCTCAACCCCTCGTCCGTACCGCGAGCGCCCAGGCCTTGAGCTCGCCGCCGGCGAGGTGGCGGATCACGGCGCGGGCCAGGCGGCGGAGCTGGTTGAGCCCGGCGGCTGGCGGTGCGACATCGGCCTGCAGCGCCAGCAGGGCCGCGCCGGCGACGCGGACGAACGGAGAACCCGCATGCCACGGTCGCGGTCCGGCATCGGGGTCGTAGGCGTAATCGCTGCCCTCCTCGATCGCCTCGCCATCGCTGTCGTGGGCCAGCACCATCGCGTAGCCGATCTCGGCGAGGAAGTCGCGCTCGAAGCGGCGCAGCGTCCACGCAAGATCTTCCCCGGCGAGCCGGTCCAGGCAGGTCGCATAGGCATCGAAGGCCGAAGGCGCCGGGTCGCCGCGCGGGGTCAGGCGCAGCACCAGCTCGTTGACGTACATGGCCGCGAGCAGCCCCTCGCCACCCAGCGCAAAGGGGCGGCTGGCAGCTTCCGCGCCGGCCAGCGTGCCGAGTTCCCCGCGCGCCACCCAGTCGAGCAGCAGCGGCTGCAGGGGCTGGAGAAGTCCGCGCGGCATGCGGCTGCGCTCGCGGCGGATGCCACGCGCCACCAGCCCGATGCGCCCGTGCTCGCGGCTGAACACCTCCAGCAGCAGCGAGGTCTCGCGGTAGGGGCGCGAATGCAGGATCAAGGCGGGTTGCTGGCTGATGCGCATGGGCGGCGCCGAAAGGTGGACGGCGCTCGCATCATGGATGAAGCGGGATGGCGCGGGAACTGCGATCCGGGACAAGGCAGGGCGGCACGTGCGGGGCGTGCCGCGCCTCGACGCTATTCCAGGACGGTGCAGAGCCACTCTTCGTCGCCCCGGCGAGGTGTGGTGCAACGCGGGGTGTGCTCCAGGATTTCCGGGAGGGCCGGTCTCCCGACCGGCCGCTGTCACTTCGGCTGCTCACGAAAGCGCTGAATTGGAGCTCGGCATTGCCAGGGAGCCGTGAAGCAAAAGCGGCCGGTCGGGAGACCGGCCCTCCCAGGACGCGTCCGCTTCGCAGTGCGCGGGCTCTTCCCGGGAACCGCCGAGCCCCAGCTCGACGCCCATCACGTGTACCGACGTCATGCCCGCGAAGGCGGGCATCCATTGGGGGCGGCATGGAAGCTGGCATCGGGCGTCCGCGTCGCCATTCTTCCCGCCCGAACTGCAGCTCGGTGCCGTGGCGTGAAGGCAAGAGCGGCCGGTCGGGAGACCGGCACTCCCGGGGAACGACCGGCCGTGCATCACTGCGCGAGCGGATGCGGCGCCCTGCCCCGTCGGAGGCGCGCCTGCAGGCGCTCGAACCAGAGGTAGATCACCGGCGTGATGTAGAGCGTGAGGAGCTGCGAGGTGACGAGGCCGCCGACCACGGCGAGGCCGAGCGGGCGGCGCGCGTCGGCGCCGGCGCCCACGCCGAGCGCGATCGGCAGCGTGCCCATGAGCGCGGCGAAGGTGGTCATCATGATCGGGCGGAAGCGCACCACGCAGGCATCGACGATGGCGCGGCGGGGTTCCTCGCCGGCACGTTGCCGGTCGAGCGCGAAGTCGATCATCATGATCGCGTTCTTCTTGACGATGCCGATCAGCAGGATCAGTCCCACCGCGCCGTAGAGGTCGAGTTCGCGCCCGAACAGCAGCAGCGTCAGCAGCGCGCCGAACACCGCCGTCGGCAGGCCGGAGAGGATGGTCAGCGGATGGATGAAGCTCTCGTAGAGGATGCCGAGCACGAGGTAGATCACGAACACCGCCAACAGCAGCAGGACGCCCATGCCGGACACCGACTGCTGGAAGGTCTGCGCGGTGCCCTGCAGCGAGGTGGTGATGGATTCGGGCATCGCCAGGTCCGCCACGGCGCGGTCGATGGCCGCCACCGCATCGCTCAGCGCCACGCCGGGCGCCAGGTTGAACGAGACCGTGGTCGCCGGCACTTGGCCGAGGTGGTTGATGGTGGCGACGCCGACCGAGGTGGCGATGCGGGTCACCGCCGACAGCGGCACGAGCCCGGCCGCCGCTTCGCCGCCGCCATCCTGCGCCACCGCGCCGGCCGGCGTCAGGTGGATCTGCGACAGCACGGAAGGGTCGGCCTGGCGCGCGGGGTCCACCTGCATCAGCACCCAGTACTGGTCGGCCTCGGTGTAGATGGTCGACACCTGCGCCGGCCCGAAGGCGTGGTAGAGCGCGTTCTCGATCGCCTGCGGGGTGATGCCGTAGGCCGCCGCGGCGTCGCGGTCGATGGCGACGTCGAGTTGCGGGTTGGCCACCAGCATGTCGCTGCTGACGTCGAGGAAGCCGGGCTCCTTCGCCAGCACCTCGACCAGTTTCGGCGTCCATTCGAACAGGCGCCGGCTGTCGGTGTCCTGCAGCGCGAACTGGTACACGCTGTTGCCCGGCCGCCCGCCGATGCGGATCAGCGGCAGGTTCTGCGGAAACGCACGCAGGCCGGCGATGCTCTGCAGCTTGGGGCGCAGGGCGTCGACCACCGCGTCGGCGCCGAGGCGCTCGCCGGGCGGCTTCAGGTTCACCACGATGCGTGCCTGGTTGAGCGAACCGCCCCCGCCGCCGGCGCCGACGAAGGCCATCACGAACGCGACGTTCGGGTCGGCGCGCAGGATCGCGATGGCCTGGCGCTGCTTCTCCATCATCGCCTCGTAGCCGATGTCCTCCGCGGCCTGGGTGGAGACGAAGATCTGCCCGGTGTCGTCGTTGGGCAGGAAGCCCTTGGGGATGTGCACGATCAGCGCGGCGGTGGCGACGAGCACGGCGACGAACAGCGCCAGCACCGCCGCGCCGTGGCGCACGCCGAGTTCCAGGCTGCGCCGGTAGGCGTCCTGCACGCGCTCGAAGGCGCGCTCGCTCCAGCGATACAGGCGACCGTGGTGGACCGCGTGCGGCGGCCTCAGCCAGCGGCTGCACAGCATCGGCGTCAGGCTCAGCGACACGAACCCGGAGATCAGCACGGCGCAGACGATGGTGATCGCGAACTCGTTCAGCAGCCGTCCGATCACGCCGCCCATGAACACCACCGGGATGAACACCGCCGCCAGCGACAGCGTCATCGAGACGATGGTGAAGCCGATCTCGCGCGCGCCATCGAAGGTGGCGGTGAGGCGGTCCTTGCCCATCTCCATGTGGCGGGCGATGTTCTCCAGCATGACGATGGCGTCATCGACGACGAAGCCGACCGACAGCGTCAGCGCCATCAGCGACAGGTTGTCGATCGAGAAGCCGAAGGCGTACATGGCGGCGAAGGTGCCGACCACCGACATCGGCAGCGCCAGCGACGGGATCACCGTGGCCGAGACGTTGCGCAGGAAGATGAAGATCACCAGCACCACCAGGCCAAGCGCCAACACCAGGCTGAACTTCACCTCGTCGACCGACTCGCGGATGCTCTGCGAGCGGTCGTAGATCACCTCCAGGTTGGCCCCGGCGGGCAGCCCGCGCTGGAATGCCGGCAGCATGGCGCGGATGTCGTCGACCACCTGGATGGTGTTGGCGCCGGCCTGCTTCTGCACCGCCAGCACGATGCCGGGCTCGCCGTTGAGGAGCGCGCCGCCCTTGTCGTTCTGCACGCCGTCGTAGACGTGGGCGATGTCGCGCAGGCGCACCGGCGCGTCGTTGCGGTAGCTCACGATCATCTCGCCGAAAGCGGCGGCGTCGTGCATCTGGCCGCCGACGCGCACGTTGTAGATGCGCTCCGGGCCATACAGGGTGCCGGTCGGCAGGTTGACGCTGCCGCGCCCGATCGCATCGGCGACCGCATCGATGCCGAGCCCGCGGGTGGCCAGCGCGTCCGGATCGAGGTCGATGCGCACCGCGTACTTGCGCGAGCCCCACACGTTGACCTGGGCCACGCCGTCGATCATCGAGATGCGCTGCGCCAGCGTGTTCTCGGCGTACTCGTTGAGGTCGGACAGGCGCAGCGTCTGCGAGGTGAAGGCGATGTAGAAGATCGGCGAGTCGGCCGGATTCGACTTGCGCAGGCTCGGCGGCGAATTCATCTGCGTCGGGAGTTGCCGCGCGGCCTGGGCGATCGCCGCCTGCACGTCCTGCGCGGCGGCGTCGATGTCGCGGTCGAGCGCGAACTGCAGGGTGATGCTGGTCGAGCCGAGCGAACTCTCCGAGGTCATCGAATCGATCGCGGGAATGGTCGAGAAGCGCTTCTCCAGCGGCGTCGCCACCGCTGCCGCCATCGTTTCCGGCGAGGCGCCGGGCAGGCTCGCCCGCACCGAGATGGTGGGGAACTCGACGTCCGGCAGTGCCGCCACCGGCAGCGCGCGATAACCGATGAAGCCGAACACCAGAATGCCGACCATGACCAGCGTGGTCATGACCGGGCGACGCACGAACAGCGCGGACATGCTCATTGCCCCGCGTCCGCCGCCCCGTCCGCCGCCGGCGGGTCGAATGCCAGCGGGCTGCCGTCCTGCACCCGCGACTGGCCGTCGAGCACCACCGTTTCACCCGCCGCGAGGCCGCTCTCGATCACCGCCAGGCCGTCGGCCACGCGCGCGACGACCACCGGCCGCTGCGCCGCGCTGCCGTCCTCGCGGACGACGAAGACGTAGCTGCCGTCCGGCCCGTTGCGCACCGCGCCATCGGGCAGCACGACCGCGCCCGCGTCGACGCCCAGCGTCAGGCCGACGCCGACCAGTTGCCCCGGCCACAGCAGGTGTTCGTCGTTGGCGAACTCGCCGCGCAGGCGGATCGTGCCGGTGGCGGTATCCACCGCGTTGTCGATGAAGGCGACGCGACCCTCGAGCGGCGCGGCGAGTCCCGGCACCCGCGCCTCCAGGGCCAACGGCGCGGCGTTCTGCGCGGCCAGCAGGCGCCCCAGCGCGCGACCCGGCAGCGCGAAACTGACATAGATCGGGGCAATCTGGTTGATCGTCACCAGCGGCGTGCCGCCGTTGGCGCGCACCACGTTGCCCGGCTGCACCAGGATGCGCCCGAGGCGCCCGGCAATCGGCGCGCGGATCTCCGTGTAGCCAAGTTCCAGCCGGGCGGCGGCGACGTTCGCCTCGTCCACCCGCACCGTCCCGGCGGCCGCGGCATGCGCCGTCCGGTACTGCTGCATCTGGTCGGCCGACACGTAGCCCTTGTCGGCCACCGGCGCATAGCGCTCCACCCGCGAACGCGCCTCCGCCAGCAGCGCGCGCGCCCGCGCCAGCTCCGCCTCGGCCTGGCGAAGCGCCGCCTCGGCCGGGCGCGGATCGATGCGGAACAGGAGCTGGCCCTTCTCGACTTCGGCGCCGTCGCGCACCAGCGATTCCAGCAACCGGCCATCGATCTGCGCCGTCACCGCGACGCTGTTGACGGCCTCCACGCTGCCGGGCGCATCCAGCCGCACCGGCACGTCCTGCAGCATGGCGCGGGTGATGGTGACCGGCACCGCCGCCGGCGCCCGCGGCGCCTCGCTCCGCGAACAGGCGGCGAGGAGCATGAAGGCGAGCGCGCAGGCGGCGCCGCGAAGGGAGGGAGTGGGCGTTGGTGGCATCCGGATCGATCAGGAGTTCGGCGGGGCGGGCGGAACCCCACGCTGCGTGGAGCGGCGCGCCAGCACGCGCCAGCCCGGCGTCAGGCCTGCATTGTCCGAGCACGGCCGGCTCGCGTCCATGTGCCGAAGCGGGGTTGCAATTCGCGGATTTGCCGGGATTGGAGGCCATGGCGCGCGCTCCCGCACGGGCCGAAACGGCCCTGGGTGCGGCGGCGTGCTGGCGGCGCAGCGCGCGTGACAAGGCACCAAGTCGCTGTCGTCCATGGGGCCAAGCCGGAAACTCGCAGACGCGTGATGCTGACCTGCCTGGCTGTCGCCTTCCTCGATTCTAACGTCTATCTCGATACGATGGTTTTGCTCGGCAGCATTTCCACGCGCTATCCCGGCGGGTTGCGCTGGGTCTTCGCGTTGGGCGCCTGCGCCGCCAGTGTGACCTGTTCGCCAGAGTCGGCTCGGTGCGCACTTGCTGCAACCGATCTTCCGCCGCCCTCGCGCGTGGCGCGTCCTCGCCGGCTGCATCGCCCTTTTCATGGGGATCCCGTGCCTGCTTCTCTGATCCATCCACTCCACTGACCGACGACTTCCATGTACTTACCGCCTCTGTTTGCCGAATCGCGCCCCGAAGAACTCCACCGGATCGTGCGGGAGCATCCTTTCGCCATGCTCGTCACGCAACGGCCATCGTGCCTCGAAGCTGACCACCTGCCGTTCCTGCTGGATGCCGACCGAGGACCGCTCGGCACCTTGCTGGCGCACGTCGCACGCGCCAATCCGGTCTGGCAGGAAGTCCAGGACGGCGATGCGGTGCTCGTGGTATTCCGCGGCGCGCACGGTTACATCTCGCCCAACTGGTATCCGAGCAAGCAGGAAACCCATCGGCATGTCCCGACGTGGAACTACGAACTCGTGCACGCGCACGGACGCATCCGGATACGGAACGACGAGAGATTCCTGCGCGGCGTCGTGGGCCGACTGACGCGGATACACGAGGCGGACCAGCCGAGACCTTGGCGCGTGAGCGACGCCCCCGCGGATTACCTCGCGGAGGAACTGGCCCACATCGTGGGCATCGAGGTGGAACTGACCCGCATCGAGGGCAAACGCAAGTTGAGCCAGAACCGGGAGGCTCGGGATTTCGACGGCACGGCCCAGGCCCTGGAAAGCCGGGGAAGACAGGACCTGGCGGACGCGATGCGGCGAACCCGGGATCAGGGCCCGGCCTGAGCAAGGCCGAACACCCTTTCCCGGAGGCGCGGGGTCGAAAGTTCGCCAGTACCTGCAATCGCCACGGCATTGACGTATGATTTTCGTCGAGGACGACCTCAGCCTGCAGGCCTGTTTACGTCCGGGACGACCCGGCTCTTGATTGGGAGAGCCGTATGGCTTGGATTCTTCTGGTCGCCGCCGGTCTGCTTGAAATCGTCTGGGCTTTCACGATGAAGCTGTCGGACGGTTTCACTCGCATCGGCTACTCCGCCATCACCTTCGCCACCCTGATCGCCAGCTTCGGTCTGCTGTCGCGTGCGATGAAATCCCTTCCCCTCGGCACTGCTTACACGATCTGGACAGGGATTGGTGCCATGGGTGCTTTTGTCGTCGGCATCCTCGTACTGGGCGAGGCTGCCAGCCCTATGCGCATGCTTGCGGCCACCCTGATCGTCGGCGGCCTCGTGTTGATGAAGCTCTCATCCTGAGCGAACCCGGCCGGTCGTACCTTTCTGCCCGCCGGAAAAGGAGACGGATGGGATAAAACAAGCGCGATGCGTCCCGCAGCCGGGCGACTGCTCCCGATCCGCGCGAGCACCAGCCGCTCGCGATGATGGGCCGACGCCGGCCATCACCAGCGCATCGGCGGCTTGCCCAGAGGGCGAAACCCAGCAGCAGCGCCCGCATCAGCGCACACGTTCCGTGCCGCGCTACACTGGTCCGTTTTCCCGCCTTCCCCGCCCTGCCCGCCATGCCGCACCTGCTGCCCGACCTGCCCCTGCCGACCTCGCCCCGGCAGCGCCGCTACTGGACCACGCCCGACGGTTCGGCGCGGGCGCTTGCGTTGGCCGAGTGCGCGAAGGCGCACGAGGGCATCGTGGTGGCGGTGGCGGCGGATACGCATGCGGCGCAGGCGCTGGAGGCGGAAATCCGGGTGTTCGCCGGCGACGCGGTCGAGGTGCTGGAGTTCCCCGACTGGGAGACCCTGCCCTACGACCTCTTCTCGCCGCATGCGGAAATCGTCTCGCAGCGCATCGCCACGCTGTACCGCCTGCCCGCGATCCGCCGCGGCGTGCTGGTGGTGCCGATGGCGACGCTCATGCAGCGCATCGCGCCGCGCAGCTATATCGCCGGTTCCGGCCTGGTGATGGAGCTCGGCCAGAAGCTCGACATGGCCGCCGAGCGCCGCCGCCTGGAGGCGGCCGGCTACCGCAATGTTCCCCAGGTGGCCGAACCCGGCGATTTTGCCGTGCGCGGCGCCCTGCTCGACATCTTCCCGATGGGGAGCGCAAAGCCCTATCGGCTGGATCTCTTTGACGACGAGATCGAATCGATCCGCACCTTCGATCCGGATTCGCAGCGCTCCGAGCTCAAGGTCGACGCCGTGCGCCTGCTGCCCGGGCGCGAGTTCCCGCTCACCGAGGAATCGGCGACCGCGTTCCGCAATACGCTGCGCGAGCGCTTCCCGATCGACCCGCGCCGCTGCCCGCTTTACCAGGATCTCAAGGAGGGAACCACGCCGGCCGGCGTCGAGTACTACCTGCCGCTGTTCTTCGAGCACACCGAGACCCTGTTCGACTACCTCGGCGAGGATGCGCTGTTCGTGCTCGGCGAGGCCGCGCTCGATGCCGCCGAGTCGTTCTGGGCGCAGACCGGCCAGCGCTACGAGCAGCGCTCCCACGACGTGGAACGGCCGGTGCTGCCGCCCGCCGAGCTCTACCTGCCGCCACAGCAGCTCCGCGAGCGCCTCAACGCGGTGCTGCGGGTGGACATCGTCGCCAAGGGTGCCAACCCGCACGCCGTCGACCTCGGCACGCAACCCGCGCCCGCGCTGCCGCTGGTGCGCAAGGGCGAGGAGCAGGGCGAAGCGCTGCGCCGCTTTCTTGCCGCCTACGCCGGTCGCGTGCTGATCGCCACCGACTCCGCCGGGCGCCGCGAGGCGCTGATCGAGCAGTTGCAGGCGGCCCGCCTGCAGCCGCTCAGCCTGCCCTCGTGGCAGGAGTTCGTCTCCGACATCGGCGCCCGACCCGCCGGCAAGGACGATGCCGCGGCGAAAGCCGTGGCCGAGGCCGCGCGCTTCTGCATCACCGTCGCGCCGCTCGATGCCGGCTTCGCGCTCGATCGCCCGGCGCTGACCGTGCTCACCGAACGCGAGCTCCTTGGCGAGCGCGTGCAGCAGCGGCGCCGCCGCCGCGCGGCGCGCGACCCGGAGACGGTGTTGCGCGACCTCTCGGAGCTCTCCATCGGCTCGCCGATCGTGCACATCGACCACGGCGTGGGCCGCTACCAGGGCCTGACCACGCTCGATGTCGGCGGCGATTCGTCCGAATACCTCGCCCTCGAGTACGCCAGGGGCGACAAGCTCTACGTGCCGGTGGCGCAACTGCACCTGATCTCGCGGTATTCGGGCACCGCGCCGGAACTCGCGCCGCTGCACGCGCTCGGCGGCGACGCCTGGGAAAAGGCGAAGAAGAAGGCCGCGCAGAAGGTGCGCGACGTCGCCGCCGAACTCCTCGCCATCTACGCGCAGCGCGAGGCGCGCCCGGGCACCGCGCTCGACATCGATCGCGACATGAACGAGCAGTTCGCCGCCGCCTTCCCGTTCGAGGAAACGCCGGACCAGGCCACCGCCATCGAGGCGGTGCTGGCGGACCTTGCCACCGGGCGCTCGATGGACCGCGTGGTCTGCGGCGATGTCGGCTTCGGCAAGACCGAGGTGGCGCTGCGCGCCGCCTTCGCCGCCGCCACCGCCGGGCGCCAAGTCGCGCTGCTCGCGCCGACCACCCTGCTCGCCCAGCAGCACTACCAAAACTTCAGCGACCGCCTCGCCGACTGGCCGGTGCGGGTCGAGGTGCTGTCGCGCTTCAAGACGTCGAAGGAGGTCCGCGCCGCGCTCGACAGGCTCGCCGAGGGCCAGGTCGACATCATGATCGGCACCCACAAGCTGCTGCAGCCGGACGTGAAGTTCAGGGACCTCGGCCTCGTCATCATCGACGAGGAGCAGCGCTTCGGCGTACGCCAGAAGGAGGTGCTGAAGAAGCTCCGCGCCGAGGTCGACATCCTCACCCTGACCGCCACGCCCATCCCGCGCACGCTCAACATGGCGATGGCGGGCCTGCGCGACCTGTCCATCATCGCCACCCCGCCCGAGCACCGCGTCGCCGTGCAGACCTTCATCGGCCCCTACGACACCGCGACCGTCCGCGAGGCGATCCAGCGCGAGCACGCGCGCGGTGGCCAGGTGTATTTCCTGCACAACGACGTGGCGACGATCGAGAAGACCGCGCGCGAGCTTGCCGAGCTGATGCCCGAGGCGCGCATCCGTTTCGCGCACGGCCAGATGCCGGACAAGGAACTCGAGCAGATCATGCTCGACTTCTATCGCCAGCGCTTCAACGTGCTGGTGTCGACCACCATCATCGAATCCGGCATCGACGTGCCGAGCGCGAACACCATCATCATCGACCGCGCCGACCGCTTCGGCCTCGCCCAGTTACACCAGTTGCGCGGGCGCGTCGGCCGCTCCCACCACCGCGCCTTCGCCTACCTCATGACGCCGGAAGGGCGCTCGATCACCGCCGACGCGGAAAAGCGCCTGGAGGCGCTGGCCTCGCTGGACGAACTCGGCGCCGGCTTCACGCTCGCCACGCACGATCTGGAGATCCGCGGCGCCGGCGAGCTCCTCGGCGAGGAGCAGTCGGGACAGATCGAGGAAGTCGGCTTCTCGCTCTACACGGACATGCTGGACCGCGCCGTGCGCGCGCTGAAATCCGGCAAGGTGCCGGATTTCGACCTTGCCAGCGACGCCGAGGCGGAGGTGGAACTGCACCTGCCGGCACTGATCCCGGACGACTACCTGCCGGACGTGAACGCCCGACTGACGCTCTACAAGCGCATCGCCAGCGCGCGCAGCGAGGAGGAACTGCGCGACCTGCAGGTGGAGATGATCGACCGCTTCGGGCTGCTGCCCGAGCAGGTCAAGAATCTCTTCGCCGTCACCCGCCTCAAGCTCGCCGCCACCCCGCTCGGCATCAGGAAACTGGAGATGGGCGCCAACGGCGGCCGCGTCGTGTTCACGCCCAAGCCCGCCGTCGAACCGCTCACCGTGATCCGCCTGGTGCAGGGCCAGCCGCGCGTCTATGCGCTCGATGGCCAGGACAAGCTGAAGTTCAAGCTGCCGCTGGAAGGCGCCGCCGAACGGCTGCGCGCGGCGAGCGACCTGCTGTCGGCGCTTGGGGCGCGGATGGCGGCGTGACGGCGGCGGGCTGACCGCGAGTCATCCTCCGAGGCCACAGCGGCCGAGCTGGGACTCGGCCATCCCCGGATCGCCATTCGGCCTCGCGCTTCCCTGGGAGGGCCGGTCTCCCGACCGGCCGCTCTTCACGTCGCATCGCGGCGCGGAATGACCATGCCCCCAGGCGGCTGAAGCGGCCGAGCTGGGGCTCGGCCACTCCCAGGCTGATGCGCCACGTTCCGATCTGGTGGCGCTTCCCGGGAGGGCCGGGCACCTGTCCGGCCGCTGTCGCCGTTGCCGGCTCTGGCAAGCAACGGCCATTACACTGCTTGAATGACCCAGCTCCACACCCTCGCCGCGCCCGCATCGCTCGAGCAGGAGATCCGCAAGAGCCGCTTCCTCGCGCTCGCCGAATCCGTGGAGGATGCCGCCGCGGCGCTGGCGTTCATCGCGCGCGTCGGCACCGCCGATGCCACGCACAACTGCTGGGCGTACCGGATCGGCCAGGACTACCGTTTCAACGACGACGGCGAGCCGGGCGGCAGCGCCGGGCGGCCGATCCTGGCGGCCATCGAGGGCCAGGGCTTCGACCGCGTGGCCGTGCTGGTCACGCGCTGGTATGGCGGCATCAAGCTCGGCGTCGGCGGGCTCGTGCGCGCCTATGGCGGCACCGCGGCGGAGTGCCTGCGCACGGCGCCGCGTCGTCCGCTGGTCGACCTTGCCGAGATCCGCTTCGACTGCGGGTTCGCGCTGCTGGCCAGCCTCCACGCACGGCTGCCGGAGTTCTCGGCCAGCAAGCTGGAGGAGCGCTTCCACGCCGAAGGCGCGGAGCTCACCCTGCGCCTGCCACGCGAGCGCCTCGACGACTTCCGCGGCTGGCTGCGCGACCTCAGCCGCGGGCGCAGCGAGGTGCGCGAGCTCGACCCGGCCGACGGTTGAATCCACTCCCGGCAAGCCGCAGGTGCTTGCAGGTCACCCACAGGCGCGCCATCGATGCCCGAATCCCGCGGAGAGAGTCCACGTCGCCTGCGCACGCTGAAGCGGCTCGCGCCGTACCTGCGCTCCTATCGCGGCCTCATCGCCGGCTGGCTCGGTTTCCTCGCCCTCTCCTCGACCGCCACGCTGGTGCTGCCGCAGGCGGTGCGGATCATGATCGACCGCGGCTTCACGCCGGAGAACGCGGCCGCGATCAACACCGCCTTCGCCGGGCTGTTCGTGGTGGCCGTGGTGCTGGCGATCGCCACCGCGGCGCGCTTCTTCTTCGTCAGCCTGCTCGGCGAGCGTGTCGCCGCGGACCTGCGCCGGCGCCTCTACGACCATCTGCTGACCCTCGACCAGTCCTTCTTCGAGCGCACCCGCGGCGGCGAGCTGGTGTCGCGCCTGGCGGCCGACACCGAGGTGGTGCAGACGGTGGTCGGCTCGACCTTCTCGGTGGCGCTGCGCAGCGTCGTCACGCTGGTCGGCGGCGTGGTGCTGATGATCACCACCAGCCCGCGCCTGGCCGGCTACGCGGTGATGGTGATTCCCGCCGTGGTGCTGCCGATCGTGGTGTTCGGCCGGCGCGTGGCGCGCCTCTCGCGCGAGAGCCAGGACCGCATCGCCGACACCTCGGCGATCGCCGGCGAGACCCTCACCGCCATGCACACCGTGCAGGCCTACACGCGCGAGCCGCAGGAATCGGCGCGCTACAGCGAGGCGGTGCTGCGCGCGCTGGCCACGGCGAAGCGGCGCATCGCCATGACCGGTTCGCTCACCGCGCTGGTGATCGTGCTCGTCTTCGGCGCCATCACCCTGGTGCTCTGGGCCGGCGCCAAGGCGGTGATCGGCGGCGCCATGCAGGTCGGCGTGCTCAGCCAGTTCGTGCTGTACGCGGTGCTGGCGGCGGGCTCGGTCGGCGCGCTCAGCGAGGTATGGGGACAGCTCCTGCGCGCCGCCGGCGCGCTCGGCCGCATCGGCGAGCTGCTCGACACCCGCGCGGAAATCTGCTCGCCGCAGCCGGCCGTGCCCCTGGCGGCGTCGGCGCGCGGGGAGATCCGCTTCGATGCGGTCACCTTCCACTATCCCTCGCGCCCGGATCGTGCCGCGCTGGAAGATTTCACGCTTGAGGTGGCGCCGGGTGAGACGGTGGCGCTGGTCGGCCCTTCCGGGGCCGGCAAGAGCACGGTGTTCCAGCTGCTGCTGCGCTTCCACGATCCGCAGCGGGGCCGCATCACGCTGGACGGCACCGATATCCGTGCGCTGGCGCTGCCGGACCTCCGCGGCGCCTTCGCGCTGGTGCCGCAGGACGCCGTGCTGTTCGGCGCCAGCGCCGCCGGCAACATCGGCTTCGGCCGCACCGGGGCGGCGCTGGAGGACATCGTCGCCGCCGCGCGCGCCGCCGAGGCGCACGAATTCATCGAGGCGATGCCTGAGCGCTACGACACCTACCTCGGCGAGCGCGGCGTGCGCCTCTCCGGCGGCCAGCAGCAGCGCATCGCCATTGCCCGCGCGCTGCTGCGCGACGCGCCGGTGCTGCTGCTGGACGAGGCCACCTCCAGCCTCGATGCGCAATCGGAGCACTACGTGCAGCAGGCCCTCGAACGCCTGATGCGGCACCGCACCACCCTGGTCATCGCGCATCGCCTGGCCACCGTGCAGCGCGCCGACCGCATCGTGGTGATGGAAGCGGGCCGCATCGTCGCCCAGGGCACGCACGCGGAGCTGGTGCGCGAGGAGGGCCTCTACGCGGAACTCGCGCGGCTGCAGTTCGCGGCCTGAAGGGAATCGGGAAAAAGCGATGGCGGCAGGGCCAATCCGTGGGAGGCACATGAGTCGCGACGCTTTTCCGACATTCCCGACCCGGAAGCATCGCGGCTGAGGCCGCTCCTACAGGGTGCGACGCGCACCTGGCTTGTGGGAGGAACGCCAGCCCCCATACCGGATGGGAGGACTTCAGTCCGACGCCCTTTCGATGCCGGCACCGGGCCGGAGCCAGGCGCTTCCGGCTGGCTCATGCCGCGCCGCCGCATTCGGGCGATAATAGGGGTTTCCCGCCGCCGTTCGCGGCGGAATCCCCCGTCCGATATCCCTCTCGCCAGCCCAGGAGCACGCCATGACCGATACCTTCGCCACCCGCAGCACCCTCGAGGTCGACGGCAAGCGGTACCGGTACGTGAGCCTGCCCAAGCTCGCCGGGCGTTTCCCGGTCGCGCGCCTGCCCTACTCGATGAAGATCCTGCTGGAGAACCTGCTGCGCCACGAGGACGGCCTCAACGTCACCACGAAGGAGATCGAGGCGGTCGCGAACTGGGACGCGAAGAAGGAACCGGACACCGAGATTTCCTTCACCCCGGCGCGCGTCATCCTGCAGGACTTCACTGGCGTGCCCTGCGTCGTCGACCTCGCCGCCATGCGCGACGCGGTGGTGAAGCTCGGCGGCGACGCCACCCAGATCAATCCGGTGGTGCCGCTGGAGCTGGTCATCGACCACTCGGTGCAGGTGGACGTATTCGGCAGCGAGGATGCGCTGGAGAAGAACGCCGAGATCGAGTTCGAGCGCAACCGCGAGCGCTACGCCTTCCTGCGCTGGGGCCAGAAGGCCTTCGACAATTTCAAGGTGGTGCCGCCGCGCACCGGCATCGTGCACCAGGTGAACCTCGAGTACCTGTCGCGCGTGGTGATGACCGGCGAGCGCGATGGCGAGGCCTGGGCGTGGCCGGACACGGTGTTCGGCACCGACAGCCACACCACCATGGTGAACGGCCTCGGCGTGCTCGGCTGGGGCGTCGGCGGCATCGAGGCGGAGGCGGCCATGCTCGGCCAGCCGTCATCGATGCTGATTCCGCAGGTGGTCGGGGTGAGGCTTTCCGGCCGCCTGATGGAAGGCGTGACCGCCACCGACCTGGTGCTCACCGTGGCCCAGCGCCTGCGCAAGCTGGGCGTGGTCGGCAAGTTCGTCGAGTTCTTCGGCGAGGGCCTGCAGCATCTGCCGCTTGCCGACCGCGCCACCATCGGCAACATGTCGCCCGAGTACGGCGCGACCTGCGCCATCTTCCCGATCGACCAGGAATCGCTCAACTACCTGCGCCTGTCCGGCCGCAGCGACGAGCAGATCGCCCTGGTCGAGGCCTATGCGAAGGCGCAGGGCCTGTGGCACGACGCCGGCACGCCGGCCGCGGAGTATACGGTGGTCATGGACCTCGACATGGACGAGGTCCGTCCATCGCTCGCCGGCCCCAAGCGTCCTCAGGACCGCGTGGCGCTGGAGGACACCGGCAGGAGCACGCGCGAGGCGATCACCACGCTGACTGCGCACCGCAAGCCGCGCGAGCGTGACGTCGGCGATTTCGCCAACGAGGGCGGCGCAGTGGCGATCGGCAATCCCGCCAATGACGTCTTCAACGGCGGCGTGCGGGTATCCATGAATGGCGATCGCTTCACCCTGAACGACGGCTCGGTGGTGATCGCCGCTATCACCTCCTGCACCAATACCTCCAATCCGGCGGTGATGCTCGCCGCCGGCCTGGTGGCGAAGAAGGCGGCGGCGCGCGGTCTCAAGCCCAAGCCTTGGGTCAAGCCGTCGCTGGCGCCCGGGTCGCGCGTGGTTACCGATTACCTGGAGAAGACCGATCTCCTGAAGGAACTTGAGAAGGTCGGCTTCTACCTCGTCGGCTACGGCTGCACCACCTGCATCGGCAACTCCGGGCCGCTGCCCACTGAAATCAGCGCCGGCATCAGCGAGGGCGACCTCGCCGTCGGCGCGGTGCTGTCCGGCAACCGCAACTTCGAGGGCCGCATCCATCCGGAAGTGAAGATGAACTACCTGGCCTCGCCGCCGCTGGTGGTCGCCTTCGCGTTGGCCGGCACGCTCGACATCGACCTCAGCCGCGAGCCGCTCGGCACCGGCAGCGACGGCCAGCCGGTGTTCCTCAAGGACATCTGGCCGAGCAACCGCGAGGTGGCCGACCTCGTGCACGATTCCATCTCGCCGGAGATGTTCCGCAGCAACTACGCCGAGGTCTTCAACGGCGACAGCCGCTGGAACTCGGTGGTCTCGCCGGAAGGCGCGGTATACGAGTGGAGCGATTCCACCTACATCAAGAACCCGCCCTATTTCGACGGCATGACCATGGAGCTGCAGCCGGTCGGCGACGTCCACGGCGCGAGCGTGCTGGGCCTGTTCGGCGATTCGATCACCACCGACCACATCTCCCCCGCCGGTGCGATCAAGAAGGACAGCCCGGCCGGGCGCTACCTGATCGGCAAGGGCGTGGAGCCACGCGACTTCAACTCCTACGGATCGCGCCGCGGCAACGACGACGTGATGGTGCGCGGCACCTTCGCCAACATCCGCATCAGGAACCTGATGCTGGACGGCGTCGAGGGCGGCTACACCGTGCACATACCGAGCGGCGAGCAGATGGCCATCTACGACGCCGCCATGAAGTACAAGGCCGAAGGCACGCCGCTGGTGGTGATCGCCGGCGAGGAATACGGCACCGGCTCATCCCGCGACTGGGCGGCCAAGGGCACCCTGCTGCTCGGCGTCAAGGCGGTGATCGCGGCGAGCTTCGAGCGCATCCACCGCTCCAACCTGGTCGGCATGGGCGTGCTGCCGCTGCAGTTCCAGGAGGGCCAGGATGCCGCGTCGCTCGGCCTCACCGGGCGTGAAACCTTCGACATCACCGGCCTCGATGACGGCAACGCGCGCACCGCCTTGGTCGTCGCCACCGCTCCCGACGGCAGCCGCAAGGAGTTCACCGTCGACGTCATGCTGCTGACGCCCAAGGAGCGCGACTTCTACCGCCACGGCGGCATCCTGCAGTACGTGCTGCGCCAGCTCGCCGGCAGGAAGGCGGCCTGACGCGACAGGGCAAGGTGCAAGGGCGGCTTCGGCGCCATCGCCGGGCCGCCCGGCACCGGGGCACGCGGCCGATTCCCGCTGCAGGAGCCTGCGTGCAGGCGACCGGGCATTGGATGCGTGCGACGCCCCGGTCGCGACCACGGTCGCTCCTACACGGCATCGTACGCGGCCATTCCCGCGGTAGGAGCATGCGTGCAGGCGACCGGGCATTGGATGCGTGCGACGTCTTGGTCGCGACCACGGTCGCTCCTACACGGCATCGTACGCGGCCATTCCCGCGGTAGATATCGTCTTGATCGAGGTTAGGCAAGAGCGATTTTCGGGTCGAATGATTTGCCGGAATGAATGACGCCCCAGGCGAGGTGGAGGAGCTTGCGCATCGCGGCGCCGAGGGCCAGCAGGGGCGGCTTTCCCCGCGCGACCAAGCGCTCGTACAA
>JAFKNA010000011.1 GCA_017305135.1 Lysobacterales bacterium | reverse complement strand
GCGTGGTAAGAAGAAGATGCAGGCCACCGTCGCCATCATGCGCAAGATGCTCACCGCCGCCTGGGCCATCATGAAAGACCCTCAGCCCTACGACTCCGAACTCCTCTACGCGGACATCAAAACCGCTTGACTTGGAACAGAGTGTCTACCGTGCCTGCGACGCGCATCCTTGCACGCAACCTCCACACCGCGCTGTGTAGGAGCGGCCGTGGTCGCGACCGATGATCTGCACGGCCGCGGCCGGCCCGTCTGCACGCAGGCCCGGCGGCGCCGCCGCAAGGGAACACAGCGTTCACGCCCCAGCGCTGGCACGCCGCGGCGCTTTTTGCCAAGCTGGCCGCATGGCCATCCGTTCGCCATCGCTGCTGCCGCTCGTCTGCCTGGCCACGCTCGCCTGGCTGCCGCCGGCGTTCGCCACGCCGGCGGTCTACCGGCTCGACCCGGTGCACACGCAGGTGCTGTTCCAGGTCGATCACCAGGGATTCTCGGCGCCGTTCGGCCGCGTGCGGCTGAAGCAGGGCTGGTTCCGCTTCGACCCGGACGACTGGTCGCAAGGCGCGGTTGACGTGGAGCTCGACCTCGCCAGCGTCGACATGGGTGACGCCAAGTGGAACGAGACAATCCGCTCCGGTCAGTTGCTCGATACCGAGCGTTGGCCGACGGCGCGTTTCAGAAGCCGCAGCGTGGCACAGGACGATGCCCGCCACGGCCTCATCCACGGTGAGCTGACGCTGCACGGCCGCACGCGACCGCTCGACATCGCCGTCACCCTCAACCGGATCGCCGTCGATCCGTACATGTTCCGCTACAAGGCGGGCTTTTCCGCCACCGCCAGCGTGCCGCGGATGGCCTTCGGCATCGACCGCTACGCCGAGGTGATCGGCAGGGAGATCAAGGTGTTCATCGAAATCGAGGGCCTGCGCGACCGCAATGCCTCCGGCGAAGACGCCGGGGACACGCCGCCATGAGCCTGCGCAGCAGCGCCGGGCGCTGGGGCAGCGTCGCCCAGTCCTTCCACTGGATCATCGTCGCGCTGATCCTGGTGCAGGCGGCGATCGGCCTCTACATGGTCGGCCTGCCCAAGCGGCCGAGCATCATCCCGATCTACAACTTCCACAAATCGCTCGGGCTCACCATCCTGCTGCTGGCGGTTCTCCGCCTGGCCTGGCGCGCCGTCGACAGGCGCCCGGACATGCCGGCCGGCATGTCGCAGGCGCAGGCGCTCGGCGCGCGGATCGGCCACGTGTTGCTGTATGGCCTGCTGTTCGCGGTGCCGCTGTCGGGCTGGCTGTTCGATTCGGCCAGCAACCTGCGCCCGCTCTACTGGTGGGGCTGGCTGAAGCTGCCGCACCTGGTCGAGGCCGACAAGGCCTTCGCGCAGACCGCGCAGACGCTGCACGTCGCCATCTTCTGGGCGCTCGCGGTGGTCGCCGCTGGCCATGCCGCCATCGCCCTCGTCCATCATTTCGTCAATCGCGACGACGTGCTGCGCCGCATGCTGCCTTTCGGGCGCGCCCGCACGTCGCGCTCCCAACCCTGAGGATCACCGCCATGCTCCGTTCCCTCCTCTTCATGCTTTGCCTGCTGCCGCTGCCCGCCTCCGCCCGCGACTGGCAGGTCGATCCCGCACGCAGCACCCTCGCCTTCCAGGGCAGCTACGACGGCGAGGCCTTCGAAGGCCGCTTCAAGACCTTCGATGCCCGCATCGCCTACGACCCGGCGGACCTCACGACGGCGAAGTTCGAGGTGACGGTCGACCTCGCCAGCGCCGACACCGGCAATGCCGAGCGCGACGACACGCTCGAGGGCGGCGATTTCTTCGCCATCGCGAAATTCCCCAAGGCGCGCTTCGTCACCGAGTCGTTCGCGAAGGCCGCGGACGGCTCGGTCGAGGCGAGGGGAACGCTCACCCTCCGCGACCGGACCCGGCCGGTGGTGCTCAAGGTGACGTTTGCCGAAACGGGCGAGGCTGCCACCCTCGACGTATCCACCACGCTGGCGCGCAAGGACTTCGGCCTCGGCGTGGACAAGGACTGGGACGGCATCGGCGCGGACGTGAAGGTGACGGGGCATCTAGTGCTGAGGGCCGGGGGCTGAGGCGCATGAACGCCCGCCCTCGTCACGCGGAGCGCACCTCTGCGTGCGCCGGGCTCCTGTCCGGCCGCCGTTGGCCTTGGCCCGGCGCCCGCTGAAACCATTCCATGACCGCTCCCACTGACGCCTTCTCCTCGCTGTGGCGGCGCCTGCGTGGTCGGCTGGCACGCGGGAGCACCGATGCGGCGCATCCGATCGGCGACGCGCATTCCAGCCAGGCCGCCGCAAGCCTGCGCGCGCTGCTCGACGATGACTCGATCCCCGCCGCGGTACGCAACGGCCTCGCTGCCGACTTCGCGCGGCTGGAATCGATGCTCGCCAAGCTCGAACGCGGCGAACTCCACATCGCCGTGTTCGGGCGCGTCAGCGTCGGCAAGTCGGCGCTCGCCAACGCGCTGCTCGGCGAGGACGCCTTCGAAGTCGGCGTGCTCCATGGCACCACCCGCGAATCGCACCAGGAGAGCTGGCGCGAGGTCGGCGGCAGCGGCGTGCACCTGATCGATACGCCCGGCATCGACGAGCTGGACGGCGAGGCGCGCGAGCGCCTCGCCTTCGACGTCGCCGCGGTCAGCGATCTGGTCGTGTTCGTGGTCGACGGCGACATGACGCAGCGCGAGCGCGATGCCCTGGCGACGCTGGCCGCTACCGAGCGCCCGCTGCTGCTCGCCCTCAACAAGGCCGACCGCTACGGCGTGGAGGAACTCGAGCACCTGCTGGAACGCCTGCGCGAACGCGCCGCCGGCTGCGTGCGCGCCGAGGACGTGGTGGCGATCGCCGCCCAGCCCGCGCCGGTCAAGCGCGTGCGAATGGACGCCCAGGGCGCGGAAAGCACCGAACTGGTCGAACGCATGCCGGATCTCGATGCGCTGCGCGCCCGCCTCACCGCGGTGCTGGAACGGGAAGGCAAGACCCTCGCCGCGCTCAACGCGAGCCTCTTCGCGGGCCGCGTTTCCGACCAGGTCGCCGCGCGCATCGCCGCCGCGCGGCGTGAACTCGCGGCGAAGGTGATCCGCCAGTACTGCATCGCCAAGGCGCTGGCCGTCGCGCTCAACCCGATTCCGGTGGCCGACCTCCTTGCCGCCGGCGCGCTCGACGCGGCGCTAGTCATGCATCTCGGCCGCGTCTACGGCCTGCCGCTGACGCGCAGCGAAGCCGGGCGCCTGATCGGCGTCATCTCAGCCCAGCTCGCCGCCCTCATGGGGGCGATCTGGGGCGTGCACCTGGTTGCCTCGGCGCTCAAGGGCATCAGCGCCGGCCTCTCCACCGCCGTCACCGCCGGCGCGCAGGGCGCGCTGGCCTGGTATGCGACGGAACTGGTCGGCCGCGCCGCCGAGAAATACCTCGTCGCCGGCAAGTCCTGGGGCGAGCAGGGTCCCAAGCGGGTCGTCGCCGACATCGTCGCCAGCCTCGACCGCGATTCGATCCTGCGCGAGGCGCGCGGGGAGATCCTGAAGCGCCTCAAGGGCCGGGCACCGGCCTGACGCTCCTGGCCATGGGCCGCGATTACGCTCTCGGCAGTCGGTCGCGAGCACGGTCGCTCCTACAGGGCGCAGCGCTGGCGGAGGCTGCGTATGGGCGGACCCGGCGTCTTGTGTTCGATGTGGCGCCGGTCGCGCACAGGGTGCGCTCCTGCGGGCGAGAGCCGGCGTGCAGGTGAGCGGTGCGCCGCGATCAGCTCGGTCGTGCACGGCTGGCGGTTGGATCGCCAAGGACTCTAACCGGACTCACGGCGCCTCCAGCCAGCGCCGCACCGACGCGGGGTCGAACGGCCAGTCCAGCTCGCGTCCGGCGCCATCGCGCAGCACCGGTACGCGCGCGCCGTAAAGCGCTTCGAGTTCCGGCTCATCGTCGATCCACACCGTCTCGAACTCCGGCGCATGCGCGGCCGCGAGCACCGCCAGCGCGTGGTCGCAGAGCGGGCAGTCGTCGCGCTGGTAGAGGGCGAGGGACTTCGGTTCCGCGTTCAGGGTCTCGGACGGCTCCATGCGCCTGCTCTTCCGGTTGCAACCTCGAGGATACCCGAGGGCCTGCTCAGCCGACCGCACGCGCCGCCCCGGCCCCAGTGCTCCCGGCCAGCGGATAGAATGACCCGTTCCCTTCCGTCCGCTCCACACCATGGCCGTCAGCGTCTTCGACATCTTCAAGATCGGCATCGGGCCCTCCTCCTCGCACACGGTGGGGCCGATGCGCGCGGCGGCACGGTTCTGCGGGCATTGGCTGGACGAGGCCGGCGTGCTCGAGCGGGTGGCCCGCGTGCGCTGCGAGCTGTTCGGCTCGCTGGCCCTGACCGGCCGCGGCCACGGCAGCGACAAGGCGGTGCTGTGCGGACTGGAGGGCGAGTGGCCCGACCGCATCGATCCGGATTCGATCCCCGGGCGGCTGCAGCGCATCCGCGAGAGTCGCCGCATCCGCCTGCTCGGCCGCCACGAGATCGCCTTCGACGAAAAGGCCGACCTCCTCTTCAACAAGCGCCAGAAGCTGCCCCACCACTCCAACGGCATGCGCTTCTCGGCGTACGACGCGGCCGGCAACGAACTCGCCTCGCGCGACTACTACTCGGTCGGCGGCGGCTTCGTGGTGAACGGCGACGAGGCGGCGACCGACCGCATCGTCGCCGACACCACCGTGGTGCCCTACCCGATCCGGAGCGGCGACGAACTGCTCGGCGTCTGCGCCCGCACCGGCCTCACGATCGCCGACCTGATGCTCGAGAACGAGAAGGTGTGGCGCAGCGAGTCCGAGGTGCGTGCTGGCCTGCTGGAAATCTGGGCGGCCATGAAGGCCTGCGTCGAGCGCGGCATCCGCCAGGGCGGCACGCTCCCGGGCGGGCTCAAGGTGCGCCGCCGCGCACCGGAGCTGTACGCCGAACTCCGCGACCGCCCGGAAGCGGCCCTGCGCGACCCGCTGACGATCCTCGACTGGGTCAACCTCTACGCGCTCGCCGTGAACGAGGAAAACGCCGCCGGCGGCCGCGTGGTGACGGCGCCGACCAACGGCGCAGCCGGAATCATTCCGGCGGTCCTGCATTACTACAAGCGCTTCTGTCCCGCGGCGGATGACGAGGGCGTGCTGCGCTTCCTGCTGACCGCCGGCGCGATCGGCATCCTCTACAAGGAGAACGCCTCGATCTCGGGCGCCGAGGTCGGCTGCCAGGGCGAGGTCGGCGTCGCCTGCTCGATGGCCGCCGGCGGCCTCACCGCGGCGCTGGGCGGCACGGTGCTGCAGGTGGAGATGGCGGCCGAGATCGGCATGGAGCACAACCTCGGCCTCACCTGCGACCCGATCGGCGGCCTGGTGCAGATCCCCTGCATCGAGCGCAACGCGATGGGCTCGGTGAAGGCCATCAACGCGCAGCGCATGGCGATGAAGAGCGACGGCAAGCACCATGTCTCGCTCGACAAGGTGATCCGCACCATGCGCGAAACCGGCCGCGACATGAAGGACAAGTACAAGGAAACCAGCCGCGGCGGGCTCGCGGTCAACGTGGTCGAGTGTTGAGCCGGATGGTGATCGGCTGAACGAGCGGAGAACCCGCGAGCCGCCCTGCGCGAAAACCGGAACGGCGCATCTTGTCTTCCAGGGACCTACTCGCAATATTCGTGGCGTGCACGCCGCGACCCGGCACCGCACATCGCATTCCGCTCCTGGAGATCGCCATGCGCCGCGCGGTACCGTCGCGTTCCATCCTGATGCTGGCTGGCCTGGTCGCATGTGCGCCGCTCGGCGCCGCGCCGCTCCTCAACCTGGAGGCCGGGCCGAGCTTCATGGGCCACCATGCGACGGCAGCGGTGTTCCTCGAAAGCGTCCTCGCCGAGCATCCGCTCGGCTCCAGCGACTTCACCTGGGCGCCGGATTTCTCCATCGGCTGGATCGACGGGCGCAACATCCGCGGTCCGGTCGAGCGTGGCTACACGCCGGAGGAGACCGTCTGGCTCGCCGCCGCGGGCGTGCGGCTGCGCGTGCGCGATCCCGCCTCGCGCTGGCGCTCCTGGTTCCTGTCGTTCCAGCCGGCGGCGACCGCGGGGCGCACCGTCGCACTCAGCAGCGGCTACCAGTTCGTGAGCACCTTCGGCTGGCAGGGCGAACGCTGCAGCGTGCAGTTGCGGCACGTCTCCAATGCCGGCCTGCACGAGCCGAACCGTGGCGAAACCATGCTGCTGTTCGGCGTCGCGCTGGCGCCCTGAAACGCAGCCCACGACGATTCGCCTGCAGGAGCGACCTCGTCGCGCCCGGGGCCTCGCACGGACCCGACGCCAGGTCGCCTGCACGCAGGCTCCTGCAACGCGGAGGGCGGCGACGCACGATGCGCCGGCCGGCAACGGGGCTCAGGCGCGGTGGTACGGGTGGCCGGCGACGATGCTCGCGGCCCGGTAGAGCTGCTCGGCAACGATCAGGCGCACCAGCATGTGCGGCAGGGTCAGCGGCCCCAGCGACCAACGCTGGTCGGCGCGCGCCAGCACGTCCGGCGCGTGGCCGTCAGGCCCACCGACCAGCAGGGCGAGATCACGCCCGCCCATGCGCCAGCGCCCGAGTTCACCGGCGAGTTGCTCGCTGGACCAGGCCCCGCCGCGTCCATCGAGGGCGACCACGTGGGCATCCCGGGGCAGCGCGGCCAGCATCGCCGCGCCCTCCTCCGCGGTAGCGCGCGCCGGGTCGCGGCCCTTGCCGCGTGCACCGAGCGGAAGCTCGACCAGTTCCAGCGGCAGTTCATGCGAAAGTCGCTTGCGGTACTCGGCGAAGCCTTCGGCCACCCATGCGGGCATGCGTTCGCCGATGGCGATGAGGCGCGCCTTCATGCGCCGCGCCGCGGAGCGCGCCAACGGCTCCATGCCGGTCGAACGGCATGCCGGCACTCGCGCGGGGCGCCGGCGCCGTTTTCCGGTCCAGCCACGGCCGCCTCAGCCGGCGAGCGTCGCCGCTGCGGCCTCGGATTCGTCCTCGTCGCCGCCGAGCCCCCACAGGCGCTCGAGGCCGTAGAACTCGCGGGTGCGCGGCTGCATCACGTGCACCACGACGTCGCCGAGGTCCACCAGCACCCATTCCGCCTCGCGCTGGCCCTCGACGCCGATCGGCGGCACGCCGGCCTGCTTGGCCTTCTTGATCACCTCGTCGGCGATCGATTTCACGTGCCGCGAGGAGGTGCCGCTGGCGATGACGAGGAGGTCGGTGACGCTGCTCTTGCCCTGCACGTCGATCTCGGTGACGTCGCGCGCCTTGAGGTCCTCGAGCGCGCCACGCACCACCTGCTGCAGGCGCGCGGCGGCATCGGCGCTGCCGTCGCCCTGCGCGCGCGAACGGCGCTTGCCGGCCGGCGCCTTGCGCGGCGCGGCGGCCGTCTTCCCGGCCGGGGCCTTGCGCGCGGCGGCCGCCTTCTTGCCGACCGCCGCCTTGCTCGCCGCGACGGTCTTCTTCGCGGCGGGGGTGACGCTGGCGACGGTGCGCTTCGAGGGCACCTTGGTCACGGCGCGGGTCAATGCCGCGGCCTTGCGCGCGGTGGCCTTCCTGGCGGCCGGCGCCTTTGCCGTGGCCGTCTTGCTGGCGGTCGACGGGGTGGCGGCCGGTTTCTTCGTCGCCGTCGACTTGTTCGCGGCGCCTGCCGCCTTCGCGGACGCCGGCTTCTTCGTCGCCGTTGCGCCGGTGGCCGCGGGAGCCTGCTTCGTGATGGCGCGCTTCTTCGCCGGCGCCTTTTCTGCGGGGCTGGATGATGCGTCGCCGGCCGTGCGCGGCCGGGCGGGAGTCCTGGATGTGGCCAAGCGGGAATGACCTCTGGTCGATGCGCCACCGATGGCGCCGCCACAGTATAGGTGCAGCATGGCGGGCGTGGCGCGCGGCCGCGCGCCGGCATCCAGCGGGCGGCAGCGCGATACGGCGCCGGTACATGCTGAGGCGCTAAACTGCGCGATCCGCCGTCTGCCAGCCCGACGCCTCCCAGCATGTCCACCCCGGAGGGCGAAGCCCCGCCCGCATCCCCCAGCTTCAGCGATCTCGACCTCGGCCCGGCGCTGCTCGCCGCGCTCGCCGACGTCGGCTACGAAACACCCTCGCCGATCCAGGCCGCGACCATTCCGCCGCTCCTCGCCGGCCGCGACGTGCTCGGCCAGGCGCAGACCGGCACCGGCAAGACGGCGGCCTTCGCGCTGCCGATCCTGTCCAGGCTGGACCTCGCCCGCACCGCGCCGCAGGCGCTGGTGCTGGCGCCCACGCGCGAGCTCGCCATCCAGGTGGCCGAGGCCTTCCAGCGCTATGCCACGCACCTGCCGGGCTTCCGCGTGCTGCCGATCTACGGCGGCCAGGGCTACGCGCCGCAGCTCGGCGGGCTCAAGCGCGGCGCGCACGTCATCGTCGGCACGCCGGGGCGCGTCATCGACCACCTCGAGCGCGGGTCGCTGGATCTTTCCAGCCTCGCCACGCTGGTGCTCGACGAGGCCGACGAAATGCTGCGCATGGGCTTCATCGACGACGTCGAGAAGGTGCTGCAGAAGACCCCGCCCGAACGCCAGGTGGCGCTCTTCTCCGCCACCATGCCGCCGCCGATCCGGCGCATCGCCCGCGAGCACCTCAAGGACCCGGTCGAGATCGCCATCGCGGCGAAGACCACCACCGCCACCAACATCCGCCAGCGCTACTGGTACGTCAGCGGCGTGCACAAGCTCGATGCGCTGACGCGCATCCTGGAAGCCGAACCCTTCGAGGCGATGATCGTCTTCGCGCGCACCAAGCTGGCCACCGAGGAACTGGCCGAGAAGCTGCAGGCGCGCGGTTTTTCCGCCGCCGCGATCAATGGCGACCTTGCCCAGCAGCAGCGCGAGCGCACCATCGGGCAGCTGCGCGATGGCAAGCTCGACATCCTGGTTGCCACCGACGTGGCCGCGCGCGGGCTCGACGTCGAACGCATCAGCCACGTGCTGAACTACGACATCCCCTACGACCCGGAAGCCTACGTGCACCGCATCGGCCGCACCGGCCGCGCCGGGCGCAGCGGCGAGGCGATCCTGTTCGTCACCCCGCGCGAGAAGCGCATGCTGCACGTGATCGAGCGCGCCACGCGCCAACGCATCGACGAGATGCGCCTGCCCAGCGTCGAGGCGGTGAACGACCAGCGCATCGCGAAGTTCAAGCAGCGCATCACCGATACGCTGGGTGAGGATGACCTTGGCATGTTCCGCCAGCTCATCGAACAGTTCGAGGCCGAGCAGGACGTGCCGGCGGTCGAGATCGCCGCCGCGCTGGCGCGCATGGTGCAGGGCGATCGGCCGCTGCTGCTGGAGCCGCAGGCGCGCGCCCCGCAGCGACACGAGGACGCGGATGAAGGCCCGGCGCGACGCGGCGGCTACGAGGCGCGGTCGCCGCGCGAGGCGGCGCGGCACGGCGGCGCCTACGATCATGCCGGGGGCGCGCGTGACCCGCGCAATCGCGATTCCGCGGATTCCCACCCGCGGCCCCGGCATCCACGCGAGGATCGTGCGCGCGGGCCGTCAGAGGCTCCGATGATCCCGCATCGGCACGGCGAAGCCCACCCCGGCGAGGAGCCCGCCTCCGCACATGAACCCCGCGCGCCCCGCCCCGCGCCGGAGCACGAGCGGGAAGTCCGTCCCGCACGCGAACGCCCGCCGCGCCACGCACAGCCCGGCTTCGAGACCTTCCGCGTCGAGGTCGGCCACGCGCATGGCGTGAAGCCCGGCAACATCGTCGGCGCCATCGCCAACGAGGCGGGCCTGGACAGCCAGTACATCGGCCGCGTGGACATCCATGACGACCACAGCCTGGTCGACCTCCCGGACGGCATGCCGGCGGAGATCTTCAAGCACCTCAAGAAGGTGTGGGTATCCGGCCAGCAGCTGCGCATCACCCGCGCCGAAGCCGCCCCGCACCGCGCCGGCGCGCACGGCCCGCGCGGGGCCGCGGCCGACGGCCATCGGCCGCCGCGGCCGAAGCCGCGCAAGGGGCCGCGCCAGCCGTAGGCCACCGGCGACGGCGTCCCCTGCCCGTGCGGTCGCGTAGACGATGCTGTCGGCCAGGGGGAGCTTGTATTGGAGGCCGAACCTGGCTGCCTGCACGGCAAGCGTCGCATCGAGATCGACCACCTGGCCCGCGCGCATCGCCGCGATACAGGTCAGCGCCACGGTTTCGCTGCGCTGCTGGCTGACCCGCTTGAACACTTCCAGCAAGGTGATCGCCGGAACCAGCAACTCTTCCGTGTCCTCGATTGCGGTAGCGAAGTGGCCCGCGTTCGGCCCGTCGGCAAAGTACTCCAGCCATGCCGACGAGTCGACGACGTTCATACGCGATCGCGATCGCGGGGCACTGAAGTGTCGATGCCGCGCAAGCTGCCGCGCAGGCTCCGCAAGGGGCGTACAGGGATCATCTCGATGCGGTCTCCATACGGGATGACCTGCATCTTCATCCCCGGTTGCAGTTTCATTGCTTCACGCACGGACCGGGGAATCACCACCTGGAATTTCGGGGAAACCGTTACGGTCGTCACTTCGGATACCAGCAACACCATCGATAGGCACATCGTAAAACCGATTCCCGTCGATCACAAGAAGGCTGTACGCACGCTGCGGGAACAGGCCCGACGCCCCAACGCACCGCGGTGGTGAACTGCATCGCGACAGCGGGGACGAGCAGGAGGAGGCACGTCGCCAGCAAGAGCCATGGAGGGGCGGTGTTTTTCATGGCGAGCTGTCGTGACGCTGCATCGGCATTCAATCACATGGCATCCGCAATCCTGTCTGGTTCCGGTGCGTCCATGTTTGCCTGATGTCGGGGTGAAGCCGTGTTGCCTTTCGAAATCTTTCCCCGGTTGGGGATCGTTGCGGCAGAACTTCGCTGCAACCTTTCATCGCGCTGTTTCACCCGGCCACATGAGGAGCTTCGAATAATGACGGCAACCTGGATTCTTCGACGCGCGCCTGGCGGCTACGCCCCGCCCGGCACCGCCATGTATGGCGCCAGCAACCGCGGATCGGCCGACACCGCTTCCGGCACTAGCCAGCGCGGGTCGCGGCCTTCGGCGAGAAGCTGGCGGATGTGGCTGGCGGAGATCTCCAGCGGGGTCACCGGGATCTGCAGCACGCGGCCGGCGGGGGATTCGGACAACGCGCGTGGATCGCTGGCACGGCGGGAGATGATCGCGGCGCGGAGCTCCGCCTGCAGCGGGGCGTGGTGGCCGGGGCGGGTCAGGACGCCGATGTGGGCGAGGCCGAAGAGTTCCTGCCAGCGGTGCCAGGTCGCCAGGCCGGCGAAGGCATCGGCGCCAACCAGCAGCACCAGCGGGCGCCAGGGACCAAGTTCGGCGCGCAGCTCAAGCAGGGTGTCGACGGTGTAGGACGGGCCGTGGCGCTCGAGCTCGCGGGTGTCGAGGATCAGCCGGTCCTGCCCGGCCAGGGCGGCGCGGACCAGGGCTGCGCGCACGGTGGCGCTGGCAACCGGCTGCGCGCGGTGTGGCGGCACGCTGGCGGGCAGGAGACGCACCTCGGCATCGAGGAACTCGCCGGCCTCCCAGGCGACGCGCAGGTGCGCATTGTGGATCGGGTCGAAGGTGCCACCGAGGATTGCCAGCGGGCGCGCGGCGTTCATGCGATCAGCTGGCCGGCCTGGCGCGGCGCGGCGATCGCCGCCACCAGGCGCTCCAGCTCGCGCCAGGCGTCACCCGGTGGACGACCCTTGGCCATGGCGTCGATGCGCCCGGCCTGGGCGATGCAGCGTTCCCAATGTTCGGCGCCGCCGGCCTTGAGCGCGCGCCGGAACAGGGCCTCGCGCGCCGCCGGCCAGATGCGTTCGGCGCGCATGGCCTGGGCCAGGTTGGCGCCGGCGCCGGACAGGCGCAAAAGCACGCGGAGCTGCATCAGCATCCAGCCCATCAGCGGGATGATCTCCTCGCCCTCCTCGCGCAGGCCGGCGACGATGTGCAACGCCCGCGCGGCGTCGCCGCCAATGGCGGCATCGGCGAGGCGGAACACGTCGTAGCGCGCGTCGTCGGCGACGCTGGCTTCGAGCATCGCCGCGTCCAGCGTGGCGCCGGCGTGGAGCAGCGCCAGCTTGTCGATCTCCTGCGCGGCAGCGAGCAGGTTGCCCTCGACCCGCTCGGCGAGGAAGCGCACCGCGTCGGGCGTCGCCTTGAGGCCGCGGCTGGCCATGCGCGTGCCGATCCAGGCGGGCAGCTCCTCCAGCTTCAAGGGCCACGCCACCACCACGCTGCCGATCTTCTCGATGCCCGCGCTCCACGCGCCTTCGTGCTTGCGGCTCCACTCGTTGGCGGTGACCAGCAACACGGTGTCGGGCGGCGGCGCGGCACAGAACTCCAGGATTGCAGCGGCGCCGTCCTTGCCGGGGCGCCCGGTGGGGAGGCGCAGGTCGATCAGCTTGCGGCTGGCGAACAGCGACAGCGCGCGGCCGGCATCGCCAAGGCGGTTCCAGTCGAAATTCGCCTCCACGTCCAGCACCTCGCGTTCGAGGTAGCCCTGCGCCTTGGCCCGCGCCCGCAGCGCATCGGCGGCCTCCAGCACCAGCAGCGGCTCGGCGCCGGCGATGAGGTACGCGGGCTTCAGCTCGCCGGCACCAAGCTGCCGGTGGAAGGCGGGCAATGCAGTAGCCATCACGCGTCCGGATGCGCCTCGCCGACCACTTCCAGGCGGCGCAGGATGGCCTGCACCATCTCGCGCTCCAGTTCCCTCGTCAGGAGGTCGATTTCCGAGTTGACGCCGAGCGCCTGGGTGGAATCGAAGGTGAATTCGCGCGAGAGTTCGATCACCTGCCTGGGCAGCAGCACCCGGCCGTCGGCCGCGCGGGCGGAAAACTCCACGTGGTGGCGGATGGAATACTCGTTGGCGCGCGCCGTGCCGCCGACTGACAGCACGTCGGTGCTGACGCGATTGGCGCCGATCGCCAGCACGGCGACGTCGGAACCTGGCGCAGCCACCACGGTGGCGCCGGTACGGGGCAGCGCGCGGGCGAGATCACGCGCCAGCGCGCTGCCGGGATCGGCGATCTCGATGTAGAGCCGCTGCATGCTCGCCGGCAACACGGCTTCCTGGCGCAGATGGAAACCGCAGCCGGCCAGCAGGGCGGCGAGGGCGGCGCAGGCGATCAGGGCGGCACGTGAAAGCGGCATGGCGGGTTCCGGGCGGCGCGAGGGCGGCAACGGCAAATCATACGGTGCCGCGCGGGCCGGCGGCGAATCCTCGACTGACGACGTAGCGGGCCGGGCGCGCCGAGCGCCTGATGACTCGTGATCTCAAACATGACGCAACATTCGGACGCGGGGAATCGACTCATTTGTGGGAGGGATCTCGGTCCCGATGCTCCGGCATCGGCCGGAGGCGAGGGCATCGGGGCTGAAGCCGCCTCACGGGCGCGTGATGGATGTGGCGAAAGGCCCCGTCCATGTTTGTTCCGTGACATTGCGCGGGTTGCGCACAGGGTGCGCCCCTGCAAACCGCGAGCTGCCCCCGGTGGGATCGCGCTTGGGCGCGACCGGAGCAGCCAATTGGGCACGCTGCGGTCGCGCCCAGGTGCGCTCCTGCATTCCTGGATGGCCGGGTCCGCCGTGCCGCGCCATTGCGCCGGTCAGGGCAGGCCGAGGTTGCGGGCGGCGCGTTCGGCTTCGATGCGGCTGACCTCGGTCGGCAGCAGCAGGTCGCGCAGGACCGGCAGCGCCTCGGCGAGTCCGGTGCGGGCCTCGTCGTGGCGGTCCAGGGCAATCTGCGCCGCGGCGAGTTCGGCGCGGGCGATGGCGACGTCGACGGGAGCGGCATCGGCCGCATGCATGTGCGCGAGCGCCGCCTCGAAGCGGTGCGCCGCGGTGGCCGGATCGCCGCGGGCGAGCGCCAGCGCGCCATGCTGGCGGATGGCGTGCGCGAACAACACGTGTTCCGGCGGCAACACGTCGGCGAGGCCGGCCTCCGCTTCGCGCAGGTGCGCCTCGGCGCCCTCGAGGCGACCGGCGCGGCGCTCGGCGAGCGCCAGTTGCCAGGAGCACATCAGATACTCGATTGAGTCGGGACCATCGAGCCGGCGGGCGCGCTCGCAAAGGTCCGCAAGCATCGCCGCCGCCGGTTCCGCCTCGCCGGCGAGGGCCAGCGCGCGCGCCTGGTTGCGCAGCAGGCGCCGCCGGGATTCGGCATCGGCCGGCATGTCGATGCGATCCATCTCGTCCACCGCCTGCGCGAACAGCGCCAGCGCCTGCGCGTAATCGCCGGCGCTTTCGAACACCGAGGCGCGGTTGCCGAGCACGGTCGCGTAATCGGCCGGGCGCACGCCGCTGGCGACGTCGATCGCCCCGGCCTCGGCCAGCGCCGCGGACGCTTCGCGGTAGCGGCCCTGCGCCGCGAGCGCCACGCCGAGGTCGTTGAGCAGGCCCGACATGCGCGCGCCGCCCTTGCCGACCAGCGCTTCCTGTTCGGCGATGGCAGTGCGGTAGAGCGCTTCGGCGCGATCCACCTCGCCACAGTTGACATGGGCGGTGGCAAGGGTGCGCAGGAACTGGATGCGCGCGCTCGGCGCAGCGCCCATCCCGGCCCGCGCCAGACCGGCCTCGCCGAGTTCCAGAGCCTCGCGGCATTCGCTGGAAAACACCAGCGTCGATACCAGCATGTCGGCGATCTCGAGTTCGAGGTCGGCATCGAGGGCTCCCTCTTCCGGGGCGGCGCCGAGCGCCTCGCGCAGGAGGGCGGTGGCCTTCGGGTTTTCGCCGCCGTAGTGGTGGACCAGCGCCTGCGACAGCAGGTTGCGGGCGCGCTCGTCGGCATCGCCGGGCGCGTGACGCTCGCGCAGGGCGGCAGCCTGCGCGACGGCGGCGAGCGCGGCCGCTTGGTCGCCGTTCATCGCCTCCAGTTGCGCGTGGCGGTCGTGGTCGCGCGCCAGCGCCAGCGCATCGCTGCGGTCGTGCACCTCGGCGCCGGCGGTGCCGAGCGCCAGCAGCCCGGCGCCGGTGGAAGGGTCGCCGAGCTCGGCATAGAGATGCCCGAGCAGGCGCTGCAGCGGCTTCGCCACGGCGGGATCGACGGCCCGCGCGGCCAGCCGCGCGCGGGCGTGGTCGAGCAGGTCATGCACGCTGACCGTGGGGCCGAGCGCGTTGTCCGGCGCGGCGGCGTCGAAAGCGTCGGTGAGGAAGGCCAGCGCGGCGCGGGCGCGCCCGGCATCGCGCGAGGCGGCGATCTCGGCCTCCACGGCGCGGTCGCGCTCGTGGTCGAGGCGCCAGATGCCGAGGCCGAGCGCGAGCAGCGCGGCCAGCGCCATGGCGACACCGGAACGATGGCGGCCGACGAACTTGCGCAAGCGGTAGCGGCGCGTCATGCGCGCCGCGCGCACCGGGCGGCCGTCGCGGTAGCGTTCAAGGTCATCGCGGAACGCCCCGGCGCTGGCGTAGCGCCGCGCCGGGTCGTCCTCGGTGGCCTTGGCGAGGATGCCGGCGAGCTCCGCATCCGGCGCCGGCCGCGACGTGTCGGCGACGAGTTCGCCGAGCAGCACGCCGAGGCTGTAGATGTCGCTCGCGGTGGTGATCGCGCGCCCTTCGCGCTGTTCGGGACTGGCGTAGCCGGCGCTGTAGACACGCGTGGAGGTTTCGCCGGCGCCCGCATCGCCGTCGACCTCAAGCAGCCGCGCAATGCCGAAGTCGAGCAGCTTGACCGTACCGGCGGCGTCGACCAGCACGTTGGCGGGCTTCAGGTCGCGATGCACCACCAGCCGCTGGTGGGCGTGGGCGACTGCGTCGAGGATGGCGTCGAACAGGGCGAGCCGGTCGACCAGGCGCGGCGCATGCGCCGCGGCGTGCTCGAGGAGGGGCATGCCGTCGACATGATCGAGCGCCAGCCAAGGCTGGCCATCCGCGGTTTCGCCGCCGTCGAGCAGGCGCGCGATGTTGGGGTGGTCGAGCCCGGCGAGGATCTGCCGCTCCCGGCGCAGGCGACGCAGGCCTTCGGCGGTGGGAAAGCCGCGCAGCAGCTTGATCGCCACGCGCTGGGCGAAGCCGCCGTCGACGCGCTCGGCGAGGAACACCGTGCCCATGCCACCCGCGCCGAGCTCGCGCAACAGCCGGTACGCACCCAGGCGCCGCGGCCGTTCGAGCGCGGTGAGCTGCGCGGCGGCGCCGCCGGCGAGCGCCTGTGCCAGCGGGTCGCCGGTTTCCTCGGCGTCCGCCGCCAGCAGGCGGCGCAGCAGTGCGCGTTCCTCGGCGTCGAGCGTCAGCGCGGCAAGGACGGCCTCGCGCTCCTCTGGCGGCAGCGCCGCGAGTCGCGCGAAATGGTCGGCGTAGCGGTCCAGCGGCGGCGGCTGGCTCATGAGGCGAGCGCGGTCTTCAGCCACGCCCTCGCCAGGCGCAGGTCGCGGTCCACGGTGGTGTCGGAAAGGCCGAGCGCGGCGGCCACCTCGGCGCGGTCGAGGCCGCCGAAATAGACCATTTCGATGACCTGCGCATGCCGCGCGTTGCGGACGGCGAGGTCGCGCAGGGCCTCGTCGACGTGCAGGAGGCGCGCATCGTCGTCGTTGGCGGCGACCTGGCGTGCCTCGTCCAGCTCGACCCGCGGCGCGTCACCACCGCGCTTGGCGGCCAGGCGCTTGCGCGCGGCGTCGATCAGCACCTGGCGCGTGGCCTGCGCGGCGACGCGGAAGAAATGATGGCGGTCGACGCACTCGACCTCGCTGCCGAGGAGGCGCAGCAACGCCTCGTGGGCGAGGTCGGTGGCGCTCAGCGTCGCGCCCGGCATCGCCCGCAGCGAGCGCGCGGCGATCGAATGCACGTTCGCATACACCTGGCGCATCAGTGCGTCGAGCGCGACCGGATCGCCCTGCCGCCACTCGGAAAGCAGCACGGTGATGTCCGCGGGCCTGGAAGCATCCATGGCGCAATTCTAATGCGCCGGCATCCGCGCCGCGCCGCAGGTGTGCGCGCGGTCACGTTTTCGACGCGTGGCGAGGTCGAAGTGGGGGTTTTCCACCCCGGTTCGCGTTAGTAGAGGTCCCAGATCAGCATCCCTCACGGAGGAAAGCATGAACCCATCCACCCTGTTGCGCGCCACCGCGCTGCTCACCCTGCTGGCCGCGCCCGCGGCCGAGGCGGCGGTGTGCCGTGTCGCTCCCGACGGCAACGGCAGCGGCACCTCGTGGGCGTCGCCGATGGCGCTGCAAACCGCGCTGGCCGACGACACCTGCAACGAAGTCTGGATCCGCAAGGGCCTCTACAAGCCGGTGCTGCCGGCCAACATCAACAATCCGACCGTGGACGAGCGCAAGCAGAGCTTCGTCGTCCGTGCCGGCGTGCGCGTCTACGGCGGCTTCAACGGCACCGAGTCGCTGCGCGACCAGCGCGACCCGCAGGCGCACCGCAGCGTGCTCTCCGGCGATATCGACGACAACGACACCACCGATGGCGACGGCATCGTTGCCGACGCGGACAGCGCGCGCCACGGCAACAGCTATCACGTGGTGGTGATGGACGGTGGCACTGCGCGCGGGCCGCTCACGCGCGGCACCGTGCTGGACGGCGTGGTCATCACCGCCGGACGGGCCAACGGCGGCTCGGCCGACCGCTTCGACCGTGGCGGCGGCCTGCTGTGCCGTGCCGTCAATACCGGCCAGGAATGCAGCCCGACGCTGCGCGACGTTCTGTTCAGCGGCAACTACGCCGGCAGCGGCGGCGGCGCGATGTACAACCTCGGCGTGTCCGGCGGCATCAGCCGGCCCCTGCTCAACCGCGTGCGCCTGGCCGGCAACAAGGCCAGCGACGGCGGCGCGATGTACAACGACGGCGGCAATGCCGGCCGCGCCGACCCCGAACTGCTGGATGCGGAGTTCACCGGCAACCGCGCCGCCTCTGAAGGCGGCGCCATCTACAACAATGGCAAGCAGGGACGCAGCAGCCCGCGGCTGGACCGGGTCGGCTTCAGCGGCAACAGCGCGACCTATGGTGGCGCCATGTACAACGACGCCAGCAGCAGCGGCACGACGCGCGTCGATCTTGCCAACGCGACCTTCGCCGGCAACAACGCCAGTTCCGACGGCGGCGCGATCTACAACTACGCCAGCAGTACGGGTGACACGCGCATGACGCTGGCGCACGTGACCTTCAGCGGCAATGCCGCCGCGCGCGGCGGCGCGATCTTCAATTCGGGTTCCAGCGCCAATCCCGACAACGCAGGTCCCATCCTGCACGGCGCCATCCTGTGGGGCGACAGCGCGAACAATGCCGGCCCCGAGATCCACAACCAGGGCGCGGCGCCGAAGATCCACGACAGCCTCGTCCAGGGCGGCTGTCCGACTGGCGCGCAGTGCTCCGGCCTCATCACCGCCAACCCGGCGCTCGGCGCGCTGGCCGACAACGGCGGCTTCTCGCGCACCCTGCTGCCCAACACCGGGAGCCCCGCCATCAACGCGGCGGCCAGCACCTACTGCCCGCTGGCCGACCAGCGCGGCGTGCCGCGCGCGCAGGGCACGAAGTGCGACATCGGCGCGGTGGAGGTGGAAGTACCGGCCTGCCACGTGAAGCACGACGCAAGCGGCGGCAACACCGGTAGCAGCTGGGCCAACGCCTACACCCGCCTGCAGGACGCGCTCGCCAACGCCGGTTGCGGCGAGATCCGCGTCGCCAAGGGCATCTACACGCCGACCGATGGCACCGACACCACGATCAGCTTCGATATCCGCCCCGGCCAGCGCGTCTATGGCGGCTTCGCCGGCACCGAAATGCACCTGGACCAGCGCGACCCGGCGGCCCACCGCACCGTGCTCTCGGGCGACATCGGCCGCGACGACGTCACCGACGCCGATGGCATCGTGGTCGAAAGGACCGACCGGCGCGGCAGCAACAGCCAGCGCATCGTGTCGATGGACGGCACCACTGCCGCTGGCAGCATCAGCGCGAACACCGTGCTCGACGGGTTCGCGATCACCGGTGCCGCATTCGACGCCTTTGGTGCCGGCCTGCACTGCGACGGCAGTGGCCCCGGCAACGAGTGCAGCCCGACCCTGCGCAACCTGCTGTTCAGCGCCAACAGCGGCGACATGGGCGGCGGCATCTACAACGCGGGGAGCAACGGCGGTCGCGCCAGTCCGACCCTGGTCAACGTCACCTTCCGCAACAACGCCGCCAATTACGGGGGTGGTGGCATGTACAACGGTGGCGAGAACGGCGGCGACAGCAGCCCCGCGCTGATCAACGTCACCTTCTCCGGCAACTGGGGCATGGCGATGTACAACGGAGCCAGCACCAACGGCACCAGCAGCCCGCTGCTGAACCATGTCACCTTCCACGGCAACATCGATCGCTTCACCGCCGCCTCGATGCACAACGACGCCCGCTTTGACGGCACCAGCGAGCCGATCCTCACCAACGTCATCCTCTGGGGCGGCACGTTCACGTTGCCGGAAGACGCCGGTGAATGCAGCGGCGGCAGCCATGTGGAGATCTGCAACTGGTTCGCCACGCCCACCATCCGTGCCAGCCTGATCGCCGGCGGCTGCCCGGCGGGCGCGATCTGCGGCCCCGACGTGCGCGACCTCGACCCGCTGCTCGCTCCCTTGGCCGACAACGGCGGCGTCGGGCCAACTCTGATGCCGGCAGTCGAGAGCCCGGCGATCGATGCCGCCGCGGATGACATCTGCGCGGAGACCGACCAGCGCGGCATCTCGCGGCCGCAGGGCACGCGCTGCGACATCGGCGCGGTGGAGGTCGTGGACGACCGCATCTTCGCCAACGGCTTCGAGTAGTGGCGAGCCGGCGTGGGGTCGCACACAAGGTGCGCCCCTGCGGTTAGCCGGGATGCTGTTGCGCGCTTGCGCGCGACCGGGGCGCTGCGATCATGACGCAGCGCCGGTCGCGCCCAGGTGCGCGCCTGCAGCCGGGCGCATCGCGGGTCGACGCAGCGCCGACCCGCGATGCGGCTATCATCGGGCGCTTCGCGCGCCACCGGCGCCCGCTGCCGGAACCGCCGATGGCCCGCCTCCCTGCCGCACGCTCCCGCCCCCGTGCGATGGGCCTTGCGACCGCCTTGATGGCCGCCCTCGCGGCGGGTGCGGTGTGGTGCCTGCTGGCCCTCTGGTTCCGACGCGACCTGGTGGCGCTGGCATTCGCGGTGGCGGCGATCTCGGCGTGGATCCTGCGCGCGCATGGCTACGCCCGGCATTGGCTCGGACCCGTGGCGGCGGTGGCCTGCGTCGCCGTTGCCACCCTCTATGCCTTCAGCCTGCGCGCGGTCATGGACATTTCGGGCCTGTTCGGACTGCCGGTCGGGCAGGCCATGCGCGAGACGGGCGTCGCCATGACCCTCGACATCGCCCTGACAAGGCTGCACGGATGGCCGCTGGCCGTCACCGCGCTGGCAGCGGCCTGCGCCGCCTGGTGGACGATCGGGCGACGGCGCGGTTGAAGGGTTCGTAGGCGTCTGAACAGGAACCTGCCGGCAACGGCGACCAGCGCGGAACACCGCGACCGGCTGGGGTATGGTGGCGACATCCACGGTGTCGCCGGAACCATGCCGAGCCCAAGCGTCCGCGACGAGCAGCGCCTGCGCCACGTCGAGCGACGGGCCTTCTCGTATTTCGCGAACGAGACCAATCTCCGCAACGGCCTGGTGCGCGACAAGACCGCGCCGGACTGGCCGGCCAGCATCGCCGCCACCGGGCTGGCGTTGGCCGCCTGGCCGATGGCCGTCGAGCGCGGCTGGATCGGGCGCGACCACGCCATCGCGCGCACGCTCGCCTGCCTGCGCTTCTTCCGCGACAGCGAGCAGGGCGAGTCGCCTGGCGCCACCGGCTACCGCGGCCTCTACTACCACTTCCTCGACTTCGACACCGGACGGCGCGCCTGGAACTGCGAACTGTCCTCCGTCGACAGCGCCTTCCTGTTCGCCGGCATGCTTTCGGCGGCGGCCTATTTCGCCGCGGACACGGCTGCCGAGCGCGAGATCCGGGAGCTCGCCGAACTGCTCTACCGCCGCGCCGACTGGGGCTGGCTGCAGGACACCAGGGGCACGCTGCGCCACGGCTGGCGCCCCGAGAGCGGCTTCATCGCCTATTGCTGGCAGGGCTACGACGAAGCCATGCTGCTCTACGTGCTCGCGCTCGCCGCGCCCGAGCACGCGGTGCCCGCCAGCGCCTGGCAGGCCTGGACCTCCACCTACGAGTGGAAGCACGCCTACGGCCTGGATTACCTCTATTCGGGGCCGTTGTTCACGCACCAGCTTTCGCACGCGTGGATCGATTTCCGCGGCATCCAGGACGACTACATGCGCGGCAAGGGCATCGACTACTTCGAGAACAGCCGCCGCGCCACGCTCGCCCAGCAGCGCTACGCGATCGACAACCCGGGCGGCTTCAAGGGCTATTGCGGGCATTGCTGGGGCATTACCGCGAGCGATGGCCCCGGGCCCACGGTGCGCCGCATCGACGGCGTCGAGCGGCGCTTCTACGACTACGAGGGGCGTGGCGCGCCCTGGGGGCTGGATGACGGCACGCTGGCGCCGTGGGCGGTGGTCGCCTCCCTGCCTTTCGCGCCGGAGGTGGTGTTACCCACGATTCATCACTTCGTGAATACCCTGCACCTGCACGACCAGCACCGCTACGGCTTCAAGGCCACCTTCAACGCGACCTTCGATGGCGTGCCCGACTCGCCCGTCGGATGGATTTCGCCCTGGCACTACGGCCTCAATCTCGGCCCCATCATGCTGATGATCGAGAACCATCTGGGCGGAATGCCCTGGCGGCTGATGCAGGGATGCCCGCACATCGTCGCCGGCCTGCGGCGGGCAGGCTTTTTCGGTGGCTGGCTCGGCGCCGGCGACGCGCCGCCTGCCTGAAAGAACCGCGCCGCCCTTCCCTTTCCGGCACAGGAGCGAGGACATGGAACTTGGCATGATCGGCCTCGGTCGCATGGGCGCCAACATGGCCGAGCGCCTGGGGCGCGGCGGGCACCGGGTGACCGGCTTCGATCCGGACCCCGATGCGCGCAACGCCGCCGAACGATCCGGCATCGGCACGGTCGCGAGCCTCGACGAACTGGTCGGGCGGCTCGCCGCGCCGCGCATCCTCTGGATGATGGTGCCGAGCGGCAGGATCACCGAGGACACCGTCAACGGCCTGCTCACGCGGCTGGCTGCCGGCGACACCATCATCGATGGCGGCAATTCCAACTACAGGCATACCCTGGCCAGTGCCAGCGCGGCGGCGGCGAAGGGCATCCACTTCGTCGACTGCGGCACCAGCGGCGGCGTGTGGGGCCTCGCCCAGGGCTACAGCATGATGGTCGGCGGCGACGATGAAACCGTGGAGCGCCTGCGCCCGATCTTCGAGACGCTGGCGCCTGGCAAGGACACCGGCTGGGGCCACGTCGGCCCGGTCGGCGCCGGCCACTTCACCAAGATGGTGCACAACGGCATCGAGTACGGCCTGATGCAGGCCTATGCCGAGGGCTTCTCGATCATGAAGCACAAGGCCGACTTCAGGCTCGACCTGCACCAGATCGCCGAGATCTGGCGCTTCGGCAGCGTGGTCCGCTCCTGGCTGCTCGACCTCACCGCCGATGCGCTCGGCAAGAACCCCGGCATGGATGGCATCGCTCCCTACGTCGTGGATTCGGGCGAAGGCCGCTGGACGGTGGCCGAAGCCATCGACCTCGACGTGCCCGCGCCCATCATCACCGCTGCGCTGATCGAGCGCCTGCGTTCGCGCGATGCGGATTCGTTCTCCGACAAGCTGCTCGCCGCCATGCGCAACGAGTTTGGCGGGCATCCGATCAGGAAGGAATGACCATGCCCGCCCGTGCACGCAATTCCGCCGACGACCTCGTGCGCTGGCATCCGCTGGCCGATGCCGCCCGCCTGCCGCGGGTGGCAGCCGAGCGCATCCTTGCCGTCGCCGAGAATGCGATCACCGACCACGACCACTTCCACCTGGTGCTCGCCGGCGGCAACACGCCGCGCGCGGCCTATGCGCTGCTGCGCGGGGCCGACACGGACTGGAGCCGCTGGCACGTATGGTTCGGCGACGAGCGCTGCCTGCCGCACGATGATCCCGGCCGCAACAGCCGCATGGCCGCCGACGCCTGGCTGGCCGAGGTGCCGATCCCCGCCGGGCAGGTGCATGTCATCCCCGCCGAACGCGGCGCCGTGCGCGCCGCCGCCGACTATGCGGACGCGCTGGCCGGCGTCGGCGATTTCGACCTGGTGCTGCTCGGCCTCGGTGAGGACGGCCACACCGCCAGCCTCTTCCCCGGCCAGGACTGGGGCACCGCCACGGGCTCGCCGGACGTGCTGGCCGTTTCCGGCGCGCCGAAGCCGCCGCCCGAGCGCGTATCCTTGAGCGCGCATCGCCTGTCGCGCGCCCGCGAGGTGCTGTTCCTGGTCGAAGGCGCAGCCAAGCACGACGCCGTGCGGCGCTGGCGCAGCGGCGCCGATCTTCCCGCCGCCGCGATCCGCGCGCCGGGCGGCGTCGACGTGCTGGTCGAGGCGGCGCTGCTCGACGCGCGCTGAGCGGCATCACCCGCAAAGCGCGAGCGTCGGCCACTTTTCTGCAGCAGGCCCGGCAGACTCCTGCCGGCAGCCGCTCGACGCGCACGTGCGCAGTCCGGAGGGTGCTATCGTGCGGCACGCGGCCGCCGCGGTTGGAATCGCAGCGGCGCACGTCCGATCCGCCCGCCGGAACCTCGCTCCGGCTCCATTCACGGCAGTACTGGAGGGAGTCACCGTGCAAACAAGCCATCGTCCTTCGCGTCGCCGTTTCCTGTCGCATGCCGGCAGCGGCATCGTGGCCTTGTCCCTGCTCGCCCCGCTGCGCCATGCGCTGGCCGACGCGGAACCGCAGAACGCCATCACGCCGCAGGCCGCGCTTGATCGACTCATGGCCGGCAACGCGCGCTATGCGGCCGGCAAGCCGGTGCAGCGGGACTTTTCCGCCGGACGCGCGGCGCGCGCGGAGGCGCAGCACCCGATCGCCGCCATCCTGAGCTGCGCCGATTCGCGCGTCGCGCCGGAACTGCTGTTCGACCAGGCGCCGGGCGATCTGTTCGTGGTGCGGGTGGCCGGCAATTACCTCAACCAGGACGTGCTGGCGAGCCTGGAATACGGCGTCGCGGTACTCGGTACGCCGCTGGTGATGGTGCTCGGCCATTCCAACTGCGGCGCGGTCAAGGCCACCATCCAGGAAATCCAGAAACCGCAGGCCCTGCCTGGCCACATCTGGGACATCACCGATGCCCTGCAACGCGGCATCGAACCGGTCGTGAAGGCTGGCGGCGACAAGCTGCTGGAACGCGCGATCGCCGCCAACGTGGAGCACAACGTGGCGCGCGTGGCCGCCGCGCAGCCGCTGCTCGCGACTGCGGTGCAGGCCGGCCGCGCCAGGGTGGTCGGTGCCGAATACGACCTGGCCAGCGGCAAGGTGCGTCTGCTCGGCGCCTGAGCGCCGGCCATCTGCGGACCGCGGGCCCCCAGCCCGCCTGCGGGCGGGACGCCTCTGAAAAGGTGTGATGCCTGCGGACCGCGGGCCTCTGGCCCGCCTGCGGGCGGGACGTCAGACCCATAGGGCGGATCAAGCCGCACAGCGGCGGATCCGCGTCGGCGATATCCGTAGGAGCGCGCTCGCGCGCGACCGAACCTCGAAAACCGCGTCCGCGCCATTGCACGAGCGCGCTCCTGCAATGGCGACTGCCTCTCGGCAGCGATCGAACCAGGCCCTACGCGCCCCCAATCAACCCCGCCACGATCTCATGCGAACGCAGCCGTGCCGCATGGTCAAACATGTTGCTGGTGATGATGAGCTCATCCGCGCCGGTCCGGTCGATGAACGCATGGATCTGGCGGGCGACGCTCGCAGGCGACCCGATCGCCGTGCACGACAACACATGCTCGAGCAGCGCCTGCGCCTGCGAAGGCAGCGACTCGGCGTAGCCCCGCACCGGCGGCGGCAGGCGCCCGGGATGGCCGGTGCGCAAACGCACGAACGACTGCTGCCACGATGTCGCGAGATAGCGCGCCTCGTCATCCGTATCGGCCGCAAACACGTTGTAGCCGAGCATCACATACGGCGCATCCAGAAAGCGCGAGGGCCGGAACGTGCGCCGATAGACGGCAATCGCATCCAGCATCTGCGCCGGTGCGAAATGCGAGGCGAACGCGTAAGGCAGCCCGAGCGCCGCCGCAAGCTGCGCGCCAAACAGGCTCGAACCCAGAATCCAGATCGGCACCCGCTGCCCACCGCCCGGCACCGCCGGCACCGGCCCCTCGCCATCGAAATAGGCCATGAGCTCCATCACATCCTGCGGGAAATCATCGGCGCTGCTTTCCAGGTTCCGCCGCAGCGCCCGCATGGTGGCCCGATCCGAACCCGGCGCGCGGCCAAGCCCAAGATCGATGCGCCCGGGATACAGCGCCTCGAGCGTCCCGAACTGCTCGGCAATCACCAGCGGCGCGTGGTTCGGCAGCATGATCCCACCGGCACCGACACGGATGCGCGAGGTATGCCCGGCCACATGCCCGATCAGCACCGAGGTCGCCGCACTGGCAATGCCCGGCATGCCATGGTGCTCGGCCATCCAGAAACGATTGAAGCCCCATGCGTCGGCCTGGCGGGCGAGGTCCACGGTATTGGCAAAGGACTCGGCGGCCGAACCGCCTTCGGTGATGGGGGCGAGGTCAAGGATGGAGAGGGGAATCATGTAAGGCAAGGTCGGGGCGGGTGCGGGATTGGCAAGGGGCGTCAGTGCGACAGCCCGGCGCTGAAGTTGCAATGGGCGCGAGCCGGTGGGACGATCGGGAGGACGGGGTCCTGCAGATGCTGCGGGATTAGGCTGCAAGCTCTGAGTAAGGGGTTGATACAGCGGCGCGGACCGGCATTGCGGAACATGGCAAAGCCGCGTTAGGCTGCGGGATTACACGTCAGTTTGGGATCGAATAGTAGTTAGGCTTCAACTGCGGCACAGGGGGAAGCTCATGATTCTTTGGTATGTAGTTGCAATTATTCTATCCGTTGGAGTCAGTTGGGTCGTATCCAACGTGTATTCCGATAACTGTCGTTGCACTGAGAGGCATCTGCGCTATCATGGAGCGCTGGAGTTCAATCTAACTCTGTTCTCCTTGTTTATGTTTATCTTGGCCTATGTTGCGAGCAATTTCATTTTCGCTCTCATTGGCGGCGCGCTCGTATTTATCTTAGTGCGGCGTTTCTGGGTAAATTGGTCAGGCTCAGAGCAAGCCTAACCACTCGCCCAAGCGGACGCGCGAAAAGCCGCGCGCCGCTTAACTCCAGCGTTAGACCCCAGAACAACAATGTCGCAACTGAATCTTCATTACTGGCAGTACTTTGTCGCTTTGGAAGCCGACCTTGAGCGTACAAGTCGCTACGTCGAGCCGACCAAAGCAAACTTCGGAACGTTCTCGATCGAGTTCGCCCGCATCTTGCTGGCTGCTGGCTCAGAGGTTGATGTGCTCGCCAAGGTCTTGTGCGAAACCCATCAATTAGAAATCGCGCCTCGCAATATTGATGGCTACCGCTCCGCGCTTGCACCACGCTTCCCCGAATTGCCGTTCTTGCAGATCCAAGTGCCAAGATATGGCTTTAGCATGCTGCCTTGGCGCGAGTGGCATGATGGAAGGAACCCATTATGGTGGCGTGCGTACAACGACATCAAGCACGAGCGCGGCAAGAACTTCCCGTCTGCCACGTTGCACAATGCGCTTCACTCTGTAGCCGGGTTGTTCACGCTGGTTTGCTATCTCTACCACAATGAGCTAAGGGCGAATACGGCACGCCCGTGGCCAGGTCTCCTCACACTCGACCCGGACCTAAATCACAGAGAACGCACGGATGTCCGTCCTGGCTACATCCTTCCGGATTTCCGGAACGTATAAGCCGGGGCCTAACAATTCGTCCAAGCCGACCGCTTCGCGGCGCGGCTTAACTCAAGTGTTGTGCCCCTTCGGGTAGCGTCAGGCAACCGTGGCACGTTTAGAGTGGGAAGCATTTGCATGCAATCTATCTACGTTGAAATTTTAGGACCGGGCCAGGTCGGCCTGCTGGGCAGGAAGGAAGGCGGCTTCGCGGAGGTTCTAATTCTCGCGAACGAAAGGGCGCGCCGACGTACGCCCTCAAGGTGCTCAAGCAGGGCATCGAATCACATGAGTCGGTCATTACCGAGGTCCACGCACTAAGTAGGCTGCCACCGCACCCACACGTGGTCGAGGTCGAGGGGTATAGCGCATCGGACGTAGGGCCTGGCATTTTGCTCCCGTTCTATCCGTCGAGTCTACGCTCCGCGATGCAAGTCGGCTGCGGATCTAAGGAAAGACTTCTCCTAGCCGAACAGATACTTCGTGGGTTACAACACATTCACGCCAATGGCATCCTGCACCTTGATCTGAAACCAGACAACGTACTTATATCAACCGAGCAGCGTGCTGCGGTCTCCGACTTCGGCATATCACACCTGGTGGCTAAAGCAGACTTGCAGGGCAACCCAACACTCCGAGTCTCGTTGCCCAACATTTCGGGTACACTCCTGTATATGGCACCCGAACAACTTGCGCATGCCGACGTTTCGGTGAAAACTGACGTCTTTTCATTCGGCGTACTACTTTACGAGATTGTCGTCGGCAGGCTGCCTTGGAGTGGTGATACGGTTCAAGAATACGCGCGGTGTATTCTGTATGCGCGCGAGCGCTTCACTCTCAAAGAGCGCATTAGCATTCCGTCGTGGCTGCGACATGCTATTTCCGCATGTCTCGCGAAATCTCCATCCGCTCGTCCAACCGTCGACAGTCTGCTTGAGGCCTTCGCAAGCAAGGGATTCCAGCAGACTGCAGCGCTGAGTGATGAGGACTTAGCCGTTCGGGAAGTAAATCGGGCTTCGGTGTTGGCGCAAGCTGGAAAGCCCGAAGAGGCTGTACAAGTTCTGGACAGCATTCTCAGAGCGAACCCTTGGAACCTGGCGGCTAGGACAAATTTGGCTGAGCTCATGTTCTCCGCGGGGCGGGTTGACGAGGCAATTGCCTCAGCACGGCTCAGTCTGCAGCTCGCACCATGGGGCAGTAGCGGTGCGCCGTCGATGGAAGTCGTGTACGTGAACCTCAGTCTTTACCTCATGACAAAGGATCCGCGCGAGGCCTATCGGGTAACATCACACGCGCTCGAAAGGTACCCGCACAATTGGGAGCTAATGCACAATCACGCTGAGGCCTGCCGACTCGTCGCTATCGAGTGTATGGATTTCGGAAAGAACGGAAAGCCGTCGGCTCAAGAGGGTCTAGGTTTTGCGGAGCGGGCGCTGAGTGTCCGACCCAACGATCTGCCCTTGCGGGTAACGTATGCTGGGCTGCTTCGCTTGTCTGGCCAGAGAGAAAAATTCATCCCGTACATAAATCAGCTCTTGCGTGATGCCGGTTCACACAGCGTCGCGACGCGCCTACTGTTTGTCGATGCTCTGATCGACGAGGGTGAGCTTACACGGGCAAAAGCGCAAATCGACGAGCTATCGGCGTTCGACGAGTTTGCGGGGCTACTGGTGGGCCAAAAGCAAAGGCTCGCGCGCCAACAAGCGGCTGATGGTTGACGCGAAAAAGGCCGGCGAAAAAGCGGAAAAAGGGGATGGAGGTAATTAAGTCACACGCGGCTGCCAGCTGACGGCGGCCGAGCTGGGGCTCGGCCATTCCCGGAGTACGGAGCCGGCGAAGGCTCAAAGCGCGCAAGAGCCCTGACGTCATGCCCGCGGAAAGGGGCAGCCATGTTCGTTTCACGGCTGCTAACCGCGAAGATGAAAATGGATCCCGGCCTTCGCCGGGATGACGAACCTGTGCAACTCCGGAAAGCGGGAAGAAGGTGCTGGGGCCAGCACTCCGGAGGGAAGCTGCACGTGCTCGAGCGCCGCTTTCGGCCATGGCGTCGTGTCATGGCTACCGTAAGACGGACCTGGGGAAGGCCTGAACACGTTGCGGAGCATCAAGTCTCGTCATTCCGGCGAAAGCCGGACAGGGCGAGGGCCGCAGAACGCCCGACGGGCGGCCCCCAAAGGGGCGAGCGCAGCGAGTATCCAGTGGCCTCAATGAGCTGCAAAGACTCTGAGCACGGCGTTTGCCGACGACGGCTTGTTCAGAGGTTCCCGAGTCGATCTTGTGCAGCGCCGAGCCCTTGTGCGCGGCGATGTGGTCGGTCTTGTCGCTCTTGATCTCGTATTGCGGGTCGTCCTTGCTGGCGCGGTGGGTGTGGCCCTTGTAGTCGAAGTCGCTGGTGTGGACCTTGATGATCTTTCCGGAGACGTGGCCGGCTTCGGAGTTCCAGCGGACGTGGTCGCCGATGTTGAATTTGCTGGTCATGGGTTGGTTCTCCTCTGGCAAGGTGACGCGTCGGGTCGCGCACAGGGTGCGCTCTTGGACGGCTGCGTTGCGGCCCGCGGTCGCGCCCGAGGGCGCTCCTACGGGTGTGGCGGGCCCGCGGGTCGCGCATAGGGTGCGCGCCTACAGCGTGCGGGCTTCGGGCCGGGTACGGGAGCGCGGCTACGACAGGAGCGCGCGGGCGCGGGCGCAGACGTTGTCGACGGTGAAGCCGTAGTTCTCGAGCACGGTTTCGCCGGGGGCCGAGGCGCCGAATGTCTCGACGCCGATGATGGCGCCGTGGTCGCCGACGTACTTGTGCCAGCCCTGCGGGCTGCCGGCTTCGACAGCGAGTTTGGGAACGTTCGCCGGCAGTACGGAATGGCGGTAGCTCTCGTCCTGGGCATCGAATAGATCCCAGCTCGGCATGGATACGCAGCGCACCGCGACGCCTTCGCCGGCCAGGCGGTCGGCGGCCTTGAGGACCAGGCCGACTTCCGCGCCGGTGCCGATCAGGATCAGCGCGGGCTTGCCGCCGTCCGCGTCGCGCAGGGTGTAGGCGCCCTTGCGCAGCCCGTCGGCTGCGGCGAGGGTGCTGCGGTCCAGCGTCGGCACGTCTTGGCGGCTGAGGGCAAAGCAGACCGGTTTGCGTTCGGCCTCGATGGCGACGCACCAGGCGACGGCGGTTTCGTTGGCGTCGGCCGGGCGGATCAGGGTGAGGTTCGGGATCGCACGCAGGTTGGCCAGTTGCTCGACCGGCTGGTGCGTCGGGCCGTCCTCGCCGAGTGCGATGCTGTCGTGGGTGAACACCTGGATGACGTGCAGGTGGCTGAGCGCGGCAAGCCGCAGCGCCGGGCGCAGGTAGTCCGAAAAGATCAGGAAGGTGGCGCCGAACGGGATGAACGCGCCGTGCGCGGCCATGCCGTTGCAGATCGCCGCCATGGCATGTTCGCGCACGCCGAAATGGATGTTCCGGCCCGAGCGGCTCCAGCCGCCGCCATCGGAGCCCTGCTCGTCCTCGCCCGGCACCGGCGGAACATTGAAGTCTCCGAGCCCCTTGAGCGCGGTCTTGGTGGAGGGATCGAGGTCGGCGGAACCGCCGCTCAGCTGCGGCAGCTTGGGTGCGATCGCGTTCATCACCTTGCCGCCGGCAACGCGCGTGGCCATGCCCTTGGCGTCGGCCGGGAATGTCGGGATGTCGGCATCCCAGCCGTCCGGAAGCACCCCACGCTGGCTGCGGTCCAGTTCCGCGGCGAGGTCCGGATAGGCCTTGCCGAAGGCGGCCATCGCGTCGTTCCAGCGCTGCTCCTCGTTCGCGCCACGCTCCTTCGCCTCGCGCATGTGTGCCAGCGCCTCGTCGGGCACCAGGAACGGCGGCTCGGTCGGCCAGCGGAGGTTCTCCTTGGTGCGCTTCACGTCCTCCACGCCGAGTGGCGAGCCGTGCGCCTTGTAGCTGTCCTGCTCGGGCGAGCCGTAACCGATGTGGGTGCGGATGAGGATCAGCGACGGGCAATGGGTCTCGTTGCGCGCTTCCTCGATGGCCGCATGGATGGCCGCGCAGTCGTTGCCGTCGGAGACTTCGACCGTATGCCAGCCGTAGGCGCGGAAGCGCTCGGCGCGATCTTCGGTGAAGGTGATGGGCGTGCCCGCGGCGAGCGTCACGTAGTTGTCGTCGTAGAGCACGATCAGCTTTCCGAGCTGCAGATGGCCCGCGAGCGATGCGGCTTCCGAGGCGACGCCTTCCATGAGGTCGCCGTCGCTGGCGAGAACATAGGTGTAGTGGTCGACGATGGCGTGCCCGTCGCGGTTGTAGCGGGCGGCGAGCTGGGCCTCGGCGATTGCCATGCCGACCGCATTGCCGAAACCCTGGCCGAGCGGGCCGGTGGTGACCTCCACGCCCGGTGCATGCTCGCGCTCGGGATGTCCCGGCGTCTTGCTGCCCCACTGGCGGAACTGCTTGATGTCATCCAGCGAGAGGTCGTAGCCGGTCATGTAGAGCAGGCTGTAGAGGAGCGCCGAGCCGTGCCCGGCCGACAGCACGAAGCGGTCGCGGTCGGCCCACGACGGATTGGCCGGGTTGTACTTCATGAAGCGCGTCCACAGCACGTAGGCCATGGGCGCGGCGCCGAGCGGCAGGCCGGGGTGGCCGCTGTCGGCCTTCTGCACCATGTCCACGGACAGGAAGCGCAGGGTGTTGATGCATTGCTGGTCTAGATCGTGTGGCATGGGAATTCCTCGATTCAGTGCGGCCCCGGTTGGTGCGCCTGCCAGGGCGTCCACTTCCAGTCGCGGACTTCGGGCAGGTCCTCGCCGTACTCGATGACCCACTCGCGGTGGCGGGCAATCGTGTCGGCATGGCGCCGGGTCGCCGATTTCACGTCGGCGTCGCAACGCGACGTGTAGCGGATCGCGGCCAGCGCAAGGGTGTAGCGGTCCATGCCGTTCAGCACCACCATGTCGAAGGGCGTGGTGGTGGTGCCCTCTTCGCGATAGCCGTGGACATGGAAGTTGTCGTGGTTGCGGCGGCGGTAGGTGAGGCGGTGGATCAGGCCGGGGTAGCCGTGGAAGGCGAAGATCACCGGCTTGCCGGTCGTGAACATGGCGTCGAAGGTGTCGTCGGTGAGGCCGTGCGGGTGCTCGTCGCGCGTCTGCAAGGTCATGAGATCGAGCACGTTGACGACGCGGATGCGCAGCCCCGGCGCGTATTCGCGCAGCAGGGTGACCGCGGCGAGGGTCTCCAGCGTCGGCACGTCGCCGCAGCAGGCCATGACGACGTCGGGCTCTTCGCCGCCGGCATTGCCGGCCCACTCCCAGGTGCCGGCGCCGACGCGGCAGTGCTCCACCGCGGCGTCCATGTCCAGCCACTGCCAGGCCGGCTGCTTGCCGGCGATGATCAGGTTGACGTAGTTGCGGCTGCGCAGGCAGTGGTCGGCGATCGACAGCAGGCAGTTGGCGTCGGGCGCGAGATAGATGCGCACGATGTCGGATTTCTTGTTGGCGACGTGGTCGATGAAACCCGGGTCCTGGTGCGAAAAGCCGTTGTGGTCCTGGCGCCAGACGTGCGAGGTCAGAAGGTAATTGAGCGAGGCGATCGGCGCGCGCCACGGGATCTCGCGGCACATCTTCAGCCACTTGGCGTGCTGGTTGAACATCGAATCGACGATGTGGATGAAGGCTTCGTAGCAGGAGAAGAAGCCGTGCCGGCCGGTGAGGAGATAGCCTTCCAGCCATCCTTGGCAGAGCTGCTCGCTCAGGACCTCCATCACGCGGCCGTCAGGGGCGAGGTGCTGGTCGACTGCCTCGGTTTCGGCCACCCAGGTCTTGTCGGTGATTTCGTACACCGCATCGAGGCGGTTGGAGGCGGTCTCGTCGGGGCCGAACAGGCGGAAGTTTTGCGACGCGAGGTTGGCGCGCATGACCTGCGCCAGCCACTTCCCGAGCACGCGGGTCGATTCGGCTTCGCTGCTTCCTGGCGAGGTCACTTCGACGGCGCACTGGCGGAAATCGGGAAGCTCGAGCGGCTGCAGCAGCCGGCCGCCATTGGCGTGCGGATTGGCGCCCATGCGGCGCGTGCCGGTCGGCGCCAGCGCGGTGATTTCGGCGGTCGGCCGACCCTTGTCATCGAAGAGCTCGTGCGGGCGGTAGCTCTTCAGCCAGCGCTCCAGCTGGGCGAGGTGGTCGGGGTTGGAGAAGAGTCCGGACAGCGGCACCTGGTGCGAACGCCAGGTGCCTTCGACCGGCTTGCCATCGACTTCCTTCGGCCCAGTCCAGCCTTTGGGGGTCTGGAACACCAGCATCGGCCAGCGCGGGCGCTCCGCTGACCTGCCGGCGCCGCCCTTGCGTGTCGCCGCCTGGATCGAGCGGATCGCGGCGAGCATGGCGTCGAGCGTCGCGGCGAGTTCGCGGTGTACCTGCATGGGCTCGTCACCGGCAACGAAGTACGGCTCGTAGCCGTAGCCCCGCATCAGCTCGATGAGCTCGCTGCGCGGAATGCGCGCGAGGATCGTCGGATTGGCGATCTTCCAGCCGTTGAGGTGCAGGATCGGCAGCACCGCGCCGTCGCGGGCCGGGTCAAGGAACTTGTTGGAGTGCCAGCTCGCCGCCAGCGCGCCGGTTTCCGCCTCGCCGTCGCCGATCACGGAGGCCGCGATCAGGTCCGGGTTGTCGAACACCGCGCCATAGGCATGCAGCAGCGAATAGCCGAGCTCGCCGCCCTCGTTGATCGAGCCGGGCGTCTGCGGCGCGGCATGGCTCGGCACGCCATAGGGCCAGGAGAACTGGCGGAACAGGCGTTCCATGCCGGCGCGATCCCGTGTCACTTCGGGCCAGAGCTCGCTGTAGCTGCCCTCCAGCCAGGTGCTGGCGTTCAGCGCCGGCCCGCCGTGGCCAGGGCCGGTGATGTAGATCATGTCGAGATCGTGCGCGCGGATCAGGCGGTTGAGGTGCACGTAGAGGAAATTGAGCCCGGGCGTGGTGCCCCAGTGGCCGAGCAGGCGCGGCTTGATGTGATCAAGCGTGAGCGGCTCCTCCAGCAGCGGATTGCCCTTGAGGTAGATCTGCCCGACCGAGAGGTAATTGGCCGCGCGCCACCACGCATGCATGCGCTCCAGCAGCTCGGGCGAGGGTACGAACCCGCCCTCCCCCGCCCGCGACGTGGACTGGCGCTCGGCGTGGTTCATGAGGCAATCGTCCGGTCGACGATCTCCTGCGCCTCGGTGAGCAGGGCCTTCAGGTGCTCCTCGTCGCGGAAGCTCTCGGCGTAGATCTTGTAGATGTCCTCGGTGCCGGACGGGCGCGCCGCGAACCAGCCGCCCTCGGTCGTGACCTTGATGCCGCCGATCGGCGCATCGTTGCCGGGAGCCTTGTCGAATTTTCCAGTGACCGTGTCGCCGCCAACCTGGTCGACCTGGATGTCGGCGGGCGCGAGGCCGGCGAGCTTCTTCTTCTGGGCGGGAGTGGCGCTGGCCTGCACGCGGTCGGCGAAGATCTCGCCGAACACGTTGACGAGGTCCGAATACAGCCAGCCCGGGCCGGCGCTTTCGCTGCGGGCGGAAATCTCCGCGGCGAGCAGGGCCGAGACGATGCCGTCCTTGTCGGTGGTCCAGACCCGGCCATCGCGACGCAGGAACGAGGCCCCGGCGCTCTCTTCGCAGCCGAATCCGAGCGATCCATCGAAGAGGCCATCGGCGAACCACTTGAAGCCGACCGGCACCTCCCGCACGTCGCGGCCCAGGCGCGCGGCAACGCGGTCGATCATGGCCGTGGTGACCACGGTCTTGCCGATCGCGAGCTGCGTCTTCCACTCCGGCCGGTTGCGGTAGAGGTAATCGACGGCGACGCTGAGGTAATGGTTCGGCGGCATCAGGCCCGCGTGCGGCGCGACCACGCCGTGGCGGTCATGGTCGGTGTCGCAGGCAAAGGCGATGTCGTACCGGTCCTTGAGTCCGATCAGCCGCTGCATGGCGTAGGGCGATGACGGGTCCATGCGGATCTTCCCGTCCCAGTCGAGCGTCATGAAGGCGAAGCGCGGGTCGACCTCTTCGCTGACCACGGTGAGGTCGATCTGGTACTGCTCGGCGATGCGCGGCCAGTAGTGCACGCCGGCGCCGCCGAGCGGATCGACGCCGACGCGCAGGCCATACGAGCGGATCGCGTCGAAGTCGATCATCTGCGCGAGCTCGCCGACATAGGCCTCGAGGAAGTCGTGTTCGCGGGTGCCATCACGGCGGCGCGCCTCCTCGAAGGCGATGCGGCGCACGTCCTTCAGCCCGCCTTCGAGGATCTGGTTGGCGCGCTGCTGGATCCAGCCGGTGATCGTCGTTTCCGCCGGGCCGCCGTTCGGCGGGTTGTACTTGAAGCCGCCGTTGTCGGGCGGGTTGTGCGAGGGCGTGACCACGATGCCATCGGCGAGGCCGCTGTCGCGGCCGCGGTTATGGTTGAGGATCGCGTGCGAGATGGCGGGCGTCGGCGTGAACTCGCCGCCTTTCGCGATGCGCAGCTCCACGCCGTTCGCCGCCAGCACCTCGAGCGCGCTCTCGAACGCCGGCAGCGACAGCGCGTGGGTGTCGATGCCGATGTAGAGCGGCCCGTCGATGCGCTCCTTGCTGCGGTAGTCGGCAACGGCCTGGCTGATGGCGAGGATGTGGTCCTCGTTGAAGCTGGCCTCGAAGGAGGAGCCGCGGTGGCCCGAGGTGCCGAAGGCGACGCGCTGGGCCGGGATCGAAGGGTCGGGTTTGGTCGCGTAGTAGGCATCCACCAGCTTGCCGACATCGACCAGATCTGAAGGTTGCGCCGGCTGGCCTGCGCGCGGATCGATGTGCTCGCTCATCGGCGTGGCTCCCGGCGCGCGCGGTAGCGGCGGATCAGTGCGTTGGTGGAACTGTCGTGGGCGAGCGTCGGCTCCTCGCGGCTGGCCAGTTCCTTTTCCGTTTGCTTCGCGAGCTGCTTGCCGAGTTCCACGCCCCACTGGTCGTATGAATCGATCTGCCAGATCGCGCCCTGCACGAACACGCTGTGTTCGTAGAGCGCGACCAGGGTGCCGAGCGTGCGCGGGTCGAGCACGTCGGCGAGGATGGTGGTGGTCGGCCGATTGCCTTCGCAGACCCGGTGCGGCGCCAGTGCCTCGGAGGTGCCTTCGGCCAGCACCTGTTGCAGCGTCTTGCCGAAGGCCAGCGCCTCGGTCTGCGCGAAAAGGTTGGCCATCAGGAGATCATGCTGGTCGCCGAGCGGATTGCGCGTGCGGTTGAAACCGATGAAATCGCAGGGCACCAGGCGCGTGCCCTGGTGGATGAGCTGGTAGAAGGAATGCTGGCCGTTGGTGCCGGGCTCGCCCCAGTAGATCGGGCCGGTTTCGAAATCCACGTGCGCGCCAGCAAGCGTCACGTGCTTGCCGTTGCTCTCCATGGTGAGCTGCTGCAGATAGGCCGGGAAGCGCTTCATGTACTCGGCGTAAGGCAGCACGGCGACGGTGGATGCGCCGAGGAAGTTGTTGTTCCAGATGGCGATGAGGCCCATCAGCGCCGGCAGGCTGCGCTCGAAGGGCGTGCTGCGGAAGTGCTCGTCCATGGCGTGGAAGCCGTCCAGCATGGCGCGGAAATTCTCCGGCCCGATCGCCAGCATGGTCGACAGGCCGATCGCCGAATCCATCGAATAGCGCCCGCCGACCCAGTCCCAGAAGCCGAACATGCGCTCCGGATCAATGCCAAATTCGCGCACGCCCTTCTCATTGGTGGAGACGGCGGCGAAGTGCCGGGCGATGGCGCCGGACTTCTCGGCGTCCTGGCCAAGCTGCTCCAGACACCAGCGCCGCGCGGCGTGCGCGTTGGTCAGGGTTTCCAGCGTGGTGAAGGTCTTGGAGCAGATGATGAAGAGCGTTTCGTGGGCATCGAGGTCGCGCGTCGCCTCGACGAAATCGGTGCCGTCGACGTTGGAGACGAAGCGGAACACCATGTCGCGGCGGCTGAAGGCCTTGAGCGCCTCGTAAGCCATGACGGGCCCGAGGTCCGAGCCGCCAATGCCGATGCTGACGACATTTCGGATCGGCTTGCCGCCGTGGCCCTTCCACTCGCCGCTGCGCACCTGGTCGGCAAACGCGGTCATCCGGTCCAGCACCTCGTGCACCTCGGCGACCACATCCGTGCCGTCCACCACCAGCGTCGAGCCTTTCGGCATGCGCAGGGCGACATGCAGCACCGCGCGATCCTCGGTGCTGTTGATGTGCTCCCCGCGGAACATCGCATCACGCCGCTCGGCCACCCCGCGCACCTGCGCCAGCAGCAGCAGCAGGCGCAGCGTCTCATCATCGACGCGCTGCTTGGAATAATCGAAATAGAGCCCGGCGGCCTCGACGGCGAGGCGCTCGCCGCGGGTCGGATCGGCGCCGAAAAGGTCGCGGAGTTGGCGCGCGCGCATGGCGGTGGCATGGGCTTCGAGGGCCTGCCATTCGGGTAGGGTGGTGAGGGGTGTTTCCTGGACTTCGGTGGACATGGCTCTTCCTTGTCCTCAGCGGTTGCTGGAATTTTCCGGCTCTTGCCGCATCCATGCGGGTTCCGCTCGCATCCCTGCGAGCGGGTCACTTTCTCTTGCTTGCCCAAGAGAAAGTAACCAAAGAGAAGGGCACCCCGACAGCGGCGCCCTTCGGGTTCGTGGTCGCCGGCCGGGGTTCGCCGACGGCACATCCCTATGCCTGCGGCGAACGCGCGCGCATCCTGCGCGCGCCCCTGCGGGCGGTTCCGTCCGGCGCCCACCGCCGCTGAAGGGGGTTTCAGAGCAAAACCCGCGCAACCCGGTCGTCAGAAAAACCGTGCGCCTGAAAGACACCGCTCACGCCTCCGCCAGTGACTTGCCCTTCTCCTCGATGCGGCCGAGAAGGTCGTTCCACGACTTCACGAACGCCGCCGCGCCGTCGCGCTGGAGCTTGTCCGCGAGCGCCGCGATGCCGATGCCGACGTCTTCGAACGTGGCCAGCACCTTGTCCGAGTCCGCGCCCTGCGGGTCCATGCCTTCTCCCACCTTGCCGTGTTCGGCGAAGGCTTCCAGGGTCTTGTCGGGGATGGTGTCGATGGTGCCGGGGGCGGCCAGGGCTTCCACGTACAAGGTGTCCGGCGCGTTCGGGTCCTTGGTGCTGGTGCTGGCCCAGAGCAGGCGCGGCATCAATGCGCCGGCGGCTTCAAGGCGCTTCCAGCGTTCGCTGGAAACGAGCGTGCACCACTCGCGCCAGGTGCGCTGGGCGACCGCGATGCCGAGCCCGTTGCGCAGCCCAGGCGGCTCACGACCGGCGACGGCCACGTCCCAGCGGCTGATGAAGACCGACACCACCGAGGCGAGGCGGAGATCCCTGCCTTCATTCTGGCGCCGCTCCAGGCCGCGCAGGCAGGCCTCGGTCGCCGCCATGCACTGATCGGCCGAAAACAGCAGCGTGACGTTGATCGGCACGCCGTTGAAGATCGATTGCTCGATCGCCGGCAGACCTTCGGGCGTACCCGGGATCTTCACGAAAAGGTTCTCGCGATCGGCCTGCTGGTGGATGGCCGCGGCCGCCTCGATGCTGCCGTCGGTGTTGCTGGCAAGGAGCGGCGAGACTTCCATCGAGACCCAGCCGTCGACGCCATCGGTCTTCTCGTGGATGGGCTTGAACAGGTCCGCGGCACGGCGCAGGTCCTCCAGCGCGAGCTCGATGAAGAGCGTCTCGCCGTGCTTGCCGTCCGCGACCTTCTCGCGGATGCCGTCATCGTAGGCGTGGCCGGCGCTGATCGCCTTGTCGAAGATGGATGGGTTGGAGGTGAGGCCGGTGACCGAGAACTCGTCGATGTAGCGCTCGAGCGTGCCGTCGTCGAGCATGTCGCGGGTGATGTTGTCGAGCCAGAGGCTCTGGCCGAGGTCGTGCAGGCGTTGGGTGGGTTTCATGCGAACTCCTCGCGGCGCGCTCAGGTCGCCGCAGCGGTTTGACGGAAATCGATATCGGCGAGCTGGCCGATGTGCTCGATGGCATGATCGGGCGGCGGCTGGATGGCGGGATCGGCCGCGGCGGCATAGTGCCCCTGGCGCACGAACACGGTGCTGAGGCGTTCGCCCATGGCGCGCTTCATGTCGGCAAGAAGCTCCACCTTGTCATCGACCATCACGTAATGGCGGGCCGGGTAGCGCTCCTCGATCGCGCGGATCGCATCCTGCTTGTGCAGGCAGACCATCACGCGACCGTCGACCGCATCCCAGAGACCCGAGCGGCGGATCTTGTGCGGCTGGAACACGATATCGCCATCGGAAACGATGGCGCAGGGACCGGCGAGCTCCGCCAGCACGCCAGGTGCACCGGGATGGAAAAGATCGGTGAAGGGGTAGTCGAGCACGAAGCGCGACAGTTCCGGCAGCGCGGGATCGTGCTCCAGCCCCGCGCGCAGCGCCTGGATGCTGCCAAGGTAATCGGCATAGCCGAGGCGCTGGCGCCGCTCGTCGTAGATGCGCGCGTAGCGCTGGCACTGGTCGGCACCCAGATGGCGCGTCAGCCAGGCGTCGAGGTCGGCGCGGAAACGGTCGTTGTCGAGCAGCGTGTTGTCCACGTCGAACAGAAACACGACGGCCGCGGGCGGATCGATCAACACGGCTCCACCGCCTCCCGCTTGGGATCGTGCCAGTGCTCGCCGCCGACGACAATCCGCGCGGCTGCGTCCGGACCCCAGGTGCCGGGCGCGTATTCGCGCACCAGCTCGCCGTCGTGGCCCAGCACCGGATCGACCACCGCCCAGGCCGCCTCGACGGTGGCGTCATCCGTGAAGAGCGTGTTGTCGCCCTTGAGCGCGGCGCCGAGCAGACGCTCGTAGGGCCGCTGCTCGTCGCCGGGCTTGCTGTTGCGCACGATGAGCTCGACCGGCTGGCCGCGCATCTCGCCGCCCGGCTTCTTGACCCGCGCGCCGATGGCGATGGTTTCCTCGGGGCTGATGCGGAAGCGCAGGTAATTGGCGCCGGTGGACAGCGCGCGATCGAAGGTCACCGCGGGCGGGCGCTTGAAGTCGACCACCACCTCGGTGGTGGTCACCGGCAGCTTCTTGCCGGCGCGGATGTAGAACGGCACCCCGGCCCAGCGCCAGTTGTCCACGCGCAGGCGGAGCGCGGCGAAGGTCTCGACGTCCGACTCGCGCGCGACGCCGTTCTCCTCGCGGTAGCCGGCGAACTGGCCCAGCACGACCTCGGAAGGATCGAGCGGGCGCACCGCGCGCAGGAGGCGCAGCTTCTCCGCGCGCAGGGCTTCGGCGCCGCTGTCCGGCGGCGCGTCCATGGCCAGCAGGGTCATCACCTGCAGCAGGTGGTTCTGCACCACGTCGCGGATGGCGCCGACCTCCTCGTAGAACTTGCCGCGCCCCTGCACGCCGAAGCTCTCGGCCATGGTGATCTGCACGTTGTCCACGCAGTTGCGGTTCCACACCGGCTCCAGGAAGGAGTTGGCGAAGCGGAAGTAGAGGAGGTTCTGCACCGCCTCCTTGCCGAGGTAGTGGTCGATGCGGAAGATCGATCTTTCCGGGAACACGCGGTGCAGGGTAGCGTTGAGTTCCCGCGCCGAGGCGAGGTCGCGGCCGAACGGCTTTTCCACCACCACCCGCGCGCCGCTGGCGCAGTCGGCGCCATCGAGCCCCTCGACCACCCGCGCGAACATGCTGGGCGGGATGGCGAGGTAATGCAGCGGATGGCTGGCTTCGCCAAGCGCCGCCTTCAGCTTGGCGTAGGTGGGCGCGTCGTTGTAGTCGCCGTCCACGTGGCGCAGCAAGCCGGACAGCTTCGCGAACGCTGCCTCATCCACCGCACCCGCCGCGGCAAGGCTGTCGTGGGCGTGCTGGCGGAACTCATCCAGCGACCAGCCCGAACGCGACACGCCGATGATCGGGATGTCCATGCCATCGTGCTGGATCATCGCCTGCAGCGCCGGGATGACCTTCTTGTAGGCGAGGTCGCCGCTGGCGCCGAAGAACACGAATGCGTCGGAATGGACTGCCGACATGGACGTCCTCCGTGAATGGCCGGAGCTGCCGCGCTCTGATCCGCGCGGCAGCGCGTCGACGCGACCCGGCCATGATGCGCGGGACTACCTTAACCCCGGCTTGGAGCAGGCCGTGCCCATGGCCGGAAAGCGCTCATTGATGCCGCGAAGCGTCCTGCCGTCGTCCCGGCGAACGCCCGGACCGGATAGCGGCCCTTCCTTCCGATCCAAAGTCGCTGGGCCCCGGCCTTCGCCGGGGCGACGAACGCTGCGGCGCCTCCGCGTACGAACACTCGCGACGGCGCGCTCCGAATCCCTAATCCCCAATCCCGAATCCCCGCTTTCGTCAGACAGCGTCCGACCCGAAGCCGAGTCTGGGCCCCGGCCTGCGCCGGGGCGACGAGCGCTGCGGCGCTTTCCCGTACGAATGATCGAGGCGGCCCAATCTCCAATCCCCAATCCCCAATCCCGAATCCCGGCTTTCGTCAATGCCCCCCGCCCTCGATCATCTTGAGCTCGGTGATGAGGCTGTTGGCCGCCTCCTTGCCGTCGGCGTAGAGCATGCGCGTGTTGTCGGCATAGAAGAGCGCGTTCTCGATACCGGCGAAGCCGGTGCCCTTGCCACGCTTGATGACGATCACCTGGCGCGCGTCGACCACGTCGAGGATCGGCATGCCAAAGATGGGCGAGGACCTGTCGGTCTTCGCCGCCGGGTTCACCACGTCGTTGGCACCGATGACGATGGCGACATCGCAGGTCCTGAACTCGGGATTGATGTCGTCCATGTCGGCGATGAGGTCATACGGCACGCCGGCTTCGGCGAGCAGCACGTTCATGTGCCCAGGCATGCGTCCTGCCACCGGATGGATGGCGAACTTCACCTCCTTGCCGGCCTTGATCAGGGCCTGCGAGAGCTCCCAGATCTTGTGCTGCGCCTGCGCGACGGCCATGCCGTAGCCCGGCACGATTATGACCTTCTCGGCCATATAGAGGAGCGAGGCGGCATCGGCCGCGTCGATCGGCTTCTGCGCGCCTTCGATGGCCTCGCCGCCGCCACCGCCGCCGAAGTTCGAGAACAGCACGTTGCTGATCGGCCGGTTCATGGCCTTGGCCATGAGCTGGGTGAGGAAGGTGCCGGCCGCGCCGACCACCATGCCGGCGACGATCAGCGCCTCGATGCCCATCGCGTAGCCCTCGAAGGCGACCGCGAGGCCGGTGAAGGCGTTGTAGAGCGAAATCACCACCGGCATGTCGGCGCCGCCGATCGGCAGCGTCATCAGGATGCCGAAGCCGAGCGCGAGCAGGAAGAACACGACCACCGTCAGCGGGTGCAGGTCCCAGAAGACGAGCGCGAGGCCAGCGAGGAGCGCCGCCGCGAACACCAGCAGGTTGACCAGCTTCTGGGCGGGGAAGGTGAAGCGCCGGTCCATGCGACCGTCGAGCTTGGCCCAGGCGATGATGGAGCCGGTCATCGACACCGAACCGATCAGCGCACCGACCACCGCCAGCACCAGCACCGCCATCGGCGGCGTTACCCCGGCCTGGCCGAACTTCAGCAGTTCACCCGCCCCGATCGCCGCCGCCGAACCGCCGCCCATGCCGTTGAAGAGCGCCACCATCTGCGGCATGTCGGTCATGGCGACCTTCCTGCCCCAGAGCCAGGTCGGCACCACGCCGATGGCGAGTCCGGCGATGATCCAGCCGATGTTGTGGCCGCGGGTGATGGCGAAGGTCGCCAGCGTCGCGATCACCATGCCGATGCCCGCCTGCACGATGCCGCGCCGCGCCGTCACCGGCGAGGCCATGCGCTTGATGCCGAGGATGAACAGGATCGCCGCCAGCAGGTAGCTGGCCTTGGCGAGGTATTCGAGCGCGCTGTGCATTTCCATGGGATTTCCAGACAGGTGGCCTGCAGGCCCGGCGAATCGTCCTTGCCGTCATTCCGGCGCAGGCCGGAATCCATTGAAAGGTCGTCGAGTAGTCGTAAGCTGGATCAAGCCGCGCAAGCGGCGGACCCGGCGCCTTGCGCCTATCCGCCCTAACCCGGCAGGCTACGCGAAGGATCGCGGCTGAAGCGGCTCCCACATCATTTCTTCCCGCCCTTGCTCGACTTGAACATCTCCAGCATGCGCTCGGTGACGACGTAGCCGCCGGCCGCATTGCCGGCACCGAGGATCACGCCGATGAAGCCGATGCCGATCGCCAGCGGCGACTCCGCATGCGCCAGCGCGATCATCGCCCCGACCAGCACGATGCCGTGCACGAAATTGGAACCGGACATCAGCGGCGTGTGCAGGATCACCGGCACGCGTCCAATGATTTCCTTGCCGGTAAACGCCGCCAGCATGAAGATGTAAAGCGCAAGGAATCCGTCGATCATCGGCCCGCTACCTTTTCATGAACAGGGTTCCGCCCGTCCCGCAAAGCCGGGACTTTCAATCCGTCGGGCAATGGCCGCGGCTCGATGCCGGCGTCATGTCCGCGAAAGCGGGCATCATTGGAAGAGCAACCTGGCAAACGACCGCGCCCTCACTTCTTGCCAGGATCAAAATGGATGCCGACCTTCGCCGGCATGACGACTTGTCCTTTCCGCATCTCACCGCGGTGACGCAATCCAGCATCAGCATCGACCGTGCTCGCCGGCCGCCTCGGCCTCCAGTTCCCCCGCGTAGACCAGCGCCGTGCGGCCCGCCTCATTGGCCGTGACCTCGATCCATGCGGACCCGGAATCCATGCCGCCCGCCGTTCCGTCCACCGACCAGCCCGAATGCAGCAGGTCCGGATCATCGAAGGCGGCGGCGACATCGTTCCTGAGGATGCCACAAGCGACCGCCATCGGCTCGCCGCCCACCCGCACGTCCGGGGACGCCGCGCCGCCACCATCCATCGAGCCCGCCCAGCCCTGCAGGGAAACGCGGCCGGCAGAATCGATCCGCTTGCGGTCCAGCCAGCCCCAGGGTCCGCGCCGGAAGCCCTGCAGCGGATCGAGAGGCATCGCCGGATCGCGCGCCAGCACGTAGAGATCCTGCTCGTTGGCCAGCGCGCGGACGAGGCGGAACGCGCCACGCCCGCCCACGGCCGAACGCACGACCTCGTCGACATAGGCCTGACTGGCATGGGCGGTGCCGTAGATCTCGCCGCCGAGCGGCGAAACCTCGCTGTCCGGGCTGTAGGAAAACTCCCCGCCGGAGTTGGCGCCCGCCCGCAGATCCGACGGCCGCACGCTGAAGCACAGGATGCCGTCGGCGGCGAGCATGGAATGGAGCCGTGCCAGCCAGCCGCGGAACAGGTGGTCGGGCAGGTGCGAGAAGAGCGAGGCGACCCAGATCACGTCGAAGCGGAGCTCCGCGGCGAAGTCAGCCGGGTCGCCGGTGGAGGCGAGCGTGTTCACGCCGAAGGTTTCGCCCACGAAGCGCAGCGCTTCGGGCTGGATCTCGCCGGCCCAGATGTTGGCGGCCGGGTATCGCTGCGGCAGGAAGCGCAGCAGCCGCCCGAAGCCGCAGGCGAAATCGAGGATGCGCAGGCCGGAGCGCCCCGGCAACAGCGCCTCGATGACCTGCGCAAAGGCGTCATGCTGCTGGCGCGCGATGTTGAAGTACTGGCTGAGCGCCGCGCCGATGTCCCGATGTTCCGCAAGCGAATGCAGGAACATCTGGTCCAGGGGATGGATCGTCGTGTCCGGGGCGGGATGGCCGCCGAGGCAGCGCGACAGCGCGCGCACGAAGCGCGGACCCTTGGCCGCGCGCAGCCCCTCTTCCACGGTGGGCGCGGGGGCGCTCATGCCGGTGCTGCCACGAACCCGGACCGTCCGCTCATCCGGCCAGCGCTCGCGTGGGTTCGTGGCGGATCTCGCCGGCGTGGGTGAGGCAGGTCTTCGCGATCAGCTCGTCGTCCCAGTCGAACACCAGTACGCCATCCTGCAGCGACAGCTCGAGGAAGTTGTAGAGGTTGCGCGCGTACATCTCGCTCGCGTGCACCGGCGCGCCGGCCGGGAGGTTCACCGGGCCGATGATGCTGACGCCGTTGTGGCTGACGATGGTCCGCCCCGCCTCGGTCGATTCCACGTTGCCGCCGGTTTCGGCGGCGATGTCGACGATCACCGCGCCGGGCTTCATGCCGGCGACCATGGCGGCGGAGATGATGCGCGGCGCCTGGCGACCGGGCACCGCGGCGGTGGTCACCACCACGTCGAAGACCTTGAGCTGCTCGGCGAGCGCCTTCTGCTGTTGCTCGCGCTCCTCGGAGCTGAGTTCGCGCGCGTAGCCGCCGGCACCGGCGGCCGAGACGCCAAGATCCAGGAACTTCGCGCCAAGCGACTCGATCTGCTCCTTCGTTTCCGGGCGCACGTCGAAGCCTTCGACCTGGGCGCCGAGGCGCCGCGCGGTGGCGATGGCCTGCAGGCCGGCGACGCCCGCGCCGACGATCAGCACCTTGCTCGGGCGGATGGTGCCGGCGGCGGTGGTCAGCATGGGGAAGAACTTGGGCGCGGCCTCGGCGGCGATCAACACGGCCTTGTAGCCCGACACGGCCGCCTGCGAGGACAGCACGTCCATGGCCTGGGCGCGCGTGGTGCGCGGCAGGAGCTCCATCGCGAATGCGGTGATGCGCCGGTCGCGCAGCGCTCGGGTGCGCTCGGGCGCGAGGTGCGGCTGCAGGTGGCCGATGACCACCGCGCCCTCCTTCAGCGCCGCGATTTCCGCCAGCGAGGGCGGCTGCACCTTGAGCAGCACGTCGGCGCGCGCGAGTGCGCCGGCGGCGCCGTCGAGCACCTCGCAGCCGGCGTAGGCGCCGTCGGCGAAGTAGGCGCTGGCCCCGGCGTCCGCCTCGAGCACGATCTCGGCGCCGCGCGCCTTGAGCTTCTTCGCCACCTCCGGCGTGAGCGCCACGCGGCGTTCGCCGGCAACGGTTTCGCGCACTGCGGCTATCGTGGTCGCCATGCCCAATCCTTGCCCCGGGGAAGCTTCGATGCTAGCTCAAGCGGTAGGATGCTGGCGAGTGAACTTCCTGCAGGATACGCATGACCTTCTTCGATTTCCTTGCTTCGCGCCGCTCGGTGCCGGCGCGCCTTCTCGGCGAGCCCGGTCCCGCGCCCGACCAGTTGCTGCGCCTGCTCGAAACGGCCACGCGCGTGCCCGATCACGGGCGGCTGACGCCGTTCCGCCTGCTGCTGATCCGCGACGAGGCGCGTGCGCGGCTGGGCGAGGAACTGGCCCGCATCAGGCGCCGGCGCGAATCCGACGTGGCCGACAAGGCGCTTGAGAAGGATCGCGGCCGCTTCGGCCACGCGCCGCTGGTGATTGCCGTGATCGCGCGCATCGATGAGGCACACCCCAAGATCCCGGCCCAGGAGCAGCTTCTGTCCGCCGGCTGCGTCGCCTACAACCTGCTGCTCGGCGCACAGGCACTGGGCCTTGGCGCGCAATGGCTGACCGGCTGGCCGGCCTACGACGCCGAGGTCGCCGCGCTGCTCGGCCTCCGCGCGGGCGAGCGGACCATCGCCTTCGTCCACCTCGGTACGCCGCGCGAGGACGCGCCGGAGCGCCCCCGCCCCGAGTGGACGGAACTGGTCTCGGAATGGCAGCCGTAAGCCCGCTGCCGGCCGCGCGCCGCGACACCATCCACCTGGTCGACGGCAGCCTGTACGTATGCCGCGCCTGGTTCGCGTCGGAAGCGTTCGTCAATGACGCGGAGGGCCGGCCGGCGCACGGCGTGCACGGCTTCACGCGCTTCCTGCTCGACCTGATCGAAAAGGCGCGGCCGAGCCACCTCGCCGTGGCCTTCGACGAGTCGCTGAGCCGCTCGTTCCGCAACCGGATCTATCCTGCCTACAAGGCCAACCGGCCGCCCGCGCCGGCCGACCTCAAGCGCCAGTTCGGTGCCTGCAAGGAAGTCGCCGCCGCGCTCGGCGCGGAGGTACTGTGCAGCCGCGACTACGAGGCCGACGACCTCATCGGCAGCGTGCTGGCGACACTCCGGCCGGCCGGCTTCCGCGGCGTGATCGTCTCCGCCGACAAGGATTTTGGCCAGCTGATCGGCGCGGGGGACCTGCTCTGGGACCTGCCGCGCAAGCGCCGCTGGGATGCCGCCGGCATCGAGGAACGCCTTGGCGTGGCACCGGAGAAGGTGGCGGATTTCCTCGCCCTCACCGGCGACGCCAGCGACAACATCCCCGGTGTTCCCGGCATCGGCGCGAAGACGGCGGCCACCCTGCTGCGCCATTTCGGCATCCTGGAAGCCCTGCTCGAACGCGCCGAGGAGGTCGCCTTCCTTTCGGCCCGCGGCGCCGCCGCGGCAGCGCGGAGGCTCCGCGAACACGCTGCCCAGGCACGCATCTCGCGTGAACTGACCGGCATCGCGCTGGATGCGCCGGTGCCCGCTGCGGCCGATCGCTACCGGCGCCGCAGGCAGGACGAAGCCGCGCTGCAGGCCCTGTGCGAGCGCCTCCGCTTCGGGCCGCTCACCCGCGCGCGCATGCGGGCGCTGCGGGAGAGCGAAGTCGGAATCGGGGGCTAGGGCTTGGGCGCAAGAACCGGCGCGACGCGCGGCATGCAACCTGTGGGAGCCCACCCTGTGGGCGACCGGCAGCCTGCAACTTCGCAATGTAGGAGCGACCTTGTCGCGCCCGGCGCGGCCCACCCAACGTCGGTGCGGGTCGCATGGTCGCGCACAGGGTGCGCTCCTACACGGGCGCTGCCGCTAATCCCCGGTCACCGACTGCGAGCCGCCTTCCACGTTCGAGAACGCGCCGTTGCCCGGCTTCGATTCGCTGATGACGGCCCGTTTGGCGGAGCCGGCGCCAGGTTCCAGCTCGACGCCGCCCTCGTCCCAGGCGAAGCGGAGGTCGCTGCGGAACACGTTCACCGCCTCGAGCTTCGCGTCATCCCTCGGACTGCCGAACTTGTCGTACTTGTTCTTCTGGCTGTTGGCGATGAAGTAAAGGCCGTCGCCATCGATGGCGCCGTAGGTCGGAAGCCTGAAGGCCGGGTTGGCGACGTCGAGTGGCATCGCCCGCGTGACGCGGCGGCCATCATCGCTGAGCGACAGGCGCATCACCCGTCGCGGCGACATGCCGTTCTCGATCGCCACCAGGGTGCCGTCGTACCAGTAGAGGCCATCGATGCCGCCGAGCACCAGCTTGGCCGGGTCGTACTTGAGGTCGAAGCCCTTGCCGCCGGCGAGGTCGACGCCGAGCACGCCCATCGCATAGTCGGCGAAGTAGAGCGTGTTGCCATCGCCGCTGAGGGCTAGGCCGCGCACGCTGGTGAGGTGGGGGTTTTCCACCATCGGCTTCAGCTCGCCGCCATCGACGCGGTAGATGACGTTGCGCACGCCATCGGCGGCGAACACGCGGCCCTTGCGGGCAGCGATGCTGGACAGCGTGCGTGGCTGGCGATCGGGTGCGAGAAGGTGCTTTTCGAGCAGCTTGCCGGTGGAGAGGCGGAACTTGAACACGCCGGCCTTGCCGTAGTCTTCCTGCCTGAAGCCCTTGAAGTACACCGACGAGGTGCTGGCGACGTAGAGCGCGTCGTCGTCGGCGTCCACCGCCATCGCGTAGACGCTCCAGAGACCGTTGTCGGCGCTTGGCGATATGAACCCGGTGAGCTTGCCGTCCTTGCCGACGCGGTAGACCCGGCCCTCGCGCACGCTCCCGGCGAGGAACTGCTTGCGCACGGGGTCGAAGGCCAGCGATTCGATCAGGGTGTCGCCGGCCGGCAGCGAGAATGCGATCCGGCCCTCGCCGAACGGCTTCAGGTTCGCCTGCAGGCCCTCAACGATGTACTTCCACACCTTGGTGTCGGCGACCTTCTCGAAGTTCTTGTCATCGGCCAGGTCGTAGCCATAGCCCTGCTTCTGCATCGCCAGCAGGAGGTCGTAGGTCTTCGACTTGTCGCCCTGGAGCGCGTAGGCGGTGGCCAGCGACAGCTTCACCTCGGCCACGTTGGGCTGCAGCTCCGACAGGCGCGCGAGCGCCCAGGCCATGCGCTGCCAGTCGCCACCCTGCTTGTAGATCCCGGCGAGGCGATAGAGCGCCGAGGGCAATTGGGTCTGCGCGATCTGCGCCTCGCTCAACGTGGCCGGATTCAGGCCGGCGCGGGCGGGCCGCTGCTGCGCCGGAGCCGCCGCCGCGAAGGCGCCCAGCGCGAGCGCGCAGGCGATGTGCTTGATCTTCATCAGGGATACCTCGCAAGCTTGGCAGGCCTGCCAAGACCCGACGTGCCCGCAAAAGTTTCAGGAAAGCTGCGCAAAATGACCGAACCGGAGACGCTTTGCAACGGACGCTGGCTGCGCCTCAAGCGCCGCGGGCGCTGGGAGTACGCCGAGCGCACCAACCCCGGCGGGGCGGTGATGATCATCGCCGTCACGCCCGACGACCGCATCCTGTTCGTCGAGCAGCCGCGGCCGGCGGTCGAACGTCGCACCATTGAAATGCCGGCGGGGCTTGTCGGCGACTCGGCGGCGCGGGCGGATGAAGGCATCCTGGAAACGGCGAACCGCGAACTGGTGGAGGAAACCGGCTACCGCGCCGGCAGCCTGCGCCTGCTGATCGACGGCCCGCCATCGGCGGGCATGAGCAGCGAGGTCATGGGATTCGTCCTCGCCCGCGAACTCGTGCGCGTCGGCTCCGGTGGAGGCGATGCCACCGAATCGATCACCGTCCACGAGATCCCGCGCGGGGAGGCCCTCGGCTGGCTGCTCGAACGCCATCGCACCGGCCATTCGGTCGACCCGAAGGTGTTCGCCGGGCTCTACATGCTCGATAACGCTGCATTCTTCGCCTGAAGCCGGAGCGCGGGCTCCGCTCCGAAAGGCGCCGTCGCTGGCCCGCGAAGGGTGGAGCACCAGCTCCGCCGCCCGTGGCGCTCTTGATGGCCGAGCTGGGGCTCGGCCGCTCCCAGCGCATGCACGCCACGCCCGCCTGCAGCTCAGAGCTGCGCCCGTAGCACCACCTGCAGCAACACCAGCAGCGCCATCAGCGCCATGACGCCCCAGGTGAGCGCGGTGCCGGTGGCGCGCCCGAAGCTCGCGCCGCCGCTGCGCGAGAGGCCGATCGCGTGCAGGATGCGACCGAGGATCAGGACGATGCCGAACAGGTGCAGCCAGAGCGGCTGCAATTCGGCGAGATCGAGCATGAGGAGCAACAGCAGCGCGAGCGGCAGGTTTTCCAGCGCGTTGGCATGCACGCGGATGCGGCGCAGGAGATCCTCGTCGCCGCCGCTGCCGAGGCCGACCCGCGCGCGGTAGCGACCGAGCGACACCCGCGCGGCGAGGACCAGGACCAGCAATACCGAAAGTGCGACGTAGATGGCGGTGATGCGCATGCCTCCTCCCAGGTTGGTGATGCGTCAGCGGCGCGGTGCCTGCAGGCGATCGCCGACGAGGATGCCGGTCAGGCTGCGCTCGCCGGCAGGCACGACGCGGTAGGCGACGCGCAGGTCGCCGGCGGCCGGACGCGCGGGATCGGCGCCGGCGTAAAGGAAGCCGTCATGCTCGCGAAAGGTCGCGGCGAGGTTGGGCGGCAGCTGCGCCGCGCGCACCTGCAGCGGCTCGGCCGCGGCGCCCTCGAGCGCCAGCAGCGGATCGACGCGGCGCTCGCCCAAGCGGATGTCGCGGGCCAGGAAGCGCTGGCTGGCGAACGGCGGGCGCGGATTCTGATGGCCCGCCGGCTCGCGGAAGCGCGCCGGATCGATCCACTTCTCCGACCATACCAGCGCGTGCTCGCAGCCTGCCGCCGAGCAGGTTTCCTGCCACTGCCGCACCTCGACCATGCGGTAGAGCGCGATGGCGTCGGCCTCGATGCCGAGTTGCGGGTCGCGTACGGGTGCGGCAGCGTGCAGGCGACCGCTGAGGGTGACCGCACCGGATTGGGCTCCGGCTGCCGGCGGCGGCGCCTGCGTGGCGGGCGGCGCTGCTGGCGTCGGTGGCACGGATCCCCGCTGCTGGTAGACGTAGCCGCCGATGAGCGCCACTGCGGCGGCGACGCCTGCCAGCGGCAAGGCCCAGCCGCTACGCCGGCCGCGTGCCATCAGGCCGCCTCGCCGACGAGTTCGGCGCGCTCGTCGGCGGTGACGAAGCGCCCGCGGGCGTCGCGCATCACCGCCGCCAGCGCGCAAGCAGTGTCGTGGGTGAAGTAGAGGCGCACACCGCGCGCCAGCTTGTCTTCGAGGAAGGCGCGCTTCTCGTCGATCAGGATCTCCGGGCAACGGTCATAGCCCATGGTCACCGGCAGGTGCACCCAGGGTCTCCCGGGAATCAGGTCGGCGCAGAAGACGATGCCGCCGCCATCGGCGGTGGCGATCTCGGCCAGCATCAACCCGGGCGTGTGGCCGTCGGAATAATGGAAGCGCACGCGCGGCCCCAGCGTCAACGAATGCTCGCCATCCTGGAGTTCCAGCCGGCCGGACGCCTCCAGCAGCGATGGCAGCTCCGGGATGAACGAGGCGCGGTCGCGCGGGTGCGGCTGCACGGCGCGCTGCCAGGCCTCGCGGCCGATGATGAACTTCGCGTTCGGGAACAGGAGTTCGGGCGCCCGGCCTTCCTGCCATGCCGATAGCAGGCCGCCGGCATGGTCGAAGTGGAGGTGCGAGATCACCACCGCGTCGATGTCCTCGTGCGAGAAGCCGGCCGCGGCAAGGGATTCCAGCAGAACGTGGCGCTCCTCGACCACGCCGTAGCGCGCGCGCAGCTTCGGCTCGAAGAAGGCGCCGATGCCGGTTTCGAAGAGGACCGTCCGTCCGTCGAGGTCGTCGACCAGCAGCGCGCGGCAGGCGAGCGGGATGCGGTTGTCCGCATCCGGCGTCACCCATTTCTCCCACATCGCCCGCGGCACGTTGCCGAACATCGCGCCGCCGTCGAGTTGCTGGGAATTGCCGAGGATGGACCAGAGTTTCATCGGGCAGGGATTGGGGATTGGGGATTGGGGATTCGGCGTGCGACAGCGCGCGCTACTTCACGACGCCACTGCCCGAAGTGCCGCGCGGGTCGGAGGCGGCATGCATCCGGCCGCTGGCGTGGTCGATGCTGACCGCGTTCATGAAACCCCAGCGGCGTTCCGACTCGCTGACGGTGTGGCCCATGGCCTCCAGCTTCTGCACCTCGTCCGGCGTGAAGGCGCCCTGCTCGGCGGAGATCACGTCGGGGAGGTATTGGTGGTGGAAGCGCGGGTTGGCGACGAACTGTTCCGGGGTTTCGCCATTTATGAAGCCGAGCACGCCTTCCAGCACCATGGTGATGATGCGGCTGCCCCCCGGCGTGCCGAGCACGGCGCTGCGCTCCTTGCCGATGACCAGGGTCGGCGTCATCGACGACAGCGGCCGGTGGCCGGGTTCGGGCGCGTTGGCGGCGCCGCCGACCAGGCCGTAGGCATTGGGTTTGCCGGCAACGAGGGCGAAATCGTCCATCTCGTCGTTCAGCACGAAGCCGGTGCCGGGCGCGACGAAGGCGCTGCCGAAGGGCAGGTTCACGGTCTGCGTCGCGGCGACCATGTTGCCGTCCGCATCCATGATCGAGAAATGCGTGGTGTGGGTGCCCTCGGTCGGCGGCATGTACGGAGGCAGCATCGCGCTGGGCGTCGCCTTGTCCGGGTGGATGGAAGCCCTCAGGCCGGCGGCGTAGAGCGGGCTGGTGAGTTCGGCGACCGGCATCTGCACGTAGTCCGGATCGCCCAGGTACTCGGCGCGATCGCGATAGGCGCGGCGCATCGCCTCGACCGTCAGGTGCACGCGGTGCGCGGGATCGAGCTTCGCAAGATCGTAGCCGGAGAGGATGTTGAGCATCTCGGCCAGCGCGATGCCGCCCGAGGACGGCGGCGGCGCGGTGACGATGTGGTAGCCGCGGTAGTCGAAGGCGATCGGCGCGCGCTCCTTCACCTCGTAGGCGGCGAGATCCTGCAGCGACCAGCGCCCGCCGGCCTTGCGCACGCCATCGACCAGCGCCTTGGCCGTCTCGCCGCGATAGAAGCCGTCGCTCCCCTCATCGGCGATGCGCTGCAGCACCCGGGCGAGGTCGGGCGACCTGAACGTCCAGCCCTGTTTCGGCACCTCGCCGTCGACGAGGTAGAGCGCCGCCGAGGCGGGATAGCGGGCGATCACCTCCTTGCGCGAGCCGATGCGCGCGAGCATGCGCGCATCCGGCTGGAAGCCGTCGCGTGCGAGGCGGATGGCGGGCGCAAGGGATTTTGACAGCGGCAGCCTGCCGTAATGCTTTGCCAGCCAGGCGAGCGCCGCCGGTTCGCCGGGAATGCCCGCCGACAGTGGCCCGTTGATGGCGTGGTCGCGGCTCGGTTGGCCGTTGGCGTCAAGGTAGTCCTTCGCATCGACCGCGGCCGGCGCGGTCTCGCGCGCATCGACCATCACCTCCTTGCCGTCGGCGGCGCGGCGCAGCAGGAAGAAGCCGCCGCCGCCGATGCCGGAGCTTTGTGGCTCGACCACCGACAGCGCGGCGGCGACCGCCACCGCGGCATCGAAGGCGTTGCCGCCGGCATCGATGGCCTCGAAGCCGGCCGCGGTCGCCAGCTTGTGCGCACTGGCGATCGCGGTGCGCGGATGCGGCTGCGCCGGGGGCTCTGCCGCCAGGGCGAAGCCGGCACTGATGAAGATGGCAGCCGCAAATGCGAGGCGGACAATCCGCCGCGCCCGCGATTCATCCCGCCTGTGCGGACCGGGAAGGTGCAAATGGATCCCGGCCTGCGCCGGGATGACATCGGCATTGGACCGCGCCCAGTTCCCGCCAGGGCGCCGGGTCCCGGCTTCCGCCGCGACGACGGAGATTCGGGCGCTGGCGCCCATGGCACGCGCTGGCGCGGCCTGCGGCGTTTGCGATTCCCGATTCACCATTCCCGATTCCCGGCCCTTCTCACTTCATCTCGACGAATTTGAGGTCCGCGCCGGAGGGCGCGACGGCGGTCTTCACCGTCTCGACGTCGGCCTGGTCGCCGATGTAGAGCACGCGCACGTCCTTGAGCGAGCCCGGCTGCGCATCGGCGAAGGCGCCTACGATGAGGTCGGCCGTCATCTTCGAGTCCGGGCCGCCGAAGGCCATCATGTTGCCGGGCAGCACGCCGCGCGCGACCACCGTCGATACGTTGTCGAGCTGGTTGGCGCGATCGGTCTGCGCCGCCTCGTCGTCGCCGCCGGGCACGAAGTACATGTAGGGACGGGTGGTCTTGACGCCGTCCATGTTGGCCATGACGACGCTGGCCAGGTACTGCTTCCATGCCGTCTTGTCGGTCTTGTCGGCCGGTACCGGCTGCACCGCCGGCGCCTGTTCGGCGGCAGCCTGTGGCTGTTCGGGTGCTTCGCTCTGGCTGCAGGCGGCCAGCGCGAACGCGGCGGCGCAGGCAAGGACGGGAAGGATGATGCGCATGGGAATTACCTCGTGCTGATGGTGCTGGAATAGTGCGTCCGCAGCGCCTCGACCACGGCGGGATGGACGAACCCGGAGACGTCCCCGCCGAGGCGCGCGATCTCGCGCACCAGCGAGGAGGATACGAAACTGTATTGCTCGGCCGGCGTCAGGAACAGGGTTTCCGCCGCCGGGATGAGATGGCGGTTCATGCTGGCGAGCTGGAATTCGTACTCGAAGTCCGACACGGCGCGCAGCCCGCGCAGGATCACCCCGGCGCCGACCTCCTCGACGAAATCGGCCAGCAGCGTGGCGAAGCCGCGCACCTCGACGTTGGCCATGGCGCCGAGCGCCGTCTGCGCCAGCGCGATGCGCGCCGGGAGACCGAGCGCCGGGTGCTTGGAGGAACTGTCGGCAATGGCGACGATGACCCGGTCGAACAGCGGCGCGGCCCGGTTGACCAGGTCGATGTGGCCGTTGGTGATCGGATCGAAGGTGCCGGGATAGACCGCGACGCGTGCGCGCCGGTGCGATGCCGCCATGAGCTCGGGTGTTCCAGTGGCCCCAGTTCGGGCTAGCTTAACGGATCGGCTTTCGCGCGACGATACAGCGCATGCCCCACCTCGCCGGCGTGGCCCTGGCGATGCAGCTGCCAGTCCGGCGGAACCGCGCAGGCCACCTCGCGCGGGCTCTCGACGTGGACCAGCGCGCCGTCGGCCAGCACGCCGGAATCCTCCAGCGCCGCGAGCGCCGCGGCCCAGGCATCGGCGTCGAAGGGCGGATCGATGAAGGCGATGTCGAATCGGCATGCCGGGGCGTTACGGAGGTAGTCGAGCGCATCGCCCTGCACCACCTCGCCGCCAGCGGCGCGAAGGCGCGCAAGATTCGCGCGCAGCGCATCGGCCAGGCCCGGATCGCGCTCGACGAAGACGCAGCTCGCGGCGCCGCGCGAGAGCGCCTCGATGCCGAGCGCGCCGGTGCCGGCGTAAAGATCGAGGCAGCGCGCGCCCTCGATCCACGGCATCAGCCAGTTGAACAGCGTCTCGCGCAGACGGTCCGGCGTCGGCCGCAGGCCCGGCCGCTCCGGCACGGCGAGGCGCGAACCGCGCAGGCTCCCGCCGATGATGCGCAGCGTGCCGCCGCGCGGCGTGGATCGCGGGCCGTGGACAGCTTTCCGGGGGCGAGCGGGTGGTAGCATCATCGGCGCATTTTCCCCCATCTGGTCTGCAATGCTGAATTTCTGGAAGAAGAAGGCGGCGACGGAAGAGCCACAGCCCGCCGAGGTCCCGCCCGAGGCCGCCGCCACCGAAGCCGTCGCCGCGCCTGTCGCGCCGGATGCGGCCAGTGTCCCGGATGCTGCCGACGAGGCCGCCGCCCAGCTGGAAACCGGCACCGATGCGGCCTCCGCGCACGAGGCTTCGCCGGGACGCCGCTCCTGGCGCGAGCGCCTGTCCGGCAGCGGCTTCGCGCGCGGCCTGTCGACGCTGTTCACGCGCAACCCGGTGCTCGACGATGCCTTCCTCGACGAGCTGGAGACCTGCCTCATCACCGGCGACGTCGGCGTCACCGCGGCGACCGACCTGGTGGAAGACCTGCGCCGACGCGTCGGCAAGCGCGAATTCGCCGATGCCGGCGCGCTGCTGGAGGCGCTCCGCGCCGAGCTGGTGCGGCGCCTGGCGCCCGTCGAGGTGCCGCTCGACGCCAGCGGCCGGCAGCCCTTCGTGATCCTCATGGTCGGCGTCAACGGCGTCGGCAAGACCACCACCATCGGCAAGCTCGCATCACGCTTCCGCGGCGAGGGCCGCTCGGTGGTGCTGGCTGCCGGCGACACCTTCCGCGCCGCCGCCGTGGAACAACTGCAGAGCTGGGGCGCGCGCCACGCCGTACCGGTGATCGCGCAGGGCTCGGGCGCCGATGCCGCCAGCGTCATCTTCGACGCCCTGCAGACGGCCCGTTCGCGCGACACCGAGGTGATGATCGCCGACACCGCTGGGCGCCTGCACACGCAGTCCGGCCTGATGGACGAACTGGCCAAGATCCGCCGCGTGCTCGGCAAGCTCGACCCCGCCGCGCCGCACGAGGTGCTGCTGGTGATAGATGGCACCACGGGCCAGAACGCGATCCACCAGGTGCGCCAGTTCCGCGAGGCGATCGGCGTGACCGGCCTGGTCGTTACCAAGCTCGACGGCACCGCCAAGGGCGGCGTGGTGTTCGCGCTGGCGCGCGAGTTCGGCCTGCCGATCCGCTACGTTGGCCTCGGCGAGGGTGCCGGCGACCTGCGCGTGTTCGATGCTGCCGCCTTCGTCGACGGCCTGTTGCCGGCGGCGCTCGGCGGCAATGGTTGAAAGGCCTGCCGCGCGCCGGCGCTGGCCGTGGTTGGTGCTGTCCGGCGCGTTCGCGGTACTGCTCGCGGGCGGCCTGGCGCTGCGCCATTACACGCGACCGGCCACGCTGACGGCGCTGCTGCAGGCGCAGGCGCGCACATACCTCGACGCCGAACTCGCCGTCGGCAGCGGTGCGCAATACGGATTCTGGCCGCGCCTGCATGTCCGCCTTCCCGAGCCGTCGCTGCGTGCCACCGGGGCGGCGAGCCCGATCATCACGGCGCGGTCGCTCGAGGTCGCGCTGCCGCTCGCCAGCCTGTGGTCGGGCGAATACGCGATCGAGCGGCTGGTGCTGGTCGCGCCGACCGTCGACCTCGATGCGCTCGAAGCCTGGCTCGCAGCGCGGCCACCAACGCAAGGCGCCAACCTGCCCAACGTCCGCTTCGCGTTGGAGGTGCGCGACGCGCGCATCCTCCGCGAGGGTGAAGTGGTCGCGGAGGCGGTCGACGTCACGCTGGCGAGCGCCGGCGACGTCGCCGCCTGGCTGGAGCAGGTGCGCGCCGATCCCACCTCCGCGCGCCTGCCGCCACTGACCGGAAGCATCCGCGCGGAGCGGATCCGCGCCGGCGAGCTGCGCCTGGAAGGCGTCGAGATGGAGCTTCGCGATGGCGCCCGCTGACGGCGCCCCGGCGCCTGCCCACGTGGACGAAAACCGCTTCGCCACCGCCCTGCTCGCCTGGTACGACCGGCACGGCCGCAAGGACCTGCCCTGGCAGCATCCGCGCAGCGCCTACCGCGTCTGGATCAGCGAGGTGATGCTGCAGCAGACGCAGGTGCGCACGGTCATCCCTTATTTCGAGCGCTTCGTCGCCGGGCTGCCGGACCTGGCGAGCCTCGCCGACGCCAGCGAGGACCGCGTGCTCGCGCTCTGGTCGGGCCTCGGCTACTACAGCCGCGCCCGCAACCTGCACCGCGCCGCGCGGCTGTGCATGGAACGCCACGGTGGCGAACTCCCGCGCAGCATGGATGGACTTGCCGCTCTGCCCGGCATCGGCCGCTCCACGGCAGCTGCAATCCTCGCCCTGGCCCATGGCGAGCGCCATGCCATCCTCGATGGCAACGTGCGCCGGGTGCTGGCGCGCTGGCACGGCGTCGCCGGCTGGCCGGGCGCCAGCGCCCCGCAACGGGAACTCTGGCGCCACGCCGAGGCGCACACGCCGGCCTCGCGCGTCGCCGACTACACGCAGGCGATCATGGACCTCGGTGCCACCGTGTGCACGCGAGGCAGTCCAGCCTGCACGCGTTGCCCGCTGGCCTGGGGTTGCCACGCGTTCGTGGAGCAGCGCACGATGGAACTCCCCGCCCCGCGACCGCAGCGCGCGCAGCCCACGCGAACGACCGTCATGCTGCTGGTGCGCGACACCATGGGACGCGTGTTGCTGGAACGACGCCCTCCCACCGGCGTGTGGGCGCGCCTGTGGAGCCTGCCCGAAGTGGAGACACCGGCTGCCGCCCCGCGCTACCTGCTGGAGCGCCATGGTATCGGGGCCGGCGCGATGAGGGCGCTGCCGCGCTTCATGCACGTCTTCAGCCACTACCGGCTGCAGGTCACGCCACTCCGCTTCGATGGCGCGCGTGCGCTGGCAACCGGGATCGCCGATGATCCCGACAGTTGCTGGTTGCATCAAAGGGAATGGCGTGACGCGGCGCTGCCTGCGCCGGTGCGCCGCCTGCTCGAATCGCTGGAGGAAGACCGATGACCCGCACCGTCCATTGCGTCAAGCTCGGCCGCGAGGCCGAGGGACTCGCCTTCGCGCCCTGGCCGGGAGAACTCGGCCGGCGCATCTACGATGAGGTATCCAAAGAGGCCTGGCAGGCGTGGCTTGCCCACCAGACCATGCTGATCAACGAAAACCGGCTCAACCCGCTCGATCCCGGAACGCGCGGCTTCATCGCAGCGGAGATGGAAAGATATTTCTTCGGCGGGGGCTCGGCCCCGCCCCCCGGCTTCACGCCGGAGGGCTGAACCCGTCCTGCGGCTACTTGCCGCCGGTCGGTTGCTTCTGGTCCTGCGGACTCTGGGAATCCATGCCCGAGCGCGTGCTGGAATGCCTGTTCGTCGCCATGTGCCCGGTCCGCTGCATGTGGTGGCGGTGCATCGAGGCCACCTGCTTGTAGTCGACCGGACGGATCGAGTCCACCTTGCAGCTGGTGTCGCCGAACTTCAGCGAGTCGGTACCGGCGGTGATCTGGTTGCCACGCGAGGTGAACGACACGGACTTCGCCGACTTCAAGCCCATGCAGGACTGGTCGACGTTGACCAGCCACGGCTTGTCGTTGGCGGTCCACACCGCGAGCGTGTGGCCATCCAGGGCCTGCCAGTCCACCATCGGGCCGGCCGGCATGGTGGATACATCGGCACCGGCAGCCTTCTGGTAGCTGTGGATGTCGCGCGAGCCTTCCATCTGGCCCGCCGCGGTCGCCAGGCCGGCGGTGCCGGCGAGCAGCGTTGCGGCGATTGCGATTGCGATACGTTTCATGACCGAATTCCTGTACCGGTTGACGCCCCGGAGTCGGCGCTCACCCATTGCAACGGCGAGCGGTTTGATGCCGCGCCGGGCGCAAAGTTGCGCGCCGCGCGACCGGGATTTCGCCGATGTTCACCGCCACTGCGGCCGCGGCTTGCCGCCACGCGCCCGCTCCCCGAAAATCAGCCCATGAACCAGAAGAAACCCTACGACATCGCCATCTCGGTGGACACGCACTTCCTCAGCGACCAGTCCGAGCCCACCGACAACCGCTATGCCTTCGCCTACACCATCACCATCGCCAACCGCGGCTCGGTGGGCGCGCGCCTGCTGTCGCGGCACTGGATCATCACCGACGACAACGGCAAGGTCAGCGAGGTACGCGGCGACGGCGTGATCGGCGAGCAGCCCTGGATGCGCCCGGGCGAGAACTACCGCTACACCTCGGGCGCGGTGCTGGAAACATCGCTCGGCACCATGCGCGGCAGCTACCAGATGGTGGCGGACGATGGCACCCATTTCGCCGCCGACATCCCCATGTTCCTGCTGTCGACCCCGCGTACCCTGCACTGACGGAGATGCCGGGCAAAGCGCACATCGCCGAGCAAACGGACCTCCGATCCCTGATCGCGGCGGCCGCCTGAGATGGCCACCTGGGCCATCGGCGACATCCAGGGCTGCCACGACGAACTCGTCCGCCTGATCGACAGGCTCGGCTTCGACCCATCCCGCGACCGGCTGTGGTTCTGCGGCGACCTCGTCAACCGCGGCGGGCAGTCGCTGGAGGTGCTGCGTCTGGTGAGATCGCTCGGCGATGCGGCCACGGTGGCGCTCGGCAATCACGACCTGTCGCTGCTCGCCATCGCCGAACGCAGGCGCGAGGAGCAGGCGCGGGTCAACCCGGAACTGCGCGCGGTCCTGTTCGCGCCCGACCGCGACGAACTCCTCGATTGGCTGCGTCGCCGCAAGCTCCTGCACGTCGACCGCGCGCTCGGCTTCGCGCTGGTCCATGCCGGGCTATTCCCGCGCTGGAGCATCGCCGACGCGGAACGGATCGCGCGCGAGATCGAGGACAAGCTGGCCGGTCCGACCCATCACCGGCTGCTGCGCCAGCTGTTCGGCAACAAGCCGGACACCTGGAACCCGAAGCTGCGCGGCATCGAACGCTGGCGCGCCGGCATCAACATCTTCACCCGCATGCGCTATTGCGACGTGCGCGGCCGCATCGGCTTCGCCGACAAGGGCACGCCGGGCACGCAGCGGCCGGGCATGTACCCGTGGTTCTCGGTGCCGGGCCGCGTCGAGCGGGACCTGCGCATCGTCTGCGGCCACTGGTCGACGCTCGGCCGCTTCGTCGGCCTCGGCATCCATGCCATCGACACCGGCTGCGTCTGGGGCGGCGCTCTCACCGCCATGCGCCTGGACGGCGAGGAGCCCGAGTTCGTCACCATCAAGTCCGACCGCGAACCGCAGGCAGGCAAGGCGCAGGATTGAGGCGGGAGGAGTTCGTCGGCCGCGTAGAGCCTGCCCCGGACTTGATCCGGGGGCCGACCTACGCGGTTTTGCGCAATCCTTGCAGGTCGGGGCTACGCCCCCGACACCTGCATCGCGACGGCACGCTGGCAATCGACGAAGCTCATGGCGTACGCATTGCGTGCGTCGGCCGCGTGTTCACGCCGCCCCGTCTCGACCCATTCGGCGGGGTCGAACTCCGGAAACCAGGTGTCGGCATCGGGCACCTCGGTATCGATCCAGGTGAGGTGCAGGCGGGTCGCCCGCGGCAGGGTGATCCGGTACACCTCGCCGCCGCCGATCACGGCGAGTTCCTGGCCGTCGGCGTGCGCGATGGCCTCGTCCAGCGAGCGCACCAGCACCTGGCCGGGATAAGGTGCCGCATCACGGCGGCTCAGCACCAGGTTGTCGCGGCCGGGCAGCGCACGGCCGATGGCGAGCGCGGTCTTGCGTCCCATCAACGTCGGCTTGCCAAGCGTCAGCGCCTTGAAATGCTTCAGGTCCGCGGGCAGGTGCCAGGGCATCGTGCCGCCGCGGCCGATTGCGCGGTTGCGGTCCAGCGCGGCGATGAGGCTGATGCCGCTCATACCGCGACCGGCGCCTTGATCGCCGGCCAGGGATCGTAGCCCTCGATCGCCACGTCCTCGAAGCGGAAGTCGAAGATCGAACGGACATTCGGATTCAGCACCAGCTTGGGCAGCGGCCGCGGCTCGCGCGCGAGCTGCCGGCGCGCCTGCTCGACGTGGTTGGAGTAGAGGTGGGCGTCGCCGAAGGTGTGCACGAAGTCGCCCACGGCGTACCCCGTCACCTGCGCCACCATGTGCGTCAGCAGCGCGTAGCTCGCGATGTTGAACGGCACGCCGAGGAAGATGTCGGCCGAGCGCTGGTAGAGCTGGCAGGACAGCCGCCCGCCGGCCACGTAGAACTGGAACAGGGTATGACAGGGCTGCAGCGCCATGCGCGGCAGATCGGCGACATTCCACGCGCTCACGATCAGCCGCCGCGAATCGGGATTGCGGCGGATCTCGTCCAGCACCCAGGCGATCTGGTCGATGGTGCGCCCGTCTGGCGCCGCCCAGCTCCGCCACTGCTTTCCATACACCGGCCCAAGGTCGCCATTCGCATCCGCCCACTCGTCCCAGATGCTGACGCCGTTTTCCTTGAGGTAGCCGATGTTGGTGCCGCCGGCGAGGAACCAGATCAGTTCGTGGATGATCGATTTCGTGTGCAGCTTCTTGGTGGTGACCAGCGGAAATCCTTCGGCCAGGTCGAAGCGCATCTGCCAGCCGAACACGCTGCGCGTGCCGGTGCCGGTGCGGTCCGATTTTTCCGTGCCGTGGTCGAGGACGTGGCGGAGAAGGTCGAGGTAGGCGCGCATGCCGTATCACTCAGTTCAGGGCGTCCGCAACGAGGAAAAGATCTCGTCTTTCCCGCGGAAGCGGGACAAGAATTGGGTACGCAGAACGTTGCAGGACCGTCCCCAAGACGAGCGCAGCGAGCAATCCAGATCGCGGTTCAAAATGGATGCCCGCTTTCGCGGGCATGACGTCGCATGGATCGATCAGAGTCTCTCAAGAGGCTGGCTTGCGCTTGACGGTGATCATCGCCGTTTCGAGGCTGGACATGCGCCCCTTGAGGTCATCCATGTCCTGTTCGAACCGCGAGCGGAAATCGCGCATCTCGTTGCGCAGGCCCGTCAGCATCTCCAGGATCAGGTTGTTGACGTTCTCGGACATGATGAATGCGTGGTGGCGCGCGACCGCGACGAGGGTAGCACCGATGTTCACGACAGGTGAACCGATCCACCACGCGATGCGCCGCCCCACATCAGGGCCTCGCCTCTCCTTCGATGGCACCCGATGCTTGCAGGGTCGGTGCACGCCGCGAGGCGATCAGCAGCCCCACTCCCACGGCCACCAACGGCAAAGACAGCACCTGCCCCATGGTCAGCCAGTCGAAGGCAAGGAAGCCAAGCTGCGCGTCCGGCTGGCGCACGAACTCGACGCTGAAGCGGAAGATGCCGTAGAGCAGCGCGAACAGCCCGGAAACCGCATAGCGCGGGCGCGGCTTGCGCGAGTAGATCCAGAGCACCGCGAACAGCACCACGCCTTCGAGGAAGAACTCGTAGAGCTGCGAGGGATGGCGCGCTTCACCGTTGAGTTGGCCGGCCAGGTACATCGCGTGAAGCTCGTCGCGGCTCTTGCCGAGGTAATCCAGAGCGCGCGGAAAGATCATGCCCCACGGGAGCTCGGTGTGGCGCCCCCAGAGCTCGCCGCCGATGAAGTTGCCGAGGCGCCCGAGGCCGAGCCCGATCGGCACCAGCGGCGCGATGAAATCGATCGTGTCGAAGAAGTGGATGGCATGCCGCCGCGACCACCACCAGCCGGCGATCAGTACTCCGAGCAGCCCGCCGTGGAAGGACATGCCGCCTTCCCAGACGCGCACCAGGCTGAGCGGGTTCCGCACCAGCTCGGCCGTGTCGTAGAACAGCATGTAGCCGATGCGCCCGCCGAGGATCACCCCCAGCATCAGGTAGAACGCAAGATCCGAGAACTGGTCGCGCGTCACCGGCAACCGCCCCGCCGCCACGCGGCGCTGGCCAAGCCACCAGGCGATGCCGAACGCCAGCAGGTACATGATGCCGTACCAGTGCACCTGCACGGGCCCGAGCGAGAAGGCGATCGGATCGATGTCGACGAAGTAGGGCATCGGCGGGCTCAGGGCGAAAGCGGCATTGTAGGCGTGACCGGCCCTCTCCCCTCAAGCCGGCAGCACGCGGCAGATGAATCCCTTGAGGTAGTCGGTTTCCGGAATCGCCGGGTGCACCGGATGATCCGGCCCTTGCTGGAGAGCGACCAGCGCCTGCGCCTGGCGATCGAGGTGGCGCGCGCCCTGCTGCACGGCTTCCAGCAGCGCCGCGCGCGCGAGGTGGTGCGAGCACGAGCAGGTGACGAGGATGCCGTCGCGCTCCAGCACCTGCATGCCGAGTTCGTTGATGCGGCGGTAGGCGAGGCGCCCTTCCTTCATGTCCTTGCGGCGCTTGATGAAGGCCGGCGGATCGAGGATCACCACGTCGAAGCGTTCGCGCGCCTCGCGCAGCGCCTTGAGGTGCTCGAAGGCATCCGCCCGTACCGCGGTGATGCGATCGGCGAGGCCGTTGCGCGCGGCGTTCTGCAGCGTCGCCTCGACTGCGGTGGCCGAGGCGTCCACGCAGACGACCTCGCTCGCGCCTGCCGCTGCCGCGCGCAGCCCCCAGCCGCCGAGGTAGCTGAAGACGTCCAGCACGCGCCGGCCGGCGACCAGGCGCGCGAGCTGGTCGCGATTCTCGCGCTGGTCGTAGAACCAGCCGGTCTTCTGCCCGCCAACCGGGTCGATGCGGAACTCGAGGCCGCCTTCGCGGGCGAGGGTTTCGCCGCCGTATTCGCCGAAACCGAGGTCCGCGTATGAGGTCAGCTGCTCCAGCGCCCGGATCGAGCCGTCGTTCTTCCACCAGAGCTGGCGGGGCTTGAGCACCTTGACCACGGCTTCCGTGATCTCGTCCTTGAGGCGCTCCATGCCGGCGGTGCCGGTCTGGCCGACCAGCACATCGCCGAAGCGGTCGAGCACCAGTCCCGGCAAGCCGTCCGATTCGCCATGGACCAGGCGATAATATGGCTCGGCGTACAGGCGTTCGCGCAGGGCCAGCGCGACATTCAGGCGATGCACGATGAGCGAGCGGTCCAGCGCATGCTCCAGCCCGCGCGAAACAAGTCGCGCCGCGATCAGCGAGTTCGGATTGACGTAGCCGACGCCGATCGGCTTGCCGCGGTGGTCGACGATCGCACACGGATCGCCCGGCCCGAAATTCGTGAGCGGCGAGCGGGCGACGTCCACCTCGTTGGAAAACACCCACAGGTGCCCGGCGCGCAGGCGCTGGTCCTCGCCGCGCTTCAGGTACAGCGCTGGGTATTCGATGGATTCGGACATGGCGGTCGTTCCTGCTGGCTGGGCCGGCACGGTAGGGGGTCGCCGGGCATCGGGCAAGCGTTGCGGGGACAGGGCTGAGGGCTGGACAGCTTGCCCGCCCGAGGCGCCGCGATACGCGACGTCGGCAGTCCTCGACCCGAAGCGTTGAGGGAAAGCCCTGGAAGAACGACGTCACTGCCGCGATCGCGGGAATCCGGTTGCTGCTTTCAATGGATGCCCGCCTTCGCGGGCATGACGCCGCGTGATTGGCCAGAGCTTTGCCAGCCCCCGGCCCTCAGCCCATGCCTTCAGCCGCCATCGCGCCGCGCCGCCCTACACTGCCTCCATGCCCAACCGCCTCGCCCGAGCTGCCAGTCCATACCTGCGCCAGCACGCGGGCAATCCCGTCGACTGGTGGCCCTGGTGCGAGGAAGCCCTGGCCACCGCGCGGCGCGAGGGCCGGCCCATCCTGCTGTCGATCGGCTACACCGCCTGCCACTGGTGCCACGTGATGGCGCACGAGAGCTTCGAGGACGACGCGACGGCGGCAGTGATGAACGCGCTTTACGTGAACATCAAGGTCGATCGCGAGGAGCGGCCGGACCTCGACAAGGTGTACCAGCTTGCGCACCAGGCCCTGGCCGGGCGCGGCGGCGGCTGGCCGTTGACGGTGTTCCTGGCGCCGGAAAGCCTGGTGCCGATCTACGCCGGCACCTATTTCCCGAAGACACCCCGCTACGGCATGCCGGCTTTCGTGGAGGTACTGCGAGGCGTACACCGCTGGTATGACGAGAAGCCGGCCGAAGTGCAGGCGCAGGGCGATGCATTGGCCGCCTTCCTTGCCGAGCATGGCCAGGCCGAAGCCCATGCCGGCGAGCTTGACGAGGCGCCGATCCGGCTGGCCCTGCAACGCATCCGCGCCAGCTTCGATGCCGAGAACGGCGGCCACCGCGGCGCGCCGAAGTTTCCGCATGCGAGCGAGCTGGAACTGCTGCTCGAACTCGGCGATGGCGCGTCCGACATGGCGCGCCTCACCCTGCAGCGCATGGCCGAACGGGGACTCTTCGACCACCTCGCCGGCGGCTTCTTCCGCTACTCGGTCGACGCGGCGTGGATCATTCCGCACTTCGAGAAGATGCTCTACGACAACGCCCTCCTGCTGCCGCTGTATGCGCGGGCCGGCCGGGGCTTCAATGACGAGGGCCTCGGCGCCGCGGCGCGTGCGACCGCGGATTGGTTGCTGCAGGAGATGACGGCGGCGGACGGCGGCTTCTGGAGTTCGCTGGATGCCGACTCGGAAGGCGAGGAAGGCCGCTACTACGTCTGGCAACGCGCGGAGATCGCCGCCCTCCTCGACGCGGGCGAATACGCCGTCGTCGAGCGGCGCTTCGACCTTGACTCCCCGCCGAACTTCGAGAAGCACGCCTGGCACCTCGCCGCGGGCGAGGATTTCCCGACGATCGCCGGCGAGCTCGGGCATGCCTTGGCGGACGTGCACGGGCGCTGGGATTCGGCCCGTCGCAAGCTCCTCGCCGCCCGCGGAAAGCGCGTGCGCCCCGGTCTCGACGACAAGATCCTGACCGCCTGGAATGCGCTCGCCATTGCCGGCGCAGCCCGCGCCGCACGGGTGCAAGCCGGCCTCGCGGATCTCCTGGCCGCGGCCGGTCGCGCGCTCGATGCGCTCCACGCCAACTGCTGGAAGAACGGACAACTCCACGCCGTGCGCGCCGGCGGCGAGGCGTACCAGCCGGCGTTCCTGGACGACCACGCGTTCCTGCTGGACGCCCTCTTGGCCATGCTGCAAGCGCGCTGGAGCGGGCGCGACCTCGACTGGGCGCTGGCCCTCGCGGATACCCTGCTGGAACGGTTCGAGGATACCGCCCAGGGCGGCTTCTTCTTCACCGCGCATGACGCCGAAGCGCTGCCGCAAAGGCCCAGGCCCTGGCTCGACGAATCGCTCCCGTCCGGCAACGGCGTGGCCGCCTGCGCACTGCTGCGGCTCGGCCACCTGGTCGGCGAGCCGCGCTACCTCGATGGCGCCGAACGCACCCTGCGCGCCGCCTGGCCGACGCTGTCCGCGCATCCCGAGGCCTGCTGCGCGCTGCTGCTGGCGCTGAGGGACCTCCTCGCGCCGCCGATGCACCTCGTCATCCGCGCCGACGACGATGAAGCGGAACGCTGGCGACCCGCGCTGACCGGACTGGATGGCCGGGCGGAGGTTTACCTGATTCCGCCCAGCGCGGGGGCACTGCCGGCGATCCTTGCGGCACAGGCGCACCATGCGGGGGGCGCAGCCTACCTGTGTCGCGGCACCGCCTGCGAGCCGCCGATAACGGAGCCCACAATGCTGCAGCACGTGATCGCCGCGCCCTAGATCCCCGCCAGACGACGCCGTATCGCGGGCGGAGTGGATCGACGCCGGCAGGGAACGCCCGGTCGGCAGATCTCCGCTGCATCGTGCCCGATCGCGACGTGCAGTCGTCGCCAGGTCGAATCACGATGGTGGGGAGCACGAATGCCACTCGCTTCGTGCCGCCATTATCCTGTCCGCCCCCCCCCGCGCTTCCGCCGATGCTGTCCTGTCGCTCGCTGCTCCTGCTGTCGTTCCTGGCCTGGCTGCCGCCGGTGCCCCTCCGCGCCGAGCCGGTCCCGGCCACGCATGTGCTGTTCGACCGCGAAATCCGCCGCATCGTCGGCGAGGCGGGAGTCCCCGGCGCGGCATACGCGCTGGTCGTTGATGGCCGCGTGGAGGCGGCACGCGGCATCGGCATCCGCGAAGCCGGCGGCGGGCCGGTCGGGCCGGACACCGTGTTCCGGATCGCCTCGGTGTCCAAGACCTTCGCCGCCACGCTGGCGGCGATGCTGGTCGAGGAAGGACGCCTGGACTGGGAACGCCCGCTGCCGCAGTTCGCACCGGAGCTGCGCCTCAGGCACGACGCCCAGGTGCGCATCCAGCTGCAGCACGTGATCGGCCAGTCGTCGGGCCTGGTGCCGAACGCCTTCGACAACCTGCTCGATGCCGGCCAGCCGCTGGCGCAGATCCTCCCGCACTTCCGCACACTGGCACCGGCCTGTCCGCCAGGCCGGTGCTACGGCTACCAGAACATCCTCTACGGCATGTCGCTGCACGCGATCGAGCAGGCCGGCGGGCGCGATTACGCGAGTCTACTCGCCGAGCGCGTGTTCGCCCCGCTCGGCATGCGCCGCGCCTCGGTCGGCATGGGCGCGTTCCTCGCCGAGGCCGACAGCGCCAAGCCGCACGTCAAGCGCGAAGGCACGTGGCAGCGCGCCGAGGTGGAGGCGAGCTATTACCAGCTCCCCACCGCCGCCGGCATCAACGCCAGCGCCAACGACCTCGCGATCTGGCTGATCGCGCAGATGGGCGGCTACCCGCACACGCTGCATGCCGGAACGGTCGCCCAACTGACCACGCCGCGCGTGGCGACCGCGAAGGATCTGCGCCGCTCCGGGTGGAAGGATCAGCTGAGCGCCGCGCACTACGGCCTTGGTTGGCGCATCTACCGGGTCGATAACGAGCCGATCATCCTGCATGCCGGCTGGGTCAAGGGCTACGTCGCCGAAATCAGCTACTCGCCGCGCCTGCGCACCGGGCTGGTGGTGCTGCTGAACGGCGAGAGCAACGCGCTCAACGAGATCGGCTCGCAGTTCTGGCGACGCGAGCTGGACGCCTTCCCGGCGCCCGCCGCCTTGCCTGCATCGGCCATACCGTCAGGTGCGAAGCCGCCCACGTCCCCGCAGGGAGCCAGCGCATCTCCCTGAACGCGGCCTTCGCGCCGAATCGGGCAAAGCTCCGCCAAGCGGATCCGGCGTAAGCCGCTGGCGGCGCCGTGGAACCCGCTCTGACGTCAAGCATCCTCCGCCCCGCCAAGCTTTGCTTCCGCAAGGCTCAGCTCGGAGTACCAGCGGCGGACGTGCGTCAGGTGCTCACCCTCCTGTGCATTGGCGCGATCGAACGCTTCGGCCAGCGCGCTGGGTTTCGGCGGGGTAGCCGATCCCTGCAATGCCTGTGCCGGGCTCGCGGCCGCGGTCCTCCACGATGCCGGCAACTGCGCCGTAAGAGTTTTTCATGCGAGCGGTAATTCGTGCCATTCGGCAGCGGGAAGCGACCGGGCCCCTCAGGTGCGTCAGGGCGCTTGGGCCTTGATTTCGCGTGGAAATCCGAGCTCAGGCTCGGCGCTCCGGTGACGCTCTCACGGCAAGACAGACCGGCCGGGCTGGAACCCGGCCCTTCCGAGGTCCCTTGTGGCGCAGCGGGTGAGGGCGACGAGTGACGGCGGTGTCCGCTCGCCCCGTGCATCGCACCCACCACGCGCTCCGGGAGCAATGCACATCCGGATTCTGCCCACGTGCGGAGCCGCGGGCGACCGCGTTCCAACCGGATTACGGCTTCGGCGAATAAGCCCGCGGAAGCTGGCCCGCGGCCGCCGAAGGCGAGGGGGCGAGGTAGCGGTCACGCAGCTCCGTCTGCCGCGAGCGCATCGGCATCGCCTGGCCGCCGAGCCAGACCTGGCTGGCGGTGAAGGCGACGTCGAGGGGATCGCCGTTCCAGAGCACGAGGTCCGCGCGCTTGCCGGGTTCGATGCTGCCGATCTGGTCGCCGACGCCGAAGGCTTCGGCCGGCACGCGTGTCAAACCGGCCAGGCCCGCCTGCCACGGCAGGCCGTTGGCGACGGCGTTGCCGGCGAGCTGGCGGAGCTTGCGCGCGTTGTGCGAGGCGTCGCCGGCCTGGCTGAAGCCGACCGCGACGCCGGCGGCGTGGAGGCGGGCGGCGTTCTCCAGCGTGGCGCCGATGCGGTCGAAGTCCGCCGGCAGGTTGGCGAGCGGGTCGACGAACACCGGCACGCTGGCGGCGGCGATTTCCGGCGCCAGCTTCCAAGCCTCGGCACCGCCGCTGATGGCGATGTTGACGTTCTGCCGCTTCGCCCAGCGCAGCAGCTGGCGGATGTCGGCGGCACGCTCCACGCCGACCACGATGCGGCCGCGCCGGTCGAGATAGCGCGCGAGAGTCGCGCGGCCGTCGGGTGTCAGCAGTGCGTGCGGCGAATCCACCGCCACCTTGCCGCGCGCTTCGCCGGCCAGCCGGTCGAGCAGCAGCCACTGGCCGGCGCGCGAGGTGCCGGTCAAGCCGGAGGCGTCCGTGCCGAGGGCGACGAACAAGCTCCGTGGCGACAGCGGGTCGGGGCTGCCATCGAGGCGCACCACGGCGCCCTGGCCGCCGATGATCGAGCCGCCCGGCGCACTGTCGGCGCCGAGCAGGGTGAAGCCGATGCCACCCAGGCGAGCCACCGGCAGCAGCACCGATTCCGGGTTGTAGGCGAGCGTCACGTCGAACTCGGGGCGTACCACCATGTGACGCGCATCGGCGCCGAGCGTCAGCGCGGCGTCACGGGTGGATTCCTCGCCGGAGACCTCTTCCAGGCCGATGTGGCTGATGCCGCCGAACAGGGCCGGCGTCAGCGGCTGGCCGTCGGCCTCGACCACGCGGGCACCACCGGCATCGAGGTTCGGGCCAACCGCGGCGATGCGGCCGCCTTTCACCAGCACGTCGGCGTGCTCCAGCGTGCCGCGTGCGCCCGCCGTGTGCACGGTAGCGTTGCGGATCAGGAGCTCCTGCGCGCCGGCGGCGAGCGGCAGGGCGAGCAGCGCCGCGCAGGCGAGATTCTTCACGAGGCGGTTCATCGCGCACCCTCCTGGCCGAGCATGAAGTCGGACACCGGCCGGCGCGCCGGGTCGTTGCGGTCGTAAAGCAGCGCGCCGTCGATCCAGACCCGCTCGGCATGCGCGTACACGCTGAACGGGTTGCCGTTCCAGAGCACCACGTCGGCCATCTTGCCGGGCGCGAGGGTGCCGGTCCGGTCCTCGATGCCGAGCGCATGCGCTGCATTGCCGGTCATCCAGCGGATGGCGCGTTCGGGCGGGATGTCCATGCCGGCGCGGTGGCCCGCGGCCATCGCCTTGGCCGCCTCCTGGTTGAGGCGCTGGATGCCCTCCTCCGAGTCCGAATGCACGATCGCACAGGAACCAGCCGGGCGGTCGACGATGGCGAGGTTCTCCTCGATGCCGTCGAAGGCCTCCATCTTGAAGCCCCACCAGTCGGCCCAGAGGGCGCCGCAGACCTGGTTTTCGGCCAGGCGGTCGGCGATTTTGTAGGCCTCCACGCCGTGGTGGAAGGCGGCGATGCGGAAGTCGAACTCGCGGGCAAGGTCGAGCATCTGCGCCATCTCGTCGGCGCGGTAGCAATGGATGTGCACCAGGATGTCGCCATCGAGCACCCCGGCGAGGGTATCGAGCTTCAGGTCGCGCTTGGGCGCGTCCTTGCCGCCATGGGCATCCCGGGTCTTCCGGCGGTATTCGGCGGCGTCGATGAATGCGGCGCGGTAGCCGGCGATGTTGCCCATGCGCGTGGCCGGGCCGCCCTTCTGGCCGTAGACGCGCTTGGGATTCTCCCCGCAGGCCATCTTGAGGCCGTAGGGCGCGTCGGGGAACTTCATGTCCTGCACCGTCGTCGAGGCGACGTTCTTGAGCGTCACGCCACGGCCGCCGATGAGGTTGGCCGAGCCCGGCAGCACCTGCAGCGTGGTGACGCCGCCGGCGAGCGCGGCGCCGAAACCCGGGTCCTGCGGCCACACGGAATGCTCGGCCCAGACGTTGGCCGTCACCGGGCTGGTCATCTCGTTGCCGTCGCTGTGCGCGCGCATGCCGGGGCTCGGGTACACGCCGAGGTGCGAGTGCACGTCGATCAGGCCCGGCGTGACCCACTTTCCGGTGCCGTCGACGCGCTGTGCGCCGTCCGGCGCCGTGAGTGCCGGCCCGACGGCCGCGACCTTGCCGCCCTCGAGCAGCACGTCGGCGTTGTCGAGCCGACGGCCGTCCCCGGTCAACACCGTGGCGCCCGTGATCAGCACCGGCGCGGCGGAGATCGGCCGGTAGGTACCGGCGAAGGCCGGCCGGGAATCGGCGGCAGGCGCTCCGGCATCGGCGCGCGTGGCGCCGCCGTGCGCGCAGGCAGTGGAAAGCAGCGCGGCCAGCGCCACAGCAATCGGTCGAAGCATCGGTGGCCCTCCTGTGGAGCGGCCACGTTAGCCGGTCCGCCCGGCGCGGCCAACGTGCCGCAGGTCATGGGCGATCCCGCGCGCGCCCGCCGTGCGGCGCCGGCCACTCAGTCGCCGGGCAACTCCGCCGGATGCAGGGGATAGGCCGCCGGGCCGTCCAGCACGCGGCCATCGCGCGCGTCGAAGCGGGAGCCGTGGCACGGGCAGTCCCAGCTCTTCTCCACCGCGTTCCAGCCCACCACGCAGCCCAGGTGCGTGCAGATCGCCGAATGGGCGTGCAGCGCACCGGCATCGTCGCGGAAGACCGCCAGCTTGTGGAACCCGCGCCGCAGCACCGCGCCCTCGCCGGCGGCGATCGCGTCAACCGAATCGACGTCGCCACCGGTCAGGAGCTCGCGGTACTGCGCGGCCACGTTGGCATTCTCGCGCAGGTATTCGCCGCTGGCGCGGAGCGAGCGGCGCGACGGCGAGTACAGCGTCGCCCACGGGTGGTCGTGGCCTTCGATCAGGGCGGGCAGGAGCATCGCCGCGATGCTGCCGTGGGTCAAACCATTGCCGGAGTCGCCGCAGGCGATGAACACGTGCTCGTCGCCGGGATTGCGGCCGATGAAGGCCAGCCCGTCGTGCGGTTCGATGATCTGCCCCGACCACGCGTACCCGGGCGCGGCGTCGATGCCGAGCGCAGCGGCGGTCCACTGCCGCAACGCCGCGAAGGGGTCGCCGCCCTCGGGCTGCCCGGTCTTGTGGTCCTCGCCGCCGACCAGCAGCCAGTGCTCGCCGGCGCCACGATCGTGCCAGGCGCGCACGTATTTGTACGGGTCGCCGGTCTGCCACAGGAGCGCGGCGGGCCAGGTACCCTCCGGTACCCGCAGCGCGATCGCATAGGTGCGGTAGGCGGCCTGCCGGGTCTGCATGACGAAGCGGTCGTTGATCGGCGAATCGGTGGCCACCACCGCCGCGCCGCACTCCACCACGGTGCCATCCTGCAGCGTGACGCGCACGGGCGCGCCATCCTCGACCGCGACCACGTGGTTGCCGGTGCAGATGCGGCCACCTTCGCGCCGCACCGCTTCGGCCAGCCCGTAGAGATAGCGCAGCGGGTGCATCTGCCCCTGACGGGCGAAGCGCAGCGCCGATCCGAGGCTGCGGCCGGTCGGGGCGAAGTTCTGGTGCAGCGAAACCTCCAGGCCCGCGCGGCTGGCGGCGTCGAGCTCGGTCTCCAGTTCCTCGCGGCCACGCCCGGCGCCGCACATCAACCAGGCCGGCAGCCGCTCGAAATCGCAATCGATGGCATGGCGGGCCACATTGGCCTCGATGAAGTCGATGGCCGCCGCGTGGCTGGCGGCGGCCAGCCGGGCGCCGTCGCTGCCGTGCATGCGGGCCAGCCAGTAGAAGCGGTCGTCGATGGCGCTGGCGAGGTGGCCGGTGGTGCGGCCGGTCACGCCGCCACCCACCGCACCGTCGTCGAGCACCAGTACCGAATGGCCGCGTCGCGCCAGTTCCAACGCGGTGCCGATGCCGGTGATGCCCGCACCGACCACGCAGGCATCGACCCGGGTGTCCTGCTCCAGCGGAGGAAATTCAGGCGCCGTGGCGGTGGCGTGCCAGAGCGAAATGCGCGTGCCGTCATCGTCGCCGGAATCCATGGGAACCCTCCTTCTGCCCGTGCGGGCCGCTGCTGGCCGAAGCGTGCGGCGCTCGGCGCAATGATTCCGCCGGTCATGCAGGAGTCGCGCCGACCCCGCTCCCGGCCGGTGCTCGCCCGCCGTCGTAACCATGCGTGGCGCCGGAACGGTAGCCTCCAGGCCGAAAGAAAAGCCCGCGGCGCGGAACATCTTTCCCGCCTGCGTGCTTCAGCTTTCGTCCCGGTGCGTCATGGGACGATGCTGCCTGCGCCTGCGCCAGCAGGCGCGCGCGGCCAGGCCGGCCGCGAATGCGGCGTACACCGCCCACATCGCGGAGGACGACAGATGGCGCTCGAAGCCCGGCGTGAGCCGTTTTGGCACGACCTTGTAATCGACCAGGCAGGCCAGCGCGGAGATCCCCGCCGCACGCGCCAGCGGGTGCCGGCCGGACCCGCGACCGGCATGATAGATGCCGGCCCAGAACAGCGAGCTGGCGTGGTGGATCGCGTAGCCGAGGGCGGTGTAGCGCCAGCTCGGCGCCTCGCGGTGGCGCGCCTGCTCACCCCAGACCCAGTGGCTGCTGGCGTTGGTGCCGGCGGCGCCGCGATGGCCGCGCAGGTAGCCGCAGGCGACCACCACCAGGGTAGAGGCGAGGCTGGCCGCACTGCCATCCATGAGGGTCGCGCGCGACCAGGCGCCCCGGCGGCTCACCGGCGGGACTCCGGGTGGGGCGCGGCGCGGTGAGGATCTTCGTCGCCGGCGCCAGCGGCTTCATCGGCAGCGCGCTGGTCGAGGCGCTGCGCGCCGGCGGGCACGAGTTGCGCCTCGGCGGCCGCGATCCGGCCGCGCTGCGGGCCGCCTGGCCGGAGTGCGAGGCGGTCGCGGTCGACTATTCGCGTGACCACGATCCGGCGGCCTGGCGCGAGCGCGTGCGTGGCTGTGGGGCGGTGGTGAACCTGGTCGGCATCTTCGCCGAAGGCGCCGGTATCCGTTTCGAGGATGTGCATGTACGTGCTCCAGTGGCCCTCTTCGAAGGCTGCCGCCAGGCCGGCGTGTCGCGGGTGGTGCAGGTATCGGCACTCGGCGCGGGCCGGCCCGGCGCGCCTGCCTTCCTGGCCAGCAAGGAACGCGCCGACGCCGCCTTGCTGGCGCAGCCGCTCGATGGCCGCGTGCTGCGCCCCTCGCTGGTGTTCGGGGCGCAGGGGACGAGCACGCGCCTGTTCCTGCAACTGGCCCTGCTGCCGCTGCTGCCGCTGCCCGGCGGTGGACGCCAGCGCGTGCAGCCGGTGGATCTCTCGGACCTGGTCGATGCCATCGTGCACAGCCTCGCCGGCGTGCCGGCCGAACCGGTGCTGGCCGTGGTCGGGCCACGCGCGCTGCGCCTGCGCGAGTACCTGGAGGCGCTGCGGCGCGGCCTCGGCGGCGGGCGGCTGCGCGTCATGCCGGTGCCGGAGGTGCTGCTGGCAATGCTGGCGCGGCTGTCCGGCCGTCTGGCGCCGTTCGCCCGGCGCGAGGCGCTGGAACTCCTCGAACGCGGCAACTGCGCCGACGCCGGGCCGCTGGCCGAGCTGCTCGGACGCCAGCCGCGTGCCGCCGATGCCTTCATCCGGCCGGCGCAGCGGGCCATGCTGCGCCGGCAGGCCGCGCTCGCCAGCTGGCTGCCGCTGCTGCGGCTGAGCGTGGCGCTGGTGTGGCTGTGGACGGCCGCGGTATCGCTCGGCCTGTATCCACGGGCCGACAGTCTCGATCTCCTGGCGCGCGCCGGAGTGGCGGAGGAATGGCGCCCGGCGGCGCTGTACCTCGGCGCCGGACTGGATCTCGCCTTCGGCCTGCTCACCCTGTTCGCGCCGCGGCGCTGGCGCCTGTACGGCGCGCAGGCGCTGCTGGTGCTCGCCTACATGGCGATCCTGAGCTGGCGTCTGCCCGAGTTCTGGCTGCATCCGTTCGGCCCGCTGCTGAAGAACCTGCCCCTGCTCGCCGCGCTCGGCTTGCTGGCGCACGCGGAGCCGCCATGACCGCCTATTTCCTGGTGAAGTGGCTGCACGTGCTGTCGGCCACAGTGCTGTTCGGCACCGGCGTCGGTTCGGCCTTCTACCTTCTTCTCGCCAACCGCCAGCACGATGCGCGCATCGCCGCCTTCGTCGCGCGCCGCGTGGTCTGGGCGGACTGGCTGTTCACCACGCCCGCCGCCATCGTGCAGCCGGCAAGCGGGGCCTGGCTGGTGTGGCGGAGCGGCCTGCCCTGGTCGAGCGGCTGGCTGCTGGCGTCGATCGCACTCTACGCCGTGGCGATCGCCTGCTGGCTGCCGGTGGTGGTGCTGCAGCAGCGGATGCGCGACGTGGCTGGCGCGGCCGGCGCCGACGACGCGCCGCTCCCGCCCGCCTACGCGCGGCTGCACCGTGCCTGGTTCGTGCTCGGCTTCCCGGCCTTCTTCGCCTTCCTCGCCATCTTCTGGCTGATGGTGCGGCGGCCGGGCTGAGGCTTTCGAACCCGATGCGGGGCCGCCTCTTGGCAATGCCTCCCTGGCTCATCGGGCGTGGCAACGGCGCGAAGAGAGTATGCCCCTCGCGCGCAGGCTTCGGCGTGCTCCGCCGCACCGCGGCTGCTCCCGCTGCGCGCCTTCCGCAACGTCGTCACGGAAGCTAACCTGCCCTGATGGCTCGACACGTCCATCATTTCCATGATTGCCGCATCGACGTCGCTTCGCGTGAGCTGCACCGCGGGAACGTTCCCGTCCCGACCTCACCGACGGTCTTCGATTGCATCGCCTACCTGCTGGACAACCGGCAGCGCGCGGTGGGACGCGACGAACTCGTTGCTGCCGTGTGGGGCCGGACCACCGTCACCGACGCCGTGCTTGGCAAGGCGCTGCTGAAGGCGCGCCGTGCCGTGGGCGACAGCGGCGAAGAACAGAGAATCATCCGCACCGTGCCGCGCTTCGGGTTCCACTGGGTGGCCGACGTCACGACGGAGCGGATCGAGGTGGACGGCGCTCCCGCTCCGGGTCCGGAATCGATCGCGCGGGCAGGCGCGGGTTCCCCGCAAACCTGGCGTTCCAGGATCCGGGTGGCTTCGTTGACCTGCGCGCTGGGAGCGGCCGTCGCGGCGCTCCTCGCCTGGCAGGGCGACGCAGGCGACACGCCCAGGTCGCGCGTCGCGGCGCCCGTCGTTTCGCCATCCGCAGTCCAACCGGCGAGCCGGCTCGCCATCCTGCCGGTCGAGATCGCGGCCGATCCCGCGGACGCCTGGCTGCGCCTGGGACTGATGGACCTCGTCGCCAGCCGGTTGCGCGACGGTGGTGTTGCCGTGGTCCCCAGCGACAGCGTGGTTCGCGCGGTCGGCGCCAAGCGGGAGATCGACGACGATACCCTGCGGATCGCGACCGGAGCAGGCCTGGTGGTCGGCTCGCAGCTGCACAAGACCGACGCTGCCTGGCTGCTGCGCATGGTGTTGAGCGACGCGACGGGCCACCGCCGCGAAGTCCTCGTGGAAGGTGGGGACCCGCTCGCCGTCGCGCGGGATGCGGCGGATCGGATCATGGCGCTCCTCGGCAAGACCATCCCGCGCGGCTCCCTGGCAGCCGCGGAACTGCCGCTGGTCGAGCTGCTGCAGCGGATCGAGGCGTCGATGCTCGCCGGCGACGTGGCCACCGCGGAACGGCTGATCGAGACCGCGCCGCCTCGCCACCGGGCGCTGCCGGAACTCCAGCTGCGCAGTGCGCAGGCCGATTACTGGGCCGGACGCATCGAGGTCGCGTATGGAAAGCTGAGTGCACTGCGCACCGAATCGGGATTCGCGACCGATGCCGTGTTGCGGGCGCGCATGCTGAGCAACCTTGGCAGTTCCGCCCGACATCTGGGCGACTGGGCCGCCGCGGACTCCGCGTTCGACGAAGCCATCGCCCTGCTGGACGGGCACGCCGAACCGGTGAAATCGGGCCAGCTCCGCATCGCCCGCGGTCTCAGCTACGCGGAGCAGGGCCGGTACTCCGAAGCGGTCAACGATTTCTCCCTTGCACGCACGGTATTGCAGTCGGCAGGCGACCAGTTCGAACTGGCGATGGTCGACTACTGCGAGGCATTCATCCACAACCACCGCAATCGCCCGCTCGTCGCGCTGGACCTGTTCGAAAAGGCGGCCGCGCGGTTCGAGGAGTTCGGCGCCATCACCGAGCTGGCCAGCGCACGCAGCAACCAGGTGGTGACCGAGCGCAACCTGCTGAGGCACCTGGATGCCCTTGCCACCAGCGAGAGGGGGCTGTCCCTGCTGGACCGGCTGCAGCACCGGCTGGCACGCCAGCAGGTCATCATGGCGCGCGCGAGCGCGCTGGCTTCCGTCGGCAGGCTGGACGAGGCACGCAGGCTGTTCGCCGACCTGGTGTCGCGCCTGGACACCGCCGAAGAGGCGAAGTCGCTGGACATGATCCGCGTCGAGCAGGCGAGCATCGAGCTGGAGGCGGGCGAGGCCGAAGCGGCCCATGCCCTGGCGCGTGAGGTCAGCGGCAAGCAGGCTGGAAGCGACGCCCTCCTGACGCGCACAAATGCGTGGCTGATCGTGGTCAAGGCTCTTGTACGCATGGATCGGTCCGGGGCAGCGCGGGACCAGGCGGAGCAGTTTGCCGCGTGGGCCGATGGCAGCGGCGACAAGACGGTCGTGCTCTACAGCCGGGTTGCAAAGGCCGAAGCCACGCGGAACGACGCCGGCCACTCGGCGGCGCTGCATGCCTACGCGGCCACCATGCAGCTCGCTGAACGCGACGGGGTGCCGATCGACCTTGCGCTGGTCGCCATTCCCTATGTCCGCAGCCTGATTGCCGCGGGCGATCTCCGGCGCGCGGGCACCGTGGCCGGGCGCATCAGCCGCTACGCGGAGCAGGACTTCGAAAGCGCCCTTCTGCAGGTCGAGCTGTACCAGGCGATGAGTGCGGTCGCGGCGTGGCGCGCGGCACTCGAGCACGCGGAAACGCTTGCCGGGGAACGCACCATCCCGGTGAGGCTGAAGGCCGCACCTGCAGCAACCGCGGCACTGGCCTGGGAGGGGCAGCCGCGGCAACGCACTGATCCGGAAGGGAACGGATGGCAAATGGAAGGCAAGGCGGAATGAATCGGCCGGCCTTCCCGAGCCCGTGGCGCCCTGCATCGTCCTAGGCTGGCATGCCGGTGTTCCCGGTCCGACAAGAGGATGATCCAATGATTCGATGTTTTCCCCGGCCAGGGCGCGCGGCGCCATCCGGCAGCAAGCGCAAGGCGCCGTATTGCAACCCGTGGCCCTGGCTGCTGCTGGTGGGCGCTCTCGCCGGACCGGCGCATGCCGTCGAGACCCAGCGGGCGTCCGTGCCCTCGCCGGCCTTTCCGGCGCTGACCACCGGCGGGGCGATGCAGGTCGCCGGCGATGTGCCTGGAACGCCTGCGGTGGAGCACGCCGGGGCGGCCGCGGACGGCGCGGCCGCCATCTGGAAGGTCACCTCGTGCGCGGACGATGGGAGCGAAGGAACGCTGCGGGCGGCCGCCGCCGGCGCCGCCAGCGGCGACGTGATCGACGCCAGCGATCTCGAGTGCGGCATGATCCAGTTGCAGGCAGGCGAGATCGAACTCCCTGTCGACGACATCGTCGTCTCAGGCCCCGGCCGGGACGCCCTCGCCATCGATGGCGCCGAGGCCAGCCGCATCTTCCTGCATGGCGGACGCGGAACGCTCGAAATCCGTGGCATGACGCTCACGAGGGGGCACGTGGCGGAAGGCAACGGAGGCTGCGTGTCGTCGAATTCCGGGAACATCGCGCTCGTCGATGCCGCCATCACCGAGTGCACGGTGCAGGTCGGTGGGTCCGCCGAATACGCGGGCGGCGGCGGAGCGTTCGCCGGCGGCAACGTCACCGTCACGCGAAGCCTGGTCAGCGGGAACACGGCTCGCGCGGACGCTGCCCGCAACGTGGGCGGAGGCGGCGTGCTCACTCGCACCGACCCGGACGGCATAGCGGGAGACATCACCGTCCTGGACAGTCTGATCCGGGAAAACCGCGTGGAATCGACAGGCACCGGAAGCGACTTCAACGCCTTCGGCGGCGGCCTCGACTCGACCGGGACCGTGACGATCCTGCGCAGCAGGGTCACGGCAAACTCGGTCTCCTCGGCTTCGGCCGACCTCGAAGAGGAAAGCATCACCGAGGGCGGCGGCGTGAACGCCTTCGGACTGCGGGTCGAGGACAGCACGTTCAGCGGCAACAGCGTGGTCAACTCGGGGGGCGCGATGGACGTCGGCGGCGGCGCGCTCTCCGTCCGTGGCAGCGCAGTGATCACGGGGTCGACGATCGAGGGCAACCATGCCGGCATGGTCGGCGGCGGCGTGGTGCAGCGCGGAGGAATCCCGGGCGTGTCACACCTGGAAATCGCCAACAGCACAGTGTCGCAGAACACCGCGGGCATGTACGGGGCGGGCCTGGTGATCATCGACGGGCTGACCATGCGAAACAGCACCGTGGCGTTCAACGCCGTCGACGAAACCAGCCCGTTCGGCATCGGCGGCGTCCTGATTGGCTCGAACGAGACCACCGGCGCCTACGCCATCCACAGCTCCATCATCAGCAACAACGAGGCCGGGGACCAGACCTGGTTCGCGGCCGACCTCGCAGTGGCCTTCGCGGACAGCAAGCCGACGATCGCCGGCTCCGCAAACCTGATCGGCGAAACCAGTGGCGCGCTGTTGCCCGCCGATACCCTGGGTGCCGATCCACTGCTCCTGCCGCTGGCGGACAACGGCGGTGCCACCCGGACCCATGCACTGGGCGAGGGAAGCCCCGCCGTGGATGCCGGGAACAACGCGATGGGCCTGCCGTTCGATCAACGGGGGCCGCATCATGCGCGCGTGTACGGCCCGGCCGCGGACATCGGGGCATTCGAGGCGCAGCCGCCCCCGGATGTCATTTTCAGCGCCGGCTTCGAGTCCTGACGCGGACGGCCCGGGTCGCCCCGGCACGGGCCCAGTTCGCTGCCTGCGGTGCTGCCGGCGTGCCGCGAGGGGGTCACAGCAGCACCGGGCGGTCGGGCAGTTCGTCCGGGTTGGCGCGCCCGTCGGCGGGAAAATGCCGCGCCAGGAGTTCGCTCACCGCGGCGATCCCGGCTATCGCGCCGGTCTCGTATTCGCCGCGGGCCAAGTGGGCCCGCATGAGCTCGATCGCCGGCTGCCACTCGGCCTGGCGGATGGCCGCCGCGGCGCCGCGGTCGGCGACGATCTCGATGGCGCGGTCGGCGAGCAGCACGTAGACCAGCACGCCGGTATTGGCTTCGGTGTCCCACACGCGCAGGCGGGCGAAGACCTCCTCGGCGCGCTGCCGCGCGCTGCGCCGGCGCAGGATGTCGGCCAGCGGCAGGCTGCCTTCGACGGCGAACACGATCTCGCCGAGGTGGGTCGATTCGCTCGCCGCAATGGCATGCTGGATCGCATCCATGGCCTGCGGCGGGAAGCAGCGCGCGGCGCGGCCGAAGTCGAGGAGGTGGGCGAGCCAGCGCACGTCACCAGCCTCCCGAGGCGCCGCCGCCGGCCGAAATGCCGCCGCCACCGCTGAAACCGCCGCCGCCGAAGCCACCGCCACCGCGGAAACCTCCACCGCCGAAACCGCCACCACCAAACCCGCCCCAGCCGCCGCGGTTGGCGAAGCCGCCTCCTCCGCCGCCTCCGCCGCCGAAGAGGCCGAGAAATAGCCCGAGGAGTCCCGCGCCGATGCCGAGCGGCAGCAGCCCGCTGACCAGCCAGCCGGCGGCGCCGCTGCCAATGCCGACCAATCCCGCCCGCGGCAGCGCCCGCGCGCCGCCGAGGATGCCGCGCAGGAAGACGGCGACGAACCAGGCGACCACCAGCGCCGGCAGGATGCGGTCGGCATGCCCCTCCTGCTCATCCGCCAGCGGCGGCGGCAGCGGCTCGCCCTGCACCAGTTTCACCAGCACGCCGACGGCATCGCGGATGCCGCCGTAGTAGTCGTTGGCACGGAAGCGCGGTGTGATGTACTCGCGGATGATGCGGCTCGCGGCGGCGTCGGGAATGGCGCCCTCCAGCCCGCGTGCCACCTCGATGCGCACGCGCCGGTCGTCCTTCGCGATCACCAGCAGCGCGCCGTCGTCGATGCCCTTGCGGCCGAGCTTCCACTGGTCGAACACGCGGATGGAATACTGCGCGATGTCCTCGGGTGCGGTGGTCGGCACCATCAGTACCGCGACCTGCGCCCCGCTGGATTTCTCCAGCGCGGCGAGCTGCTGCTCCAGTGCCTGCTTCTGCCCGGCATCCAGGGTGCCGGTGAGATCGGTGATGCGGGCGGACAGCGGCGGCACCGGCTGCAGATCCTGCGCGTGCGCGGGCGCCGCGACAACGGCGAGGAGAACCAGGACGAGCCGCAGCAGCAGGCTCATGGCAGGATCGCGGGCGGGAGCGGCGAGGCCGGCACGGCGCTCAATGGGCCGGCTGCGGCTCCGGCGCCTTCTGCTGGGGAGTGCCGAAGTCGACCGTCGGCGCGGTGGAGATCTGGCGTTCGTTCTCGACCGTGAAATTGGCCTTGGGCTTGTAGCCGAACACCATCGCGGTGAGGTTCTGCGGGAACTGGCGCACGAAGGTGTTGTAGTCCTGCACCGCCTGGATGTAGCGGTTGCGCGCCACCGTGACGCGGTTCTCGGTGCCCTCGAGCTGCGCCTGCAGGTTCTGGAACAGGCCGTCGGCCTTGAGCTCGGGATAGCGCTCGGATACGGCCATCAGGCGCGACAGCGCGCTGGAGAGTTCGCCCTGCGCGGCCTGGAACTGCTGCAGCCGGGCCGGATCGGAAAGATCGTCCACGCTGACGTTGACCTGTCCCACCCGGGCGCGCGCCTCGGCGACCTGGGTGAACACCGCCTGCTCGTGCTGGGCGTAGCCCTTGACCGTGTTGACCAGGTTCGGCACCAGGTCCGCGCGGCGCTGGTACTGGTTGACGACCTCCGACCATGCGGCCTTGACCGATTCGTCCTTGCCCTGGATGGCGTTGTAGCCGCAGCCGGAAAGCAGGGCGGCGATCAGCAGCAGGGTCAGCCAGCGGAATCCACGCATCGTTCGCTCCCGTTGCCGCCGGCCCGGCGCCGGCACGGTGCCACTTTGGCGCGGCGAACGGCGCTGCGCAAGCGCGGCCGCAATGCCCGCGGGCGCGAAATCGCCGCAGGCGACCTGCGCGGCCGACGAATTCCGCGCGGGCATGCGAGCACCCGATGTTCCCGGGCAGGAGCATCGCGGCTGAAGCCGCTCCCACAGGGCGATGTCAACCACCACGCCGCCTGCGGCGCAGCATGTTGAGCACTTCCACCGCGCCGGAAAAGCCCATCGCGAAATAGATGTAGCCGCGCGGGATGTGCAGCGAGAAGCCTTCGGCGAACAGCACCGCGCCAATCATCACGATGAAGCCCAGCGCCAGCATCTTGATGGTCGGATGCGCGTCGATGAAATTGCCCACCGGATCGGCGAGGAAGATCATCACCAGCACAGCAAGGATGATCGCGCCCACCATCACCGGGATGCTGTCGATGAGGCCGACCGCGGTGATCACCGAATCGAGCGAGAATACGATGTCGATCAGCGCGATCTGCGCGATGACGAAGGCGAAGCTCGCGGTCGGCCGCTCTTCTTCCAGTTCAGGCGGTGCCGTGCCGACCTCGTCGAGGATCTCCATCACGCCCTTGACGACCAGGAACACGCCGCCGCCAATCAGTACCAGGTCGCGAATCGAGATGACCTGCCCGAACAGGTGGAACAACGCCGCATGGCGGTCGTCCATGCGCGCCAGGTGCGCCAGCGAGAGCAGCAGCAGGATGCGCGTGACGCAGGCGAAGGCAAGGCCGACGCGCCGCGCGCGCGAGCGGCGTTCCGGCGCCAGCCGGCCGACCGCGATGGAGATGAAGACGAGGTTGTCGACGCCGAGCACGATCTCCAGCGCGGACAGGCCGAGCATCGCGATCCATGCCTGCGGGTCGAGCAGGAGCTCCAAGCCTCAGTGACTCCCCTGCATGGTATGGCTCCCCTCCCGCCTGCCTTGCCGACCTAGCGCCGGCACGCGCCGGTCAGACCAGCCGCGGCCCCAGGATCAGGCCCCAGCACAGCACCACGTTGAACATCAGCAGCAATACTGCGGCTGAACCCATGTCCTTGGCGCGCCCTGCAAGTTCATGGAACTCCGGACCGACGCGATCGACCACCGCCTCGATCGCCGAGTTGGCCAGTTCCATCGCCAGCACCAGCAGCAGGCTGCCGCACAGCAGCACCTTCTCGACGCCACCCTCGCCAAGCCAGAGGCCGACCGGGAACAGCACCAGGAACAGGTAACCCTCGAAGCGGAACGAGGCCTCGTGGCGCCACGCCGCGGCGAGGCCCTGCAGCGACCAGCGCCAGGCGCGCCAGATCTGGCGCGGCCCGCGCGGCTCGACGCTAGCCATGGCGGCAACATCCGCCGCCGGCGACCGTGGTCTTGGACATCATGGTCTTGCAGGCCCCCCGGGAAATGGCCGCCATCATGCCATAGCGGTCCCGGCGCGATCCCCGCCGCGCCATGTGCATCCGCACACGCGCGAACGCCGCGCATGCGCTACCCTCGCGCGGTTTTCCATGCCAACGGAACCGCCGATGAACGCACTGCCCGCCCGACCCAGCCAGACCCGCTCGTTCACCACCGTCTTCCTGATCGAGATGTGGGAGCGCTTCGGCTATTACGGCATGCAGGCGCTGATCATCTACTACATGGTGCAGCGGCTGGGCTTCTCCGACCATCGCGCCAACCTCACCTGGAGCGCGGCGGCGGCGCTGATCTACGTGGCGCCGGCGATCGGCGGCTGGATCGGCGACAAGGTGCTCGGCACCCGCCGTACCATGCTGCTCGGCGCGGTCATCCTCGCCATCGGCTACGCGCTGATGGTGGTGCCGACCGAGGACGTCACCTTCCTGTTCTTCGCGCTCGGCGTGATCGTGGTCGGCAATGGACTGTTCAAGGCCAACGCCGGCAACCTCGTGCGCAAGATCTACGAGGGCGATGACTCGCGCATCGACAGCGCCTTCACCATCTACTACATGGCGGTCAACCTCGGCTCGATGATCTCGATGCTGCTGACGCCGTGGATCAAGGACTACGTCAACGAGACCTACGGCAACGAGCTCGGCTGGCACGTCGCCTTCGCCGTGTGCTGCGTCGGCCTCGTGCTCGGCCTCCTCAACTATTTCGCCATGCGCCACACCATGGCGCACATCGGCTCGGAGCCGGACCAGCGCCCGCTCCACCTCGGCAATCTCGGCCTGGTGCTGCTCGGCAGCGCGGCGACTGTGGTGGCCTCGGCTTACGTGCTCAATTACGAGACCGTGGCGCGCGTGTTCGTCTACGTCGCCGGCATCGTGGTGGCCGGCATCTTCGCCTGGCTGATCCGCTCCGGCGCCCGCCACGAACGCGCCGGCCTGGTCGCCGCGCTGATCCTCACCGTGCAGACGATGTTCTTCTTCATCTTCTACCAGCAGATGTCGACCTCGCTGAACCTGTTCGCGCTGCGCAACGTGGACTGGAGCTTCGACGTGTTCGGCGTGCACCTGTGGGATTGGGCGCCGGCGCAGTTCCAGGCCTTCAACCCGATCTGGATCTTCATCCTGAGCCCGATCCTGGCCCTCATCTACACCCGCGCCGGCAAGTCGGGCAAGGATCTCTCCATCGCCGCCAAGTTCGCGCTCGGCTTCGCCGCGGTGGCGCTCGGCTTCTTCATCTACGCCGCGGCCGGCCACTTCACCACCCTGCCCGGCAAGACCAGCTCGTGGATCATGGTGTGGGGCTATGGCGCCGCGGCGCTCGGCGAACTGCTGGTCAGCGGCCTTGGCCTTGCCATGATTGCGCGCTACGTGCCGGCGCGCATGGGCGGCTTCCTGATGGGCGCCTACTTCGTCGCCTCGGGCATCTCGCAGTACCTCGGCGGCATCGTCGCCAACTTCGCCAGCATCCCGGCCGACATGACCGACCCGGTGGCGACGCTGCCGGTCTACACCAGCCTGTTCTTCAAGCTCGGCGTCGCCGGCGTCATCTGCACCCTCATCGCGCTGGCCGTGCTGCCGCTGATGAAGCGTCTGTCGGCCACCCACCATGCCGTGGTGAGCGAGGCGGCGACGGGCGTGGACACCATCCACAAGGAGCAATGAACCGGCACGGCGCCAGCGCGGGCGCGACGTAAGCCCGTGCAAAGACGCGCAAGCAACCGCAAGCCGCCGGCCCCGACCGGGCACGGCGGCGCTATGCTCGGCGCATGAGCGGCAACCGCATCCTGATCGCCGACGACGATGTCGAGCTCGGCAGGCTTCTGCGCGACTTCCTCGCGCGGGAGGGCTTCGAGGTGGCGCTGGCACACAACGCCGACGCCGCGCTGGCGATGCTGCGCAGCGAAGCCTTCGACGCGCTGGTGCTCGACATCATGATGCCGGGGCGCTCGGGCCTCGACGCGCTCAAGGAACTGCGCCGCGAATCGGCACTGCCGGTGCTGATGCTGACCGCGCTCGGCGAGGACATCGACCGCATCCTCGGCCTGGAACTCGGCGCCGACGACTACATCCCCAAGCCCTGCAACCCGCGCGAGCTGGCGGCGCGCCTGCGCGCGGTGCTGCGGCGCGCCCGCGGCGAGGGCGCCGAGGCGCTGACGGACCTGCGCAACGGACCGATCTGGCTGCGCGCCGCCTCGCGCAGCGTCAGCGTCGACGGCGAGCCGGTCAGCCTCACGGCGACCGAGTTCGACCTGCTGGTGCTGCTGCTCCGCGAGGCCGGGCGCGTGGTCAGCAAGGAGCGCATCTCGCAGACCGTGCTGGGGCGACCGCTGGGACCCTACGACCGCTCCATCGACGTGCACATCTCCAATCTCCGCCGCAAGCTCGGCGAGGCCCCGGATGGCGCCTCGCCGATCACCACCATCCATCGCAGCGGCTACCTGCTGCGCCGGCTGGACGACGCCTCCAACGACCACCCGCCGTCGCGTCCGCCGCCATGATGCGGCGCCTGTTCTGGCGCCTGTTCGCCGCGTTCTGGATCGCCACGGTGAGCGTGCTGGTCGCCTTTGCCTGGCTCTCCACCAGCCGCTTCGAGAACGAGCGCATCCCCGGCCTCGGCATCACCCGCCTGCAGGCGGCGATGGACGACCAGGTCGGGCGCACCAGCCGGGAACTGCGCCGCGAAGGCGAAGACTCCACCCGCCAGTGGCTGCACGCGGCGGCCAGTTCCGGGCCGCTCGGCGTTTACGTGTTCACGGCCAACGGCGCGGAACTCCTCGGCCGCACGCCTTCGCCAGCCATCCGCGGCGCCGCCGAAGCCGCGCTGGCCGATCCCGAATCGGCCCGCGGCAACGACGACGCGCGCCTGCGCGCACGCGCCATCCGCACCCGCGACGGCCGCAGCTACGCCATTGTCGCCGCGATGGAAGGCAATTTCTTCACGCGCCTGCTGTCGCGCCGCCCCGGCTGGTTCTGGACCAACATCGGCGTCGCCATGATCGTGAGCGCGTTGTTCGCGCTGCTGCTGGCCTGGTACGTCGCCGCCCCGCTGACCCGCATCCGCACCAGCACCCGCCGCTTCGCCGGCGGCGACCTCGACGCTCGCGTCGGTCGCCTGCGCTTCGGGCGCAGCGCCGAGGTGGTCGCGCTGGCGGCCGAGTTCGACGCCATGGCGGCGCGCATCAAGACCCTGGTCGAAAGCCAGCGGCGACTGGTACGCGATGTCTCGCACGAACTGCGCTCGCCGCTGGCGCGCCAGCGCGTGGCGCTGGAACTGGCGCGCGACGGCGACGCCGCCGAAGTCGCCGCCTCGCTGGATCGCATCGAGCGCGAGGCCGACCGCCTGGAGGCGATGCTCGCGCAGTCGCTGGAACTCTCGCGGCTGGAGACGACCGTGCACGCGGCGGGCGACGACATCGCCCTCGACCAGGTGCTCGAGGATGTCATCACCAATGCCGACTACGAGGGCGCCCCGCGCGGGCGCAAGGTGGTCATGGCCGAGTGCGAGCGCGTGCACCTCGGCGGCTCGCAGGCGGCGCTGCACAGCGCCTTCGAGAACGTGATCCGCAATGCGCTGGCGCACACCGCCGACGGCAGTACCGTGGCGGTGCGCCTGCGCCGCGCCGGCAACGCCGCCGAGGTGCGCGTCCGCGACCACGGCCCGGGCGTGCGCCCGTCCGACCTCGAGCGCATCTTCGAGCCCTTCTTCCGCACCGACAGCGCGCGCACCCTCGGCCGCGGCGGCACGGGCCTGGGCCTCGCCATCGCCCGCCGCGCCATCGAACGCCACGGCGGTCGCATCGAGGCACGCAACTGCGAGGACGGCGGGCTGGAAGTGGTGATCCGGTTGCCGTTTGAAGGCCGGGATTCGGGATTGGGGATTCGGGATCAGGGCGGTCGCGGGTAGTCGCAGGCCCGTAGGGCGGATCAAACCGCGCGGCGGCGGATCCGCCTCCGCGCCGGAGGACCGTCCCGAAATGGCGTGGCGCGGGATTCCTAGGCGGCTCCGGCCTTCGGCCTTGAGCCGCCCTACCAGGCTGCGCCCTGGAACCGCCCTGCCCGACCGCGTTGCCCAGCCCTCGCCCTCGCCCCTCCAGTGGCACAATCTCCGCCATGAAAACCATTCTCGCCACGCGCCGCGAGGCGGCCGAACGGGCGCGTCGTCTGACCGAGACGCTGGCCTGGCTGCGGCTGTCGGCGGTGGCCGGGCAGAGCCTCACCGTGCTGGTGGTCGCCTTCGCGATGGAGCTGCCGATCCGCACCGGGCCGCTGGCGCTGGGCATCGCGGTGCTCGCCGCGTTCGCGCTGTTCGCGTTCTGGCGGCTCGCCCAGCCGCGGGAGATCGGCGCGGCCGAGGCCTTCGGCCACGTCGCCGTGGACACCGCGGTGCTGGCCTGGCTGCTGTTCTGGTCGGGCGGCGCCACCAACCCGTTCGTATCGCTGCTGGTGGTGCCGATCGGCGTGGCGGCGGCGGCGCTGCCGCTGCGCTACGTGGTGGCGGTGGCGCTGCTCGCCGCCGCGGCCTACGCCATGCTGATCCCGCTCCACGTCGACCTGCCGCCGCTGCGCGCGGGGGGTCCGGGCTTCGACCTGCACGTCGCGGGCAGCGCGATCAACTTCGCCGTCATCGCCGGTCTGCTCGGCTTCTTCATCGCGCGGCTGGCGCGGCGGCTGCGCCATCGCGAGCTGGAAATCCAGCTCGAGCGCGAGCGCGCCCTGCGTGACGAGGGCATCCTGGCGATCGCAACGCAGGCGGCCGGCACCGCGCACGAGCTCAATACCCCGCTCTCCACGATCCGCACGCTGCTGGCGGAGCTCCGCCGCGAGCAGGCCGGCAATCCCGCGCTGGCCGAGGATCTCGCCCTGCTCTCCAGCCAGGCCGAGCGCTGCCGCATCATCCTGCAGGAACTGGTCGCCGTCGGCCGCCGGCAACTCGCCGGCACGCCCGAGCGCATCGCCCTCGGGCGCTTCGTCGCCGAATGCGAGAACCAGTTCCGCCTGCTGCGCCCGGAAGTGGAACTGGCCACGCACTTCGACACCGGCGCGGACAGCCGCAGCATCCAGGTGGTACCGAGCCTGCGCCACGCCCTCATCAACCTGCTGAGCAACGCCGCCGACGCCTCGCTGGCGGCGGGCGAGCCAAGCGTGGAACTGGCGATCGACATCGTCGCCGGCGGCGTGGAGTTCGGCATCCGCGACCACGGCAGCGGCATCGCCGCCGGCGCCGGCGCGGCCTTCCAGACCAGCAAGCACGACGGCCTCGGCCTCGGCCTGGCGCTGGCCAATGCCACCGCCGAGCGCCTCGGCGGGGAATTGATCGCCTCGCGCGCGGCCGGCGGCGGGCTGCTGCAGAGGTTGCGCATCCCGCTGGCGGGCGCCGAGAATGCACGCCCATGAACGAGCAAGCGCCTAGACGCGTCATCCTGGTCGACGACGACACCGTGTTCAGCGCGGTGCTGGCGCGCGCGCTCGGCACCCGCGGTTTCGATGTGCGCACCGCCGCCGACGGCGCCAGCGCACTCGCCGTGGTGCGCGAGCACGCACCGGAGTTCGCGGTGCTGGATCTCAAGCTCGGCGCGGAGAACGGGCTCGCACTCATCCCGCAGCTTCTGGAGGCGCAACCCAGGCTGCGCATCCTGCTGCTCACCGGCTACGCCTCGATCGCCACCGCGGTGGAGGCGATCAAGCGCGGCGCGCACGACTACCTCGCCAAGCCGGTGGACGCCGACCAGGTCGCGCAGGCGCTGCTGGGCGACGACGCGGACGATCCCGGTGACGAGGATGAAGCACTCGATGTCGCCACGCCGCCGCTGCGCCGGCTGGAATGGGAACATATCCAGCGCGTGCTGGCCGAATGCGAAGGCAACATCTCCGAAGCCGCGCGGCGGCTCGGCCTGCACAGGCGCACCCTGCAGCGCAAGCTCGCCAAGCGGCCGGTGCGCGAGGCGCGCGGGCCGCAGCAGGGATAGGGGGCAGGAGCCTGCGTGCAGGCGACCCGCGTGGGCACCTGCACGGCTCCAGTCGCGAGCAAGCTCGCCCTCATCAAACGCAACGTGTTGATTTGCGTGCTGCCGTAGGAGCCCACCCTGTGGGCGACCCAGGCCGCACGATCACGCGACTCCGCCGGTCGCGCACAGGGCGCGCTCCTACAGGGCGCTTGAGCCTGCGCGCAGGCGTAGGCACGCCAGGTTTGCTACGCGACAGCGTGCCTGCGAAGGTGACGGGACGGCTCCTACGGGAAGCTGGAGTCCGAGCGTAGGGGCGTGCTTGCAGGCGACCTGGACACCGCTCTCCTGCCTACGACGCGGGCGCCGCCGGTGCGGGCACGCGCACCATGCCGTCCAGCAGGCGTTCCAGCATCCGCTCGTGGTCGTCGCAGTGGCCGCCGTGCACCGGCGAAGTCTGGATGATGGTGCTGCGCGGTGCGGTCAGCCAGCGGAAGCGCTCGCGCGCAGGCAGGCGACCGATCGGGCCGGCTTCCGCGCCGCCGGTGCAGATGGTGGCGAAGGCGGCGAGATGGCGGCGCACCATGTCGACATCCACGCCCGGATCGAGCGCGCGCAGGCGCTCCGCGTCAAGCTCGATGCGGGCTTCCAGGAACTGGCCGGACCGGCAGGACAGCACCGCGCCGGCATTGATGAATTCGCCGCGCTCCACCCGCGGCACGACGCGGATCAGCGCGTAGTCATAGGCGGGCACGCAGCGCCTCCGCGACGAAGTTCTCCCGCGCCGCGAGGCGCCGGCACAGGTATTCCACGTAGGCCGTGCGGTGCGCGGCCGGAGCGGTGAACGGTGCATCCACGCAGAGCCAGGCGTCCGGCACCGCGGCGAGGATCGCCTCCAGCAGCGGCCGCGTGACCTGCGGCGCGAGGCGCTCGTCGGCCTCGGCGAGGCGCGTCGCGAAGGGCAGCAGGACGTGCTCGCGGATCGGCGCGAACGGCCGCGCGGCGCGCTCCAGCCAGCCGTCCCAGTCGTGGTGGAAATAGAGCGCCGCGCCATGGTCGATCAGCCAGAGCCTGCGGTGCCAGACCAGGAGGTTGGTGTTGCGCGCGCTGCGGTCGACGTTGCTGGTGAAGGCGTCGAACCAGACGATGGCGGAGGCGAGGTCGGCATCGACGGACTCGACCACCGGATCGAAGGCGACCGCGCCCGGCAGGTAGTCGAGCGCGAGGTTCAGTCCCGCGCTGGCGCGGATGAGGTGCTGGATTTCCGGATCGCCCTCGGTGCGGGCGAGTTCCGCGTCGAGGCTGGCGAGCACGACTTCCGGCACCGGCAGGCCGAGCGCGCGCGCCAGCTCGCCGGCGACGAGTTCGGCGACCAGCGCCTTCGGCCCCTGCCCCGCGCCGCGGAACTTGAGCACGTAGAGGCCCTCGTCGTCGCCCTCGACGATGGCCGGCAGCGAGCCGCCCTCGCGCAGCGGGGTGACGTAGCGCACCGCGGCGATGCTGCGGATCGGCACCGGCACCGGCACGGCGTCGGCCTCAGCCATCGGCGCCATCGGCAAGGATTGCCACGTGCAGGCCGCCATCCTGGTCGATCCAGCCGCGGTACATGCCATCGGTGTTGAACGGCATGGCGAAGTTGCCTTCGCTGTCGAGCGCGATCACGCCGCCATCGCCGCCGAGCTTCGGGATCACGTCGAGCACCACCTCGCCGGCCGCCTTCGCGATGGGCTTGCCGGCGTAGGCGACGCGCGCGCAAATGTCGTGCGCGGCCACCGCGCGGATGTAGTACTCGCCCCAGCCGGTCGCCGACACCGCGCAGCGGGCGTCGGCGTAGGTGCCGGCGCCGATGATGGGCGAATCGCCGACGCGGCCCCAGCGCTTGTTGGTCATGCCGCCAGTGGAGGTCGCCGCGGCGAGGTGGCCCTGGCGGTCGAGCGCCACCGCGCCGACGGTGCCGTAATGGACGGCGCGCCCGAGCGAGGAGGCCTGCTTCTTCGCCTCGGCCTCGCGCGCCTTCTGGAGCTGGCGCCAGCGCTCCTCGGTGCGGAAGTACTTCGCATCGACGGTCTGGATGCGGACCGTCTTCGCGAAGGCCTCGGCGCCGGCGCCGACCAGGAACACGTGCGGGGATTTCTCCATCACCGCGCGGGCCAGCAGCACCGGATTGCGGATGTGGCGGACGCCGGCCACCGCGCCCGCCTTGCGCGTGGCGCCGTCCATGATCGCCGCATCGAGTTCGTTCCGGCCCTCGTGGGTGAACACCGCGCCCTTGCCGGCGTTGAAGCGCGGCGAATCCTCCAGCACCCGCACCGCGCCGGTCACCGCGTCCAGGCTGCTGCCGCCCGCCTGCAGGACGGCGTTGCCGGCCTTGAGCGCGGATTCCAGATCCTGGCGCACCAGCGCTTCGGCTTCCGGCGTCAGGCTCTCGCGGATGACCCCCGCGCCCCCATGGACCAGCAGGACCGGCGTGGCGGCAATCACCGGCATCGCGAGGAGGGCGAGTGCGGACATGAGGAGGCGAGACAACATGGCAGGATTCCGCGGCGGGACATGCAACGAGTATAGGCAGCCGCGGCCGCGGGCGGGATGCCGGTTACGCGCGTGATGGCTCCTGCGCATTCTGTAGGAGCGCACCCGGGCGCGACCCCCACGGGCGTTGCAGACATCCGTAGGAGCGCACCCTGTGCGCAACCGTGCCGACGCCCGCCAGCGCAGCACACCTCCGGTCTTCCGACGTCGCCCACACATGGCTCCACGCGGGAAGTTGCGGCAATCCGCAGGAGCGCACCCGGGCGCGACCGCACGGACGTTGCGGGAATCCGTAGGAGCGCACCCTGTGCGCGACCGTGGCGGCCTCGACCAGGGCACGCAGGTCTGGCCCGCGCAGGTCGCGCACAGGGTGCGCTCCTACAAAGGCGCGGTGAGACGGCACCGCATCTCAGGCCTTCGCCTTCTCCCGCACCAGCCTGGCCAGCTCCGGTTCCAGCACCGGCCACACGTTGTCGAGTATCTTCGGTTGGCCGGCGGCGCGCGGGTGCAGGCCGTCGGGCTGCATGAGCTCGGGATCGAGGGCGACGCCGTCGAGCAGGAACGGCACCAGTGGCGCGTTGAATTCGGCGGCAAGGTCCCGATACATCGTGCGCAGGCCATCGCGGTAGCGCGCACCGTAGTTGAGCGGCAGTTCGATGCCGAGCAGCATGGGGCGCGCGTCGGCGGCGTGGATCGCCTGCAGGATGCGGGTGAGGTTGATGCGGATTTCCGCAATGGGCAGGCCGCGCAGGCCGTCGTTGGCGCCCAGTTCCACCATCACCAGCGCTGGGCGATGCTCGGCGAGCAGGCCCGGCAGGCGTGCCAGCCCGCCGGCGGTGGTCTCGCCGCTGATGCTGGCATTGACGACCGGCCGGGCGTCGCCTTGCGCGGCGAGGCGCGCGCCGAGGAGATGCACCCAGCCCTGGTCGGGGGCGATCCCGTAGGCCGCGGACAGGGAATCGCCGAACACCAGGATGGGTCGTCCGGTGGCGGCATGCAGCGGCGCGGAAAGAACGAAAAGAACAACAGCGAGGATGAAACGGAACATGATCGAAACCGGAATGGCATTGGCTGCCAGCGAGGTTAGCAAAACCGTGGCCGGCCCCGCCGGGGCATTGACGATCCTGGAGGGCGTCGGGCTCGAGCTCGCGCGCGGCGATAGCCTCGCCATCACCGGCGAATCGGGCTCGGGCAAGACCACCCTGCTGGGCCTGCTCGCCGGCCTCGATCAGCCGACCACCGGCTCGATCAGCCTGGCCGGAACGCGCCTGGACACCCTCGGCGAGGAGGAGCGCGCACGCCTGCGCCGGCGCCTGGTCGGCTTCGTGTTCCAGAGCTTCCACCTGCTGCCGGCGCTCGACGCGGAGGAGAACGTGATGCTGCCGCTGGAACTGGAAGGCCGCGGCGATGCCCGCCAGCGCGCCGCGGCCGCGCTCGACCGTGTCGGCCTCGGCGCGCGGCGGCGCCATTATCCGCACCAGCTCTCCGGCGGCGAGCAGCAGCGCGTGGCGCTGGCGCGCGCCTTCGTGCACGAACCGGAGATCCTGTTCGCCGACGAGCCGACCGGCAACCTCGACCAGCGCACCGGCGCCGGCATCGGCGACCTCCTGTTCGAGCTCAACCGCGAGCACGCCACCACCCTGGTGCTGGTGACGCACGATCCCGCGCTGGCGGCGCGTTGCGCGCGGCGTCTGGCGCTGCGCGCCGGTCGCGTCGACGGAGCACGCGGGTGAAGCCGCTGGCCTTCGCTGCGCGGAGCCTGCGCCGCGAGTTCCGCCACGCCGAACTGATGACGCTCGCCGCGGCGCTGGTGCTGGCGGTGGCCGCGCTCACCGCCGTCGCCACCCTGGCCAGCCGGGTGGAACAGGCGATCCTGGATTCGGCGGCCGAACTCATGGGCGGCGATCTCGGCATCGCCTCGAGCGGTCCATTGCCGGACGCCCTGGCGACCACGGCCGCAGCGGACGGTCTCGCTACCAATGCGCTGGCAGACTTCACCAGCGTGCTGTTCGCGGGCGACGCCAGCCAGCTCTGCGAGGTGCGCGCCGCCGACGCCGCCTTTCCGCTGCGCGGGCGCTTCGTCATCCGCGACGCGGACGGGCGCGAGCATGCGGCGCATGCGCCGCCGCCGGGGACGATCTACGCCGATCCGGCCGTGCCGCGCGCGCTTGGCGTGGCGGTCGGCACGAGGGTCCAGCTCGGCGGCAGCGAACTGCTGCTGGGCGGCACCATTGTCGAATCGCCGGACGGCGGCGAGCTGTTCCGCTTCGCGCCGCGCGTCGTGATGAACCTTGCCGACGCCCAATCCTCGGGCCTGCTCGGGGCCGGCAGCCGCGTGCGCCATCGCCTTCTGGTGGCGGGCGACGCGGCGGCCGTGGGCCGCTTCGCCGCCTGGGCGCGCTCGCACCTGCCCGAGGGCGCCGAACTCACCACGGTGGAGGACGCGCAGCAGAACCTGCGCAGCGCATTCGAGCGCGGCCAGTCCTTCCTGCGCCTGGCGGCGCTGCTGGCGGCGCTCCTGTCCGGCATCGCGGTGGCGCTGGCGGCGCACCGTTTCGCGCGCCGCAAGGTGGAGGAAGTGGCCCTGCTGCGCTGCATGGGCGCGCGCCGCGGCGAGATCCTGGCCGCGCTGCTGCTGGAACTCGGCCTGCTCGGCGTGCCGGCCTGCGCCCTCGGCGTGGCGCTCGGGCTGGCGCTGCAGCAGGTGGTGCTCGATCTTGCCAGCGGCATCCTGCCCGGTTCCGCACCGGCGCTGCCGTGGCTGCCCGCGGCGGCCGCCTTCGCGGTCGGCCTGGCGGTGCTGTTCGGCTTCGCGCTGCCGCCGCTGCTGCGCCTGCGCGAAGTGGAACCGATGCGCGTGTTCCGCCGCGAGCTGCCGCCGCGGGTGCGCCGCTTCGATGCGCTGTACCTGCTGCCGGTGGCGGTCGGCACCGGCCTGATCCTCGCCGGCGCCGGGAATCTCCGCCTCGCCGGCACCCTCGCGCTGGGTTTCGCCGGCGTGGCGCTGGCCACGGCGGTGATCGGGCTGGCATTGCTGCGCCTGTTGCGCCTCGCCAGCACGCGCCTCGGCGGCGCGCTGCGCTTTGGCCTCGCCAACCTGGAGCGGCGGCGCGCGCTCACCCTGCTGCAGGCCGGCGCGCTGGCGCTCGGCCTGACCGCGCTGGCGCTGCTCGGCGTGATCGGCCCCTCGCTGCTCGAGCGCTGGCGCGCGGAACTGCCCGCCGACACGCCGAACTGGTTCGTGGTCAACCTGCAGCCCGGCCAGCAGGAGGGCTTCTTCCAGGCCGTGGAGGCGCTCGGCGGCAAGAACCTCAACCTGCTGCCGCTGGCCGTCGGCAAGCTGGTCGCGATCGACGGCGAGGCGCCGCTGCCGGAACACTACGAAGACCGCCGCGCCGGCAACCGCCTGCGCGGCGAGGTGCGCCTGTCCTGGAGCGAGGCGCTGCCGGAGGCCAACACCATCATCGAGGGGCGCTGGTTCCAGGCCGGCTCGAACCGGCCGGAGCTCTCCGTCGACCAAAGCTGGCAGGAGATGTTCGACCTCCGGCTCGGCGACACCATGACGCTGCGCGTCGGCGATCGCGACATCACCGCCACGATCACCAGTTTCCGCGGCGTGGACTGGGATTCCTTCCGCGTCAACTTCTTCCTGATGCTCGATCCGGCGACGGCGGCGGCGCTGCCGCACAGCTACATCGCGAGCTTCCACCTCGCGACCGACCAGGCGCCGCGGCTGGCGGCGCTGTCGCGTGAATTCCCCAACCTGTCGCTGATCGATCTCGACCAGATCCTCGATCGCGTGCGCTCGATCATCAGTCGGGTCAGCGAGGCGGTGACCTGGGTGCTCGGTTTCAGCCTGTTGGCGGGACTGCTGGTGCTGCTGGCGGCACTGGCCGCGACGGCCGACGAGCGGCGCCACGAGAGCGCGCTGCTGCGGGCGCTGGGCGCCGGGCGGCGCCAGCTCTCTACCGCCGTGCTGGCCGAGTTCGCGGCACTCGGCCTGATCGCCGGTACGGTCGCCGTGGGCGGCGCCGCCGGCCTCGGCAGCGTGCTCGCGGCACGGGTGTTCCGCATCGCAGGCTACGCGCCGCCGATGGCGCCGCTGGCGGTGCTGGTCGCCTGCGCGGTGGTGGTGATCGCGCTCGCCGGCTGGGCCGGCACGCTGCGCGTGGCGCGCAGCTCGCCGATGGCGGTACTGCGGCGCGGTTGATGGATTGCGCCTCACGGCGGGCGTAATGCCAAAACCACGGGCGTCCTGCGCCACGGGCGTCCTGCGGGTTCCGCTCGCATCCTTGCGAGCGGGTCACTTCTCTTGACTCCGGGCATCCTGCCCTTCGCCCTTCGGGCCGGCTTCGCCGTTCGCGCCGCTCCTGCGGCGCAGTGCTTGCCCAAAGAGAAGTAACCAAGAGAAAGGGCACCCCGACAGCGGCGCCCTTCGGGTCCGTGGTCGCCGGCCGGGATTCGCCGACGGCACATCCTTGTGCCGACGACGAACTCGCGCGAATCCGTTCGCGCGACCCTGCGGGCCTTTTCGTCCGGCGACCACCGCCGCTGAAGGGGAATCGCAAGCCAAAGCCAGAGCGCACGCGTAGCCCGGATGCAGCGCAGCGGAATCCGGGACCGTCGCCCGGCATCCTCCATCACAGGGAGAGCCCGCACCTCCAAGCCGACTTCCCCGCGCAGCGGCGGCAGGACTAGCATGCGCGGCCTGACCAGCGCCGGATGCTGCCATGTCCAACTACCTGCTCCCCATCGCGCTCCTGATCGGCTCGAACGTCTTCATGACCTTCGCCTGGTACGGGCACCTGCGCTTCACCGACCGCCCGCTGTGGGCGGTGATCGTGGTGAGCTGGGGCATCGCCTTCTTCGAGTACTGCCTGCAGGTGCCGGCCAACCGCTACGGCTACGCGGTGTACAGCCCGGCCCAGCTCAAGGGGCTGCAGGAAATCATCACGCTGTGCGTGTTCGCCGCGTTCTCGATCCTCTATCTGGGCGCGGCGATCCGCTGGAACCACGTGGTCGGCTTCGCGCTGATCGTCCTCGCCGCCTTGTTCATCTTTGCCGAGTGACGGGACTGCGATCGAAGGCGTCCGGGAGGTCGACGCCGTCCTTGAAGATGAGGTCGACGATGCCGCCGAACTCGACCGCTCCGCTGTCGCAGGCGGCGCCGGCGGGGCGCAGCGCGTCGCGCTGGTCGGCGGCCGGGCCGCAGCTCGCGAGGGGCACGCGGTCGATGGCCGGGTTGCCCGGCTGCGGCGGCATGCTGGCGGTGGGGCCGCCGTAATCGCCCCAGGGCTGCAGCGGGAGAGCGAGGTTGTTGGCGTCGCCGGTGGCCGTGAAGACGCCGCCGCAATGGGTGTCGCTGCTCAGGTTGTAGCCGTTGGAGCCGAGCACGCCGGCGCAGTTGCCGCCGGTATTGCCGGCGAGGATCGACATGTCGACGTAGAGGGTCTGCACGCCGCCCTGCACGCCGGAGATGCCGCCGCCATAGGGCGCTGAGTTGCCGGCCAGGGTGGAGGCGCGTACCAGCCCGGCGTGGTTGGGATCGTCCTGGTGGATGGCGCCGCCACCGCCCGTCGCGCCGGTCACCGCGTTGGCGGAGAAGCTGGAGTTGTCGACCATCAGCGCGCAGGTGCTGCGGATCGCGCCGCCACCGGACGCGGCCTGGTTGCCGCGGAAGGCGGACTCGCGCACGCCAAGGTAGGCGCTCTCGTAGCAGCTCACCGCGCCACCAGTGGTGGTGGCGGTGTTGGCGAGGAATTCGCTCCGCCAGATGCTGGCCTCGCCGCGCAGCGTCCAAATCGCTCCGCCGTCGCCGCTTTGCGCACGGTTGCCGCTGAAGCGGCTGCGGTCGACGTCGAGCCGCACGCCCCAATGCTCGATAGCGCCACCATAGCCGGCCTCGTTGTCGCTGAAGCTGGCGCCGACGACGCGCAGCGGACCGGCGCCCTCGCTCACGTGAATGGCGCCGCCGTCGAAGGCCTGGTTGGCGGTGAAGCTCGACCAGCCGACCACCAGGGTGCCGCTGGCGACGTCGATCGCCGCGCCGGTGCTGCCGGCGCCCATGCCGATGCGGTTGCGCTCGAAACGCGAGTTGCTGATCACGACGTCGCCACCGTCATTGGCGATGGCGCGGACGGCATTGTCGGTGAACGCGCTCGACCCGACCTCGAGCCGGCCATAGTTGAGGACCACCCCGGCGCCCAGCGTGTGCCGCGACGCGCTGATCCGCTCGAGCTTGAGCCGGCCGAAGTTCTCCAGCGGAAACACGCCGCCCGAGCGGCCACGCACGAAGCTCAGCCGGCGCAGCGTCGCGCTGGCGCTGGCATACACCTGGAAGAAGGGCGCGGCGTCGGCACCGTCGAAGGTGATGCGGTCGCCGCCGTCGATGGTGACGTCGGCGGAAATCGCCTTGGCGCTGGTGAAGGTGATGGTCGCGGTGCCGCAATCGAAGCGGATGGTGCCGCCACCGCCCGCGTTGACGGCGGCAAGCGCGTCGACCAGGCCAGCCTCGTTGCACTGGCCGGGCCCGAGCACGCGGTCGAGGGCGCTGGCCGGCGTGGCAGCGAGGCCGATGGCGCAAAGGGCGAGGGTGGCGACGAAGCGCAGACGGGAAACAGCCATGTCATTCTCCTGATGGACCCGCGCGGCCACTGCCGCGCCATCGGATGGATACGCGCAAACGCGCGATGCTGCGACACCGATCTCAGCCGTCCTGCCGTTCCTCCCACTTGGCGCGCTGCCAGAGCGCTTCCTGCTCGTCCAGCGAGTGGCCCGCCAGTCCGTCGCCCGCCGCGGCCGCAAGCGCCTCCATGCGCCGGAAGCGCCGCTCGAACTTGGCATTGGCCTGGCGCAGTGCGCGCGACACGTCCACGCCGGCGTGGCGGGCGAGGTTGGCGCACACGAACAGCACGTCGCCCAGCTCGTCGGTCAGGCGCTCCTCACTGGCGCCGGCGTCCAGCTCGGCGCGCAGCTCCGCGACCTCTTCCTCCAGCTTGTCGAATACCTGGGCGGCGTCAGGCCAGTCGAAGCCGACCCGCGCCGCCTTCTTCTGCAGCTTCAATGCGCGCTGCCACTCCGGCAGCCCGCGCGCCACGCCCGTCAGCGCGCTGGCATCCTGCTCGCCGCGTTCGGCGCGCTCGGCCGCCTTGTGCGCTTCCCAGTCGGCCGCCTGCGCCTGCAGCGAGTCGAAGCGGGCATCGGCGAACACGTGCGGATGACGCCGCAGCATCTTGTCGCGGATCGCGGCGACCACGTCGGCGAAGTCGAAATGGCCGCCTTCCTCGGCCATGCGCGCGTGGAACACCACCTGCAGCAGCAGGTCGCCGAGTTCCTCGCAGAGGCCCGCGTAGTCGCGACGGTCGATGGCGTCGGCGACCTCGTAGGCCTCCTCGATCGTGTACGGCGCGATGCTGTCGAAATCCTGCGCCCGATCCCACGGGCAGCCCTGCGCCGGATCGCGCAGGCGCGCCATGATGGCGAGGAGTTCGTCGATGTCGCCCCGGCGAACGATCACGCGGATCCCGCGCGGCGACTACGCCACGAGCCGGGCTCAGTCATGCCCGTGGCCGGAGTGGTCCGTGTGTCCATGATGCCCGGCGTGCCCGGCGTCCATCGCGTCGGCGGCGCGGACCTCGAACGGCGCCTCGACGCGCGAGCCGTCGCCAAGCTGGAACACTACCTCGACGCGCTCGCCGGCCGCGATCCCGCGGCGCGGCTGCATCAGCATGAGGTGCTTGCCGCCGGGCTCGAGCCTGACCGTGGCGCCGGGCTCGAGCGCCAGTCGCGGCAGCTCGCGCATCTTCGAAACGCCCGCCTCGGTGGTGGTCTCGTGGATCTCGACCCTGCCGAAGGCGTCGCTCTGCACCGCCTGCACGGTGACCGGCGTCTCGCCCTCGTTGACCAGCGTGGCGAAGCCGCCCATCACCTGCGCGCCCGGCGGCGCGGAGCGGATCCAGGCATCGCTGATGCGCAGCGAAGCCGCCGACGCGCTGCCCGCAGCGGCAAGCACGGCCAGGCCGAACCCGACCAGAACACACGTGACGTATCGCATCGGAACCTCCCGGAAGGGCCGCTATGATAGCCCTTCCGCCCCCGCGCGACCGGAGGAGTTGCCCGTGCGCCCACTGTTGCTGGTGCTCGCCATGACCACGCTGACCGCCGCTGCCGCGGACCCTGCCCTGACCATCTACCGCGCCGATGGCGATGCGCTGTTCGCGCCGGGCTCGATGCCGCTCGCGGACGGCCACGCCATCGTCCACGAGGAACGTGCGCTGCAGCTCGCCGGCGGCCGGGAGACCCTCGTCATCGACGGCCTGCCGACGCTGCTCGACACCGAGGCGGTGGCGCTCGATCTCGGCGGTTCCGGACGCGTGCTGGCACAGCGCATCGTTGCCGCCGGCGACGCCGGCCCGCTCGGCGCCCATCGCGGCGAGCGGGTTGCGGTGCTGGATGCCAGCGGACGCAGCATCGTCGAAGGCGTGCTGGTCGCGATCGACGGCGGCAGCCTGGTGGTGCGGACCGACGACGGACGCAGCAGCTACGTGCGCGAGTTCGCGCGGGTCGAATTCAGGGAAGGCTCCGGGCGCCCGGGCAGCACCCTGCAGGTGGCGGTCGACGGCCGCGCCGGCACGGCGGCGGCGCGCCTCACCTATCCCACGGCGGGGCTGGGCTGGCGCGCCGCCTACGCCGGGCTCCTGTCGGGCGAGGGCGGTTCCTGCCAGCTGCATCTGTCGACCCTCGCCAGCATCGCCAACCGCAGCGGGCGCGACTGGTCGGGCGCGCGGCTGAAGCTGGTTGCGGGTTCGCCGAACTTCGCACGCTCCAACGCCTACCTGGCGCGCGCGCCGATGGCGATGAAGAGCATGGCCGCGGAGGCCGCCCCCGACGCCCTGCCCGCCCAGGATGCACTCGGCGACTACCGCAGTTACGCCGTCGATGGCAGCCTCGACCTCCCGGACGGCAGCATCACCCAGGTGCCGCTGTACGCCGGCGCGGATCTGCCCTGCGCGCGCAGCTGGGTGTTCGAATCCGGCGGGCGCTGGTTCCCGTCCAAGCCGATGCTGACGCCGACCGGCGGCAGCGCCGGCGGCCCGGTCGACAGCCGCCTCGGGTTCACCGCCGCCGAGAACCTCCCGGCCGGCACCCTGCGCATTTCGATGCGCGACAAGGACGGGCGCAGCGAATTCGTCGGCGAGAGCCGCATCGCCGACACCGCGAAGGGACGCGAGATCGACATCAGCCTCGGTCAGGCCTTCGAGCTCTCGGCCACGCGCGATGCGACCCGCTTCGAGGTGGATCGTGCCGCGCGCCAGCTCGACGAGGCGTTCCGCGTCACCCTCGCCAACGCTGGCGACAGGCCGCGCACCGTCACCGTGCGCGAACACCCCAACCAGTGGCGCAACTGGACGCTGCTCTCGTCCAGCAGCAAGCCGACGCGGCAGACGCCCGATACCCTGGAGTTCGACATCGAGGTGCCGGCCAACGGCAAGGCGACCCTCGACTACGCGGTCCGCTACAGCTGGACGGCAGCGGACGAATAGCCCGAACAACATCCTCCCCTGCCAGGACCCGGCGCCATGCTCGAAACCATCCACCACGACGGCATCCACGAACTGCGCCTGGCGCGGCCCCCGGTCAATGCGCTCGATCCCGCCCTGGCGCGGCAGTTGCGCGAAGCGGTCGAGTCGGCGCCGGCGCGCGGCGCGCGGGCACTGCTCCTTTCCGGCCAGCCCGGCATGTTCTCCGCCGGCCTCGACGTGCCGGCGCTGCTGACGCTCGACCGCGGTGCCTTCCGCGTGTTCTGGGCGGATTTCTTCGGCCTCTGCGCGGCGCTGGCGCGCTCGCCGGTGCCCGTCGCCGCGGCCATCACCGGCCACAGCCCGGCCGGTGGCGCGGTGCTGGCCATCCTCTGCGATTACCGGGTCATGGCGGCGGGCGAGTACCGTATCGGCCTCAACGAGGTGCAGGTGGGCCTGCTCGTCCCCGAATGCATCCAGGCGGCGTTCCGGCGCCTGGTCGGCGCGCGCCAGGCCGAGCGCCTGCTGGTGACCGGCGCCATGCTGGAGCCGCAGGCGGCGCATGCGATCGGTTTCGTCGACGAGCTGGCGGGTCCCGACGAGGTGGTCGGCAGAGCCCGCGATTGGCTCGACGCCCTGCTGCAGTTGCCGCCCCATGCCGTCGCCGCCACGCGGCGCCTCGCCCGCGCGGATCTCGCCGGGCTTTTCGCCGAACCCGAGAAGCTGCCGATCGAGGATTTCCTCGATGGCTGGTTCGCGCCGGAAACGCAGGCCGTGCTGCACGGGCTGGTGGCGCGCTTGAAGTCGAAATCGGCCCCGACACGGCCCGCCATGTAGGAGCCCGCGAGCAGGCGACTGGCGTCTCTTTCGTAGGTGGTTGGTCGCGCACAGGGTGCGCTCCTGCGACAGCCGGCCTGGCGTGGAGGCGGGATGCCGTCGGATCCCGGGCGGTGCCCGCCATCCTCAGGTTTCCGACCAGTCCCGCAGCAGGTTGTGGTAGACGCCGGTCAGTTGCAGCACCGCGGCCGGGTCGGCGCCGGTGTGCGTCAGCGTCTGGATCGATCGGTCCAGCTCGAGCAGCAGGCGGCGGCGGCGCTCGTCGCGGACCAGGCTCTGCACCCAGAAGAAGGCCGCCAGGCGCTCACCGCGCGTGACCGGCTGCACCTGGTGCAGGCTGCTCGAGGGGTAGATGATGAGGTCGCCGGCCGGCAGCTTCACCTCGTGCTCGCCGTAGGTGTCGCTGATGACCAGTTCGCCGCCCTCGTAGTCCTCCGGATCGCACAGGAACAGCGTGCACGACACGTCGCTGCGGAGCTGGCCGCCGCCCGGCAGCGCCATCACCGCGCCGTCGACGTGGAAGCCGTAATGGCCACCGCCCTCGTAGCGGTTGAAGCGCGGCAGCAGGGTGCGCAGCGGCAGCACCGCTGCGTGGTAGAGCGGGTTGCGCGCCAGCGCGGCGAGCACCTGGGCGCCGAGTTCCTGGCGCAGCGGCGAGGCTTCGGACAGTTGCAGGTTGCGCTTGACGCGCGCGCCCTGCGCGCCGACGGTTTCCCGTCCGTCGGCCCACGGCGCGGCTTGCAGCGCCGCGCGCATGGAGCGGACCTGGTCGGCATCGAGGATGGCCGGGATGTGCAGGAGCATGGACGGACCCGCTACGTCGACGGAAGCATTCTCGCACGCAGGCGAGGTCCGGAATGTCGTGGCGGGCGCTGGCCCCGTTGCCGGCCGGCGCCCGCCACGCCGCTCAGAAGCGGACGTTGGCGCTGAGGAGCGCCGAGCGTGGCGCGCCCGGGGTGTAGCGGTAGCCGCTCTTGTTGATGGCCGCGACGTAGTCCTCGTCGAACAGGTTGTACACGTTGAGCTGGACGTCGAAGTGCTCGTTGACCGGGTATCGGGCCATCGCGTCGAACACCCAGTAGGAGTCGACCACGTCCGGCGTGCCGATGGCGCCATCGGTGCCGCGCTTCATCTCGCCGGAATGGCGCGCGCCGCCGCCGATGACCAGCTTGAAGGGCGTCTCGTAGGTGGTCCAGGCGGTGAACGCGCTGTCGGGCGTGTAGGCGAGGTCGTCGGAACCGTCGTGCGACACGTTCGTGCCCTTGCGCACCGTGGCATCCATGGTGGTGAAGCCGGCGCTCACGGACCAGTTGTCGGTGATCTTGCCGACCACGCCCAGTTCGACCCCCTGCACGCGCTTTTCACCGATCTGGTAGTAGAGCTGGTCGACCGGGTCCTGCACGATCTGGTTGGTGATGTCGGTCTGGTACAACGCGGCGCTGAGAAGGAGCCTGGCGTCGAACAGCTCCCACTTGGTGCCCAGTTCCAGCGTCCTGGCCTTCTCGGGGTCGAAGACGGGATTGTCCAGGCTGTTCGCCGACGCCGAGAGCGAAAGCGAGCTGCCGCCGGGCGGCTGCTGCGAGAGCGCGTAATCGATGTAGACGCTGCCGTTCTCGGCGGGCTTGTATAGCGCGCCCACCTTCCAGTTGAAGAGGGTATCGGACTTGCTCGCGTCCACGCCCGGCACGATCGTGCCGCCAGGCAGCGAGCCGCAGGCCGGAGCGCCGCGCCCGCCGCAGGCGACCAGGCTGCTGAACTCGGTCTCGTAATGGTCGAAGCGCACGCCCGCGTTGAGCTGCCAGCGCTCGTTGAGCGTCAGCGTGTCGAAGAGATAGGCCGCCAAGGTATCGGTCCGGCCGTGGCTGCCGGCGCCGGTCTTGCCCCAGACGAGTCCGCCGACGTGGGGATCGGGGTGGTAGAGGTTCGCCGCCGGCCAGGCGCTGCCGTCGAGCGCGCCGAGGCCGGTGGAGGCGAGCTTTTCGCGGATCACCTCGACGCCGGTGCTGACATCGTTGTTCATGCCTCCGGCGAAATCCGTGTGCACGCGGACATTGGTCTGGTTGGTGAGGATGCGGTTGGTCTGGTCCTTGAAGGTCGGCAGGCTGCGCGCGATGGTCCAGGTGGCAGGGTCGGCAAGGTCGGGCGTCACCCAGTTCGCGGCCGAACCCATGAATGCGGTCAGGAGGTAGTCCTGGCGGGTGCGGCCCCAGCGCGTGACGTTGTGGAGCCGCACGTCGTCGCTGAAATCGTGCTCGATGATGGCGGTGAAGAGGTCCGTCGTGCTGTCGTCGTGGTCGCTGGTGGTGCCGTAGAAGTTGTGCGGGTCGACCGGGCGCGCCGCGCCGAGTTCCGGCCGTTCCGGATCGGGCGTCGTGTAGCCGGGCAGTCCGATGGTCGGCACGCCGCCATCGGGCACGTTGTCCTGGTCCAGGTGCAGCAGGTCGATGTAGAAGCGCGTATTCGAACCCAGCCCGAAGGCGAACGAGGGGGCGATTCCCCAGCGCTTGTGATTGATCTCGTCGCGGCCGGGCACGCCGCTGTCCTGCGCCATCAGATTGAGGCGCAGCGCGGCACCGTCGAGGCCAGCGAGGGCATGGTTCAAGTCGGCCGTGAGGCGCTTCTGGTCGGCGCTGCCCCAGGACAGCATGGCGCTGCCGTAATCGGCCAGGGTCGGCTGCTTGGTGACCAGGTTGATCGAGCCGGTCGGCGAAGTCCGTCCGTAGTCGGCACCGGACGGTCCCTTGATGACTTCGATCTGCTCGACGTTGAACATGTCGCGGGAAATGCTGCCGAGGTCACGCACGCCATCCACGAAGATGCTGCCGGAACTGTCGAAGCCGCGCATGTAGACGGTGTCGCCGGTCGCGGTGTTGCCGTTCTCGCCGACGTAGAAGGTGCCGACGCCGGGGCTGTTCCTGAGCGCCTCAGTCAGGGTGGTGGCCACCTGCTCCTGGATCAGTTCGGCAGGGATGATCTGCACCGACTGCGTGGTGTCCACCAGCGGCTTCACGAACTTCGGACCGGCGGTGGTGTCGACCTTGTAGCCCTGCGCATCCTCGCGCACCTCCACCCGCGGCAGGTTCTGCGTATCGGCCATGTCGGGCATGGCGTCCGGCGCTGCCGCGGCCATCGCCGCGGACAGCGGCAGCATGGGCAGGGCCAGCGCCAGCCCGGCGCCCAAGGTTACGGCGGCACATCCCCTGGGGGCTGCACCAACGGCATGCTTGCGGCTCTTGATGTACGACATCGAATGCCTTCTTCTTCTGTATGGAATGGGGGATTGGCGGGCGGGCTCGACGCCCGTCGAAGGACGGCCGATCGCCTGCAAGCTGGCTGGCGTACGCACCCTTGGACCGGTACCGGCGCGTATCTGAAGGGAAGCCGGGAAGCGCGAAAGATGCGGCCCGCCTCGTGAACCCCGCTGGCTCGGGGACGGATTGGAACACGAATGCGAATGATTCGCAATAATTACTGAGCCGGGCCGGCGATCAGCCGCTGGCCGGCCGGCTCGAGGCCAGCTCGCGGAAACGCCGCTCCCTCATCGGAGCACGATTCGCAACCCCGCGCCTGGAAGTGCATGCTTGTGCCCCAACATGCTTGCCCCCACCAAGGAGATTTCCATGAAGCTCTACTACTCGCCGGGCGCCTGTTCGCTGGCCGACCACATCGCGTTGGAGTGGATCGGCAAGCCCTACGAAGTGCAGCGCGTGGAGCGCGAGGAGCGCGCCGCGGACTGGTTCCGCCAGCTCAATCCCGCGGGCGCGGTGCCGGTGTTCGAGCATGAGGGCTGGGTGCTCACCCAGAACACCGCGATCCTGGGCTATCTCGCGGACACCCACCCGGAGGCCAGGCTGTGGGGCGACGGCACGCCGCGCGGTCGCGCCGAGGTGATGCGCTGGCTGGGTTTCGTCAACTCCGACGTGCATCCGGCCTTCAAGCCGATGTTCGGCGCCACCGCCTATCTGGGCGACGAGGCGTCGATCGAGAAGAGCAAGGACAACGCGCGCGCGCAGCTGCGCACCTTGTTCGCCCGCGCCGACGCGCAGCTCGACGGGCGCGAGTGGATCGCCGGTCCGCGTTCGGTCGCCGATCCCTATCTCTACGTCGTCACCCGCTGGACCGGCCAGGCCGGCGTGGACGTGGGCGGGCTCGATCACCTCGCCGTGTTCAGGAAGCGCATGGAAGCGGACCCCGCGGTGCGCAAGGTGCTGGAGGTGCAGGGGCTCGACTGAGCCTCGCGGCATGAAAAAGCGCGGCCGGGCCGCGCTTTTTCGTCTCTTCCGCCGGGCCGCTCAGGGTCGGCGCGCGAGCTCGGGATCGTCCCGGGTCACCGGCATCAGGTCGGTCTTGGAAACGCCCAGCCAGTACAGGATCGGGTTGGCGAAGAAGATCGAGGACAATGTGCCAACGACGATGCCGAACAGCATGGTCATGGCGAAGTTGTGGACCGCCGGACCACCCCCGATGAACAGTGCCAGCATCGAGATCGCGGTGGTGACCGAGGTCATGATGGTGCGTGAAAGGGTCTGGTTGATCGAGCGGTTGAGAATCTCGTAGGGCTCGGACTTGCGCGCCAGCCGGAACAGTTCGCGGGCGCGGTCGAACACCACCACCTTGTCGTTGATCGAGTAGCCGATGATGGCGAGCACCGCCGCCAGCACGGTCAGGTCGAACTCGATCCCGATGAGCGAGATGAAGCCGACGGTGAGGAGCACGTCGTGCACCTCGCTGAGGATCGCCGCATAGGCGAAGCGCTTCTCGAAGCGGATGGCGATGTAGATCATGATGCCGAGGACCACGAACACGGCGGCGACGATGCCGTCGTTCTTGAGGTCCTCGCCCACCTGCGGCCCGACGAAATCGTGGCGGCTGAGACTGGCGTCGGGGCGAGCGGCCTGCAACGCCTTCAGCACGTTGCCGGCGACCTGGTCGGCATTGCCCTTCTCCGCATCGCCTTCCCCGGCGCCTCCTTCGACCGCCTGCGGCTGCAGGCGGATGGACACGTCGCGGGTGCCACCGAGGCTCTGCACCTGGGCATTGTGGAAGCCGCCGGCTTCCAGCGCGGCGCGCACCTGGTCGATGGCGACCGGCTCCTCGTATTTCGCTTCCACCAGCACGCCGCCGGTGAAGTCGAGCGCGTAGTTGAGGCCACGTACCCCCAACAGCACGACGGAGGCGAGCATCAGCACGATCGAGAGCCCGACCGTGATCTTGCGGATGCCGAGGAAGTCGAACCTGGAGTTCGGATTGAAAAATTCCATGATGGGTCCCGGTGCTGGCTCAGGAGGCGCTGGCGTGCGGCACCTTGATGCCGATCGACAGGCTCTTGGGCCGGCGTTTGCCGCTGTGGATGAGATGGGTGATGGCGTGGGTGACCGTGACCGAGGTGAACATCGAGGTCAGGATGCCGATCGACAACACGATGCCGAAGCCGCGGATCGCGCCCGAGCCCATCGTCAGCAAGGCGACGCCGGCGAACAGGGTGGTCACGTTGGAGTCGAGAATCGTCGCCCACGCCTTCTCGTAGCCGGCGCGGATCGAAGCCAGCGGCGTCGAGCCGTTGCGCAGTTCCTCGCGGATGCGCTCGCAGATCAGCACGTTGGCGTCCACCGCCATGCCCAGGGTCAGCACGATGCCGGCGATGCCGGGCATGGTAAGCGTCACCCCGATCGCCGACATGATGGAGAGCAGCAGCACCAGGTTGAAGAACAGCGCAATGTCCGCAACGATGCCGAACAGGCGGTAGTAGACGATCATGAACAGCAGCACGCTGACGAAGCCGATCAGCACCGCCTTGATGCCCTTCTCGATGTTGTCCTTGCCGAGGCTCGGGCCGATCACGCGTTCCTCGACGATGTCGACCGGCGCCGCCAGCGCGCCCGAGCGCAGCATCAGCGCGAGGTCGGACGCTTCCTTGGCGCTGCCAAGGCCGGTGGTCTGGAACTTGTTGGAGAACACGCCGCGGATCGTCGCCACGCTGATCACTTCCTCGGTGATCTTGGCGCTGCGCACTTCCTCACCATTGACGATCTTCACCTCGGGCGTGCGCTCGACGTAGACCACCGCCATCGGCTTGCCGACGCTCTGCGAGGTGAATTCGAGCATCTTGCGCCCGCCGGTGGCGTTGAGCGTCACCGACACCGCCGGGGTGCCCGACTGCGGATCCGGCGCGCTCGATGCATCGACCATTTCGTCGCCGCTGACGATCACCTTCTTCTTGAGCAGGATCGGGATCGGCTGGCCGTCCGGCCCGGTCTCGCGGCGATAGTAGAGCTTGTCGTCGGGCGGCACGTGGCCGCTGCGTGCGGCCTCGATCGCGTTCGCGTTCTCGTCCACCGCATGGTATTCGAGGGTGGCCGTGGCGCCGAGGATCTTCTTGGCCTCGGCGGTGTCCTGCACGCCGGGAAGTTCCACCGCGATGCGCGTGTCGCCCTGCTGCTGGATCAGCGGCTCGGCGACGCCGAGCGCGTTGATGCGGTTGCCGAGCGTGGCGACGTTCTGGCGGATGGTGTTCTGCGAGATCTCGGTGATCTTCTCCGGCTTCACCGTGGCGTTCAGGGTATACGCATCGCCTACCTGGCCGCCCACGGCCACCGTGACGTCGGGAACCTCCATCTCGATGATGCGCTGCGCGGCGGTGCGGTCTTCCGCACTGCGCAGCTCCACCACGACACCCCCGGGACCGCGGCCGACTGACTGGTAGCGGATCTGCTTGTCGCGCAGGGCGGCGCGGATGTCATCCGCGTAGCGCTGCAGCTGGCGATCCATCACGTCCTTGTCGTCCACCTGCATCAGGAAGTGGACGCCGCCCTGGAGGTCGAGGCCCTTGGGCATTTCGCGGGCGCCGATGGCGTGCATCCAGCCCGGCACGGTGGAGGCGAGGTTCAGCGCGACGATGTACTGGTCGCCGAGGTCGGCCTTGAGGAGCTCCTGCGCCCTGGCCTGCTCTTCCGAGGCGCCGATCGGCAGGCGCACCAGGAGCTGGCTGGCGTTGAGGTCGATGGTCTCGAACGGCACCTTGCCCTGTTCGAGCACTCCCTGCACCTTTTCCTTCAGGGCCTCGTCGACCGGCGCGCCACGGTTGGCGCTGACCTGGACGGCCGGCTGCTGCACGAACAGGTTCGGCACGCCGTAGAGCACGCCGAGCAGCAACACGACCACGACCAATGCATATTTCCAGCGGGGAAATTCGTTCATCTTGGGATCCGATACAGCAGTCCAGTCCCGGCCCGCAAGCGGCCGGCGCCAGCCCGGGGCGCGATCAAGCAGCCTTCAGGGTACCCTTCGGCAGCACGGCCGTGATGGCCTGCTTCTGCAGCTTGACGCTGACGCCGGATGCGATCTCGAGCATCACGAACTGCTCGGCGATGTCCTCCACGCGCCCGAGCACGCCGCCGCTGGTCAGCACTTCGTCGCCCTTGGCGAGCGCGGCGATCATCGCGCGCTGCTCCTTGCTGCGCTTCATCTGCGGGCGGATCAGCATGAAGTAGAAGATGCCGAACAGGATGATCAGCGGCAGGAACGAGACCAGCGGGTTTGGTGCGGCCGCGCCCGGGGCGGCCTGCGCGAAGGCATTGCTGATGAAGAAATCCATGGGAGCTCCAGCGGATCGGAAGCGGCCACCCTGGGGCGGCCACACTAAAAAGGCCGCGGATTATGGCATGGGTTGGCGCCGCCGTCGCGCTCCGGGCCGCGCGAATCGTCCACCTGCGGGATCGTGAGCGGGCGCGGCCATCGGCCCTGTGGGCGGCCGATGACCCGGGGCAGGACATCGCGACCGGTCGCGCGCAGGGTGCGTGCCTACACCGCGGCGTCGCGGCGGAGCGCCGCGAACTCCTCCACGAATGCCTCCAACCTGCCGCCGGCAATGGCGGCGCGAAGATCGGCCATCAGCTCCTGGTAGTAATGGAGGTTGTGGATGGTCGCCAGCATCGGCCCGAGCATCTCGCCACAGCGGTCGAGGTGGCGGAGATACGCACGGCTGAAACCGGAGCGACAGGTGTAGCAGGCGCAGGCCTCGTCGAGCGGGCGCGTGTCGTGCTCGAATTTCGCATTGCGGATGCGCAGGGTGCCGTGGCGGGTGAACAGGTGCGCATTGCGCGCGTTGCGCGTCGGCATCACGCAATCGAACATGTCCACACCCCGGCACACGGCCGCCACGATGTCTTCCGGGCGCCCCACGCCCATCAGGTAGCGCGGCCTTTCGGCCGGCAGCAGGGGCACGGTGAAATCCAGCATGGCGTTGCGCTCGGCCTCCGGTTCGCCGACCGCGAGGCCCCCGATCGCGTAGCCGTCAAAGCCGATGTTGACCAGCCCCTCGGCCGAGCGGCGGCGCAGGCTTTCGTGCACGCCGCCCTGCACGATGCCGAACAGCGCATTGCGGTTTTCCAGTTGATCGAAGGCGCGGCGCGAGCGCAGCGCCCAGCGCAGGCTGAGTTCCATCGACTCGCGCGCCACCGGTTCGGTCGCCGGATAGGGCGTGCACTCGTCGAAGATCATCACCACGTCGGAATCGAGCACGTGCTGGATGCGCATCGACTCTTCCGGCGAGAGGAACACGCGCGAGCCGTCGACCGGCGAGGCGAAGGTGACGCCCTCCTCGGTGATCTTGCGCTTGTGCGCCAGGCTGAACACCTGGAAGCCGCCGGAATCGGTCAGGATCGGTCGCTCCCAGCCGATGAAGCGGTGCAGCCCGCCGAATTCGCGGATGACGTCGAGCCCCGGCCGCAGGAACAGGTGGAAGGTGTTGCCGAGGATGATCTCCGCGCCGATCCCCTCGAGGTCGCGCGGCGTCATCCCCTTCACCGTGCCATAGGTGCCGACCGGCATGAAGGCCGGCGTTTCGATGCTGCCGCGGGGAAAGGCGAGCCGGCCGCGGCGGGCCTGACCGTCCGTGGCGAGGAGCTGGAAGTTCATGGGGCAGGGATTGGGGATTGGGGATTCGGGATTGGTAAAGCGGCGGTCACGACGGACGTGCGGCGCTGCCGACGAGCACGCAGCGCGCGCGAGCGCGGGAGCCGACAGGCGGGCAGATGCTAGCAGGACGACCGCTCCGACCGTCGCGTCGCACCGGGATAAGCGCCACGGTCGCGCCCAGGTGCGCTTCTACGGGCCAACGACGCATGCTCCTCGTAGGAGCGCGCTTGCGCGCGACCCGGATGGGATCGGCCATGCCCCATGTCGGTTGCGTCCTCGGACGCCGCCGACGTCCGCACGCGATCCCACTCCTTTATACCGGCCGCTCAAGGCCAGATCAGCATGGCATCACCATAGGAGAAGAAGCGGTAGCGCGCGTCGACTGCATGGCGATAGGCGGCGAGCATGAAGTCGCGGCCGGCGAAGGCCGAGACCAGCATCAGCAGGGTCGATTCGGGCAGGTGGAAGTTGGTGACGAGGCCGTCGATGCTGCGGATGCGGTAGCCCGGATAGATGAAGATCCGCGTCTCGCCGGTGAAGGGGGCGACCTCGCCGTCCACGAGGCTGGATTCCAGCGCGCGCACCACCGTCGTGCCGACCGCGACGACGCGGCCACCGCGGGCGCGGGTGGCGCGGATCTGCTCCACCAGCTCGGCGCCGACGTGCAGCCACTCGCGGTGCATGTGGTGGTCCTCGACGCGCTCGCTGCGCATCGGCTGGAAGGTGCCGGCACCCACGTGCAGCGTGACGTAGCCGAAGGTGATGCCGCGCGCGCGCAGCGCATCCAGCAGCGGCGGATCGAAATGCAGGCCCGCGGTGGGTGCGGCGACCGCACCGGCCTCGCGGGCGAACACGGTCTGGTAGCGCTCAGCGTCGGCCGCAGCGGCTTCGCGCTCGATGTAGGGCGGCAACGGCATGTGGCCGATGCGGGCCAGCAGTGTCTCCAGCGCCTCGGCGACCTCGAAACGGAGCAGGAAGAATTCGCCATCGCGACCGAGCACGGTCGCTCGGCTGCCGTCCTCCAGCACGATGTGGCTGCCGGCCTTGGGTTTCTTGCTGACGCCGAGCTGGGCGCGCGCCTCGTGGCTGCCGGTCAGGCGCTCGATCAGGATCTCGACCGCACCGCCGGTTTGCTTGCGCCCGAACAGGCGCGCCGGCAGCACGCGGGTGTCGTTGAAGACCAGCAGGTCGCCGGCGCGCAGGAGCTCGGGCAGTTCGCGGAAATGGCGATCGTGCCAGCGCGCCTCGGCCGCATCGAGCAGCAGCAGGCGGCTCGCCGAACGCTCGGCAAGGGGTGCCTGCGCGATGAGTTCCGGCGGCAGGTCGAAGTGGAAGTCGGCGCGTTTCAAGGGGGTGCGGGGCGGCGGGTAAACGCCGAATGATAAGCCCGCCGGCGTCGTCTCCCCACCCGCCCCCGGCCGCGGCACGGCGTGGCCGGGGGCAGCGCCGCCCGGGGCGCCAGATGGGGCTGTGATAAACTTGCGGTTTGCATTTCAGCCCCTTCAGCAGGCAGCAGCGCGCGGCGCGCGGCGCTCCCGGGAGAACAGTTCATGAATCCAATGTTGGCCAAACTCAAGGAAATGCGCGATTTCGACGGCGCCGTGCGCACCACCGGGCTGCCCGACGAGGTGATCGCCGATTTCCTGGAGCGCGACTCCGCGCTGGCCGAGGCCATCGACGAGGCCTACGCCGCGCACTTGGCGCTGCGTTCGCGGATGTCGGACTTCCTGCACCTGGACGAGGTCGAGCAGATCCACCGCGTGCAGGCGGATTTCGTCAACTTCTACCCCGAGGACGGCGTCAATCCCTACGTCGCGCTGGCGGCCCACGGCCCGTGGCTGGTCACGCTCAAGGGCGCGGTGGTCTATGACGCCGGCGGCTACGGCATGCTCGGGCTCGGCCACGCGCCCAAGGACGTGCTGGCGGTGCTGGCGCGGCGCCAGGTGATGGCGAACGTGATGACACCGAACCTGTCCCAGCTCAAGTTCGGGCAGGCGCTCAGGAAGGAAATCGGCCATCGCCGCGGCGGCTGTCCGTTCGCGCGCTTCATGTGCCTCAATTCCGGCTCCGAGTCGGTGTCGCTGGCGGCGCGCATCGTCGACGTGAATGCCAAGCTGATGACCGATCCGGGCGCCCGCCACGCCGGCCGCGCGATCAAGCGCATCGCGGTGAAGGGCGCCTTCCACGGCCGCACCGAGGCGCCGGCGCTGTATTCCGATTCCAGCCGCAAGGCCTACGTGCAGAACCTCGCCAGCTACCGCCACGAGGACACCCTGCTGACCATCGAGCCCTACAGCGTGGAGCAGCTGCGCAAGGCGTTCGCGGATGCCGAGGCGAACGGCTGGTTCATCGAGGCGCTGTTCCTGGAGCCGGTGATGGGCGAAGGCGACCCGGGTCGCTCGGTGACGCCGGAGTTCTACGCCGCCGCGCGCGAGCTCACCAGGACCCACGGCAGCCTGCTGCTGGTGGACTCGATCCAGGCGGGCCTGCGCGCGCACGGCGTGCTGTCGATCGTCGACTATCCCGGCTTCGAGCAGTTCGAGGCGCCGGATCTGGAAACCTATTCCAAGGCGCTCAACGCCGGCCAGTACCCGCTGTCGGTGGTCGCCGTCACCGAGCACGCCGCGGGCCTCTACCGGAAGGGCATCTACGGCAACACCATGACCGCCAATCCGCGCGCGCTGGACGTCGCCTGCGCGGTGCTCGGCGCGCTCACCCCGGAGCTGCGCGAGAACATCCGCCAGCGCGGCCGCGAGTTCGTGGAGAAGCTGAAGGCGCTGAAGGACGAGCTGCCGGGCTACCTCACCAAGGTGCAGGGCACCGGGCTGCTGTTCTCCTGCGAGCTGTCGCAGGACTTCCTCTGCTATGGCGCCGGCAGCACCGAGGAATGGATGCGCGAACACGGCTACGGCGTCATCCACGGCGGCGCCAACTCGCTGCGCTTCACGCCCAACTTCAACCTCACCGCCGCCGAGGTGGACCTCCTGGTCGAAGGCGTGCGTCGCGCCCTCACCGAGGGTCCGCGCCGGGCCGTGCGCGAAGCCGCCTGACGACCGCGCCGCGCCGCCGCATCCGGGCGCGGCGGCGCACCTGCGCGCAGACGATCCTTCATCCACTCCGGCGGTAGCGCCTGCGAACACGCGAGGGTTGCAAGCGCGGTCGCTCCCACCAGGGCTGGCGCATCAGCGGAAGCGGTCGGTGGCCTCGATCAGCTCGTGGATGTTGCCGGGCTCGAAGGCCGAATGCCCGGCGTCGGCCACGATGCGGAGGTCCGCCTCCGGCCAGGCCCGGTGCAGGTCCCAGGCACTGCGCATCGGGCAGACCACGTCGTAGCGGCCCTGCACGATCACCGCCGGAATCGCCTTCAGGCGGTGCGCGTCGCGCAGCAGCTGGTCCTCGCACTCGAAGAAGCCGCCGTTGACGAAGTAGTGGTTCTCGATGCGCGCGAAGGCCAGCGCGAACTCGTCGCCGGCGCTGGCGCGGATGTGCGCCTCGTCCTGCAGCAGGAAGCTGGTCGAGGCCTCCCAGGTCGACCACGCCTGCGCCGCGGCCAGCCGCACCGCCGCGTCGTCGCTGGTGAGGCGCCGGTGGTAGGCGCTCATGAGGTCGCCGCGCTCCACCTCCGGGATGGCGGCGAGATAGGCCTCCCAGGCATCGGGGAACAGCGCGTCGCAGCCCTTCTGGTAGAACCATTCCAGCTCCCAGCGGCGCAGCATGAAGATGCCGCGCAGCACCAGTTCCGTGACCCGCTCCGGGTGCGCCTGCGCATAGGCCAGCGCCAGGGTCGAACCCCACGAGCCGCCGAACACCTGCCAGCGCTCGATGCCGAGGTGCCCGCGCAGGCGCTCGATGTCCGCGACCAGATGCCAGGTGGTGTTGTCGGTGAGCTCCGCGTGCGGCGTCGAGCGCCCGCAGCCGCGCTGGTCGAACTGCACGATGCGGTAGCGGGCGGGATCGAAGAAGCGGCGCGTCTTCGGGCTGGAACCTCCACCCGGTCCGCCATGCAGGAACACCGCGGGCTTGCCGTCGGGATTGCCGCATTGCTCGTAGTAGACCCGATGCAGCGGCGAAACCTGCAGGAAGCCGCTGTCGTAGGGTTCGATGTCGGGATAGAGGCTGCGCCGCGCGGACATGGCCGGACCTGTTCGGGGTGGAACGGGAAGGATAGCAAGCACGCGTGCCCCGTCCTTGCTGAACGGCATCACAGCCCGGCGCCGGCGCTGTCGATGCCATCACGTTCCGGGCCTCGGGGCCGATGCTAGCGTCGAGGCCTTGTCGCTGACCCGTTCGGGCGAACACACGATGCCATGCGGTGGAGCGGCAGTGGTCCCACGGCACCGGGCCAGGGCAGTCCCGTGCCATCGCAGCCGGTTGCGCGCGGGAGGCGCGGTCCAAAGGTGCGGCCAGGGAACATGGAACGTGGACCGCGGCCGCCGGGAGCGGCCACTGCCCCTCCTGACACGGGTGCTCCATGAAAACGATCGATCCATGCAAGCTTCGCCGCTCCGCCTTGGTGGCGGCCATCCTGATGTGCAGCGGCTTCGCGACGGCGCAGGCCGCCGGCGTCCCGGGCGCGGCGGAACTCGGGCAATACGCCGAGCGCGCCAATTTCGCCGCCGCCAGCGAAGACGTCCTCTACACGCACTACATCGTCACCTATGCCGACGGCAGCCTCGAACGGAGCTCCGCGGCGGCCCTTCAGAATGACCTCGCGCGCGTCAGCGCGGAAACCGGGCTCCGCGTCCAGCACGTGCGCACCCTCGCCACCGGCGCGGAACTGGTCGAGGCGCGTGGCGACCGGCAACGCTTTGCCTCGTATGCCGATTCCGCGCGCCAGGTGATGGTCGCCTTCGCCCGCAACGCGGAAGTGGCCTACGTCGAGCCCGACCGCCGGATGCACGCCTTCCTCTCTCCCAACGACAGCTACTTCGGCAACCAGTGGGATCTCACCAATGCCACCGGCGGCGTGTCGATGCCGGCGGCGTGGGACATCGCCACCGGCAGCGGCGTCAAGGTGGCGGTGCTGGATACCGGCATCGCTCCGCACAGCGACCTTAGCGGGCAGACCGTCGGCGGCTACGACTTCATCAGCAGTTCCACCACCGCGCGCGACGGCAACGGGCGCGACTCCAATCCCAACGACGAGGGCGACTGGAACGCCGCCGGCGAGTGCGGCAGCGGCTCGCCGAAGTCCAATTCCAGCTGGCACGGCACCCACGTCACCGGCACCATCGTCGCCGCCACCAACAACGGCAAGGGCATCGCCGGCATGGCCTACGGCGCGAAGGTGGTCCCGGTGCGCGTGCTCGGCAAGTGCGGCGGCACGGTCTCGGACATCGTCGACGCGATCGTCTGGGCCTCCGGCGGCTCGGTCAGCGGTGTGCCGGCAAACCCGAACCCGGCCAAGGTGCTGAACCTCAGCCTCGGCGGCGGCGGTGCCTGCGGTTCGTTCCAGGCCGCGATCAACACCGCGCGCTTGAACGGCGCGGTGTTCGTGGTCGCCGCCGGCAACGAGAACCAGAACGTCTCCAATTCCTCGCCGGCCAACTGCAGCGGCGTGATCTCGGTGGCGGCGACGACCAAGTCCGGATCGCGCGCCTCGTACTCGAACTACGGCTCCTCGATCGTCGTCTCGGCCCCTGGCGGCGACGGCAGCGGCAGCAGCGGCGACATTCTCTCGACGCTGAATTCGGGCACCACCACGCAGGGCGCCGAGGCCTATGCCTACTACGCCGGCACCTCGATGGCGACGCCGCACGTGGCCGCACTGGCGGCGGCGATCTTCCAGCTCAAGCCGACCGCGACGCCCGATCAGGTCAGGAACTACATCACCCAGAACGCGCGTCCCCTGCCGGGCGCCTGCTCGGGCGGCTGCGGTGCCGGCATCATCGACGCGCTGGCCACCCTGCAGGCGGTGCAAGGTGGTGGCGGCGGCAATCCCGACCCGGGCCCGGGCGCGCTGCAGAACGGCGTCACCATCACCGGCCTTGCCGCCAGCACCGGCAACACGGTGACCTACACCCTGCAGGTGCCGGCGGGTTCGAGCAATCTCGTCTTCCAGAGTTCCGGCGGCTCGGGCGACGCGGACATGTACGTGCGCTTCGGCTCCGCTCCCGGCACCACCTCCGGCACCTATGACTGCCGCCCCTGGCTCTCCGGCAACAACGAGAGCTGCAGCTTCGCCGCGCCGCAGGCGGGCACCTGGTACGTCACCCTGCGCGCGTACTCGACGTTCAGCGGGGTGAGCCTCAAGGGCAGCTACTCGAGCGGCGGCAGCGGTAGCGGCAACGTGCTGCAGAACAACGTGCCGGTGACCGGGCTTTCCGCCACCTCCGGCAACTGGACGCAGACCTACACCCTGTCCGTTCCCGCCGGCGCGAAGAACCTGTCCGTCAAGATCGCCGGCAGCAACGGCGATGCGGATCTCTACGTCCGCATCGGCGGCGAACCGACCAAGAGCAGCTACACCTGCCGACCCTACCAGTACGGCAGCAATGAAACCTGCTCCTGGACCTCACCCACCGCGGGCACCTACTACGTGAAGGTCAATGCGTACCAGACCTTCTCCGGCCTGACGCTCACGGCAAGCTACACGCCGTAAGGGCTTGCAAGCCACCGATCGGCACCGGAAACAGTCCGGTGCCGGTCTTTTCCCAACGAGCCGCCGATCGCCTGCACGCAGGCTCCTACCGGGAAATCGCGAGTCGGGTCGCCTGCGCGCAGGCTCCTTATGTCTCGATTCTGGTCCCTTACAGGATGAGAATCGCCGACTGATCATCGGTGGGGACGGGGTGACGTCCACAGGCTCCTTGGGCTTCGCGCCCGCGCAGTAGATTCGCGCCCCCGTTCCGTCTTATCCGCCACGAG
>JAFKNA010000037.1 GCA_017305135.1 Lysobacterales bacterium | reverse complement strand
AGCTGCCGGAAGGCGTGGAAATGGTCATGCCCGGCGACAACATCAAGATGGTGGTGACGCTGATCGCCCCGATCGCGATGCAGGACGGCCTGCGTTTCGCGATCCGCGAAGGCGGCCGCACCGTCGGCGCCGGCGTGGTGGCGAAGGTGATGGAGTAACGAGCGGTGATTCGGGATTGGTGATGGCGATTCGGAAGAGCAGCCGCTCGCGAATCCGGCCCACCAAGCACCCCCGAAGCCTTGCTGTTGATTGAAAAGTCCGGCATGGATGCCGGTCTGTTCTTCGCAGTCATGGAGGACTGCACGGGTACATCTCCCGCAGGGATGCGGGATGGTTCCTGGCGGTGATGGACTATCGCAGAAATCTTCCTGGGTAGGGAACGCCGGGTCGGGAGCTTCAACGATTCCCGATTCCCGATTCCCCATTCCCGGCCCCATACGCCAGTAGCTCAATTGGCAGAGCAGCGGTCTCCAAAACCGCAGGTTGGGGGTTCGAGTCCCTCCTGGCGTGCCATCTCCCAAGGGGGCCGGCTGGCCTCCCGTCCAATGCCATCACTCAGGGTGGCCAAAGCAGAATCATGAATGCCAAGGTAGAAAAAGCCGGTACGAGCCCGGCGGACATGGCCAAGCTGGCCATGGCCGCGTTGCTGCTGATCGCCGGCATCGTGGGTTATTACCTGCTCGGCAACTGGACCGGCTGGGCGCGCGTCGGCGTCGTCGGTGTCGGCATCGTCGCGGCCATTGCCGTGGCCGCCTTCACTGCTGTCGGGCGTTCGACGCGCGAATACCTGTCCGAGTCGCGCTTCGAGCTGCGCAAGGTGGTGTGGCCGACGCGTGACGAAACCCTGCGCACCACGCTGGTGGTCATCGCGGTGGTGATCATCCTGAGCCTCCTGCTCGGCCTGATCGACGTGATCCTCAAGTGGATCGTGCTCGACAACCTCCTCAACATGGGATCGTGACGGCATGAGCAAGCGCTGGTACGTGGTACACGCCTATTCCGGCTTCGAGCACGCCGTGGCCCGCTCGCTGAAGGAGCGCGTGGCGCGCGCCGGCATGGAGGAACGCTTCGGCGACGTGCTGGTGCCGACCGAGGAAGTGATCGAGATGCGCGGCGGGCAGAAGCGCCGCAGCGAACGCAAGTTCTTCCCCGGCTACGTGCTGGTGCAGATCGAGACCCACGACGAGGGCAAGTCGATCCGCATCGACGACGACTCCTGGCATCTGGTCAAGGAGACGCCGAAGGTGATGGGCTTCATCGGCGGCACCGCCGATCGCCCGTTGCCGATCAAGGATTCCGAGGCCGACGCGATCCTCCAGCGCGTGCAGGAAGGCGTCGAGAAGCCGCGTCCGAAGGTGCTGTTCGAGCCCGGCGAGATGGTGCGCGTAATCGAAGGCCCCTTCAACGACTTCAACGGCGTGGTCGAGGAAGTCAACTACGAGAAGAGCCGCCTGCGCGTGGCGGTGCTGATTTTCGGTCGCTCCACCCCGGTCGAACTCGAGTTCGGACAGGTGGAGAAGGCCTGAGAGGCCGGGAATGGGGAATCGGGAATCGGGAATTGTAAAGGCCAGTAGCGCAGCGCTCTTGCTTCTGACGATTCCCGATTCCCCATTCTCCATTCCCACATCAACCAAGAGGAGGAGTCCCGCAGCCTGATGGCGTGCAGACGTTTGAACTCCAGGAGAAAAGACAGTGGCAAAGAAAGTCGTCGGTTACATCAAGCTGCAGGTGAAGGCCGGCCAGGCCAACCCCTCGCCGCCGGTCGGTCCTGCGCTTGGCCAGCGCGGTCTCAACATCATGGAGTTCTGCAAGGCGTTCAATGCCGCCACGCAGAAGCTCGAGCCCGGCCTGCCGATCCCGGTGGTGATCACCGCCTATTCGGATCGCACCTTCACCTTCATCACCAAGACGCCGCCGGCGACGATCCTGCTCAAGAAGGCGGCAGGCATCTCGTCGGGATCCAAGCGCCCGAATACCGAGAAGGTGGGCAAGATCTCGCGCCAGCAGCTGGAGGAGATCGCCAGGGCGAAGGAACCCGACCTCACCGCGGCCGACCTCGACGCCGCCGTTCGCACCATTGCCGGTAGCGCCCGCAGCATGGGCCTGAGCACGGAGGTCTGAGATGAGCACCAAGATCAGCAAGCGCTACAAGGCCCTCGCCGAAATGGTCGCCCCCGGTCGCACCTATGCGGTCGACGAGGCCCTGAAGATCGTCAAGGACGGCGCCAGGGCGAAGTTCCCGGAGTCGGTCGACGTGGCGGTCAAGCTCGGCATCGATGCGCGCAAGTCCGACCAGGGCGTGCGCGGCTCGGCCATGCTGCCGCACGGCACGGGCAAGACGGTCCGGGTTGCGGTGTTCTGCCCGGCGGGCGAGAAGGCGGAAGCGGCCAAGGCCGCCGGCGCCGATGCGGTCGGCATGGAGGACCTTGCCGAGCGCATGCAGGCCGGTGAGCTCGGTTTCGATCGCGTCATCGCCACCCCCGACGCCATGCGCGTGGTGGGGCGTCTGGGCCAGCTGCTCGGCCCGCGCGGGCTGATGCCGAACCCGAAGGACGGCTCCGTCGCCTCCGACGTGGTCACCGCGGTGAAGAACGCCAAGGCCGGCCAGGTGAAGTTCCGCAACGACAAGGGCGGCATCATCCACTGCACCATCGGCAAGGCCACGTTCGAGGCGGACGCGCTCCGGGACAACCTGAACGCTCTCCTGTCGGACCTGGTCAAGGCCAAGCCGGCGGCGGCCAAGGGCCAGTACATGCAGAAGGTGTCGGTGTCGAGCACGATGGGCATCGGCGTGCCGGTCGATACCTCGACGCTGTCGATCTGAGATTTACAGCGCGCGCCGCGGAATCGCGGCGCGCGACGGTTTTGAGGGCGCCCGCGTGGCGGGAGCCGTCAAAGACCGCAGGTGGCGCAGGCGACGTGGATGGGAAGCAGGGATGCACGCCTGCGAAGGATGCTCCCGCCACATCGCCCAGGCCTTAAACCCGCGTGGCGACCGCCACGCGATGCCTGCGCAGATGGTGATGCCCGACAGGAATTCCTGGAGCGGCCACCAAGATGGCGCCGCAAGGTGCCGGCGAACCCGCAGGGAAGCGGGCTCGTGAACGCTATGGGGCGAGGCTGCGCGGAAAGCGCATCCGATCCCTTCCGGAGAATGCAATGGCGCTCAATCTTGCGCAAAAGAAAGAGGTCGTTGCCGAACTGGCGAACGTGGCAGCCAAGGCTCATTCCCTGGTCGCCGCCGAGTATGCCGGTCTTACCGTGGCGCAGCTCACCGAGCTGCGCAAGAAGGCCCGGCAGGGCGGCGTGTACCTCAAGGTGGCGAAGAACACCCTGGTATCCCGCGCTGTCGAGGGCACGGACTATGCGTGCGTCCAGGACGCGCTCACCGGTCCGCTGCTGTACGCCTTCTCGCACGAAGACCCGGGTGCTGCAGGCCGGCTGATCAAGGATTTTGCCAAGACCAACGACAAGCTGAAAGCCAAGCTGGTCGCCATCGGCGGCAAGGCGTATCCCGCCTCGCACGTCGAGGTGCTGGCCTCGCTGCCGAACCGCGAACAGGCGCTCGGCATGCTCCTCAGCGTCATGGTGCAGCCGGCGACGATGCTGGTCCGCCTTCTGTCCGAGCCCGCCAGCCAGCTGGCGCGCGCGACGAATGCGGTCGGCCAGCAGAAGCAGGCAGCCTGATCCCGTTCCCCGATCGGCCACACCGGTCGTTCCAATCCTTTGAAAGTCGTATCCAGGAGTTCATTCATGTCCCTCAGCAACGAAGAGATCATCGACGCGATCGCCGGCAAGTCCCTCATGGAGGTGATGGAGCTGGTCAAGGCGATGGAAGAGAAGTTCGGCGTGTCCGCCGCCGCCCCGGTCGCCATGGCCGCCGGCCCGGCCGCCGCTGCCGCCGCCCCGGCCGAAGAGCAGACCGAGTTCACGGTCGCCCTCAAGGCCGTCGGCGAGAAGAAGGTGGAAGTCATCAAGGTGGTCCGCGCGATCACCGGCCTTGGCCTCAAGGAAGCCAAGGACCTGGTCGAGTCCGCCCCGGCCAACATCAAGGAAGCCGTCAGCAAGGACGACGCCGCCAAGTTCAAGAAGGACCTGGAAGCCGCCGGCGCCACCATCGAGGTCAAGTGAGTCCAGGATGGACTCATCCCGGACAGCACATGGATGTGCGTCGATCCGGGATCCAGCGCGCGGATTGAATGCAGGGCGCTGAATCCCGATCTTCGACGGAATGACCAGCCCGAGCCCGGGAGCGCAAGCCCCCGGGCTTTGGCCGTTGCAGCCGTTCATCAAGCGGTCATGGGAAATCGCAGCAGCGTCCCCATATGAGGCGTCCTGCGATTTCCGATGTCCGCTTCTGTTCCTACCGCTTTTCCTCCCCTCGCGACGTTCCCCCGTCGCTCGCTGTACGAGGTGTGCTCCGCATGTCCACGACCTATTCCTTCACCGAAAAAAAGCGCATCCGCAAGGATTTCGGCAAGCGTCCGCCGGTGCTCGACGTTCCGTTCCTGCTGTCGATCCAGGTTGACTCCTATCGCGAGTTCCTGCAGGCCGACGTCGAGCCCAATGCCCGCGAGGACAAGGGACTGCACGCCGCGCTGAAGTCGGTGTTCCCGATCTCCAGCTACTCCGGCAGCGCCGCCCTCGAATACGTCAACTACCGCCTCGGCGAGCCCGCCTTCGACGAGCGCGAATGCCGCTCGCGCGGCATGAGCTACGGTGCGCCGCTGCGCGTCACCGTGCGCCTGGTCATCTACGACAAGGAATCGTCCAACAAGGCCATCAAGTACGTGAAGGAGCAGGAGGTCTACATGGGCGAACTGCCGCTCATGACCGACACCGGCACCTTCATCGTCAACGGCACCGAGCGCGTCATCGTCTCCCAGCTGCACCGCTCGCCGGGCGTGTTCTTCGACCACGACCGCGGCAAGACGCACAGCTCGGGCAAGCTGCTCTACAGCGCGCGCGTGATTCCCTACCGCGGCTCGTGGCTGGACTTCGAGTTCGACCCCAAGGACGCGCTGTTCACCCGCATCGACCGCCGCCGCAAGCTGCCGGTGACGGTGCTGCTGCGCGCGCTCGGCTACTCCGATGAGGAGATGCTCGACATCTTCTTCGAGAAGAACGTGTTCCACCTGGGCAAGAAGGATGGCGCCACGCTCGACCTGGTACCCGAGCGTCTGCGCGGCGAGACCCTCAACTTCCCGCTGCGCGACGGCGACAAGGTGCTGGTCGAGGAAGGCCGGCGCATCACCGCGCGTCACGTGCGCCAGCTCGAGAGCTCGGGCATCACCACGCTCGAGGTTCCCGACGAGTACCTGGTCGGGCGCATCGTCGCGCACGCGGTCGTCGACACCAAGACCGGCGAAGTCCTGGCCGCGGCCAACGACGAGATCACCGAGGAGCACCTGGAAGCGTTCCGCAAGGCCGGCGTGGACACGCTGGAGACCCTGTGGGTGAACGATCTCGACCGGGGTCCGTACATCTCCAACACGCTGCGCATCGATCCCACCCGCACCCCGCTGGAGGCGCTGGTCGAGATCTACCGCATGATGCGCCCGGGCGAGCCGCCGACCAAGGACGCGGCACAGAACCTGTTCCAGAACCTGTTCTTCTCCGCCGAGCGCTACGACCTCGACCGCGTCGGCCGCATGAAATTCAACCGCCGTGTCGGCCGCAAGGACGACAGGGGCCCCGGCATCCTGTACGACGGCAAGTACTTCGGCGAGCGCAACGACGACAAGTCCAAGGCCATGGTGGCCGAATTCGCCGAGACGTCGGACATCCTCGACGTCATCAAGGTGCTGATCGAGATCCGCAACGGGCGCGGCATGGTCGACGACATCGACCACCTCGGCAACCGTCGCGTGCGCTCGGTCGGCGAGATGGCCGAGAACGTGTTCCGCATCGGCCTGGTGCGCGTCGAGCGCGCGGTCAAGGAGCGCCTGTCGCTGGCCGAGGCCGACCAGCTGACGCCGCAGGACCTGATCAACGCCAAGCCGGTGGCGGCGGCGGTGAAGGAGTTCTTCGGCTCCTCGCAGCTGTCCCAGTTCATGGACCAGAACAACCCGCTTTCCGAGGTCACCCACAAGCGCCGCGTGTCGGCGCTCGGCCCGGGCGGCCTGACCCGCGAGCGTGCCGGCTTCGAGGTGCGCGACGTGCATCCGACCCACTACGGGCGCGTGTGCACCATCGAGACCCCGGAAGGCCCGAACATCGGCCTCATCAACTCGCTGGCGGTGTATGCCCGCACCAACGACTACGGTTTCCTCGAGACGCCGTACCGAAAGGTCATGGACGGCAGGGTGACCGACGAGGTGGTGTTCCTGTCGGCGATCGACGAGGGCGAATTCGTGATCGCGCAGGCCAATTCGCCGCTCGATGGCAAGGGTGCCTTCGTCGAGGACTTCGTCTCCTGCCGCTACCACGGCGAGTCGGAGCTGCGTCCGGCCAGCGCCATCAACTACATGGACGTGTCGCCGATGCAGACGGTATCGGTGGCCGCGGCGCTGGTGCCGTTCCTGGAGCACGACGACGCCAACCGCGCGCTGATGGGCGCCAACATGCAGCGCCAGGCGGTGCCGACGCTGCGCAGCCAGACGCCGCTGGTCGGCACCGGCATCGAGCGCGCCGTGGCGCGCGATTCGGGCGTGACGGTGGTGGCCAGGCGTGCGGGCGTGATCGACCAGGTCGACGCGGCGCGCATCGTGGTGCGTGTCAACGAGGACCAGATCGGCGAGAACGATGCCGGCGTCGACATCTACACGCTGACCAAGTACACCCGCTCGAACCAGAACACCAACCTCAACCAGCGTCCGCTGGTCAACGTCGGCGACAAGGTGGAGCGGGGTGACGTGCTGGCGGACGGTTCCTCCACCGACCTTGGCGAGCTCGCGCTCGGCCAGAACATGCTCGTCGCATTCATGCCGTGGAACGGCTACAACTTCGAGGACTCGATCCTGCTCTCCGAGCGCGTGGTCGAGGAGGACCGCTACACCACGATCCACATCGAGGAGCTGACCTGCCAGGCGCGCGACACCAAGCTCGGTCCGGAGGAGATCTCGGCCGACATCCCGAACGTCGGCGAGGCGGCGCTGAATCGCCTCGACGAGTCGGGCGTGGTCTACATCGGCGCCGAGGTCAAGGCCGGTGACATCCTGGTCGGCAAGGTGACGCCCAAGGGCGAGAGCCAGCTGACCCCGGAAGAGAAGCTGCTGCGCGCGATCTTCGGCGAGAAGGCCTCGGACGTGAAGGACAGCTCCCTGCGCGTGCCGCCGGGCATGGATGGCACGGTCATCGATGTCGCCGTGTTCACGCGCGATGGCATCGAGAAGGACAAGCGCGCGCTGCAGATCGAGGAAATGGAGATCAAGCGCGTCAAGAAGGACTTCGACGACCAGTTCCGGATCCTCGAAGGCGCCATCTACAACCGCCTGCGCGCGGCACTGGTCGGCAAGGTCGCCAATGGCGGCCCGGGCGGGCTCAAGAAGGGCAGCGGGATCACCGACGAGTACCTCGACGGCCTCAAGAAGGACGAGTGGTTCGCCATCCGCATGAAGGATGAGGAGGCCGCGGAGTTCCTCGAGAAGGCGCAGGAGCAGGTCAGGAGCCACAAGGAGGAGTTCGAGGCACGCTTCAAGGCCAAGCAGGCCAAGATCACCGCCGGCGACGACCTCGCGCCGGGCATGCTGAAGATGGTCAAGGTGTACCTGGCCGTCAAGCGCCGCATCCAGCCGGGCGACAAGATGGCCGGCCGCCACGGCAACAAGGGCGTGGTGTCGATGATCGTGCCGGTGGAAGACATGCCGTACGCGACCGACGGGCGTCCCGTCGATATCGTGCTGAATCCGCTCGGCGTGCCTTCGCGAATGAACATCGGGCAGATCCTCGAGGTGCACCTGGGCTGGGCCGCCAAGGGCCTCGGCGAGAAGATCCAGCGCATGCTGGAGGCGCAGGCCAAGGTGGCGGAACTGCGCAGGTTCCTCGACGAGATCTACAACTCGGGCAAGGATCTCGGCCACACGGTGGACCTGAAGTCGCTGACCGACGCCGAGCTCCTGACCCTGGCGCGCAACCTCACCGATGGCGTGCCGATGGCCACGCCGGTGTTCGACGGTGCCTTCGAGGAGGAAATCAAGGCCATGCTGAAGCTGGCCGATCTCCCCGACTCCGGCCAGACCACGCTGTTCGACGGCCGCACCGGCGAGGCCTTCGACCGCCCGGTGACGGTGGGCTACATGCACATGCTCAAGCTCAACCACCTGGTCGACGACAAGATGCACGCGCGCTCCACTGGACCGTACTCGCTGGTCACCCAGCAGCCGCTCGGCGGCAAGGCGCAGTTCGGCGGCCAGCGCTTCGGCGAGATGGAGGTGTGGGCGCTGGAAGCCTACGGCGCGGCCTACACGCTGCAGGAGATGCTGACGGTCAAGTCCGACGACGTCTCCGGCCGCAACCAGATGTACAAGAACATCGTCGATGGCGACCACGAGATGGTCGCCGGCATGCCGGAGTCGTTCAACGTGCTGGTCAAGGAAATCCGCTCGCTGGCGATCAACATGGAGCTGGAAGAAAGGTGAAGCCGTGATTCGGGATTCGTGATTCGTGATTCGAAGGAGCAGAGCTCGCGAGTCCGCAACCACGATTCCAATTGACGAATCACCAATCACCAATCACCAATCACGCTCCCGGAGAAACACATGAAAGACCTGCTCAACCTCTTCAACCAGCAGCGCCAGTCGCTGGACTTCGACGCGATCAAGATCGCGCTGGCTTCGCCGGACATGATCCGCTCGTGGTCGTTCGGCGAGGTGAAGAAGCCCGAAACCATCAACTACCGCACCTTCAAGCCGGAGCGGGACGGCCTCTTCTGCGCCGCCATCTTCGGCCCGGTGAAGGACTACGAGTGCCTGTGCGGCAAGTACAAGCGCATGAAGCACCGCGGCGTGGTGTGCGAGAAGTGCGGCACCGAGGTGACGCTGGCCAAGGTGCGCCGCGAGCGTATGGGCCACATCGAGCTGGCCAGCCCGACCGCGCACATCTGGTTCCTGAAGTCGCTGCCCTCGCGCATCGGCCTGATGCTCGACATGACGCTGCGCGACATCGAACGCATCCTCTACTTCGAAGCCTACGTGGTGGTCGATCCCGGCCTCACCTCGCTCGAGCGCGCCCAGCTCCTCAACGAGGAGCAGTACCTCAACGCGGTCGAGGAACACGGTGACGAGTTCGACGCGCGCATGGGCGCCGAAGCCGTCTACGAGCTCCTGAAGACGATCGACCTCGACCAGGAAATGATCAAGCTGCGCGAGGAGATCAACTCGACCAACTCCGAGACCAAGCTGAAGCGCCTCACCAAGCGCATCAAGCTGGTGGAGGCGTTCAAGGAGTCGGGCAACCGTCCGGAGTGGATGGTGATGACCGTGCTGCCGGTGCTGCCGCCGGACCTGCGTCCGCTGGTGCCGCTGGATGGCGGCCGCTTCGCCACCTCCGACCTCAACGACCTCTACCGCCGCGTCATCAACCGCAACAACCGCCTGAAGCGGCTGCTCGAGCTCAACGCGCCCGATATCATCGTGCGCAACGAGAAGCGCATGCTGCAGGAGGCGGTCGACGCGCTGCTGGACAACGGCCGTCGCGGCCGTGCCATCACCGGCACCAACAAGCGCCCGCTGAAGTCGCTGGCGGACATGATCAAGGGCAAGCAGGGGCGTTTCCGCCAAAACCTGCTCGGCAAGCGCGTGGACTATTCCGGGCGCTCGGTGATCGTGGTCGGCCCGACCCTGAAGCTGCACCAGTGCGGCCTGCCGAAGAAGATGGCGCTGGAGCTCTTCAAGCCGTTCATCTTCTCCAAGCTGCAGCGCCGTGGTCTGGCCACCACCATCAAGGCGGCCAAGAAGCTGGTCGAGCGCGAAGAGGCGGAAGTCTGGGACATCCTGGAGGAAGTCATCCGCGAGCACCCGGTGCTCCTCAATCGCGCGCCGACCCTGCACCGCCTCGGCATCCAGGCCTTCGAGCCGGTGCTGATCGAGGGCAAGGCGATCCAGCTCCATCCGCTGGTCTGCACCGCCTTCAACGCGGACTTCGACGGCGACCAGATGGCCGTGCACGTTCCGCTGAGCCTCGAGGCCCAGCTGGAAGCGCGCGCGCTGATGATGTCCACCAACAACATCCTCTCGCCCGCCAACGGCGAACCGATCATCGTGCCGACCCAGGACGTGGTGCTCGGCCTCTACTACATGACCCGCGCGCTGGAGAACGCCAAGGGCGAGGGCATGGTGTTCTCCGACATCGCCGAGGTGCACCGTGCGTACGATACCCGCGCGGTGGCGCTGCACGCGCGCATCAAGGTGCGCCTGGCGGAAGTCGAGATCGATGCCGACGGCAACCGCGAGCGCAAGACCTCGCTGGTCGAGACCACCGTGGGCCGTGCGCTGCTGGCGGAGATCCTGCCGGAAGGGCTGCCCTTCGCGCTGGTCAACACCGAGCTCAACAAGAAGGCGATCTCGCGCCTGATTAACCAGTGCTACCGGCGCCTGGGCCTCAAGGACACGGTCGTGTTCGCCGACAAGCTGATGTACACCGGCTTCGGTTACGCGACCCGCGCCGGTATCTCGATCGGCATCGACGACATGAAGATCCCGGGCGAGAAGAAGGGCATCCTCGAGGAAGCCGAAAAGGAAGTCACCGAGATCCAGCACCAGTACCAGTCGGGCCTGGTCACCGCCGGCGAGCGCTACAACAAGGTGGTCGACATCTGGTCGCGCACCAACGAGCGCGTGGCCAAGGCGATGATGGACGGCATCGGTTCGGACGAGGTGCAGAACGCCACCGGCGAGACGATCCGGGAAAAGTCGATGAACTCGCTGTTCATCATGGCCGACTCCGGCGCGCGCGGTTCGGCGGCGCAGATCCGCCAGCTCGCCGGCATGCGCGGCCTGATGGCGCGTCCGGACGGCTCGATCATCGAGACGCCGATCAAGGCCAACTTCCGCGAGGGCCTCAACGTCCTGCAGTACTTCAACTCCACCCACGGCGCGCGCAAGGGCCTGGCCGACACGGCGCTCAAGACCGCCAACTCCGGCTATCTGACCCGCCGCCTGGTGGACGTGGCGCAGGACGTGGTGGTGACCCAGATCGACTGCGGCACCCAGGCCGGCCTGACGCTCGCCCCGATCATCGAGGGCGGCGACGTGGTCGAGCCGCTGCGCGACCGCGTGCTCGGCCGGGTGGCCGCGACCGACGTGTTCGCCCCCGGCAACGACGAGGATCCGATCGTCACCCGCAACACGGTGCTCGACGAGGGCACGGTGGAGCAGATCGAGATTGCCGGCGTGCAGTCGGTGCTGGTGCGCTCGCCGATCACCTGCGAGGCGGAGTTCGGCGTGTGCGCCATGTGCTACGGGCGTGACCTTGCGCGTGGCCACCGCGTCAACATCGGCGAGGCGGTCGGTGTCATCGCCGCCCAATCGATCGGCGAGCCGGGCACCCAGCTCACCATGCGCACCTTCCACATCGGCGGTGCCGCCTCGCGCGCGGCGGCGGTCGACAACGTGCAGGTGAAGACCACCGGCACGCTGAAGTTCACCAACCTCAAGACCGTGGCGCACGATGCCGGCCACCTGGTGGCGGTATCGCGCTCGGGCGAGCTCTCGGTGATGGACCAGCACGGGCGCGAGCGCGAGCGCTACCGCCTGCCGTACGGCGCGGTCATCGACGCCCGCGACGGGGCCGACGTCAAGGCCGGCCAGATCATCGCGAAGTGGGACCCGCATACCCATCCGATCGTTTCGGAAGTGGCCGGTGTGGTGCGCTTCGTCGACTTCACCGACGGCGTCACCGTGCAGGAGCAGATCGACGAGCTGACCGGTCTCGCCAGCGCCGTGGTCACCGACCCCAAGCGCCGTGGCAGCGCCGCCAAGGACCTGCGTCCGACGGTACGCATCCTCGACGACAAGGGCGAGGACCTGCGCCTGCCGGGCACCGACATCCCGGCGCAGTACTTCCTGCCGGCCGGCGCCATCGTGTCGCTGCAGAACGGCGCCCGCGTGGGCGTGGGCGACGTGGTCGCGCGCATCCCGCAGGAGTCGTCCAAGACCCGCGACATCACCGGCGGCCTGCCGCGCGTGGCGGACCTGTTCGAAGCCAGGAAGCCGAAGGAGCCGGCGATCCTCGCCGAGCGCTCGGGTGCGATCAGCTTCGGCAAGGACACCAAGGGCAAGCAGCGCCTGATCATCCGCGACGCGGACGGCAACGAGCACGAGGAGCTGATCCCGAAGTGGCGCCACGTGATCGTGTTCGAGGGCGAGCACATCGAGAAGGGCGAGACGGTGGTCGACGGCGAGTCCAACCCGCACGATATCCTGCGCCTCAAGGGCGTCGAGCAGCTGGCCGCCTACCTGGTCAAGGAGATCCAGGACGTGTATCGCCTGCAGGGCGTGCGGATCAACGACAAGCACATCGAGGCGATCATTCGCCAGATGCTGCGCAAGGTCGAGATCACCGACCCGGGCGACACGCGCTTCCTGCGTGGCGAGCAGGTCGATCGCATGCGGCTCCAGGAGGAGAACGCGCGCGCCGACCTGCGCAACGAGCGGCCGGCCGAGTTCAACCCGGTGCTGCTCGGCATCACCAAGGCCTCGCTGGCGACCGAGTCGTTCATCTCGGCGGCCTCGTTCCAGGAGACCACCCGCGTGCTCACCGAAGCCGCCGTGCGCGGTACCCGCGACAGCCTGCGCGGGCTCAAGGAGAACGTGATCGTCGGGCGCCTGATCCCGGCCGGCACCGGGCTTGCCTACCACGCCAAGCGCCGCAGCCGGCAGGACACGCTGACCGAGGCCGAGCGGGCGACCCTTGGCGCCGCGATCACGGCGCCGGCCGAAGTGGTCGCCGACGACGGCGCCGAGGCGTCCTGAGCCCGGCCGCGGGCATCGCCACCCACACCGAAATGAGGCGAACGGATTCGCCTCGTGTTCGGCGGCAGGGAATGCCGGGCGCAGGTTTGACGCTTTTGTCGGCCGCGCGCTATACTCTTTCGTCTTGGCAGGCCGGGTTTATTCGGCCTGCCTTTTGTTTCGCCCGGCATCGCCGGCCTGTCCCGAACATTTCCGCTGCACGGTCATAACGCATGTCAACAGTCAACCAGCTGGTCCGCAAGGCCCGCAGCCCGAAGACCTACCAGAGCGACTCGCCGGCGCTCGAGAACTGCCCGCAGCGCCGCGGCGTCTGCACGCGTGTCTACACGACCACCCCAAAGAAGCCGAACTCGGCCCTGCGCAAGGTCGCCAAGGTGCGCCTGACCAACGGCTATGAGGTCATCAGCTACATCGGTGGCGAAGGCCACAACCTGCAGGAGCACTCGGTCGTGCTGATCCGCGGCGGCCGTGTCAAGGATCTCCCCGGCGTGCGCTACCACACCGTGCGCGGCTCGCTCGACGCCGCCGGTGTCGCCAAGCGTCGCCAGGCCCGCTCCAAGTACGGCGCGAAGCGCCCGAAGGGCTGATCCGCCCGCATTCCACAGGCGCTCCCCGCGCTTGAGTATCAGCAGCCCGTCGTGGCTGCATCAATGAGAAGACTCCCATGTCACGCAAAGGCAATACCCCCACGCGCGAACTGCTGCCCGATCCCAAGCACGGCAGCCAGGTGATCGCGCGCTTCATCAACATGGTCATGTTGAGCGGCAAGAAGTCCGTCGCCGAGAACATCGTCTATGGCGCCCTCGACCACATCGGCGAGCGGCATGCCGAGCCCGTCGTGCTGGTGGAGAAGGCACTCGGCAACGTCGCCCCCGCGGTCGAGGTCAAGTCCCGCCGCGTCGGTGGTGCGACCTACCAGGTTCCGGTCGAGGTGCGCTCGTCGCGGCGCATGGCGCTGGCGATGCGCTGGCTGATCGACGCCGCCCGCAAGCGTGGCGAGAACTCGATGCCGCGCAAGCTCGCGGCGGAGCTGCTGGAAGCGTCCGAGAACCGCGGCGGCGCGGTCAAGAAGCGCGAGGAAACGCACCGCATGGCGGAAGCCAACAAGGCCTTCTCGCACTACCGCTGGTAAGCGCCCGCTCTTGCCGTCCCCATGGCGGCAATCGACAGGCCGCGATCCGGCCGTATGTTGTTCATGGCCCAGCCGTCTCCATGAAGGCGGCGGCCAACCGCCGCCCGTGGCGGACTTGACGGGTTCCCGCCGTCTTCCGCGGCGGCAGGAAACAGGCCGCCATCGATGGCGGACCCCACATTTCAAGCGCGGCCCGGATGGCCGCCGTTTCCCTGGGCTGGAGGCCCTGGACAGGTAAACACCATGGCCCGCACCACTCCCATCGAGCGCTACCGCAACTTCGGCATCATGGCCCACATCGATGCCGGCAAGACCACCACGTCCGAGCGCATCCTGTTCTACACCGGCGTCAACCACAAGCTGGGCGAAACCCATGAGGGTTCGGCCACGATGGACTGGATGGAGCAGGAGCAGGAGCGCGGCATCACCATCACCTCGGCCGCGACCACTGCGTTCTGGACCGGCATGGACCGGTCGATGCAGCAGCACCGCTTCAACATCATCGATACCCCGGGGCACGTCGACTTCACCATCGAGGTGGAGCGCTCGCTGCGCGTGCTCGACGGCGCGGTGTTCGTGCTGTGCTCGGTCGGTGGCGTGCAGCCGCAGTCGGAAACGGTGTGGCGCCAGGCCAACAAGTACGGGGTGCCGCGCCTGGCCTTCGTCAACAAGATGGACCGCACCGGCGCGGACTTCGACAAGGTGGTCGGGCAGCTCAAGAGCCGCCTGGGCGCCAACCCGGTGGCGATGCAGGTGCCGATCGGTGCGGAAGACGGCTTCGAGGGCGTCATCGACCTGGTCAAGATGAAGGCGATCTACTGGGATCCGGAATCCCAGGGCATGAACTTCGAGTACCGCGACATCCCGGCGAACCTCGTCGAGAAGGCGCAGAAGATGCACGAAGCCATGGTGGAGTCGGCGGCGGAGACCTCCGAGGAGCTGATGAACAAGTACCTCGAGGAAGGTGGCCTCAGCGAAGAGGACATCCACGAGGGCATTCGCGTCGGCACCCTGGCAACCTCGCTGATTCCGGTGTTCTGCGGCAGCGCCTTCAAGAACAAGGGTGTGCAGGCGATGCTGGACGGTGTCGTGCGCTACCTGCCTGCGCCGTCGGATCGTCCGCCGGTCAAGGGCGTGGACGAGAACGAGAAGGAAGATTCGCGTCCGGCCGCCGACGAGGCGCCGTTCTCCGCGCTCGCGTTCAAGATCATGACCGATCCGTTCGTCGGTTCGCTGACCTTCTTCCGCGTCTATTCGGGCGTGCTGAACTCGGGTGACACCGTGTTCAACCCGATCAAGGGCAAGAAGGAGCGCATCGGCCGCATCCTGCAGATGCATGCCGCGGACCGCCACGAGATCAAGGAAGTCCGCGCCGGCGACATCGCCTCGGCGGTGGGCCTCAAGGACGTCACCACCGGCGACACGCTGTGCGCCACCGGCGACGTGATCACCCTGGAGCGCATGACCTTCCCGGAGCCCGTGATCGCGATGGCGGTCGAGCCCAAGACCAAGTCCGACCAGGAAAAGATGGGCATCGCCCTGTCGCGCCTGGCGCAGGAGGACCCGTCCTTCCGCGTGCGTTCGGACGAGGAATCCGGCCAGACCATCATTGCCGGCATGGGCGAGCTGCACCTGGAGATCCTGGTCGACCGCATGCGCCGCGAGTTCCATGTCGAGGCCAACGTCGGCAAGCCGCAGGTCGCCTACCGCGAGACCATCCGCAAGGCGGTCAAGCAGGAAGGCAAGTTCGTGCGCCAGTCCGGCGGCAAGGGCCAGTACGGCCACGTCGTGCTGGAGATCGAGCCGCAGGAGCGCGGCGCCGGCTACGTGTTCGAGAACACGACGGTGGGCGGTTCGGTGCCCAAGGAATACGTGCCGGCGGTCGACAAGGGCATCCGCGAGGCGATGACCAGCGGCCCGATGGCCGGCTATCCGGTGGTCGACATCAAGATCAAGCTGGTCGACGGCTCCTACCACGAAGTCGACTCCAACGAAATGGCGTTCAAGATCGCGGGCTCCATGGGCTTCAAGGAAGGCTTCAACAAGGCCAGCCCGGTGCTGCTCGAGCCGATCATGAAGGTCGAGGTGGTGACGCCCGAGGACTACATGGGCGACGTCATGGGTGACCTCAGCCGCCGCCGCGGCGTGCTGCGCGGCTCGGACGATTCGCCGTCGGGCAAGGTCATCGACGCGCTGGTGCCGCTGGGCGAGATGTTCGGCTACGCCACCAGCCTGCGTTCGCAGACCCAGGGTCGCGCCACCTTCACGATGGAATTCGACCACTACGCCGAAGCGCCGACCAGCATCGCCGATGCGGTCATCAAAAAGGGTTGATTCGTGATTCGGGATTCGTGATTCGGAAGAGCACGGATCCCGCTTTCCTCGAATCACCAATCACCAATCACGAATCCCTGAGGTAAAGAGTCATGTCCAAGGAAAAATTCGAGCGCAAGAAGCCGCACGTCAACGTCGGCACGATCGGCCACGTGGACCACGGCAAGACGACCCTGACGGCGGCGCTGACGAAGATCGGCGCGGAGCGTTTCGGCGGCGAGTTCAAGGCCTACGACGCGAT
>JAFKNA010000010.1 GCA_017305135.1 Lysobacterales bacterium | reverse complement strand
CAGCTCGTGGCGGATAAGACGGAACGGGGGCGCGAATCTACTGCGCGGGCGCGAAGCCCAAGGAGCCTGTGGACGTCACCCCGTCCCCACCGATGATCAGTCGGCGATTCTCATCCTGTAAGGGACCAGAATCGAGACATAAGGAGCCTACGTGCAGGCGACCGGTCATTGGATACACGCGACGCCCTGGTCGCGACCACGGTCGCTCCTATAAAGGCCGCGCTTTCACGACGGGCGCGAAGCGACAGCGGCAGAACAAGTGCTTCGCCCCCTGGAAGCCCGCTCAAGCTCCCACGTCCATTTGCCCGCAGCTCAGTCCCGCCGCGTCCACTTCGCGTTGTAGCAGACCCAGTCGCGCCCCTCGCGCCGCCAGCCGGTGGTGACGTCGAGATTGGCGCGCCGATCGGGCAGCCAGCGTCCCGAGGCATCGTCGACGCGCAACGGGAAACGTGCGATGGCACGGCTGCCATCCACCTCGACCTCGACGCGCCCGGGATGCACGCCGACCGCTTGGCCGGCGAGGAACTGCGCGCGGATCAGGTTGGCCAGGCCGTCCCGATCGTAGGTGCCGTCATTGCCGACGAAATCCTCGCTGATGTGTTCCAGCAGCGCCTTGCCGCGGCGCGCCTCGGCCGCTTCGGCCATCGCCTCGATGTTGGCGCGGATCGCCTGCTCGTCGGGCGTGCGCGCACAGGCGGCGAGCGCGAGCACGACGAACGCCAGTCCCGACCATTTCCACATCGCTCCTCTCCTCTCGCGCTGCAATGCGGCTTGCCGCGGCTTCACCGGCTGTGCTGCAATCGAGCGGAGCGTATCCGATCCGGCGCAGGCCTGCCTGCGGCCTGTGCGCCGGCACCTTTCTGCTTTGTTGTGGGGGAAAGAACCATGACGATGGACCCGCGTCCATGGCTTGCGAGTTACCCGGAAGGCGTCCCGGCCGAGATCGATCCCGACCAGCATCCCTCGGTCGCCGCGCTGCTCGAAGAATGCTGCGACCGCTTCCGCCACCGTCCGGCGTTCAAGAACATGGGCCGGGTGATGAGCTATGACGACCTCGACCGCCAGAGCGCGCATCTCGCCGCGTACCTGCGCAACGACCTGAAACTCCAGCAGGGCGACGGCGTCGCGCTGATGATGCCGAACCTCCTTCAATACCCGATCGCCATCATGGCGGTGCTGCGCGCCGGCCTGGTGGTCGTCAACACCAACCCGCAGTACACGCCGCGCGAGCTCAGGCACCAGCTCGTGGATTCGGGCGCGAAGGCCATCATCGTGCTGGAGAACTTCGCGCACACGGTAGCCAAGGTGGTCGGCGAGACCGAATGCCGGCATGTCATCGTGACCGGCGTCGGCGACCTCCTCGGCGGCCTCAAGGGCGCCATCACCAACCTCGTGGTGCGCCACGTCAAGAAGATGGTGCCCGAGTACTCGCTGCCGGATGCGATCCGCTTCAACGACGCGCTGCGCCAGGGCACCCGCTCGAAGGCGCCGAAGGTCGAGATCAAGCCCGGCGACGTCGCCTTCCTGCAGTACACCGGCGGCACCACCGGCGTCGCCAAGGGCGCCATGCTGACCCACCGCAACATGGTGGCCAACATGCTGCAGGCGCTGGCCTGGATCCGTCCCAACATGCGCGAGGGCGAGGAAGTCGTCATCACCGCGCTGCCGCTGTATCACATCTTCGCACTCACCGCGAACTTCCTCACCTTCGCGCGCATCGGCGGCTTCAGCCACCTCATCACCAACCCGCGCGACATGCCCGCCTTCGTCAAGGACATCCGCGACGCGCAGTTCACCGCCATCACCGGTGTGAACACCCTCTTTGCCGGCCTCCTCAACACGCCCGGCTTCGACAAGGTGGATTTCTCGCGCCTGCGCCTGACGCTCGGCGGCGGCATGGCGGTGCAGCGCGTGGTCGCCGACCGCTGGAAGAAGGCGACCGGCTGCACGCTCGCGGAGGCCTACGGCCTCACCGAGACCTGCCCGGCGGTGTGCATCAACCCGCTGGATCTGGCCGAGTACAACGGCTCGATCGGCCTGCCGATCCCCTCCACCGAGGTCAGCATCCAGGACGACGCGGGCACCCACCTGCCGATCGGCGAGGTGGGCGAACTCTGCGTGCGCGGCCCGCAGGTGATGAAGGGCTACTGGAACCGCCAGGCCGAAACCGACAAGGTGCTGTCAGCGGATGGCTGGCTGCGCACCGGCGACATCGCGAGGATGGACGAGCAGGGCTTCTGCTACATCGTCGACCGCAAGAAGGACATGATCCTGGTGTCGGGCTTCAACGTGTATCCGAACGAGGTCGAGGACGTGGTCTCGCAGATGCCGGGCGTGCTCGAAGTCGCCGCCATCGGCGTGCCGGACGAGAAGTCCGGCGAGGCGGTCAAGCTGATCATCGTGAAGAAGGATCCTGCCCTCACCGAGCAGGATGTGCTCGCCTATTCCAAGGCCAACCTCACCGGCTACAAGCGCCCGCACCACATCGAGTTCCGCGACTCGCTGCCCAAATCCAACGTCGGCAAGATCCTGCGCCGCGAGCTGCGCGACGAGGCGGCCGGCAAGGTCGCCACGCCGGCATGATGCAAGTGCCGGCGCGAGCCGAAGCGGCGCGGAAGCAGCCGTGAGCGGACCCTGGGATGGCCTGCTGACCGGCTGCACGCTGGCGACCCTCGACGGCCGCCCGCACGGCGGCCTGGTCGAGGATGCCGCGCTCGGCTGGAAGGACGGCCGCATCACCTTTGCCGGCCCGCAGCGGGAGCTGCCGGACGCGCCCGATCGGCTCGCCACCAAGGTCGAAGCGCTGGCCGGCGCACTGGTCACGCCGGGCCTGGTCGATTGCCACACCCACCTAGTGTTCGGCGGCGACCGCGGCGCCGAGTTCGAGCAGCGCCTCGAAGGCGCGAGCTACGAGGAGATCACCCGCGCCGGCGGCGGCATCATGTCGACCGTGCGCGCCACCCGCGCCGCCGACGAGGACGCCCTGTTCGCGCAGTCACTGCCGCGCGCGCGCGCGCTGGTCGCCGATGGCGCGACCACGATCGAGATCAAGTCCGGCTACGGCCTCGACCTCGACAGCGAACTGCGCATGCTGCGCGTGGCACGCCGCATCGGCGCGGAACTCGGCATTGGCGTGCGCACCACCCTGCTCGCGGCGCATGCCGTGCCGCCCGAATTCGCCGGGCGCGCGGACGTCTACATCGACCTCGTCTGTGAAGAGATCCTGCCGGCGGCGGCGCGGGACGGCCTTGCCGATGCGGTGGATGCCTTCGCCGAACGCATCGCCTTCTCGCCCGCGCAGACGCGCCGCGTGTTCGCGCGGGCGCGCGAACTGGGGCTGCCGGTCAAGCTCCACGCCGACCAGCTTTCCGATGGCGGCGGCGCCGCCCTCGCCGCGGAATTCGGCGCGCTCTCCGCCGAGCACCTGGAGCATGCGAGCGAAGCCGGCGTACGCGCCATGGCCGCGGCCGGCACGGTTGCCGTGCTGCTGCCCGGCGCCTTCTATGCGCTCCGCGAAACGAAGCTGCCACCGATCGACGCGCTGCGCGCGGCCGGCGTGCCGATCGCCATCGCCACCGATCTCAATCCCGGCACTTCGCCGCTGCTCTCGCTGCGACTCGGCATGAGCATGGCATCCACCCTGTTCCGCCTGACTCCCGAGGAATCCCTGACCGGCGCAACCGCGAACGCCGCGCGTGCCCTCGGACTCACCGACCGCGGCCGGCTGGTGACAGGCCTCCGCGCCGATTTCGTGGTGTGGAATGCCCACCGCATCGCCGACCTCTGCTACTGGATCGGCGGCGCGCTGGCGCGGCGGGTGGTGGCCGACGGCCAGGTCGTCCACGCCGCCAACTGAGCCGCCGCCCTTCGCGGGAGGGCCGGTCTCCCGACCGGCCGCTCTTCATTACCTGCCCCACCGAGCAAAAGCGCCGAGCCGGAGCCTGGCTCCCGCCATCATCCACATCCCTTGTCCATGCTCGTGACCGCACCACCCGTAATTTCAGCCGTGTCGCCTTGATCCGCGACTTCGACATCGTGATCGTCGGCGCGGGCGCGGCCGGGCTGATGTGCGCCGGCGTGGCCGGCCAGCGCGGCCGGCGCGTGCTGGTGCTGGAGCGCGCCAACAAGGTCGGCAAGAAGATCCTGATGTCGGGCGGCGGCCGCTGCAATTTCACCAACATGGGCGCCGGACCGGGAAATTTCCTCTCCGCCAACCCGCACTTCTGCAAGTCCGCCCTTGCCCGCTACACGCCGTCCGACTTCGTCGCGCTGGTGGAACGCCACGGCATCGCCTACCACGAGAAGGAACTCGGCCAGCTCTTCTGCGACGGCTCGTCGAAGGAGATCGTGCGCATGCTGCTGGACGAGTGCGCTGCGGGTGGCGTGCGCATCGAGACAAAGCAGGAAATTGCCGCCATTACGCGGACCGCAGATGGCGGTTTCCAGCTCGACCTTGCCGACGGCCGCGTGCGCGCGCCCGCGCTGGTGATCGCCAGCGGCGGATTGTCGATCCCGAGCATGGGCGCCAGCGGCTTCGGCTACGAGGTGGCGCGGCAGTTCGGCCACAAAGTGCTGCCGACCCGCGCCGGGCTGGTGCCGCTCACCCTTTCCGGCCGCCACCTGGAGCGCCTCGGCGATCTCGCCGGCGTCTCGCTGCCAATCGAGGCCCACTGCAACGGCGCCCGCTTCCGCAACGCGATGCTGTTCACCCACCGCGGAATCAGCGGCCCGGCGATCCTGCAGATCTCGTCCTACTGGCAACCCGGCGACGACCTCCGCCTCGACCTCCTGCCCGGCCGCGACGCCGCGGCCTGGCTGCTCGGTGAACGCCGGGCGCGCCCGGCCAGCGAACTGCGAACCGTGCTGGCCGACATCATGCCCAAGCGCTTCGCCCAGCGCCTGTCCGAGCACGAGTTCGCAAACAGACCGCTAGGCCAGTACCGGGACGCGGAGCTGCACGACATCGCCGACCGGCTCGCGCGCTGGTCGCTCGTCGCCAGCGGCACGGAAGGCTACCGCACTGCCGAGGTGACCCTCGGCGGCGTCGCCACCGACGAAGTCTCATCGAGCACCATGGCCTCGAAGCGGGTGCCCGGGCTGTATTTCATCGGCGAGGTACTCGACGTCACCGGCTGGCTCGGCGGCTACAACTTCCAGTGGGCTTGGGCCTCGGCGCAGGCCTGCGCGGGTGCGCTGTAGCGCGCTCGCGCCCGCAGGTCCCGATGCCGTTGCCGAACGAAGCTTCTCCTGCGAATGCCGAGCTCAAGCTCCGCGCGCTGGTGGTGCGCTGCATACGACAGCGGCCGAGCTGGGGCTCGGCCATTCCCGGTATCCGCTTTCGGATGCCTCGGCGAGAGTGGGTGATCCGCCTTCTCCAAATTATTCCTGATCAAAGCACGACGTCATGCCCGCGAAGCGGGCATCCATTGAACGGATCGTCGGATCTGATCAGCGCCAATCCTCAGCTGGCGTGGCGCTGCTTTCCCTTCTCCCCTCGGAGAAGGTGGCGCGCAGCGCCGTATGAGGGTTCGGCCATGCGAGGTGCAGCAGGGCGTCATGCGACCACGCGCTCCGCCCGAACCCTCTCCCGGTGGGAGAGGGGCTTCAACCAGCCCCTTCCTACGGGACGCGCAGGACAGAAGCGATGTGGGCATCCTTCTCTGCCCACAGCGCATTCAGCCAGGCCTGGAAGCGGGCGCGAAACTCGGCATCACCCTGGTAGTCGCCGCCTATGAACTCGCGCGGGATCGGCCGTTCGCGCACCTCGACGCGCACCTCCGGCACGCGGCCGGCGACGAGATCGACGACGCTTGGGCGGCCCGCCGGATAGACCACGGTGACGTCCAGGATGGCTTCGAGCACGTCGCCCATGGCATCGAGCACGAAGGCGACGCCGCCGGCCCTCGGCCGCAGCAGGTGGCGGCAAGGCGAACCCTGCGCCGCATGCTTGGCGGCGGTGAAGCGCGTGCCTTCGACGAAGTTCATCACCGCCACGGGAATGTGGCGGAAGCGCGCGCAGGCGCGGCGCGTAGCCTCGATGTCCTGCCCGGCGAGCTCCGGGCGGCGCGCGATCGCCTCGCGCGAGTGGCGGCGCATGAAGGGGAAGTCGAGCGCCCACCAGGCGAGGCCCAGCACCGGTACCCAGAACAGCTGGCGCTTGAGGAAGAAGCGCAGCAACGGGATGCGCCGGTTGAAGACCTTCTGCAGCACCGGGATGTCGCTCCAGCCCTGGTGGTTGGCGAGCACCAGGTAGCGCCCGTGGCGACGCAGGTCGGCATCGACCCGGATATCAAAACGGGTCCGCGTGAAGCGCTCGATCAGCCAGCTATTGACGCCGATCCAGCTCTCCGCAATGCCGGTCAATGGCCGGTTGCAGGCGCGCCGCACGCGCTCCAGCGGGACCAGGGCCTTGACCAGGGCGACGGCGAACAGTGCCGCCGCGTGCAGGGCCGTGCTGAGCACGATGATGAGCGCGACCAGTGGAACGCGGATTGCGGTGGGCAGCCTGTGCATGCGCGGCATGTCCGGAATGGAAGTGTGCAGGGTACCCGGCGGGACACGATCGCGGGCATCCTCCACGATTTCCCCTCCTCGAACATCCGAACCGGAATTCAATGGATGCCCGCATTCGCGGGCATGACGTCGGAACGTGATCGGAGTCTGCTCAACTCCACTCGCACAACTCACGCAGCACGGCCGTCGCGAAACTGCCCGGGCCGAGTTCGAAGGCGAGCAGCAGCATGTCATCGCCTTCCCAGGCCCAGTCCAGCGCACCGACCGGCAGGCGCAGCGCGCGGCGCTCCTGCGCGAGTCCCGCCGCCTCCAGGCCCGCCGCGAGATCAGCGTGGGTCGCCGCCACGTCGCGTTCCAGCGCGCGCGCCGCACCCTCGCTGCGGAGTTCACCGCGTCCCCACATCGGGCCGGTGGGGTGGATGTCGCCGCTGGCGAGCCGGCCCGCGAGGGCTTCGCTCCAGGGCTCGGGGCCGAACACCGAGTGGCTGCCTTCGAGCATCCAGACTTCGCCATCCAGCGGCTGGTCCCAGCTGCCTTCCGCGACCCTCGCCGCGGCGGCGGCGTTGAAGATCTCCGCGCGCGCCGCCGAAAGGGCAAAGCCCCGCTGCGCCCGGCCGAGGCGCCGGCCGGCGAACAGCGCACGCGCAAGCTCCAGGTTGCCGCCATCGCGACCGAAGCGCTGCTCGCCGAAGTAGTTGGGCACGCCATGCGCGGCGATGCGCTCGAGGCGGGCGGGCACGGCGTCGCGATCGCCCGTTATCTCCCGAAGGCGGATGCGGAAGCGGTTGCCGCGGAGCGCGCCGCGCTTGAGCTTGCGCGCGTGGCGGGTCGCCGACAGCACGCGTACGCCGGGCACCGCCAGGGCGCTCCAGTCCGGATCCGCCTGCCCGGGAAGCTGCACGGTGAAGGCCTGCCGGGTGAGCGCCTGGCGATCCTTGAGACCGGCGAAGCCGACGGCGGATGGCGGCACGCCGGCGAACTCCGCCAGCCGCGCGGCCACCCATTCGGTGTTCGCGCCGCGCTTCTCCACCTCGAGCCAGGCATGCTCGCCATTTCCGGACGGCTCGAAGCCGGGGATTTCCTCGACCTCGAAATCCTCCGGCTCGAGCTTGAATCGCGCCGAGATCACGGCGCCGCCGTGTGCCCGCGGCAGGGAATCGCCGGTGGCCATCAGCGCTTCGGCGCCTGCGCAGGCGCTGGCGGGGGCGCCGGCGCGGAAGCGTTGGGATCGGGTTCGACCACCTGGTAGAAGGTCTCTCCGGGACGGATCAGGCCGAGCTCGGAGCGCGCGCGCTCCTCGATCGCCTCCTCGCCGTGCTTGAGGTCCTCGACCTCGGCCGACAGCGTCTCGTTGCGCGCCTTGAGCTTCGCGTTCTCGGCCTTCTGCTCCTCGATGCGCTGCTGCAGGCGCCACACGTCGCGCATGCCGCCGCGCCCGGTCCACAGGTGAACCTGCAGGGCGATCAGGAGGATCAGCAGGATCAGTGCGGCCAGGCGCAGCACGGGGTGTTACCTCGTCACTTGAACCCGGGCAGGTTCGGGAAGGCGTGACGACCAGCGTAGCGCGCCGATGCGCCGAGCGCCTCCTCGATGCGCAGCAACTGGTTGTACTTGGCGACGCGATCGGAACGGCACAGCGAACCGGTCTTGATCTGTGTGGCGGTGGTGGCGACGGCTAGATCGGCAATGGTCGTGTCCTCGGTCTCGCCCGAGCGGTGCGAGATGACCGCGGCGTATTTCGCCGCGTCGGCCATGGCGATCGCGTCCAGAGTTTCGGTCAAGGTGCCGATCTGGTTCACCTTGATGAGGATGGCGTTGGCGATGTGGCGCTCGATGCCCTGACGGAATATTTCCGTGTTGGTGACGAAGAGGTCGTCGCCGACCAGCTGCACCTTGTCGCCGAGCTTTTCGGTGAGAAGCTTCCAGCCGTCCCAGTCGCCCTCGGCCATGCCGTCCTCGACGCTGATGATCGGGTACTTCGCGCACCAGCCGGCCAGCAGCTCGGCGAAGCCGGCCGCGTCCAGCACCTTGCCCTCGCCATCCAGGCGGTAGGCGCCGTCCCGGTAGAACTCCGAACTCGCCACGTCGAGGCCGAGCCAGATGTCACGGCCGATCGCGTAACCGGCCTTGGAGACGGCTTCGAGGATGACCTCGACCGCTTCCTCGTTGGAGCGCAGGTTCGGCGCGAAGCCGCCCTCGTCGCCGACCGCCGTGTTCTGGCCGTGGCCCTTGAGCACGGATTTCAGCGCATGGAACACCTCGGTGCCGGCGCGCAGCGCCTCGGCGAAGCTCGAGAGGCCGATCGGCAGGATCATGAACTCCTGCATGTCGACGTTGTTGTCGGCGTGCGCGCCGCCATTGATGATGTTCATCATGGGAACCGGCAGGGCCGGTTCCAGGGCCGAGGGCTGAGGGCTGAGGGCTTGCAGGTATTGCCAGAGTGGCAGCTTGCGGCTGGCAGCCACGGCATGCGCGGCAGCCATCGACACGCCGAGCAGTGCGTTGGCGCCGAGCTTGCCCTTGTTCGGCGTGCCGTCGAGCGCGATCAGCTTGCCGTCGAGGCCGTGCTGGTCGGCGGCATCGAAGCCCTTCAACGCCGCGGCGATCGCGCCGTTGACGTTGGCCACCGCATTCCGCACACCCTTGCCCTGATAGCGCGCCGCGTCGCCGTCGCGCAGTTCCACCGCCTCGCGCGAGCCCGTCGAGGCGCCCGAGGGCACCGCGGCGCGGCCGAAGGAGCCATCGGCGAGGGTGACCTCGGCTTCAAGCGTGGGGTTGCCGCGGGAATCGAGGATTTCGCGGGCGTGGACGTGGGCGATCTCGGACATGCTTCTGCGTGCTCCGGCTGTGTGAGGGGTCAGGTTTCGGCGAGCGCAGGGCGCAGGCCCAGATGCTTGACGAAGGGGTCGAAATCGCGGTCGCTGTAAAGAAGCGCCAGGTCGCTGGCCAGGCAACGGGTGGCGATCAGCGTGTCGATGGTTTTCCGCACCGTGATCCCGAGGGCGCGCAGCTCACGGAAATGACGCGCGGCGGCGAGTGCGATGTCGCGTCCACCGATATGAACCAGGGTCAGTGAGGTGAGCAAGGTGCGCGCCGCTTCAAAGTCCCGATCCAGAGTGAAGCCCTGCAGGACCTCGGTCAGGATCAGATCGCCAATGGCAACCGGCTCGCTGCCGAGCAGCCCGTCGAGGAAATCGGTTTCGGCATTCAGCGTGCCCCGGAAGTAGTCGATCCACACGCTCGAATCGACGAGGATCACCGGTCGCGGCGCATGTCATCGAGGTCGCCCTCCCACGCGAGCTTGCCGCGATGGCGACGGATCCGCTCCTGGCGCGAGAGGCGCAGCAGCGTACGCAAGCCGAGTTCCACGGCCTCGCGCTTGGTCTTGAGCCCGGTCACGCGCAGGGATTCCTGCATGAGCTGGTCATCGATGACGATGTTGGTCCGCATGATGTGTATCCACCCGCCTTGTAATACACATTCTAGCGCGCGGCACGGAACCGCACAAACCAGGCGCGGTGCGGATCAGGCAAGCTGCACCGCCTGGTCGCGCTTCACCACCCCATCGAGCTCAAGCAGCGTTTCAAGAAGCTGCTCCATGTTCCCGAGCGGCCACGAATTCGGCCCATCGCTGAGCGCTTTGTCAGGATCCGGATGCGTTTCCATGAAGAGGCCCGCCACGCCGACCGCGACCGCGGCACGCGCCAGCGCCGGCACGAACTCGCGCTGGCCGCCGGACTTGCCGCCGGCGCCGCCCGGGAGCTGCACCGAATGGGTGGCGTCGAACACCACCGGGCAGCCGGTGTCGCGCATCACCACGAGGCTGCGCATGTCCGAGACCAGGTTGTTGTAGCCGAAGCTCGCGCCGCGCTCGCAGACCATGATCTGCGCGTTGCCGGTCGAGCGCGCCTTCTCGGCGACGTGCTTCATCTCCCAGGGGCTGAGAAACTGGCCCTTCTTGATGTTGACGGGCTTGCCGGCGCTGGCGATCTTCAGGATGAAATCGGTCTGCCGGCACAGGAAGGCCGGCGTCTGCAGCACGTCGACCACGGAGGCGACCTCATCCATCGGCGTGTACTCGTGCACGTCGGTCAGCACCGGCACGCCGACCTGGCTCTTCACTTCGGCCAACACCTTGAGGCCCTCCTCCAGCCCGGGCCCGCGGAAGCTGGATGCGGAGGTGCGGTTGGCCTTGTCGAAGCTCGACTTGAAGATGAAGGGAATGCCAAGGCGCCCGGTGATCTCCTTCAGCCGCCCGGCGACATCGAGCTGGAGCTGCATCGACTCGATGACGCAGGGGCCGGCGATCAGGAACAGCGGGCAGTCCAGGCCGACTTCGAAGCCGCACAGGTTCATCGTGCAACGACCTCCGTAGGGCGGATCAAGGCGCAAGGCGCCGGATCCGCCGCTGTCGCGGCTTGATCCAGCCTACCGCGCCGATCAGGATTCCCGGCGTCGTGCCCGCGAAAGTGGGCATCCATTGCCGACGCCATCCTTGAAGATGGATCCCGGCCTTCGCCGGGATGACGAACGTGGCACTGCCCGGCCATCACGCCGTCGCCTCCTGCGCCAGCCTCGGCGCCTCGCGCATCGCGCGCTGCTCGCGGGCGGCGCGGATGAAGCCGCTGAACAGCGGATGCCCGTCGCGCGGGGTGGAGGTGAATTCCGGGTGCGCCTGGCAGGCGATGAACCAGGGGTGGTTCGGCAGTTCGATGATCTCGACCAGCAGGTCGTCCATCGACTTGCCGGAAATGACGAGGCCGAGGTCCTCGAAGGCCTGGCGGTAGCGGTTGTTGAACTCGTAGCGATGGCGATGGCGCTCGCGCACCACGTCCTGGCCGTAGAGTTCGCGCGCCAGCGTGCCCGCCTTGAGGCGGCATTCCTGCGCGCCCAGGCGCATGGTGCCGCCGAGGTCCGAAAGCTCGTCGCGCTTCTCGACCTCGCCCGAACCCGTGGTCCATTCGGTGATGAGCGCGATCACGGGATCCGCGCAGTTGCGGTCGTTCTCGCTGGAATGGGCGCCGGGGAGTCCCGCCACGCCGCGCGCGAAATCGATCACCGCCGCGTGCATGCCGTAGCAGATGCCGAAGTAGGGGATGCGCTCCTCGCGGGCGAAACGCACGGCCGCGATCTTGCCCTCGAAGCCGCGCTTGCCGAAGCCGCCCGGCACCAGGATGCCGTCGACGTCGCCGAGCATGGCCTGGGCGCCCTTGCGCTCGATCTCCTCCGATTCCACCCAGTGGATGTTGACGCGCGTCTTCTGCTTGAGTCCGCCATGGCGCAGCGCCTCGCCGAGCGACTTGTAGGCGTCCTTGTGCTCGACGTACTTGCCGACGATGGCGATGTCCACCTCGCCCTGCGGGTGGGCGGCGGCCTCGACTACGCGATCCCACTCGGCAAGGTCGGCCGGCCGGGCGTCCAGACGCAGCTTGTCGATGACGATCTCGTCCAGCCCCTGCGCGTGCAGCCACTGCGGCAGCGAGTAGATGATGTCCACGTCCACCGCGCTGATCACGGCCTTCTCGGGGACGTTGGTGAACAGGGCGATCTTGCGCCGGTCGCTCTGCGGCAGCGGCTGCTCGCAGCGACAGACCAGGATGTCCGGCTGGATGCCGATCGAACGCAGTTCCTTCACCGAGTGCTGGGTCGGCTTGGTCTTGATCTCGCCGGCCGCCTTGATGAAGGGCACCAGAGTGAGGTGCATGAAGATCGCCGCTTCCGCGCCGTGCTCGATGCGGATCTGGCGGATCGCCTCCAGGAACGGCAGCGATTCGATGTCGCCGACGGTGCCGCCGATCTCGACCAGCGCCACGTCGTAGCCCTGGGTCGCCTCATAGATGCGGTGCTTGATCTCGTCGGTGATGTGCGGGATCACCTGCACGGTGGCGCCGAGATAGTCGCCGCGGCGCTCCTTGGCGATCACGCTCTCGTAGATCTTGCCGGTGGTGATCGAGTTCTTGCCGGTCAGGCGCGTGCGCACGAAGCGCTCGTAGTGGCCGAGGTCGAGGTCGGTCTCGGCACCGTCGTCGGTGACGTACACCTCACCATGCTGGAACGGGCTCATGGTGCCCGGGTCGACGTTGATGTAGGGGTCGAGCTTCATCAGCGTCACGCGCAGGCCGCGCGCTTCCAGGATGGCGGCCAGCGACGCGGCGGCGATGCCCTTGCCAAGCGAGGACACCACGCCACCGGTCACGAAGATCAGGGGAGTCATGAGCGGGGAATCTGCAGGAAAGCGACATTCTACCGGCTGCGCCCGGTGCGGGCGAGTGCGGACCCGCGCTCACTCCACCTCGGAGGCCCGGCGCGGCTCGCGCCCGAGCTGCCAGAACATCGCCGCCGACAACGAGGTGATGAGGCCGACGCAGACGAAGGTGTAGTGGAACGCGGGCAGCGCCGCGCCGATGCGCTCGCCGCCGCCAAACGCCGCCAGCAGGCCGCTCGCGGCAGCCACGCCCAGGCTCATCGATAGCATCATCACCATCGACAGCAGGCTGTTGCCGCTGCTGGCGAGGCTGCCGTCGAGATCGCGCAAGGTGATCGTGTTCATGGCGGTGAACTGCAGCGAGTTCACCATGCCGAAGAAGGCCAGTTGCAGGACGCGCAGCCACAGCGGCTGCGTCGCCGTCATCAGGGCGAAGCTGGCCATCGCCAGGCCCACCAGGAAGGTGTTGGCGAGCAGCACGCGGCGGTAGCCGAACTCGCGCACCAGCGGCACCACGGCCTGCTTTGAAGCCATGCCGGCCAGCGCCACCGGAATCATCAGCATGCCGGCCTCGAGCGGGCCATAGCCCAGGCTCACCTGCAGGAACAGCGGGATCAGGAACGGCATGCTGCCGCTGCCGATGCGCGAGAACAGGTTGCCGAGCAGGCCCACCCGGTAGGTGTGGATGCCGAACAGGTCCAGCGCGAACAGCGGCCGCGCCGCGCGCGAGGCATGCAGCCAGTAGGCGACGAAGGCTGCCATGCCGGCGAGGAACAGCATCAGCACGCCGGCATGGCGCAGGCCGAGGCCCGACACGCCATCGAGCGCCAGCGACACCGCCACCATGCTGAAGGCGAGCAGCGCGTAGCCGGCGAGATCGAAGCGCGCGACCGGCTGGCGCCCGACCGGCATGAAGCGCAAGGTGGCGATGCCCGCCGCGACCCCCACCGGCAGGTTGATGAGGAAGATCCAGTGCCAGGAAGCGCCCTCGACCAGCCAGCCGCCGAGCGTCGGCCCGACCAGCGGCCCGATCAGGCCCGGGATGGTGACGAAGCTCATCGCGGCCAGGAACTGCGCGCGCGGCACCTCGCGCATCACCGCGAGGCGCCCGACCGGCAGCAGCATTGCCCCGCCCACCCCCTGCACCACGCGCGCCGCCGACAGCAGGGTCAGGCTCTGCGCCAGCGCGCACAGCAGCGAGCCCAGCGTGAACAGCACCACCGCGGCGAAGTAGATACGCCGCGTGCCGAAGCGGTCGGCCAGCCAGCCCGAGGCCGGGATCAGCGTCGCCATGGTCAGCGCATAGGCGATCACCACCGACTGCATCTTCAGCGGGCTTTCGCCCAGATCCCGCGCCATCGCCGGCAGCGCGGTATTGACGATCGTCGAGTCCAGCATCTGCATGAAGACGCCGAGGGCGACGAGCCATAGCAGCGGCTGGCGGGTGACGGGCGGGGTCATCGCCCGTAGAGATGCGTCTGGCGCCGGGAATCGCAAGGTGAGCAGCGGTGAGGCGATCCGGCGTCGGCCCGGTAGGCCGCCTGCAACAAACATCACGCTACAAGTGCTTCGTTGGAACGGCGCGCATGCAAAAGGCCCGCAGATGCGGGCCTTTTGTGCGTTCAAGATGGAGGCTGGGTCTCTACCCTATACGGATCGTAAGATACTGATTACCCACAGTGTCACGCCGTTGGCTTCAGAGCCATACTCACAATCCTACTCACTTTGCGCAGTCCGCCTCACGCAGTCGGACGGTTTGGTGCGGTCCGACCGCTACGGCTGGGGAGGGCCGAGAAGCCTCACCTGAAGGTCAAGATTTGTAGCTCCGCCCCCTATGGGGTGACAAAAGTGCATCCGCGCGGGCTCGATCGCTTGTCCCCTCGCCGGGGTCATTTCGGCTGGAAGAGCGCTGACAGCTTCATGTCGGCCTTGTACGTCGTGAGGACCTTCGCCACGTCATACGGGTTGGACGATCTCGCAAGCGCTTGGGTCTCGGCGCTCGCCGACCCGAGCCACGACTTGAACGATTCGCTCTCGTCGATATCGCGCCAGTCCGGATGCAGCTTTGACAACGTGCGCAAGGCGCGCTCCCTGTCGCGCTCACTGCGCGCGCTGCTGCTGGCGACCCATGTGGCGCTCGCCTGAGTCGAGGTCAGGTCTGCTGCAGTCGGGTGCTTCGATGCACCACCCGCCCGCTTGAATCGTAGGACGTGAATACGCGCGCTCGGCCGCGTCGGCGCTGGCTTGTGCTTCGTCATGGCGTTTGCGCGCCGCAAGAAACGCCTCGTCATCAATGCGCCGTGCGCGGTAGTCCTCGCGCGCCTGCTGAAACCGCTCCGCCTCAATACCCGTTGCGGCCATTGCGGCATCGTAGGCGGCGCGCGCGGGGCTGGCGGGCTTGGGGGTCTCTGGCGCGGCACCGAACATGTCGCCGGTGCTGGTGTCGCCGCGTCGCCGCGAGAACAGGATGTTCGGGTTCTCGGGGTCGAAGGTGCCGCGGTTGTCGGTGGCGCTCTTGATCTGCTCCGGGCGCAGCGCCATCCACGAGTCATGCAGGTGTGCGCCTGCATCCGATGTGTCATCCGTCAGGTGGATTCCGTCGTAACCGGCGCTGGCGAGTGCGTCCAGCGCCTCCCGCGACTCGAACCACTGGTAGACCAGGCGATCGTCCTCCGGCCGTAGGCGCTGGATCGCCGCGTCGGACAAGCCACCCTGCCTCAGCGCGGCCTCGGCATCCTCGTTCGACTCGATCATGGCGGGGTTCCGGATGCGCGCGTAAAGCTTCAGCACGCTGTCGCCGCCCTTCGCCTCTGCGTAGCGCGCGGCCACGTCCGCATCATCCGTCAGCCAGGTTTCCCCACGCGCTTCGGTCCAGTCGCTGGCCCGGCCGTGATATAGCGGCTGCGGTTGCCCGTCGGCACCCACGGTCTTCGAGTCACCGAACCACCGCTTGAAGAACCGCGACTCGGTGCCCTTCTCCGCCCACTCGCGGCGCGCGGCTTCGGTTTCATCGGGCCTCGCGCCAGCCTCTTGCGCGCGCGAGAACATCGCTTCCGTGGCTTCATCCACGAACGTCGGTTCCGCTTCCTCGGCAATGGTCGATGCGCGATCCGGCAACGCCGGCATGCCAAGCTCCGCGCGGATCGCCTGCACCTTGGCGGGATCGGTCGCCCAATCGTCCCACTCGGCCTTCTCCGCGCGCATCTCGGCAATGCGGCGCGGCAGGCTCTCGGGATCGCGCACGTCCACGCCTTCCCTGCGCGCTATACCCGGACGCTTCGCAGCACCGGTGACGGCGGCAAGGCGCTCGGACAGCTCACGTTGCTTCCGCGAGGCGACGCCAGCCATGGCGATTGCGTCCTGAATCGCCGAATCATCGAAGCCGAAGATGTCGCCCTGCTCGGCAGGACGATCGCCACGCATCGCCATTGCGGCACGCATGGTGTTGGTGGCCGTGTGGATCGGCTTGCCGTCCTGCAGCAGGCGCATACCAAGCGCCTGTGCTGCGGCATTGTTCGGCGCAGCTTGCGCTATCTGGACGGCGGCTTCGTCGGAAACTCGACCGGCACGATGCGCGGCAATGAGTTCAGCATCGCCCTGGCGCGCGATGGCGTAAGCCCGTTTTCCCGTTGCTCGCGCCAGAAGTCCGCGTGCGTCTGCCTCGGCTTTTCCGGCGTCGCCGTCGAAGGCGGATTGTTGGAAGAACTGGACATAATCGGCTACCTTTCCTTGCCCGTCGCGGATGTTGAGTTCGGCATCGAGCGATGCGGCCTGCGCGGCCGTGAAGCCCGCCGACTCATCGTACACCTGCGCGGGAATCGTTGCCTCGCCCGAACGGCGCGCGAGGTCCAGCCGGTGGCGGCCGGAGATGACTTCCAGTCGCCCATCCTTTCGGCGCCATACCTGGATCGGCCCTGTGCCGCGCCGGTCGAAGGTGCCGCCCAGTGGTTCCACCACGCCGGTTTCCGCGCTCGCGCCATCCTTGAACTGCGGCACGTCGCGCGACAGCGCTAGGTCGGCCACAGGAAGCTCATGGATTGCGCCCTCGGTGCGATGCTCGCGCGGGCCTTCGTCGGCAGCGGTTTCCGCTATTGCGGCTTCTGGTTCCGCTATTGCGGATTGGGTCGCCGCCGCGCCCGTCTCAACCGGCGGAGCAACCGGCATCGGGGTGGGCGCGGGCGGCGGTGAAGCGGCGCGAAGCGGAGCCAGTGCGGCGTCCACTTCGGATTGCATGCGAGTCGGGAAGTAGAGGCCGGTTTCCTGCCCGTTCTCGACCAGGCGGAAACCCGTCGAAAGCCCCGCGTCTTCGAGTGCCTGCTTCATCGCCGGCACGTCGCCGCGGTACAGGACGCTGCGGCCGTTGCGGATCGGCTCGGCGGTGTAGTCGGCGGCGGGCGCGTCTGCCGGTGCGGCCGGCGGCGTGGACGGAACGGACTGAGGCGGTGCGCGCGGTGGCTCGAACGGCAGCGGGCTCACGTCGAGGGCCGTCGAATCGGACGGCGCTATAGCGTCACGAACGCCCACGCCATGCGCGTCGAACGCCGCGGCGGCGGCCTGCCGGCCCACGTCCACGGCTTGCTGTTCGGGCGTCTGCGGTTCGCCGATGACCTGATCGGCCAGCTCCCGCACGCGATCCAGCCGCGAGCGGGCGGGCGCGTGCTCGCCCAGCACGCCGCCGAGCAGTGCGCCGGTGACGGCGATGGGCGCTGCATCGTTGCCGGACAGGCTGCGCTGCAGCTCGGGCGGCAGGAAGGGATTGACCAGCCGGTTGTGCAGGTCGCTGCCGGCGAGATTGCTGGCGGCGCCCTGGGCGGCCCGCACCGGCAGGCGGCCGGCAGCGCCGAGCGGCAAGGCGAACTCGCCCACCGTTCCCGCCGCGTCGACCAGCCCGGCCGTCAATGCCTCCGGTGTGGAGCCGCCCGCTTCCATCACGCTTGCCGCGGTCTCGGCGCCGCCGGCAATGGCGGGCGCCGTCGCCACGGGGGCGGCATGGCGTACCAGTTGCGGGACCGCCTCGGCGACGATGCTCGCGGCGGCGCCGCCCACCTCGCGTGCCGCGGCGATGACCGCTTCGGCCCCGCGCAAGCCATCCCTCCCGGCAGCGGCGAGCGCCGAACGGAACGCGGGGACGGTCGCCAGCGATGCGGTGGCTTCCGCCACGCGCGGCGCGGCGCCCATCAAGGCGCCAATCGTCATGTCCACGCCGAGCCCGCCAACGGCGCGCAGGGTGTGGTCGACAATGCCGGCGTCCGCCTGCGGATTCAACGACTGCGCGTAGGCTTTGGCTTCCTCGTAGCGGCGGAATGCCTCGTCGGCCGTGTTGGTGCCGGCCACGGCATCGAGGCCCATCGCCAGCGGCGCGGACAACAGGCTGGCGGCGCCGTAGGTGCCGGCAAGGCGCTGTTCGGCGCCTTCCACGACTGGATTGTGGCGCGCCCGGCCCGCCGCGTCCGCCAGCACGCGGTTGGGCGCCGAGTCCTCGTCGGCCACGCGGCGCAGCCAGTCCGGCGTGTAGCCGGGGATGCCCTGCCCCTGCGTCCAGGTGGGCGGCTCGGCGGTCGCCGCCTGCTCCTCGCGAAGTGCGGACAGCAGCGGCGCGCGCGGATCATCGGTCGCGAACGGCACTTCGCCAGACAGCTCGCCCGGCGAGAACGCCCGCTCCGGCGCCGCTACCCCCACGCCGGCAACCGCGTTGCCGAAGTCAGGCGCCGATGCGCTGCCGGCCTCGACGTTGCCGAAGTCGGCCGCGTACTTGTCCCACCAATTGGCAGCCGCGCCCGCAGCGGGCTCGCTGTACTTGTCCCACCAGTTCGCCACGGGCCTACCTCGTCTGGATGACGCGACCGTCGGGGAGCCTTACCCAGGTTCCGGGTGGCGGCTCGGCCGCGAACGCATTGGCCGGGGCCGGGTTGTCGGGAGATGTGCCGGGTGCGGGCTTGGCCTTCGCCGGCGCAGTCGTGCTCGCGCCGCCCTGCGCCTTCTTGAACAGCGGCAGGTCGGCCGCGATCAGGTTGTCGTCGCGGACCATCCGCTTGTAGGCCTCAAGAGCTGCGGCCTTGTCGAAGTTCTTGGCGCTGGTGTCAAAGCCCACCCGCTCCAACGGTTCCCGGCCTCCCGTGCCTTTGCTGAAGTGCGTGATGCCAATCAGCGCCGCATCCAGGCGCCCGGCCAAGTCCACCAGCGGCGCCAGTCCGCGCCGAACCTCGGCATTCTTGTGCGAGTCGCCGCCGACCGCCGAAACCAGCGGGTCCACGATCATCAGCGCCACGCCATCCATTTCGGCCACGGCCGAGGCGAGTAGATGCACATCGCGCGCGGGGTCGAACGGGTGGCGCTCGCCGTCTTCCCGTACCTCGCCAACGAAGCGGACGCGCGACAGATCGGCGCCGGCGGCCAACAGGCGCGGCACCAGGGTATCGGCAGGATCATCCTCGCCCGACCAAACGATCACGTTGCCCCGCTCCGGGCGCCATCCGGAAGGCAGCGCATGGCCTGCGGTCACGCATGCGGCGATGGCGGTGGCGATCGTGGTCTTGCCGGTGCCCGCCGCTCCGGCCAGCACATGCAATTTCCCGCGTGCGAGCCATCCCGGCCAAAGCCATCGGATCGGCTCGGGGCTCAGGCGGTCGGCTTCGATCAGGTCCACGCGTGGATGGTCGATGGGACCGTGCAGCTCCCGGCCGGGGGCGCGCTCCAGCGACGCGCGGTTCGCTCCCGCCGCTCGCGGCAATGCGAAGATCGCCTCCTCGTCCGCTTCCGGGTGCAGCGCCAGCCAGTCCACGACGTCTCCCTTGTCCGGCAGCGCCAGCGTGTCCACGTCGATTTGTTCCACCACGCAGCCCAGCGCGCGCAGGCGCTCGGCAACGGCGGTGGCGTAGCGCTTGCCGGGCGCGTCGTGGTCGGGCCACAGGATGACGTTGCGACCGGCCAGCGGCGACCAGTCGGCGGCTTCGGCGCTATCCGCGCTGCTGCTCGTCGTCACCAGCACACCGATTCGCGCCAAGGCATCCGCGGCCCATTCACCTTCGACCACGATTACGGGCAGGGATGGATCGGCGGCGGCCAGCTTCGGCAGCCGGTACAACGGTTTCCCGGCGGGTGCGGGCGGCTCGCCGATGCAGTAGCCGGCGCCGTTGCAGTGCATGGGCCGGATCCACTTCGCGCCATCCGCGCGCTTCAGGCGGATGCGCCAGAACAGTGGCTCGCCATCGAGCGCGTGGTAGGCGTGCAAGGCTTCCGGGCGGTAGCCCTCGCGCAGGGCGGCGGCGGCGAGGCGGCGTGCGGCGTCCTTCGGTGCTTCGAGCATGGGAACGGCGTTCATCGGCCAGTCCTCCCCAGCAGATCGCGCACAGCCTCGCGGAAGGCAAACCCGGTCAGTCTCTCGTGGAAGGCCACCAGGTCACCATGCCCGCAGCCGGCGAAACAGCGCCATCCTCCGCGCGCCCCGGCTACGGCCACGGAAAGGGATGCCTCCCGATCCTCGTGGAAGGGGCAAGCGCCCTGCGCCCATCCGCTCGCGTTCGGCTTGCCGAGCCTGGCGACCTGCTGCGCGTAGTAGCCGGCCGGATCGGGCAAGCGGTCGCGCCAGTCTCGTGGAAGGCGGGCACCATCCCGGCCCGCCAGCGCGCGATAGCCCGCAAGTGCGCTATGATTCGCAATACGACATGAGTGATCTGTGGCCTCGGGCAGCGCGCCAACGCTACCGGGGCCTTTTCGTTTATCGAGCATGTCGATCGCCTCGCTCGAGGGGCGCGCGGGCCGTTGAGGGCGGGGGCGTCAGGTCGCCAGCCTTTGCCGCTGCAAGGATGTCCTCGGGCGTGCGGCGCGAGGCCTCGACACGAGCAGCGATCCAGTCATCCACTTCGGATTCAATCCAAGCCGATGTGGCCACGGTGAGGCGGATCGGCCTCGGGAACTGCTGCTTTGCGGCCAGCGCATAGATGGATGACCGGCTCAGTCCGGTGCGGTCTACGACTTGCGGCAATCTGATCAGGTTTGACACTCGGCAATCTCCGTCCGTCGCCGCCCGTGGCGGCGCTTGGACGCGATCATGCTGGTGTCATTGATCGGCTTCTAACCACATAAGTGCGCGCACTTATGGGGAAGCTCACCATCTCTCCGGACATCTCGCGAACGCCTTCACCTCCTCGCCGTGCTGCTCCCACGCCTTGCGTGCGACTCGTTCACTGACGCCATACTCTTGCGCTGCCGTGCAGATGGCAAAGTCGGCGCCCACGGCGCTGTGCTCGTGGATGTTGGCCCCTTCGCCGTTCAACACGCGTATCCGTTCGGCTATCTCCATGTTTCGCAGCTGCGTGGTCGTTGGGCGTCGCTTGTGCTTGGCGAGACCGAGCACCCCGGCAGCACTACGGGGGTTGTTCGCAATGGCCGTCAGTGCCTCGGCTAGCCACCGCCTGACTGCGTAGGGCAGCGCTTCGCCGTCCTGCAAGCGCGTGGCCACCTGGATGAGATAACGTCTCGTGCCCTCTGGATCGCGGCGGGCAATCGCGGCATGCAAGGGAGCATCGCGTTCGATGTCGAACTGCTTCCTTTCCACGGGCGCGATGCGCTGGCGCTTCCGCTGGTCGGCCGATACCTGGGCGCCGATCTCCGAGATGCCGGGCTTCTTGTTCGCCATCGCGCGATCCTTCCTCGCGCCTTCGAAGGATCGCCACGGCAGCCGGTGAAGGTGGCCGGCGTTCGGGAGCTACCCTAGCCGTGGCAAGTAGCGGCGGCGAGCTAGCGAAGCGCCGCCATGACGATGATCATTGCCGCGGATCCTCTGTCTCGCCCGGCGTTGCCGGACAGGATCCTTCGCGCGCCGGGACCTCGGCATCAACTCGGTCATCCGGTGCGCTGGAATCCTCACAACCCTTGCGAGGCACGGTCTTTGTTGCGGACCCCGCGACGCTTTGGAGACCCAAGCAAATATCATCGATCCCTTCGATGAGGGCCGCGGCAATTTCCTTGCCGAGGCCGGCCAGTTCCTCGATGCCTTCCGGTCTTTTCTCAATGGCTGCGAACAAGGCTTTGATTCGGTAGACCATGTCCTGGGCATCATTCCATCCAGCATCGGCCGTCACGAGAGCATCCACCATCTTGCGATAGGGCGGGAACATCATGGGGCTGACCTGCTCATTTGCATCATAGGCGCGCAGCATCTCGTCATCCGTGATGACATGCGCTTGCATGGCGGTTGCTACACTTTCGATTGCCATCATCGTTCTCCTTTGGAACGGTTGTGGAAGTCGCGCCGCACGTCTCGACCACGTGCGGCGCGGCGACTACCGGCTTGAGCCGGATGCTCTGCGCTTGATCGGCACCACGTTGGCGCCGGTGCGCAAGGTGTCCAGGTAATCCGCCCACGCCTGCATCATCTTGCGCCGCTCGGGCAGGTGCGACGTGCGGTTGTAGGCGCGCCCCAGCGGGTCGCGCACGGCATGGGCCAGCTGGTGTTCGATCAGGTGCGGCGCGAAGCCCAGGCGCTCGTCCAGCATCGTGCGCGCGACCGCGCGCCAGCCGTGCGCGGTCATCTGCTCGGTGGTGTAGCCCAGTCGGCGCAGGGCGGCGTTCAGGGTGTTGTCGCTGATCGGGCGCCTCCAAGAGCGAACGGATGGAAAGGCGAACTCACTGGTCCCGGTCAGCGCGCGCAGGTCGGTCAGGATCGTGACTGCCTGCGTCGAGAGCGGGACGATGTGCGGCGTGCCGGTCTTGGTCGCCGTGTAGCGCCATTCAGCCGCGTCGAGGTCCACGTCCGCCCAGCGCATCGTGCGCAGTTCGCCGGGCCGCACGAACACCAGCGGCGCCAGCTTCAGTGCCGCGGTGACCACGGCATAACCGCTGTAGCCCTCAATCGCGCGCAGCAGCTCGCCCACGGCGACGGGCTCGGTCGGGGCGGCGAAGTGCGTTGTCTCCGGCGTCGGCAGCGCGCCAGCCAGGTCGGCAACCGGGTTGCGCTCGGCGCGTCCAGTTGCGACCGCGTAGCGCATGATGCGGCCGGCCAGCGCTCGCACGCGGTGCGCACTCTCGAGGCGGCCCTGTGCCTGGATACGGCGCAAGGCGGCGAGCACGTCGCTTGTCTTCACGTCCGCCACGGGAATGGCGCCGAGCGACGACATCAGGAACCGATCGAGCATGCTGCGCTCCCGTTTCAGCGTGGCGGGCGCGAGCGATGCGCCGTGCGAGTCGATCCACTCCAGCGCGACAGCACCGAAGGTGTTCTCCGCGCGTTCCGCCTGCGCTTCCCGACGCGCCCTGGCCGCCAGCGCCGGCGAAGCACCGGCGGCGAGCGTCGTGCGCGCCTCATCCCGCAGACGGCGAGCCTCCACCAGCGAAACATGCGGGTACTCCCCCAGCCCGAGCATGCTGGCGCGGCCGTTGAAGCGGTAGCGGTAGCGCCAGTGCTTGCCGCCCGCTGGCGTGACCTCGATGCACAGGCCGTTGGCGTCGGCGACGCGGTAGAGGCGGTCGCGGGGCCGGAGGGCACGCAGTTTCGTGTCGGTCAGCATGGCGTGAGTAGGCCGTTTGTGAGTAGGGCGCCGGAACCTTGCCGCTCTACTCTCAATCCTACTCACATTCTTGCCGGATGCCAACGGACGGCGTCGGACTACGCTGGAACAAAAAACCCCGCGGCTGCGGGGTTTCTGTCTCTGCCCGGGACGGCGATGGACGCCTTGGGACTTCAAGATGGAGGCCTGGGTCGGAATCGAACCGGCGTACGCGGATTTGCAGTCCGCTGCATGACCACTCTGCCACCAGGCCGGTGACCTGTCGCCGCGACCGCTGCTGCGGACGCCGCACCGGCATGCGCCGGCGCCTGAAACACGAAACCCCGGGGTGACCCGGGGCTTCGTCTGCATCTGGAGCGGGAAACGAGACTCGAACTCGCGACCCCGACCTTGGCAAGGTCGTGCTCTACCAACTGAGCTATTCCCGCGTGGGAGGCGCATCTTACGTTTTCGCGCGCGGGTGTCAATCCCCGCGCGGCCTTCGTGCGCGTTTTCCGGCTCAATCCTGGCCGCGCAGCACCGGCCAGGCCGCGCGCACGTACTGCAGCCCCGACCAGATGGTCAGCACCGCCGCGATCACCAGCAGCGTCTCGCCCACGAAGTAGAAGCGCAGGGCCGGCTCGTCGTGCTGGTAGAGCAGCACGATGATGGCGACGATCTGCATGGCGGTCTTGATCTTGCCGATCAGCGCCACGCGCACGGTGGCGCGCTGGCCGAGTTCGGCCATCCACTCGCGCAGCGCCGAGATGCTGATCTCGCGGCCGACGATCACCGCGCTGGTGACGGCCAGCAGCGGGGTCGGGTTCTCCTGCACCAGCAGGAACAGGGTCACCGCGACCATCAGCTTGTCGGCAACCGGATCGAGGAAGGCGCCGAAGGCCGACATCATGTCGAAGCGGCGCGCGATCCAGCCGTCCAGCCAGTCGGTGACCGCGGCGAGCAGGAAGATGGCCGCGGCGGCGATGTTGGCGCCGCGGAAGCCGGCGTAGAAGACGACCACCATCACCGGCAGCAGCGCGATGCGGAACAGCGTCAGGGCGGTGGGGATGGTGATGCGGGTCTTGGTCATGTCCTTCTCATCCGTGGAACGTCGCGTAGATGCGCTCGGCCAGTTCGCGACTGACCCCCTTCACCTTCATCAGTTCCTCGACGCCGGCGCCGGCGATGCCGGTGAGGCCGCCGAAATGCTGCAGCAGCGCCGACCGACGCCGCGGCCCCACTCCGGCGATGTCCTCCAGCGTGCTGTGCTCGCGTGCCTTCTCGCGCCGGCCGCGATGGCCGGTGATGGCGAAGCGGTGCGCCTCGTCGCGCACCGCCTGGATCAGGTGCGAGGCCAGCGACTCCGGCCCGGGCCACAGGGTGCGGCCGTCGCGGCCGAGGATCAAGGTCTCGTCACCCGCGCGGCGCGCCTCGCCCTTGGCCACGCCGACGATCGGCACGCCTTCCAGGCCAAGCTCGTTCAATACGTCCACCGCCTGCTGCACCTGGCCCTTGCCGCCATCGATGAGGAGCAGGTCGGGCAGTCTGCCCTCGCCCGCCTGCACGCGCCTGTAACGGCGCTCCAGCGCCTGGCGCATGGCGGCGTAGTCGTCGCCGGGCGTGATGCCGGCGATGTTGAAGCGCCGGTACTGGGATTTCTCGGGGCCCTCCGGGCCGAACACCACGCAGGACGCCACCGTCGCCTCGCCCATGGTGTGGCTGATGTCGAAGCATTCGATGCGCTGCGGCGCCTCGTCCATCTCCAGCAGGTCGCGCAGTGATTCCAGCCGCGCGAGCTGGGTCTGCCGGCTGGCGAGGCGCGAGGCCAGCGCGGCCTCGGCATTGCGCACCGCGAGATCGAGGAAGCGCGCGCGGTCGCCGCGCACGCTGGCCTTGAGCGCCACGCTGCGCCCGGCCTGCAGCGACAGGGCTTCGGCCAGCGGCGCGGCGTCGGCCGGGGCATGGCTCAGGATCAGCTCGTTGGGCGCCGGGCGCTCCAGGTAGTACTGCGCGATGAAGGATTCCATGATCGCGGCGAGGTCCGCCTCGCCCGCCAGGCGCGGGAAGAAGTCGCGCGAACCCAGGCTGATGCCACCGCGGAAGAACAGCACGCTGACGCAGGCCACGCCACCACGCAGCACGCAGGCGATCACGTCCATGTCGGTGCTGGCGCCCTGCACGTAATGGTGTGCCTGCACGCGCTTGACCGCGGCGATCTGGTCACGGATCAGCGCCGCGCGCTCGAAGGCGAGTTCGCGGCTGGCGCGTTCCATCGACGCCACCAGTTCGTCCATCACCGCGCCGGACTGGCCGTCGAGGAACATCTCGGCATGGCGCACGCTCTCGGCGTAGTCGGCGGCACCGATATAGGCGACGCAGGGCGCGGTGCAGCGCTTGATCTGGTACTGCAGGCAGGGCCGCGAGCGGTTGCGGAAGAAGCTGTCCTCGCAGTTCCTGATCCGGAACAGCTTCTGCACCAGGTCGAGGCTCTGCCGGACCGCGCCGGCGCTCGGGAACGGGCCGAAGTAGCGCCCGCCGGCATTGCGTGCGCCGCGGTGGAATTCCAGCCGCGCGAAGGCACGCGGATCCGGGCGATCGCCCTCGGCTTCCCGCACCGCGGTCAGGTGGATGTAGGGATAGCTCTTGTCGTCGCGCAGCACCACGTTGTAGCGCGGCTTCAGCGACTTGATGAGCTGCGCCTCCAGCAGCAGCGCCTCGCTCTCGGTGCGCGTGACGGTGGTCTCGATGCGCGCGATCTGCGCCACCATCGCGGCGATCCGCGGCTCCATGCGCGGCTTCAGGAAATAGCTGCCGACGCGCTTCCTGAGGTTCGAGGCCTTGCCGACGTAGAGGAGCTCGCCGCCCGCATCGAACATCCGGTACACGCCCGGCGCGGTGGTGAGCGTGCGCACGAACAGCTTGCCGTCGAAGGGAGGCGGGGCGGGTGAAACGGGCATGGCGCCATGATACGGGAGGCCGCACCCGCGGGACGCCGGCACGGTGGGTCATCCGGAAGTTCCGCAGGAGGTTCGCGGCTCGGATTGGTCGCGCAAAGGGTGCGCTCATGGAGGGCACAACGGGCATCGCAATTCCCGTCGTAGGAGCCCACCCTGTGGGGGCGCGCGCGCCCGACCTTCGGCCGATCCAGGTTCGCGTGGGTCGCGCACAGGGTGCGTATCTACGGCGTGCGGTTCGCGTTGATCGCGCCCAGGTGCGCTCCTACGGCAAACGCAGGATTCGATTCACGGACATACCCCACCCCGTGGGCGACCTTGCCGTGCCACGCAGTGCGCCATCGCACGCGCCGGACGGCAGGATCAACGCCCTTTCGCCTCGGCGCACAGGCGCTCGATCCACGCCGCGACGCCGCTCCGCGCCAGTTCGATCACCCGCTCGAAATCCGCCGGCCCGCCGTAATAGGGATCGGGCAGTTCCTCCGCGCCGAGGAACAAGGCCGGCTCGACACCGCCCGACTCCGGCCGGAACCGCTGCAGCGCACGCAGATTGGCCCGATCCATCGCCAGCACGTGGTCGAAGCGCTGGAAATCCGCGCGACACACCTGCCGCGCGCGATGCGCCGACAGCGAGTAGCCGTGCGCGGCGCCCACCGCTATCGAGCGCGCGTCGGCGCCGAAGCCGGTGTGGTAATCCTCGGTGGCCGCCGATTCCAGCTCGGCCGCAATGCCGCGCCGGGCAAATTCGACGCGGGCGATCGCCTCCACCGTCGGCGAGCGGCAGATATTGCCCATGCAGACGAACAGAATGCGTGTCATGCCTCGATTCCCATCATGATTCCTTCCACCCGCGCAAGATCCTCCGCCGTGTCCACGCCCGCCGGGAAGGGTTCGGGTGCGAGTGCGACGGCGATGGCGAAGCCGTGCTCGAGCGCGCGCAGCTGCTCCAGGGCTTCGGTGCGCTCCAGCGGCGTCGGTGCCAGCGCGGCGAAGCGGCGCAGGAACCCGGCGCGATAGGCGTAGAGGCCAATGTGGCGCAGGAACGGCGTGCCGGCGGGGAGCCCGGCCGGCCGGCCCTGCGCGAAGGCATCACGAGGCCAGGGCAGCGGCGCGCGGCTGAAATAGAGTGCGCGGCCGGCGCCATCGCGCACCAGCTTGACGCAGTTCGGATCGAACAGCTCCGCGACCGACCCGATCGGCGTGGCCAGCGTCGCCATGGGCGCATCGCCGCCGGCAAGCGCCGCCACGGCGGCGCGGATGCCGCTCGGCGGGGCGAGCGGCTCGTCACCCTGCAGGTTCACCACGATGGCCTCGTCCGGCCAGCCGAGCGCGGCGGCCGCCGCCGCCAGGCGATCGCTGCCCGAGGCGAGCGCGGGGTCGGTCATGACCGCGGCGACGCCCTCCGCCTCGACGGCGCTGGCGATGCGCGCGTCGTCGGTCGCCACCACCACGGCCGCCGCGCCGGCCAGGCGCGCCCGCCGCGCCACGTGCACGATCATCGGCTTGCCGGCGATCGACGCCAGCGGCTTGCCCGGCAGCCGCGTGGAGGCGAAGCGGGCGGGAATGGCAACGATGAAGGCGGGCAGCTCGGCGGACATCAGGTCATCCTGCGCTGGAGAGACGGCAGCCTAGCCGAGGGCGCTGGCGACGCCAATCGCGGAAGCCCGGATTGGGGATTGGGGATTCGCAAACGTGGGCTGCGCGTGCAGCCGGTGTTCCGCAATTCGGGATTCGTGATTCACGCGGGCGTGCCGTGTCGCATACTGCCCCGCCCGCCAGCACCCATGCCGATGCCGATCCGCGCCCTGCCCTCCTGCCTGTTCCTCGCGCTGGCCGCGGCTCTGCTGGCGATGACGCTCGCCTGGCATGTGCCGATGATGCTCTGGGATCATCTCGACCTGGTGCCGCTGCTGGAGGCGCTGAGGAACGGCGAACGGCTGCCTTCGCAGCTCCTGCGCATCTATGGCGGCCACATGCTCACGGCCGCCTACGGGGTCCTTCTCGCCACCACGACGCTCTCCGGCGGGCAGACCTGGCTCGACTGCCTGGTGAGCTGGGTGCTCCTGGTCGCGGCTGCCCTGCTCCTGCGCAGCCTGGTGCGGGACGCCTTCCCCACGTCATCGCGGCGCGACCTCGCGATGGCGGCGCTGCTGGTGCTGCTGGCGCTCCATCCGGGCCACCTCGCCAACCTGCAATGGGGCTGGCAGGTCGCGGTGTTCCTGTGCCTGGCCGGGGTGATCGCCTGCGTCCACCAGTTGACGCGGCCGCAGCTCGGCTGGGGTCGGCTTGTCACCGCCCTGGCCGCGGCCGGCCTCGCCTGCTTCGGGTTCGCCACCGCCATTGCCATTCTGCCGGTGGCGCTGCTGCTGGTGTGGGGCCGCCACGACCTGCCGCCGCGCCAGCGTGCCCTGATGACCCTGCCCTGGCTGGCGGCCTGCCTCGTTGCGGCCGCCGGCTACCTCGGCGTGGCTGCGAGCCACGGCGGACATGACCCGCTGGCCGTGATCCATTACACGCTCAATTTCCTCGGTAGCGGAGTGGCGCGGTTCGCCACCGATCTCGCGCCGCTGCTCGCCCTCGCCGGGCTTGGCCTGGTTGCCTGGCTGGCGCCGGGCGCGTGGCGCGAGCGCGGCGGACTGCCGTGGCTGGCATTGGCGGTATTCGGGCTCCTCGCCGGCCTCCTGGTGGCGCTCGGCCGCGCCGAACCCTTCGGCGCGGAACAGGCCTTCGTGACCCGCTACGTGAGCTTCTCGGTGCTGTTCTGGCTCGGCCTCGCCGGCCTCTTGGGGCGCCGCTGGCGGGATTCGGGCGCAGCGGTGCCGCGCGTCGCGCTGGCGGTGCTGGCGACATTCGCGACCGCCAACGCCCTGCACATGGTCCACAAGGCACGCAAACTGGGCCTGCGCACCGCCGCCATCGCGCAGGAGATCCGCGCCACCTGGCCGAACGTGGATCGGGGCCTGCTCGGCGAGATCTATTTCGACCAGCCCGAAATCGCCGCCGAGCGGCTCGAGCGCCTGCATGCCTGGGGCTACGCGCCGTTCGACCGCTGACGGGGCCATGCTGATGCGTGAGCCGCCGGGCCTGAGGGGATCCGGACTTCAACGGCGTGGCGGCGCTATGCCCCCGCTCGTGCGCAGCCGATAATCCGCACCATGCAATCCGTTTCATACCGTTTCGGTCATTACCGCATCGATCCGCAGGCACGCGAGCTGCAGGACGGCGGATGCGTGCTCGCGCTGTCGCCGAAGGTCTTCGATTGCCTCGTCTACCTGCTGGAGAACCGCGATCGCGCGATCGGGCGGGACGAGCTCATCGCCGCCGTATGGGGACGCGCCGACGTCAGCGACACGCTGCTCGGACAGACCATCCTGAAGGCGCGGCGCGCGGTCGGCGACGACGGCCAGGAGCAGCACGCGATCCGCACCATCCCGCGGTTCGGCTACCGTTGGGTCGGCGAAGTCGAAACGCAGGCGCTGGCGGATACCCTGCCGGCCGACGTTGCAACGGGGCGAATGCGCACCGAGGCGCCGCCGGCCGCGACACCGGCCATCGCGCCGCCTTCCGAGGATGCCGCTCCGGCAGCCGCGGCGGAGCCGCCACCAGGCACGCAGGCGGTCGCGCCGGCATTGGGCACCCGTTCGAGCCGGCGTCGCGCCGGGCGATGGAGATTCGCAGCGGCCCTGCTGCTGGCCTTCCTGGCCGCCGCAGGGGGCGCCTGGCTGTGGAGCGTGCGGCCCAGCCCGATTGCCCCGCTCGGCAACGCAGGGCTGGCCGGCGCCGCGCGGGCAGCGCCCGGCGACACCACCGCCGTCATGCCCGCCGCCGTGAGCGCGCACGCCGAGTGGTCGTGGCTGCGACTGGGCCTGATGGACCTCGTCGCCACGCGCCTGCGCGACAGCGGACTGGCCGTGGTGCCGAGCGACAACGTGGTGGCACTCGCGCGCGGCGGGAACACAGAGGGCGTTGTCGCCGCCACGGGTGCCCACTACCTGGTCGAACCCACGGTCTCGCGTGCGGCCGACGATTGGCGGGTGGTGCTGGCGCTGACCGGCCGTGACGGCAGCCACAGGCAGGTCGAGGCGAGCGACGCGGACGTGGTGGAAGCCACGCGCGTCGCCTCCGAGCGCCTCCTGTCCCTGCTCGGCCGCGCCGTGCCGGGCCGCGACCTGCACTCGCTCACCGCCGACGAGATCTTCGCGCGTGCCGAGGCGGCCATGCTGACCGACGACCTCGATACCGCGCGCCGCCTGCTCGACGGCGCCCCGGCGGAAGTCAGGCAGATGCCCGAACTGGCGCTGCGCCTCGGCCAGATCGAGTATCGCGCCGGCCAGCTTGCCAAGGCCCGGCAGCGGCTGGAGGCGCTCCTGCCGGAACTCGCGGCCGAGGCCAGGCCGGTCCTGCGCGGCCGCGTGCTCAACGGGCTCGGCGCGGTCGCCGTACGGCAGGACCGCTTCGGTGACGCGCAGCGCGCATTCAGCGAGGCCGTGCAGCTGCTGGAGCAGCGCAACCAGCCGGCCGCCGTGGGCCAGGCGTTCACGGGCTTGGCGGTGGCGCGCGCGGCGCAAGGCGACTACGACGGAGCGGCGGCGGATTTCGCGCGGGCAAGGGTCGCCCTGGAGCTGGCCGGGGATGCGCTCGCCTTGGCACGCGTGGACGAGAACGAGGCCATCGACGCCGGCAAACGCGGCCGCTTCATGCAATCGCTGGCCGCGCACCAACGCGCAGCAGCGCAGTTCGAGCGCTTTGGCGCCCTCAACGAGCTGGCCGCCACGCTCGGCAACATGGCCGGCACCCAGCTCGCCCTGCTCCAGCCGGCCGCCGCGCTCGCCGCCACCACCCGTGCCGTCGAGGTGCTCGACGGTCTGGAGAACGCCGGCACGCGGCTCGGGGTGGAGATGGAACGCGTGGCGGCGCTCACCGCCACCGGCCAGCTCGGGGCAGCGCGCGACCTGCTCGGCGAACTCGCTGCGCCCGCAGCCGCGGCCAGCCCGTTCCTGGCCGCGCGCCATCAGTACGAGCAGGCGGTGCTCGAATACGCCGCCGGCCGCTTCGAAGCCGCCGGTGAACTGGCCGCCGCAGCCACCAAGGGCTACGCCCTGCCCGACTATGACCGCGAGCGGGCGCGCGCCTGGCTGCTCCTGACGCGTGCGTTGCGCGCGCAGGGCGACGAGCAGGGCGCCGGCGCCGAAGCGGCACGCCTGCGCGATTGGGGTGGCGGCGACAGCGTGCCGCCGATGCCGGTGTATGCCGTCCTCGCCGAAGCGGAACATGCCTGGGCGGGCGGACGACACCCTGATGCGATCGCCGCGTACCGGCGGGCGCTGGCACTCGCCAGCCGCTTCGAAGTGCCGGCGGATACGGCGGAGGTGGTCGACTCCTTCGGCACGCGTCTGATCGACAGCGGCGAACTGGAACAGGCCAGCGCGGTGGTGGGCCTCGCCGCCCGCTGGGCAACCACGGACTTCGCCTGCGCGGTGCTGCAGGCACGCTATTACCGCGCCCTCGGTGAGGAGGGTGCGTGGCGGGCCGCCCTGCAACGGGCCCGGGCGCTTGCAGGGGAGCGCTCGCTACCGGCCGGGTTGCTGGACGAGCCGCTGGCGGCGACGCGCTGAGCTTACAGGATTTTCCGCACCTGATCGCGGCCGATTCGCCGACATTCGCCTCACCTGCGCTTCGGAAACGGCATTCACGTCGCGGGAATCATGCGCGAACGAAGCGCGAATGTGGCCGCTTCCCGCGGATGCGAGGATCGGGCGTGCTTCGGGCGCGACCAAGATCGGTCGCGCTCCGGCCAGCCCTTCCCTGAATCACGGAATCGACCATGCGCCTACTCCTCGCCGCCGGCATCACGCTGGCCCTCTCCGGCACGGCCGCCGCATCCGGCACCTTCGTCGAGCTGCAGACTCCAAACCTCCAGATCACCCGGATTTCTCCCAATGGGGCTTACGCAACCGGCGCCGCCGATTACATGGGCGTCCGCTGGACGGCCGGGACCGGCACGGAGGAAGTCCTGCCCGCGCTCAACGGCGCCATGGGCATCAACGATTCCGGCACGATCGGCGGCACCGTGCCCGAGAACGGTGGTGCGCAGGAGGGCGGGCGCGACCACGCGGCCTATGCCGCCATCGGCCAGGCGCCGGTACAGCTCACCGACAAGCTGAGCACCAACTCCAGCGCCTACGACATCTCCTCGGACGGCACCATGGTCGGCCTTTCGTTCGACGATGACTTCGTCGGCGTCGCCCAGGCGTTCATGTGGACGGCCAAGGACGGCATGATCGCGTTGCCGGTGAACCGGCCCGCCAACGCCTCCCGCGCCAATGCGATCAGCGCCGACGGTTCGGTGATCGGAGGCTGGAACGACCAGGACTTCGGCGACCGCACCGGCGTGCTCTGGGTCGCCGGCGAACCCATGGACATCGAGGATGCCGACGGCAATCCGGTCGGCGAAGTCAGCGCCGTCAGCATCGACGGTCGCTTCGCGGTCGGTTCCAATTACGTGGATTCGGATTTCAACATGGGCTCCTGGCGCTGGAGCGCGCAAGACGGCGTGACCCTGATTCCGGGCATGACGTTCGCCTTCGCGGTCAGCGCCGATGGCAGGACCGTGGTCGGCAGCACCGGCTTCTTCGACATCCCGCCGCGTGCACCGATGATCTGGCGCGAAGGCGTCGGCACGGTCACCCTGCCCGAATTCCTCGACGAGCAGGGCATCGCGATTCCGGACGGCTGGGGCGATCTCGTCGGTGGCCTCACCGCCATGTCGGCCGACGGCTACACCCTCGGTGGCTGGGCCTTCGGTGACACGGCGTTGCAGTCGTACATCATCAAGCTCGACGCCCCCGACGGAATATTCCAGAACGGCTTCGAACTGCCGCCGGTCCGGTAGCCCGAAGCGCTGCTCGAAGCGTCCGACGTGATGCCCGCCAGCGCGGGCATCATCGTGGGGCAGGCGCCCAGTCCCGGCCTTCTTCGGGACGGGACATGATGTTCCCGCAGCGGAGACTAGGCGCGTTGGGAATGCCGGGCTCCGGCCCGGCGCTCCCGGCGGCCGCCCCGATGAAGCAGAGCGGCCGGTCGGGAGACCGGCCCTCCCAGGAGCGGCACGCGTTGCCGGCTTGTGCGGAGCAGCGGCGGCCTCTCCTTGACGGTTGTTCGGCTCCTTCACGGCCGCCCAAGCCTCGGTCGTTCGCGCCGCCGGGGTCCTTCAGTCCTCGTCCCACAGCGACGGCGTCGCCGCCGTGGCACTGCGCTGCGGCGGCGGCGCAGCCGCAGCGACCGCCTGCCATACTGCGAGCGCATCGCGGGTTTCCGCGACGTCGTGCACGCGCACGATCGAGGCACCGTTCTGCACCGCGATCAGTGCCGCCGCGGCCGAGCCCGTGGCCCGCGCCGGCCCGGCGTCGCGCCCGGTCAGCGCGCCGATCATGGCCTTGCGCGAAGCGCCGGCCAGCACCGGCGCGAGTTCCGCCAGCCTGCCGAGCGAGGCCAGCAGGACGAGGTTGTGCTGCAGGTTCTTGCCGAAGCCGAAGCCCGGATCGACGAGGATGTTCTTCTTCTCGATGCCGGCCATCTGGCAGGCGAACAGCCGCTCGGCGAGGAAGCGGTGCACCTCGCCGACGACGTCCTCGTAATGCGGATCGTCCTGCATCGTGCGCGGCTCGCCCTGCATGTGCATGAGGCAGACCGGCACGCGCAATTCCGCCGCCATGTCCAGCGCACCCTCGCGGCGCAGCGCGTACACGTCGTTGACGAGGCCGGCGCCGGCCGCCACCGCGGCGCGCATCACCTCCGGCCTGGAGGTATCGACCGAGAGCGGCACCGGCACCGCGCGCGACAGCACTTCGAGCACCGGCACCAGCCGGGCGATCTCGGCTTCGGCGGGCACGGGTTCGGCGCCGGGGCGCGTCGATTCCGCACCGACGTCGAGGAGGTCCGCGCCCGCCTCGACCATCGCCACCCCGCGCGCCACCGCCACTTCGACGGCACCGCCGAGACCGTCGCCGGAAAATGAGTCGTCGGTGAGGTTCAGGATGCCGCAGATGCGCGGTCGGTCCAGCCGCAGCAGGCGGCCGCCACAATCGAGCTCGCGATGGATCACGGCAACCCCGCGTCCTCGAATCCGGCGGCGAAGATGCGGTCGAGAAGCGGCACCGCCACCACGACGGTATTGTCGCCCTCGTCCACGTCGGCCTCGATCGCGGACACCGTGAACGTGAGGCTCAGCGGATCGGGCGCGGCGGTGCCGACGATCGCGCTGCCGGCGAATGACATCGTGGCGCCGGCGTCGAGCGGAGCGGCGTGCGTGCAGCTCAGGAGCACGAAACTGGGGCCGCAACTCCAGCCGTCCCCGGCGTCGATCGAGGCACTGGCGAGGCCGGGCGCGTTCACGTCGATGCGCAGCCCGCTGGCCGGCGCCGGACCCCGGTTGATGATTTCCGCAGTGAACGAAAGCGGCTCACCGGCGATCGCCAGTTCCTCGGCCACCGCCGCACTGACGGCCAGATCCACTTCCTGCGGCTCGCCACGGCAGTTGTAGCAGACCAGCGCGAAATCCTGGTCGGTAGCGCCGGCGCGATTCGGCAGGCCGTCGGAATTGAGGTCCGCGGCGAAGACTTCCACCGTCACCGCCCCGGCGTGCTGCTCCGGCTTCAGGTACACGGCTTCGGTGTTGTTCCTGGCATCGGCGCTGCCGCCGGTCTTCGACCAGCCCTGCGGGTCCAGGTCGTTGCCCAGGTACGCGGTGCCGGCGCCGGTGACGCGCAGGTCGAGGTCGTTGTTCCACGCCGGCGTGGTCCCGCCGAGACCGTGCCCGGGCGCGTCCGTCCACGCCAGCATGATGCGGATCGGCTGGCCGGGATCGTCGGCGACGAAGGTCTCCACCCAGCTCTCGCCGGTATTGTCGAAGACGACGCTCTGGTCGACGTACTGCACGGCCTGCCCAGGCGCCAGTACCGGCGCCACCTGCATGCGTCCCCAGCCCTGCTTCGAATCGAACAGGCGCGTCATCACTGCGCCATCGGCGTCGCGGTTGCCGGTCAGGTTCTTCGCCGCGCCGGTAAAGACGGCCTTGACCAGCGCGGGGCTCGGATCGGTGCCGCCGGTGAGCTCGCGGTAGTACTCGGCGAACAGCGCCGCCGCGCCGGTGACGTGGGGCGAAGCCATGCTGGTGCCGCACTTGAGTCCGTAGCCGGTCGCGCTGGCGGCCGAATCGACGTCGCAGCCCGGTGCCACCAGGTCGGGGACGCCGCGCCCGTCCAGCGCGGGGCCGTGGGCGCTGTTGGAGGACAGGTTGTCGATGTCGGGGTACTGCACGGTCGTGCTCGACTGCATCTTGGTCGAGCCGATGGCGAACCGGTTCTTGCCCTCGTCGGGCGTGCCGAGCGAGGTCACGCCGCCGTAGCCGTTCATGATCGAGAGCACGTACAGCAGCGGCTGGTCGCCCGGCGCGTCCGGATCGGCGTCGCGCACGCCGACGTCGACCTGCCGGGTATCGCCGTCGTAGCCGCGCGGGCTGCCTGCGGGTCCCCAGCTGTTGCCCGAGCCGAAGGCGCCGTTGCGCTGCGAGTCGGTCATCAGCCTGAGCATGCCGCCCGGCTGGGTGAAGGTCGGGGAATAGACCTGCTCGACGAGGTGGGCGCCGGGCGCCATGCCGAGCCCGCGCAGGAAATCGCCCGCCAGCACGCCCGAACTGCCGTCGCCGGCCATGATGGCCGCGGTATGCGTGCCATGCGAATCGACCTGGCTGCCGCCGCAGGTGGTGCCGAGGCAGGGCAGCATGCGCGCGACGAGATCCGGGTGGGTGTCGTAGATGCCGCCGTCCACGTTGGCGAGGATCACGCCGCTGCCGTCGAGGCCGATGCCGGCCAGCCAGCCGAGATAGCCCGGGAAGGCCAGGTTGCCGCCATCGATGTTGCCGGCGTTGACCTGGTTGCTCATTTCGCCGCGCAGGCCGCCATCGGTCGGTACCGGCTGCACGCTGTAGACGCCGGGAATCGCCGCCAGTTCCTCGAAGCGATCGCCGGCCACGCGGAGGTTCACCACGGCGAGCCGGGCGTCGATCGGCTGCAGCGGTCCGGCCGCCCTGCCGACCGCGCCGAGCGCGGCTTCGATCGCCGCGGCGTGCCGGTACACCAGCACGTGCACCTCGCGCTCCGCCGAATCGAGGGTGCGCCAGGCCGGCAGTACGCGATAGGCCGGCAGGAACTCGCCGCTCCAGCGCACGGCGCCGCCGCGCAGGCGCTCCAGCCCGGTCGCATTGCCCCAGGCGATGTAGCTGAAGGGGTGCACGTACTGCACGGGCTCGAGCCCGGCTGCGCGCAGCGCCGCGAGATCCGTCTCGCGCACCGGCCCATGGAACTGCACCAGGCGGAAGTCCGCCTGGTTGGTCGCAGCCGTCGTCGATGCGCTGCCCCAGCTTCCGAACTGCGGAACGCCGGCCAGCGGATCGAACCGGCGTCCACCCAGATCCAACACGAAGGGATCGTCGACGACCGTGACCCGGTTGCCCGTGGCGGATCCGAGACGCGCGAGCTGGCCGTCGTCGACCCGGAGCCACTGGAAGCGGCCGTAGTCGGTGGCGGCCACGCGCGGGCCAAGGAGCTGGCGCAGGCCGGCGGCATCGGTTTCCACCCGTACCCAGTGATCGGCGGCGTGTGCCGCGCCGGAGGTGACGGCGGCGAGCAGGCCGGCCAGCAGGAAGACTCGTAACGACACGGCAAAACCCCCACGAAGAGAATCGCTGGCCGTCCACGGCGGGGCGCGCACTGCGCGCTGCCGCCGACCACGGCAGCCGCGCACGTTAGCATGGGATCGCCGCGGGCGTGAAAGAACGCCCCGAGGCAAAAGCCCGCCAGGACGGCGGGCTTTCGGGAGAGTGGCGGCCAGTCAGGACGTCTGGGCGATATCGTCCCGGCGAACGCCGGAACCCAGCGCCTCAAAGCCTTCCAAGAACCGGATCGGCTTTCGCCGACCAGCTCTTGCGCGCTGTGACTCGTGCAGTTCTTCCTCAGTCGTCCGCGACCACGGTGCGCGACTGCACCGCCGGCCCGCCGATCGGCGGGCTTTCCGGCCGTGGCGTGCTGCCGCCGCCGCTGCCGGAACCGGGCTTCGATCCCTGCTGCCAATCCTTCGGCGGATCGGGCTCGCGGCCGGCCATGATGGCGGCGATCTGCGCGTTGTCGATGGTCTCGTAGGTGAGCAGCGCCTGCGCCATCGCTTCCAGCTTGTCGTTCTGGCTGACCAGGATGTCCTTGGCGCGCGCATAGGCGCGGTCGATGGTCTGGCGCACCACCTCGTCGATGCGGCGCGCGGTTTCCTCGGACACGTTCTTGTGCTGGGTGACGGAGCGGCCGAGGAACACCTCGTCCTCCTCCTCGGCATAAGTCATCGGACCCAGTTCCTCGGACAGGCCGTACTTGGTGACCATGTCGCGCGCGATCTGGGTGGCGCGCTGGATGTCGTTGGAGGCGCCGGTAGTCACCTTGTCCTCGCCGAAGATCAGCTCCTCGGCGACGCGCCCGCCGTAGAGGCTGGCGAGGCGGCTTTCCAGAGAAGTGCGCGAATGGCTGTAGCGGTCCTGTTCGGGCAGGAACATGGTGACGCCGAGCGCGCGCCCGCGCGGAATGATGGTGACCTTGTGCACCGGGTCGTGCTCGGGCACGGACAGGCCGACGATGGCGTGGCCGGCCTCGTGGTAGGCGGTCAGCTTCTTCTCGTCGTCGCTCATGATCATCGAGCGCCGCTCGGCGCCCATCATGATCTTGTCCTTGGCGCGCTCGAAGTGGTTCATGTCCACGTCGCGGCGGTTGTCGCGGGCGGCGAACAGGGCCGCCTCGTTGACGAGGTTGGCGAGGTCGGCGCCCGAAAAGCCCGGCGTGCCGCGCGCGATCACCAGCGGCTCGACGTCGCTGGCGAGCGGCACCTTGCGCATGTGCACCTTCAGGATCTGCTCGCGGCCCTTGAGGTCGGGCAGCGGCACGACCACCTGGCGGTCGAAGCGGCCGGGGCGCAGCAGCGCGGGATCGAGCACGTCCGGACGGTTGGTGGCGGCGATGACGATGACGCCCTCGCTGCCCTCGAAGCCGTCCATCTCGACCAGCAACTGGTTGAGGGTCTGCTCGCGCTCGTCGTGGCCGCCGCCGAGGCCGGCGCCGCGATGGCGGCCGACCGCGTCGATCTCGTCGATGAAGATGATGCAGGGCGCGTGCTTCTTGGCCTGCTCGAACATGTCGCGCACGCGCGCGGCACCGACACCGACGAACATCTCGACGAAGTCGGAGCCGGAGATCGAGAAGAACGGCACCTTGGCCTCGCCGGCGATCGCCTTGGCCAGCAGCGTCTTGCCGGTGCCGGGCGAACCCACCATCAGCACGCCGCGCGGGATCTTGCCGCCGAGCTTGGTGAAGCGGGAGGGGTCGCGCAGGAACTCGACAAGCTCGGAGACTTCCTCCTTGGCCTCGTCGCAGCCGGCGACGTCGGCGAAGGTGACCTTGACCTGGTCCTCGCCCTGCAGCTTGGCGCGCGAGCGGCCGAACGACATCGCCCCGCGCCCGCCGGCGCCGGCCTGCATCTGGCGCATGAAATAGATCAGGAGGCCAATGAAGATCAGGATCGGCACCCAGTCGAGCAGGATGCGCCACAGCGGCATCACGTTGTCCTGCGGGGTCTGGCGCACTTCCACGCCGCCCTTGGCGAGCAGGTTCACCAGTTCCTGGTTGGCGCCGATCGGCACCGTGGTCGACACGGTGTTGCCGTCCTTGAGCTTGGCCTGGGCCTTGGAGGGCACCTCGGCGCTCAGCGTCACCGACTGCACGCCGCCGTTGGCGATCTGCTGCGTGAAGTCGGAATAGGAGACGTCGGACGGCGCCGCCGTGTGCGGGCTGAAGCTTTGGAACACGGTCAACAGGACGACCGCGATGATCACCCAGAGCAGCAGGTTCTTGGCCATGTCGTTCATGGTGCGCATGCCTCGCTGAACGCCGCGCCGGGGCGGGCATTGAGAGGGTGGACGGCAGGGATCGTTCCGCAATCTCGCATCATCTGTTTCCGTTGGCGCGCCGGCCGGTGGCCAGCGCATACACTTCAGGGCTGCGCGCGCGCGAAGCCTTCGGCTTGCGCATGCTGACGCGCGCATAGTCACCACGCAAGCGCCGCACCAGGTCGTCGAAACCCTCGCCCTGGAACACCTTGGCGAGGAAGGCACCGCCTTCGCCCAGGTGCGCGGCGGCGAATTCCTCGGCCAGTTCGACCAGGTGCATGGACCGCGGCTGGTCGACGGCGCTCATGCCACTCAGATTGGGGGCCATGTCGGAAAGCACAAGATCGACCGCGACGCCGCCGAGCAGCGTCTGCAATTGTTCCAGTACGCTTTCCTCGCGGAAGTCGCCCTGGATGAACTCCACGCCGCCGATGCCCTGCATGGGCAGGATGTCGAGGGCGATCACCCGGCCGCTGTCGCCAAGCCGCTGCCGCGCGACTTGCGACCAGCCGCCCGGCGCGGCGCCGAGATCCACCACCACCATGCCGGGCCTCAGCAGGCGGTCGCGCTCGATCAGCTCCTCGAGCTTGAACACCGCGCGCGAACGCCAGCCCTCGGCCTGGGCGCGCTTGACGAAGGGATCGTTGAAATGTTCCCTGAGCCAGCGGGAACTGGACTTGCTGCGCGCCATGGCATTCCGGAATCAGGCCTCGCGCCGGCGCTGCGGCGCGCTCCGCGAGACGCGCATGATACCCTGTGCGGCTTGCGATTCCCGCATCTCCGCCGTTGCCCGCCCATGTCCCCGTCCGCCCCAGCCGATCCCGAATCCGTCCAGAACGGCGAAACCGCCCGCGCCAAGGGGCCGACGCGCCGCCAGGCCGCGCTGTCCGCGGCGCAGAAGCGCTACCTGCGCAGCTTCACGCACGCACTGAAGCCGGTGGTGATGGTCGGCCAGAAGGGCGTCACGGCGAACGTGATCGCCGAGCTCGACGGCGCGCTGGAGCACCACGAGCTGGTCAAGGTGAAGCTCGCCGACGACGATCGCGAGGCGCGCGCCGAAGCCATCGAGCAGATCAAGGCCGCCTCCGGCGCGGACCTCGTGCAGTCGATCGGCAAGACCGCCTGCTTCTATCGGCGCAACCCGGACCGCGCCGCCTACACCCTGCCGCGGTAAGGCCGCCGTGGACCTCAGCCACGAGCGCCCGGAGGGCTATCTCTTCTTCCGCAGCGCCAGCCCGACGCACATCACTGTGGTCGACCGCGTGCTGGAGCGGAGTTTCCTGCTGATGCCCGACCGCCTGGTCGAGGACTGGCCGGTGCAGCGGCCGGAGGACTTCGACCTCGCCGCCGCCGAGGCGCTCGCCGCGATGCAGCCCGAAGTCGTCCTGCTCGGCACCGGCCAGCGCCAGGTGTTCCCGCCGCGCGAGGCGCAGGTCGCCCTGCTCCGCCGCCGCATCGGCATCGAGGTGATGGACAACGCCGCCGCCTGCCGCACCTACAACCTGCTCGCCGGCGAAGGCCGCCGGGTGCTGGCGGCGGTGATGCTCGGTGGCGCCGCTGAGGGCTGAGGGTGGGGGTTGGGGAGGCCCAACCCGACGAGATTCGCGGAGGTCGGGCGCCCGGTCCGTCAATCCGCTGCAAGCTGGTGCCAGCCCTCAGCCCTCAGCCCTTCCACCATTACCTGCCGCAACAATCCCTCGACCGCATTCCCCAGCCGCGCCACGAGGTCCGGATAGACGATCTGCTCCTCCTTCTCGTCGTGGCCGTCGAGCAGCAGCAGGAAGCGACGGCGGGCGACCGGGTCATCGAGGTGCTCGATGGCCCGACGCAGGTGTCGGTGCTCGTTGCAGAGGCCACGCACCCAGCCCGGGTTGCCGCCGGCGGCGAGCCACGGCGGGAACAGCAGCTCCTCCTCGATCACGAGGTGCCGCCCGAGCGCGTTGCGCAGCCAGCGCTCGCCCTCCGGCGCGCCGCGCAGCGCGCGCGCCAGCGCCGCCTCGATGACGGCGTGGTCGCGGGCGAGGTATTCCGCGAGCCCGATCGGAGCCGCCAACCGCGCGACCAGCGTCACCCAGCCATCCTCGCCGGCCTGCAGCGGATGCCAGCACAGACGGAAGGCGTGCTCCCGTACCGCGTCGGCGATTGCGGGCGCGATGTCGAACTCCGCGTGGATGAGGCAGCGCCCGCCGGGCTCCAGCGTTTCCAGCGCGCTCGCCAATTCGCGGCCGTTGCCGACGCGCATCTGCGGCGCCTCGTCCAGCAGCGCGGCGCGCAGCGCCTGCGGCGCGGCGGCGGGCGTCGCCTCGTCGGCATGGATCTCCAGCACGAACCGGGTGTCCGCCGCCAACCCGGCCACGCGCCAGCGCGTGCCCGGAGGAATCCACCGCCCGCTGCCGGCGGGGAACGATTCGCTGCGGATGCCGTCGGCGCCGAGCCATTCCACCCGCAGCGCCCCGCATTCGACGGCGAAGTATTCCCAGCGGTTGGCGCGCGGCGCATGCCAAGCCAGCAGGCGCTTCGGCAGGTCCGCCCCGGTGTAGGCCCGCGAGCGACCGAGGCGGCGCCGCTGGCTGGATGGTTCCGGCGGGTTGATCATGGGCATCGCTTGTTTCCCTCCGGGGGCGATCGGCGATACTCGCGGGATGGCCGATGATTCCCGATCCACTCCGCCAGATAATGGCGGAACCCGCTTGCCACGCCATGGCCGGGCGCTCGTGCCGGCCACGCCCACCCTGCGCATTCCTTCGCGCCTGCGCAAGCTGCCGCGCCGCTTCTACGACCGCGACACCCAGCTCGTCGCCCGCGAACTGCTCGGCAAGTGGCTGGTGCACAACGTCGAGGGCGAACGCCGCATCGGACGCATCGTCGAGGTGGAAGCCTACCTCGGTCCGCATGACCTCGCCGCGCACACCTCGCGCGGCCGCACCGCACGCACGCGCGCGATGTTCGGGCCACCCGGGCACGTCTACGTCTACCTCATCTACGGCATGCACCATTGCATGAACGTGGTGACCGAACCCGAAGGACACGGCACCGCGGTGCTGCTGCGCGCGCTGGAGCCGGTGGCCAACCTCGCGGTGAGCGCCAGCGGGCCGGGGCGCCTGTGCAAGGCGATGGGCATCGACCTGGCAGACTACGGCCACGATCTCCTCAGCGACACGCTCTACATCGCGCACCCGCCGCAGGAGGAGCCGTTCGGGATCGTGGCGCGCCCGCGCATCGGCGTGGACTACGCCGGCGAATGGGCGGAAAAGCCGTTGCGCTTCTATATCGAGGGCAACCGGTACATTTCGAAGAAGTAGCGCCGGGGCGAGCGGGTGGCTGCGGACTCCTCGTGCAGGGAATCAGGATGCATCCCGGCTTTCGCCAGGATGACGATCGGAAACCCCGCCATCGTTGGCACCGCCCACGGACTTTCCCGTACTTTCTGTGGTTCAAGCCTTTCCGGCGCGCTCGCGGACAGGCAGCCACGGCGCCAGGGCCGCATCGGCCATGGCCGGCCAGTCGCGGTTGGCGGCGGGACTGGCGGGGCTCGGATGCGGCAGGTAGGTCACCGCCATGCGCTCGCCGACGACGCGCTGCAATCGCTGCTCCGCGAAACGGCCGATGCCAACCACCGCCGCCGGATGCAGGACGTGGATCGCGCGCTCCAGGGCGTGGTCGCACAGGGCCCCGAGTGCAGCGGTCTCGGCGGCGCGGAGCTGGGAGGGAATCATGTTCCGACCCTTGCCGATGAACAGCAGCGGACAGTAGTTCCAGACGAAGAAGCGCTCGAAGAAGCCTTCGGGTGTGCCGAAACGCTCCCGCGCCCATCCCCATAGCCGCTTGCCGCTGCCCTCGTCGCGATGGCAGTACATGCCGAGGATCGGGTATTTCTCGTGCTGCATGGGGAGTTGGTGGGCAAGCGCGGGTTCCATTCGGAACCAGTCGCGCACCATGCCGACGGAACCGAACGGAACGCCGGTCTGCGCCATGCCCCAAGGCCCCGGATTCATGCCGACCAGCAGCACGCGGCCTGCGCCGTCGCCGAAGCGGCGCAGGTATTCGCCATAGCCGTCCCAGGCGTAGTCCAGCGGGTTGTAGACGTGGCTCGGCGTGGTCCATTCCAGGCGATCGAGCTCACGGCCGAGCTTCCTGGCGATGCGGGCGAGGGATGCGGCTTCGGACACGGGCAGATACGAAATCGAAGAACCACCCACCAGACTACCGCACCCGTCCCGCCCACAGCACGACGGCGGAGCTTCGTCCCCTGAGCAGCCGCGCCGCGCCTGGAAATGCAGAAGAAGGTCGAGCTGGTGCTCGGCCGCTCCCGGGGAGGGTGCGTGCCGGCGCCGGCGACCCCGCTCTTTCGAATCACGAATCACGAATCCCGGCTCCCCTTGATCGGCATCAAGGCACTGAATCGCCGGCCAATCCACGATCTTCCCATGGACACCCACATCGCCCAGTTCGACCGCGCGCTGATCGCTAAGTACGACGTCAACGGCCCGCGCTACACCTCTTATCCGACCGCCCCGCACTTCCGCCCAGACTTCGGCGAGGCGGAACTGCGCGCGGCCATCCAGACGTCCAACCAGGACCCGATCCCGCGTGATCTGTCGGCCTACATCCACATCCCGTTCTGCCTGTCGCCCTGCTTCTACTGCGGCTGTGCGCGCATCATCACCCGCGACAGGAGCCGCGCCGGCAGCTATCTGGCTCGCCTGTACCGCGAGATCGAGCAGGTCTCGGCGCTGTTCGACCGCGACCGCGGCCTCGCCCAGCTCCATTTCGGCGGCGGCACGCCGAACTTCCTCGATGCCGACCAGCTGGTCGAGCTGATCGAGACCCTGGCGCGGCATTTCTCGTTCAGCCGCGACCCGGCGCGCGAGTTCGGCGCCGAGCTCGATCCGCGCTTCTGCGATGGCGAATACGTGCGGCGGATCGCCGCAGCCGGCATCAACCGCATCTCGATCGGCGTGCAGGATTTCGACCCCGAGGTGCAGCAGGCGGTCAACCGCATCCAGAGCGTGGCGGAAACCCGCGAGGTGATGGACGGCGCGCGCGCGGCGGGCATTCGCTCGATCAATCTCGACCTCATCTACGGCCTGCCGAAGCAGAACGAGGCCTCCTTCGAACGGACCCTGGAGCAAGTCATCGAACTGCGCCCCGACCGCATCGCCGCCTACGGCTACGCGCACCTGCCGGACCTCTTCAAGGCGCAGAAGCAGATCGACAAGTTCGACCTGCCCGACGCCCGGACCCGCCTGGGACTGCTGCAACTGGCGGTGGAGCGGCTCACCGATGCGGGCTACCGCTACGTCGGCGTCGACCATTTCGCCCTGCCCCACGACGACCTTGTCAAGGCCGCCGAGGCCGGCACCCTGCAGCGCAATTTCCAGGGATATTCCACCCACGCCCGCTGCGACCTGATCGGGCTCGGCATGAGCGCGATCAGCCATGTCGGCGGCAGCTTCAGCCAGAACGCGAAGGATCTCACCGGCTACTACGCCGCGCTCGACAACGGCCGCCTGCCGATCGCTCGCGGCCTTTCCCTGACCGGCGACGACCTGCTGCGCGCCGACCTCATCCAGCGCCTGATGTGCGACGGCGCGCTCGACGTTCCCGCCTTCGAGGCGCGACATCTTGTAGAATTCGACCGTTATTTCCAGCGTTCACTCGATCGCCTGCGCCCGCTCGAGGGAGACGGCCTGGTCACGTGCTCGCCGGAGCGCATCGCGGTCACCGCGCGCGGCCAGTACCTGCTGCGCAACATCGCCATGTGCTTCGACGCCTACGTGGACACGCCCGATCGTCGCTATTCGCGCGCAGTCTGATCCGCGGGACGGAGGGCAGCCCGGCATGGGCTACGTGACATCGCACGGGCGCGTGATACCGAACCCGATCGTCGACGACGGCGACGAGCAGGCGTTCTGCTCGACCTGCGCCTTCGGCTCGGTGTGCACCGCGCGCGGCGTCGACAAGATCGCGCTGCGCGAGCTGCACTGCCTGGTCGAACACGTCGGCAACTACCGGCCGGGCGAGGCGATCTTCCGCACCGGCGAGCGCTTCGGCGCCATCTATGCGGTGCGCCAGGGCACGGTGAAGACGCGCCTGGTCGACATCGAAGGGCGCGAGCTGGTGCTCGGCTTCTACCTGCCGGGCGAGCTGGTCGGCCTCAATGCCATCCACCCGGAAGCCTACCCCTGCGACGCGGTGGCGCTCGATACGGTCGAGGTCTGCCGCTTCTCGTTCCCGGCACTGGCGACCCTGTCGACGCGGGTTCCCGGCATCCAGCAGGAACTCTTCCGCCGGCTCAGCAAGGATATCGGCAACGCCGCCCTGCTCGCCGGCGACTACTCGGCCGACGAGCGCCTGGCCGCGTTCCTGATCGGCCTCGGACGGCGCTACGCCGAGCGCGGCTTCCCCGCCGAAGCCCTGCACCTGGCCATGTCGCGCGGCGACATCGCCAATTACCTGCGCCTCGCCGCGGAAACCGTCAGCCGCGTGCTGCGCCGCTTCCAGGACCAGGGCCTGATCCGCGTCGACGGGCGCGACGTCGCCATTGCCAGACCGGCGGAGCTGTTCGAGCTGGCGCGGCCGATCCTGCAGCGCTGAGACTGCGTGGCGCGGCCGCGCGCGCGGCCGACCCGCGCCAGGGCATGAAGCTCGGTTGCGACCAAGGTCGCTCCTACAACGGGACCGCCGGTAGTAGCGCACCGCCTGGGCTTTTGACTACCGGCCATTGCATCGCTGTTGCGGTGCGGTGGCGCCGCATGCATTGATGTGGATCAGCGCAGGCGGTGCACCCGGAAGGCATGCTCATGCCATCCTTCCTGTGCCGCCTGCCGTGTCCCGTCCCGATCGCGCCCACCCTCCCCACGATCCCGTCATCGACGCCTGCTTCCTCGGCCCCTACGGCGAGAACGATGCCCTGCTGGAACGGCTGACCACCGAGTTCCAGCGCGACCACGTCTACTGGCGGCGCAACTTCCATCCCGACGACCCGCCGGCGATCGGCACCGCGGCGGCGCTGCACCCGGACTACCTGGCCTTCGAGGCGCGCATGCGCCGCGAACTGCACCGGCTGTCGGCGGCGCTGAAGAAGTCGGTGCCGTTCCACAGCCCGCGCTACATCGGCCACATGGCTTCGGACCTGCTGCTGCCGGGCCTCGCCGCGCAGATGCTGGCCCTGCCCTACAACCCCAACAACGTCAGCGAGGACTCGGCGCCGGTCACCGTCGACATGGAGGTGAAGGTCGGGCTGCAACTCGCGCGGATGCTGGGCTATCCGCACGATCCGGCCGATCCGGCCTGCGCGTTCGGGCACCTCACTTCCGGCGGCACGCTGGCCAATTTCCAGGCGCTCCGCCTCGCCCTCGCGCTGAAGGCGTTTCCGGTGGCGCTGCGCGCGGCCGGCGTGCCGGAACTGGCGCTGCCGCCCGACGACTGGACGGCCTTCAACCTGCCCCAGCCGCAGGTGATCGCGCTGATCGAAGCCTGGCAGGGCTGGCTGGCCGCGCAGCCGCCGGCCGAGGGGAGGCGCTGGCTGGCGAAAGTCGAGGCGGCGCGGATCGAGCAGCTTGGCCTGGCGGGCTTCTTCGCGGCCCATCCGGAGCTTGGGCCGCCGCAGGTGCTGGCCCCGGTCACGGCGCATTACTCCTGGAGCAAGGGCCTGAAGCTGCTCGGGCTTGGCCGCGACCAGCTCCAGCTCGTGCCGACCCGAGGCATGCGCATGGACGTCGATGCCCTCGCCGAACGCCTCGCACGCTGCGCGCGCGAACGCCAGCCGGTGCTGATGGTGGTCGGCGTCCTCGGCAGCACCGAGTACGGCACGGTCGATCCCATCGACGGCATCCTCGCCGCGCGCGAAGCGAGCCGCGCCGCCGGCCTCGACTTCGCGGTGCACGTGGACGCCGCCTGGGGCGGATACCTGGCCACCCTGTTCCGCAACGAGGATGGCTCGTTGCGAGCCCGCGAGGAGGTGGCGGCGGAATTCAGGTATTTCCCTTCGCCGGAACTCCACGCCGCCTTCGCCGCGCTCGGCGCCACCGATTCGGTGACCGTCGATCCGCACAAGCTCGGCTACCTGCCCTTCGGCAGCGGCGCCTTCGTGTGCCGCGACCATCGCGCGGTGGCGCTCCTCGCCGAGCGCGCCGACTATGTGTTCCACGGCAACGCGCCGACCGACTACATGACGCGCTACCGCGGCCTCGGCCAGTTCGTGCCGGAGGGCTCCAAGTCGGGCGCGGCCGCGGCCGGTGTCTATGTCGCCCACGAGGTGCTGCCGCTCGACCACCGCCACTTCGGCCGCCTGACCCGCGCCACCGTGCGCGCGGCGGAAGCCTTCTACACGCGCGCGCTGGCGTTTGCGGAGGAACAGGCCGGCCGCCTCGCCGTGCGCGTGCCGTTCGAGCCGGACACCAACCTGGTCTGCCTGGCGCTCAATCCCCACGCCAATCGTTCGCTCGCCCACGCCAACGCCTTCATGCGCGGGCTGTTCGATCGCCTGCGCGCCGACCCGCGCCAGCCGCTGCAGACGCGCGAGTTCTTCGGCTCGGTGACCACCCTGCGGCCGGAGCTGGTCGGCGCGGCCGAGACCTGCCGCATCCTGGAATCGCTGGGCCTCGAACCAGACCTCGATGGCGCGCCGCTCCTGATTCTCCGCCACACGCTGATGAACCCGTATCTGATCGATCACGAGAACGGCATCAGCTACATTGACCGCTACTTCGAATATCTCGCGCGCGTCGGCGCGACGCTGGCCGGGGAGGAACGCGCCGCATGAAACACGATGCCGGCCGCGCCGCCATCCTGCACACGCCAAGCCTCGCCAGGGCGCAGCAGTGGGTTCACGGCGCCCTGCGGAAGCTCGAGCAGGAGGCCGCCCGGTCCGCCGACACGCACCTGCTCAAGATCGGGTTCGCTGGCTTCCCCGGCATCGACTTCTATTTCAAGGACGAGGCCGCGCACCCGACCGGCAGCCTCAAGCACCGCCTGGCGCGCTCGCTGTACCTCTACGCGCTCTGCAACGGGCACCTCGAGGAAGGCCAGGCGGTGGTCGATGCCTCTTCGGGGAGCACGGCGATCGCCGAGGCCTGGTTCGCGCGCCTGCTGGGCCTGGAGTTCACCGCCGTGATGCCCGAATGCACCGCGCCGGCCAAGATCCGCGCCGTGGAGGCGCTCGGCGGACATTGCGACCTCGTCGCGGATCCCGCCGCCGTCCACGCGTGCGCTGCCTGGCACGCCGCGCAGGGCGCCTGCCATCTCGACCAGTTCGGCCTTGCCGAGCGCGCCACCGACTGGCGCGGCAACAACAACATCGCCGAATCCATCATCGGCCAGCTCGCCCGCGAGGAGCACCCGGAACCGGCCTGGATCGTCTGCGGCGCCGGCACCGGCGGCACCTCGGCAACGATCGGCCGCTATCTCCGCTACCGCCGCCTGCCGACGCGGCTGTGCGTCGCCGAGCCCGCCGGCAGCGCCTTCGTGCACGGCTGGGAAACCCGATCGCGCGAGGCCCGCGCCAGCCAGCCGACAGTGATCGAGGGAATCGGCCGGCCCTGCGTGGAACCGGGCTTCCTGTTCGACGTGGTCGACGCGGTCTGCCCGGTGCCGGACGCGGCCTCGATCGCCGCCATGGATCTACTCGCCAACATGTTCGGCAAGCGCTACGGCGGCTCCTCGGGGACCAACCTGGTGGCCTGCCTGCAGCTTGCGGCGGCGATGCGCGAACAGGGCGAGACCGGCAGCATCGTCAGCCTCCTCTGCGACCGCGGCGAGCGCTATGCGGAGACCCTGTTCGATCCCGCCTGGCTCGCCGCGCGGGCACTCGATCCGGCGCCCTGGCGCATGGCGCTCGAGGCCTGCCTCGGCGACGGCCGCTGGCGCGCGCCAGCGGCATAGATTCTGCCGTTCAGCCGCGGGGAAACTCCCCGGATCAGGCGAACACCTCGTCCAGCCAGTCCAGCGACACGGCCGCCGACAGGGCCAGGTTGCCCGACTGGCAGTGCCCATCCGCGCCCTCTTCCGCAGTGAACACATGGCCCTGGGCGCCTGGCACCGCGGCAAGGAAGCGCTCGTACTGCGCCATGGGCTCGGCCCCTTCGCCGCTGCCGACCAGCCCCAGGGCCGCACAACCCATGGCGGCCAGGCGCTCGCCGTCGACACGGAATTCGCGCAGACGCTGGTAGGTCTCCTTGAAGCTGTCGCAGCCGAAACGCAGCATCAGGTTGCGCGACATCTCGCGTAGCTGCGCCGGCATCACGCTGTCGGGGATCTGGTCGATGTCACCCACGCGGAAATCATCCGAATCCGGCATGTCGGCGGGATCGAAGCCGGTGAAGGACGCCATGTAGGCATGCAGGTCGAGGATGGGCGAGTTCGCGACCAGCGCACGGATGCGCGGTTCGTGGCTGGCGATGCGGGTGGCGAAGTAGCCGCCGAAGCTGATTCCCATCAAGGCGATGCGGTCCGGATCGGCATCGGCTCTTGCCAGCACGTGGTCGACCGCCAGCCTGCCCACGCGTTCGAATTCCGGGATGAAAGGCCGCTGCGGCTGGTAACGCATCGTGTCCATCTGGCCGGGGCCGCAGAAGAGGAACACACGATAGCCGCGCTCCAGCGCGGCGCGCCCATGGGCGAGGAATGTCTCCTCCAGGGTGCCGTCGTAGCCGCTGATGACCAGCAGCGTCTTGCCTGGACCGCTTTCCCCCGCCGGCCGGAGATGGAACGCGGGCAGCGCTACGCCGTCGAGGGGCAGCGTCACCGCCTCGCACGTCCAGGCGTCGGCCAGCTGCATGGCCGCCTCGAAACAGGCCCGGCTGGCGAGCCCGTGTTCGGCGTGGCACGGATCGCCGACCGGCGTGTAGTACTCGGCCGCCCGCCAGCTGTTGCTGGCAACGAGATAGTGGTCGCGCGCGCTCACCGCATGCCCGCGCGCGGCCCGCGCTTCGGCGTCCGCCTGCTGGCGCGCCGCGGCCCCGGCGAAGGCCGCCACCCAGCTCGAAGGTAGCCCGTTCTCGATCCGTTGCGCCAAGGCCAGGCATTCACCCACCGCGGCGCCGCCGTAGCGCGCCACGCCCATCTGCCGGATCAACTGGAAGTCCATCTCCGCATCGGCGAAGCCGACGACCCGCGTGTGCCCACGTTCAAGACGGCTGGCCATGCCCGTTCCTGCTGCCCGGTCGGAGCTGCAATTATGTGTGAAACCCGCCGGCTGTGGCAGGCACCCGATCGCGATCGTCACCTGCGCCGGCTTGGCGCAAACGCATCGGCCATTGCGGCTGCCCTCGTCATCGGGCCGTGCATCGGGGTCGGCCACCGCCGCCACTCGACCGCTACCGGCCCAGCGCGCGCCACCGCCGCTATCCGCGCGGAGGCTCCGGCCCAGGCTGCGGCGCTTGCGGCGCCAGCAGCCTGCGCACTTCCCCTGCCTGCTCCTGCAGGGCAAGCCAGGCCTGCTGCCACTGCCCGTCGCGCGGCTTGGCCTTCTCGAAGCGCAGCAATATCGCCGAAGCCTCGGCCAACTGCGTCCGCAGGCGGGCGATTTCAGCCAGTGCCGCCTCGTGCTCGCCCTTGCCGATCAGCAGCACCTTGCGGTCCTGGCAGACGCCGATACATGGCTGCGGCGCTTCGAGCCTGCCGCAGCCAATGCATTGCCAGGCCTGGATGTACTCGGCCATCGAAGCCTCGTCGCGCCTCAATGCGCCCGATGATCCCCATGCGCGCCGGTCGCCGCGGCGGCATCGCGCCACGCCACGTCGTCGAACTCGCGGCCATAGGGCGCCACGGCGGCACGCATGTCGGCGACCGCGGCGATGTCGGACGGGTCCTTCTGCAGCCGCTCCGCCGCAGCGAGCAGCGGCAGCAGGATGCGATGCAAGGCCGCATCCGGCGCCGCTTCGAGCTTGCAGTGGGCGAACATGACCTTCACCGCGTCCTGTATCTCCGCGGCGCGTTCCCGCGCCATCTCCGCCGGCATGTGGCCCATCTCGTGATGAGCCAGGTCCGCCAGCGCCGCCTTGACCCGCGCCATGCCCTCGCGAAGCGGCGCATCGGTGGCCCAGCCGCCCGCCGGCGCCTGTGCCGCGGCCCCGGCAGGAACGACGTGTTCGTGGTGTTCGTGCACCGGCGGCGCCGCCTGGGCGACCATGGCGAAGGCGAGTCCCAGCGACAACAGGGGAGCGGCATGGATGCGCATCGGCGCGGTCTCCAGAGTGTTGATGATGCGCCGAGTGTGCCGGAAGCGGACTGAAGGCATCTTGATGCACGTCAGCAGACGATCCGTATCGCGCCTTGTTCCTGCTTTCCTGCGTTCATCGCCAGAATGGGCACCGATCTTCGTGGGTCGAAGACGGCGCCTCAGGCCCGCGCGAACACCAGGCTGGCGTTGGTGCCGCCGAAGCCGAAGCTGTTGGACATCACGGTATCGAGTCGCGCCGGGCGGCTTTCGCGGAGGATCGGGAAGCCCTCCGCGCGCGGATCGAGCGTGTCGATGTGCGCCGATCCGGCCATGAAGCCCTCCTGCAGCATCAGCAGGCTGTAGATCGCCTCGTGCACGCTGGCGGCGCCGAGCGAGTGGCCGGTGAGGGCCTTGGTGGACGAGAGCGGCGGCACCGCACCGCCGAACACCTGGCGCACCGCGTCGAGTTCGACGAGATCGCCGAGCGGGGTCGCCGTGCCATGGGTGTTGAGGTAGTCCACCGGCCGGGCGAGATCCCGCGTGGCCATGCGCATGCAGCGGGCCGCGCCCTCGCCCGAGGGGGCGACCATGTCGGCGCCGTCGGAGGTGACGCCGTAGCCGACGAGCTCGGCATGGATGTGCGCGTCGCGGGCACGGGCGTGCTCATAGTCCTCCAGCACCAGCATGCCGCCGCCGCCGGCAATGACGAAGCCGTCGCGGCCCGCGTCGTAGGGACGCGAGGCGGTCGCGGGCGTGTCGTTGTACGCGGTGGAAAGCGCGCCCATGGCGTCGAACTGCGCGGTCATGCCCCAGTGCAGTTCCTCGCCGCCGCCGGCGAAGACGATGTCCTGCGCGCCGTGGCGGATGAGGTCGGCGGCGGCGCCGATGCAGTGCGCCGAGGTCGCGCAGGCGGCCGAGATGGAGTAGCTCATGCCGAGGATGCCGAAGGCGGTGGCGAGCGTCGCCGACACCGTCGAGCACATGGTGCGCGGCACCATGTAGGGGCCGACGCGGCGCACGCCCTTCTGGCGCAGGAGGTCGCCGGTCTCGATCTGCCACTCGGCCGAGCCGCCGCCGGAACCGGCGATCACGCCCGTGCGCGGATGGCTGATCTGGTCCGGACCGAAACCGGCGTTGGCAATGGCGTCGCGCATGGCGACGTAGGCATAGGCCGCGGCATCGCCCATGAAGCGCTTGAGCTTGCGATCGATCACCGCGGCGAGGTCGATCCGCGGTACGCCGGCCACCTGGCTGCGCAGGCCGCGCGCGGCGTAATCGGGCATCGCGGCGATCCCGCTCTTGCCCTCGCGCAGGGACTGCGAGACTTCCGCAGCCGAATTGCCCAGGCAGGAAACGATGCCGAGGCCCGTCACCACGACGCGCCGCATCAGAATCCTTCCGTCGACTGGAACAGGCCGACGCGCAGGCCCTTGGCGGTGTAGATCAGGCGGTCGTCGACGTAGGTGCGCCCGTCGGCGATGACCAGCTTGAGGCGCCCGCGCACCACGCGGCTGATGTCGATGACATAGCGCACGAGCTTCGCCGAGCGCAGCACCTGGCCGGTGAACTTGACCTCGCCGACGCCGAGCGCGCGGCCGCGGCCCGGCTCACCGAGCCAGGGCAGGAAGAAGCCGGCGAGCTGCCACATCGCGTCCAGGCCGAGGCACCCGGGCATCACCGGATCGCCGTCGAAGTGGCAGTCGAAGAACCACAGGTCGGGATGGATGTCGAGCTCGGCTTCCAGCACGCCCTTGCCGTGCTCGCCGCCGTGTTCCTCGATGCGCGTGACGCGATCGAACATCAGCATCGGTGGTGAGGGGAGGCGCGCATTGGCCTCACCGAAGAGCTCCCCGCGGGCACAGGAGAGGAGCTGCTCGCGGTCCAGCGAAAACAGTCGTGACATGGATGTGGATGTACTCGTGTCGATTGAAAAGTCTGCAGGCCGGCAGGTTACGGCCGCCTTGATGCGCGTCAAGTGCCGGCCGCCTGCGGCAACGCCGGCTCGCGGCCGTCGGTCCGCCAGTGCGCACCGAGGCGTTCGCGGCGCCGCAGCGCCGCCGCAAGCAATGCGACCGCCAGGCGTGCCTGCCAGCCTTCGCCTACCCACCCCGTGGCGAGATGCAGGGCGCGGCGCAATGCCGCGGGGCTGCGCACCGGCCCGAGCGCGTGCCAGAGGAGCTGGCGCAATTCGTCGAGCCGCGCCGGCGCAAGGGTCGGGCCCAGATCATAGCGGGTCGTCGCGGAGGCGGCCCGCGGCATGGCCGAAGCGGCCAGCAGTGCGCCGAGGCGCCGGCCGAAGGCAATGCCTTCGAGCAGCGAATTGCTGGCCAGCCGGTTGGCGCCGTGGACCCCGGTACAGGCCACCTCGCCCACGGCGAACAGGCCCGGCAGCGACGATCGCCCGTCGGCATCGACCTCGATGCCGCCCATGTGGAAATGGGCGGCCGGGGTGACCGGGATCGGCCGGGCGCGCGGGTCGATCCCGGCGTCGACGCAGGCGGCGAACACGGTGGGAAAACGCCGCGGCCAGGCGGCACCGATGCAGCGCGCGTCGAGCAGGACTTCCGCCCCGCCACGCTGCGCTTCCCAGATGCGGCGCGCCACGACATCGCGCGGGGCGAGATCGCCGAGCGGGTGCACGCCGCGCATCAGCGGCTCGCCGAAGCCGTCGACGAGGCACGCGCCGGCGCCGCGGAGCGCTTCGGTGACCAGCGGCAGGCTGGCGCAGCCGCCGCCAACGGTGCGGTCGAGTGCGGTCGGATGGAACTGCACGAACTCGAGGTCGTGCACGCGCGCGCCGGCCGCAAGCGCCAGGGCCAGGCCGGAGCCCTGTGCCTCCGGGGGATTGCTGGTGCGCGCAAAGAGGCCACCGATGCCGCCGGTGGCGAGCACCACGGCGGCGGCCGGGATCACCTCGACGATCCCGCCGTCGCGCGTGGCGGCGACGCCGGCAATACGCCCGTCGCCGGCGAGCAGCGCCGTGGCCGAGACGCCTTCCTGCCACTGGATGTGGGCGGCCGAACGCGCCGTCGTCGACAGGGCGCGTACCAGCGCGGCGCCGGTGGCGTCGCCACCGGCATGGACGATGCGGGCGGCGGCGTGGCCGCCCTCGCGGCCGAGGTGCAGGCCGCCGGACGCATCGCGATCGAAGGCGACGCCGTGGCCCTGCAGCCAGTCGACCACGCCGGCCGCCTGTCCGCACAGCCAGCGCACCCGCGCCGCGTCATTATGGCCGGCGCCCGCACCGAGGGTGTCCGCGGCATGGGCCTCGGCGCTGTCGCCCGCGCCCAGCGCCGCCGCCAGGCCGCCTTGCGCCAGCGTGCTCGCCGCGCCGCTGCCGCCATTGCCGAGCGAGAGCAGCCGCACCGGCCGCGGCGCCGCGGCGAGCGCGGTCGCCAGCCCGGCCACGCCGGCGCCGACGATGACCACCGGTGCCGTCATACGCGCTCGGTGCGACCGATCTCGAGCATGCGGGTCAGCGCGCTCCGGGCGCGGGCCGACACCTCCGCCGGAATCTCGATCGCGTGGCGCAAGTCGCGCAGGCTCGCATAGATGTTCTGCAGCGTGATGCGCTGCATGTGCGGGCACAGGTTGCAGGGCTTGATGAACTCGGTGGCCGGGAACCTCGCCTTCAGGTTGTCGGCCATCGAGCACTCGGTGATGAGGGCGACGCGCGCCGGCTGCTCCTTCTCCAGCCAGCGTCCCATGGCGCTGGTGGAACCCACGAAATCGGCTTCCTCCAGCACCTCTGGCGGGCACTCCGGATGCGCCACCAGCATGGCGTCGAAGCGTTCGCGGGCGTGCCGCGCCTCGCCGGCGGTGAACTTCTCATGCACCTCGCAGCGGCCGTGCCAGAGCACCAGTTCCACGCCGGTCTGGCGCGCCACGTACTGGCCGAGGAAGTTGTCGGGCAGGAAGATCACCTTGGGCACGCCGAGCGACTCGACCACCTGTACCGCGTTCGCCGAGGTGCAGCAGATGTCCGTCTCGGCCTTCACCTCGGCCGAGGTGTTGACGTAGGTGACGACCGGCACGCCCGGATGCTGGGTGCGCAGCCTGCGCACGTCTTCGGCGGTGATGGACGAGGCCAGCGAACAGCCGGCGTCGAGGTCCGGCAGCAGCACGGTCTTGTCCGGCGCCAGGATCTTCGCGCTCTCGGCCATGAAGTGGACGCCGCACAGGACGATCAGGTCGCTGTCGCAGTCCGCCGCCGCCTGCGCCAGCGCCAGCGAGTCGCCGGTGACGTCGGCGACGCCGTGGAAGATCTCCGGTGACTGGTAGCTGTGCGCCATGATCACCGCGCCGCGCTGCTTCTTGAGGCGGTTGATGGCCTCGATCCACGGCAGGTGCAGCGGCCATTCCAGGCAGGGCACGAGGTGCTCGATGCGTTCGCGCAGGGCGGCGTACTCGTGCTCGAGTTCGTCGCGCCAGGCCGGCACGGGCAGTTCAATCGTCTCGCTCATTTCGCTCCTCAGGTGACGCAGCCGGCGTGCGATGGCGCGTCCTGGCTGCAGGATTCGGCTTGCCGCCGGTTCTTCGACCGGCTGGTGGCTCGGCGCGATTGGAATGGAACGCCGGGACTGCCCCGGACTCGAGGGCGGCATAGTGTATCGGGACGGCGCGCGAGCGCCATGGCTGCGCATCCGCACGTGCCATCGCGTTCCGCGGAGCCCGTGCCTGGCTTGGATCATGGCGCTCGCGGCGTGGCGGGCGCATTGATGCAGGTCAGGCCGCAGAACGTTGATCCGCGCCGTGCGCGGACTGCTGTCCGGGTGGGCGCCGCAATGGCTGCCGATCGTCGCGCACTCCCCGGAAGGGCCGGTCTCCCGACCGGCCGCTCTCGCCCAGCGTCATCTTGTTTTTTCATTGCGGCTTGGCGCAAAGCCGTGCCGTCCGCTTCTCGAACTGGGTGGCTGCGCAAAACAACAGCGGCCGGTCGGGAGACCGGCCCTCCCAGGGCGCGCGCATACTGGGAATGATCGAGCCGCACCTTCCCTGACATGCATCAATGCAATCGGAATGCGATCGATTCACAATCGCGGCATGAACACACGCGATGAAGGCAAGGGCCCGGGCGGCATTCCGCTGCGGGTCGAGATGGGCACGCCCGCAGCGGCCGACGACGAATACCACCTGCGGGTGGCGCTGGCCGACCTGCCGGCGCTGATGGCCAGCGCGCCGCACCGGCTGATGTTCTTCGCCGGCGCCGCGGCGGTGATCGTGTCGATGCTGTGGTGGGCCTGCTGGCTCGCTGCCGCCCACTTCGGCCACGCATTCCCGCAGGCGCCGGTGCCGCCCGGCTGGGCGCACGCGGTGTTCACCCAATACGGCATGCTGACGCTGTTCATCTTCGGCTTCCTGCTCACCGTGTTCCCGCGCTGGATGGGCCAGCCTCCGTTCACGCGGCGCCAGTACGTGCCGGTGTTCGCCGGCGTGTTCGGTGGCTACCTGGTCGCGCACATCGGCCTGCTTGGATCGAAGGCGATCCTGGTCGCCGGCATGGCGCTGATGCTGGCCGGCTGGATCGCGGGGCTCATCGCACTCGGCGGCGTGCTGGCGCGCAACGGCATGAAGGACCGCCATGCCCTTTCCTGCTACGTGGCGCTGGTGCTCGGCGCCTGCGGCATCGCCGCGTTTGGCGCCTTCGTGCTCGGCGCGCCGTGGCAGCTCGCCTTCGTCGCCATCAAGCTCGGCAGCTTCGGCCTGCTGCTGCCGATCTTCTTCACCGTCTGCCATCGAATGGTGCCGTTCTTCAGCAAGAGCGCAACGCGCGCCGCCGACTACCGCATGTTCAAGCCCGGCTGGAGCCTGCCGCTGATGTGGCTGCTGCTCCTGGTGCACCTCGGCCTCGACCTCACGCACCGCCAGGACTGGATGTGGATCGCCGACGCGCCGCTGGCGGCGCTGTTCCTCATCCACTGGATCGGCTGGCAGCCGTGGAAGTGCATGCGCCCGGGCCTGCTCGCGGCGTTGCACATCGCCTTCGCCTGGCTGCCGGTCGCCTTCATCCTCTACACCGCGCAGGACCTGCTGGCCTTCCTCGACAAGGGCTTCCTGCTGGGTCGCGCACCGGTGCACGCGCTCACCGTCGGCTTCTTCGGCTCGATGCTGGTGGCGATGGTCACCCGCGTCACCCAGGGCCACTCGGGCCGGCCGCTGGAGATGGGTGCCATCCCGTGGCTCACCTTCGTGCTGCTGCAGTTCGTGGCGCTGATGCGCATCGGCGCGGAAATCCCGGTGCCCGCGGCGCAGGGCTGGATCGTCGCCGCCGCGTTCGGCTGGCTGGTCGCCTTCCTGCCGTGGGTGCTGCGCTCGCTGTGGATCTACGTGACGCCGCGCATCGACGGGCGGCCGGGCTAGCAGAGATCCAGGGGCGGCTGCATTCCCGTACGATGCGGCCCTCGCGGGCGGCCATGCGCCACCCGTCGCGCACAAGATGCGCTCCTACGAGACCATTCCAGAAGGCGATCGTCGCATGGCCGTGTATTACCTCCAGATCAAGTGGGTCCACATCCTCGCCGTCATCCTCTCCGGCAGCCTGTTCGCCGTACGCGGCCTGCTGATGCTGGCGCGCTCGCGCTTCACCAACCATGCCGCATTCCGCTTCCCCTCCTATGTGATCGACACGGTGCTGCTGGCCGCCGCCTTCATGCTGCTCGGCGTGCTGCACCTCAATCCGTTCGCGCAGGCCTGGCTGACGGTGAAGATCGTGTTCCTGCTGGTCTACATCGCGCTCGGCGTGCTGGCGCTCAAGCGCGGCCGCACGCGTGGCGTGCAGGTCGGCTGCTACTTCGCCGCGCTCGCGGTGTACCTCTTCATCATCAGCGTGGCGCGCGCGCACGATCCGTGGGGGTTCCTGGCGCCGCTGGTGGGCTGAGTACGAGGCAGGGCTGCCGATCAGCCCTCAGCCCTCAGCCCTCAAAAACGGTACTCGACGCTCGCCCAGGCCTTCCTCACGTCCGTGGAGAAGCCGTCCGCGCGGTAGTCGGCGTATTTCAGCAGTGCGTTCCAGTGCGTGCCGAAGGCGTAGCCGAGCGAGAGGTCCAGTTCCGTGCCGTAGGACGCGCCGCCGTGGTCGGCGCGGAAGTCATGCCAGGCGGCGGCCCAGGTGAAGGCGCTTGCGCCGATGCCGCCGCTCGCGCCGAAATAGCGGTCGTCGAGACCATCACGGGGTGAGACGCCGCCGAAACGGTCGGCCCAGCCGTTGAACGGGTGCAGGCTGGCGTAGGGCGTGGAGAAGCCGTAGCGGCCGTCGCCGCCCAGCACTTCCTGGCCGGCCCTGAAGGTCACGCCGCGCCATTTCAGGCTCCCTTCCAGCAGGCGGTAGCTCGCGCTTACGGACAGCGGGTTGTTGCCCCAGTCGGACTGGTGCGCGTACTCGAGCGCCCAGCCCGGCGTCGCCTGGGCAAGTTCCTTCTGTCCGGTCCAGCGCAGGCCCCAGGTCTGCGTGGACAGGGTGGCGACGTCGCGATTCTTGATCAGGTATCCGTAGGTGGCGAGCTGGCCGAGCGGCAGCGGCTGGTCGAGGTGCAGCAGGTGACCGTTCAATTTCCAGCGCGCCTGCAGCGGATCGGGGTGGTCCTCGCCGAAGACGCGCAGCACGCGGTCGAGATGGATGTACTGGAAGGTCGGCCCGCCGGGCGCAAGACTGTGCTTCAGGGCGACCGCGTCGAAGGTCTGCTCGTTCTGGCGCCAGCCGGAGTTGCCGATGAAGCGCTGGTTGTCGAGCTGGATGCGCTGGCGGCCGACCGTGACGCCCGAGGTTTCGTTGCTCCATGCGATGAAGGCCTGGTTAAGCTCGGTGGATTTCGGGTCGGCCACCACCGGGTACTGCACCCTTCCGTTGGCGGTGCTGTTGTAGTGCTCGCCGGACAGCGGCTGCACGTGCTCGCCGTCGACATGGGCCTGCCAGCCCGGCGCGAACGCCCAGTGATAGCCCAGGCGCAGGCGCAGGCGCAGGGTATGCGCGTCGGCGTTCCTGGCGGAGGCGGCGTCGTCGACGTGTTCGTAGCGCTGGCGCAGCTCGATCACCGGACCGCTCTGCGGCGGCGGAGCGGCGGTTGCGCTCGTGCTCCAGCCAGCGAGGAGGGCGACGACGGTCGCTGCAAGCGGGATGCGGCGGAGTGGACGGTGCATGGGGATTCGCTCGCTTTCCGGCGGGATGCCGGCTGCGGGGAAATCTGCGCCAGGCGCCCGCGACCACCCTTGACGAACATCAAGCGCGGCGGCCGCCGGCCGCGCCGCCGCGATGCGCGGGAGTTGCGATGGCCGCCGTGCTTCCGGAAAAGCCGTCCTTTTTCATCAGCAACTTACGACGGCATCTGGCCACGAGCTGAAGGAGAAATGTGCACAACGTGGACTTGCGCGCGGCTTCCCGGCAGGCTCGTGCGACGACTTGCCACAGCCGTTTGTGCGTCCCTCGGCGCGCCGGTTGACGCAGGTCAGGATGCTCCCCCAACCCGCAGCCGAGACTTCGTCCAGGTTCCAACTGCCCGTCATAAGGAAGCTTTCCATGCGCATGTCGATTCCCCTCGCACTGATGGCCGCAGTCGCGCTCGCCGGCTGCACCTCGAGCACCAGCCCGACGCCGGCCGCACAGGCCGCCGGCCCGATGCTGGCCGCATCCACCACGGGCGGTTCGGCCAAGGGCGATTTCGGCCCGCCGCAGGGCGCGCCGATCCAGGCGGTACTGACCAGCCCGCCGCACGTGCCGCCGCCGACCAACCGCGACTATCCGGCCAAGGTGATCGTGGACCTGGAAGTCATCGAGAAGGACATGCCGATCTCCGAAGGCGTCAGCTACACCTTCTGGACCTTCGGCGGCACCGTGCCCGGCAGCTTCATCCGCGTGCGCCAGGGCGACACGGTGGAGTTCCACCTCAAGAACGCGCCGGACAGCAAGATGCCGCACAACATCGACCTGCACGGCGTGACCGGTCCGGGCGGCGGCGCGGCCTCGAGCTTCACCGCGCCGGGGCACGAATCGCAGTTCACCTTCAAGGCGCTCAACCAGGGCCTCTACGTCTACCACTGCGCCACCGCGCCGGTTGGCATGCACATCGCCAACGGCATGTACGGCCTGATCCTGGTCGAGCCGCCCGAGGGCCTGCCCCCCGTCGACCACGAGTTCTACGTGATGCAGGGCGACTTCTACACCACCGGCAAGTACCGCGAGAAGGGCCTGCAGCCCTTCGACATGGAGAAGGCCATCGACGAGCACCCGACCTACGTGCTCTTCAACGGCAGCGAGGGCGCGCTCACCGGCGACAACGCCCTCATCGCGCAGACCAACCAGACGGTGCGGATGTTCGTCGGCAACGGCGGCCCGAACCTGGTGTCGAGCTTCCACGTCATCGGCGAGATCTTCGACAAGGTGCAGCCGGAGGGTGGCACGCACTGGCAGGAGAACGTGCAGACCACGCTGATCCCGGCCGGCGGCGCGGTCACGGTGGAGTTCCACACCGAGGTGCCCGGCAGCTACGTGCTGGTCGACCACTCCATCTTCCGGGCCTTCAACAAGGGCGCGCTGGCGATCCTCAAGGTGGAGGGCGAGGAGGACAAGTCGATCTACTCCGGCAAGGAAGTGGACGCGGTGTACCTCGGCGACCGCTCGGAACCGAACCTCAAGGCGGTGACCGCCGCGGCCAAGGCGAACGCGGCCGGCACGCTCACCAAGGACGAACAGATCGCCGCCGGCAAGCAGCTCTTCACCGGCACCTGCTCGGTGTGCCACCAGGCCAACGGCGAGGGCATGGCCGGCGTGTTCCCGCCGCTCGCCAAGTCCGACTACCTGGCGGCCGATCCGAAACATGCCATCGAGGTGGTGCTGCACGGCCTGTCCGGCCCGGTCAAAGTCAACGGCACCGAGTACAACTCGGTGATGCCGCCGATGAGCCAGCTCACCGACGACGAGGTGGCCAATATCCTCACCTACGTGCTCAACAGCTGGGACAATCCGGGTGGACGGATCACCAAGGAAGAAGTCGCCACGGTGCGCGCCAGCGGGCCGGAACATCCGAACCAGGCGGAGCACTGAGATGCGCGCCGCGGCCTTCCTCCATGGCGCCACGCGCTGGCTGCTCGGCCTCACCGCCTGCGTGGCCGCCATGGGGGCGGCCGCGGCGCCGGATTACCGGCCGATTCCGGCCACCGGCTTCACCAGCGTGCTGGCCACGGAAGCCGACGCCACGCCCGTCCCGCTCGCCGCCTACGCGCTGCGCAGCGAGCCGGTGACCAACGCCGAGTTCCTGGCCTTCGTGCAGGCGCATCCGGAATGGCGCCGCGGCGCTGTGGCGGGCGTGTTCGCCGACCAGCGCTATCTCGAGCACTGGGCGGCGCCCGACCACCTCGGCGCGGACGCCCCGCCCGACCAGCCGGTGACCCGGGTGAGCTGGTTCGCCGCCGATGCGTACTGCCGCGCGGAGGATGCGCGCCTGCCGACCTGGCTGGAATGGGAACGCGCCGCCGCGGCCAGCGCCAGCGTCGCGGACGCGCGCAACGATCCGGCCTGGCGCCGCGAGCTGCTGGACTGGTACTCGCAGCCGTCAAGCCAGGGCCTGGGCCGCATCGGCGGCGAGCCCAATCTCTACGGCGTGCGCGACCTGCACGCGCTGGTGTGGGAATGGGTGGACGACTTCAGCGCCCTCATCGTCGCCCCGGACAGCCGCGACCAAGGCGATCCCGACCGCCTGAAGTTCTGCGGCGAGGCGGCACTGAGCCTGCGCGACCGCGACAACTATGCGCTCCTGATGCGGGTCGCCATGCTGTCTTCGCTGAAGGCCGTCAACACCACCATGAACCTTGGCTTCCGCTGCGCACGCGAGCTGCCCTGATTTGCTCCGCCCCGCGTCCTCTCTTCCCGATCCGGAGACACCATGACTCCTCCGCGCTCCCTCTTCAGTCGCGCCACACTGGGCCTGCTGCTGGCACTCATCGGCACCGCCGCCCTCGCCGCCAGCACGCCGCCCGCCGTTCCGGCCGACTCGCTGTACCAGCTCAAGGCGGCCCTCACCGACCAGGACGCACGCACGTTCGATTTCTCCGCCGGCCATGGCAAGCCGCGCCTGATCAGCATGTTCTACGCGGACTGTCCCTACATGTGCCCGCTGCTGATCGACACCATCCGGAAGACCGAAGGCGAACTGCCGGAGGCGGCACGCGCCCGCCTCGACGTGCTGCTGGTCAGCTTCGACGCCGAGCGCGACACGCCCGCAGCGCTGAAGGCGCTGGCGGAAAAGCGCCGCATCGACACTGCGCGCTGGACGCTCGCCCGCGCCGACGCCGCCGACGTGCGGCGCATCGCCGCGCTCCTCGACATTCCCTTCCGCCAGCTCGCCGACGGCAGCTTCAGCCACGCTGGCGTGATGATCCTGCTCGACGCCGACGGTCGCGTCGTCGCCCGCAGCGAGACCATGGGCAAGCTCGACCCGGCCTTCGTCACGGCCCTCACGCAAACCCTGTCACCCGCGACGCCAAGCCCCTGACCTCCTGCGCAGCAACCGCGCGTGGCGCTGGTCCGGCTGCGCGATGGAGAGGGGCTTCAAGCAACCGAGCCTTGGCGCCGAGCAGGAACTCCGATCCCGGCCTCATGATTCCATGCCCGCGAAAGCGGGCATCCATTGAATGGATCGCCGGGAGCGATCCATGCGCCGCGGGTAAAACGAAACCTGGATGACTCGCTGCGCTCGCTCCTGTGGTCGTCCCGCCGCAGCGGGTCCGCCCTTGTCCCACCGTGGCCGGCCGGCGCCTCAGCGCTGCAATTTGCCGCTGAACACCGGCTTCCCGTCGACGGAGTACGTCGCCTCGCCCTGGTGCTCCCACCACTCGCGGTTGCCGGCGGCGTAACGGGCGCCGGAGCCGGAGACGGCGATCGGCAGCAGCTCGGTCGAGCCGTCGGGCAGCGTGAGGGTGACGGTATCGTCGGCGCGGTAGACGGCGCGCATCGTCTCGCCGGCAGCCGACACGAACACGCCCGTGCCGACCACCCTGGCACCGTCAGCCTGCGGCGCAGGTGCCGCGCAGGACGCGAGGGCGACCAGCGTGAAAGCGAGCAGCAGGTTTCGAAGGGTCTTCATGGCGCAGCTCCGTCCAGTGTGGGAGCCGATCATGCCACGGTGCGCAGCGACCGGCTGCGGCGCTCACCCGTCCTGCCGCGACAGCTTGCGCAGCCGCAGCAGCGCCTCCTGCTGGAGCTGCCTGGCGCGCTCGCGGCTGATGTCGAGTTCGCGCCCGATCTCCGCCAGCGACTGCACCGGCATGCCATCGAGGCCGAAGCGGCGCTGCACCACCGCGCGCTGGCGTTCGGTCAGGGCCGCCAGCCAGCCGGCCAGCATCTCGCTGTCCGGCGGCGCGGCCGCCTCGGCATGGCCATCGTCGCGTTCGTGGATGTGCACGATGAGCGCCAGCTCGCCCGGATCGGCCGCCTCCAGCGAGTCGATGCGCTCGTTGGCGCGGTAGAGTTCGGCCACCTCGCGCACCGGCCGGCCGGCGGCGGCCGCCACCTGCTCCAGCGTGGGCGCGCTGCCGAGCCGCGCGGAGAGTTCGCGCTCGATGCGCAGCACCTGCGCCCATTCGCGCAGCACGTTGGCCGGCACGCGCACGGTGCGGCCCTGCTGCAGCAGCGCCTCCTGCACGGCGTGGCGGATCCACCACACCGCATAGGTGGAAAAGCGCAGCCGCCGTGCCGGGTCGAACTTCTCCACCGCGCGGATCAGGCCGAGGTTGCCCTCCGCGATCAGGTCCATCAGGGCCACGCCGCGCCCGGCATAGGGGTGCGCGACATGCACCACCAGGCGCAGGTTGGCCTCGATGAAGCGCCGGCGCGCCTCGACATCGCCCTGTTGCACGCGCTCGGCGAGCGCCCATTCCTGCGCGGCATCGAGCAGCGGGATCAGGCCGATCTCGCCCAGGTAGGCGCTGGCCAGGGTGCGCGCTTGCGCATCGTGCGGCTCGATCGCATCGACCAGGCCGGCGAAGCCTTCGCGCGCGCGGTCTTCGGACGGGGGCGTGCTCACCGCGACAGCTTAACCCCGGCCCCGTCGGCGTGGAATCGGCGCCACCCCGTCAGCGGCGCGGCAGGAACACCAGCGGATTCTCCGGCTTGCCATTGCGACGGATCTCGAAATGCAACGCGTCGCGGCCGGCGCTGCCGGTGCCCATCTCCGCGATCACCTGGCCGGCGGCAACGCGGTCGCCCTCCTTGACCAGCCGCTTGCGGTTGTGGCCGTAGGCGGACAGGAAACTCGGGCTGTGCTTGATGATGATGAGCTCGCCGTAGCCGATCAGGCCGTTGCCGCTGTAGACCACCGAGCCGTTGGCGGCGGCGCGCACCGGATCGCCGGCGCGTCCGGAAATGTCGATGCCCTGGCGGGTGCGATCGCCGGCCACGTAGTTGCCGACCACGCGCCCGTCGGCCGGCCAGCGCCAGCCGACCTCGCCCACCACCAGGCTCTCGGCCGGCGCCGGCGCCGGGGCGGCGAGCGGTTCGGCACTCACCGGCGGCGGCGTGGGCGCCGCGGCAGGCGCCGGCGTGGCAGGCTGCGGAGCGGTCGCCTCGAGGGTCGCCGCGGCGGTGGCGGCGGGCACCTGCGAAGGCGGCGCGGGCGCCAGCGGTTTCGCCGCAGTGGCGCTGCCGGGTTCCACGTTCTCGAACGGCGGCGGGGTGGGCGTCGCGGCCACGGCGGCCGGCGCCGCCGCGCGGGTGGAGACCGACGGCGACGACGGGGGCGCCGGCATCGGCGCGGCCGCAGCCACGGCATCCGTCCGCGCGGCACCCCGTGCGCCGGGGCCGAGCCGGAGCTCCTGGCCGACGTAGATCGTGTAGGGCGCGCCGATGCCGTTCCACTGCGCGAGGTCCCGGTAGTCGAGACCATTGCGGAAGGCGATGCTGTAGAGCGTGTCGCCGCGCGCCACGCGATGCATGCCGCCCGCCGCGGCCGTGGCCGGCGCCACCGCCTGGCGCGCGGGAGCGCCGTGGCTGAGGTCGTCGACCGGCGCCGGGCCCGTCGACGCGCAGGCGCCGAGGACGAGCGCCGCAGTCAGCACGAGCGAATGGCCGGAGGTCAGGAAGTGCCGTTCCATGCCCCCATCCTAATGGACGAAGCGGAAGTAGACGAAGGCGGCGGCGAGCAGCGCGATCACCCCCCAGCCGATCCACTCGATCCAGCGGTGCAGCACCTCCTCGGCACGCTTGCCGCCGAGGCGGATGACGCCCGCCAGCAGGTACACGCGCTTGCCACGGCCGACGAACATCGCCGCCATGAAGGCCGGCAGCGGCACCCCGACGATGCCCGAAGCCCAGGTGAAGATCTTGAGCGGGATCGGCATGAAGCCGGCGATCACCAGCGCCCAGAACGCATTCCAGGGATGCTGCGCGACGTCCTGCTGCAGTTGCAGCACCAGCGCGTCGATGCGCGGCAGCCAGCCGAGTTCGCCGAGCAGCGGCCGCAACGCGTGGAAGGCGTAGTGGCCAAGCGCGTAGCCGACCAGCGCGCCGAGCAGCGAGCCGACCAGGCTGATGCTGGCGATGCGGAACCAGCGCCGCGGCCGCGCCAGCACCATCGGCGCCAGCATCACCTCGGGCATGATCGGGAAGATGATCGCCTCGACGAAGCTCAGGAAGCCGAGCCACGCCTCGGCCCGCGGATGCGCCGCCCAGCGCAGCGCCCGTTCGTAGAGCGGCTCGAACAGCTTCATCGCGACACCCCTGACGACATGCCGCCGCTCATCCGGTGCCTCCGAGCAGCGGTACGAAACTGACCGCAGCCAGCGGCTCGGAAATCCAGCCGTCCGCGCCGGCGCTCACGCGGATCAGGGTCTGGCTGCCGGGCGGGCCGACCGGCGCCACCAGGCAGCCCTCCGGCGCGAGCTGGTCGAGCAGGGCAGGCTCCAGCGCCGCGCCCGCGGCGGTGAGCAGGATCGCGTCGAAGGGCGCCTCGTCCGGCCAGCCGAGGCGGCCATCGTCATGGCGCGAGCGGATGTTGGCGAGGCCGAGCTTGCGGAAGCGCCGCCGGGCCGCGCGCAGCAGTTCCTCGATGCGCTCGACGGTGTAGACGGTCTCGACCAGGCCGGCGAGCACCGCGCACTGGTAGCCCGAGCCGGTGCCGATCTCGAGCACGCGGCGCGGCTCCCCGTGCGCGAGCAGCGCCTCGGTCATGCGCGCCACCACGTAGGGTTGCGAAATGGTCTGGCCGCGGCCGATCGGCAGCGCGGTGTCCTCGTAGGCGCGCGAGGCCAATGCCTCGTCGATGAACAGGTGCCGCGGCATCTGCCGCATGACCTCGAGTACGCGGCGGTCGCCGATGCCCTCGCCGGCGAGGCGTTCCACCAGGCGGTCGCGCGCCCGTTGCGAGGTCATGCCGTGGCCGCGCGCGGCCGGATCGAGACGCGACAGGTTCATGGCGCACCCGGCATGTGCGGTTCCAGCGCCGCCACCCAGCCGCTGACCTTCTCCAGCGCCTGGTAGCGCGTAAGGTCGACGTGGATCGGCGTGATCGACACCCAGCCGTCGCGGATGGCGTGGAAATCGGTGCCCGGACCGTCGTCCTCGACGTCGCCCGGCGGCCCGATCCAGTAGATCGGACGGCCGCGCGGGTCGGTGTCGCGCAGGCAGGGCGCGGAGCGATGGCGGCGGCCCAGGCGCGTGACCGCCAAGCCACGGATCTCGTCCCACGGGCGGTCCGGCACGTTCACGTTGAGGATGGTGTCGGCGGGCAGCGGGTCGAGCGGCAGGCGGCGCAGCAGCAGCAGCACCGCTTCGGCCGCACTGTCGTAATGCACGCCCTTGTGGTCGCGCGTGGCCAGCGACACGGCGATCGAGGGCAGGCCGAGGAAACGCCCTTCGATGGCGGCGGAGACGGTGCCCGAATAGATCACGTCGTCGCCAAGGTTGGCCGAATCGTTGATGCCCGAGACGACGATGTCGGGCTCGTGCTCGAGGAGCCCGGAAAGGGCCAGGTGCACGCAGTCGGTCGGGGTGCCGGCGACGCGCCAAAGCCCGTCGTCGAGTTGCACGGCACGCAACGGCCGGTCCAGGGTCAGCGAGTTGCTGGCGCCGGAGCGGTCGCGGTCGGGCGCCACCACCGTCACTTCGCCGACATCGGCCAGCCGGCGCGCGAGCACGCGCAAGCCGTGGGCGTCGACGCCGTCGTCGTTGCTGACCAGAACTCGCATCGGGTTTCCTGCACGGCCCGCCAGCGTCGCCCACGCGACAGCGCACAGCCGGGGTGAAGATCGGGAGCCGGCAATGATAGCGGATCGGCCGCCCGCGGCGCGGTGCGCTGCGGTCTCGACGCTTCTGCTAGCCTCGGCGCATGAGCGATCACGACGAGGATGCGCGCCTGTTCCGCGACGCCATCGGCGCGGTGCGGCCGCTGGTGCGCCGGCACGCGGCGGCGCCGGCGCGTCCGCGTCCGGCTCCCGATGCGCGGCAGGCGCGGCTCGACGAGGAGCGCGTGCGCGAGGAACTGCTGACGCACCCGATGGACCCCGAACTCGAGGCCGGCGACGAGATCCAGTACCTGAAGCCCGGCCAGCCGCCGCGCCTGCTACAGCGCCTGCGCCGAGGCCATTTCAGCGTGCGCGCCGAGATCGACCTGCACGAGATGTCGAGCACGGTGGCGCGCGAGGCGATCCGCCTGTTCCTCGCCGAATGCAAGCGCGAGGGCGAGCTGTGCGTGCGCATCGTGCACGGCAAGGGCCTGCGCTCCGCGGCCGCCGGGCCGGTGCTGAAGCGCCTCACCGACTCGGTGCTGCGCCAGCGCGGCGACGTGCTCGCCTTCACCTCGGCGCGACCCGCGCAGGGCGGCACCGGCGCGGTGATCGTGCTGCTCGCGCGCGATTGAGCGCGGCTACCGCGCCGGCTTGTCCGGCTCGAACACCGCCAGCATGCCGGCGTAGGGCTTGACCATGAAGGCGGGCGCACCGGCGTAGCCCTCCGCGGCGGTCCAGATGCGCGACAGCGTGCCGTCCAGGTACAGCGCGTCGCGGCAGCCGATGCGGTCGCGGAAGAGGCGCGCGAAGGCATGGAAGCTGACCGGCGCCTCGCTGACCGCGAACACCACCTCCTGCGGACGCCGGGCGCAGACGCCGCTGCGCCACTTGAGGCTGTCCGAATCCGGATCGAGCGCCGGGTTGATCGCCCCGCCCACCACCAGCATCGGCCCGGACTGCGTGGCCAGCCGCGGCGACAGCCCGGCCGCGGCAAAAGCCCGTGTCGTCATCACGCCGGCACGGTCGCCCTCGACATAGAACACCCCATTCGGCTGGATCGAGAAGTTGCCCGCCCGCGGCGCACCGGGCGTCGTATTGAGCGGCCGCAAGGTCCGGCCCTCCTCGACGTGGAGGCCGAGCGGGCGGTATTCGCGGTCGTAGATGCCCGCGTTGGTGGCGAAGATCAGCCGGCGCCCCTGCGACTGCGCCTGCCGGCGCAAGCCCTCGATACCGGCGAGGGGCGCTCCTTCCCCGTCGCGCCAGAGGAGCTCCAGCCGCTCGCGGGCCAGATCCACGCGCACCACGCGAAAGCCGATGCCATCGACGGTCGCCCGTTCGCTGTCTAGCGCAACGGCCGGCGCCGCCATCGCCAGCGACAGGAACAACCATGGCAGGAACCGGGCAGCAGGAATCCGCATCGCGGCATTTTCGTCGATCGGCGCCAAGGTTCCGTTAAATCAACCCGACCGGGCCGACGGCGTCCTGGTCGCGACCAGGGTCGCTCCTGCAAGGCAATGCACACGACCAACTCCTGTTTGTCGGAGCCTGCGTGCGTGCGACCGGTATGCCGCAATCGGGACGGCCGGAGTCGCGACCCCGGTCACGCCTGCACGCATTCGCGGTGATCGGTGGCGCGTGAGCCACCGAAGCGCGCGATCCGCACGGCCGAGCTGGGGCCCGGCCAGGCCCGGGATGCGTGCGACCAGCCTGCGAGAGCCGCGAAAGCCCTGCGAAAGATCATCGCCGCATGCTGCCCGATGCCCTTTCGCGTCCCCCGTTGCGCCTTCGTCCGATGATCAAGCCCAGCGAATTCCACCTGCCCGGCGGCCGCTGCGGAGTCCTCCTGATCCATGGGCTCACCGGCACCCCGACCGAGATGCGCTTCGTCGGCAACGGCCTCAACCGCGCTGGTTTCAGCGTGCTCGGCGTGCAGCTCGCCGGTCATTGCGGCGATGGCGCGGACCTGCTCGCCACCGGCTGGCGTGACTGGTATGCGAGCGTCGCCGAGGCCGCCGAACGCTTCGCGCGCGAGGTCGATCATCTCTTCGTTGCCGGCCTCTCCATGGGCGCGGTGCTGGCGCTCGAACTCGCCATCGAGCAGCCCGATCGGGTCGACGGACTCGGCCTTTACGGCACCACCTTCTTCCACGATGGCTGGGCCACGCCGGCGATCGGACGCCTCGCCTTCCTGCTGCCGCTCGTCACCCGCCTCGGCATCGGCCGCGGCCGTGTTTCGGCCGAGGTCGAGCCCTACGGCATCAAGGACGAGCGCATCCGCAACCGGGTGGTGGGCGCGATGCTGTCCGGCGACAGCCAGGCGGCGGGACTGGCCGGCTTCCCATGGCCGTCGCTGGCCGAGTTCCAGCGCCTCTCGCGCCGCGTGCAGCGAAGTCTGGGCCGCGTGCGGGCCCCGTGCCTCATCGTGCATTCCGCCAACGACGACGTCGCCAGCCTGCGCAACGTGCGGCTGATCCAGCGCCGCGTCGGCGCGCCGGTGGAGACGCTGCTGCTCGAGGACAGCTACCACATGGTCACGGTGGACCGGCAGCGCGGCGAGCTGATCGAACGCTCCGCATGCTTCTTCCGCGACATCGCGCGTGGCCATGCAGCCAGCCAGCCGCACGGCGCGGGCATGATTCCCGCCCTCGACGGATGACGGCGCCTTCCGCCGCGGCGGCGCCGGCACTGCACGGCATGCTCGAACCGCCGGGCCTGGTGCACCATTTCCTGGCCCATCCGCCCGAGGGCTTCACGGCGACGCTGCTGCCCTGCGGGACGCCCGCCTTCGTCGCCCCGTTCGACCTCCTGACCACCGCGGACGACGACCTGCGCCGGCGTGTGTCGCGCCTGCCGCTGTACGGCTGGTGGGGCCGCCTGCTGCGCCCGCGCACCTGCTTCATCGGCACCACGGTGTCCGAATACGCGCTGTTCCCGGAGGCTGCCGAGGCCGGCGCCTTGGCGCGCGGCTGGGCGGCGGGTCCCGGCCGGAGACATCCGTTCCTGATCGTCAAGGACATCCCGCACGAATCACCCCTGCTCGACCGCGCCAGCAACACGCTGGCAGCCGAGGTCGCCGCCGCCTGCGAACGGGCCGGCTTCGTGCTGCTGGAAGGCCAGGCGCTGGCCTTCGCGCCGATCGATTTCGAATCCACCGACGAGTACCTCGCGCGCCTGTCCGCCAGCCGGCGCAAGGACATCCGCCGCAAGCTGCGCGTTATCGACCGGATCGAGGTCGAGGAGATCGCCACCGGCGATCCGCGCTTCACCGATGCCGCCTTCCGCGAAGCCTGCTACGCCCTTTACCTCCAGGTGCATGCGCAAAGCGAAATCCACTTCGACCGCCTCAGCCGCGCCTTCTTCGACGCCGTGCTGCAGGACGCCTCGCTCGGCGGCATCGTCTTCGTGTACCGCGTGGACGGGCGCATGATCGGCTGGAATCTGTGCTTCGTGGTCGGCGAGGCGCTGGTCGACAAGTACATCGGCTTCGACTACCCGGCCGCGCGCGACTGCAACCTCTACTTCGTGAGCTGGTTCCACAACCTCGAGTACGCGCGCCGGCGGCAGCTTGCCTGCTACGTCGCCGGCTGGACCGACCCCGCGATCAAGGCCGCGCTGGGCGCAAAGTTCACCTTCACCCGCCACGCGGTGCGTCCGCGCAGCCGCCTGCTGCGCCGGGTGCTGAAGCGCCTTGCCGGCCGTTTCGAGAGTGACCGGCAGTGGGCGGAAAGCCGCGCGGCGGAGCGTGACGAACCATGAGCGACGCGCCGCTGGTGCTCGACTTCGACCGCTCGGTCGGGCCGCTGCCGGACGAGCATCGCCTCGATCTTGCCGACTGGCAGGAGGCGATCCGCTTCGGCTGCTCGCTGCGTCGCTTCCGCGCCCTCGACGCGCACCTGGAAAGCCGCCTTCCGGCGCGGCACGGCACCGTGTTCCTCGGCAGCGGTGACTACCACCACCTCACCTGGCCGCTGGTCGCGCGCGCCGTCGCACACGGCCCGTTCGCGGTGCTGGTGTTCGACAACCACCCGGACAACATGCGCTTCCCGTTCGGCATCCACTGCGGTTCGTGGGTGCGCAAGGTGGCGCTGCTGCCCTTCGTCACGCGCGTGGACGTGCTCGGCATCGGCTCGGCCGACGTGTCGCGCGCACACGCCTGGGAGAATTACCTGGCGCCGCTCCGCCGCGGCAAGCTGCGCTACTGGACGGTGGACGTGGACACCGGCTGGCCACGCTGGCTGGGGCTCGCCGCTGCATTCCGCAATTTCGACACCCCCGACGCGCTGGTGGACGCATTCCTTTCCGAGCGCCTTGCGGAGCCAACCTATCTCTCGATCGACAAGGACGTGCTGTCGCCGGAGGTCGCCCGCACCAACTGGGACCAGGGGCAGCTCCGCGAGGAGCACCTGAACGCCGTGATCGATACGCTCTCCGGCCAGCTCGTCGGCAGCGACATCACCGGCGACATCTCCATCCACCATTACCGCAGCGGGTGGAAGCGGCGCCTCAGCGCCCTTGACGGGCAGCCCGCGATCGATCCCGCGCAGCTTGCCGCCTGGCAGCTCGGGCAGCATGCGCTCAACCTGAGACTGCTGGAGCGGATTGGACGTCTGGACGTCTGGTAAGCCCAGCGAAGCATTATCGGGGACTTAGCCCCGACCTGCGGTAGAGGGCCGAGGATGGTCTGCGCGGCGATGTCGCGAAACGTCCGTAGGTCGGCCCTACGTGGCCGACGCAAGCGCTCTCAGTCCTCCACGCCTGCAAGCTCCCCCACGGGCGCCCGCCCACGCAGCAGATGCAGCTGCATCGCGTGGCGCTCGCCGGCACTGGCGTCCACCAGCACGGCGGTTTTCCCGGCGCTCCGCGTCGCCACCGGCATGCCATCGCGGTAGAGCACGCGCGCATTGGCGAGGCGCGGCAGCCGTTCGCCGGCCAGCAGGGTGCCAACCAGGTTGAGGGGATCGGCTCCGCTGATGCAGACGAGCTGGCCGTCGTGGCCGCGGCGGCGCACCTGGCGCAGCGCGGCCACTGCTTCGGGAAGTGCGAACTGCTCGCCGGAGATGCCGGCAATGAAACGCCCGCCGCGGATCTCGCCACGCGCTTCCAGGCGATGGCACACGCGCAGGAGCTCGCGCCAGGGTGGCAGCCACGGCGCCTCGTTGGCGAGCAGGCGCCAGCAGATCACCCCGTAGCGACGCAGCAGCACGCGCACCACGTGCTCCACCGCCTCGGCATCGCGACCGTCGGCGGCCTCGGCGACTCGCGGCAGCAGGGCCCAGCGGCCGGCGTCTTCGAGGCCGAGCAGGCGTCCGCGGCCGCGGCGGCGTGCCGTCGCACGCGCCGGCGCGACCAGCGCGCGCAGGCCACTGAAGCCGTCGGCATGCACCAGTCCCGCGGCCACGAGTTGACCGAGCGCCTCCTGGAGTTCCGCGTCCAGCAGCCGGGTGCCGCCCTGGAGTTCCTCGAAGAACGACGCGCCACGCGTGGCGAGATGATCGACCGCCGCCTGCGCACGCGAGCGCAATTCGCCGGCACTGGCGGCGCTTCGCCCGGCCAGGCCGATCCAGCGCTCCAATTGCCGACGCGGCACCAGCACGATCGGCGTGGCGCGCACGGGTCCCGCACCGGTCGCGCCGCCGGCCGCGCGCAGGCGCAGCCAGGCGATGCGGCCGCTCTGGCAGAGCTGGTCCAGCCAGGCGATATCGTAGTCGGCGATGCGCGCCGGCAGGATCGAACCTTCCCAGGCCGCGGCCGCGGCCTCGTAGCCCTCAAGCGCGGCAAGTGCCGCGGCGAGCGCGTCGGGGCCGCGCAGCTGCGCGCCGGGCGCGACGTGCTGCCAGTCGAAGAGGAAGCGCATGAAATCGCGCGGCTCGACCGGTTCGATCTCGCGGCGCAGGCGCTGCACGGTGTAGCGATGGATGCGCGCGAGGAGATGGCGCTCGCACCATTCCATCTCGCCGCCCGCGTCCAGCGCGGCGGCGGAAAAACGGCCGCGCAGGATGCCGCCCTCGCGCTCGAGCGCGGCGAGTGCGATGTCGACGTCGCTGTCCGCTATCCCGAGCGAGGCCGCCAGCCGGCTGGCCGGCACCGGGCCAAGCGCGGTCAGGCGCGCGCGCAGGAGGTCGGCCAACGCGGTTTCGGGGGTCCATGCGGTAGCCGCGTATTCCGCTGGCGCGGCGATGGGCGGTCGCGCCACAGCCTGCGGCATCAGGGCGTCGAACTGCGGCAGGCGCTCGGCAGGCACCCAGACTCCCGTCGCGGCTTCGCCCGGCAGCGCCAGCCGGGTGACGCGCCGCTCCGCTGCCAAGGCATCCAGCCAGGCCGGCCAGCCGGCAGCAGCCGCGGCTTCGCCCTCCGTGACGAAACCGATGCCGAGCAGCGCGGCGTGGAGTTCGTCGGCCGAGCGCGCTTCGGGCCAGGCCTCGCCGCGCACCGCGTCGATCGCTTCCGGATCGAGGCGGCCGAGGTCGTCGGCGCGGGCGGGATCGACAAGGCCACGGCTCGCTACCGCCTGGGTGCGGCGCTCTTCCAGCGGTGCGTCGTCGAGATAGGCGTACGGCCGCGCGGCAAGCACTTCCGCAGCCAGCGGCGAAGGCGCGGCGAGATCGCGCGCGACGACGCGCGCCTCCCCGGCCTCGAGGCGCCGCAGCAGGGCGACGAAGCCGTCCACGTCCATCGCCACGCGCAGGCAGTCGTGCAGCGTCTGCGCGACCAACGGGTGATCGGGGATCTGCCGCTCGCCGACGATGTTCTCAAGGCACGCCACCTGGTCCGGGAACACGCCCGCGAGCAGGTCCTCCGCCTTCATGCGCTGCAGTTGCGGCGGCACCGGCTTGCCGCCCTGCCAGCGCGGCAGGGCCAATGCGGTCACCGCGTTCCAGCGCCAGCGCACGCCGAACATCGGCGCATCGAGCAGCGCCTGCACCAGCACCTCCTCGGCGCTGGCCGAATGGAGGTAGCGTGCGACCTCCTCCAGCGAGAAGCTGTGGCTGGTCGAGAGCGACAGCACGATGGCGTCCTCGGTGGCGGCGGCCTGCAGCTCGAAGTTGAAGGAGCGGCAGAAGCGCTTGCGCAGCGCCAGTCCCCAGGCGCGATTGAGGCGGCTGCCATGGGGCGAATGGATGACCAGCTGCATGCCGCCGGCTTCGTCGAAGAAGCGCTCCAGCACCAGCACGTCCTGCGTCGGCAGCAGGCCGAGCGCGGCCTGCGCGGAGGCGAGGTAATCGGCAAGTTGCCGCGCTGGCGCCTCGCCAAGGCCGACCTCGTCCTGCAGCCAGGCGCGCGCCGCCGCCGTCGCGGCCGCCATGTCGCCGCGCGATGGAGCAAGGCGGCCGGCGACCTCCTCGCGCAGGCGCGCCACCGCGCGTGAAAGCTCGTCGCTGCGCCCGGGCGCCTCGCCGAGCCAGAACGGGATGCTGGGCGGCGCGCCCTTGGCATCCTCGACGCGCACCCGCCCGCGCTCGACGCGCAGGATGCGGTAGGACTGGTTGCCGAGCTGGAACACGTCGCCGGCGAGGCTCTCGACGGCGAAATCCTCGTTGACGGTGCCGACGCGGAAGCTCTCCGGCTCCAGCACCACCTCGTAGTCGGCGGTATCGGGGATGGCGCCGCCGGAGGTCAGCGCGGTCAGGCGCGCGCCGCGCGCGGCGCGCAGCACGCCGTTGACCGCATCGCGATGCAACCACGCGCTGCGCGGGCCACGGCGCGTGGAAAAGCCTTCGGCCAGCATGCGCAACACCTGGGTGAAACGCTCGCGGGTCAGCGCGGCGAATGGCTGGGCGCGGCGCAGGCAGTCGTAGAGTTCCTGCTCGCCCCAGTCCTGGCAGGCCACCTCGGCCACGATCTGCTGCGCCAGCACGTCGAGCGGCTCGGCTTCGACGCTGAGCGCATCGAGCTCGCCGCGGCGCACCGCGTCCAGCAGCGCGGCGCATTCGACGAGGTCGTCGCGCGACTCGGGGAACAGGCGCGCCTTGGGCAGCCCGCCGACCTGGTGCCCGGCGCGGCCGGCGCGCTGCAGGAAAGCGGCGATCGAGCGTGGCGAGCCGATCTGGCAGACCAGCTCCACGTCGCCGATGTCGATGCCGAGTTCCAGCGAGGCGGTGGCCACCAGCGCGGACAGCTCGCCGCGCTTCAGGCGCTGCTCGGCGTCGAGGCGGTGCTCGCGCGCCATGCTGCCGTGGTGCGCCATCACGCGCTCCCTGCCGAGGTGCTCGGACAGGTGTCGCGCGACCCGCTCGGCCATGCGCCGCGTGTTGACGAAGACGAGCGTGGTGCGGTGCTGGCCGATCAGCGCTTCCAGCCGCGCATACATCTGCCCGCGCACGTCGCCCGACATCACCGCTTCCAGCGGCGCCTCCGGCAGCTCAATGGCGAGGTCGCGCGCGCGCGCGTGGCCGGTATCGACGATGGCGCAGTCGCGCTCCCCGCCCGCGGCGGGAGCACCGGTCAGGAAGCGCGCCACTTCGTCGATCGGCTTCTGCGTGGCGGACAGCCCGATCCGCTGCAGGCGTCGGCCGCACAGCGCATCCAGGCGCTCCAGCGAGAGCGCGAGGTGGGCGCCGCGCTTGTTCGGCGCCAGCGCGTGGATCTCGTCGACGATCACCGTGCGCGTGGTCTCCAGCATGCGCCGGCCGGACTCCGAGCCGAGCAGGATGTAGAGCGATTCGGGCGTGGTGACGACGATGTGCGGCGGGCACTTGCGCATCGCCGCACGCTCGGCCTGCGGCGTGTCGCCGGTGCGCACCATGGTGCGGATCGCCACCTCCGGGAATCCCCGGCGCGCGAGTTCCTCGCCGATGCCGGCCAGCGGCAGCTCGAGGTTCGCCTGCACGTCGTTGGACAGCGCCTTCAGCGGCGACACGTAGACCACCAGCGTCTCGTCCGGCAGCGCGCCGTCCTGGCCGCGCCGCACCAGATCATCGAGCGCCGCCAGGAACGCGGCCAGCGTCTTGCCGGAGCCGGTCGGCGCCGCGATCAGCGTATGCCGGCCGGCGGCGATCGCCGGCCAAGCCTGCTCCTGCGCCGGCGTCGGCGCCGGGAACACGCGGCGGAACCAGGTGGAGACGGCGGGATGGAAGGTGTCGAGAGGCATAGTCGATCGGCTGCGCGCCGGATCAGGATTGGGCCGCGCGGGCGGGATCGCAAGGCCGCACCCCGGAGCGCGCTGCCGCGCCGCGCAGCATGGGCCGAGCTGGGGCTCGGCCGCTCCCGGGATAAGCACCGGCGCAATGGCCGCGGTCAATCCGGGAACTCCATCCGGAGCACGGCTCCCTGGGAACGGCCGAGCCCCAGCTCGGCCTGAGCGGGCCCGGCGCGACCCGGACCCCCGCCGCTGCCCGGCTCGCAGCCCTGAACCGCCAGGGCGGTAGGTCCGACCTACGATCGGCTCCCGGCCTCGAGCCCTGCCGCGGCGGCCAGCCGCGCCGCCACCTTGTCGAAAAAGTCATCCGGCAACTCCGCGCGCACCGGCACCTGCCACCAGCCATCCCCCGCGAAGGCGCGGCACTTGATGGCGTCCTTCTCGGTCATCAGCACCGGCAGCGCGTCGGCGAAGCGGAGATCATCGGGCGTGAAGGCGTGATGGTCCGGGAAGGCATGCGGCACGACCTCGATGCCATGGTCGCGCAGGCTCGCGAAGAAGCGTTCCGGGTTGCCGATGCCCGCCACCGCGTGCACCCGCTGGCCGGCAAACGCATCCAGCGGCCGGCGCCGCTCCGGTGCGAAAAGGGTCACCGCTTCCCCGCCCGCGAGCGTCATCGCGTATTCGCCCGGCAGCGGAGCGCCGCCGTTGCAGATCCGGAAATCGACGGTGGCGAGGCGCCCTGCCGGTTCGCGCAGGGGCCCGGCGGGCAGCAGCAGGCCGTTGCCGAGGCGGCGCGCGCCATCGATCACGCACAGTTCCACGTCGCGTGCCAGCGAGGGGTTCTGCAGGCCGTCGTCGGCGACCACCACGTCCGCACCCTGCACTGCGAGCAACGCCGCGGCCTCCGGCCGCCTGCGCCCGACCGCGACCGGCGCGCCGGTGCGATGGCGGATCAGGCAGGGCTCGTCGCCGACCCGTGCCGGATCGGCATCGGCGGGCAGCAGCAGCGGGCCGCGCTCGCCGCCGCCGTAGCCGCGGCTGACCACGCCGGGCCGGAAGCCGCGCTCACGCAGCGCTTCGACCAGCGCGATGACCAGCGGCGTCTTGCCGCTGCCGCCGGCAGTGAGGTTGCCGACCACGACCACCGGCACCGGCAACCGCAGCGGCCGGCGCCAGCCGAGCCGGTACGGCGCGAGATGCAGGGCACGCAGCGACCGGTACACCGGCACCAGCGCGCGCAGCCAGAGGCGCGGCGGCGTGCCTTCGTACCAGATGCGCTGCAGGAAGCGGGACATGGGGTTTGGGGTTGGGGTTGGGGTTGGGGTTGGCTCGGGTGCAGGCTGGGACTGCGGTCGAAGCCGCCACGAGCGGCTGGGGGAGGCATGGATGCCGACCGGAGAGTGCTCGATGGATGGATGCTGAGTATCACTTCACCGGGCCGATCGAGAGCGCCGTGGATCGCGGGCCTCCGGCCCGCAGGCGGGCGGGACGCCCGCGGTCCATCCCATCAATCTCCCGCCGTGCCCTCCTCGAATTGCGTGCGGTACAGCGCCGCGTAGGCGCCGCCGCGCGCCAGGAGTTCGCGGTGGGTGCCCTGCTCGACGATGGTGCCCGATTCCAGCACGGCGATATTGTCGGCGCGCTCGATGGTGGACAGGCGGTGCGCGATCACCAGCACGGTTCGCTTGCGCATCAGTCGCTGCAGGGCGCCCTGGATTAGCCGCTCGGATTCGTTGTCGAGGGCGCTGGTGGCCTCGTCGAGGATCAGGATCGGCGCATCCTTGAGCAGCGCGCGGGCGATCGCGATGCGCTGGCGCTGGCCGCCGGAGAGGAGCCCGCCGCGCTCGCCGACGCGGCTGTGGATGCCATCGGGGAGTTCGCGGATGAATTCCATCGCGTTGGCCGCCTCGGCCGCGGCAACGATGGCTTCCTCGCTGGCGCCGGCGAGGCCGCCATAGGCGATGTTGCGCGCCACGGTATCGTCGAACAGGGCCACCGTCTGTCCGACCCACGCGATCTGCCGGCGCAGGCTGGCCAGGCTGTAGTCGGCGAGATCGCGGCCGCCCAGCAGGATGCGCCCGCTGCTGGGCTCGCGCAGGCGCGGAATCAGGCTGGCCAGCGTCGACTTGCCGCTGCCCGAACGTCCGACCAGCGCCGTCACGCTGCCCTGCGGGCAGACGAGGTCGATGTCGTGGAGCGCCGCCCTCGCCTTCACCGCGTAGGACATCGAGACATCGCGGAACTCGAGCGCGCCGGTGGCCGGCGACAGCTCCACGCCGCCGCTGTCGCGCTCGCCGCTGCGGTCGATCAGCGCGAAGATCTCCTCGGCCGCGGCGAGGCCGCGCTGCAGGTTGGCCTGCACCGTGGTCAGGCGCTTCAGCGAGGGCAGGATGCCGCCCATGGCGAGCACCAGGGAGGTGAAATCGCCGGGCGTCATGGTGTCGATCATGCCCGGCCGCGTGGCGAGGAACACGATCAGCGCCAGCGACACGGCGGCGATCAGCTGCACCAGCGAACTGGCCAGGCCGTTGGTCGCCGCCACCTTCACGCCGAGCCTCCGCGTGTGCTCGGCGACGGCGTTGAAGCGGCTGGATTCGTAGGCCTGGCCGCCGAACACCTTGACTTCGCGGTGGGCGCCGACGACCTCCTCGATGACGCCGGCGACGGTGCCCATCGAGCCCTGGATGTTGCGGCTGATGCGCCGGTAGCGGCGGCCGACGCCGACCACCAGCACGCCGACCAGCGGCACCATGACCAGCAGCGCGACGGTCAGCCAGACGCTCGCCATCAGCATCACGATGACGTAGAAGACGATGCTGAGCCCGTCCACCACGGTGGTCTTGAGCGCGTCGGTGCTCGCCTGTGCGACCTGCTCGGAGCTGTAGGTGATGCGCGAGATCTGCTGGCCGGCGGGTTCGCTGTCGAAGAACTCCGAAGGCATGGCCAGATAGCGGTCGAACACCTGCTGGCGCAGCTGCTGCACCACGCCGCGGCCGATGTAGGCGGTGCCGTAGTCGGTCGAGTAGGTGGCGATGCTGCGGGCGAGGAAGATCGCCACGATGACGATCGGCATCCAGAAGATCGCGCCCGGGTCGCGCTCGATGAAGAGGTTGTCGAGCATCGGCTTGATCGCCCGCGCGAAGATGCCCATGCAGGCGGCGTCCACCACCATGCCGGTGACGGCGAGGAGCGCCACCGCCCAGTAGCGCCGCGCGTAGCCGAGCAGGCGCCGGTAGAGGGCGAAGCCGGAGGGCCCGCGCGCGGCGGCCGCGTTCACTGCGCGCCCGCAGCCTGCTGCGTCGGGGTGGTGGCGATGGAAAGCCGCGTGAAGCCGAGCTCGCCCAGCGCATCCATGGCGGTGACCACGGCCTGGTGCGGCGTCATCGCGTCGGCACGCAGGCTGACCGGGCGCGCGCGGTCGCTGCCGGCAACTCGGGCGATGACTTCCTTGAGCGAATCGAGGCCCGGGTTCAGCACTTCCTCGTTGTCGACGAAGAAGCGTCCGTCGCGATCGATCAGCACCGCCAGCATGTCCGGCGCCTGCGCCGTATCGCCGGTTTCGGCCTGCGGCAGGGTCACCTTCATGCCCGACTGCTGCACGAAGGTGGTGGTGAGGACGAAGAACATCATCAGCGTGAGGAGCACGTCGATCAGCGGGATCACGTTGATCTCGAAATCGGCCTCGCGGCGGGCAGCGGCGATGCGCATGTCAGACCGCGGCGTGCGCCATGCGCGCGGCCGCCGGCGCGATGGCTGCCGCCGGCGGCAGCTCCGCCGTCGCGGTGAGTTCGTCGCTGAGCAGGAACACCTGGCGCTCCATTTCCACCAGCAGGTCATTGACCTTGCCGCGGAAGTAGCGATGGAAGGCGTAGGCCGGGATCGCCACGCACAGGCCAGCGGCGGTGCAGACCAGCGCCTCGCCGATGCCGCCGGCCATCTTCATCGGGTCGCCGACGCCGCTCACCATCACCGCCAGGAACATGCGGATGAGGCCGAACACGGTGCCGAGCAGGCCGAGCAGCGGCGACACCAGGGCGATGGTGCCGAGCGTGTTGAGGAAGCGGTCGAGGCGATGCACGACGTGGCGGCCGGTGTCCTCCACGCGCTCCTTGATGACCTCGCGCGGGCGATGGCGCACTTCCAGCGCGGCGGCGAGGAGTTCACCGAGCGGCGAATTGGTGCGCAGGGCCTCGACGTGGGCCGGATCGAGCCGGCGCGTGCGCGCCCATTCGCGTACCTCGCCGCCGAGCCCTGGCGGTGCCACGGCGCTGCGCCGCAGGCTCCAGAAGCGCTCGAGGATGATCGCCAGCGCGACCGCGGAGCAGAGCAGGATCGGCACCATCGCCCATCCGCCGGCCATCAGGAGTTCCAGCACGCGCCCACCCTTCAACAGCATCGCAACAGGGGCGCATCATAACAGCCGGGCGCCGGCGGACTGTGCGCGCGGTGGCAGCTTCACTCGCGCCAGTGGCGCCGTTGCCGCTCGCGTTCGCGGGCGGTGATGGACGGCGGCGAGCCGATCGGGAAATCGATCTCCACGGCACCCGCTTCGGCCGTGTTGGCAAATGGCACGCCGCCATCCCGGTAACGCGCGACGACCTCCGGATGCGGATGCCCGAAGCGGCTGCGCCACGCCGCGGAGATGATGGCGAGTGGCGGATCCAGGGCCGCGATGAAGTCGGCTCCCGACGAGGTCCTGCTGCCGTGGTGGGGCACCAGCAGCACCGGCGCAGGCCCCGGCGGCAGCTCCGCCGCGACCCGCGGTTCCACGCGGCGGCTGATGTCGCCGGTCGCAAGCAGCCGGCCGCCTGCGCCGGTCACCAGCAGGACGCAGGAACGATCGTTGTCGCTGCCCTTGTGCGTGGCGGCAATGGCAACCGTGTCCGGATGCAGGATCCGGAACGCCACCCCGTCCCACTCCCAGGCCTGGCCGGCTTCGCACTGCGCCGACGCGATCGGCAGGCGCCCTGGTTCGCCGGCCAGGACGTCGGCCTCGGGATGCTCGCGGGCGACCGCGGGCACGCCACCCGCATGGTCGTTGTCGCCGTGGCTGGCGATGATCCGGTCGAGCCTGCGCACGCCGAGCGCGCGCAGCGTCGGCAGCACGGCCGCCTCGCCGAGGTCGAACTCCGACGGGTAGCGCGCGCCGGCGTCGTAGAGCAGCGCGTGCCCGGCCGTGCGCACGAGCACGGCGAGTCCCTGCCCGACATCGATCACGTGGACCTCGAATGCGCCGGGCGCCGGCGTGCTGCGCAGCGGCAGCAGCAGCGGCAGGAACAGCACCGCGCCGAGGGGGCGCAGCGGCACGCCACGCGGCAGGAACATCCACATGGCGCCAAGGGACGCCGCCGCCAGCGCCCACAGTGACACGTCGGGCAGGTACCAATGCGCACCCGGCAACGCGGCCAGCCGCTCCAGCAGCCACCACTGGCCATGGTTGGCCCAGCCGGCCAGCAGCAGCACCGGCGTCGCCAGCGGCGGAACGGTGAGCAGCGCGGCGAGGCCAAGCAGGCACAGCGGCACCACCAGGAAGCTCACCACCGGCACCGCGACGAGGTTCGACGCCGCGCCCACCAGCGAGGCCTGGCCGAAGAACCAGACCGTCAGCGGCAGCAGGGTCACTGTCATCGCGAGCTGGATCGCACCGAGTCCGCGCACGTAGCCCCACACGCCCGCCTCGCCCCGCACCAGGCAGAACATCAATACGGCGACGCCGGCGAAGGACAGCCAGAAGCCGGGCGCGAGCGTCGCCAGCGGGTCGAAGGCGAGGATCGCGATCAGGGCCAGCGCAAGGCCGTGCGGACCGCTCCCCTGGCGCCGCCCGAAGCGGGTCAGCGTGACCACCGCGATCATCAGCAGCGTGCGCACGGTGGGCAGGCTGCTGCCGGCGAGGAGGCCGTAGCCGAACGCCACCGCGAGTGCCGCCGCTGCCTGCGCCACCGGCAACGGCAGGACGAGCCCGAGCCGCGGCCGGAGCCGCCACGGCAGTCGTACCAGCAGCGCGCCGAAGACGGCGGCGATGCCGACGTGGAAGCCCGAAATGGCAAGCAGGTGCGACACGCCGTTGATGCGCGCGGTATCCCAGTCGGCGGCGGCGAGGCCGCGGGTGTCGCCCACGGAAAACGCGCGCAGCAGCGCCGCATCGTGCGCATCCGGCACGCGCGCGGCGATCTCCGCGGCGAGGCGCCCGCGCAAGCCGTCGACGCAAAGCGGGCGCGTGCCGAGGAACTCGGCCGCCTCCGCATCACGCACGTAGCCGCCCGCTACCACGCCGCGTTCCAGCGCCTGGCGCTCGGAGTCGTAGCCGCCGCGGTTGACCAGCCCGCGGGGGCGCTTCAGGCGCGCGCGCAGGCGCCAGCCCGTGCAGGCGGCGAGGTCCGGCGGCGCATCGTCGTACCAGGACAAGCGGACGAGGCCGCGAAGGTCGAGTGGAGCTTCGTCGAGCGTCGCCTGCTCGATGCGGAACTGCAGGCTGGTGGCGCCAGCCCGCGTGCGTGGCAGGCCATCGACCACGCCGGTGAGCGTGAAGTCGCGCCCCTCCAGCGCGCGCGGCAGGCGCGATTCCATCGCGAGGTCGGTGCGGAACGCGCACCAGGCGAAGCCGAGCAGCAGGAAGCCGATCGCGCGCCCGCGTGGCCGCGCCAGCAGCACGGCGCCGAGGAGGGCAAACGTACCATCCAGCCAGCGCGGCGGCAGCACCGGCAGGGCATGCACCACGAGCGCGCCGGCGAGCAGGGCGACCGCGGTCGCCACGCCGAGGAGTGCGGTTCCATGTGCGCGCGGGAATCCTGCCGCAGCCACCATCCGGTTCCTTGTGGTCGGGGCGATCGGGTGCGGGACGGCGTCCGATCGCGCACAGGGTGCGTTCCTACGAGGGCGCGGCTTCGCTCCGGGCGGAACCGTGGCGCGGGTGCAGGGCGCCGCCGGTGAGTTCCAGCACGCGGTCGGCGCGCGCCGCCAGTGCGGGATCGTGGGTGACCAGCACCAGCGCCGTGCCGATCTCGCGGTTGAGCTCCAGCATCAGCTCGTAGACCTGCGCGGCGTTGTTCTCGTCGAGGTTGCCGGTGGGCTCGTCGCCGAGCACGCAGGCCGGGCGCGTGACCAGCGCGCGGGCCACCGCGCAGCGCTGGCGCTCGCCGCCCGAGAGTTCGCCCGGCTTGTGCTCCAGGCGCGCACCGAGGCCGACCCGGCCGAGCAGCGCCGTCGCCCGCTCGCGCGCCTCGGCGATCGGCGTACCGCGGATCAGCAGCGGCATGCAGACGTTCTCGACCGCGGTGAACTCCGGCAGCAGGTGATGGAACTGGTAGACGAAGCCGAGCGCGCGGTTGCGCAGTTCGCCGCGGGCGCGATCGGAGAGCCGCGACATGGACTGCCCGACCACGCTCACCTCGCCCGCCGTAGGCGCGTCGAGGCCGCCCAGGATGTGCAGCAGCGTGCTCTTGCCGGTACCGGAGGCACCAATGATCGCCACCGTCTCGCCACGGCCGACGGAAAGATCCACCTCGCGCAGCACCTCGGTGCGCAGGCGGCCTTCCTGGTAGGTCTTGGCGAGCCGTCGTGCCTGCAGCACGACGGCGGGAATCGGGAATCGGGAATCGGGAATCGCAGAAGCCGTGTTCATCGACGCTCAATCCGAATGCGAAAGTTCATGCCGCACGGTCCCCACTTGACCAGTCCCGATTCCCATTCCCATCCCCTGCTCTCATAAAAGCGACGCCGCGCCGGCTTGACTGCCACATGTACCCGCGCAAGCCGCCCTTGACCATTCCCGATTCCCCATTCCCGATTCCCGTTCCTACTCATACCTCAACGCCGCCGCCGGTTCGGTCTTGGCCGCGCGGCGCGCCGGGTAGAGCGTGGCGAGGGTGCAGAAGATGAAGGCGGTGATGGTGATCCAGGCGACGTCGCGCCAGTGCAGGTCGCTCGGCAGTTCGCTGATGTAGTAGACGTCGGGCGAGAGGAAGGTGACGTGGAAGGTGCGCTCGATCCAGTGCACGATTTCCGGCAGATTGAGCGAGAGCAGCACGCCGGCGAGCACGCCGAGGGCGATGCCGAGGGAGCCGACCAGCACGCCCTGCACCATGAACACGCCCATGATGCTGCGCGGGCTCTGCCCCAGCGTGCGCAGGATGGCGATGTCCGGCTGCTTGTCCTGCACCAGCATGACCAGCGTCGAGACCAGGTTGAAGGCGGCCACGGCGACGATCAGCGACAGGATCAGGAACATCACCTTCTTCTCCATCGCGATCGCCTTGAAGAAGTTGCTGTGGCCCTGCATCCAGTCGGTGACGCGGTAGTACTGGCCGAGTTCCCCGGCCAGCTCGCGGCCGATCGCCCAGGCCTGGAACATGTCGTCCAGGCGCAGGCGGATGCCGGTCGGCCCGGCCAGGCGGTACAGCGTCTCGGCGTCCTGCATGCTGACCAGGGCAAGGCCGGAATCGTATTCCTGCATGCCGATCTCGAAGATGCCGACCACGGTGAACGGCTTGAAGCGCGGCAGCGCGCCGATCGGCGTGGCGCTGAACACCGGCGCGAACACGGTGACGCGGTCGCCGACGTCGGCGCCGAGCGTCATTGCCAGCTCCCCGCCCAGCACGATGCCGAAGGAGCCGGGCGCGAGCGCATCCAGCGAGCCGCGCTTCATGTGGCTGCCGACGTCGGACACCTTCTCCTCCAGCGCCGGCACCACGCCGCGGATGATCGCGCCGCCGACCCGCGCCGCCTGCAGCATCGCCTGGCGCTCGACATAGGGCGCGGCACCGAGCACGTGCGGATTCTTCTCCGCCAGTTCCACCGCGCGCGGCCAGTCCTTCACCGTCTCGTCGATGCCCTCGATGGTGGCGTGCGCGACCATGCCGAGGATGCGGTCCTTGAGCTCCTTGTCGAAGCCGTTCATGACCGAGATCACGGTAATGAGCGCGGTCACGCCGACGGCGATGCCAAGGATCGACACCAGCGAGATGAAGGAGATGAAGTGGTTGCGCCGCTTGGCCCGCGTGTAACGCAGGCCGATGAAGGCTTCGAGGGGGCGGAACATGCGGCGCTGTGATCCTGGTCGTGGACGTCGCCGCGGCGCGCGGGCATCGGCAGGTTGCCGCAGCCCGCACGCGCCGGCAAGGCGAGACGGCTATGGGGCGGGCGCGATGTCGGCGCGGGCGAGTGTCAGAACGAGGCGACGCCGCGTGTCGGCGTCGAGATTGTCGCTCGCCAGCAGCGGGCGGAACGGCGCCCGCGTGGGGCAGCGGAAGTCGAGCGCGAGGAGGTTGCCGAGCCGGCGCTGGCCGACCAGGGTGGCGGCATGCGCATCACCCTGGCGGTCGATCAGCAGCCAGCCGGAGCCGCCCCAGGCCACCCGCCGGAAGGGTGGATGCAGGAAGCGCCACAGTCCAACCGCGACGGCCGCCAGCAACGCCGGTACCAGCAGCAGGCGGAGCCCGGCGGGCAGATCGTTGAGCGTGGCGCAGGCCAGCGCGAGCGCCGCCAGCGCCAGCGCGGCAGCGGCGATGCGGCGCGACGGCCGGTAATCAAACGCGATGGGCGGCGCGGATTTCATCGATGATCGCTGCGAAGCGCGGCTCTTCCGGCTCGGCGTGGCCGGTCAGCCAGTCCCAGAGATCGGGATCGGGGCAGTCGAGCAGCGCAGCGAAGGCGCTGCGCGTGGCCTCGTCCGCGGCCGGATGGCGCTCGTCCAGCCACCAGCCGAGCAGGCGGTCGAGCTCGCGCGTGCCGCGCCGCGCGCGCCAGCGCAGGCGGGCCAGCTCGCTCATGCCAGCAGTCGCCAGGCGAGCAGCGCCCATAGCGCCCACAGCACGAAGCCGCCCGCGGCGTAGGCGATGAAGCGGTGCATGACGCGGTTGTAGCCGAGGTGGATTGAGCTGTGCGCGACGCGCAGCGCCACGAACAGCCAGGCCAGCGCCAGCAGGAGCGCATCGACGGCGCCGATGGCGAAGGCGATGCCGAGCGCGGCGTAGAACAGCACCGGCAGCTCGAACAGGTTCCTGAAGTTGTCCGCGGCGCGGGTGTCCTGGAACCCCGCGGCCGCCATCGCCGAGGTCGCCACCGCCTGCGGATGGATGCGCAAGCGGCGCATCTCGCCGACGCGGCTGGCGTACATGCGCAGCCAGACCAGGAAGGTCAGGAGCGCCATCGCGACCGCGGGCCAGAACACCAGGCGCGGCTCCATGGCGCGTCCTCAGGCCCGCCGCTCGACCAGCAGCTTCTTGGTCTCGGCGATCGCCTTGGCGGGATTGAGTCCCTTCGGGCAGGTGCGCGTGCAGTTCATGATGGTGTGGCAGCGGTAGAGCTTGAAGGGATCCTCCAGTTCGTCCAGGCGCGTGCCGGTGTCCTCGTCGCGCGAATCCACGATCCAGCGGTAGGCCTGCAGCAGGATCGCGGGGCCGAGATAACGGTCGGCGTTCCACCAGTAGCTCGGGCAGGCGGTGGAACAGCAGGCGCACAGGATGCACTCGTAATAGCCGTCGAGTTTCGCGCGATCCTCCCTTGACTGCAGCCGTTCGCGGTCGGGCGGCGGCGGCGTCTCGGTACGGATCCACGGGCGGATCGAGGAAAGCTGCGCGTAGAAATGCGTGAGGTCGGGAACCAGGTCCTTGACCACCGGCATGTGCGGCAGCGGGTAGAGCTTGACGTCGCCGGCGGGCAGGTCCTCGATGGCCCGGGTGCAGGCCAGCGTGTTGGTGCCGTCGATGTTCATCGCGCACGAGCCGCAGATGCCTTCGCGGCAGGATCGGCGGAAGGTGACGGTCGGATCGATCTCGTTCTTGATCTTGATCAGCGCGTCCAGGACCATCGGCCCGCAGGTGGCGAGGTCGACGTCGTAGCGGTCTACGCGGGGATTGGCGGCGTCATCCGGATTCCAGCGGTAGACGCGGAAGGTGCGCACGTTCTTCGCGCCCGCCGCCGCCGGGAAGTGCCTGCCTTCCGTGATCCTGGAGTTCTGTGGCAACGTGAATTCGGACATGGTGGTTCCGGGATTCGAGATTCGAGATTAGGGATTAGGGATTCGGAAAAGCGGCCGGGCGTATCCCGTATCCCCAATCCCGAATCCCCGCTTCTAATACACGCGCTTCTGCGGCGGCACCACGTCGACGTCGGAGGTCATGGTGTGCATGTGCACCGGGCGGTAGTCGAAGGCGCACCTGCCGTTCGGGTCCACCTTGACGTAGGTGTGCTTCATCCAGTTCTGGTCGTCGCGCTCGGGGTAGTCCTCGCGCGCGTGCGCGCCGCGGCTCTCGTGGCGCTGTTCGGCGGAATTGATGGTGGCGACGGCGTTGTAGAGGAGGTTCTGGAGTTCCAGCGTCTCGATCAGGTCCGAGTTCCAGACCAGCGAACGGTCCGAAACGCGCACGTCGGCGAACGAGGCGAACACCTGGTCCATCTTCAGGCAGCCTTCCTGCAGGGTCTTCTCGGTGCGGAACACCGCCGCGTCGGCCTGCATGGTGCGCTGCATGGTGAGGCGGATCTCGGCCGTCGGCAGCGAGCCATTGGCGTGGCGGATGCGGTCGAAGTGGTCCAGCGCCGCGTCCGTCGCCGATGACGGGAGGTCGCGGTGCGGCTGGCGCGGGCGGATCGTCTCCGCGCAGCGCTGCGCCACCGCGCGACCGAACACGACGAGGTCGAGCAGCGAGTTCGAGCCGAGCCGGTTGGCGCCATGCACCGACACGCAGCCGGCCTCGCCGATGGCGAACAGCCCCGGCACCACCTTCTCGGCTTCCTCGCCAACCTTCTGCACCACCTCGCCGTGGTAGTTGGTCGGCACGCCGCCCATGTTGTAGTGCACGGTCGGGAGGACCGGGATCGGCTGGCGGGTGACGTCGACGCCGGCGAAGATGCGCGCGGATTCGGAGATGCCGGGCAGCTTCTCGTGCAGCACGTCCGCGCCGAGGTGCTGCAGGTTCAGGAAGATGTGGTCCTTGTCCTCGCCCACGCCCCGGCCTTCGCGGATCTCGATGGTCATGGCGCGGCTGACCACGTCGCGCGAGGCGAGGTCCTTGGCGTTGGGCGCGTAGCGTTCCATGAAGCGCTCGCCGGCGCCGTTGGTGAGGTAGCCGCCCTCGCCGCGCACGCCCTCGGTGATCAGGCAGCCGGCGCCGTAGATGCCGGTCGGGTGGAACTGCACGAACTCCATGTCCTGCAGCGCAAGGCCCGCGCGCAGCGCCAGGCCGCCGCCATCGCCGGTGCAGGTGTGCGCGGAGGTGGCGCTGAAGTAGGCACGGCCGTAGCCGCCGGTCGCCAGCACCACGCCGTGGGCGCGGAAGAGGTGCAGGGTGCCCTCGTTCATGTCCAGCGCCAGCACGCCGCAGCAGGCGCCGTCGGCGTCGAAGATGAGGTCGAGCGCGAAATACTCGATGAAGAAGCGCGCGTCGTGCTTGAGCGCCTGCTGGTACAGCGTGTGCAGGATGGCGTGGCCGGTGCGGTCGGCTGCGGCGCAGGTGCGCTGCGCAGTGCCCTTGCCGAAATGGGTGGTCATGCCGCCGAAGGGGCGCTGGTAGATCAGCCCTTCCTCGGTGCGCGAGAACGGCACGCCATAGTGCTCCAGCTCGATGATGGCGGCCGGCGCGTTCTTGCACATGTATTCGATCGCGTCCTGGTCGCCAAGCCAGTCCGAGCCCTTCACCGTGTCGTAGAAGTGGAAGCGCCAGTCGTCCTCGCCCATGTTGCCGAGCGCGGCCGAGATGCCGCCCTGTGCCGCGACCGTGTGCGAGCGGGTCGGGAACACCTTGGTGATGCAGGCGGTCTCGAGGCCGGTCGCGGCAAGGCCCACGGTGGCGCGCAGTCCCGCGCCGCCGGCGCCGACCACGATGACGTCCACCTGGTGTTCCTGGATCGTGTAGCTTGCCATCTGGTCAGCGTCCCAATGCGATGCGGAGGATGGCGAACACGCTTGCGGCGGCGCCGAGGATGCACAGGAAGCGGATCGCCACCTGCAGGAAGAGCTGCCAGCCGTGGGTGTGGACATAGTCTTCCACCACCACCTGCAGTCCGAGCTGGGCATGCCAGAACGCGGCGATCACGAACAGCCCCATCAGCAGGGCGTTCCATGGCGCGGCCAGCAGGGCGCGCGCGCCATCGAAATCCAGTCCGGGCAGGCGCAGCACGAACCAGACGAACCAGATGCCCAGGATGATGAGCGCGATCGCGGTCAGGCGCTGCACCAGGAAATGGTGCACGCCGTGCTTGGCCGAGCCGAGCCCGAGGGCGCGCTTCAGCGGAGTGCGGAACTGGCTCATGCGCCACCCCACTGCATGAAGGCACAGGCCCACAGCACCACGGTCAGCACCAGGCTGCCGATGCTGGCCAGCCAGCCGTTGCGCACGAACTGATCGATGCGATAACCCCAGCCGAGGTCCTGGCCGAGGTGCCGGATACCGTTGAGGAGATGGAACGAGAACGCCCAGGTGAAGCCGACCAGCAGGACGATGCCGATCCAGGAGCGGCTGAACGCAGTCATCCTCGCCCACGCCTCCGGACCGGCCGCAAGCGCCACCAGCATGGCCACCAGCAGGACGGTGCCGACCGCGAGGGCGACACCGGAAACCCGGTGCAGGATCGAGGTCACCATCTGGATCTGCCAGCGGTAGACCGACAGGTGCGGAGACAACGGACGCGCAGTGGCTGGCATGGCTGGCTCGTGCGGAGTAAACGGATGAAGGATCGCCGCGCGGACGCGACGGGTTCAGAAGTCGATGCAGCGGCCGTTCTTTTCCCAGTCCCCGTAACGCGTGGGGTCAAGACGCGGCGTGTCGGCGTCCGTGCCCTTCCTGCCGTCGTCCACGAGCCGGCGGCGCACGGGAGCTGCGCGTTCGACGCCGGTCTGCGGCGGCGGCTGGTCAGGGAGGAGAGGCGTGTCGGACATGGTGCAGTGCACCCTGAAGGTTAAACCCAGTCGCCGTTTGCGGCAACCTTTGGCATCCATCCTGCAGGGCCGCCGGTTGCCTGCCGTGGCGGCAGCCAGCACACTGGCGCCGGTTCCCTGGTGTTTCCTCCTTCGCCCATGGCCAGCCCCCTTTGTGCCGCCGATATCGTGGAGCTTTCCGGCGCCGACGTCGCCGCATTCACGCAGGCCCAGTTCTGCAATGATGTCCGCGCGCTGGCGACCGGGCGCTGGCAATGGAATGCCTGGCTAGACGCACAGGGCCGGGCGCGCCATTTCTTCGCCCTGCTGCGTTGCGATGCCCGACTCTGGCTGGCGTGGCTGCCGCTCGGCGGGGCGGCGGCGATGCGCGAAGAACTCGCCCGCTTCGTGTTCCGTTCCGACGTCCAGCTTCGCCATCTCGCCGGCTGGACGCTGCACCGCCTGCTGCCCGCCGATGGCGCGGGCCCGATGGGCATCGACCAAGCCATGCCGCACCGCGGCGGCTTCGCGCTGGCCCAGCCCGGCGGCATCGCCTGGCTCGCGCCCCAGGCGGAAGCGGCCGCCGACGCGCAAGCGCTGGCGACCTGGCGCCTGGCCGACGTCGAAGCTCGCCTGCCCTTCCTCGCCCCCGCGCTCTCGGGACAGTTCGTGGCGCAGGCGCTCGGGCTCGACCGGCTCGGCGTGGCACGCTTCGACAAGGGCTGCTACCCGGGACAGGAGATCGTCGCCCGGCTGCACTTCCGGGGCGGCAACAAGCGCCATCTGCAGCGCCTCTCGATCGCCGGCCCCGCCCCGGCACCCGGCACCGGGCTCCTCGACGCGGCTGGGCGCAACATGGGCAGCATCCTCTACGCCGCCCCGACCGGCAGCACCAGCGAAGGCCTGGGCGTGGTGTCCGACGCGGCGTCCGGCGTCCTCCGCGCCGACGGCTGCCGGGCAACCCTCGCCGGAAGCAGGCCGCTTCCTCCGGACCCCGGAACACCGGCGGCGTGATGCCTGTGCGAGCGTCTCCATATCGCGGGCCAGCCTAGCCGCCTGCCCGCCAGCCAGAGTTCCCCTTACTTCAGCCTGAATGGGGCCGCGAGAAAAAGACTGACAAGGGCGCGCTCTTGCTTTAGTCTGCGCGCCCGTTGCCCGCCAGATGCGGGCGTTCGGATACATGAATCCTTCAATGCGGTCGTGCCGGGTCATCCCCCGCGATCGGCAAGTGGCGCCGCGTATCGCAGCGCCGCGATTTCGAGGCTGGAGCGACTGCCGGGGTGGCAGACGCGATCAGCCGGCGTAGCACGGGCCGTTCCGCATCGTACGGAAGCCCGCGCCGCCACCTTGTTCAATCCAGGACCTTAGGGGTGAGGCAGGCGGGCGCCACGGCGCTGCGCCGCGGAGCGTGGAGGCCAGGCCCCTGCGCGCCACCTTGCCGTGCGGTCGTGTAGAAGAGAGGTGCCGCATGAAACTTGCGTTCCTGCTGTGGCTGGCCACGGTCGTACCGCAACCCGCTGCCGACCACATCTGCCTTGCCACCACCGTTTACCTGGAGGCACGCAGCGAATCGACCCGGGGCCAGATGGCGGTGGCCGAAGTCGCCCTCCGCCGCCGCGACACCGGGCGCTGGGGTTCGACGGTCTGTGACGTGGTCAATTCACCCAAGCAGTTCGCCCCCACCCTCGGCAGCGCCAACCGCATGCTGAAGAACCCGCAGGCCTGGCAGAAGGCGTGGATGATCGCCGGCCGCGCCATCGACAACTGGTCGCGCCCCGACGATGAACGCAAGTTCGTCGTCCCCCACGCCGATTCCTTCGTTGTCTCCGACCAGGTCTCCCCGCGCTGGATCAAGGGTCCGCCGCTGGCCACGATTGGCGCGCACAGCTTCTATCGCGTGAACTGAGGCGGCGGGAGCCGCCCTGCTCTCCGGCGCGACACAGGTCGCGCCCGGGTGCGCTCTCCTACGAAGCAAGCGCCTGCGCGCAGGCGCCCGGGACGTTGAACGTCCACGGCGGGTGGGTTGCGGGGTCGCGCACAAGGTGCGCACCTACAGTGCAGGCGACCCGGTTGCCATGCCGTTTTCCGCAGCAATAGCGCAGGTCGCGCCCAGGTGCGCTCCTACGGAAACCGCCCTTCCGGGGGTAGGAGCCTGCGTGCAGGCGACCGGGCGCCTGCCGCGCCGCCATCGCAAAACAAAAGGGCGGCCAGTGGCCGCCCTTTCTCATTCATCCGATGCGGCGGCCTCAGGCGGGGTCGGCGCCTTCCTCTTCGGTCACCGCCTTCATCGACAGGCGGATGCGGCCCTGCTTGTCGACTTCGAGCACCTTGACCTTGACCACGTCGCCTTCCTTGAGCTTGTCGGAGACCTTCTCCACGCGCTCGTTGGAGATCTGCGAGACGTGCACCAGGCCGTCCTTGCCGGGAAGGATCGTCACGAAGGCACCGAAGTCCATCAGCTTGACGACCTTGCCCTCGTAGATGCGGCCGGGCTCGACGTCGGAGACGATCTGCTCGATGCGCTTCTTCGCCGCGTCGCCCGCCTCGCGGTTGACCGAGGCGATAATCACGGTGCCATCGTCATTGATGTCGATGGTGGCGCCGGTCTCCTCGGTGATGGAACGGATCACGCTGCCGCCCTTGCCGATCACCTCGCGGATCTTGTCCGGGTGGATCTTCATGGTGATCAGGCGCGGCGCGTACTCGCTCATCTCGGTGCGCGAGCTGGTGATGACCTTGGCCATCTCGCCGAGGATGTGCAGGCGGCCCTGCCTGGCCTGGGCCAGCGCGGTGCGCATGATTTCCTCGGTGATGCCCTCGATCTTGATGTCCATCTGCAGGGCCGAGATGCCCTCGGCGGTGCCGGCGACCTTGAAGTCCATGTCACCGAGGTGGTCCTCGTCGCCGAGGATGTCCGACAGCACGGCGTAATCGTTGCCTTCCTTGACCAGGCCCATGGCGATGCCGGCGACCGGCGCGGCCAGCGGCACGCCGGCGTCCATCATCGCCAGCGAGGAGCCGCACACCGAGGCCATCGACGAGGAGCCGTTGGATTCGGTGATCTCGGACACCACGCGCAGCACGTAGGGGAAGGCCTCGATCGAGGGCTTGACCGCCTGCACGCCGCGCTTGGCGAGGCGGCCGTGGCCGATCTCGCGGCGCTTGGGCGCGCCGAAGCGGCCGGTTTCACCCACCGAGAACGGCGGGAAGTTGTAGTGGAACAGGAACGGATCCTTGGACTCGCCCTCCGGCGCGTCGATGATCTGCGCGTCGCGGGTGGTGCCGAGGGTGACGGTGACCAGCGCCTGCGTCTCGCCGCGCGTAAACAGCGCCGAGCCGTGGGTGCGCGGCAGCACGCCGACGCGGCACTGGATGGCGCGCACGTCATCGAGCTGGCGGCCGTCGATGCGGACGCGGGTCTTCAGCACGCCATCGCGCAGGGTGTGGTACTCGATCTCGCCAAAGGCGCTGGCGATGTCGCCCGCGCTCCAGCCCTGGATTTCCGCCTTGGCGGCGATCGCCTCGCTCACCTCGGCGCGGATCGCGGAGATGGCATCGCGGCGCTCGAGCTTGTCGCGAATGGAAAAGGCTTGGCCGAGGCGATCGCCGATGGCGTCAGTGAGCGCGTCGAACAGCGCATCGTTGCGCACCGCCGCTTCCCACTTGAAGGTCTTGCGACCGGCTTCGGCAACGAACTCGTTGATCGCCGTGATGGCCGCCTGCATCTCGCGATGGCCGAACACCACGGCGCCGAGCATCACGTCCTCGCTCAGCAGCTTCGCCTCGGATTCGACCATCAGCACCGCATTGGCGGTACCGGCGACGACGAGGTCCAGATCCGACTCCTTCACTTCCGAATGGCTCGGATTGAGGAGGTACTGGCCGTTGGCATAGCCCACGCGCGCGGCGCCGATCGGACCGCTGAAGGGCACGCCGGCGAGGGTCAGCGCGGCCGAAGCGCCGAGCAGGGCCGGGATGTCGCCGTCGATCTCCGGATCCATCGAGACCACCTGGGCGATGACCTGCACCTCGTTCCTGAAGCCATCCGGGAACAGCGGGCGGATCGGACGGTCGATCAGGCGCGAGGTCAGCGTTTCCTTCTCGGTCGGGCGTCCTTCGCGCTTGAAGAAGCCGCCCGGGATGCGGCCGGCGGAGTAGAACTTCTCTACGTAGTCGACGGTGAGCGGGAAGAAGTCCTGCCCCTCACGCGCCCTGGCCGCGGCAACCGCGGAGACGAGCACCACCGTGCCGCCCATGCTGACGAGCACGGCGCCCGATGCCTGGCGGGCGATCTCGCCGGTTTCGAGGGTGACGGTATGCGCGCCGTACTGGAATGACTTGGTTACCTTGGCCACTTTGTCTGTCCTGGGTTTGTAGGATGGCGCGCCCCATGGCGGCCATCCGGATTGACTTGCTGCAAGGCGGCCGCGGGCGGCCGCGCGAAGAACTCCCATGCGCAGCAGGCCGGCGCCGCGGATCGGCGGCGACCGGCGTGCTGCACCCCTACCTACCTGCGCAGGCCGAGGCGCTCGATCAGCGTCTTGTAGCGCTCGTTGTCCTTCTGCTTGAGGTAGCCGAGCAGGCTGCGGCGCTGGTTGACCATCTTCAGGAGGCCGCGGCGGGAGTGATGATCCTTGCCGTGGCTGGCGAAGTGGCGGGACAGGTGCTCGATGCGGGCGGACAGCAGCGCGACCTGTACTTCCGGCGAACCGGTGTCGTTCTGGCCGCGGCCGAAGTCGGCGATGATCTGGGACGTCTGTTCGGTGGAAAGCGACATGAGGAATACCTCTCGATGGTACGTACGGCGCGGGCCAGCCTGTCGGGAGCACGGTCCGCGTTAAGGGTCTGCTTCGAAAAGCCGCTCATTATAACCACTTCGGCGAGCGCGGCGGTGTGAACGCGGGTGGCGCAGTGGCGATCAGGCCGGGGGCGCGTTGAAGCCGCGCACGGCGCGCAGGCGCCCGCCGGCGGCTTCGGCCAGCGCGACGGCGCGTCCGTCCGTGTCCACCGCGACGCAGGTCCCCGGCGGCCCGGTCCAGTCGACCACCTGGCCCTGGCGCAGGCGCGCTGCCGCCGCCGCGTCGAGCCGCGCCTTGGGAAAGTCCACCAGTCCCGCTTCCAGTGGCAGCAACAGGGCATCGAGTGCCGCCGTGCCGCCGTCCGCGGCCACGTGCTCGAGCGCCTCCAGCGTGTGCATGCGGGGCTCCCGGAACGGCTCGACCCACAGCCGCCGCAGCGCGCCGACATGCGCGCCGCAGCCGAGGCGCTCGCCAAGGTCGCGCACCAGGCTGCGCACGTACGTGCCAGAGCCGCATTCGACCAGCAGACGAAGTTCCTCGCCCGCGTGCTCCAGCAACTCGAAGCGCTGCACTTCGACCTCGCGGGCGGCGACCTCGACGGACTCGCCGCGCCGCGCCTTGGCGTAGAGCGGCTCGCCTCCCTGCTTGAGCGCCGAATAGACCGGCGGCACCTGGCGGATGCGCCCGGTGAGCGTCGCCAGCGCGGCGTTGATCGTCGCCGCGTCGAGCGGCGGCACCGGGCGCCGCGCCAGCACCTCGCCCTCGGAATCTTCCGTGGTCGTGGTGAGGCCAAGCCGCGCCGTCGTCTCGTAGGCCTTGCGCGAGCCGAGCAGCAATCCGGCGATCTTGGTCGCCTCGCCGAAGCAGACCGGCAGCAACCCGGTCGCCAGCGGATCGAGGCTGCCGGTATGCCCCGCCTTGTCCGCGCCGAACAGCCGCCGGACCTTCTGCAGGGCGCGATTGGAACTCAGGCCCTGGGGCTTGTCGAGGAGGAGCAGGCCGCTGAGGGGCCGGGATTTGGGATTGGGGATTCGGGATTGGGGGGCGCTCATCGCCCGACATCCTCTCGCGAAACCGCAGTAGCGAATAAACGATGCACCTGCAAGCAAGCAACGGTCACGTCGTCAGGACGCGCCGGGCTCGTCATCCAATCCCGAATCCCGTCTCTCCAATCCCGGCTCCTCACGCAACAACTGCTCGATGCGCTCGCCCTTGTCGACCGAATCGTCGTAGCGGAAGCGGAGCTCCGGCACGCGGCGCATGGCCATGCTGCGGGAGAGTTCGCGGCGGAAATCGCGCGCGAGTTCTTTGAGCATGGCGACGGCCTCGCCGGCGGTGTCGCCGACCAGCGCGGTGACGTAGATCGTTGCCACGTCGAGGTCCTTGGTGACCTCGACGTCGGAAACGCTGACCGACGGCAGCGCCGCATCGCGCACGGCCTGGTGGACCAGCACCGCGACTTCGCGCCGGATTTCGGCGGCGACGCGGTCGGAACGGGAGAAGGATCGGTTCATGGAGCCGGGATTGGGGATTGGTGATTGGGGATTCGGGAAAGCATCAGCACGCGAGACTGCGGGACGGGAGTCCGGAGCCGCGCTCCTGCGAATCCCGAATCCCCAATCCCGAATCCCGGCCTACAGCGTGCGTGCCACCTCGATGCGCTCGAAGCACTCGATCTGGTCACCGGGCTTGACGTCGTTGTACTGCTTGACGGCGATGCCGCATTCCATGCCGTTGCGGACCTCGTCGACGTTCTCCTTGAAGCGGCGCAGCGATTCCAGTTCGCCCTGGAAGATCACGGTGTTGTCGCGCAGCACGCGGATCGGCTTGTGACGCTTGACCACGCCCTCCACGACCATGCAGCCGGCGACGGCGCCGAACTTGGAGCTCCTGAACACGTCGCGCACCTGGGCCACGCCGATGATCTCCTCGCGCACCTCGGTGCCGAGCAGGCCCGTGGCGACCTGGGTCACCTGGTCGATCACGTCGTAGATGATCGAGAAGTAGCGCAGGTCCAGCCCGTTGGCCTCGATCACCTTGCGCGCCGAGGCATCGGCACGCACGTTGAAGCCGATGATGACGGCCTTTGATGCCGCGGCCAGCGTCGCATCGGACTCGGTGATGCCGCCCACGCCCGAGGCGATCACGTTGACGCGGATGGCCTCGGTGCCGATCGCGGTCAGCGCCTCACGGAGCGCCTCGGCGGAGCCCTGCACGTCGGCCTTGACGACGAGGTTCAGCGCCAGCTGCTCCTCGCTCTGGCCCATCTGCGCCATGATGTCTTCCATGCGGTTGCCGGCCTGCTTGACCAGGCGCGTCTCGCGGCGCTTCTGCTGGCGCTGCGCGGCGACATCCTTGGCCAGGCGCTCGTCCTCGACCACCACGAAATCATCGCCCGCCTCCGGCACGCCGGAAAGTCCGAGCACCTGCACCGGGATCGACGGACCGGCGGAATCGACCTGGCGGCCCGACTCGTTGAAGAGCGCACGCACGCGGCCATACTCGATGCCGCAGACCAGGAAGTCGCCCTTCCGGAGCTCGCCCTGCTGCACCAGCACGGTGGCAACCGGGCCGCGGCCCTTGTCGAGGCTGGACTCGATCACCGCGCCGCTGGCGCGTCCCTCGGCCACCGCCCTGAGGTCCATCACCTCGGCCTGCACCGAGATCGCGTCGAGAAGATCGTCCACGCCCATGCCGGTCTTGGCCGACAGCGGCACGAACTGCACGTCGCCGCCCCACTCCTCGGGCACCACCTCGTGCTGCACCAGGCCCTGCTTGACGTGGTCCGGGTTGGCCTCGGACTTGTCCATCTTGTTCATGGCCACGATCAGCGGCACCTTGGCGGCGCGCGCATGCTGGATGGCTTCGACCGTCTGCGGCTTGACGCCGTCGTCGGCGGCGACCACCAGCACCACGATGTCGGTGGACTGGGCGCCGCGCGCGCGCATCGACGAGAACGCCGCGTGGCCCGGGGTGTCGAGGAAGGTGACCACGCCCTTGGGCGTGTCCACGTGGTAGGCGCCGATGTGCTGGGTGATGCCGCCGGCCTCGCCCGAGGCGATCCGGGTGCGGCGGATGTAGTCCAGCAACGAGGTCTTGCCGTGGTCGACGTGGCCCATGATGGTGACCACCGGCGGACGCGTGGTGGCGTCACCCTCCACCTGCTGCGCGAGCAGCGTGGTTTCGGCGCTGGTGTCCTCGGCCGCGGTGACCCTGTGGCCGAGTTCCTCGGCGACCAGCACGGCGGTATCGTGGTCGATCGCCTGGTTGATGGTGACCATCACGCCCATCTTGAACAGCGCCTTGACCACGTCGACGCCCTTGATCGCGAGCTTCTGCGCGAGGTCGGCCACGGTGATCGATTCGCCGACGGCGATCTCGCGCACCACCGGCGCGGTCGGCCGCGAGAAGGCGTGCGAGGAGCCGGAGCGCGCCTGCTCCACGCGCGGCTTGGCGCGCTTGCGCCCGGTGCGGCGCGCAGCGCCCTCCTGCGACAGATGCAGTTCCTGGCCGACGTAGCGGCCGCCACCCTCGCCTTCGCCACGCGGGCGATGCGCGCCATGCTTGGCCTTGTGGCCGTGGCGGTCGGCGGTCGGCGCAGCGGGCGCTTCGCGCAGTCGCTCCGGACGCGGGCGTGCGGGTTCGCGTGGTGCCGCGGGCGCAGCAGCGGCGGCAGCGGGCTCGGGCGTCGGAGCGCTCTGGGTGACAGCGGCGGCTTCGGCGGCTTCGGCTTCGCTGCGTGCGCGTGCTTCCTCGTCGGCGGCGGCGCGACGGGCCTCCTCGGCGGCGCGCTCGGCGGCGATTTCCTCTTCGCGGCGGCGCTCGGCGTCCGCGCGCTGCTGCTCCTCCGCCTCGCGGCGCTGCTGCGCCTCGCCGAGCTTGCGGATCGCCTCCTCGCGCTCCGGATCGGCCTGCGCCTCCTGCTCCACGATGCTGCGCTTGACGTAGGTGCGCTTCTGCCGCACCTCGACGTTCACCGTCTTGGTGCTGGCGCCGCGCTGCCCCGGATTGACCGTGATTTCGCTGACGGTGCGGCGGCGCAAGGTGATCTGGCGCGGCGTGGACGACGACTCGGCGACCGCCTCGGCCTTGCCGTGGGTGCGGCGCAGGAAGCCGAGCAGCTTCACCTTTTCGGTGCTGCTGATGACCTGCTCGGGATCGGAAAACTGCATTCCGGCTTCGCCGAGCTGGCCGAGCAGGCGCTCGACGGGGGTGCCGAGTACCTTGGCCAGTTGTTTGACTGTGACGTCCGACATCGATTTCTTACTCCGTGCCCGTGCGACGATTGCTGCGCCTGTCGCAACGGCGCTTCACCCAAGCGGCCGATCTCCGCCTGCTCCCGGCCGGCTTCGCCGTGCCGGCATCCTCCCTGCCACGCAGGGTCGGCCAATTCTAGCTATGAGGCTGCGGCCTCGCCGGCCAGGTCGCGCGCCGCCATGATGAGGCCCGCGGCCTGGTCCTCGTCGACGCCCTCGATGCCGAGTTCCATGAACTCGTCGGTGGCGAGGTCGGCGAGATTCTCGCGCGTGATGATGCCGTGCTGGGCCAGCTCGAAGGCCAGGCCCTCCTCCATGCCCTCGACGGCGAACAGATCCTCCGCCGGCTTGTTCTCGGACAGGACCTCCTCGACCGCCAGCGCATCGGTCAGCAGCGAGTCGCGCGCGCGGGCGCGCAGCTCCTCGACGATGTCCTCGTCGAAACCGTCGATGGCCAGCAGCTCAGCACCCGGCACGTAGGCGATTTCCTCGACCGAGGAGAAGCCCTCCTGCACCAGGATGTTGGCGATCTCGCCGTCGACGCCGAGCTTGGCGATGAACAGCTCGCGCGCGACTTCCTGCTCGGCTTCGCTCTTCTGACGCACCTGCTCGGCGGTCATCACGTTGAGCTGCCAGCCCGAGAGCTTGCTGGCGAGGCGCACGTTCTGGCCGCCGCGGCCGATCGCCTGGGACAGCTTGTCCTCGGCGACGGCGATGTCCATGGAGTGCCTTTCCTCGTCGACGATGATCGACTGCACCTCGGCCGGCGCCATCGCGTTGATGACGAACTGCGCCGAGTTCTCATTCCACAGCACGATGTCGATGCGCTCGCCGTTGAGCTCGTTGGACACCGCCTGCACGCGCGAGCCGCGCATGCCGATGCAGGCGCCGATCGGGTCGGTGCGGTGGTCGTGTGCCAGCACCGCGATCTTGGCGCGATCGCCGGGGTCGCGCGCGCAGGCCTTGATCTCGACCAGACCCTGGCCGACCTCGGGCACTTCCAGCTTGAACAGCTCCATCATCAGCTCCGGCGCGGTACGCGACACGAAGAGCTGCGGGCCGCGCGGTTCGGAGCGCACCTCGTAGAGGTAGCCGCGCAGGCGGTCGCCGGCGCGCACCGCCTCGCGCGGAATGCTGCGGTCGCGCGGCACGAAGGCCTCGGCATTGCCACCGAGGTCCAGGAACACGTTGCCACGCTCGACGCGCTTGACGATGCCGGTGATGAGCTCGCCGACACGATCCTTGTAGGCGTCCACGACCTGCGCGCGCTCGGCTTCGCGCACGCGCTGCACGATCACCTGCTTGGCGGCCTGCGCCGAGATGCGGCCGAAGTCGGGATTCTCGATGGGCTGCTCGATGAACTCGCCCACCTCGATGCCCTCGACCTCGTCGACCGCGTCCATCAGGCGGACCTGGCGGTCGGGCGACTCCATGACGACGTCGTCGGCGACCACCTCCCAGCGCCGGAAGGTCTCGTAGTCGCCGCTGTCGCGATCGATCGCGACCCGCACCGCCACGTCCTCTTCCAGATAGCGCTTCTTCGCGGCCGAAGCCAGCGCGGCCTCCATGGCCTCGAAGATCACGTCCTTCGGCACGCCCTTCTCGTTGGCGACCACATCGACGACCAGCAACAGGTCTTTGCTCATCTTGAAACTCCTTCGCGACCGCGGCTGCGGCCGGAACGACAATCCTTCAGGTTCTTGCCCATCCCGGCCGGGTTCCAGCCGGGCAATCTCCGCGCCTTGCCGGCGCAATTCAGTGCCGCGTCTTCCTGCCCCCACCGCTCCCGGGCCGGCCACTCGCAGCGGGGGCGAGCCCCAGCGCGGCGTAATCGGGTACCAGATGGGCCTTGGCGACATTGGCGTGCACGACGTCCACCGGCGCGCCATCCTGCTCCAGCGTGATGCGATCGCCCTCCACCGCGCGGATCGGGCCCTGGAAGCGGCGCCGACCGGCGAGCGGAAGGTTCAGCGTGAGCTTCACCTCCGCGCCGATGAAACGCGCGAAGTGTTCCGGCGTGAACAGCGGCCGCTCCAGCCCGGGCGAGGACACTTCCAGCGTGTAGTGCCCGGCCACCGGATCGTTGACGTCGAGCAGGGCCGAGATTTCCCGGCTGGCCCGCTCGCAGTCGTCGATGGTAATGCCGCGCTCCGGCTCGTCGATGAAGACGCGAAGCACGCTTCCGCCCTGGCTCGGGCTGAACTCGATGCCGACCAGCTCGAGGCCGAGGTCGGCGATCACCGGCGCCAGCAGCGCATTGAGTTCCTCATGCGTCATGACTGCTTCCCGCCCGTCCCGCGCACGCGGCGCAAGATAGTTGCTTTTTCAGTGAGATCAATGCGCTGGCGACAGGCGTGCTGCATAAGGGAGAAACAAAAAATGGGCCCGAGGCCCATTCCGTAGTCCGCCGTTGTGTCGTTTCCAAACACCGGCACGCGCGCATCCTGCGCTCGATCCAGCAAAAAGGCCACGCGAGGTGGCCTTTTCACCAGACCCAAGTTGGTAGCGGGGGCAGGATTTGAACCTGCGACCTTCGGGTTATGAGCCCGACGAGCTGCCAGACTGCTCCACCCCGCACCGAGCTGCGCATGATACTTGGAGCAACTCCTGCACGCAAGCTCCGCGGACATGGTTCGCCGCATCTCCCTGCCTTGCCGCCGCTTGCGGCCACCGAGTCTCGCGAAGGCGCTGTAGGAGCAGCATTCCCACAGGGTGTTGCACGCGCGGAGACATAGGCACCGATCCGGTCCGACGCCGGGCAAGCGCAGGTGGCATTCGATCCACAACCAGGAGCGACCGGCCGGAGGCGTTCCCGACGAATTTGGTTCAGAGCAACCAAGGCCGGACCCACACCTGTGCCAATCAGATCATGCATGCGATCGCGCGCGCCACGAGGCAAGGCCTGCGGACGCCGGGATGCCCGGCGCCGCACCCACTCAGACCCCTGCCCCGCCGGAGACGCTGATCACCTCGCCGGTGACGTACCCGGCGGAGGGACCGGCAATGAAGCAGACCAGGTCCGCCACCTCTTCCAGGGTTGCGATCCGCCGCACCGGATGCAGGTCCAGGATCGCGTCCATCACCGCGGGGTTGCCGACCACGGCGGCGGCCATGTCGGTCGGCATCACGCTCGGCTGCACCACGTTGACCGTGATGTTGCGGGGTCCGAGGTCGCGTGCCACGCCCTTGGCGTAGCCGATGACGGCCGCCTTGGTGCCGGCGTAATCGGCCACCCCGGGTACCAGCACGTGGGTGCCGAAGCGGGAGCCGATGAAGATGATCCGGCCACCGTCCGTCAGCCTTGGCGCTGCGGCCCGGGTGGTCGCCACGGCGCCCATGACATTGACTTGCCACTGGCGGTCGTTGTCGGCCGACCGGAAGTCCGGGTCGTCGACCTGCTGGCCCTGGACCGCGATGCCTGCGTTGTTGACGAGGATGTCGAGCCTGCCGAAGCGCTCGACCGCCGTGTCGACCAGCGGCCGCGCGGCGGCGGGATCGCCCTGGTCACTCTGGATGGCGAGCGCATCCACGCCCTTTGCCTGCAGGGCCTTGATCACGGCCTCGGCTTTTGCCGAGGAGCGTGCATAACTGATCGCCACGTCCGCGCCGCGGTCCGCAAAGGCCTTCGCGAGTTCGGCGCCAAGGCCGCGCGAGCCACCGGTGATGAGGACGGCCTTGCCGCTGAGTTCTTTGGTCGGGTTCTGCATGATGTTCTCCTTTGGTGGTGGGTGAAGGTGAGCGCGAGCGGCGCTCATTGCGCAGCGCCACGGCGGGCGCCCGGAACGGATTGCTATGCGGTGCGCTGTTGCAGTCAGCCGCCCGCCAGCGCGCGGTGGATCCCCGCGGCCCTGGCGACACTGCGAGGCCAGCTGCGCTTTGTCTTCCCGCCATTGGGATGATGAGAACGCTGCGGGCAGCCGCGCTGGCGACGCGTGGGAGCAGCGGAAAGGCGGCCGCGAAAGATCTCGCGAGCGACGTCACGACGAGCGGGAAATATCTTCAAGCCACTGATTCGACGATACTTGGTCCAGGGTCGCCTGACCCTCTCCGGCACCGGCTTGAACCAGTGGCAGGCGATGCGATGAGGGTGGCTGGCGGGCATGCGGGCCGACCTTGCAGCGGGTGTGCATGCAAAATGTGGCTGGCAGAGAACCTTGATTAGTCCCCGATTGAGGGAATAATTGTCCAACAGGTGGACCAATCATTCTTACGGAGATTCACCATGTCCCAGGACCTCAACGCAATCCTGATCTTCACCAAGGTGGTCGAGCAGGGCAGCTTCATCGGCGCTGCACGCATGCTGCGCCTGCCCAAGACCACGGTCAGTCGCAAGGTCCAGGAGCTCGAGTCGCAACTGGGGGCGCAGTTGCTCAACCGGACGACGCGCCGCCTCGGGCTGACCGAGGCCGGAAGCATCTACTACGAGCATGCGCAGAACATCGCCCGTGACCTCAGCGAAGCGAAGAGTGCCGTAAGCCAGCTCCAGGCCGGTCCGCGCGGCTGGCTGCGTTTCACCGCGCCCCATTCGATCGGCATCGACAAGATTGCGCCGCTGTTGGGTGAATTCCGCGGGCGCTACCCGGAAATCCGAGTGGAGATGCTGCTCAGCAATGAGCGGCTGGACCTGATCAGCGGCGAGATCGATGTCGCCTTGCGCCACGGTGAGCTGCCCGACTCGAACCTGGTGGCGCGCCCGCTCGGCGTGCTGCGCAGCCAGGTGTTCGCGTCAACGGGATACCTGGACCACCACGGCGAGCCGCAGCACCCGGACGAACTCATGCAGCATCGTGTGCTTGCCTTGACCGTGCAACGGCAAGGCAGCCGCTACGTGTGGAACCTCGACGAGGGTGACGGCCCGCGTGCGTTCCAGATCGACCCGGTGCTGGTCGTCAACGACCCGGCGGCGCTGAAGGGCGCGCTGCTGTGCGGCGAGGGCCTGGTCCTGGGTGCCGACGTGATGGTCAAGCCGGCGGTCCAGGCGGGCCACGTCAAGCGTGTGCTGGCAGGCTGGAAGGGAAGCGACCACCCCTTCAACGCCGTGTTCCCGCGCGGTCACGGGCAGACGCCGAAGGTGCGCGCCTTCGTCGACTTTCTGCTGGAGCGACTGAACCTGGATATCGACTACATGTCCAGGCATTGTCCGATGTCGCCCGCCAGCGCGAAGCCGCGCACGGGGAAGCCCGACGCGCAGGGCAGAAGATCCTGGAGGCAGTGGCCGCGGATTGAGCCTGCTGCGCCAGGCGGGAAGTCAACCCGCGACCGCGAAGGCGCGGGTGCACCACTCCATGAGCGGGCTCCACGCCATGCCCATCACCAGCAGGGCGAGGCCGTTCAGCGACAGCACCCAGCGCAGCGGATAGTCGGCCGGGGCGACCAGCGGGGTGTCATCCGCCGGCGCGTCGAAATACATCACCTTGACCACGCGCAGGTAGTAGAAGAGGCCGACGATGGCGAAGATGATGGCGACGATCGCCAGCCACAGGTAGCCGGCGTCGATGGCGACCTTCAGCACCATCAGCTTGGCGAAGAAGCCCCACAGCGGCGGCACGCCGGCGAGCGAGAACATGGCGATCGCCATCAGGCCCGCATACCAGGGGTTGCGCTGGTTGAGGCCCTTGAAATCGTCGATCTCCTCGGCCTCGAAGCCGACCCGCGCCAGCACCATCATGATGCCGAAGGCGACGGTCGACATCAGCGCGTAGCAGATCATGTAGAACAGCGCCGCGGCGAAGCCCTGCTGGGTACCGTTGACGAAGCCGAGCAGCGCGAAGCCGATGTGCGAGATGGTCGAGTAGGCCAGCATGCGCTTGAGGTTGCTCTGCGCGATGGCGATCACGTTGCCGACCGCCAGCGACAGCGTCGCCAGCAGCGCCAGCATGAAGGTCCAGTCGGCGCCGAGGCCGCCGAGCGCGCCTTCCAGCAGGCGGTAGGCGAGGCCGAACGCGGCGAGCTTCGACGCCGAGCTGATGAACAGCGTGATCGAGGTCGGTGCGCCGTGGTAGACGTCCGGCAGCCACATGTGGAACGGCGCCGCGCCGAACTCGAAGGCGATGCCGACGATCAGGAACACCAGGCCGAACGCCAGCAGGGTGCGGTGCGGGCTGCCGGCGGTGAAGTCGCTCACGGCCCGGATCTGGGCGAGGTCCAGCGTGCCGGTGGCGCCATACAGCATCGACATGCCGTAGAGCAGCAGGCCGGAGGCCAGCGCGCCGAGCACGAAGAACTTGATGGCCGCTTCCGAGGACAGCGGCGAATCGCGGTTGAGCGCGACCAGCGCGAAGGAGCTGAGCGCCATCAACTCGAGGCCGAGGAACACGGTGACGAGGTTGCCCGCCGAGATCAGCAGCATCATGCCGAGCGCGGCGAACAGCAGCAGCAGGTAGAACTCGCCGATGTTGAGGCCCCGATCGCGCTGGTAGGGCCGGCTGTAGACGAACACCAGGGCGATCGTCAGCAGGACGAACAGCTTCAGCAGCGTCGCCATGCCGTCGCGCAGGAACATGCCGTCGAACGCGGCCGCCACCTCGCCCATCGGCGGTGCGCCGCTCCAGACCAGGGCGCCCGCGACCACCAGCGCGAGGAGCGCCAGCCAGTGCGTGACGTGGCGCTGCGTCGGCTTCAGGAACAGGTCGATCAGCAGGATCGCGAAGGTCGAGCACACCAGGAACAGCTCGGGTGCAATGACGCGAAGATCGGCGGGATTGAAGGTGGGCATGGGCGCGGGATCAGAACTTGGACAGGGCGAGCTGCTGGACGAGATTCTGCACGGCCGGCTCCATCAGGTCGGTGAGCGGCTTGGGATAGAAGCCGATGGCGAGCACGCCGATGGCGAACACGGCCAGCACGATCCACTCGCGCGGGTTGAGGTCCTGCATCCCGGCGACGCGCTCGCTGGTGACCGGGCCGAACACGATGCGCTTGACCAGCCACAGGGTGTAGGCGGCGCCGATGACCAGCGTGAAGGCGGCCAGCAGCGCGATCAGCGGGCTGTCCTGGAAGGCGGCGAGGATGACCATGAACTCGGCGACGAAGCCGCTGGTGCCGGGCAGGCCGCAGTTGGCGAAGGAGAACAGCACGAAGAACATGGCGAACCACGGCATCGGCTGCGAGAGGCCGCCGTAATCCTTGATCATGCGGGTGTGCAGGCGGTCATACATGACGCCGATGCAGGCGAACATGGCGCCGGAAACGAAGCCGTGCGAGATCATCTGCACCATCGCGCCCTGCACGCCGAGGCGCGCGCCGAGCGGATTGCCGTGGGTGCGCACCAGCGCCAGCGCGATGAAGATGCCGAGTGTCACGAAGGCCATGTGCGCGACCGAGGAGTACGCGACCAGCTTCTTCATGTCCTCCTGCACCAGCGCCACGTAGCCGATATAGATGATGGCGATCAGCGAGGAGGCGATGATCACCCAGGCGAACTCGTGGCTGGCGTCGGGGACGATCGGCAGCGAGAAGCGGATGAAGCCGTAGCCGCCGACCTTCAGCATGATCGCGGCGAGGATCACCGAGCCGCCGGTCGGGGCCTCCACGTGCGCATCCGGCAGCCAGGTGTGCACCGGCCACATCGGCACCTTGATGGCGAAGCCGGCGACGAAGGCGAAGAACAGCCAGGCCTGCTCGGTGGCGTCGAGCGGCGCCGCGGCAAACGCGGCCAGCGAGAACTCGCCGGTCTTGAGGTGCAGGTAGATCAGCGCGATCAGCATGAAGATCGAGCCGAAGAAGGTGTAGATGAAGAACTTGAGCGTGGCGTAGATGCGCCGCGGCCCGCCCCATGCGCCGATGATGAGGAACATCGGGATCAGCATGGCTTCGAAGAAGACGTAGAAGAGCAGCGCGTCGGTGGTGGCGAAGACGCCGACCAGCACGCCTTCCATGGCCAGCATCGAGGCCATGTAGAGCGCCACTCGGTCCTTGATCTGGCCCCAGGAGGAGATCACCACGAGGAGGTGGGCGAGCGTGGTCAGCACGATCAGCGCCACCGAGATGCCGTCCACGCCGAGTGCGTAGTTCGCGTTCAGTGCTGCGATCCAGGGCTGGCTTTCGACGAACTGCAGCAGGGGGCCGGAGCGGTCGTACCCCGTCCACAGCTGCAGCGAGGCGAGGAAGGTCGCCAGCGCGAACGCGAGCGACACCCAGCGCGCCACCTCGGGGCGGCTGCGCAGGGCCAGCACGACGATCGATCCGGCAATCGGCAGCCAGATCAGCAGGCTCAGAAGATGCGGAAACTGCATGAGGTGTCCTGTTCCCTGTCGATCAGGCGGCGATGCGGGCGACCGTCCACCAGAGCCCGCCGAGCAGCAGGATCAGGCCGACGATCATCGCGAACGCGTAGTGGTAGAGGTAACCCGACTGCACCCAGCGCACCACGGCGGCGGTGCGGGCGACGATCCAGCTCGAGCCGTTCACCGCGCCATCGATCACGCCGACGTCACCGCGCTTCCACAGGCCACGGCCGAAGCCGACGCCGCCCTGCATGAAGAGCACGCGGTAGAGGTCGTCCACCCAGTACTTGTTAACCAGCATGGCGTAGATCGGACGCAGGGTCTTCTTCGCCTTCGTCGCCAGCCCGGGGTTCAGCAGCCAGATCCAGGTAGCGACCGCGAAGCCGGCCAGCGCGATCCAGAACGTCAACTGGGTGAAGCCGTGCAGGGTGAAGGCGAGCGGGCCGTGGAATTCCTGGCCGAGTACCTTGAGCACGTCATTGGCCGGGGCGACGCGGATCGAACCGCCGAACCAGCCACCGAACAGCATCGGCTGCACCGTGCTCCAGCCGATCAGCACCGAGGGGATCGCCAGCAGCACCAGCGGCACGGTGATGACCCACGGCGACTCGCGCGGCGGGTGTTCGAGGTGGCCCGGCTCGTGGTCATGGTGCGCGCCGCCCCTGGCGGGCTCGACCACGAAGCGCTCCTTGCCGTGGAAGGTCATGTAGAGCAGGCGGAAGCTGTACAGCGAGGTCACGAACACGCCCGCCATCACGCAGAAATACGCGTAGCCCGAACCCCAGCGCGAGGACTCGCCCACCGCCTCGATGATGAGGTCCTTGGAGAAGAAGCCGGAGAAGCCCGGCGCCGCCACCAGCGCCAGCGAGCCCAGCCACATGGTGATGGCGGTGATCGGCATGTATTTCGCCAGCCCGCCCATGCGGCGCATGTCCTGGTCGTGGTGCATGGCGATGATCACCGAGCCCGCGCCGAGGAACAGCAGCGCCTTGAAGAAGGCGTGCGTCATCAGGTGGTAGACGCCGCCGGCATAGGCCGAGACGCCGAGCGCGACCGTCATGTAACCGAGCTGGGACAGCGTCGAATAGGCGACCACCCGCTTGATGTCATTCTGCACGATGCCGATGAGGCCGGTGAAGAGCGCGGTGGTCGCGCCGATCACCAGCACGAAGGACAGCGCCATCTCGGACAGCTCGAACAGCGGCGAGGTGCGCGCGACCATGAAGATGCCCGCAGTCACCATCGTCGCGGCATGGATCAGCGCCGAGATCGGCGTCGGGCCCTCCATGGAGTCCGGCAGCCAGACGTGCAGCGGCACCTGTGCCGACTTGCCCATGGCGCCGATGAAGAGGCAGACGCAGATCACCGTGGTCACGCTCCAGGGGTGGCCGGGGATGATCTCGACGGTCCGCGCCGCATTGACCGGGTCCAGCGTCGCAGCGAACACCTGCGCGTAATCCAGCGAGCCGAACCAGTACAGCACGCCGGCGATGCCGAGCACGAAGCCCCAGTCGCCGACGCGGTTGACGAGGAACGCCTTGAGGTTGGCGAACACTGCCGACGGCCGCTTGAACCAGAAGCCGATCAGCAGGTACGAGGCCAGGCCCACCAGCTCCCAGCCGATGAAGAGCTGCAGGAAGTTGTTCGCCATGCACAGCAGCAGCATGGAAAACGTGAACAGCGCGATGTAGCTGAAGAAGCGCTGGTAGCCGTCGTCGTCGGCCATGTAGCCGATGGTGTAGATGTGCACCATCAGCGACACGAAGCTGACCACCACCATCATCATCGCGGTGAGGCGATCGATGAGGAAGCCGATGTGCATGCCGAACGAACCCACCTCGACCCAGGTGTAGACGTTCTGGTTGAAGACCGGCGCCCCGCCCCAGGCCAGCTGGTAGAACACCCAGAACGAGAGCACGCAGGACAGCGCCACGCCGATGATGGCCGCCGCCGCGGCGCCCGCGCGCCCGACCTGGCGCCGGAACAGTCCCGCGACCAGCCCCCCGACGAGCGGCGCCAGCACGATGATGAGGAGTACGGTTTTGCTGATCACAAACCACCTTTCCTGGAAAGCGGCCATTCCTGGCGTGCGATGACGGTTCCGGCATCCATGCGGAACCGCGTGCGGCCGGCGCGCGCCCCGCGCGCAGCCCGCCTATCCCTTCAGGCTGTCGATCTCGCCCACGTTGATCGTCGCCCGGTTGCGGAACAGCACCAGCAGGATGGCAAGCCCGATCGCCGCCTCCGCCGCCGCCACCGCAAGGATGAAGAACACGAACACCTGCCCGTCGGGATTGCCGAGGAAGCGCGAGAAGGCAATGAAGTTGGTGTTGACGGCGAGCAGCAGGAGTTCCAGCGCCATCAGCAGCACGATCACGTTCTTGCGGTTGATGAAGATGCCGGCCACGGCGATGCAAAGCAGCACCGCGCTGAAGGTCAGGTAATGCGCGAGGGTGATCATGGCTCAAGGCCCTCCCCGAGTTTGGCTTCGGTGCTCTGGCCGCGGACCGGCGCCTCGCTCCGCATCTTCACGATGCGCAGGCGCTGGCGCGGATCGACGTTGACCTGCCGCGGCACGCTCTGCGACTTCACGCCGAGGCGCGGGCGCAGTGCCAGCGGGATGGCGGCGATGATGGCGACGGTGAGGATCAGGGCCGCGACCTCGAAGGGCAGCAGGAAGCGGCTGAACAGGGTCATCGCCAGCCATTCGGTGTTGGACATGCCGGCGGCGAGCGCCGGATCGACCGACTGCACGGCCTCCATCGAGCGCACTCCGATCAGGCTCAGCATCTCCACCAGCATGATGACGGCGACGATGAGGCCGACCGGCAGCGCACGCACGAAGCCTTCGCGAAGCGGCGCGATATCGATGTCGAGCATCATCACCACGAACAGGAACAGCACCATCACCGCGCCGACGTAGACCAGCACCAGCGCCACGGCCAGGAACTCGGCATCGGCGAGCAGCCAGGTGCAGGCGGTGGAGAAGAACGTCAGCACCAGGAACAGCGCCGCGTGCACCGGGTTGCGCACCGACACCACGGCCGCGGCGGCGCCCAGCGTGATGACCGCGAAAGTGTAGAAGAAGAACAGTTGGACGCTCATGCGATATGCGGTTCCAGATCGGGATCGAGGCCGCGCGGCGGCAGCACTCCTGGCACGGGTGGGTCAGCGGTAGGGCGCATCCTCGGTGCGCGCGGCGGCGATGTCCTTTTCGAAGCGGTCGCCGATGGCCAGCAGTTGCGGCTTGGTGAGGATGTTCTCGCCGCGCTTTTCCATGTGGTACTCGAGGATGTCGGTGAGCACGATCGAGTCCACCGGGCAGCTTTCCTCGCAGAAACCGCAGTAGATGCACTTGAACAGGTCGATCTCGTAGCGCGTGGTGCGGCGGGTGTCGTCCTCGCGCCGGTGCGAATCGATGGTGATCGCCAGCGCCGGGCACACCGCCTCGCACAGCTTGCAGGCGATGCAGCGTTCCTCGCCGTTGGGATAGCGGCGCAGCGCGTGCAGGCCGCGGAAACGCGGTGAGCGCGGGATGTGCTCCATCGGGAAGCGCACCGTGTACTTGGGCGCCCACAGGTAGCGCAGCGTCACGCCGAGGCCCGCCCACAGCTCCAGCAGCAGCAGGCTCTTGAAGTAGGAAACGACTCGACTCATTGCATCGGCCTCAGGCGCCCACCGTGACCCAGCCGAAGTACTTCATGCACCCGGCGACGAACACCCACACGATCGTGATGGGGATGAAGACCTTCCAGCCGAGCCGCATGATCTGGTCGTAGCGGTAGCGCGGGAAGGTCGCGCGCAGCCAGATGAAGGCGGTGGCGAAGAAGAACGCCTTGGCCACGAACCACCACCAGCCCGGCGCGCCGAGCGCTCCCCAGGAGGCCGGGAACGGCGACAGCCAGCCGCCCAGGAACAGCAGCGGGGCGAGGAAGGAGATCAGGATCATGTTCGCGTATTCGGTGAGGAAGAACACCGCGAACGGCGCCCCCGAATACTCGACGTGGAAGCCGGCGACGATCTCCGACTCGCCTTCGGCCATGTCGAACGGCAGGCGGTTGGTTTCGGCCAGGCCGGAGACGAAATAGATCACGAACATCGGCAGCAGCGGCAGCCAGAACCAGTCGAGCAGGCCCTTGCCACCGGCCTGCGCGTTGACGATGTCGGAAAGGTTCAGGCTGCCCGCCAGCACCAGCACGCTGACCAGGGCGAAGCCCATCGCGATCTCGTAGCTGATGATCTGCGCCGCCGAGCGCATCGCGCCGAGCATCGCGTAGCGCGAGTTCGAGGCCCAGCCGGCGATGATGATGCCGTAGACGCCCATCGAGGTCATGGCGAGCAGGAACAGGAGCCCGGCATTGGCATCCGACCACGCCACGTGGCTGCCGATCGGCACCACCGCCCAGGCGGCGAACGCCGGCACCAGCGCCCACAGCGGCGCCAGCAGGAACAGCGGCTTGTTGGCCTGGAAGGGGTAGATGACTTCCTTCAGCAGCAGCTTGAAGACGTCGGCAAAGGTCTGCAGCAGCCCGAGCGGCCCGATCTGGTTCGGCCCGATGCGCACGTGCATCCAGCCGATCACCTTGCGTTCCCAGTACACGTACATGGCCACGCCGATGATCAGCGGCAGCAGCGGGAACAGCAGCAACCCGATTGCCATCGACAGCGTCGGGAAGGTGGTGATGAACCACTCGTAGGCGGAAGCGAGAGCAGTCATGTCGTCGATCAGGCCTTCGTGATGTCGAGGACGGCGCCGCCCGGCGGCAGCGTGGCCGTGGCGAGGTGGCCCGCTTCGATCCAGGCGCCGCCCCGCGGCACGCGCGGGGACACCGCGACGGGCAGTTCCACCCCGTCGACGCGCGCCGGCATGCCCTCGGCGAAGCCGAGCGCCGCCGCGTCATCCGGGTTCAGCGTGAGCGCTGGCGGGCCCGCCAGGGGGTGGGCCTGCAGCGGCGCCGCGCGCCGCAATACGGCGTCGGCGCCGTAGGTGTTGGTGGTGGCGATGCGCCGCAGCGGGCCGCTGGCGGCGACGGCATGGGGCGGCAGCGGCAGCATCCGACCCGCGGTCGGGATGAGGCGCAGGTTCTGCGGCAGCGCCGTTGCGAAGCGGGGTTCCAGCGGGCCAAGCGGTCGCTCGGGCGGCTGCTCGCCGCGCTGCGGCCGGGCATCCTCGCCCATGGCGGCGTGCAGTTCGGCCAGTTCGATGAACTCGAAACCGTCCAGCGCCAGTGCGGCGCCCAGCGCGCGCAGCACGCGCCAGCCGGGGCGCGCCTCGCCCGGCGGACGCACGCCCGGCGCGACGTACTGCACGATGCCGTCGACGTTGACCAGGGTGCCTTCCATCTCCGGCAAAAGGGCGATCGGCAGGATCACGCTGGCCACCTGCTCCAGCGCGAGGCTGGTGAAGGACGCGAAGGCGATCACCTGCCCGGCCTTGCCGAGCGCGTCGAGCGCGGCGCGCCCGTCGGCGAAGTCCTGCGGCGGCTCGCAGCCGTACAGGATGGCGGTCGCCGGCGCCTCGGCCAGCATGCCGGCCACGTCGCGGGCGCCGGCATCCGGCACCGCGCCGACGCGCGCCAGGCCAATGGAATTGGCCCCCAGCGGAATCTCGTTGCAGGCGCTCTGCGTCATCCGCGCCAGCTCGCGCGCGGCGGCGCGAAGCCGGCTCGCGTGCGGATGCATCTGCGCGGCCTCGCCGAAGATGACCACGCCCGCTGCCGCCGCGGAAAGATCGGCGACCAGCGTGCGTTCGAAATCGCCCGCGCCCTCGCCCGCGCCGCGCACGGCGGCGTCCATGGCCTCTTCGAATTCACCGGGCGCGACGATGTGCTTGCCGGTCGGCGCGAAGCCGAAATCGAAGTCGAAATCGATCGGGTTGATGACGTGGATGCGGGCGCCCTGCCGGGCCGCCTTGCGGATGCGCGCACCCAGCAGCGGCATCTCGTGGCGCGGGTTGCAGCCGACCAGCACGATGACGTCGGCCTTCTCCACCGCGGCCACCGGCATGCCGAACACCGGCACGTCGCGGTTGCCGCCCGAATCCAGCGCGCGCAGGCGATGGTCGACATGGCCGCTGCCGAGCGCGCGTACCAGCCTGGCGAGGAGATGGCCTTCCTCGTTGGTGGTGGCCGGGTGCACCAGCGCGCCGAGCTCACCCTGGGGCGACGCCCGCAGCGCCTCGGCGGCGACGCGGATCGCCTCGTTCCAGTCCACCTCCACCCAGGCACCATCGCGCCTGACGCGCGGATGCGCGATGCGGTCGGCGTGGCGCAGTCCCTCGCGGCTGTAGCGGTCGCGGTCCGACAGCCAGCATTCGTTGATGGCTTCATGGTCGCGCGGCACGGTGCGCAGCACCTCGCCGCGGCGCGTGTGCAGCCAGAGGTTGGAGCCGAGCGCATCGTGGTAGCCGATCGACTCGCGCGCGATCAGCTCCCAGGGCCGCGCACGGAAGCGGAACGGCTTGTCGGTGAGGGCGCCGACCGGGCACACGTCGATGACGTTGCCGGACAGCTCGCTCATCAGCGGCTTGCCGACCCAGGTGCCGATCTGCAGGCGCTCGCCGCGATCCATGCCGCCCAGCTCATAGGTGCCGGCGACCTCGCTCATCACGCGCACGCAGCGCGTGCAGTGGATGCAGCGGGTCATCTCGGTCTCGACCAGCGGGCCGAGATCCTCGTCGGCGATCACGCGCTTGCGCTCGGCGAAACGCGACACCGAGCGGCCGAAGCCGAGCGAGAGATCCTGCAGCTCGCACTCGCCGCCCTGGTCGCAGATCGGGCAGTCGAGCGGATGGTTGATGAGCAGGAACTCCATCGCATTGCGCTGCGCCGACAGCGCCTTGCCGGACTGCGTGGCCACCTTCATGCCGTCGGCAACCGGCGTCGCGCAGGCCGGCTGGGGCTTGGGCATCGGCTTGCCGCCCATCTCCACCTCGACCATGCACATGCGGCAGTTCGCGGCCACCGGCAGCTTCTCGTGGTAGCAGAAGCGCGGGATCACGATGCCGGCGCGGTCGGCGGCCTGGATCACGCTGGTGCCCTTGGGCACGACCAGCGTCTTGCCGTCGATCTCGATGCTGACGTGGTCCGGCGGCACGGCCGGATTGACGGGTTGCGCGCTCATGGGTTGGGGGCCGGGATTGGTGATTGGTGATTCGTGATTCGGAACAGCGGGTCACGGCTGCGGACAGCAGTCGTGAAATTCCACTTCTTCCACTTCGGAGAGGAAGCAAGCGGGCTCATCCCACAACCTCCGGCGGCGCGTTGACCACGGGCGAGGTGTCGACCACCGAGCGGCCGTTCTTCACGAAGTATTCGAACTCGTCCCAGTAGTGGCGGAGCATGCCCTGCACCGGCCAGGCGGCGGCTTCGCCGAAGGCGCAGATGGTGTGGCCCTCGATCTGGCCGGCGGCTTGGCGCAGGATCTCGATGTCCTCCAGGCGCGCGCCGCCTTCGACGATGCGGGTCAGCATGCGGTACATCCAGCCGGTGCCCTCGCGGCAGGGCGTGCACTGGCCGCAGCTTTCCTTGTAGTAGAAGCGGCTGATGCGCTGGCAGGCGCGCACCATGCAGGTGGTCTCGTCCATGACGATGACGGCGCCGGAGCCGAGGCCCGAACCGGCCTTCTGCAGCGCGTCGTAGTCCATGGTGAGTTCCATCATGGTCGCGCCCGGCAGTACCGGCATCGAGGAGCCGCCCGGGATCACGGCTTTCAGCCTGTGGCCGTTGCGCACGCCACCGGCCATTTCCAGCAGCTCCGCGAACGGCGTGCCGAGCGGGATCTCGTAGTTGCCGGGCCGGTTGACGTGGCCGGAGACCGAGAAGATCTTGGGACCGCCGTTGTTGGGCTTGCCGACGTTGAGGAACCAGTCCGCGCCGCGGTTGAGGATCGCCGGCACCGAGGCGTAGGTCTCGGTGTTGTTGATGGTGGTCGGCCGGCCGTACAGGCCGAAGTTGGCCGGGAACGGCGGCTTGTAGCGCGGTTGGCCCTTCTTGCCTTCCAGCGACTCCATCAGCGCGGTTTCCTCGCCGCAGATGTAGGCGCCCGCGCCGAGCGCGTTGTGGATGTCGACGTCGATGCCCGAGCCCTGGATGTCCCTGCCGAGCAGGCCCGCCGCGTAGGCGTCCTTGAGGGCCAGTTCGATGTGCTCGAAGGGCTCGTGGTGGAACTCGCCGCGCAGGTAGTTGTAGGCGACGGTGGAACCGGTCGCGTAGCAGGCGATGGCGATGCCTTCCAGCACCGCATGCGGGTTGAAGCGCAGGATGTCGCGGTCCTTGCAGGTGCCGGGCTCCGACTCGTCGGAGTTGCACAGGATGTACTTCTGCCCCGGTGCCGTGCGCGGCATGAACGACCACTTGAGCCCGGTCGGGAAGCCGGCGCCACCGCGGCCGCGCAGCGCGCTCTTCTTGAGCTCGTCGATGATCGTGGCCGGGTCGGGCTTCTCGGCGAGGATCTTCTTCCACGCCTTCCAGCCGTCGATCTTGAGGTAGTTCTCCATCGTCCACGGCTGCTCGAACTGCAGCGTGGTGTAGACGGCCTGGTGGTCCTTGGGTGCGGGGTTCATTTCAGCTCGTCCAGGATCCGGTCGACCTTCTCGGTCGTCAGGTTCTCGTGGTAGTGACCGTCGACGATCATCACCGGCGCGCCGCAGCAGGCCGCCACGCATTCCTCTTCCTTCTTGAGGTAGATGCGCCCGTCGGCCGTGCTCTCGCCAAGCGCGATGCCGAACTTCTCCTCGCAGTGGCGCACGATGCGGTCGGCGCCATTCAGCCAGCAGGAGATGTTGGTGCAGATGGCCACGTTGTGGCGACCGACCGGCCGCGTCTCGAACATCGAGTAGAAGCTGGCGATCTCGTAGCCCCACACCTGCGGCAAGTCGAGGTAGCGCGTCACCGCCATGATGAGGGCGTCGGTGAGGTAGCCGCCGTTCTGCTCCTGCGCCGCCCACAGCCCCTGGATCAACGCCGAGCGCTTGCGGTCGGGCGGGAACTTGCCGACCCAGTGGTCGATGTGCTGGCGCGTCTGATCGCTCAGGACCTCGAGGGGATCCACGTCGCGGATGGCTTCGTATGTTCCGGTTGCTTTCATGTCGGACGCGCCGGGAATCGGGAATCGGGAATCGGGAATGGGAAAAGCCGGGAGTTGGTACTGGCGAACGGAAAACGGAAACTGCCGGGCCGCCGCGCAAGAGCTGCCAATCCGCGTGCTCTGACGATTCCCCACTCCCGATTCCCGATTCCCGGCCCCATCATCGATCCACCTCTCCGAACACCACGTCGTAGGTGCTGATCATGGCCACCACGTCGGCCAGCATGTGGCCGCGCACGATCTCGTCCATCGAGGACAGGTGCACGAAACTCGGCGCACGGCACTTGAGGCGGAACGGCTTGTTGGCGCCATCGGAAATGAGGTAGCAGCCGAACTCGCCCTTGGGCGCCTCGACCGCCGCGTAGGTCTCCCCTGCCGGCACGCAATAGCCTTCCGAGAACAGCTTGAAGTGGTGGATCAGCGCTTCCATGCTGTTCTTCATTTCCTCGCGCGAGGGCGGCGCCACCTTGTAGTTGCGCGCCATCACCGGACCGGGATTCGCCTTCAGCCAGTCCACGCACTGCCTGACGATGCGGTTGGCCTGGCGCATCTCCTCGACGCGCACCAGGTAACGGTCGTAGCAGTCGCCGGCGGTGCCGACCGCGATGTCGAAATCGACCTCGGCATATTTCGCGTAGGGCTGCTTCTTGCGCAGGTCCCACTCGATGCCCGAGGCGCGCAGCATCGGCCCGGACATGCCCCAGGCCAGCGCCTGCTCCGGGCTGACCACGCCGATGTCGACGGTACGCTGCTTCCAGATGCGGTTGCCGGTGAGGAGTTCTTCGTACTCGTCGATGCGCTTCGGGAAGATCTCCGTGAAATACTCGATGAATTCGAGCAGCGAACCTTCGCGCGCACTGTTGATGCGCGCCAGGTCCTTGTCCTTGTGCCACGGCGATTCCCTGTACTTCGGCATCTGCTCCGGCAGGTCGCGGTAGACGCCGCCCGGCCGGTAGTAGGTCGCGTGCATGCGCGTGCCGCTGACCGCCTCGTAGCAGTCCATCAGCTCCTCGCGCTCGCGGAACGCGTACAGGAACACCGCCATCGCGCCGAGGTCGAGCGCCGCCGTGCCGATCCACATCAGGTGGTTCAGGATGCGCGTGATCTCGTCGAACATGGTGCGGATCCACAAGGCGCGGTCCGGCACGTCGACACCCAGCAGGTTCTCGATGGCGCGCACGTAGGCGTGCTCGTTGCACATCATCGAGACGTAGTCCAGGCGATCCATGTAGCCGATCGTCTGGTTGAACGGCTTGGACTCGGCCAGCTTCTCGGTGGCGCGGTGCAGGAGGCCGATGTGCGGATCGGCGCGCAGCACCGTCTCGCCGTCCATCTCCAGCACCAGGCGCAGCACGCCGTGCGCGGCCGGGTGCTGCGGGCCGAAGTTCATCGTGTAGCTGCGGATCTCCGGCATGGTCAGTGACCGTCCTCAAGCTGCTTGCGTTCGATGCTGGCCTGCTCGTAGCGCGAATCGTCGCGGATGGTGCGCGGCACCAGCACGCGCGGCTCGACCGAACTGACCGGCTCGTAGACGACGCGCTGCTTCTCCGGGTCGTAGCGCACCTCGACGTTGCCGATCAGCGGGAAGTCCTTGCGGAACGGATGGCCGACGAAGCCGTAGTCGGTAAGGATGCGGCGCAGGTCCGGATGGCCTTCGAAGATGATGCCGAAGAGGTCGAAGGCCTCGCGCTCGAACCAGGTGACGCTCGGCCACAGGGCGGTCAGCGTCGGCAGGCTCGGCAGTTCGTCGTCGCCGCAATAGGCGCGCAGGCGCAGGCGCCGGTTGTGCGTGAGCGAGAGCAGGTGCACGACGACCGCGAAGCGGTGCGGGATGTCGACGTTGCGCGGCCGGTTGGCCCAGGCGAAACGACCCGGCCCATCGCCTTCCACGCCGCGCGAGAAGCCTTCGGCGGTGACGTCGGTGGTGTCCCACTCGGCTTGGCCGAAGGACAGATAGTCGACGCCACAGAGGTCGATGAGCTGCTCGAAGCGGAACTCCGCCTCGTCGCGGAGCGCCGCCATCACCTCCAGCCAGCACTCGGGCGGCACCTCGGCGGTGACCTCGCCATGTTCCGCGACGGCCCGGCCGAGCTTCGCCCCGAAGCGTGCCGCGAGGGCCGCCGCGAACGCGTCGGCCGCCTCGTCTGCGCCATGGGTGGCGACGCTGTTGTCAGTCATGCTCTTCATGGTCAGCGCGCGATCGTGTTGGTGCGGCGGATCTTCTTCTGCAACTGCAGGATGCCGTGGACCAGCGCCTCGGCGGTCGGCGGGCAGCCGGGTACGTAGATATCGACCGGCACGATGCGGTCGCAGCCGCGCACCACCGCGTAGGAATAGTGGTAGTAGCCGCCGCCGTTGGCGCAGCTGCCCATCGAGATCACCCACTTGGGGTCGGGCATCTGGTCGTAGACCTTGCGCAGCGCCGGCGCCATCTTGTTGACCAGGGTGCCGGCGACGATCATCACGTCGGACTGGCGCGGGCTCGGCCGGAAGATGACGCCATAGCGGTCGAGGTCGATGCGCGCGGCACCGGCGTGCATCATTTCCACCGCGCAGCAGGCCAGGCCGAAGGTCATCGGCCACATCGAGCCGGTGCGCGCCCAGTTGATCAGGCTGTCCAGGCTCGCCGTGGCGAAGCCGCGCTGGACCAGCGGGTTGTCCTCGTCGGTGCGCAGGATGTCGTCGACGACCGAGTTCGGCGCCGGATTGTGCATCGCTGCACTGACGCGATCGATCACTCCCATTCCAGCGCTCCCTTCTTCCACACGTAGACGAAGCCGATGGCCAGCATGCCGAGGAAGATCGCCATCTCGACCAGGCCCAGCAGGCCGAGCTTCGAGAACACCGTCGCCCACGGGAAGACGAAGGCGATTTCCAGGTCGAAGATGATGAACAGGATCGCGACCAGGTAGTAGCGCACGTCGAAGCGCATGCGGGTGTCTTCGAAGGCCTCGAAGCCGCATTCGTACGGGGAGTATTTCTCGGGCTCGGGACGGCGCGGCCCGAGCAGGTTGCCGATGACGATCAGCGCGATGCCGACGATCGCGGCCACCACGATGAACAACAGGACCGGTAGATACTCGGTCAGCACAAGCACCTCCGCGCCTGCTGGCGCATCAGCGGTCGCGGCGGACAGCGCCGCTGCGACGACGGTAAGGAGATCTTCCGGCGGCATCCGGCTGATCCGGATGCCGCCGACCGATCATGGTGGTGCCCAAGAGAGGACTCGAACCTCCACGGGTTGCCCCGCTACCACCTCAAGGTAGTGCGTCTACCAATTCCGCCACCTGGGCACGCGTTACTTTCCGTCCTTCCCGTCCTTTTCCGGAGCCGTCGCCGCGGGCTTCTCCGCATCGGCCGGTGTCGCCGCCGGTGCCGCGGTGGGCGCAGGCTTGTCCGCCGCAGGCTCGGCCGGCGGCACGTCGCCGATCTGGATCGTGCGACCCGTCGACTCCGTGGATGCCGGTTGCGCCGGGGTTTCCTGCGCCGGAGCGGTGACACCCGACATCACGCCGAGGTCATCCACCGGTCGCGTATCCACGCCGGAACGAGCCAGGAACATGCCCATGCCGAGGCTGAGCAGGAAGAACAAAGCGGCAAGGACCGCCGTGCTGCGCGACAGGAAATTCGCCGAGCCACGCGCACCAAAGACGGTCGCCGATGCGCCACCTCCGAAGCCGGATCCCGCGTTGGCGCCCGCGCCACGCTGCAGGAGGATCAGGACGACCATGGAGATCGCGATCAGCACATAAACGACGTTTGCGACAATCGACAGCATATATCCGGCTCTTACTCTTGCACGGCATTGCCGATGGCGAGGAAATCCGCGGCCACCAGTGACGCCCCGCCGATCAGTCCGCCATCCACATCGGGCTGGCCGAACAGCTCGGCCGCATTGGCGGGTTTGACGCTGCCACCGTAGAGGATGCGCAGCGAGTTGGCGATTGTAGCATCCAGCCCGGCGAGTTTGCCACGGATGAATGCATGGATTTCCTGCGCCTGCGCCGGCGTCGCGGTGCGTCCGGTGCCGATCGCCCAGACCGGCTCGTAGGCCACCACCGCATTGGCGAAGGCGCCGATCCCGGCGCGCGCGACCACCGCGTCCAGCTGGCTGCCGACCACGCCGCTGCCGGCACCACTTTCGTGTTCGGCCAGCGTCTCGCCGACGCACAGCACCGGTACCAGCCCCGCCGCCTGCGCGGCGATGAACTTCGCCGCCACGCGGTCGTCGGTTTCGCCGTGGTACTGGCGGCGCTCGGAATGCCCGACCAGCACGTGGCTGCAACCGATGTCCTTCAGCATCGCGCCGGACACCTCGCCGGTGTAGGCGCCTTCCGCGTGTTCGCTGAGATCCTGCGCGCCGATGCCGAGCACGCCGCCGTGGCGCGCGACCAGTTCCGCGAGATACGGATAGGGAGGAATCAGCAGCAGTTCCGCCCGCGTTGGCAGGCCTGCGGCAACCGCGTCGGCCAGCGCCGCGGCCATCGCGCGCGAACCGTGCATCTTCCAGTTACCGGCCACCATCGGGCGACGCATCGCGATTCCTCGAGGCTAGCGAAAGGCGCGCAAGGATAGCCGCGGAGCCTTGTTCCCACAACCGCGCGCCGCGCGTCGTCGGTGTCTGCAAGGGGCCGCGGCCCCGACAGGAGCATCGCGGCTGAAGCCGCTCCAACCTGTTCGCGGAAAGGCATGCAGGCACCCTGGGAAGGGCTTCGGTCCCGATGCCTTGCGGCCGCGATCGGACGAGAGCACCGGGGCTGAAGCCGCCATTCCCGCGGACGTTGCGCTCCCGCTAGCGCGCGCCCTGCCCTGCGGGCGCTCGGCTCCTTTCCACGAATCGTCCGCCCTGCCAGTCCAGGATTACCGCGTGCGCGGGCGCCTCCCCGGACGACCCGGAAGGGGCTTCGAGGTATCCGATCACCAGCTCGCCCGCGCGCAGCCACGGCACCACCTCGCCGTCCAGCACCAGCGGCCGGTACGGCGCCGCATCGGCGGGGCCAAACGGTGCGGAATAAAGCCCGAACCAGGTCGGGTAGTTGGCCTGCACGACGCAATGGCCGATGCGCCCGCGATCGCGCGCGAGCGCCTTGACGATCGAATCCATCGACACGTAGATGTCCCACTCGGGCGGCGGCGTGACGCCGGCAAAAGCGATGCGACAACCCGAATCCGGCAATCGCAGCCGATCGATGGCGGCGACGGCCTTCCGCGCGAGCACGGCGTTGGCGCGCGACACGCGGGCGAAGCCGGCGGAGGCCTCACGTGCCGTCGGCGCGAAGGCGGCGAGGCCGAGCAGCGCCGGCAGCAGCGCCCACATGCGCCAGCGCGGCCCCAGCCGACCCTGCAGTGCGGCCAGCAGTGCCGCGACCAGGAGCGCCGCGCCGGCAAGACCCAGGTAATAGAGGCGCGACTGCATGGCGGCCGCGACGGCCGAACCGTCCGCCTGGAGCGGCGCCGCGTTGAGCGCCGCCACCGGCGCCTGCAGGAAGGCGGGCAGCAGCAGCAGGCAGGCGCCGCAGGCGACGAGCCGCCACGTTCCCGGCGCCGGCGCTGGCGCCCAGCCTTGTTTCGCCGGACGGGCGCCACGGACCAGGGCCAGTCCCGCCAGTGCCATCGCCAGCAGGGCGGCGGCAGCAAGGGCCAGCGTCCCCGGCGAATCAAGCCGCGCGGCGAAGCTGAAGTAGCCTGGAGCGAACGCGACCCAGTCGCGCAGGCCCTTGCCCAGCATCGCGGCCAGCGGCTGCGTGCCGGTCAGCGCGCTCGCGGCGGTGCCGAGCACCGCTGCGCGCCATGCGAGGAAGGCGCCAGCCAGAATCCACGCAGCCGCGATCGCGAACCAGGCGCGGCGCCGGTCCACGCCGTCGACGGCGCCGGCCGGCCACCAGAGCAGCGTCAGCGCTGGCACCGCGACCAGGCCGATCTCCTTGGATGCCATCGCCCCGAGCGCCGCCACGAGGCACGCCAGCAGTGCCGGGCGCGATGGCCGCGTGCGCCAGCGCCAGCCCGCGCCGATGGCGAGCAGCACGCAGAGGGTCGCGAGGACGTCGAAGCGTGCCGACCACCATTGCGCGGTGCCGATGGCGGCCGGGTGCAGCGCGAACAGCAGCGTGGCCGCGAGCGCGGCAAGCCTCGGGATGGCGAAGCCGCGCAGGGCCGCGAAGAGCACCAGCGCCACGCCCGCATGCAGGGCGAGGTCGACCGCCGCATGGCCACGGTAATCGGTTCCGAACAGCGCCGTGTCCAGCCACATCGAAGCGAAGCCGAGCGGCCGGAACACCGCACCGGGCACCGGGTAGTGGTCCTGGATGAAGAGCGCCCACGGCGAGCCGGCCATGCGCGCGATGGCGAGCTGCATGAAGTCGTCGCGGCCCCACCAGCCATCCAGCCCCGGCCAGTACACCCAGGCGACGCCGAGGGAGATGAGGATGGCGCATCCGAGCCCCGACCACCACGGCCCGAGGCGGGCATCCGCCGGCATGGCGGGAGCGCGCGCCGCCGGGCGCGGCCGGTGCATGCTCAGCCGATGGCGCCGGCCGCGGAGCGTACGGCGCTGGCCAGCTCTTCGGCGAGGCGGGTGACCAGGGCGTCGTCGCCCGCCTCGATCGTGACGCGCACCAGCGGCTCGGTGCCGGACGGCCGCAGCACCACCCGGCCTTGGCCGGCCAGTTGCGCCTCGACACGTGCGAATACCTGCTGCACGGCGGCGTCCGCTACCAGCGCCGCGCCGCCGGCGGCGCGCACGTTGACGGTGGTCTGGGCGACCTTGTGCATGCCGGCGACGGCCTCGTCCAGGCGCAGCCCGCGCCGCACCAGCACTTCCAGCACCTGCAGGGCGGAGACGATCGCATCGCCGGTGGTGGTGCGGTCGAGCGTGAGGATGTGGCCCGAAGTCTCGCCGCCCAGCATGCCGCCCTGCTCCTTCAGCATGCGCATCACGTGGCGATCGCCGACGTTGGCGCGCAGGAAGGGCACCCCGAGCTCGCCCATCGCCCGCTCGAGGCCGAAGTTGCTCATCAGGGTGCCGACCAGCGGGCCGCGCAGGCGGCCGGCCGCGTGCCAGTCGCGGGCGAGGAGATAGAGCAGCTGGTCGCCGTCGACGAGGTGGCCGTGGCGGTCGATCATCTGCACGCGGTCGCCGTCGCCGTCGAAGGCGATGCCGAGGTCGGCGCCGCTGTCCACGACCTCGCGCGACAGCGCGCCGGGATGCGTCGAGCCGACGCCGCGGTTGATGTTGAGTCCGTCCGGCCGGTTGCCGATGGTGCGCACGCGGGCGCCCAGCTCGGCGAACACCGCGGGCGCGATCTGGTAGGTGGCGCCGTGGGCGCAGTCGAGCACGACGGAAAGCCCGCCAAGATCCAGCGCGTCCGGCACCGTGGACTTGCAGAACTCCGCGTAGCGCGCCGCGGCGTCCTCCACCCGCATCACCTTGCCGATCAGCTCGGAATCGACCGTGGTGAAGGGCTCGCCGAGCTCGGCCTCGATGGCCGATTCGATGTCATCGGCCAGCTTCTCGCCTTCCGCGGAGAAGAACTTGATGCCGTTGTCGTGGTGCGGATTGTGCGAGGCGCTGATGACCACGCCGACGTCCGCGCGCAGCGAGCGGGTGAGATAGGCGATGGCGGGCGTCGGCATCGGCCCCAGCAGGCGCACGTCGGCGCCGGCGGCGACCAGGCCGGACTCCAGCGCCGCCTCGAACATGTAGCCGGAAACCCGCGTGTCCTTGCCGATCAGCACCGTCGCCTTGCCACGGCGCGTCGGCAGCACCACGCCCACGGCGCGGCCGAGCTTGAGCATGAACTCGGCCGTGATCGGCCACTCGCCGACCCGGCCGCGGATGCCGTCGGTACCGAAATAACGCTTCATCGGGGCCGGGATTCGGGATTGGGGATTGGGGATTCGGAAGAGCGGCCCGGTACGAGTCTGAAGGGCCGGGGGTTGGCGACGGACGCTTTGCCAATCCCGAATCCCCAATCTCGAATCCCGGCCTTCATCAGTCGCCCATCTGCTTCTGGCGGTGCTCCCAGCGCTCCTGGGCGTCGAGGCTGAGGGTTGCGATCGGGCGTGCCTCGAGGCGGTCGATGCCGATTTCCTCGTCGGTTTCCTCGCAGAAGCCGTAGTGGCCTTCCTCGATGCGCTTGAGCGCCTTGTCGATCTTGCCGATCAGCTTGCGATAGCGGTCGCGGGTGCGCAGCTCCAGCGAGTTCTCGGTCTCGCGGGTGGCGCGCTCGGCTTCGTCGCCGACGTCGCGCACTTCGTCGCGCAGGCTCTCGATGGTCTGCCGGCTTTCCTCGACCAGTTCCTCGCGCCAGTGCGAGAGCTTGTTGCGGAAGTACTGGAGCTGGCGCGGCCCCATGTATTCCTCCTTCGACGAGGGCTTGTAGGCCTTGGGCAGTTCGATCTCGACCGAGGCGGGCAGCGCATAGCGGCCATCCTGCATGGTCACGCCATTGTCGAGGCCGAGCGGAATGGATTCGTGGAGGTCGTTCCTGGGAACGGGGACTTCGGACTTGCTTGTGCTCACGGATTTCCTGGGCGTGCTGGCTGCCTTCTTGGCAGGCTTCGTTTCGACGGGGGCTTTTTTCGCCGGTGGCTTGGTGGCGGCCGCTGCGGCGCGTTTCACCGGGGCGGCCGCCTTGCTGGCGGGAGCCGGCTTGCGGGCCGCCGCGGACTTCGCCGGAGCCGCCTTCGAGGCCGGGGCCTTCGCGGGCGCCTTGCCCGCGGCAGCGGCCTTTTTCGCGACGGGACGGGGCTTGCCGGCGGCGGTGGCGGCAGGCTTCGTGCCTTTCGAGGTCTTGTCCGCACTGCTGCGGCTGCTTTCTTGCTGCTTGGTCTTCGCCATTACCGGAATCCATCTTGTGACGCGGCGGTCGCGTGTTATAGCCTAACTCCCCACCCCCGGCAACCGGGCCAAATCCTTTGTCGATACGCGCAGTTGCGCGCACCCGGCAGCGCACGCGATGGGCCGTCCGATCCTCTTCCTGCTCAACTGCTACAAGCGCTGGCTGAGCCCCCTGCTCGGCGCGCGCTGCCGCTTCACGCCGAGCTGTTCGGATTATGCGCGTGTCGCCATTGCGCGCTTCGGCACCCTGCGCGGATCATGGCTGAGCTTGTGGCGCATCCTGCGTTGCCAACCCCTGTGCCGCGGCGGCTTCGACCCGGTACCGCAGACATTCAGGCTGCGGCCGGCCTGCCACCTCCATGGAGATCGCGATGACTGACTGGCTGTTGACCAATGCCCTGCTCGTCAACGAGGGACGGCGCCTGCATGCGGACCTGCGCATCCGCGGCGGCCGCATCGAGCGCATCGATGGCGAGCTTGCCGCCACGCCCGGCGAGCGCGTGTTCGACGCCAGGGGCCGCTGGCTGCTGCCCGGCATGATCGACGACCAGGTGCATTTCCGCGAACCCGGGCTGACCCACAAGGCCGAGATCGAAACCGAATCGCGCGCCTGCGTCGCCGGCGGCATCACCAGTTTCATGGAGATGCCGAACACCCGCCCGCCGGCCACCAACCGCGAGGCGCTGGAAGCCAAGTACGCCCGCGCCGCGGAAGTCTCGCGCGCCAACTACGGCTTCTACCTCGGCGCCACCAACGACAACCTGGCCGACATCCAGCAGCTCGATCCGAAGGCCGCGCCCGGCATCAAGGTGTTCATGGGCGCCTCCACCGGCAACATGCTGGTGGACGATCCGGCCACGCTCGACGGCATCTTCCGCGATGCGCCGACGCCGATCATCACCCACTGCGAGGACACGCCGATGATCCTCGCCAACGAGGACAAGGCGCGCCAGCGCTGGGGCGAGGACATCCCGCCCGAGCAGCATCCGCTGATCCGCTCGCGCGAGGCCTGCATCAAGTCCACCCGCCTCGCCATCTCGCTGGCGCGAAAACACGGCACGCGCCTGCACGTGCTGCACGTCTCCACCGCCGACGAATGCGCCCTGTTCGAGCCCGGCCCGATCGAGGGCAAGCGCATCACCGCAGAGACCTGCGTGCACTTCCTGCATTTTTCGGCCGAGGACTATGCGCGGCTCGGCTTCCTCATCAAGTGCAACCCGGCGATCAAGGATGCCACCGACCGCGAGGCCATCACCCGCGCGCTGGCCGAAGGGCGCCTCGACGTACTCGCCACCGACCACGCGCCGCACCTGGTCACGGAGAAATCCGGCCACTACTTCCGCGCGCCCTCCGGCCTGCCGCTGGTGCAGTACGCGCTGCAGTGCGCGCTTGAGCGCGTGTTCGAGGGTACGCTGACGCTGGAGCGCGTGGTCGAGGCCACCAGCCACGCGCCGGCCACCCTCTTCGACGTCAGCGAGCGGGGTTTCCTGCGGGAAGGTTACTGGGCCGACCTCGTACTGGTCGATCCGGACACGCCCCATGCCGTCTCGGCCAGCGAAGTCCTTTCCAAGTGCCGCTGGACGCCGTTCGAGGGCACCACTTTCCGCAGCACCATCGCCGCCACCTTCGTCAATGGCCACCTCGCCTGGAACGAGGGCCAGCTCGATGACACGGTACGCGGCCGGCGGCTGGAGTTCGATCGGTGAGTGGAGCGCCGACCGCTGGGAATGATGGTCCCGGCCCGCTTCGGATGCGCGTGGCGACGACGGCATCGCGGCTGAAGCCGCTCCCACAGGGGCGCAGTTATGGGAGGGAATTCAGGGCCGATTGCCTGGATCCATCCGCGGCGACGGGATCGCGGCTGAAGCCGCTCCTGCACGGGCGCGCGCGGAAGTCCGCGGGGCGCATGTTCCTGTGGGGCCTCGCCGCCTCCTGTGCGCTCGCAGTCGGGATCACCAGCGCCGCAGGTGTTCCGTTCCCGAGCGAGGTTCCCCAGGGCAGCCTGGTGATCGGCAAGGTCGCCCCGGGCAGCGAGGTGCGCTACGCGGGGCGCAGCCTGCGCGTGAGTGCGGAAGGCGACGTCGTGTTCGGCGTTGGTCGCGACGAACGCGGGCCGGTCAGCGTGAGCGTCCGCGAGCCCGGCCGTGCGGCGGCGCTGCGGAGCATCATCGTTACCCCGCGGGAGTGGCCGGCCGAGCGCGTCGTCGGCGTGCCGCCGAAGACGGTCGAACCGCCGCCCGCGGTCGCCGAACGCATCCGCCGCGAGCAGGCGCGCGTCAGCGTCGCGCGCAGCCGCGACGATGCCCGCGCCGATTTCGCGCCACCCTTCATCTGGCCGGCGAAGGGGCGCATCTCCGGGCGCTTCGGCAATCATCGCGTGTACGTGGTGGAGGGTCGCGACGTGCCCAGGCCGCCGCATTCGGGCATGGACATCGCCGTTGCCGAAGGCACGCCGGTGAAGGCGCCGGCGGCCGGCATCGTCAGCTTCGCCGACGCCGACCTCTACCTCACCGGCGGCACGGTGCTGGTCGACCATGGCCACGGCGTCAGTTCCAACTTCCTGCATCTCTCGCGGATCGACGTGAAGGTCGGCCAGCGCGTCCGGCAGGGCGAGGTGATCGGCGCCGTCGGCAAGACCGGCCGCGCCACCGGCCCGCACCTGCACTGGGGCCTCAACTGGTTCGACGTGCGCCTGGATCCGCTGCTGCTGCCGGGAATACGCGAGTGAGCATCCCCCGCTACGCGTGCCTCCGTAGACACCTGCCTGCAGGCGGCCGGCGCCGGGTTCAGTAGCGATAGACCGCCGCCAGCCCCGTATCCGTCGGCATGCGCGCGTTCGGCACCATGACGACCTCGCCGCCGCTGCGCATGACCTGCTGGGCGACGTCGTCGAGCAGGTCGTCGACGTCGGGATGGGACAGCTCGTCATGCGTGATGGCGCCGCTGGAGAGATCGAGGCGCCCCGGCACGCGCTGGTCGGCATCGACCAGCAGGGTGGCGATGCGGCCCTCGACGGCGCTCCGCGCCACCTTGGCCACGTCGCTGTCGCCGAGCTCACGCGCGTAGGCGGCGTGGTAGTTGCCGACCAGCTGCTGCAGGCGGGCGAGGTAGGCGGGCTCGATGGCGCGCCAGGCCTGGTCCCTGAGCTCCTCGATCGTGAGGGCGTCCGGGTTCACGTCGATCGAGGCCTCGACCAGCATCGGATTGCCGCTCACGGCGCGGAAGCGGGCCTGGTTCTCGGGCAGGCCCGCCAACAGCAGCGGCTGGCGGCTGGGCCGGGAGAACTGCTCCGCGACGGCGTGATCGACGGCGCGGAAGAACTGCTCCATGGCCGAATCGACGATGTCCGTGCCCGAGCCCGCGCCGAACACCACCCCGGCCTGGCCGGCCCGCGGCGCCCACGCGCCGACGTAGCGCTGGTTCTCCTCCTCGCCGAGCGCTTCCCGGCTGGTGCGCGGAAAGCCCGCCGGCAGCTCCACCTCGTCCAGCTGGTCGCGGTTGCCGAGGAACAGCCGCACGCGCTCCCGATCGATGCCGAGCACGTGGTAGCGGTCCGCGGACTGCACGATGCGGATCAGCGGCTTGACGTGGAAACTCCCGGCCACGATGGCGATCTCGGGCACCGAACGCTGCACCTGGTAGACACGGAACAGCCCGGGCGCGCCCAGCACCACCAGCCCGTCCAGCATGTGGCCGCGCCAGAAACCCGCATCATCGGCGAGCTGCCGGAAGGGTGCGATCCAGGGTTCGAATTCCCGCTCGGGATGGCGCTGGCGCAGCGATTCCTCCAGCTCGCGAACCAGGTTGCGGAAGCGGATGGCATCTCCCTGGCGATCGGCCATTGGCCGGTGCGTAGGCTGGTACAGCGAGAGGCAGGGACCTTCGCTGGTGTCGAGCAAGCCGCTTGCGAAATCCCGCGAGAGCTGGGCCATGTGGGCATTCCTCCATGGATTCGGACGAAGCCCGATCTTGCCGTGCCGAGGGTGAACCCGAACCGTGCACCGCGGACGCCTTCGCCACCCCAGCAAAAAGCCCGGCCGAGGCCGGGCTTTTACTGACGCGAGCGGGCACGGGCGTGTACCGGGCCCGCGACTGAAAATCTGCGCAGGATGTGCAAATTTTCACAAGCTCTGAGTGGGATCAGCGACTTGCCTGCGCGCGTGCGCCTCCGCGGCCCTTGGGCTGCGGCCCCGCCGACGGCTGGGGGTCGACATCCTGCAGCAGGGCGCGCAGGTCCACCGAGACCGTGTTGCCATCGCCGGCCAGGTCCAGCGCGCCCATGGAGCGGCGCGACAGCGCGGCGCGATCCAGGAACAGCTCCTCGTCGGGCGCCGGCGGACGCGCGGTGCTGCACAGTTTCCGGTTCAGCCGCAGCAGGCTGGTGCCGGAGCGCTGCCACGGATGGTTCGGCGAAAGCCGTTGCACCATCACGCTTTCCAGCTTCACCACCACGGTGTCCTCGTCCACTTCCGCGCAGCGGCCGATGCCAATGTCGTACGTCATGGAACACTATCCTCCAAGAGCCAGGAAGCCGAAGCCACGCCAGCACACTCCACGCGCCACACCGGTTCGCGAGCCGCACATCTCACCTGGCGGCTGCCCGAACGATCGACGGAAGGCTCCAGCGGCCCGGCCAGGGCCGGACCCGCTTCGACCTCGAGCGGCGCAGCTGGCACGTCAGCTGGCGCGTGCCAGCCGCGCAGTATGCAAGGAGCTCTGTAAGAATTTGTTATTGCGGGTTTTTATGACTGCGCGATGTCAGCGCCAACCGGGGGCGGGTTCGCTGGCCGCGTGCGCGGGCTGCGTGCCGAACAGCGCGCTCCCGTCCTGCCAGTGCCGCCCGTCGAACACCACCAGCCGCGGCTCGACGCGGTGGAGCTTGGCCCAGAGCGCCAGCAGCGGGGCCGCGGGAGCGGGCATCGAGACCAGGAGTTCCTGCTGCCCGACCTGCAGCGCGATGCCGTCCGCCGTGCCGTGGTGGAGGCGTAGGCCGCGCCGCAGCAGCCGTGGCAGGCGGATCCGGAAACGCCGCGTACCCGCCCGCGAGGCCGCCACGATCAGCAGTTCGTGCGCGACCCCCAGCGGCAGGCCGCCTGGGCTCGCGATACCGAATTCCAGCGCCCCCGCAGAGACGAACGGCAGCGGCGCCTCGCCGCCGGCGACGAAGGCCTCGGCCCGCCCGGCGATGGCGAACAGGCGGCGTTCGCTGAGGGTGGTCTGGCTGCAGTACTCACCCAGTGCGCGCAGCTTCCGCTCGCACATGGCGGCATCGGCCGGCGAGGCGAGCATGCGCACGTCGCCATCATCGCCATGGATGGTGTAGCCGAGCCGCACCACATGCCGCGGGTTCCCAAGCAGGGCGAGCTCCACCATGATGCGCAGCGCGCTGTGGTCGGGGTGGCTGTCGGCAAGCGTCGGCAGCACCACGTGGCTCGGTCCGAATGCATCGAGCTCCGCCCGCAGGACATCGATCGCGGCGGCATCATCCATGAGGCGGGCGGTGAGCCCCTGGTCGGGCCAGCCGAGGAACCGCGCCGTCGTCGGCTCGTCCAAGCCGAGCGCGCCGAGGGCCGCCCGCGCCTCGCCCTGGCGGCGCAGGCCCCAGCGTTCGCGCGCCGCCTGGTCGATGCGCCAGCGCCGCTCCAGCCAGCGCTGCGGCCACGGATTGTTGTCGCCGTTGGTGGCGAACACGATCCGTACCGCCGCCCCTGCGGCACGCGCGCTCTGCAACAGCACGCCGGCGGCAATGGTCTCGTCATCCGGATGTGGGGCGAAGACCAGCACCCGATCCTGGCTGGAAAGCGGTATCGCGTTCACGTGTGGGCGGCTCCGGTGGCAGGGTGGTCGTCAGACAGCGTCCGCTTGCTTCAAGAACATGATCGCGGGATGACCCTGAACCGGGCGTGCGAGGCGCGGCAGGAATGCTGCCAGCCCCGCCCTACGACGGCTACGACCTGACCCCTTCAGCGGGCGGCGCGGTCGCCCATTTCGTCTCAGATCCGCTCCAGTCGCTCGAAAAGCGTGTCCAAGCGAAGATCGGCGGCCGCGCCTGGCGAGATGCGGGCCGCCAAGCTCGCCTCGGGCGTGCGGTCGATGCCGGCGGAGGCGGCCATGTCCGCGGCGGCACGATAGGCGTCGCGGAACGGCACGCCGGCGGCGGCCTGCTCGATAGCCACGTCGGTCGCGTACATGGAGGGCTCGATCGCCGCAGCCAGCGCCGGCGCGTTCCATTGCAGGCGCCGGAGGAGATCGGGCAGCAGCTCCAGTGCGGCCAGGCCGCGGCCGAAACCGTGGAAGATCGCGCCCTTGGTGAACTGCAGGTCGCGCTGGTAGCCGGACGGCAGCGACAGAAGCTGCTCGATCTCGCTGCGCGCGGCGGCGACGCTGGCGTAGCTGGCGCGCATCAGCTCGACGACATCGGGGTTGCGCTTGTTGGGCATGATCGAGCTGCCGGTGGTGTACTCGGCGGGCAGGGCGACGAAGCCGTACTCCGCGGTGGTGAACAGCGACAGGTCCCAGGCGAGGCGGCGCAGGTCGAGCAGCGCGCTGGCCAGCGCATCCAGCGCGGCCAGCTCGAACTTGCCGCGCGAGAGCTGGGCGTAGATCGGGCTCACCTGCATGCGGGCGAAGCCCAGCGCCCGCGTGGTGTGTTCGCGGTCGAGCGGCAGGTTGACCCCGTAGCCCGCGGCGGTGCCGAGCGGGTTGGCGTCGATCCAGGCCAGCGTGTCCTGCGCGCGACGGGCATCGTCGATGAAGGCTTCGGCGAAGCCGGCGAACCACATCGCGGTCGATGACACCACCGCCCGCTGCAGGTGCGTATGACCCGGCATCGGCAGCGATTCCCGGCCGGCGCGGTCGAGGCACACGGCTGCCGTGTCGCGGCAGAGCGCGACCAGGTTGGCCAGCTTCTCCTTCAGCCACAGCCGCGTGGCGACCAGCACCTGGTCGTTGCGACTGCGCCCGGTATGGACCTTGCGCCCGGGGTCGCCGAGGCGCTCGGCCAGGCGTGCCTCGATGGCCGAGTGGCCGTCCTCGAAGCGCTCGTCGAGGATGAAGCGGCCGGCGCGGAAGTCCTCGGCGAGGGTGTCCAGCTCGTGCAGGATGCGGTCGCGTTCCGCGCCGTCGAGGATGCCGATGTGGGCCAGGCCTTCCACGTGCGCCTTGCTGGCGCGGATGTCGTGCACGAAGAACTCGCGGTCGAGCATCACGTCGTCGCCGGCGAGGAAACGCATGACGCGCGCGTCGGTGCGGGTGTCGGGCTTTTGCCAGAGGAGTGGCGGCTTGGCGGGTTGGGATGTGTCGGTCATTTGCGGTGGATGGCTGGGAGCTGAGAGCTGGGAGCAGAACCGAAGTGAAGCAGGTCTTCCACGCAGTTCAAGATCAGGGTGGATCCCGGCTTTCGCCGGATGACGCCTTGTTCGAACGTCCTGCCAAACAGATCGGCGTATGTTCCCTACAGCGGGATGCCGGCGAGTTCGTCGAAGCCGAGCGCGAGGTTGAGGTTCTGCATGGCCTGGGTTGCGGCGCCCTTCAGCAGGTTGTCGATGGTGGCGACGACGACCAGGCGCCTGCCGCCGGCAGCGAGCGTGAAGCCGCCGATCTCCACGTGGTGGCGGCCGGCGATGCGGCTCACCCAGGGTGCCTCGTCGACGATGTGCACCAGCGGTTCGCCGGCGAAGAAGCCGCGGTAGCGCGCCTTGATCTCGGGCAGCTTCATCGGCGCCTGCAGCCACAGGTTGGTGGTGAGCATGATGCCGCGGAAATGCGCCGCGACGTGCGGCATGAACTCGACCGGCAGGCCGAGGTGCGCGGTGGCTTCGCGCTCGTGGACGTGGCCGGCGAGCGCATAGGGCATCAGGTTGTCGCGCAGCTTTTCCGGGTCGTTGCGATCCGAGGGCGTGGTGCCGGCCCCGGAATGGCCCGAGACGCCGAAGCACACCGGCGGCGCGGCGAGCTGGTCCTTCAGCGGCGCGATCACGAGCTGCATTGCGGTGGCGTAGCAGCCCGGATTGCTGATACGCCGCTGGCCGGCGTAGGTCTTGCGGGTCAGTTCCGGCAAGCCGTAATACCAGCCCGCGTCGAAGCGGTGGTCGGCCGAGAGGTCGACGATCACCGGATCGCTTCCCTGCGCGTCGATGGCGGCGAGGAAATCCGCCGACGCGCCGTTCGGCAATGCCAGCACCACGGCATCGGCGCCCTGCCCCGCGACCGCCTCCGGAGCCAGGTTCGCGTAGCGGAGCTCGCCGGTGTATTCGGGCACGTGCCCGCACACGTCCTCGCCGGCCCGCTCGCGCGAGGACACGAAGGCGAGCTCCAGCCGCGGATGGCTGGCCACGAGGCGGATCAGCTCGGCCCCGGCGTGGCCGCGCGCGCCGATGATGCCGATGGTCTTGGTGGATGTCATGGTGTGATCACTCGTCGATTGCTGCAAAACCGGGAAACGAGAACGCTCTGTGCCTCGTCATCCCGGCGAAGGTCGGGATCCCTTGCCCTTGTGCACGGGCAGGATCCGGTGCCGCGGAACGGCTTGCGCCCTCGTTCAATGGATGCCCGCTTTTGCGGGCATGACGCCGACAGTGGGCCGGCTGCCCACACCTTCCCCGCGCGCCCTGTCTTCGCCGCGGTTCGACAGGGCTTCTTGCGTCGAGAGCAATGTCGCCGCCCGCGAGCGGCAGTGCGCGACGCAGCGTTCGATGACGGCGAAATCATCGATACCGTACCAGTAGACCTTCCACTCCGGCTGCTTGATCGAGCCCTCGCACTCGGCATCGTAGAAGGCATTGACGGGATTGTGCCGGCGCGAGCGCCAGAACAGGCGCGGGGTTTCCGCGCGCATCGCCTGCCAGGCCGCGCGGCCGAGGCCTTCGCCCTGCGCGTCGTCGGCGACCGCGAACTTGTCGAGGTAGGCAAGTCCGTCCTCGCAGGTGAGGATCAGCGCGGCGCGGTAGTTCTCGCTGACGTAGGCACGATGCAGCCGGGTGCGCTCGAAGTAGTCCGGCACCAGCGCGCGCCCGAAGCCGGCTTCGATGAGCGCGGCAAGGCGCGCGCGGTCGAGCGTGTCCCAGGACGCGTGGACCTGCACCTTCTCGCCCCGCCGCACCAGCGTGCCCGAGCCCTTGTGGGTGAAGAGCTCCCGGGCGAGTTCGTCCGGCCGCGTGATCGACACCGAGGAGGAAAGCGGCAGCTGGTCCAGCAGCGCCTTGATCTGCTCGATCTTGAGGCGCATGCCGCCACCCAGCCAGGGCTCGGCGAGCAGGCGATCGTATTCGCTGGAAAGGTTGATCGAATCGATGATGCGTCCGTTCGCATCGAGCAGGCCGCCGGTGCCGGTCAGGAAGATGATCTTGTAGGGCCGCAGCACGCGCACCAGCTCGTTGGCGGCGAAATCGGCGTTGATGTTGAGGATCTGCCCGCTGGCGGTTTCCCCGAGCGAGGCGATGACCGGGATCGAGCCGGCACGCAGCGCCGCCTCGATCGGCGCGAGCTCGACCCGTGCCACGCGGCCGACGAAGCCGAGCGCATCCGGGTCGATGAAATCGGCCTCGAACACGCCGCCGAGCACCGGGGTGGCGCGGGCATCGATGCCCTGCAGGGATTCCACCAGGGCCAGGTTCTGCGCCTGGAACACGCGACGCACGATGGCCAGCGCTTCCGCCGGGGTCACGCGCAGGCCGTTCACCGTCCGCTTGCCGATGCCGGCCGCGACCAGCTCCGCATCGAGCTGCGGCCCGGCGCCGTGCAGCACGATCGGCGTCAGGCCGACCTGCTGCAGGAAGGCGAGCGACGACGTCAGTGCTTCGAGGTCGTCGCGCAGCACCGCGCCGCCGACCTTGACCACGGCGAAGCGCCTGGCATCGAGCTGCGAGAAGCGCTCCAGGTACTGGTTGATCTCGCGCGCGCTGGCCATGCTCGACAGCAACCGCACGATGGTCTGGCGCATCTGGAGATGGGCCGTGGCGTTCATGGATTGATGATCCGCTGCACCGATTCGGCGTAGCGGCGCAGCTCGTCGAGCGCCACCCATTCGTCGGCCGTGTGCGCCTGCGCGATGTCGCCGGGGCCGTACACGAAGCTGGTGAAGCCGGCCTCGGAGAAGAGCGAGGCCTCGGTCCAGAAATCGACGGCCGGGCCAACGGTCAGGCCCAGGTTTTCGGCGGCGGTGCGCGCGGCGAGGCGGCGCCGTGCCGCTTCGGCGGCAGCGCCGGCCGGCAGCGGCGGCCCGCGGAAGGTTTCGTCGAACTCCGCCGGCGGGGGCTCGGCCAGCGCACGGAACCCGGCGAGCAGGCCATCCGTGTGCATCGACGGCAGCGGGCGGAAGTTGAAGCGCAGCTCCGCCGCCGGCGCGATCACGTTGGCCTTGATGCCGCCCTCGATGCGGCCGATGTTGAAGCGCAGCCCCGACAGCGTGTCGAAGCGCTCGCCCGCCAGCGCATCCACCTGCGCCAGCGCGCGCGAGCCCCAGCGCACCGCCTGGTGCAGCGCGCTGTCAGCCAGGGCTTGCGCGCCCGAGGCATGTCCGGCCCGTCCGGCGAAGCGCATCCGCACCGAGCTGATGCCGCGATGGGCCAGCGCCGCCGCGCCGCGCGTCGGCTCGGCGACGATCACGACATCGAAGTCCCTCGCCCCGGCGGCGAGGGGTTGGGGAGAGGATCCGGCGGAGCCGGGTCGAGTGGATTCCTGGTTGCCCATTCCAGACGCGGATGACTCGGCCAGAAACGCCGCGATGCAGCGCGCCTCGTTGGCCTCCTCGTCGCTGGTGAAGAGGAAGGCGGCATCGCCCCTGCCCTCGTCCGCCGCCGCCAGCAGCGCCGCCGCGGCACCCTTGATGTCGCAGGCGCCAAGGCCGATCGCGCGATCGGCGCTGACGCGAAGCTCGAACGGATTGACGCTCCAGCCCGGCGAATCCGGCACCGTATCGAGGTGTACGTTGAAGAGGATCCGCGGCGCGCCACGCAGCGCGAACAGGCTGACCGCGCCGGCGCCGTGGTCGGTGATCGTGCACTCGAAGCCGGGCAGGTGCCGGACGAGGTAATCGAAGATCCCGCCGGTACCGATCGCACGCGGTGGATTGCGCGTATCGAAGGCGACCAGAGCTTGCAGGTGCTGGAGGGTGGTGGCGAGGAAGTGGGTCACGGTGTTGTAGTGGTGTCCGGGAAAGCGTGGCGTCGGCCGCGCAGCGCCGACCTGCGTGTCTCGTCTCTCAATCCGTCGAGGCTCTCGGGGCGTTCACCTCCGCCCACAGTGTCGAGCTCATGCCATAGAGCTTGATGAACCCTTCCGCCTCGGCGACGCCCCAGTCGGCGGCCTGGGCGTAGGTCGCGCCCTTGGCGGCGAGGATGTGCGGCGAATCGACGGCGATCGCATCCACCCGCCCGCCACGGGTTTCCAGCAGCACCCCGCCCGTTACCCGGCGCTGGCTGGAGGCGAGGAAGGCTTCCAGATCCGTCTTCAGCGGATCGTGGAAGAAGCCTTCGTAGACCAGCTCCACCCATTTGCGGCCGATATCCGGTTTGAAACGGTTCTGCTGTTTCGTCAGCACCGCTTCCTCGAGCGCGCGATGCGCGGCGAGAAGCGCCACCAGGCCCGGGGCCTCGTACACGATGCGGCCCTTGAGGCCGATGGTGGTGTCGCCCGTGTAGAGCCCGCGGCCGACGCCATAGGCGGCGAAGAGGCGGTTGAGGCGGCCAAGCAGGGCCGGGCCGGCGACGCGCTCGCCGTCGAGCGCCACCGCCTCGCCGGCCTCGAAGCCGATGCGCACCTGCAGCGGCTCCTCCGGCCATTCCCCGCGCGGCCGGCACCAGCCGCGCGCACCTTCGCCCGGCGCCTGCCAGCGGTCGATCTCGCCGCCCGAGAGCGTCACGCCCAGCAGGTTCTCGTTGATCGTGTAGGCCTTTTGCCTGGACTGCACCGGGAAGCCGCGCTGCTCCAGGTAGGCTTGTTCGTAGGCGCGCACCTCGGCGTGCTCCTTCTGGATCTCGCGGATCGGGGCGACGATGCGGTAGTCGCCCTGCGCCTTCATGGCGAGGTCGAAGCGCACCTGGTCGTTGCCCATGCCGGTGCAGCCGTGGGCGATGGCGCGCGTGCCAAGCTCCGCGCAGCGCGCGAGCGCCGCATCGACTATCAGGTAGCGATCGGACACCAGCAGCGGGTACTGCCCCTGGTACGCCTCCCCTGCCCACACTAAGGGCTTGACGAAACGCTCCCACAGCGCCGGGCCGCCATCGACAGTGACATGCGAGGCCACCCCGAGCTCCTGCGCCCGCCGCTCGATCGCAGCGCGCTCGTCCGCATCGACCCCGCCGGTGTCGGCGAACACCGTGTGCACGGCCCAGCCACGCTCCTTCAGCCAGGGCACGCAGAAGCTGGTGTCGAGGCCGCCGGAGAAAGCAAGAACGATGGGCCGGCCTTCGGCCGCGTGATTGGTGATTCGTGATTGGTGATTCGAAGAAGCGGTCTGTTCCGGCATGGAGATTCTCGGCAAAGCGGGCTGGGCAGAAGAGGAAGGCATGGCGCGATTGGATTCCGACGAATCACCAATCACGAATCACCAATCACGGCGCGGCGACAAGCCGCGCCATCACCGCCTTCTGCACATGCAGGCGGTTCTCGGCCTCGTCGATGGCGATGCAGGACGGCGAGTCCATCACCGCGTCGGTCGCCTTGACGTTGCGGCGGAGCGGCAGGCAGTGGCTGAACAGGGCACGGTCGGTGAGTGCCATCTTCGCCTCGTCGACGATGAAGTGGCGGTGCGCGTCGCGGATCGGCTTCTCCTCGGCCCAGCGGCCGAAATACGGCAACGCGCCCCAGCTTTTCGCGTACACCACGTGCGCGCCGCGGTAGGCCTCCTGCGGGTCGTGGCTGACCTGCAGCGAGCCGCCACGGGCGGCGACGTTCTCACGCGCGCGATCCATGTAGCGCGGGTCCAGCAGGTACTCGGGCGTCGGGCACAGCAGGGTCACGTCCATGCCGTAGCGGGTGGCGATCTGCAGCGCGGAATTGGCCACCGCCGTGTTGAGGGGCTTGGGATGCCAGGTCCAGGTCAGCACGTATTTCCGGCCGTGCAGTGCCTCGCCGGGCGTGGCGCCGCCGAAGTGCTGCCACAGCGCCTGGATGTGGGCGAGCTCCTGCATCGGATGGGTGATCGTCTCCATGCTGATCACCGGCACCGTGGCGTGGCGCGCGAAGGCCCGGATGACGCGATCCTCGCGATCGGCGCTCCAGTCCTGGAACTTCGGGAAGGCGCGCACGCCGATCAGGTCCACGTAGCGCGACAGCACGCGCGCGACCTCGGCGACGTACTCCTCGGCCTCGCCCTCCATCACCGCGCCGGCCTCGAACTCGATCGGCCAGGCATCCCTGCCCGGCTGCAGCACGATCGCGTGGCCGCCGAGCTGGAAGGCGCCGAGCTCGAAGCTGGTGCGGGTACGCATCGAGGGATTGAAGAACAGCAGCGCGATCGAGCGTCCGTCGAGTGCGGCGCTGCGCTCGCCGGCGCGAAAGGCCGCGGCCTGGGCAAGCAGCGCGTCCAGGTCCGGGCGGGACCAGTCCTGGGTGTCGAGGAAATGGCGAAGCGTCATGGAGGATCTCCGAAAAGCAAAAACCCGGCGCGAAGGCCGGGTTCTCGTGCGTGCAGCAATGGAACAGGAGGCGCGCTTACCCGGGCAGAAGGACTGCCATGCGGCGCGCACGCGACGTCATCCCCGAAGCCATGCGGGCGCTGGAGAGGAGATCGGTGGCGGTGAAGCGATGCACGGGCTGGCTCAGGTTCCGGGAATCGGTCGGCGAGACTACCAAGGGTGTTTGTGCAGCGCAATATGCGGCCGCCGGAGCGGCGTCGCGCGGGCTACTCGACCGGCTCGATGCTCACCCGCACCCGCAGGCGATCGCCCGGATCGTGGTCCAGGCGCGACAGGTAGACCTCGCCGCGGTAGCGGTACTGCACGTCGTAGGCGACCAGGCGGCGCTCGGGCACGCGCTCGTTCACCAACTGGCATTGCCGCTCGACCCCACCGTAGTAGCCGTCGTCGCCGCGCGCCACGCTGTTGCCCACCGCGCCGCCGATGACCGCGCCAGCGGCCGTCGCGGCACGGCGGCCATCGCCCTTGCCGACCGTGTTGCCGAGCACGCCGCCGACGATCGCACCGACCACCGTGCCGGCGACGTTGTTGCCGCCGCCGTCCACGCGACGTTCGACGGGAATGTCCTGGCAAACCTCGCGCGGCGCACTCACTGCGACGCTTTCGTAGATCGGATCGACCCGCAGCACGTCGGCCCAGGCCACCTTCACGTTGCCGGGCGCGCCATAGTCGCGGTCCTGAGCGCTGGCCTGGGTTCCCGCCAGGAGCAGCGCCAGGGCCGCCAACACCATCAATTTCATCATGTTCTCCGCATTACCCGCCACGTGCGCCGGTCGTCGCCGGCTGCTTGCCTGCACATGACGATTTCGTGAATTACAGCACGTTCAGCCTGAACCGGGCTTCAAAACGGACGCCCCCGGATCGGTGGATTTCCGGCGCGGTATCATGGGCGGCCCAGGAGAGTTCCGATGCCGCTTCGCCTCCACAACAGCCTGACCCGCCGCACCGAGGACTTCGTCCCGCTCGATCCCGGGCGGGTGACGATGTACGTGTGCGGGCCGACCGTATACAACTACGTGCACGTCGGCAACGCCCGCCCGCCGGTGGTGTTCGGCCTGCTCGCGCGGCTGCTGCGGCGGCTGTATCCCCGGGTCGTCTACGTGCGCAACATCACCGACGTCGACGACAAGATCAATGCCGCCGCCAAGGCCGCCGGGGTCCCGATCGATGCGATCACCGGGCGCTACACCGAAGCGTATCGCGAGGACATGGCGCGCCTCGGCGCGGACGAACCGGACCTGGTTCCGCACGCCACTGCGCACATCGGCGAGATCGTCGCCATGTGCGAGCGGCTGATCGGCAGCGGCCACGCCTACGCGGCGGACGGCCACGTCCTGTTCGACGTCAGCCGCTTCGCCGACTATGGGCGGCTCTCCGGCCGCTCGACCGAGGACATGATCGCCGGCGCCCGCGTCGAGGTCGCGCCCTACAAGAAGAATCCGGCCGATTTCGTGCTGTGGAAGCCCTCGACCCCCGACCTTCCCGGCTGGGACAGCCCGTGGGGCCGCGGCCGGCCGGGCTGGCACATCGAATGCTCGGCGATGGCGGCGGCGCACCTGGGCGAAAGCATCGACATCCACGCCGGCGGCAACGACCTCATGTTCCCGCACCACGAGAACGAGATCGCGCAGAGCACCTGCGCGCACGGCGGCAAGGTGTTTGCGCGCTACTGGCTGCACAACGGCATGCTGACCTTCGACGGACGCAAGATGTCCAAGTCGCTCGGCAACGTGGTGGTGTTGCACGAACTGCTGCAGAAGCACCCCGGCGAGGTGCTGCGCTTCGTGCTGCTGAAGGCGCATTATCGCCAGCCGCTGGACTGGTCCGATGCCGCCCTGGCGCAGGCGCGGGCGACGCTGGACGGCTGGTACACGCTGCTCCGCGATCTCGCCGATGTCGAGGTCGATGCCGCGCGGCGCACGGCGCCGCCCGAGCTGGAAGCCGCGCTCCTGGACGACCTCAACACGCCGGAAGCCTTTGCCGTGATGGCCCGCCTCGCCCATGCGGCCCGCGCCGCCGCGACGCCCGCGGCGCGGCAGGACGCCAAGGCCGCGCTGCTCGGCGCGGCCGATCTCATCGGCCTGCTGCAGGAAGACCCGGAAGCCTGGTTCCGGCAGGCCGCAGGCGTGGACGAGGCCGCCGTGCAGCGCCTCGTCGACGCGCGCAGCGCCGCCAAGCAGGCGCGTGACTTCGCCGCGGCCGACCGCATCCGCGCCGAGCTGCTGGCCATGGGCGTGGTCGTCGAAGACACCGCGCAGGGCCCACGCTGGAAGACGGTGAACGTCGATGAATGCGCCGTCTGAACCGCAGGAGTCGAGCGCCGAGGAAGCGCAGGCCGCCATCGCCGAGGAGTTCGGTTTCTTCGGCGACTGGACCGAGCGCTACCAGTACCTGATCGACCTCGGCCGCAAGCTCCCGCCCTTCCCCGAAACGGCGAAGACCGACGCCTGGAAGGTCAGCGGCTGCCAGTCGCAGGTGTGGCTGCTGCCATCGGGCGATGCCACGCGTCTGGATTTCCAGGCCATCAGCGATTCCTCCATCGTGTCCGGCCTGATCGCCCTGCTGCTGCGCGTCTATTCGGGGCGCCCGGCCAGCGAGATCCTCGCCACCGAGCCGCGCTTCATCGAATCGATCGGCCTCGCCCGGCATCTCTCGCCGACCCGCTCCAACGGGCTCGCCGCGATGCTGCAGAAGATCCGCGATTACGCGCAGGCCACGCAGGCCGGATGAAGGCGGCGCCACATGGCCGCATGCTCTTGTAGGAGCGCGCTTGCGCGCGACAGACCACTGTCCGCGCTTGGCCGGTCGCGCACAGGGTGCGCTCCTACAAAAAGGGTGCGGCAGGAGCCTGCGTGCAGGCGACCGCGTGTTGCGATCCATGCATGGCGCCGGTCGCGCCCAGGTGCGCTCCTACGCGTTGGGGTGAGTCTCGCGGCGCCGAGGGTGGATCGCCGGATCGCGGGCCTCAGGCCCGCTTGCGGGCGGAACGCCGCGATCCGGATGAGAGGCTGCGTTCACGCCACGAGCGGCAGCGCCCGCAGCCGGAATTCGCCCTGATCCGCCCGCAGCACGCTGCCCTGCTCGTACCAGTCGCCGAGCACGATGCGCCGCGCCGGGGCGCCGTCGAGATCGATTTCGTGCACCGCCGGCCGGTGGGTATGGCCGTGGACCAGGGTGCGCACGCCGTGCGCGCGCATCGCGGCTGCCACCGCGCCGGCGTTGACGTCAGTGATCGACTCGGCAACCGAGCGCGTGTAGCGGCTGCTCTCGGCGCGCGCATTCGCCGCGAAGGCCCGTCGCTCATCGATGCCGCGCTGCAGGAAGGCGCGCTGCCAGGCCGGCGCATGGGACTGCGCGCGGAAGGCCTGGTAGGGGGCGTCGTCCGTGCATAGCGTGTCGCCGTGCATCAGCAGCACCCGTTCGCCTTCGATGGTGACCACGGCGGGATCGGGCAGCAGCACCACGCGCGCCTGCCGCGCCCAATCGTCACCGAGGAGGAAATCGCGGTTGCCGTGGATGAAGAAGCACGGCACGCCGTGTTCGCGAAGGCCGGCCAGCGCGCCGGCCACCTCCGCCGCGACCTCGTCCGCCGCGTCATCGCCGATCCAGGCCTCGAAGAGATCGCCGAGGATGAACAGGGCTTCCGCCGATGCCGCCTCCTCGCGCACGAACGTACCGAACAGCCGGGTGATGTCCGGCCGGCTGGCATCGAGGTGCAGATCGGAAATGAACAGCGTGCTCATGGGCGCGCGGGGATCGGCCGGCGCCACGCCGGGCGCCGGCCCGGGCCGCTCAGGGCAGCAGGCTGGCCTTCTCGATCACCACCGCCGTCACCGGCACGTCACCGCGGAACGGACCCTGCGCGCCGGTCTCGACGGCGCGGATCTTGTCGACCACCGCCATCCCGGAAATCACTTTGCCGAATACGGCGTAGCCGGGGCTGTCCTCGCTGGTGTAGTCCAGGCGCGGGTTGTCGACCGTGTTGATGAAGAACTGCGCGGTGGCCGAGTTGGGGTCGGCAGTGCGCGCCATCGCCACCGTGCCGCGCAGGTTGCTGAGGCCGTTCTTCGACTCGATGGGAATCGCCGCGCGGGTCGGCTTCTGGCGCAGGTCCTTGGTGAAGCCGCCGCCCTGGACCATGAAATCACTGATCACGCGGTGGAAGATGGTGCCGTTGTAGAAGCCGGCGTCGACGTAGGCGAGGAAGTTCTCGACCGACTTGGGCGCCTTGTCCGGGTACAGCTCGATGGTGATGTCGCCGAGGCTGGTGACCAGTTGCACCTTGGGGTCGCCGGCCTTCTCCGCCTTGTCGCCCTTGGCCTGGTCGGCAGCGGCGGGCTTGGCGGCGGGCTTCGCCGCTTCGGGCGCCTGCGCCAGCGCGAACGCGGGCAGGACGAGGGCGAAGGCGAGCAGGATGCGCTTCAACATGGCAATTCTCCGGGATTACGTGAGGCGCGCATGATAGGTCGTGCATCCGGCCACGTCATGCCCCGCGGGTGCGGCGGTTCAGTGCCCGCCGTCGGCTTCGGCGACGAGTTCCAGGTCGAGCGCGCGCATGCGCTCGCGCTCGGTTTCGAGGTCGGCGCGGGTCAGCGGATGCTGGTCGAGCCAGGCCGCCGGCACGCGCAACAGCAGGCGATCGTCGCATGCCTGCAGATGCAGCGGTGGCAGTGGCTCGGTGGTGCGCGCGCGTTCGAGCAGCGCGGCGAGGCGCAGCAGCGCCGTCAGCCGGCGCACGCGCTGGTGCAGGCGCGGCGGCAACGCGGCGATCACTTCCGGATGCGGCTTGCGCCGGTGCGAGCGCAGCATCGCCGCCAGCGCCTGCTGGCCGTCGCGGCTGAAGCCTTCGAGATCGGAGTGCGCGACGATGTAGGCGCCGTGCACGTGGTGCCTGCTGTGGGCGATGGCGAGCCCGACCTCGTGCACGTCGGCCGCCCAGCCGAGAAAATCGCGATCCAGGGAATCGAGCTCCCACCCGGCGGCCGCCTCGTCGAACAGGGCCAGCGCCGCGTGGCGGACGCGCGCGGCCTGGGCCCGATCGACGCCGTAGCGTTTCGCCAGCGCGCCGATGCTGGCGGCACGCGGATCGCCGTGCATGGCATGGCCGACGAGGTCGAACAGGAGCCCCTCGCGCATGGCCGTGTCGCAGACGGCGATGCGCTCCAGGCCAAAGGCGGGGAACACCGCATCGAGGATCGCCACGCCGCCGGCGAGGGTGGCACGGCGCTCGTCGGCGAGTCCGGCAAGCTCCAGCCGGTCGACGCTGCCGGCGGCGAGGGTCGCTTCGCGCAGGCGGACCAGCGCCTCGGCGCTGATGCCCTGCTCGCACCAGCCGTTGGCCTGCACGATGGCGGCGATGGAACGCGCGGTGCCGGACGAGGCCATGGCTTCCGCCCAGCCGCGCGCGCGGTAGGCGGCCGCGAACTGCTGCAGCTCCACGCCGATCGCATTGCGCGCGCGCTGCCAGGCCTGCGCGGAATAGCGGCCATCGGCGAAGAAGCGCAGGCTGCTGGCGATGCAGCCGATCTGCACGCTTTCGGTCTCGAGCGTATCGAAGCCCTGGCCGATGATGAACTCGGTGCTGCCACCGCCGATGTCGACAACCAGGCGCCGCTCGGGCGAGCCAGCGCGGGCGTGGGCGATGCCGAGGTGGATCAGGCGCGCCTCCTCGCGCCCGCTGACCACCTCGATGGCGTGGCCGAGCGCGGTTTCCGCGGGCACCAGGAAGGCCTGCGGGCGCGCCAGGCGGCGTACCGTATTGGTCGCCACCGCGCGCACGTTGGTCGCGGGCAACGCGCGCAGGCGCTGCCCGAAGCGCGCCAGGCACGAGATCGCCCGCGCGCGGTGCTCCGCATCCAGCGAGCCGTCCTCGCGCAGCCCCATCGCCAAGTGCACAGCTTCCCGCAGGCGGTCGATCATGCGCAAGCCGCCGTGCTCGTAGCGCGCGACCACGAGGTGGAAGCTGTTGGAGCCGATGTCGACGGCGGCGATGAGGTCGCCGTCGCGGATGCCGGCGGCGGCAAGCGACGGTGCAGGTGCGGGCATGGCGGCAGTCGGCGCGCTCACGTCGCCAGCCTCGCCAACAGTTCCTGCTGGGCGCTGTGGGGTTCGCCCGCGCGCCGCGGCACACGGCTGTAGGAGCCGTCCGCCTGCAGTTCCCAAGCCTGGGTGTCGTCGGCGAGATAGTTCGCCAACGCCTCGTCGAAGACACGCGCCGCGAGCTCGGGATCGCGGATCGGGAAGCAGGTCTCGATGCGCCGCAGCAGGTTGCGTTCCAGCCAGTCCGCGCTGGCGCAGTAGAGTTCGGGCGCGCCATCGTTGCCGAACCAGTAGACGCGGCTGTGTTCCAGGAAGCGGCCGACGATCGAGCGCACGCGGATGTTCTCCGACACCCCGGGTACGCCGGGGCGCAACGTGCAGGCGCCACGCACGATCAGGTCGATGGAGACGCCCGCCTGCGAGGCGCGGTAGAGGGTTTCGATCACGCCCGGTTCGTTGAGCGCGTTCATCCGCGCGATGATGCGCGCCGGACGCCCGGCCGCGGCGTGCTCGATCTCGCGCTCGATCTTCCGCACCAGCCCTTCGTGCAGGGTGAAAGGCGAATGCAGCAGGCACTTGAGGCGGATCACCGGGCCCAGGCCCGACAGCTGCAGGAACAGGAGATGCACGTCCTCGCCGATGTCCGGATGCGCGGTCAGCAGCGCGAGGTCGGTGTAGAGCCGGGCCGTGAACTGGTGGTAGTTGCCGGTGGAAAGGTGCACGTAGCGACGCAGCTCGCCCTGCTCGCGGCGCACGATCAGCAGCATCTTGGCGTGCGTCTTGTAGCCGACCACGCCGTACACGACCTGCACGCCGGCCTCCTGCAGCCGGTTGGCGAGGCGCAGGTTGGCCTCCTCGTCGAAGCGCGCGCGCAGCTCCACCACCACCGTCACGTCCTTGCCGTGGCGCGCCGCCTCGACCAGGTGGTCAACCAGCGGCGAATCGGCGCCGGCGCGGTACAGGGTCTGCTTGATCGCAAGCACGTCCGGATCGACGCTGGCCTGGCGCAGCAGCTCGATCACCGTGGCGAAGGACTGGTACGGGTGGTGCAGCAGGATGTCCTGCCCGGCGATCGCCCCGAACAGATTGAGCCCGTCGGCGAGTCCCGGCAGCACCGCCGGCACGAACGGCGGGAACTTGAGGTCGGGGCGGTCGACCTGGTCGTAGATCGCGTTGATGCGGTTGACGTTGACCGGCCCCTCGCAGCGGTAGATGTCGGCTTCGGCCAGACCGAAGTTGCGCATCAGGAACTCGGCGGTCGGCTTCGGGCAGGTCGCCTCCACCTCCAGCCGCACCGCGTTGGCGTAGCCGCGGCCCTTGAGCTCGTCGCGCACGGCGAGCGCGATGTTCTCGACCTCCTCCTCGTCCACCACCAGCTCGCTGTTGCGGGTGACGCGGAACTGCCAGGCGCCGTTCACCGTGAGGCCCGGGAACATCTCGTCGACGAAGGCCTGCAGCACCGCCGAGAGGAACACGAACTCGTGCGGCGCCGTCGCCACCTCGTCGGGCAAGCGGATGATGCGCGGCAGCGAGCGCGGCGCCCGCACCAGCGCCATGTTGCCCTCACGGCCGAAGGCGTCGCGTCCCTTGAGGACCACGGCGAGGTTGAGGCTCTTGTTGAGGATCAGCGGAAACGGATGCGCGGGATCGAGCCCCAGCGGTGACAGTACCGGCAGGATCTCGTGGCGGAAATAACCCTGCAGCCAGTGGCGCTGCTTGCTGCTCCACTCCTCGCAGCTCGGGAAGCGGATGCCGGCCTGCGCCAGTTCCGGCAGCAGGGTGCCGTTCCAGAAGTCGTACTGCTCCTTGACCAGCAGCAGGGTGCGCGCGCGGATGCGCGAGAGCACTTCCGCCGGCGCCATGCCATCGGCCGCGGCGACGAGTTCGCCGAGCCCGAGCTGTTCGCGCAGCAGCGCCACCCGGACCTCGAAGAACTCGTCGAGGTTGGTGCAGGAAATGCACAGGTAGCGCAGCCGTTCCAGCAGCGGCACCTGCGGATCCTCGGCCTGCGCGAGCACGCGGAAGTTGAACTCGAGCTGCGCCAGTTCGCGGTTCAGGAAAAGGCCGGGGTGGCCGAGGTTCCGTGCTGCATCGATGGTCATGTGCCGGTCTGCCACTCGCCTGCGCGAAGTGTATCGCCCGCGGATGACGGACAGGTGTCGCGCTCAGCGCCGCAGCGCGGCCACGCCGAGCGCGGCCCAGCCGATGATGAAGGCGGCGCCGCCGACCGGTGTAACGGCCCCCAGTCCGCGTGGCGCGCCGAGGGCGAGCATGTAGAGGCTGCCGCAGAAGAGCAGCATGCCGATCACGAACGCGACCGCCGCGACCACCAGCGCGCGACCGCCACGATCCTTGGCCAGCAACCCAACCGCGAGCAGGGCCAGCGCATGCCAGAACTGGTAGTCGACCGCGGTCCGCCAGGTCGCCAGCGCCGCCTCGTCCAACTGCGCACGCAAGGCATGCGCGCCGAAGGCGCCAAGCATCACCGCCAGCACACCGGCGCAGGCGGCGATGAGGATGGCGGATCGGGAAAGCCGGGATCGCATGGCGCCGATGGTCGCATGAAACGGCTCCAAGCCCTCCGCTTCAAGCGGATCCATCGTGCCAGCCCCGAACTGGCCCGGCGCGCGGATACGCCGGCAAACAGCAACATGGATGCCCGCTTTCGCGCACTGCTGTCCGGAATAAATTTCGTCGCAGGGTCGAAGAGGGTTGCAGGACCCCAGTTTGGGATGTACATCCCGGAGTGCGAACTCAAAAACCGGAGGCCCTGCAGCCCATGTTCAGGATAAGTCGATTTGGCGAGCTGATGAAGCTGTTTCCGCGCGCGGCATTCGATCGTGCGGTCGAGCAGCACGGTGCGAACCGG
>JAFKNA010000036.1 GCA_017305135.1 Lysobacterales bacterium | reverse complement strand
GTGCTGTCACGCCCACTCCTCCCTTCCCGGTTCCTGCGCGCCGCACCCCAACTCGGCCCCAGGTTGGCGAACTCACCGCGCCAACGGCGTCCATGGTTACACGAGGCGGCGCCGATTCTTGCGAAATTAGGTTAGCGCATATGGGGTGCCCTCCTACACGGCTGGACCCCGTAGGAGCGCTTGTGCGCGGCCAGCGTGACCGATCTTCCGCACCGCCTCGGTCGCGCCCAGGTGCGCTCCTACACGGTATGCCACCCCGTAGGAGCGCACCCTGTGCGCGACGACCCTCGCATCGGGTGACGGTGCGCAGGATCGCAGAAGCCTGTGGGCAGGCGACGCAGCGCGCGGGCGCTTGGACCCCGCATGCACGCGGTCGCTCTCGAGCGCAAGCAATGTGGGCGCCGCTCAATCCTCCCGCGGGCGGGGCGGCGGCGAGGCGGCCTTGTTGCCACCTCGTGTCGCGGCTTCCTCGGCGCTCTTCTTCCAGGCTTCGAGGATGGCGGTGCGCGAGGCGCTCTGTGCCGGGGTCGGTTCGGTCCCTTCCTTCTCCGGCTCGGCCGGGAGTTCGGCGGAGCCGGTTTCCACGTAGCGCGCCAGGCGTGCGGCCTGGTCGCGGAGTTGGGCGTCGATGTCGGTCGCGATGACGTCGAGGCTGCTGCCGCTGGCGCCGCCGATGCGGTATTCGAAATCGAGCGTGCTGCTGCCATCCTCGGCGTATTTCAGCCAGACGTCGAGCACGCCGCGGAGCGGGAATTCCTGCAGCGGGCCGAGCGCGCCTTCCAGGCGCAGCAGGCGCTCGGGAATGACGGTCAGCACCCGCGCGTGGGCGGCGCTGGAGCCGTCCCAGCGCTCGCACAGGCAGCCGCCGGCGCTGGCGGTGAGTTCGAGCTTCCCGGCCTGGCCGGAGAAGGTGTACGGGTCGCCCCACCACTTCGACACGGCGAGGAGGCTGGACCACACCCTGGCCGGCGCGGCGGCCACCGGCGTGGTCACCACGATGAAGGCGGCATCGGGGGCGGCCTCGCGCACTTCCGCGCCCGCGCCGCCGGCGAGCGCCGCCAGCAGCACGGCCGCGAGGGCGCGCAGGCCGGCACGCCGCAACAGGCCGTTGTGCGCCTCAGACATCGCCATCCGTCGCCCAGCCCTCGCCGCTGCCGCGCTGGATCACTTCGTCGCCATCCAGCACCGCGCCGGCCGGGATCGAGGGCTCGGCGGCAAGGCGCTGGTAGATCGGCGTGAAGTCCGGGCGCGTCGCCTCCATGAGCTGCTCGAAGCTGTCGATGACGAAATAGGTCTTCTGGTAGGTGTCGATGCGGTAGCGCGTTCGCATGATGCGCTCCATGTCGAAGCCGATGCGGTTGGGCGCGGCGGATTCGAGGCAATGGATCGACTCGCCCTTCGAGCTCACGATCCCCGAGCCGTAGATGCGCAGGCCGCCTTCCTCGCGGATCAGGCCGAACTCCACCGTGTACCAGTACAGGCGCGTCAGGTTGACCAGCGCCTCGGCGCCGATGCCGTGCGCCTTCACGCCGCCACGGCCGTAGGCTTCCATGTAGTCGGCGAACACGGGGTTGAGGAGCAGCGGCACGTGGCCGAAAAGGTCGTGGAAGAGATCGGGCTCGGCGAGGTAGTCGAGCTGCCCGGGTTTCCTGATCCACCAGGTGACCGGGAAGCGCCGGTTGGCGAGGTGGTCGAAGAAGTCGAGCTCGGGCAGGAGGCCCTCGACGCCGACGAGTTGCCAGCCGGTCGCCTGCGCCAGTACTTCGTTGAGATCGTCGAAGCGCGGGATCGCGTCCGCGCTCATGCCGAAGCGCTCCTGGTTGTCGATGAACTCGCGGCAGGCGCGGCCCTTCAGCACCTCGCGTTGCCGCTCGAACAGGGTCGCCCAGGTGCGGTGGTCGGCCTTCGAATAGCTCGACCAGGGCTGCTCGACGATGGCGGTGGTGTAGACCGGCACGTAGCCCTTGTCGGTCTGCTGGTGTTCGACGCGGCGCGGTGTCTGGGCGTTCATGGCGACGCTCCGTGATGATGCGATGGAATGAGCTTAGCCGGTCTCCGGAGGCGAATCACGGGCCGGCCGGTGGCGGCGCATCGTCGCGCGGACGCGGGCGGAAGGCGATCACCTGCCCCATTTCCGCGCCATCCGGCTGGCGCTGCCACAGCACTGGGACTTCGCCGGGCCGCGGCAGTTCCAGCTCGCCGTCGGGCACGGACTCCTCCTCCTCGTCCTCCCAGCTGTAGCGCTTGCGCGGCGGCTCGGGGTCGCGCCGGTACAGCAGGATGGCGGCCAGCACGCCGGCCACGGCACCGGCCAGGTGGTACTCGAAGCTGATGCGCTCCTCCTGCGGCAGCACCGACAGCAACATGCCGCCATAGAGGAAGAACACCACCAGCGAGGTGGCGACGGCCAGCCGGTCGCGGCGGATCAGGCCCATCAGGAACAGGAAGAACATCAGCCCGTGCGCGATGCCGCTGGCGCCGACGTGGATGGAGGGCCGCGCGAACAGCCACACGCCAAGGCCGGACAGGAGCCAGATCATCGGCAGCGCGATGCGGGTGGCGCGCGGATAGCAGTACAGCGTCAACGCGGTCAGCACGCCCATCGGCAGGGTGTTGGACATGAGGTGCGCGAAATCCGAGTGCGCGAACGGCGCGGCGAGGATGCCGACCAGGCCGTGCACCTCGCGCGGGCGCACGCCGAGGTCGCCGATCGACCAGCCGAGCAGCCAGGCGCCGAGCCAGGCGATCCAGATGCCGGCCAGCAGCGCCATGGATCCCATCAGCGCATAGCGGACGCGCAGGCGGTCGTTGGCGACCAGGGCGGCGGTGGGTTCGGCGAGCGGCTTGGCGAAATCCATCGCTGGAATCTGGGGCCGGCTTCAGGCCGCGCAAGGCCGGCCCGGGCGTCTCCTGTGCGGATGCCCGGACCGGTCCGCTCACACGTCCCTGCGGTTCGCGGGTGGCCAGTAGAGGCTGGCCACGATCGAGCCCGCGATCAGCAGCGCGACCACGCCCAGCGCAATGCCGATCGGGATCGGCCAGATACCGGCCAGCAGCATCTTGACGCCGATGAAGAACAGCACCGCGGCGAGGCCGTAGCCGAGCAGGTGGAAGCGGTCCGCCATGCCGGCCAGCAGGAAGAACAGTGCGCGCAGGCCGAGCACGGCGAAGACGTTCGAGGTCAGCACGATGAAGGGGTCCTCGGTCACGGCGAAGATCGCCGGGATCGAGTCCACCGCGAAGATCACGTCGCAGATCGCGATCAGCGCCAGCACCACGAACAGTGGCGTGAACGCGCGGCGGCCGTCCTCGATCACGCTGAGGCGGCTGCCATGGTATTCCCCGGTGAGGTGCAGCCAACGCCGCATCCAGCCCAGCGCGCGGTGGTTCTGGATGTCCGGTGCGGGTCCGCCGCTGCGCAGCATGCGGATGGCGGTGACGATCAGGAACACGCCGAACACGTAGAGGATGGCGTGGAAACGCGCCACCAGCACCGCGCCGATGAAGATCATCACCGCCCGCAACACGAGGGCGCCGAGCACGCCGAGCATCAGCGCGCGCTGGCGCTGCTCGGGCGGCACCCGGAAGGCGTTGAAGATCATCAGGAACACGAAGATGTTGTCGACCGCCAGCGATTTCTCGATGAGATAACCGGCGAGGAATTCGAGGCCGATGTCGTTGGCCATCTCGCGCCCGGCGGCGGCATCGGTCCACAGCCACAGGGCGGCGTTGAAGGCAAGCGCGAGGGCGATCCAGCCGAGGCTCCACCAGAGCGCCTCGCGCAGGGTGACGCGATGCGGCCCGTGCGCGCGCAGGACCAGGAAGTCGACGGCGAGGGCGACGACGACGACCAGGGCGAAAACGGCCCAGAGGGCGGGGGTGGCGATGGAGTGCATGGACGGTCCGTGAAAACGAAAAAGGCCCCGTACGTCGCGGACGCACGGGGCCTCGTGTATTCACGGGGCACACCTTCGCCGTCGACGGCGAAGGTCTCGCTCGCACCCTCGATTGCGGGTGCCCACCGGACCGGGGCCGAATGGCCCGTGCTGACGATCGCGGCGGCGGGAGCTACTCCCCTTCTGCGACGGGCACTCTAGCGGTCGGCGAGCCCGCCCGCAAGCCGGGCTTGGCTCGGCCTGAAAAGGCGACGCGCGGCAAAAAAGGCCGCGCGTCGCTGGGTGAAGCAGGACGGTTCCTTCCGTCCCGGCGGACCGAACGCTTGCGCCCGACCCGCAATGGCCCTCGCTGGCCGCGCCGTGGACTCAGCGGCGGATGCCGTGGGTCCAGCCGGCGGTCCAGTCGTCGTTGGCGTCGCGGAAGGCGCCGATGTAGGGCGCGGCGGTGAAGAAGCCGTCCGTGACCAGGCCGCCGTTGGCGAGCGGCGAACCGGCCGCCGGTTGGAAGCCGTCAAGGCGCGGATTGCCGCTGCCATTGCCCGAGCCGTCGTCGAACAGGGCCTTCGCCGCGCCCGGCGCGCCGGCGCCGCCATCGAGGAAGTTCGTCGCGCAGTCGAGCCAGGCGTGGTCGAGGGTCAGCTCCCCGCCGATCAGGGCCACCGTCGCCGCATGGTCGACGGCGAGGCAGGCCTTGCCGCCCTTGTTGAAGTTCGTCACCAGGATGTTGCTGAGGTGGCCGCCGGTGCCTTCCTTGAGGTGCAGGCCGTTGCCGCCGCCGCTGCCGTTGCCGATCAGGGTGACGTTGGACCAGCTCGGGATGGCGCGCGGCAGCGCGTCGTGGTCGTCGGCCTGGTTGGACGATTCGAAGCCGTTGTCGTCGCCAAGCGCGAGCGCCGCATCGCCCCAGCGGGCGAACGCGAACTGGACCTTGCCGCTCCAGCCCTCGTCCCAGTCGAAGGCATCGTCGCCGCCCTCGTAGGAAACCAGGTACTTCGCGCGCACCGTGCCGCCGAACCACTCGAAGCCGTCGTCGCGGCCGCGGTAGGCCTGCAGGTGCTCGAGCACCGTGCCGTCGCCGACGCCCTGGAAGGTGAAGGAATTGACCTCGCGGCCCTCGGTGAAGACATAGCCGGCGTAGCGCGACTGCACGTAGCGCAGCGCGCCCGAGCTGTCGTGCGGATCGTTGCCGCCGTAGCGCAGGTCCGGGTTGAACTCGCTGCGGCAGTCGTAGGGCGCGCTCGGGCACTTGTTGTCGGGCGCGTTGCCGGACAGCACCACGCCGCCCCAGTCGCCCGGTGCCGGGGTCTCGCCGAGGCGTCCGTCGCGCGGGCTGGTGAAGATCACCGGCGCGGTTGGCGTGCCGTTGGCGTAGAGCTTCGAACCCGGGTTGACATAGAGGTAGTCGGCGCTGTCGCCGCTGCCGGTGATGAGGGTGCCGGGCTCGATGGTGACGGTGGCGCTGTCGCGGTTGTCGCCGCCGACGGTGACCAGTCCCTCGAGAATCCAGGTGGTGTCGTTGGTCAGCGTGAGGTCGCGCGTGATCGAGCCGCTGAGGATGCAGGAGCGCGGCTCCGCGCCCGCCGTGGTGCCGGCCGGGCAGCCGGTGAACTTGCGCGTGTAGACGCAGCTCGTCAGGCTGCCGTCGACCAGGGTCTGGCCCGGGCTCACCGTCCAGCTCACCGGCGACAGGCCGGTGCCGGCGGCCGGCGCCACCGCGATGGTGGCCTCGCTGCAGCTCTGGAAGTCGATGCTGACGGTGCCGAAGGCGTGACGCTCGGGCACTTCGCTGGACGGGCCGTTGAAGGTGCCGCCGCTGAAGCTGTAGAGGTCGCCGCTGGCGCCATGCGCGAATTCGCCGACCAGCGGCGAGGCGGTCACCCAGAACGGGTTGCCTTCGCCGTCATAGAGATAGCCGGACATGTACACGGTCCTGGTGCCGTCGGCCGCGGCCAGCACGTCGACGACCCAGCCGCGCGCCGAAGCGGGATTCGCGAAGTCGGCCCAGGTGCCGTCGAAGGCATCGCTGAGGATGAGGGCGCCCTGCGCCGATCCGGCGGCGCACAGCCCGAGGAGTGCAGTACCAAGTACCCGTTTGCGGAAAAGCTTCATGTGTTGGATTTCCTGGATTTGAATGACGACGATGCACGCGGTCGAAGGAAGCCACGTGTGCTGCAAAGCTATTGATCGTTCATGTCAGCGCCGTCTCGGGCGCGTGTCGGTTCGGTGACGCGGCATGGTCGGGCCGGCGTCCGGCGCGGCTCATTGCCCGCCCGGCCGCCATTCGATGCCGAACAGGACTTCACGGCCGCGGTGGTACTCGCGCGTGGACAGCCCACCCTGGGTGTAGCGGACCGCCGGGTCGAGCAGGTTGCGCAGGCGCAGCGTCCAGCGCCAGTCCTGGGCGAAGCGCCGGCGGAACTGGAAGTCCAGCGCATTGAACGGCTCCTCGTAGATGTCGGGCTGGCGCTGCACGCCCACTTCGGAAATGCGCCGTCCGGAGCGGTTGAACAGCAGCGTCGCCTCGAGCCGCCCACCCGGCGGCGCGTAGCCGAGCTGCAGGTTGGCGACGTAGGGCGACTGCCCCTGCATCGGGCGCGACAGGTTGGTCTGGTAGGCGGCGCTGGCCGGGTCCAGCTCGACCGTAGACTTGATGCGCGCGTAGTTGAAGCCGAGGTGCATGTGCTCGAGCACCTCCGCGTCCCACCAGCGCCGCGCGAAACCCAGATTCCTGTAGACGTCGAACTCGAGGCCGTAGTTGTGCGCGCCGAGCGCGTTGGCGAAGCTCGCCAGCGGCGAGGAGCCGGGCAGGCGGATGCGCTCGATCGGCTGGTCGAAGCGCTTGTCGAACAGCGCCAGCGACAGGCTGTCGGAGTCGGAGAAGTAGTACTCCCAGCGCAGGTCCAGGTTGCGGATGCGGGTGGTCTGCAGGTCCGGGTTGCCGATGGTGTCGATGTCCAGTTCCGGATCGGTGTAGGGCGCGCTCGACAGCTCGCGGAAATCCGGCCGCGACAGCGTGCGGCTGTAGCCGAAGCGGAGCTGGCCGTTCTCGCCGTGGCGCCAGGTGAACGCCCCCGCCGGCAGCCAGCGGCGGCTGTCGTCGCTCGCCACCACCGGCGCGGCGAGGGCGTTGACGACGCTGTAGGTCGTCACCTCCTGGTCGTTGCGCTCGTGGCGCGCGCCGATGTCGAATCGGTACCTGTCGAAGTCGAGGTCGACGTTGAAGAACGCCGAATCGAGGACCTGGGCGGCGACGTAGTTGTCGGTGGCACGGGTGACCTCGCGCAGCACGTAACCGTCCGGGCGGATGTTGCCGGGGCCCAGGATCGCGTCGATCGGCTGCAGGAAGAAATCCGAGTCCGAGGGCAGCGGCGAGCCGAAGGCGAGCCCGTACTGGAAGGTGCGGATCGAGGCGTCGCGGTCGCGCGTCAGGCGGTCGTAGCCGCCGGAGAGGGTCAGCGTCGACCCGTTGTCGAAGTCGAACGGCAGCGAGGCCTTGATGCCGAGGTCGTCCTGGCGGTCGTCCAGGTGGCCGAAGCCCAGCGAGTTGGAATCGGAGCGGCGCGAGAATTCCAGCAGGTCGCCGACATGGTCGTAGCGCCAGCGGCGCGTGTTCGGCTCGTCGCGCCCGGCGTTCGCGTACGTGTACTGCCAGTCGACTTGGAGGTCATGCAGTCCCGCCAGCGCGTGCGAGCCGTTGAGCTGGTCGACGCGCAGGTGGTTCTCGATCCATTTCTGCTCGAAGAAGCGGGAATCGACGCTGTCCACCGTGCCGTCGCTGACCTTGACCCGATCGCGCGTCTGGCGCAGCAGCATGTGGGTCAGGCCGAAGCGGTGCGCGTTGCCGATGGAGAGGCCCGCGCCGAGGAAGAAGGCGACGTCGATCGCGCGTTCGGTGCTGTCCACGTCCTGGTCGGCGATCGGGTTGAGCCCCGAGTTGCCGGCGGCGTAGGCGTGGCGCTGCTCGGCGAGCGTGTCCCAGGACTGCTGGTAGCGCGTGGAGGCGACCAGGCCAAGGCGGATGTCGTCGCCGAAGCGGAAACCATTGCCGATGCCGAGCGAGAAGCCGCCATCGGGACCGATGCGCTCCCCATGGATGCCGAAACCCGCACTGGCGAGGTCGCGGCCGTAGGCCTGCAACTGCTCGGGCGTGGCACCGTCCGGATTGGATGACGAGCGCGGGCGCAGGTAGCCGCCGCCGGCGATCGCCCCGGCCAGCGAGGCGGGCATTTCGCGCTGGCCGTCGTCGCGACCGGTCCAGTCGCGATCGCCGCCGCGGTAACGCAGGCCGTCCTCGCCGGTGGTGCCGTCGGCGTAGCCGAGCGTGCCGGCGGCGCGGAAGAAGAAGCGGCCCGGGATCTCGCGGGTGCGCAGGCCCACCGTGCCGCCGCCGAATTCGCCCGGCATGTCCGGCGAGTAGGACTTCTGCACGATGACGCCATCGAGCAGTTCGGTCGGGAACAGGTCCAGCGGCACCACCCGGCGCGTGTAGTCCGGGCTCGGGATGCGCGCGCCGTTCAGGAGCACGCTCGAATAGCGCTCGCCAAGGCCGCGCACGTAGACGTACTTGCCGTCGACCAGGCTGAGCCCGGTGACGCGGCGCAGGGTGGTGGCGACGTCCGAATCGCCGGTGCGCGCGATCTGCTGCGCGCCGAGCGCCTCGGCGACCACCGCGGAACTGCGGCGCTCGTCCAGGTACAGCGTGCGGTCTCCCGATTCGTAGCTGCCGCGCACCGTGATGCCGGAAAGCTCGTGGACGGCCGGCACGTCGGTTTCCGCGGCGGCGGAATCCGGCGCCGCGGCCGCCACCGGCGTGGCCCCGGCATCGCCCGGACCGGGCACGGGAGACTGCGCCCTTGCCGGCGCGGTCGGATGATTCATGATGAGGGCGAGGCCAAGCCCCGCTACCAGCTCGCGGACGCGATACACCCGTTGTTCCTCGCAGGTTGCAATCCCTCCACGTGGAGGAACGCGCATCCTAGGGAGACTTCTTTACGCCGCTGTGACCGTGCTCGATCCGCGCCGCCGACGCCTTACAATGGGCGGCCCTGCGCCTTCGATGACCGTCCCTTGAAAGCTTCCCTGCAGACCCTCGTCCGCCGCGCGCTCGATACGCTGCACGCCGATGGCACCCTGCCGCCGGGCGAGGCGCCCGCCTTCGTGGTCGAACGCACGAAGAACCGCACCCACGGCGACTTCGCCACCAACGCCGCGCTGCTGCTCGCCAAGGCTGCCGGCCGGAAACCGCGCGAGCTCGCCGCCGCGCTGGTCGCGGCGCTGCCCACCGATGCCGGCGTGGAACGGGTTGAAATCGCGGGGCCGGGCTTCATCAATTTCTTCCTGAGTCCGGCCGCCTACCATGCCGAAGTCCGCACGACGCTGGCCCGCGGCGCCGATTATGGCCGCGGCAACGCCGGCGAGGGCCGCACCGCCGGGGTCGAGTACGTCTCCGCGAACCCGACCGGCCCGCTGCACGTCGGCCACGGCCGCGCCGCCGCCATCGGCGATTCCATCGCGCGCGTGCTCGCCGCCAACGGCTGGCGGGTGCTGCGCGAGTTCTACTACAACGACGCCGGCGCACAGATCGCCAACCTCGCCCTTTCGGTGCAGGCGCGCGCGCGCGGCATCGATCCCGATTCGCCAGCCTGGCCGCAGGATGGCTACCGCGGCGAGTACATCAAGGACGTGGCGCGTGCCTTCATCGACCGCGAGTCCGTGCATGCGGATGGCGAGGACGTGGTGGCGAGTGGCGACTCCGACGACCTCGACGCCATCCGCCGCTTCGCCGTCGCCTGGTTACGCCGCGAGCAGGACCAGGACCTCAGGGCCTTCGGCGTCGCCTTCGACGTGTATTTCCTCGAGTCCTCGCTATACGCCGAGGGCAAGGTGGAGGAGACCGTGCGCGAACTCACCGCCCACGGCCACGCCTACGAGGAGGGTGGCGCGCTGTGGCTGCGCAGCACCGGCTTCGGCGACGACAAGGACCGCGTGATGCGCAAGTCCGACGGTTCGTACACGTATTTCGTGCCGGATGTCGCCTACCACCGCAGCAAATGGCAACGCGGCTACGAGCGTGCCATCACCGAGCTCGGCTCGGACCACCACGGTTCGCTGGCGCGGGTGCGCGCCGGGCTGCAGGCGCTCGACTGCGGCATCCCCAAGGGCTGGCCGGAATACGTGCTGCACCAGATGGTGACGGTGATGCGCGGCGGCGAGGAGGTGAAGATCTCCAAGCGCGCCGGCAGCTACCTGACCCTGCGCGACCTCATCGACGAGGCCGGGCGCGATGCCACGCGCTGGTTCCTGATCGCGCGCAAGTCCGATTCGCAGCTCGTCTTCGACATCGACCTCGCCCGCGCGCAGAGCAACGACAACCCGGTCTACTACGTGCAGTACGCGCACGCGCGGGTGATGAGCGTGCTGCGCCAGCTCGCCGCGCGCGGGCTCGCCTTCGACCGGGCAAACGGGCTCGCCCACCTGGAGCGCCTGGACGGCGAGGCGGAACTGGCGGTGATGGTGGAGCTCTCGCGCTTTCCCGAGGTGGTCGAAGCCGCCGGCGCCAGCCTCGAGCCGCACCTGGTCACCATCTGGCTGCGCGAACTCGCCGCCGCCTTCCACGGCTGGTACAACACCAGCCAGTTCATCGTCGAGGACGTCGAGCTCCGCGATGCCCGCCTCGCACTCGCCGACGCGGTGCGCCAGGCGCTGGCGAACGGACTCGACCTGGTGGGCGTATCCGCCCCGGAGAGCATGTGATGGCCCCACGGAAAGGACGCCAGGCGACCCGCGGCGGCGGCAGCCGCACCCCGGCCTGGGCGTGGCTGCTGCTCGGCATGCTGCTCGGCGCCGGCCTGATGCTGGTGGTCGTCGCCAAGGGCTGGGCGCCGCTGCTGAGGCCCTCGAACCTGCCGCAACCCAATCCGCAGGCGACCGCGCCGAAGGAGCCGGAAGCGCCGGTGGCGGAAGCCAAGCCGAAGAAGAACTACGACTTCTACCAGGTGCTGCCGGAAGCGGAGGTGGTGATCCCCGACGCCGAGCTGACCGCCAAGGCGAAGGCCGAGCAGCAGGCGCGCGCCAATGCCGCCGCTGGCGCGGCCACTCCCGCCGACGGCACGCAGCCCGCTGGCGCGCCCCCCGCAGCCCCGGCGGCCAGCGCCCGCTATGTGCTGCAGGCGGGTTCCTATCCCGATCCGCGCGCCGCCGACGAGGCCAAGGCGCGGCTGGCGCTGGCCGGCTTTTCCGCCCAGATCCAGCCGGTCACCATCAACGGCAAGACCTGGCATCGGGTGCGCATCGGCCCCTACGCCAGCGCCAGCGACCTTGAAGCGGCCAAGCGCAACCTCGCCGACAACGGCATCAATGCCATCGCGCTGAAGGAGCAATAGGGCCTAGTCGAAGGCGTTGGCGAACACGCGGTCGAGCGTGATCAACGATGCCTCGCAGTCCAGGCGCGGGAAGCTCAGGCCGTTCTTCTGATCGGTGACCTGCGCGCGGGTCGCGAGCAGTGCTGCCTTCACCTTGGCCGGCGTTGCCGAGGGCTGCATCTGGAACAGGTCCGCCGCGCAGGCGCCGACGAGGGGTGCGGCCTGCGAGGTGCCACCCCAGCTCGAGGTGCCGCCGCCCATTCCGGCCGAGGTGGTGTACGCCCCTGGGGCGTAGAGCGCGACCTGGGCGGAGCTGTTGGTGAAACAGGTCGGCTTGTCGGCGACGATGCCGGTATCGGTGCAGCCGAGGAAGGTCTGCGCGGGCATGGACGAGTCCCACACCGCGCCCACTCCCATCACGCCGCTGAGGCAGGCCGGTGCCGAGATGCTGGTCGGAGATGCCTGGTTGCCGGAGGAGGCGGTCAGCAAGGCGCCGTTCGCCCCCACCGCCGCCACGGCCTGGGCCAGCGCCGAGGCCCAGGCGGTGGCGTTGTCGCAGGCGCCTTCGAACAGGGCATTGGTGCCGACGCTCATGTTGATCACGCGTGTATCGGGATGGTGGCTGGCGAGCCAGTCCAGCGAGGCGACGATGTCCGACGAGGAATAGAAGCTCCCATCCGCGTCCAGCATGCGGATGGCGACCACCGATGCCGCCGGCGACCCACCCTGCGGAGCCACGCTGCCGTTACCCGTGATGATGCCGGCGACATTGGTGCCGTGGCCGTGGGCATCGGCGGCGGAACCGGCCCCGGACTGCGTGTCCTGCCCGTTCGGGCAGCAGCCCACGCCGGCGCTCGCGCTGGAGCAGAAGCACTGCTGGCCGACGATGCTGTCGGCGAGGTCGACATGATCGAGTTGCACCCCCGAATCGATCACGGCGGTCTTGACGCCAAGGCCGACGAAACCGCGACTGCGCACCTCGGCGACGCGCGCCAGCGGGGCGGCCTCCTCCATCTGCGCATGGCCGCCGACGTCGAGGTCGATGCGCAGCACGCCGGGATCCGCGGCAAGCGCCGCCAGGCCCCGGGCATCGACGTCCAGCGTCAGGGCGGCGACGTTCTCGAAGCGCCGGCGCAGCACGTAGGACGAGCCCGGCAGGTTGGCCAGCACCGCGTCCGCGCTGGCGGCAAGCGCCGCGCGCCGTGCCGGGGCATCGCCCGTGAAGCTGGCGATGGGCGGCACGTCGAGGAGGACGACGACGGTGGCCCGCGGCATCTGGGCGAGCCGGGCGGCAACCGCCTCGCCCACCTTCGATCGAGCGGCCGTAGGCGCGGCAGAACCGATGGATGCTGCGAGCAGGCATGCGGCGGAAACGATGGAAAGCAGCAGCGTCGCGCGGTGCATCGTCGATCTCCTCGGAAGGCTGCGTAGTGTAGCCCGCGTCCCAGCAGCCGCGTCGACGCTCGTATCCATCCCGCGAGGGAAGGTCCGGACAGGTCGTCGTCCGCGGAAGCGGGAGTGCACCTTGCTGCTACAAATGATGCCCGCGTTCGCGGGCATGACCTCGCGTGACGGGATCAGAGTCTCACGAGAGGGAATGGCTTCGGCGCTGGCCTGGAGGCGCCAACCGGTCACGCGGCGGAGTCGCGCCGCGTGACCGCAGATGCAGGAACGGCTGCGCGCCGCGCCGGCATTGCCGTTCAGCGCTCCTCGAACCCGTCCTGGAAGATGATGTCGGGGTCGGTGACGAAACTCGCGGTGACCGTGCAGTCCGCGTGGACCGGGCCGGTGGTGTAGGTTTCGTCCACCAGGGTGCCGCCACAACCACTGACCGTGCCGATGACGTGGCCGGCATCGGCCTCCAGCGTGAACTGGATCGTCGCGCCGTCGGCCACCACCTGCGGCGTATCGGGCGTGATGCTGCCGCCGGCGCCGGCAACCGGTGTCACCGTGTGGGTGATGGCAACGAAGCTGGCCGTCACCGTGCAGTCGGCACTCGCCGGCGCGGTCGTGTAGGTGGTGCCGGCGAGGCTGCCGCCGCAGCCGCTGACCTCGCCAATGGCGTAGCCAGGATCGGGGTTCACGCTGAACGCGACGGTCTCGCCTTCCTCGACCGTCTGCGGCAATCCCGGAACGAGCGCCCCATGCTGACCGGCCAGCGGCGTGATCACGTAGGTCGTGGGCACCGTGGTGGAATCGAAGCGGTAGATGCGCCCGCCGCCGTCCACGGCGTAGAGGTTGCCGATCTCATCCTCGCCGAAGCTGTAGGTGTTCATGCCCGGGGTGCCGGCGAGGGCCGCATATTGCCAGCCGTTGACCAGCGGGTCGGCGCCGGTGAGCCAGATCTTGCCGCCGCAGTAGTCGCTGAACACGTAGCGGCCGTGCAGCGAGGCGATCGGACCGCGGTAGATGTAGCCGCCGGTGACCGAGCAGCCGCCGGTTGACGCATGGGAGTACTCGATCACCGGCGCCACCGTGCCGGTGGTGGCCGGGCAGGTCGTGCCGCTGCCACTGGGGGTGTAGTAGTGGTTGCCCTCGCACAGGCGCCAGCCGTAATTGTTGTTGCCGGTATCGCCAACGGCACGGAAGTCGATCTCCTCGTACTGGTTCTGGCCGACATCACCGATGACGAGGTCGCCGGTCTTGCGATCGAAACTCCAGCGCCAGGGATTGCGCAGGCCATACAGCCAGATTTCGCCGCACTTGTCGCTGGCCCCGGCATAGGGATTGTCGGCCGGAATCGAGTACTGGGCTGGCTGGCCAGGAGTCGCGCCGCACTGGTTGGCGGCCGCCACGGTGGCCGGGTGGCGCACGTCAAGGCGCATCATCTTGCCGAGCAGGTAGTAGGTACCGCCGCTGGCAGCCTTCTTCCAAAGATCCTGCGAGAAGCCGTTCGGGTCGCCTCCCGATCCGCCGTCGCCCATGCCCCAGTAGAGAAGATTGTCGGGGCCGAAGACGATGTTGCCGCCGTTGTGGTTCCAGTACGGATCGGGAATGCGCAGGACGACGTCTTCGCTGCCCGAGAACACGTTGGCGGCGGGATCGCTGGCGGTGAGGCGCGTGAGCACCTGGTCGGGCTGGCTGCCCAGGCGCGGATCGCTGCCGGGCGCGGTGTAGGTGACGTACAGCACGCCATTGGTCGCAAAGTCCGGATCGAAGGCGAGCCCGAGCATGCCCTGCTCGCTGCCCGAGCCGCCGGTGATGGCGCGGCTCCAGTAGGGCGTGGCGAGGAGGTTGCCACCGGCATCGATGATGCGCAGGCGGCCTTCTCCCGAGCGGTTCTCGACCACGAACATGCGCCCGCTGGCGTCATGCGGACTGACGATCGCGGTCGGGCCGGAGAGGCCGGAGGCGACCTGGGTCAGTACCACGTCGGTGGGCAAGGTGACCTGGCCCACCGCGATTGCCGGCAGCAAGGCGAGACCGAAGATCGGCAGGATTCTTTTCCAGATGCGGCTGGACACGGGGAATCTCCTCAGGGGAAGGAATTGGAGCGCTGTCGCGAATCTTCGGCGACCGGCACCGCGGGATCGCGCAGGCGCGTGCTGCGCGACATCGTCCATGGCCAGCGAGGGCACCGGGCCGCGACGTGAATCTTCGCGGGCGCGCAGTGAACGGCAGTTTCACGCCGATCGCCCGCGATGTCACGCGCGACCACTACGCCGGAGCCGCGCGAGCCCGGACGCAGCGTCCCGAGTTGATGCGGCAGCGCTTCGCTAGGCTGCGGAGGCGTGCGGGCGTTTCAGCCGGATCAGCGCCGAGATGTCCTCGTCGCCGTACCCCGCCGCCATCAGCGCGGCGTAATCGGCCAGCGACTTCTCGATCACCGAGCGGTCGGTGCCGGCCGCCGTGGCGAGGCCGCGAACGATCTCAAGATCCTTGTGCAGCAGGGCCAGCTTGAAGCCGACCGCGAACTCGTCCTTTAGCATGGTTGCGCCGCGCTTTTCCAGGAACCAGTTGCCGGCGGCGCCGGCGCCGAGCGTTGGCAGCAGGCGGGCAGGATCGAGGCCCAGCTGCTCGGCGAGCGCCAGGCCCTCGCAGACGGCCTGCGCGATGCCGGCGACCAGCACCTGGTTGATGGCCTTGGTGTCCTGGCCAGCGCCGACCGGGCCCATCAGGTTGACCTTGGCGGCATAGCAGTCGAGCACCGGGCGGGCGCGCAGGAAAGTATCCTCCTCGCCACCCGCCATCACCGACAGCTTGCCGTTGATCGCCCCTTCGACGCCGCCGGAGACCGGCGCATCGATGAAGCCGCAATTCTTGGCCGCGAGCAGGTCGCGCGCGGCGCGTGCGGTCAGCGAGGAGACGGTCGAATGATCGACCACGATGGTGCCCGGCTGCGCGTGCGGGGCGATCCGGCCGACCAGGTCCAGCACGTCGGCGTCGGCGGAGACGCACAGCACGATCACGTTGCAGGCCGCCGCGAGTTCGGCCAGCGAGCCGGGCGCGCTGACCCGGTACTCCGCCGCGGCACGCTCCGCCTTGTCACGGCTGCGGTTCCAGACCGCGCGCAGCAGGTTGCCGCGGGCGATGTGCCCGGCCATGGGCAGGCCCATGGCACCGAGGCCGATGAAGGCGGCATTGAGGTCTTTCATTGGGTGGAGTCCGGGAGCTGGGCTGATAGGAAAGGGCTGAGGGCTGAGGGCTGAGGGTTGAGGGGCGGGGTCGTGGCCGAGATGGAGGCGTGGCGATCCATTCTGCTCTTGATGGCGGTGAAGGAAAATCAAGATGGATCGCCGCTTTCGCGGGGATGACGGAGTCATGTCGTGACGGGCGACGAACCGCGGTAATGCCGCGAGCGCCGGAATCCACTCCAGACGATCCGCGCGCGCCGCCAGCCCTCAGCCCTCAGCCTCAGCCCTCAACCCTCCAGATATGTATACCCCGTCAATCCCTTCTCCAGCGCCGCCTCGAAGCAGACCGCCTGCTGCGCGTCGAGGCCGGCGGCGGCGATCTTGCCGCGATAGGCGGCGCGCAGTTCGCCGAGGTCGTAGCCGACGTAGTCCAGCATCAGGTCGGTGCTGTCGCCGCGGCGCAGGTGCGCCAGCTCGAAGCCCTCGTCGGTGAGGCGCACGTTGACCGCATCGGTGTCGCCGAAGAGGTTGTGGATGTCGCCGAGCGTCTCCTGGTAGGCGCCGACCATGAACAGGCCGAGCCGGTACGACTCGCCCTTGACCACGGCGTGCAGCGGCAGGCTGACGTCGAGACCGTCGGCTTCCACGTACTGGTCGATGCGGCCGTCCGAATCGCAGGTGAGGTCGGCGATCACGCCGCGCCGCTCCGGTTCGCGGTCGAGGCCGGCGATCGGCATGATCGGGAACACCTGGTCGATGGCCCACACGTCCGGCACCGACTCGAACACCGAGAAGTTGACGAAGTACTTGTCGACCAGGGTTTCGTCGAGCTCGTCGAGGATGTGCCGGTGGGCGCGCTCGTCGGGCTTGAAGCGTTTGCGCAGACCGTTGACGACGGCGTAGTAGAGATCGTCGAGGTCGGCGCGGTCGGTGAGCGAAAGCTGACCCAGCGCGTACAGCGAATAGCCTTCGGCGAGCTGGTACTGCGCCTCGTGGTAGAGCTCGGTCGGCGGGCGCTGGCCGATCTCGGCCAGGGTCTCGCGCAGGCGCCGCAGCACCGCCGGTTCGTCCTCGCGCGGGGCCGGCACCGCGCCGCGCGGCGCTTCCTCCACCTCGCTGACGTTGACCACCAGCACGGCGTGGTGCGCGGTCAGCGCGCGGCCGGATTCGGTCAGCACGTGCGGCGGGGCGAGGCCGTGCGCCGCGCAGGCCTCGGCCAGCGTGCCGACGATGGCCGCCGCGTACTCGCCGAGGCCGTAGTTGATCGAGCACTCCGAGCGCGAGCGGGTGCCCTCGTAGTCGACGCCCAGGCCGCCGCCGACGTCCATGTGCGTGATGCCGAGCCCCATGCGCGAGAGTTCCACGAAGTAGCGCACCGCCTCGCGCATGCCATTGGCGATGTCGCGGACGTTGGACATCTGCGAGCCCATGTGGAAATGCAGGAGCTTCAGCGTATGGGACAGGCCGGCCTCGTCGAGCTGCCCGAGCAGGGTCAGGAGCTGGCGCGGCGTGAGTCCGAACTTGGCCTTGTCGCCGCCGGAGTTCTGCCACTTGCCGGCGCCAAGGCTCTTGAGACGCATGCGCACGCCGAGCAGCGGCTCGACGCCGAGCGCGCGCGATTCCTCGATCACGTGGCGCAGCTCCGAGGGCTTCTCGATGACGATGAAGACGTCGAGCCCGAGGCGCCGCCCGATCAGCGCCAGGCGGATGTACTCGCGGTCCTTGTAGCCGTTGCAGATGACGGTGCTGCCCGGGCGCGCCAGCGCCAGCACGGCCATCAGCTCCGGCTTGGAACCGGCTTCCAGGCCGAAGCCGGGGCCACCGCTGGCCGCCAGCTCGCCGGCGACGTTCTTCTGCTGGTTGACCTTGATCGGGTAGACCAGCGTGTAGCCGCCGTCGTAGTCCCAGGTGCGCATGGCGTCGGCGAAGGCGGTCTGCAGGCGGCGGCGGCGATCCAGCAGGATGTCCGCGAAGCGCACCAGCAGCGGCAGCCTTGCGCCGCGCGCCTGCGCCGCGGCCACCACTTCCGGCAGCGACAGCAGCGGGCCTTCCGCGCCGCGCGGACGCACCATCACCTCGCCTTCCGCGCCGACGTCGAAATAGCCCTCGCTCCAGTGCGGCACCGCGTAGGCGTGCCGCGCCGCGTCGATGCTCCAGCCCTGCTCTTCCACCATGCACTCCAGCGTGATCGCGAGTCGCCCAGTGTAGCGAGGGGCGCTCCCGGCGTGTCGCCGGCCGGCGGCGACCGGCTACAATCGCCGCTTTCCCTTTGCCTGGCAGGAAGCTCCATGACTGCGCCCGACGACGCCGATTCCACCTGGTTCACTGAGCAGCACGGGCGTTCCGGCTCCTCGTTCGGCCTGCGCGTCAGCGAACGCCTGCACGCCGAGAAGACGCCGTTCCAGACCATCGAGATCTACGACACCACCGACTGGGGCAAGCTGATGGTGATCGACGGCTGCACGATGGTGTCCACGCGCGACAATTTCCTCTACCACGAGATGATGGCGCACCCGGCGCTGTTCACCCACGCGCGCGCCAAGCGCGTGGTGATCATCGGCGGCGGCGACTGCGGCACGCTGCGCGAAGTGCTGCGCCACGAGGAAGTCGAGCACGCCGTGCAGGTGGAGATCGACGAGCGCGTGACGCGCCTGGCCGAGCAGTATTTCCCCGAGCTGTGCGAGGCCAACGACGACCCGCGCGCCGAGCTGCTGTTCATCGACGGCATCAGGTACATGGCCGAGGCCGAACACGAGTCGATCGACGTCGTCATCGTCGACTCGACCGACCCCGTCGGTCCCGCCGAGGGGCTGTTCAACGCCGACTTCTACGCGAGTTGCTACAAGGCGCTGCGCCCGAGCGGCATCCTGGTGCAGCAGAGCGAGTCGCCGCTGGTGCACCTGGACCTCATCAAGTCGATGCGCTCGGCCATGCGCGTGGCCGGTTTCCATGCCGTGAAGACGCTCGGCTTCCCGCAGCCGATCTACCCGACCGGCTGGTGGAGCTGCACCATGGCGCGCAAGGGCGCGGACCTCTCCGGCTTCCGCGAGCGCGGCGCGCAGACCAAGCAGTTCCCGACCCGCTACTACAACGCGGAAATCCACAAGGCGGCGCTGGCGCAGCCCAACTTCCTGCGCGAGGCGATCGGCGAATAGCCGCGCCCGGCGCGATGGAGATGTCCCGATGACGAACCGAGCCGCACCGCTCCTCGCCGCCCTGCTGCTGGCCTGTCCCGCCTTCGCCGCCCTGCCCGCGCCCGGCGCGCGCCTCGGCGTCGTCGACGCGTTGCCGGCGCGCCTGTCCGCCGCCTTCGGCACCGCCGTGGATCGGGCTCCGGCGCCCACCGTGCGCGATGATTGGCAGCTCGGCCGGGTGGCCACCGGGGAAACCGTGCAGCGGCTGGTCGCGCTCGGCTACCAGGCCAGCGCGGTGACCCTGCCGCGGCCCCTGGCCACCAAGGCGGAAAGCGGTGGTGCGCTGCAGACCGGCCTTGCCGACGTGCGCCTCGACGAGCGCTTCAGCCGCGAACTGGCGGACTGGATGAAGCACGAGAAGCTCGACGGCGTGGTGCTGGTGCGCAGCCTCGCGCGGCCGCTAACCCCCGGCGGCCCGGTCGAGGCCGGCCACGGCATCGCCCGGCGCGGCGATGGCACCGTCGCCTACGCCAACCTCGCGCCGCTGCTCATCTCCGGCGCCACCCCGCGCCTCGACGGCGCGCCGCAGTGCCTGGTCACCACGCCGGTCGAACGTGGCCTCGTCGAGAAGCCGAAATCGCTGGCCGAACTTGCGCCGCTCGGTCCGAAGCTCAAGGACGTCCTCCGCCGCGCCGTCGATGGCGCGCTGGTCCGCACCGGCGTCATGCAGGGCGACGCGGCCTGCGAGTGAGCGCCGCGCCGGGTCGCCTGCACGCAGGCTCCTTATGTCTCGATTCTGGTCCCTTACAGGATGAGAATCGCCGACTGATCATCGGTGGGGACGGGGTGACGTCCACAGGCTCCTTGGGCTTCGCGCCCGCGCAGTAGATTCGCGCCCCCGTTCCG
>JAFKNA010000035.1 GCA_017305135.1 Lysobacterales bacterium | reverse complement strand
ACAGCGTCACGACCGGCAGTTGCGCGCCCTCGAACGCAAGGCCCGTCAGCTCGGCCTTGCTGTGGTTCAAGCCACTTGAAGCGGCAAAAGCAGAGGCAAAACAATCAGCAGGTTACGTGTTGTTTGATGAGAGCGACCGTGGTCGCGACCCACGCGCCGCTTGCGGCGCCCGCCCTGGCGAATGTGCGCCCTGCGCCTGCGCTACCATCCATCGTTTCACGCCAAGGCGATGAACGACGTGCAGGCACCGATTCCGGTTGTGGTTCGTGGCGCTTCCGGCCGCATGGGACAGGCCATCATCCGCCTGCTCGGCGCGCGGAGCGATCTGGCGCTCGCCGCCGCGCTGGTGCGCGCAGGCTCGCCCGCCACCGGCCAGCCCGCCGCTCCAGGCAGCAACGTGATCGCGACCGCAGCGCTCGACGAGGCCGTCGAGGCCAGGGTATTGCTCGACTTCAGCATCGCGCCCGCCTTCGACGAGGGCCTGACGCTCGCCGTCGAACGCCGGCTCGCCTTCGTCAGCGGCACCACCGGCCTTTCCGCCGCGCAGCAGGCCGCGCTGGACGAGGCGGCGCGGTCGATCCCCGTCCTCTGGAGCGCGAACTTCAGCATCGGCGTCGCCGTGCTGGCGCGCCTCGGCGCGCAGGCGGCCACGCTCCTCTCCGAGTGGGACTGCGAGATCATCGAGGTCCACCATCGCAACAAGAAGGACGCGCCTTCCGGCACCGCGCTTGCGCTGGGCCGCGCCGTGGCTGCTGCACGCGGCATCGATTTCGGTGCGGTGGCGCAGCCTGCCCGCGACGGCATCGCCGACGCGCCGCGCGATCCCGCCGCGATCGGCTTCGCTGCGATCCGCGGCGGCGACATCGTCGGCGAACACACCGTGCTATTTGCCGGCGCGGGTGAACGACTCGAACTCCATCACGCCGCGACGGACCGCGACATCTTCGCCCACGGCGCGCTCGCCGCCGCGGTGCGCATCACGAGGCTGTCACCAGGTCGTTACGCGTTCGCGGAACTGCTGGGCCAAGGCATGGCCTGAAGGCAGGTCCGTTGGCTCAGGGCGGGGTCCCGGCGGACGCGGCATCGAGGTGATGGCGAAGGAAGCCGGCGATGCCGGACCACGTCGCCTCGATGTTGTCGATGGCCGCGATGCCGTGGCCTTCCCCGGCCAGGGCGAGCAGCACTGGCGGCCTGCCGGCCAGCTGCAGCATGCGCGCGAGGCGGCGCGAGTGCTCGAAGTCCACGCGCATGTCTTCCTCTCCATGCACCAGCATCAGTGGAGTGGTGAGCTCGCGGTAGTGGTAGAGCGGCGATGTCGCCATCATCTCCGCCTGTTGCGCGCGCGGGTTGCCGATGATGCGCTCCAATTGCTCGCGGCCGCGCGCCGAATGGCCGCCATCGCTGGCGGTGAAGAACAGCATGCGATCGCTGACCCCGGCGATGGACACCGCGCAGCGGAAGCGTCCGGGCCAGCGCAGGGTAGAGACCATGGCCGAATAGCCGCCGTAGCTCGAACCGAGCATGCACACGCGCGCCGGATCGAGCGGGTAGCTGGCCAGCGCCTGGTCCAGCGCGGCGGCGATGTCATCCTCGATGCCGGTGCCATGCGCGTGGTGGCCGGCCTCCCGGAACGCCTTGCCGTAGCCGTCCGAGCCGCGGAAGTTGACCTGCAGCACCGCGTATCCCAATGAGGCGATGAACTGCACCTGCGGGTCGAAGTCGAGCCGGTCGTTGACGCCCACCGGCCCGCCGTGCGGCATCACCACCAGCGCACGCTTGCCGCTCCCGGGTGGCAGCGTCAGGTATGCCTCGATCGGTAATCCGTCGCCGTTCCGGACGGCGAAGCGCTGGCTGGCCACCAGGGGCTTGCCCTCCAGCCAGGGCCGTGCGTCCTCGAGCAGGGACGCGCGACGGGCGGCCACGTCGAGGTGGTAGAGCCGGGCCGGCTCGGCGCTGCCTTCCACTGCGACCACGAGCTGCCTGCCGTCGCGGCTGCGTTCCTTGATCAGCACGGTGCGGTTCGGGAATGTCTTCTCAAGCACTTCGGAAAGTTGCTGGTCGCGGTGCCCGAAATACTCGCTGATCAGATGCCCGCCGCTGAAATAGGTCACGCCGATGGGTGTGCGCCGCTCATTCATCAGCGGCGAGACGACATCCACTCCGGGCTTGCTGAACAGCGTCTTCGCCACCTGCCCGGTGGCCGGATCGAACACGACCAGGTCGCGCTGGGTGCGGTCCTCGTCGGTCAAGCCGTACATGAGGTCGCCGTCCCAGGACAGCACGTACGGGTCGAATCCGCCGGTCGCGTGCAGGTCGAGCACTTCACTGAAGTTGCCGTCGATCCCATGCAGCAGCGCCAGGCGGTCATCGCGCCGCACCACCACCGCGCGCAGGCGTCCCCGGCCGTCGGCGAACCATTCCATGTCATCGTCGATGCCGCGATTGAGCGGCCGGTTGGCGAGCGATGCCGATTTTTCCAGCGCACGCTGGCTGGAGAGGTCCACCTTGTGCACCAGCAGCTTGCCGCGGCCGCCGTAGCTGGCAAACAGCACCTGGCCGGTTTCGTCGGCGAGCTCCTGCAGGATGCGCCCCGGATGCGGGAACTTCAGCACCTCGAAGCGGTGCTGGCCGCCGGCTGCTTCGCCGACCTGGAACACCGTGATCGCCTGTTCGGTCCGGTCGTCGCCCACGCCGAGCAGCACGGTGCGATCGCCCACCCACTGCAGCGACACGTATGGGAGCGGCGTGCTCGCAAGCCGCCGCGAGGTGCCACCGGCAAGGTCGATCAGGTCCACGGACCAGTCGTCGCCATCGCGCACGTGCTCGGCGAGCAGGTCCCCGCCGGGATTGAGCGCGATGCGCCCGATGCGCTCCTCGCGCCAGAGATCACGAATGGGCAGAGGGAGCGCGCCGGCCGCCGGCGGGGCGCGTCCGTCCTCGCCGGATGGTGCCTTGCGGGCGCGCTGCGTGGCGTAGAACGCGGGAAACGGGTCGGGATAGTGGCCGGAGTAGGTGAACGGGAAGCGCGCCGCCAGGCCCGGGTGTTCGCGGTCCAGCCAGTCCAGCGCGCGCAGGCCGCGATTGGTGACCTGCACGTCCGCATGCAGGTAGCTGGTCGGCCGGAAGACCAGGTCGCCGCCGTAGGTGATGGTTCCCGGGCGGACCTCGAAGCGGTACTCGGGATCATCCTTGAAGTCGTAGCGGACGCGGCCGAATGCGCGCAGCTGCTCCCAGGCGTAGGCGCCGGCCGGCACCACGTAGAGGCGAACGCTCTGGCCGGACTTGATGTTGGAAAGCACGCCGCTGCTGAAGAGCTTGCCTTCCTTCTTCACGCGCACGCTGTTGAGATCGACGCTCGAATCGACCGCAACCAGCAGCAGGCCCTCGTCCGCGGCGAGCGTCGGCTGCTTTCCGGGCTTGACCACGCTGACGCGGGCCGCGGCAGGCGCAGCGAGCAGCGCGCCAAGCATGCAGGCCAAGATGAAACGGAATGGCATGGTACGAATTCCCCTATACCGCGCCCCACCACGCGGCCGCACCGATGGTGCCACAGCGTGCCGGCCATGTTTGTGGCCTGCGCGGCGCTTTCGCGCTCAGTCGGTGGTCTTGTACGGCCACGCGCACAAGTCGTTGATCGGGCAGCGCGGGCAGTCGGGCTTGCGCGCCTTGCACACGTAGCGGCCGTGCAGGATCAGCCAGTGGTGGGCGTCCTTGAGGAATTCGGCGGGGATCACCTTGACGAGCTTGTCCTCGACGGCGCGCGGGGTCTTGCCGCGGGCGAGACCAGTGCGGTTGGAGACGCGGAAGATGTGGGTGTCCACCGCCATGGTGGGCTCGCCGAAGGCGGTGTTGAGCACCACGTTGGCCGTCTTGCGGCCGACACCGGGCAGTGCTTCCAGTGCTTCGCGCGTGCGCGGCACCTCGCCGCCGTGCTGCTCGACCAGGATGCGGCAGGTGGCGATGAGGTTCTTCGCCTTGGCGTTGTAGAGGCCGATGGTGCTGATGTAGCGCTTCAGGCCTTCCTCCCCGAGGTCCAGCATGGCCGCGGGCGTGTTGGCGACCGGGAACAGCTTCCTCGTCGCCTTGTTGACGCCGACGTCGGTTGACTGCGCCGAAAGCAGCACCGCGGCGAGCAGTTCGAAGGGCGTGCGGTATTCGAGTTCGGTGGTCGGGTGGGGATCGAGTTCGCGCAGGCGGCGGAAGAGTTCGACGACGTCGGTGCGCGTCACGGCGCCTGCTCCTCGTGCGCGGCGCGCCGGGCGCGGCCACGCGCGATGGCGGCCAGCACCGCGGCGCGGCTGATCGGAGGCGCTGCGGATCCACCGGTCGAAGGGACTCCAGTCACCGTGCGGGCGACCTTGGGATCGGAAAGCAGCGGGGCTGAAGCCCCTTCCACCGAAGCAGGAGCCGCGTGGTCGATTTCAGGAGCGACTTCAGTCGCGATGCTCCTGGATTCCGGGCTGCCCGCTGCCAGCCGCCGCTTGCGGTCCTCGAAACGCGCGCGGGCGTGCGCAGCCCGCGTCATCACCTCGGCGCGCGGCAACGGCAGTGGCGCGGTCGGCACCAGCGCGATGCAGTCGACCGGACAGGGCGGCAGGCAGAGTCCGCAGCCGGTGCATTCGTCGGCGATCACCGTATGCATGTGCTTGCCCGCGCCGACGATGGCGTCGACCGGGCAGGCCTGGATGCACTTGGTGCAGCCGATGCAGACCTCCTCGTCGATCAGCGCGACGGTGGGCGGCGCCTCGCTGCCGCAGTCGGGGTCGAGTGGCTTGCTGGCCCGGCCGAGCAGCCCGGCCAGTGCCGCTACGCCGTCTGCGCCGCCGGGCGGGCAGCGATCGATGTCCGCACTTCCCTCCGCGATTGCTTCCGCGTATGCCCGACAGGTGGGATAACCGCAGCGCGTGCACTGCGTCTGCGGCAGCAGCGCGTCGATGCGGTCGGCGACGGAAGGCATGACGTTCCGCTTACTTTACCGGCATGCCGGCCTGGGCGCCTTCGTCGACGTCGAGCAGGAACAGGTCCGCGCCGCCGCTGCCTGCGGAGAGGATCATTCCTTCTGACACGCCGAAGCGCATCTTGCGCGGCGCGAGGTTGGCGATGAAGACGACGCGGCGTCCGACCAGCTTCCCGGGCTCGGCGTAGGCGGCGCGGATGCCGGAGAAGATCTGCCGCGTGCCAAGCTCGCCGGCATCGAGCTCGAAGCGCAGCAGCTTGTCCGAGCCTTCGACGAACTCGCAGGCGGTGACGGTGCCGATGCGGAGGTCGAGCTTGGCGAAGTCGTCGATGGAAATGAGGCCGGGATTGGTAGTTGGAGATTGGGGATTGGGAGAAGCGGGCTGCCTCTCGCCCATGGCATTCGGCGGAGAAGCTTCAGAGCCGGTGGAGGCCGAGGGTGCTACGAAGAGCGACGGCGTCGCCTCGGCCGCAGGCGTGGGCTTGAGGGAATCCTTGGAGGCTTCGATCATGGCGTCCAGGGTCTTGGGGTCGATGCGCGTGGTGAGCGCGCTGAAGGGGGCGATGGCGGTACCGAGTGCCGGTTCCGCGGCGGCGGCGAAGCGCTGCCAATCGTCCTGCAGGAAGGCCTTGGCGCGGGCGGCGATGCCGGGCACGACCGGTTCCAGCCAGATCGAGAGCAGGCGGAAGTAGTTGAGCGCAAGGGTGCAGGCGACGTGCAGCTCGCCGCGCCTGCCTTCGTCCTTGGCGAGCAGCCAGGGTGCCTTGGCCGCCACATAGGCGTTGGCCGCGTCGGCGACCTCCATGATCCGACGCATCGCGCCCGCGTAATCGCAAGCGTCGTAAAGCGCGGCGCAGGCGGAGAGGCGTTCGGCAGCGGACGTGTAGGCCGCGCGTTCGCTTTCCGGCAGTTCGGCCGCCAGGCGGCCGTCGAAGAATTTGTGCACGAAGCCGGCGCTGCGGCTGGCGAGGTTTACCCATTTGCCGACCAGGTGCGAGTTGACGCGTTCCTCGAAAGCCTTGAGGTCGAGGTCGAGGTCGACCGGCGCCGCCGTCAGCATGGTCGAGAAGTAGTAGCGCAGCCAGTCGGCATCGAGTCCGGCATCGAGATACGTGCGCGCCATCACGAAGGTGCCGCGCGACTTGGACATCTTCTCGCCGTTGACGGTGAGATAGCCGTTGACGTGCAGCGCCGTCGGCAGGCGCAGGCCGGCACCCTGCAGCATGGCCGGCCAGAACAGGCCGTGGAAGTTGACGATGTCCTTGCCGAGGAAGTGGTGCATCTCGGTGGAGCCGGGATTGGGGATTGGGGATTGGGGATTCGCGGAAGCGGGTGCGTCCATGAAGCGCCAGAAGGACTCGGCAGACAGCCCCGCAGCGGCGCCGGCGGGGCTGGCGCAGTAGTGCTTGAAGCTGGCGAGATAGCCGATCGGGGCGTCGAGCCAAACGTAGAAGAACTTGCCCGGCGCGTCGGGAATCGGGAAGCCGAAGTAGGGCGCGTCGCGGGAGATGTCCCAGTCGCGCAGGCCCTCGTCGGCGTCCAGCCATTCACCGAGTTTGGCCGACACGGCAGGGTGCATCACCGGCCGCCCTTCGGTGGAGCCGCCGCCGATCCAGTCCTTCAGCAGGCCGGTGAAATCGCCGAGCCTGAAAAAGTAGTGCTCCGAATCACGCAGTTCCGGCGTCGCGCCCGACAGCACCGAGCGCGGGTCGACGAGGTCGGTGGGGGAATAGGTCGCGCCGCAATGCTCGCAGTTGTCGCCGTACTGGTCGGGCGTGCCGCACTTCGGACAGGTGCCCTTGACGTAACGGTCGGGCAGGAACATCCGCCGGGCGGGGTCGTAGAGCTGGCGGATCGAGCGGCGCGCGATGTGCCCGCCCTCGCGCAGGCGCGTGTAGACGAGTTCGGCGAGCTCGCGGTTCTCCGGCGAGTGGGTCGTGTAATAGCAGTCGTGGACGATGCCGAAGTCGCGGAAATCGCGTTCGTGGCCGGCCTGGATGCCCTCGATGAAGGTCTCCGGCGTCGTCCCCGCCTTCTCGGCGGCGAGCATGATCGGCGTGCCATGGGCATCGTCCGCGGCGATGAAATGCACCGTGTGCCCGGTCATCCGCGCCGCACGCACCCAGACGTCGGTCTGGATGTAGCCCAGCAGGTGCCCGATGTGCAGCGGCCCGTTGGCGTAGGGCAGGGCGTGGGTGACGAGGATCTGCTTGGGCGCGCTCATTCCGCTCGGCTTCGTGCTGCAAAGCCCGCGATTATCGCATGCGCCCGGCCGTTCGACCCCACGTGACCCGCGCCCGCGGGAGCGGCAGCGGCTTTGGCGAGGCTGCATCCGCGCTTACCTGCCGAGGTCGCTCCCACGGCGCAGCGGGGCGGGAGCATCCCGGCCGGGATGCGGCTGTTGCGAGAGAACCTGCAAAACCCCGCCATGCCCGCTTCCGCGGACATGGCGCCCCGAGTCTGATCAGGCCTGGACGATCCCGTCGCCCGCTATTCCTTGCGCTGCCACACCTGGGTGCGGCCGAGCAGGGCCATGCCCATGAAGCCGCGCACTTCGAGCTTCTGGCCGTTGTCGGTCAGGTGCATCTTGCAGCCATAGACCTTGCCGGACTTGGGATCGAGGATCTTGCCGCCCTTCCACTCGTCGCCATCCTGCTTCATGCCCCAGATGATCTGCATGCCGGTGACCGGCTTGTCCTTGAGGTCGCCCTTGCACTTGTCGCAGACCGGGTTCGGGCCCTGTTCGGATTGCAGCACTTCCACCACTTTGCCGGTCAGCTCGCCATCGTGCTCCCTGATCTCGACCACGGACTTGGGCTTGCCGGTGGCATCGTCGATGGTGGTCCAGGTTCCGACCGGCGAGTCCTGCGCCAGGGCCAGCGGAGCGGCGAACACGAACGCGAACGCAAGGAGGAACGACGTGCAGCGTGGCGACAGCATGGCAGGCTCCTGGCCGTGGGAAATGGCGCGGCCACGTTGCCGGGCTTCACCGGGCGCGTCAAGGCGCACCGCAGCGTGGAGCGGCTGGCATAATGGCGGCTTTCCCCGGGGCCTTCGTCGCAACCATGAGCGAAGCACTGCAGGCAAGGGTGCGCGAGCTGCTCGCCGGCATCATCGATCCCCACACCGGCACGGACCTGGTGGCCGGCGGCGCGCTGCGCGGCGTCGGTGTCTCCGGTCGGGATGTGTCGGTCGACATCCTGCTGGGCTATCCCGCACTGTCGGCGCAGGCCGAACTCGCGGAGAAGGTCAAGCGCACGCTTGAAGCCGACCCGGCGATCGGCCACGCGGCCGTCGGCATTGCCTCGCGCGTGTTCGCGCACGAGGTGCAGCACGGCCTGACGCCGCTCGCCGGCGTCAGGAACGTGATCGCGGTCGCCTCCGGCAAGGGTGGCGTCGGCAAATCGACGGTGGCGGCGAACCTCGCGCTGGCGCTGCAGGCCGAAGGCGCCAGCGTCGGTCTGCTCGATGCCGACATCTACGGCCCGAGCCAGGTGCGCATGCTGGGCCTCAGCGGCAAGCCCGACAGCAGGGACGGCAAGCACATCGAGCCGAAGATCGGCCATGGCCTGCAGGCGATGTCGATCGGCCTCATGATCGAGGAAGACACGGCGATGATCTGGCGCGGCCCGATGGCCACCCAGGCGCTGACGCAGATGCTGACCGACACCACCTGGAGCGACCTCGACTACCTCGTGATCGACCTGCCGCCCGGTACCGGCGACATCCAGCTCACGCTGTGCCAGCGCATCCCGGTTTCCGGCGCGGTGATCGTGACTACGCCGCAGGACATCGCGCTGCTGGATGCGAAAAAGGCGTTGAAGATGTTCGAGAAGGTGAACGTGCCGGTGCTCGGCATCATCGAGAACATGGCCACGCACGTCTGCTCGAACTGCGGCCACGAGGAGCACATCTTCGGCGAAGGCGGCGGCGCGCGCATGGCCGGACAATACGGCGTGCCGCTGCTCGGCAGCCTGCCGCTGGACATCCGCATCCGCGAGCAGGCCGACGGCGGCACGCCGACCGTCGCCGCAATGCCCGATTCCGACCTCGCCGCCCGCTACCGCGAAATCGCCCGCAACGCCGCCGGACGGCTGTCCGTCCGCGCCCGCAACAGGGCGCTCGCGATGCCGAAGATCGTGGTGAGCGACAGCTGAGGGCCGGGAATCGGAGTCGGGAATCGGGAATCGTCAGAGCAGCGTCGATCCCGGCCCGGCGCCGCGTCTGTTCCGGTCACGCGAGTACCTGCTTTTGCGATTCCCCATTCCCGATTCCCGATTCCCATGACAATCAAGAGCGACAGATGGATCCGCCACATGGCGGAGCAGGACCGGATGATCGAACCCTTCGAGCCGGGCCAGGTGAAGGTGCGCGACGGCCAGCGCCTGATCTCCTATGGCACCTCCAGCTATGGCTACGACGTGCGCTGCGCGAACGAGTTCAAGGTATTCACCAACATCAACTCGACCATCGTCGATCCCAAGAACTTCGACCAGCGCAGCTTCGTCGACGTGCGCTCGGAGGTGTGCATCATCCCGCCCAACTCGTTCGCGCTGGCGCGCACGGTGGAGTATTTCCGCATCCCGCGCCGCGTGCTGACGATCTGCCTTGGCAAGAGCACCTACGCGCGCTGCGGCATCATCGTCAACGTGACGCCGCTGGAACCGGAGTGGGAGGGCCACGTCACGCTGGAGTTCTCCAATACCACGCCGCTGCCGGCGCGCATCTATGCCAACGAGGGCGTGGCGCAGATGCTGTTCTTCGAGTCGGACGAGGACTGCGAGGTCAGCTACAGGGACCGTGCCGGCAAGTACATGGGGCAGACCGGTGTCACCCTGCCGACTGCCTGAACCGCCACGCGCACCGCGGCGCGACGGCATGCCCCCGGCGCCGAGCGGTGCTAAGCTCGCGCCCTTTCCACGAAACGGAGTCCGCGCCGGCATGCGCAAGCTTTCGACCGGATCATTCCTGCGGCTGGCGCTGATCGCGCTGGCGCTCGCTCTACTGGCCGCCTGCGGCAGCGGCGGCGGAGCACGGCCCGATGTCGTGCAGGCCGCCAACATCCCGGCCAGCTTCGACGTCACGCTTGTGGCCGAAAAGGACACGCAGTTCGACTACCAGGATGCCCCGCTGACGGTGCCGGACCTGCGCAGCGCCTTCCGCTTCCGCAAGGACGAGGGCCTGCCGCTGTCCACCGTGCTGCTCAAGCGCGGCGAGAAGGAGAAGGTGCGCAAGGAGCACATCTCCGCGATCCTGCGCATCGCCGGCGAGATGGACTTCAAGGTCTACCTGCTGGAGAAGAGCGGGCAGATTTCCGAGTTGCAGGCGCGCTGATCTCCAGACCAAGACTGACGGAGCACGATGATGATGTTCAGGAACCTGATGCGGATGGCGCTGCTGGTGGTGGGGCTCGCCTTCGTTTCCGCCCCGGCGCTCGCCGCCGACGTGGAGGATGGCAATGCCATCGTGGCCCCGGCCAGGGGCGACCGCTATTCGATCGACGGCGTGACCATGGGCAAGGCCGAGCTGTATGGCTATCTCGGCGACCTTCGCGATACCGAGAAGCTCACCGGCGTGGTGATCAAGCGTGGTGCCAGCGACGAGCAGCGCCGAGCCATCGCCTCGATCGCCAGGGGCCTCAGCCTCGAGGCCTTCGAGCAGGACGGGCGCGAACTGAAGCCCCTCGAACCGCCCGCCGAGTGATCCCGCCGCCCGGCCGCCGCGCGCGGACGGCCGGGTTGCGCAGCCGCTGGCCGACAGGTCGGCGCTCGTTCGTATTCTCCGCGCGCCGCACATGTCGTATCCGCTCTCCCCATGCGTCCTGCCCACCTCGCTGCCGCTGCCGCTCTCGCCACCGCACTGGCGGGCGCGGCGGCAGCCAATCCGCTCTCGGCCGTCGGCGAGACGTTCGCGGCCTGGAAGACACGGCTGTTCGGCAGCGACCGGCCGAACCTCGTCGACGCGCCGGCCAGCGGACCCGTCGAACTGGTTCCCGGCCAGCCGCAGCGCCTGCGCATCGATGAGGCGGCGCCGCAACGCGAGTTCCCGCAGGGCAAGAGCCACTACCGGCTGGTGAAGCTCCCGCAGCCGTTGGCGCACGCGGCGCTGCGGGTGCAGGTGGTGGTCACCGGAAACCCCGACGGGCGCGGCAATGCCGCCTTCAAACCCCTGTTCTACGTGCTGGGCGAGGACGGCGCGCCACGCAAGGCGGCCGAGCCCAAGCCGCTCCACATCGACATCCGGCCGTTCCGGCGCACGCGCCTGCTCGGCTGCGTCACCCTCGAGGACGTGCGCGAGTTCGCCGTTGCGACCACGCCCGAGGCGCTCGGGAAATCCTACGAGTCGGTCGCCCGCAAGGCCGTCCGCGCACCCACCCAGGGCGGCTTCCACTACGCGACCGAGCCGATCAAGGCGCACCTGCCGTGGATCGACACCGGCCAGCTGATCCTCGACATCAGCGCCGAGAAGAAGGCCGGCGAAGGCTGCTGAAGTGCCGCGGCAGGTTCAGTGCGTGGCGCCGCCAGCCACCACGGGATCGTGCCGGGTCGCGATGGCGCAGGCCAGCGCCGCGCGCACGCCCTCCAGCATGATCGCCAGCGCCATGCTCGGCTGGTCCGTGAAGCGCGCCGCCTGTGCGGGCAGCCAGGGCAGGTGCATGAAGCCCGCGCGCAGACCATCGAACTCCGTCGCAAGCTGCGCCAGCGCATAGAACACCTGGTTGCACACGAAGCTTCCGGCGCTGAGCGACAGTTCGGCTGGAATCCCGCACTCCGTGATCGCCGCGACCATCGCCTTCGTCGGCAGGGTAGTGAAATGCGCCGGCGCGGCGCCTGCGATCACCGGGCAATCGAATGGCTGCGCGCCGGCGTTGTCGGCAATGCGTGCATCGACGAGATTGACCGCCACCCGCTCCAGCGACAGCGCGCTGCGACCACCGGCCTGGCCAAGCCCGAGCGCGATTGCCGGCCGGTGCTGCCCGATCAGCTCGCGGAGCCGCTCGGGCGTGCCCTCGAAGACAACAGGCAATACCGCACCGACGATCCGGTGGCCGGCGACCACCTCGCCGTCGAGCACCCGCACGATCTCCTGCGAGGGATTGACGCGCTCGCCGCCGAAGGGCTCGAAGCCGGTGAGGAGGATGACGGGCATCGGATGGCTCAGTCGAGGGACGGATCTGTGGCTGCGGTCCCGCGGTTGCACGGGCACTTCGCGATCGCCACCGTAGGTCGGGATGGAACGCAGTGCAATCCCCGCTGCAGGGCCGCGCGCATCGTCTGGTGCCGGGACTTCGGCACGCCCCAATCCAGCCTGCGCTTTGGCGATTCCCGATTCCCGGCCCTCAAAACAGCAACCACCACATCAGCATGAAGTTCACCGCCAGCAGCGCTACCGCGTTCGGCCATTGCGCGCGGATCACGCCGTACTGGTCGGGAAGTTCCAGCAGCACCGCCGGCACGATGTTGAAGTTCGCCGCCATCGGCGTCAGCAGGGTGCCGCAGTAGCCGGTCAGCATGCCGATCGAGCCGAGGATCGCCGGATCCGCGCCGTGGCGGATCACCAGCAGCGGCAGGCCGACGCCGGCCATCAGCACCGGGAAGGCGGCGAAGGCGTTGCCCATGATGACGGTGAACAGCACCATGCCGAGCGCGAACGCGGTGAGGCAGGCGACGCGGCTGTCGGTCGGGATCGCCATGTCGACCAGCGCGGCGATGGCATCGCCGACGCCGGTGGCCGCGAACACGCTGCCCAGGGTCGCCAGCAGCATCGGCAGCAACGCCGCCCAGCCCAGCGCGTCGAGCAGGCGGCGGCCTTCGCCGAGGCCGGTTGCGACGCCGGCGCGGGTGACGCGGAGCGCCGCGGCGGAGGCCACCACGCAGGCGAGCCCGAGCGCGGTCAGCGTCGCCTGGCGCGCCTCGATCAGCGCGGTGGCTCCCCACCGGAGATAGGGTCCGGCCAGCACCAGGACCAGCGTGACCAGCGGAATCGCCAGCGCCGGCCCGAACAGGCGGTTGCCGAGGCGCCTTGCCGCCGCTCGCCGTGCCGCCTCGGCCTCCGTATCGTCGCCCTGCGCGCGCATGCCGCCCCGCGCCGCCATCAGGCCGAGGCCGATCACGCCGAGCCCCATCGCCTGGGCCGGCCAGCGCACGCCGTCGGCGAGCGCGGCGGTGATGGCATCGCCGAACAGGAACGGGCCCGCGAGGATCGCCCAGAACCCCGCCATGGCAAGGCGTCCGTCGCGCAGGTTCAGCCACGCCGACCACACCAGGAAGGCGCCGAGCAGCCAGTAGATGTATTCGATCTTCAGCATTCTTCGGCTCCGCCGCCAGCCCGGCGCGCGCGTGCGGCGCGCTCCATGCGGCGCTGGAAATGCACCAGGCGCAGGGCATGGATCAGGAACGCCGCGATCGCCGTTGGCAGCGCCCACAGCGCGATGGTCAGCGGCTCCAGTTCGATGCCGTTCTGCGCGTAGAAGCCCTGGATCAGCAGCACCGCGCCGAGCGCGATGAACACGTCCTCGCCGAAGAACAGGCCGATGTTGTCGGTGGCCGCGGCGAGCGCGGCGACGCGGTGCCGTTCCTCGACGTCGAGTTTGCCGACGCTGCGCTCGGCCGCCGCCTCGCTCATCGGCGCCACCAGCGGTCGCACCGTCTGCGCGTGTCCGGCGACGTTGGTAAGGCCGAGCATCGACAGGATCTGGCGCAGGCCGAGGTAGCTCAGCAGGAAGCGGGTCAGCGTGAGCCCGCGGAATCCGGCGATCCAGTCGCGCGCCCGTTCGCGCAGGCCGAAGCGTTCCAGCAGCCCGATCACCGGCAGCGTGGCGACCATCAGCAGCAGGGCGCGATTGCCCACGAATGAACTGCCGAGCAGTACCAGCAGGTCGCCCGGATGCATGGCGGCGCCGATGCCGCTGACCACTCCGGCGACCACCACCACCAGCACGGGATTGCGGCGCATCACGAAACCAGCCACCACGGTCGCGACGCCGAGCAGGGGCCAGTAGTTCATCGGCGTCTCCAGCGCATGGATGCGGGCAGGCGCGAAGCCCGGGACGTCGCCCGGCGAGACGGCATGCGCTGTCTGTTCCTCAAGCGCCTGCTCCGGGGCCGGCGGCGGACCAGCGAGGCGCGGCAATGGCGCCGGCGGCTACGACCATCGGGCGGACCCCCACGCCCGCTTCCTGCAGCGCCTCGCGCAGGCGCCGCGCGAATTCCGCCGCGTCGGGCCGGTCGCCGTGCACGCAGAGCGTGTCCGCGCAGAGCGCGCGCATGCCGCCACCGCGGACCGCGACCTCGCCGCGCGTGGCGATCGCGACCGCCTGCGCGACCGCGGTTTCGACGTCCTCGATCACGGCGCCGGGCTCCTGGCGCGACACCAGGTGCCCGTCCGCTGCGTAGGCGCGGTCGGCGAAGGCTTCATGGGCGACGCGGAGTCCCGCCGCGCGGCCGGCGCGCGGCAATTCGCTGCCGGCCAGGCCGACCAGCACCAGCGCCGGATCGAAGTCGCGCACCGCGGCGGCGATCGCGCCCGCCAAGGCTGCATCGCGTGCCGCCATCGTGTAGAGCGCGCCATGCGGCTTCATGTGACCGAGCCGGCTGCCCGCGGCCCGCGCGAAGCCGGCCAGCGCGCCGACCTGGTACAGCGTCAGCGCATGCGCTTCGTCCGCGCTGATCTGCATCTCGCGGCGGCCGAAGCCGACCAGGTCGGGCAGGGAGACGTGCGCACCGATCGCCACGCCCGCGCGCGCCGCCAGCGCGACGGTGCGGCGCATGGTGCCCGGGTCGCCGGCATGGAAGCCGCAAGCGATATTCGCCGAGGTGATCCACGGCATCACCGCCGCGTCCGCGCCCATGCGCCAGGCGCCGAAGGATTCGCCGAGGTCGCAGTTGAGGTCGATCGAGGTATTCATCCGGCGCGGCGCCTCGCGATGCGGTCGATGAGGCGCGCCAGCGCGCGCTCGCGCTCAAGATAGCGCGCCTCGGCCTCGTCGTGCCCGATCGGCCGGAAGCGCACGGGCGCACCCGGCGGGCGCTGCGCCAGGCGCGGCAGGTCGACCGCGGCAACCTGGCCGATCCGCGGGTAGCCGCCGGTGGTCGGGTGCTCGGCCATCAGCACGATGGGCTGCCCGCCTGGCGGGAGCTGCACGGTGCCGAAGGCGACCGGTTCGCTGACGGTTTCCAGCGGCGTCGACAGCGACAGGCGCGGGCCGTCCAGCCGGAAGCCGACCCGATTCGAATCCGCCGCGATACGGAAGCCGGCCTCGAACAAGGCTACTTGCGAGGCGGCGTCGAGCCGCTCGAAGTGGGTGCCGCGAACCAGGCGGAGCGGTCGCTCCGGATCCGGATCGAACCAGGGACGCGGATCCAGCGACCAGTTCGCGTCGCCGCGGCGCGGCGCCGCCGCCAGCGGCAGCACGTCGCCCGCAATCAGCGGGCGGCCGCCGAACGGGCCGAGGCGCGCGTTGACGTCGCAGGCGCGGCTGCCGAGCACCGCATCGACCGCGAAGCCGCCGGCGACCGCGAGGCAGGCGCGCGCGCCGCTGCGCAGCGCGCCGACATCGAGCACCTCGCCCGCCGCCACGGTCCGCGCCTGCCACATCGGCAACACCGCACCGCCGAGCCGCGCCGGGAACGGCGCTCCGGCCAGCGCGATGCAGGCGTCGGCCTCGAAGCGCAAACGCGGCCCCAGCAGGCTGACCTCGAGGGCCACCGCGCCGGGATCGTTGCCGACCAGCGCGTTGGCGAGCCGGTGCGCCAGCTCGTCCATCGGCCCGGCGCGGCCGACGCCGATCGCCATGTGGCCGCGGCGGCCACGATCCTGCAGGCTGGTCATCAGGCCGGGCTTGAGCACGGTGATGCTCATGGGCTGGCGTCGGTTGCCAGGTCGCTGGCGGGGATGGCATGGAAGCGCACGCGGTCGCCGGGGGCGAGCGGGCAGGGCGGTTCGCCGACGGCGTCGAACAGGCGGAGCGGTGTGTGCCCGATCAGATGCCAGCCACCCGGCAGCTCGCCGGGGTAGATGCCGGTCTGCGCGCCGCCAATGGCGACCGAGCCGGTCGGGACGCGCAGGCGCGGCTCGGCCCGGCGCGGCAGCGCGAGCGCGGGATCGAGACCGAGCAGATAGGGAAAGCCCGGCGCGAAGCCGAGCATCGCGACCGTGTACTCGCCGGCCACGTGGCGGGTGACGACTTCCTCCGCGGTGAGGCCGCAACGATGCGCCACGAAGTCGAGATCGGGTCCGTGCTCGCCGCCGTAGCGGACCGGGATCGCCAAGGTCTTTGCCGGCGCGGCGGCCGCCGCGGGTGGCCGGGCGAACACCGCCTCGACGGCGCCCGCGAGGTGTCGCCATTCGGCGCCGCTCCCGTATGCCCACACCTCCGGGTCGTAGTGCAGCGCGAGCGCGGCATAGGCCGGGACGATGTCGCTGACGCCGGGCAGCGCCGCTGCGCGGAGGATCGCCGCGGCGCGGTGGACGCGGGCGTTGAGGCCGGCGTCGATGCGACTGCCGAAGCGCAGCAGCAACACCGTTTCGCCGAGCGGCTCGGCCGCGTGGTCGCCCGTCGCCGCTGGCGCCGTCATCCCGCGGGAGCGGGCGCCAGCGCGGCGCGGAGTTCCGCCAGGCGTTGCTCGCGGGCTGCCGCCGCGTAGGGCTCGCGCGTACCGAATCCCCACACCGGCTGCGGCCAGGCCGGATCGGCCGTGAAGCGCGCGATCACGTGGACATGGAGCTGCCCCACCACGTTGCCGAGCGCGGCGATGTTGAGCTTGTCCGGTCGAACCAGCGTTTCCAGCGCGCGTCCGACCGCCGTGACCTCATCGAGCAGCGTGCTCCGATCAGCGGCGTCGAGATCGACGAGCTCGCGCGCACCGACGATGCGCGGCACCAGGACCAGCCAGGGGAAGCGCGCATCATCCATCAGCAGCAGGCGCGAGAGGGCGAGTTCGCCGACCAGGTGCGCGTCGGCGGCGAGACGCGGATCGAGGCTGAAGCTCATGCGAGATGCCGCTCGAAAAAGGCAAGGCTGCGCTCCAGCGCCAGCGTCGCGCTGGCGGTCTCGTGCGCCTCCGGGTCGACGTCGCGGTTGAAGGCGTGGCCGGCCTCGGGGTAGACGTACACCTCCGCATCCGGGTAGGTCTCGCGGTGGCGCTCGACCGCCTCGGGCGGGATCGACTTGTCCTTGCCGCCGAAGTGAAACATCACCGGCGCCTTGAGCGGCTCGCCGAGGAACTGCACGTTGCGCGCGCCGTAGTAGCTGACCGCCGGCATGCCCAGACGCGCCGCGGCGAGGAAGGCCACGGTGCCGCCCCAGCAGTAGCCGACGCAGCCGATGCGCCCCGCCGAGGCGATCGCCTCGGCCGCGCTGCCGACATCCTCCAGCGCGAGATCAAAGGGGATTTCGCCGGCAAGATGGCGCCCGCGCGCGAAGCCGGAACGGTCGTAGGCGAGTTCGACGCCGCTTTCGACGTGGTCGAAGAACGCCGGCGCGATGGCGGTGTAGCCGAGCGCCGCGAAACGGTCGACCACGCTGCGGATGTGTGCGTTGACGCCGAAGATCTCCTGCACCACCACCAGCCCGCCCTTCGGCGTCCCTTCCGCCTCGGCGACATAGGCACCGATGCACTGCATGCGCGGCGTGCTGATGTTGATCGTATGGCCCATGGCGGCGGTTCCCGGCGGCGGTGCCGCAAGCCTCATGCCGGGCGCCGCCCATGTCAATTGCGGCGGCGCCCCGGTGGGAGCGGCTTCAGCCGCGATGCCTCTCGCCGCGCTCCGCCGCGCGCTGTGCCGCCCTGGTGTAGTCTGGCCCGTCCCTGCCGAAACCTGACCGCCACTGCGGACCCACGCCTCAGCCACCGTGACAGCCAGTTCCCGATCCCTGCGGTTCCCCGGCCATTCCGGCGCGAAGCTCGCGGCGAAGCTCGACCTGCCCGCCGGCGAGCCCGCGGCGTACGCCCTGCTCGCGCATTGCTTCACCTGCTCCAAGGACCTGCCGGCCATCCGGCGCATCGCCGCCGGGCTGGCGCGGCAGGGCATCGCGGTGCTGCGCTTCGACTTCACCGGCCTCGGCGCGAGCGAAGGCGACTTCTCGGCGACCGACTTCTCGGGCAACGTGGCCGACATCGGCGCCGCCGCCGACTTCCTGCGCACGCATCATCGTGCGCCGGCGCTGCTGGTCGGCCATTCGCTCGGCGGCGCCGCCATGCTCGCGGCAGCCGGATCGATCCCCGAAGCGCGTGCCGTGGCCACCATTGGCGCGCCGGCCGACACTGCCAGCGTGCTCGACAATTTCGGCACCCGGCTCGCCACCATCGAGCGTGAAGGCGAGGCGGAGGTGATGCTGGCCGGGCGCCCGTTCGTGATTCGCCGGCAGTTCGTCGAAGACATCCGCGCGCAGGCGCTCGCCACCCGCGTCGCCGAGCTCGACAAGGCGCTGCTGATCATGCACTCGCCGCGCGACGAGGTCGTCGATGTGCAGGAGGCGGCGGCCCTTTTCGGTACCGCGAAGCACCCCAGGAGCTTCGTCTCGCTCGATACCGCCGACCATCTCCTTTCCGATCCGGCCGACGCGGAGTACGCGGCGGACGTGATCAGCGCCTGGGCCTCGCGCTACCTGGCCCCGGATGCCGGCTAGCCGCGGCTCCGATGTGGCTGGGCAGCGTCCCTGGGAGCGGCCGAGCCCCAGCTCGGCCCGTGCATGTGCCGTCGACAAAAGTGCGGAACTGGTGCTCCGCCATTCCCGGTGAAGCTGCCTGCCATACCCAAGACGGATCGGCGATCGTGCGCAATCCACCGGAAAGCTGAAGGCAGCGTGCCGAGGCGGCTCCGGGCTCCAGTAAACTGCCAGGTTCGCCATTCCGGTATCCCGCATGTCCCTCCGCAACCCCAAGGTCGGTTTCGTCAGCCTCGGCTGCCCCAAGGCGCTGGTCGATTCCGAGCGCATCCTGACCCAGCTCCGCGTCGAGGGCTACGACATCGTGCCGGGCTACGACGCGGCCGACGTGGTGGTGGTCAACACCTGCGGCTTCATCGACGCCGCGGTCGCCGAATCGCTCGACACCATCGGCGAGGCGCTGGAGGAAAACGGCAGGGTGATCGTCACCGGGTGCCTCGGCAAGCGCGCGGAACTCATCCGCGACACGCATCCGGACGTGCTCTCGGTGTCCGGCCCGCAGGATTACGCGAGCGTGATGACCGCGGTGCACCAGGTGTTGCCGCCCAGGCACGATCCCTTCGTCGACCTGGTGCCGCCGCAGGGCATCAAGCTGACGCCCCGGCATTACGCCTATCTCAAGATTTCCGAAGGCTGCAACCACCGCTGCACCTTCTGCATCATTCCCTCGATGCGCGGCGATCTCGTCTCGCGGCCGATCGACAAGGTGCTGGTCGAGGCGGAACACCTGGTCCGCGGCGGGGTGAAGGAGCTCCTGGTCGTATCGCAGGACACCAGCGCCTATGGCGTGGACCTGCGCTATGCCGAACGCGACTGGCGAGGCCAGGCGCGCGCCACCCGCATGGTCGACCTGTGCAAGGGCCTGGGCGAGCTTGGCGCGTGGACACGCCTGCACTACGTCTATCCCTATCCGCACGTCGACGAGGTGATCCCGCTGATGGCGGAAGGGCGCGTGCTGCCGTACCTCGACATTCCGTTCCAGCATGCGAGCCCGCGCATCCTGAAGCTCATGAAGCGCCCTGGCGCGGTCGACAAGGTGCTGGCGCGCGTGGCCGCCTGGCGCGCCGCCTGCCCGGACCTCACCATCCGCAGCACCTTCATCGTCGGCTTCCCCGGCGAGACGGAAGCGGAGTTCGAGGAACTCCTCGATTTCCTGCGCGAGGCGCAGCTCGATCGCGTCGGTGCCTTCGCCTATTCGCCGGTGAACGGCGCCCGCGCCAACGACCTGGCCGATCCCGTTCCCGAATGGCTGAAGGAAGAGCGCCTGGAGCGCTTCATGGAGGTGCAGGCGGGAATCTCCGCCGCGCGCCTGGCGCGCCGGATCGGCACCCGGCAGACGGTGCTGGTCGACGAGGTGGACGAGTTCGGCGCGATCTCCCGTTCGAAGGCCGACGCGCCGGAGATCGACGGCATCGTGCGCATCGACGACGGCCAGGGACTCAGGCCCGGCCAGTTCGTGGACGTCGACATCGTCCACGCCGACGAACACGACCTGATCGGGCGGCTGGTCGCCTGACGCACCTCGCGGGCTTCGCGACATCTCAAGCAAGACACCGAGCTGGAAACCGGCGTGCCGCGCCGATGGCGTGGTCCTGGTCTGTTCGCCCGACGCCTGTGGATATACAATCAACCCAATGTATATCCGGAGGCTCTCGTCGTGAAGATCGCCAAATGGGGCAACAGCCTCGCCGTGCGCCTGCCTGCCGCCGTCGTCGAGGCGCTCGAACTGAAGGACGGCGATGACATCGAAGTTCGCGTCGGGCGGGATGGGCTCAACGTGGAGAAACCGGAGGACATCCGGGCGCTGCTCGCGCGACTGCACAAGTACCGCGGCCGGATGCCGGGGAACTTCCGCTTCGACCGTGATGAGGCCAACTCGCGCGAGCGATGAGCGCTCCGTTCTTCGACACCAATACCCTGGCCTATTTCGCTTCCGGCGAGGTGCGGAAAGCGGATCAGGTGGAGCATCTGCTCGCTGCTGGGGGCATCATCAGCGTGCAGGTCCTGAACGAGCTGACCCTGGTTTGCCGACGGCGCTTTGGCATGGACTGGCGCGAGATCGGTGAGGTGCTGGACATCATCCGCCGTTGCTGCCGCGTGGAGCCGCTGACCGAGCGGACCCACGATCTCGGCCGCAGGCTCGCCGAGCGCTACCAGCTGCAGGTCTACGACGCGATGATCGTCGCGGCCGCGCTATCGTCCGGTGCGAAGACGCTGCTCAGCGAGGACCTCCACGATGGATTGGTGGTCGAACGGCAGCTGACGATCCGCAATCCGTTCCGCCCATCCTGACGGCACAAGGAGCGCAAACGCAGCCCCCGCGCGCGGTGGCCGGAACGCCTGCCGTTGTATCGGGGCGCACCCCACGGCGACAGCCGCACCGGTACGAAGCACCCTGGCAGGCGCCACGCGAAAGTGCGCGGGCGCTGAGCGGCGGATCGCTCGCTTCGGTGGTGCGGCCGTCGCGAGGAAGGCGCGTATCTCCCTCGGCCGTCACTCCCGCGAAAGCGCACTGCTGTCCGGAATAAATTTCGTCGCAGGGTCGAAGAGGGTTGCAGGGCCCCAGTTTGGGATGTACATCCCGGAGTGCGAACTCAAAAACCGGAGGCCCTGCAGCCCATGTTCAGGATAAGTCGATTTGGCGAGCT
>JAFKNA010000034.1 GCA_017305135.1 Lysobacterales bacterium | reverse complement strand
CGAAGTCATCCACCGTCGTGGTCCATGGAAGACGAAGGCGGCAGTGGAGCTGGCGACGCTGGAATGGGTGTCCTGGTTCAACACTCAGCGACTGCTCGCACCGATCGGCTATATCCCGCCCGCCGAAGCCGAGGCAAACTACTACCGGCAACTCGCGAAGTCGCAGGTTGCCGAAACCGTGTGACTTAAACCCAACAGCCTCCACGAAACACGGGGCGGTTCAATCTCGCTGCGCCGGCGCCCGCCGCTGGAGAAGCCGAAGCAGAGCAGGGCACAGTCACGCAGGCCCTCGAGGCTGTCGTCACAGGTCGCCAGCATCGCTTCCAGCTCGGCCAGAGTGATCGCGGTCTTCTTGCGCGGCCGCTCGCCGCGTTTGACCGCGGCGCGGGCGGCGCGACTGAGCACGAGGGTCGGCAGGGATTCGTGTAAAAACGGGCCGAAAGTGAGCTAACTGCCTGTCGCAGCTGGCTTTCTTGGCCGCTCCAGAAAATCGAGGGTTGGGCAGCACTCTCCCGCCGGCACTTGGGCGCACCGCGCTATTTTCTGTTCGAGATCCCTCTCCAGCTGTCGCAGCTCGCGGATTCGTAGACGGACATCGACGAGCTTTCGCTCGGTCAGCTGACGGGTCTGCTCGCAAGAACGTTCGCCTGTGATCTCTAGCAGGCCAGCGATCTCGTCGAGGCTGAATCCCATCATCTGAGCGCGCCGGATGAACTGAAGCCGATTGACATCGTTTTCGTCGTAACGACGCACGCCTCCTATGGGTCGCTCGGGTTGACGCAGCAGCCTACGTCGCTGGTAGTAGCGCACGGTTTCGACGTGCACATCGGCCGCCGCCGCCAGCCGGCTGATCGTAAACGTGTTCGGACGCACGGCTTGACTCCGTACCTAGGTACAGAGGCTAGTATGCTCTGATGCAAACAACCCCGGCCAAATCGTCTGTTCCAGCCATCGTTGGCGCGAGCATCGCCGCCATTGGCGCATCGGTCTGCTGCGTCGTGCCGCTGGTGCTGGTCCTGCTGGGCATCAGTGGCGCCTGGATCGGCACCCTGACAGCTCTCGATCCCTTGAGGCCCTGGTTCAGCGCCGCCGCCGTACTGTCCTTGGCCGTGGCGTTTTGGATGCTGTATCGACCGGCGGCACGGTGCGGTGTGGATGGCAGTTGCATCGCCCCGGACGCTCTGCGACGCAGGCGACGTTGGCTCTGGTTGGCGACAGCCCTCATCGTCCTGTTGCTGCTGTTTCCCTATTACATCGTCTGGATTCTGTAGGAGGCGCGATGCACAAGTGGATACTGGCCCTGGTGGCTGCTCTGTCGGTCGGTGCCGCTCTTGCGACGCCCGCAACCGTAGTGATGCTCGATGCTGAGAACATGACCTGTCCCGCCTGCGGCATCACCATCAGGAAGGCGCTGGAGAAGGTGCCGGGCGTGGCCGATGTGAAGGTGGACACCCGGGCTGAAACAGTCACGGTGACGTTCGAATCGAGCCAGACGGATGCAGCTGGAATCGCGCGTGCAGTCACGGAAGCAGGCTTCCCGGCCAAGGTGCGGGCTGGCGGTGAGTGACATCAAGCTGGAAAGCATCTTGACCTGCCCGGAGTGCGGCCATCGGGCGACCGAGACAATGCCCATCACAGCGTGTCAATTCTTCTATGAGTGCACGCGCTGTGGAGCGGTTTTGCGTCCGCATCAAGGCGACTGCTGTGTGTTCTGCTCGTTCGGAACAGTGCCATGTCCACCGATCCAACAGAACAATCCCTGTTGTGGTTGAACCGCGGACTCCGGTAATAGTTGGACAGACAGGCTGCGAGATCGACTGTGCCACCCTGGAAAGCGCGCCGCTCAACCAGCGGTGTGCATGCGAAGTGGTCGACATCCTCCGTCTGCACGAGTCGATCCGGGGTGCCTTTCCGGAGTTCACGACTGATCCCGCCGTACACGCGCACTTATTTTCACCCTATGCCTTGTTCGTTGATCGGCCCGCGTTGGAGGCCATGGGACGAGTCGCGGCGGCGGTCTTCGACGTCGCAGGAAACCCGGGATATAGCCAACGGGTCCTGCAATGGGCCCCTGACATTGCAACCCATGATCCGGGTTCGGCGGGGGGCGTCCTGGGTCTGGACTTTCACCTGACGGTCGATGGGCCGCGGCTGATCGAGGTCAACACCAATCCAGGCGGTCTGCTCCTCAATGCCTTGTTGCTCGATGCCGTGCGGTCTTGCGCGCCGCCAGCATGGGCCACCTGGACCAACGCGGCCCAAGCGCGTGATGCGGCCGTCACGGCCTGGATGGAGGATGCTCGGCAGCAATCCGGGCGCACGCCGTCGCGCCTGGCCATCGTGGACAGCACTCCGCGAGCGCAGTTCCTTTACCCCGAGTTTGAGCTGTACGCGAACGCGTTTCGGGACCATGGCGTGGACTGCGTGATCAGCGCTCCCGAGGATTTGTCGTTTGGTTCGGACGGGCTTGAGGATGCCCACGGTCGAATCGACACTGTCTACAACCGGTTGACCGATTTCGCGCTCGAGGATGCCTCGCATGCAGACATTCGTGAGGCTTACCTGGCAGGGGACGTCGCGCTGATGCCGCATCCCCGAGCACACGCGCTGTTTGCCGACAAGCGCAACCTTGCGGTGCTCGGGGACCCGGCTCTGCTCGGCGGGTTCGGGGTCGATGCGGGTTCGACGGCACTGCTGGGCCAGGTGATCCCGCCCACGGTCGAACTCGTGCCCGCGAACCGGGATGCGTTGTGGGCAGTGCGCAACGGATATTTCTTCAAGCCTGCAGCAGGGTTTGGCAGCCGTGGGAGTTATCGGGGCGACAAGTTGACCCGGCGGACTTGGGCGTCTATGGCGTCGGCGACCTACATCGCACAGGCCTTCGCGCCACCGAGCATGCGGATCGTGCATGGGGGCCAGTCCCTCAAGGCGGATGTGCGCTGCTTCGCGTCCGAGGCGGGTGTCCTGTTGTTCGCGGCCAGGCTGTACCAGGGCCAGACCACGAACATGCGCACCCCCGGTGGTGGATTCGCAGCGGTGCTCACGTCGTCACGGATCGAGGAGTGATTCCCCACCGGAGCCGACCCTTGGGGCGTGTCGTGGCTACAGCCAGGCGAGTGCCGATTCAGCCAGTTCGCGCTCCTCATCGATCGCGACGTTCCATATGCTCGGCCCGCCCCCGCGGTCGATCCGCGTGGCTCCAGCATCGTTGACGTCAGGTGCCAGCGCCAGGCCGAGCCAGGCCAGTCGCGCGACGATGCGAGCCCGCAAAACCGGCGCGCGATGGCCGATGCCGCCGGAAAAGACGACATGGTCGAGACCGCCAATTGCCGTGGCCATGGCCGCGATGGACTGCGCAATCCGGACTGCAAAGAGCTCCACGGCAAGCTGGGCCTGCGGGCCGGGATCCGTCAGCAACACGCGCATGTCGCCATGGCCGGCGATTCCGGCAAGGCCTGCACTGCGGTACAGGCCGTTTTCAAGCGCCTGCGCATCCAGGCGTTCATGCCTCAGCAGATACAGCAACGCGCCGGGATCGAGATCTCCGGAGCGGGTAGGGCTCGGGATTCCACCCAGCGGAGTGAGCGCCATGGTGGTGTCGCGGCTGCGGCCGCCCTCGACGGCGCAGACGCTGCAGCCACCCCCCAGATGCGCGAAGACAGCGCGGCCCTTCAGGATTCCAGCGTTGTGGCTGGCCACTATGCGGAGCGCGGAGGCAAAGGCGAGTCCATGGAAACCGTAGCGCCGGATGCCCAGCGCATCCCATGCTTCAGGGACAGGCAAGCGCCGGCTCCAGGGCGCGAGCGACGCGTGGAAGTCGGTGTCGAAGGCCACGCCTTGGCGCGCGTGCGGCCAACGCATGCGCGCGGCACGCGCGAAAGCGAGGGCTACCGGCTGGTGCAAGGGTGCGAACGGCACCAATGCATCCAGTTTCGCGAGCACGGTTTCGTCGAGCTCGCGGGCGTCGTGCAGGTCACCGCCATGTACGATTCGGTGCACCACCACGTCGGGGCTGGGCCACGGCTCCGACAATGCCTCGAGCAGGGTGGCAAGGCGCTCCTGCGCATCCACGCCGACTGGAATTTCGGCCCGGGAGCGCTCGAGCAGACGAGACTGCGCGCCGTGTCCCTCAGTGTTGAACAGATAGGACGCGCCCTTGAGGGTGGACGAGCCAACGTTGAGTGCAAGAAGCCGGCGCGTGGTCACAGGTGTCCCCGAATCATGTTCATGGGGACCGCACCGCCCGGCGCAACAACTGCGCATTGATTGCCACAACGACGGTGCTCAGCGACATGAGCACTGCCCCAAGCGCAGGTTGCAGCAGGATCCCCCATGCGGCGAGAACGCCAGCGGCGAGAGGGATGGCGACGATGTTGTAGCCGGCAGCCCACCACAGGTTCTGGATCATCTTGCGATAGGTCGCCTTGCTCAATGCAATGATCGCTGGCACGTCGCGCGGGTCGCTGCGCACGAGTACGACGTCGCCGGCCTCGACCGCGACGTCCGTCCCTGTGCCGATGGCGATGCCGACGTCGGACGTGAGCAGCGCCGGAGCGTCATTGACACCGTCACCCACCATCGCGACGCGCTTGCCCTGGGCCTGCAGCTCCTCGATCTTTGCCACCTTGTCCTCGGGCAATACCTCGGCGAAGACGGTGTCGATGTTGAGTTCCTTCGCGACCGCGTTTGCGACCGCCGTGGAATCACCCGTCAGCAGGACAACCTCCAGTCCTTCGTCGTGCAGCCGCTTGACCGCGTCGAACGATTCGGGACGGATGGCATCCGCGATCGCAAATACGGCGAGCACCCGGTCGCCTTCCACCAGGTAGGTCGCAGATTGGCCATCGGCTGCCGCTGATTCGGCTGCCCGGCGAAGCGCCTCCGGCGGCTCGACCGCGAGCATTCTCAACAGACCCGGCCCGCCAACGTGAAGCGAGCGCTCCTCGACGACTGCGCGCACGCCGCGTCCCGGCATGGACTCGAAGTCCTGCGACATCGGAACGTCGATGCCATGTTCCTTGGCGCTGGTCATCAGCGCCTGCGCGATCGGATGTTCAGCGTCGCGCTGGACCGACGCGGCCACGCGAAGCACCTCGTCGTCGGTGAGTCCATCGGCGGCAGTGGTCTTCACGACGCGGTGCGAACCGAGCGTGAGCGTGCCTGTCTTGTCGAACACGACCGTGTTCAGCAAACGGGCCTCTTCCAGGCCGCGTCGATCGCGCACGAGCAGGCCGTTCCGTGCGCCAATCGTGGTCGAGATGGCGGTCACCAGCGGGATGGCCAAACCCAGCGCATGGGGACAGGCGATCACGAGCACGGTCACTACGCGCTCGATCGTGAAGCTCCACGGTCGACCGAGGAGTGGCCAGACAATGGCGGTAACCGCGGCGGAGACGATGGCGATGATCGTGAGGTAGAACGCCGCCCGGTCCGCCAGGGCCTGGGCGCGCGAGCGCGACGTCTGGGCCTGCTCGACGAGCCGCATGATACCCGCGAGCGCGGTCTCGTCGCCGGTTCCCGTCACCTCGACACGCAACGAGCCCTGTCCGTTGACGGTGCCGGCGATCACCCGGTCGCCCGTCGACTTGTCCATCGGCTTGGACTCGCCGGTGATCATCGCTTCGTTGACGGCGCTGGTCCCTTCCTTCACGACGCCGTCGGCGGGAATGCTCGCGCCGGGCCTGATGAGCAGCAGGTCGCCGCGCTTCAGTTCCGCGACAGAGACTTCCTTCGCGGTACCGGCCTCATCCAACCGCACCGCCATATCAGGCAGCAGCTTCGCGAGTTCCTTGAGAGCGCCCTGTGCCTGGTTGATCGAACGCATCTCGATCCAGTGGCCGAGCAACATGATCGCCACCAGCGTCGCCAGCTCCCACCACAGGTCCAAGCCCTCGACAACGCCGAGCGTGACCAACGCGCTGTAAAGGAAGGCGACGGTGATCGCAAGCGAGATCAGCGTCATCATGCCCGGCAGGCGATTTCTCAGCTCGTGGTATCCGCCGCGGAGGAACGGCGAGCCGCCGTAGAAGTACACGATCGTGCCGAACACCGCCGGGATGTACGCCGACCCCGGGAACTGTGGTGCGGTGTAGTCGAACCAATGCTGGATCATCCCGCTCCAGATCAGCGTGGGGATGGTCAGCAGCAGCGTGAGCCAGAACTTGTCGCGGAAGCTCGCCACGCTGTGGCCGGCATGCTTGTCGTGCCCGGCATGGGCGTCGCCATCAGCGCCTTTGCGAGGATGCGGTGGTTGCTCGCCGTGCGCCTGATGATCTTGATGATGATGATTGTGTTGCGTCATGGGTCTGCCTTCCTGGATGCACTGATGCACCGAGCATCAGCGGGGAGATAGATCAGTGTTCTGCTACAAGTGCCCCGATCTGGCGATGGCCGTCACCAGCCGCATTGAGCGCAATCCCGCAGCAGCGAAAGCCACCATAGCCAGGAAAGGCATGTGACCGAACACTTGCGGGCCGTCGGAATGCAGGCTCAACAGCGCACCGCTTACGTACAGGCCCAAGGTGACCAGGGCCAACGCCAGCCGGTTGCCCGTGCGCGCGATTGCCTCCTGCGTGGAACTCAGGCCATGGTGGTGTACGGAGAAGGCGGGTCGTCCGTCGCTCAGTTGCGCCTGCCGCAACAGGTCGGTGGCGATCTGTGGCAATTGGCGCGCAGTGCGGGCCAGCCGCATGGCAAGCGGCCTGTTGCCGCTGGGGCGGCTGGCTTCGGCAATGTCGGCGATCGCGGCCGCCTGCGCGGACAGCGTCCCCAGCAGGTCCAGATCCGGATCCAGCGCCCGCAGCGTGTTCTCGACCAGGAACAGCGTCCGGATCAGGGACAGCAGGTGGGCCGGAAGCCGGAAGCCAGCGCCCTGCCCAATGCGTGCCACGCGCCAGATTGCCTCGGCAATGGACCACTGCGCCAGCGGACGGCTGGCCATCTCGGCCAGGATCAGGTGGATCTCGCGCACATGCGAGCGGCGGTCGACCTGTGGCGGGAAGAAACCCAAGGCGATTGCCGCATCCAGCACGCCCTCGGCGTCGTCGGCCGCGATGGCCTCGACCATGCCGCCAAGCGCGAGGCGGGATGCCGGGTCGAGCACGCCGATCGAGCCGAAGTCATGCAGGCACAGGCGACCGTCGTCGAAGAAGAACAGGTTTCCAGGATGCGGATCTGCATGGAATACGCCGGCGCCGAACACCTGATGCACGTAGGCATCCAGCAGCTCCCTCGCCAGTGCGGGAGCGGCCGCTGTTCCGTAGGCGGCCTCGAGGCGGGTGCCGTGGCTTCGATCCTGGACCATCACGTCGCGGGCGGCGTAAGGTTCGACGACGTGTGGCTGGGTGATGCCGGGCAGGGCGTCAAGCACCCTGGCCATGCGACGCATGTTCTGTGCTTCGTGGCGCATGTCGATCTCGTCGCGCAGGAAGGCACCCAGTTCGTCGACGAGCTCGAGCGGGCGGTGCCGCGTGAGCGGCGGCCACAGCCACTGGGCCACGCGCACCGTGCGCCGCAGCAGCCGCAGGTCGGCCTGCACCTGGGCATGGATGCCGGGGCGGGTGATCTTGACGACCACGTCGCGTCCGTCATGCATGCGCGCCGGGTGGATCTGGGCGACTGAAGCCGCGGCCAGCGGCCTGTCATCGAAGCTGGCGAAGAGCGCGTCGACCGGTGCGCCGAACGCCTGCTCGACGCTGCGCCTCGCCTGCTCCGCAGGAAACGCCGGCACATCGCTGTGCAGTCGCGACAGCGCCTCCCGATAGGGCGCCGGCAGCAGGTCCCAGCGCAGGCTCAAGCCCTGGCCCAGCTTGACGAAGGTGGTGCCCAGCCCCACCAGGGTGGTGCTGATGTAGGCGGGAAGCCGATCGGGTGCACGCCGGCGCAGGCGCAGCACGGCGATTCCGAGCTTCAGTCCGGCCCAGGCGATCTGACCTCCGCGGCGCACCGTGCCGGCCATCAGCGCGAGGTCCTGACCGGCATGCTCACGAGGCCTGTCCCGTTTCCGGGCGCAGGACGGTGGCCGGATCGCCGCGACCATCCACTGCCGCCAACTCCGCTTCCGACAACAGACTGCCACGGGACTCGCCGAGGACGCCCGCAGCCGCATCGACCACGTGCGCCCAGGTGCTGCGGTTGGCGAACAGCAGGCCGGGCACGTCCAGCGTGCCGCCGCGGTTGACGAAGCCCAGCGCCGCAGTGGTGGCCGGGCCGGTGTCGAGCCGGCGCAGAGCGCCGAGGAAGGGTTCGGGGCGGGTGTGGGTGACGAATACGCGCGGTCGGCCCACCGGGAACAGCGCCTGGACCGCGCTGTCGGAGTGCACGTACCGCGCCTCCTCCGGATCGCGCGGCGCGCGGAACCGGCCGGGCTCGCCGAGATAGACGATCGCGGCCGACACCCCGCGTTCGGCCAGGCGCGCCTGCGCGCGACGCACTTCCTGCAGCTGGTACGCGCCGGTGGCCACCAGCAGGATCGCCGCCGTCGCCGGATCGCCGGCCAGGCAGGTTGCGCCGGTCACGGCCAGCGCCTCGGCCTGCTGTGGCGTCAGCTCATGCGGCACCGGGCGCTTGGGGACGACCAGGGTGGTGACCGTGCCGCGTTGCGCGTAGGCGTGGGCGAGGGCCGCGGCGGCGCCATTGGCGTCCGGGGGAAACACCACGCGCGAAATGTCGGCCATTTCGCCCAGCAGCGCCTCGGCCATGGTCGGATCCTGGTGGGACTGTTCGTTCTTCGCGTTCTCCCAGGTGTGCGAGGTGAGAACCAGCGGGACGCCAAGCCAGCCGGGCGGACGTCCGGCCTGGGCCTGATGGCGGGCGAAGATCAGCTCTTGGCGCACGGCGCCCAGCATCTTCGGTGCGAACGCCTCGTAGGTGACCACCAGGTTCAGCCCGCCCTTGTTGCCGAGTGCGGCGCAGACCACGGCTTCCTCGTTGAGCGCGGTGATGACCGCGCCGGTTGGCGATTCGGCGACGCCGGGCTCGGGCTCGTGCACCCGGTGCTTCATCGCGTCCAGGGTGCGGTCGAGCTTGTTGCTGCGCAGCTCGTCGGGATTGCCCACGCGCACGCGCAGGCCAGGGTTCGCTTCGGCGATCGCGACGAACTGCTCGTCGAGTGCGGTCATCGGCGAACTCTCGCCGCCGGCGCCGCGGTCGGCGATCGCCGGGACGCGGGGCGGTTCCACCTGGCGATCGGCCAGCGCATGGTCGCGCTCGCGCACCCGCTGCTGGAGATCGTGGCTGTTGAGTGCGGCAACGGCCTGCTCGAGCTCCGACGCGGCCACGAACAGCGCCGCTGCGCCTTCATTGAAGAGCGTGCGCGCCGCGGCATCCTTCGCCGGATTCCCCGGCAGCGGCAAGTTGTGCGAGGCGTTGGTCCCGGCGCCGGGGAAGCCGAAGCCCTTGACGGTTTCGGCGATGCCATAGGGCAGCCGCACGTCGGCGGGAACAGCGGCGCCCGCTTGCAGGCGCGACTCCATCACGTGGATGCCCCACGCGATGCTGGCCGGATCGCGGCCGTCCAGCGCGATCGGATCAAAGCCGTTCAAGCGCAGGTGCCGGTTCAGCCACCGCTCGCCGCCCTGCTGGGTGATCTGGCTGCGCTGTTCGATGCGCCGCCCGTTGAGGATGATGATGGGGCTGACGAGTCCGCTGTCCTCGGCACGCCACCAGCGCGGCGCCCAGTCGCTGCCGCGCTGTTCCTCGAACGCACCGTCGCTGAGGAAGGCCACCAAGCGTTCGTCCTTCAGCGGTGCGTGCACATATTGCAGCTCCGCAAAGCCGAGATAGCCGCCTTCCATCACGCCCCCGGCGGTGTGCGCGTTGACGTGGGAGCCCAGTGGCGACGCCGGCGTCCCGTCCGGATTGAGGGTGTAGGCGTAGAAGTCGCCGACGAACCGGCTCAGCCCCGCGTCGGACCGGTCGTAACGTTCGGCGTGCCGGTCGGTCATGTTGCCAACCAGCACGTTCAGCGCGTCGATGGCGGCCACGCAGTGCCCCTGGCCCATCATCCACGCGCGGGTGACGCCATCCAGGGCGTCCATCAGCAGGTAGCCGGCGTAGGCGGGCACCATGTTGAGGGACCCGCCGGTGTGGCCTTCAGGCGTGGTCTTGAAATCATCGACCTCCAGGGCCGCGCCGTCGGTACGAACGCGCTGGCTGTAGGTCATGTGCGCCACCAGCCACATGCCGGCGCTGGTGACGCGGTCGGCCGCCGCAAGCCGCTGCCAGGCGGTTTGGGCGTCGGGCGTGCGGCCCAAGGCCACCAGCTCGTCCACCATCTGGCGGACCCGAAGCTGGGTGAGCGGGTCATGCCGGATCACCCCGTAGCCGGCAGCCCAGTGGGCGAACGCGGGATCGGCCTGCCGGTGGGCGTCGGCGAGCTCAAGGATCCGCTGGCGCTCGGCGGCCGACAACTGGTCCGCGGTGCAGCAGTTGAGATGCAGGTTCATGGGTCCTCCGGGGAATTGGTCGACGCAGCCATCAGTGTCGAGGCCGCAGCGGCAAGGTCCGCGCCGAGCGCAATCGCGTTCGACGGGTGGGGAATGGTGTCGGTGCTCACGATGCGGGCCAGGCCCGCCTCCTGCAGGCGGGCATAAGCATCGCCCGCGAACACCGGATGGATGGCGACCAGCAGCGGCGGCGGCAGGGACAGCTGGCGCAGGTGCGCGAGGGTTTCCAGGATCGTGTGGCCTGACGACACGATGTCGTCGATCAGCACCGGGGTGCGGCCGGCTACGGCCGCCGGGTCGGGCAGGCTCACGCGCACGTCATAGTCGCCGTGCCGCTCCTTGGTCAGCACCTGCCAGGGCATGCCGGAGCGGGCGGCGATGTCGGCGACCCATTGCTCGCTCTCGCTGTCGGGTCCAATCAGCACCGCGTCGGGGACGGTCTCGGCGATCCAGCGCGCCATGGCCGGCGTTGCCGACACATGGGCCGTCGGCATTTGGTAGAGCGATTGCAGACGCTCGACGCGGTGCAGGTGCGGGTCCACGGTCACCAGCCAGTCGAACGCCTCCTCCAGGAACTGGGCAAACAGAGGGGTGCTGACCGCTTCACCACCATGGAAACGCTTGTCTTGGCGCATGTACCCCAGGTAGGGCGCGATCAGGCCGACCGAGCGCGCTCCGAACTCGCGCGCCGTTCGGGCGGCGAAACGCAACGGGAGGGCCAGGGCATCGGCGTGGCGCAGGCTGGCCAGGATCGCCACATCGGCGCCGGCCAGCGCATCGTCCAGGGTGACCAGCGACTCGCCATCAGGGAAGTGCCGCCAGGCCACGGGTGCAATGCGCGCCTGCAGGGGCATGGCAATGGTGCTAGCCAATGCCGCATCGGCCGGAAACGGCATCAGAACACGGGTCATGGGACATCTCCAATGACAAAGGGTTGCAATGCCGCTGCGTGCTCTAGGGCGTAGGCCAGTTCTCCCGGCGACTCTGCATGCAGCGTCAGCAGGGGTTGTCCGCGTTCGACCGTATCACCGACCCGCAGGCCGGTTTCCAGGCCTGCGGCGGGAGATGTCGGTGCGCCGGCCAGCTTGGCCAGCCTGGCCAGCCTGCGGTTGTCGATCTCCGCGATGCGACCCGACGCAGCTGCCGGGACGTCGGCGATGAAGGCTGCCCGCAGCGGTTCGCGGAAGCCTCCCTGGGCCTCGCAGATCGCCAGGAATTTGGCCAGCGCGGCGCCGGAATCCAGCACGCTGCGCGCGCGCTGCAGCCCGGTGCCGGCGCTGCTGCCCGGTGCCATGTCCAGCAGCGCCGCCGACAGCGCAAGCGCGCGTTCGCGCAGGTCGGCCGGTGCGTCGGTGGCGTTGCGCAGCACCTTGAGCACATCGTTCGCCTCGAGCGCCGGGCCGATGCCCCGACCCACCGGCTGGGTGCCGTCGGAGCGATGGATGGCCAGCTGCAATCCAAGCGCGCTGGCGGTGTGTGCAAGCCGCGAGCCGAGGCTGTCGGCCGCGGCCTCACTCCGCACCTTGGCGGTCGGACCCACCGGCATGTCGATCAGCACGTGGGTGGAGCCCGCCGCGATCTTCTTCGACAGCACGCTGGCGACCAGTTGGCCGTCGCTGTCGAAATCCAGCGGCCGCTGGACCCGGATCAGGATGTCGTCGGCCGGGCTCAGGCGCACGTTGCCGCCCCAGACGATGCAGCCGCCCTCGCGCTCCACTACCCGGCGCATCGCCGCCAGGTCGAGCGCCACCGGCGCCATCACTTCCATGGTGTCGGCGGTGCCCGCGGGCGATGTGATGGCGCGCGAGGACGTCTTCGGGATGCGGTAGCCCAGCGCGGCCACGATGGCCACCACGATCGGGGTGGTGCGATTGCCCGGCAGGCCGCCGACGCAGTGCTTGTCCAGCACCGGCCCATCGCCCCAGTCCAGGCGCTGGCCAACCGCGATCATGGCCCGCGTCAGCGCGGTCGTCTCCGCGTGGTCCAGGCGGTCACCCGCACTAGCGGTGACGAAAGCGGCAAGCTCAAGGTCCGACAACCTGCTTTCCATCACGTCCTGCACCAGGCCGAGGTACTGCGCGTCGTCCAGCCGCGCGCCGAACACCTTGGCGCGCAGCGCGCCTGCCGACGCGGCGGGTTCAGCGTGCCGGACGCGGGCCAAGTCATCGGGTGCGGGAGCGAGAAGCGTCCACGCGGCCTCCGACAGCGCCACCTCGTCCAGGCCGAGCCGGGCGTCGACCACCACGTTCAGCGTCGCCACCAGAGTGCGCGCACCTACGTCCAGTCTCACGCGCGTCATCGCGGCAAAGCCTTCCGAGCGGCAGACCTCACAGTCGCGGTGCATGTACACCACCGGCTGCTGGTAGGTGTCGATGCCGGCACGGGTGACGCGCAGCCGGGTGTGACCCGCGGCCGGTCCGGTCATCGCGCATCCTCCAGTCCAACGCGCTCCAAGTGCTCCGGAACGCGCGCGCGCCAGCCCAGCTCGCGCTGCACGCGCCCGCGCAACGTGTCGGCTGCATCGGGCTCGCCGTGGGTGAGATAGACGACGCGCGGCGCGGACGGTGCCGTGCGCATCCAGTCCAGCAGCTCTCCGGCGTCGGCGTGGCCGGAGAAGCCTTCCAGCTGCACTACCTCCGCGCGAATGGGGACCTCGCGGCCAAACATGCGCAATGTCCGCTTTCCTGCCGCCAGCGCGGCACCGCGTGTTCCGCCGGCCTGGTAGCCCGCGAGCAAGATCGCGTTGCGGTCATCGGGGCCGAACGCCTCGATGTGGTGCAGCACGCGACCCCCGGTCGCCATCCCGCTGGCCGAGATGATGATCATCGGCCCGCGCTGCCGGTTGAGCGCCTTCGACTCTTCCACCGTGTTGACGAAGGTGGCCACGTCGAACATCCGCTGGCAGTCCTCTTCGGACACGTGGTGCTCGGAATGGTGGGCGTGGTAATGCCGGGTCGCATTGATCGCCATCGGGCTGTTGAGGTAAACCGGCACGCGAGGGATGTCCTTGCGCTCACGCAGCCGGGCGATATGCAGCATGAGCGCCTGGGCGCGCCCGATCGCAAAGGCGGGGATGACGATCACGCCCCCGCGGGCAGCGACGCGGCGGATGATGGGGGCCAACTCCGCCTCCTGGTCGATCGGGACGTGTTCGCGATTGCCGTATGTGGACTCGCAGACCAGTACGTCACAGGCGGGCAGGGGCGTTGGCGGGTTCATCAGCGACTCCTGCTGCCGGCCCAGGTCGCCACTGAAGTGCAGGCGCTGGCCTTGGACGTCCAGGCTGACGTGGGCAGCGCCCAGGATGTGGCCGGCAGGATGGAAGCGGATCGTGACGCCTGATGCGAGCTCGATGTCGCGACCATAGTCATGCCCCTTGAGCTGCTTCAGGCTGCGGCGTGCGTCATCCTCGGTGTAAAGCGGTCGTGGCTCCTTGTGCTTGGAGTACCCCTTGCGGGCCGCGTACTTGGCCTCTTCTTCGAGCAAGTGTCCGCTGTCGGGAAGCAGCAGTCCGCACAGGGCCACGCTGCCGTGGGTGCAGTGGATCCGGCCGCGGAACCCCTGCTTGACCAGCGCTGGCAGGTAGCCCGAATGGTCCAGGTGGGCGTGGGTCAGGACCACCGCATCGATTGTCGCCGGATCGACCGGAAACGGTGCCCAGTTGCGTTCGCGCAGCTGCTTGTAGCCCTGGAACAGGCCGCAGTCCACTAGCACGCGCTGGCCATTGCCCTCGACCAGGTAGCGCGAGCCGGTCACAGTGCCCGCGGCACCGAGGAACTGCAGGGTGGGGCTGGAAGACGCTGTCATGACGTGACTCCTGTCTTGGGAGGAAGTGATTTCGGGAGGCGTTGGAAGGGCCGACGCATCCCCGTCGCCACGCGCCTGGTCAGGGGCGAACGAGCTCCACCGTGTCGTTGACCTTGGGGCTGCCGGAGATCACTTCCGCCTCCGCGTAGTGACCGTCGAACAGTTCGACGATGCGCACCTGGCCGACGTTCTCGCGACGGTAGCGTGGACCCCCAGCTCGCGAATGCCGGATACGGCGCTTGTGCCGGATCACATCCAGCACTTGCCCCACCTGGGCGCCGTCAGCCTGTCCGACGCAGACGACAAGCGCTTGGTCCTCTTTCTCCAGCACTTGGCCGCGCATCAAGACGTTGTGGCGGAACCCACCCTCGCTCGCGGACGCGACGCCCGGCAGTGCGAACGAGAAGGCGAGCGCGCCCGCCATCGCCAACGCGGCGAACAAGCGGTAGGGATTGGTACGTGGGGCCGAGGAACAGGCAATGGGTGTGATCGTACTCATTGGGTGGACTCCTTCGATGGGGCGTGAACGGAGACGGCGATCTGGGGAGACCGCACGAACGGACGGAATATGCGTGTCGCCAACTGGAACGGCCCAGCGCTTTTCAGGCAGTTCCTCAACCTGCGTCACCGGGCTTCTCCCGCCGATGGGGTGGGGCCGCGCCGACGTCGCGGGATGAAGGCGGGGACCTCCTGCATGTAGCGGACGTAGTCATCGCCGAAACGACTCAGGCAGTCTTTCTCCTCACGGCGAGCAAGGCGGGCGTAGGCCCACACGAGCACCGGATAGCTGATGAGGGTGAGCAGCGTCGGCCACTGCAGCAGGAAGCCTGTCAGCACCAGCACGAATGCGACGTACTGCGGGTGACGCATGCGTGCGTACACACCCTCCAGGGCCAGCCGCCCCTCACGCTGTGCGCGATACAGCACGGGCCAGGCGGCCGAAAGCAGCCAGAACCCGCCTCCGATCAGTACGAAACTCGCGATGTGGAATGGACCGAAATGCGGGTTGGCGCGCCAGCCGAACCACATCTCAAGCAGATGGCCCGCGTCATGACTGAGCCAGTTCACCTGTGGATAGTTGGCACTGAGCCAGCCGCCCAGCACGTACAGCGTCAGCGGGAAGCCATACATTTCCGCGAACAGGGCCACGACGAAGGCTGAGAACATCCCGAATCCCCGCCAGTCCCACCGGGTCAACGGCTTGTAGAAGCTCCAGGCGAAGAAGATGAAGAACGCGGCGTTGATGGCGGCAAGGAGCCAAAGACCGTAGCCAGAATCAGGTGCGTGCATGTCAGCGTCCTCCGTTCGAGGTGTCGGACGTTTCGTCGTTCAGTTCCCGCTTGCGGCGGCTTTCATGGTGGCTGTGGGGTGTGTCGTCGGCATTGCCACCGCGCCCATGACCTCCATGCCCCTTGTGCATAAACACGTGCATCAGGGGGCACAGCAGCAGGATGGCCAGCGGCAACCAGCGGAGCGTTTCCGCAAGGTGGACGCGGTGCTCGACGCCGAGATAGAACAAGGCCAGCGCCAGGAAGATCCAGAAGGCCCAACGTCGGGACCCTGAGGTGGCAGGACCGGGAACAGTCATGGCAAATTCTCCTGAGTGGGGCGGCGTCCAAGGAGTCGCCGCGGGGTGGATTTGACGAACTTGCCGCCTTCCGCCGCGGCTACGGCTTCGATCAACGCGCAGACGTCATCGCCAGTCGGAATGGAGTCCGGAAGCTCCGCCCAGGCGTGGATGGCACGCTCCATTCGTCCGTGCATGGCGAGCAGCCTGTCCAGTTGTTGGCGGGTGTCGTCGAGCCTGCGCCGAATGATGTCCCGCACAAGCGGACAGGGACTATGTCGCTGCAGGCTATGGCGGATGACCTCCTCGATCTCGGCCAGCGTGAAGCCAAGCTGTTGCGCCGTGCGAATGAAGTGCAGGCGCTGGAGCTCCGAGACCGAGAACAGCTGGTATCCGCCCTCGGTGTGCGTGGCCGCCTGCAGCAGGCCGCGCCGCAGGTAGTTGCGCACCACATGCACCGTGACGTCGCCCTGCTGTGCCAGCTGGCGTACCGTCATCAGCGGCTGCACCACCTCGTCTTTGCCCGTCATTGGCGCGCTCCCGGAAAGATGCTGATCACGCTAGACCTGTGTCCCGCACACAGGTCAAGCTCGACAGACACGCCTTCCTCCAAACCAAGGCGCCGAGTGCTCCCGCAGCGATAGCGCGGGGTCAACGCGCACGCGGACCGCCTTTGCGCTGGCACGTTGAAGGAGGGCCGCATCACGACACGTCTGCCGGCAGCGCAGCGGATACCGGCCGCTTCCTGGCCAGCTGCCGCTGCTTGATCAGCGAGTACAGCGCCGGGATCACGACCAGGGTGAGGATGGTCGAAGACACCATGCCACCTACCATCGGCGCAGCGATTCGGCGCATGACTTCCGAGCCAGTACCGCTGCTCCACATGATGGGCAGCAGGCCCGCCATGATCGCGACCACGGTCATCATCTTCGGGCGCACGCGGTCGACCGCGCCTTCGATGATGGCCTCGCGCAGGTCCCGTGAATCCAGTGCCCGGCCTTCGGCCTGCCTCTGCGCTCCACGCGCTTCAAGTGCGTGGTCGAGGTAGATCAGCATCACCACGCCGGTTTCCGCGGCGACGCCGGCCAGCGCGATGAAGCCCACGATCACCGCGACGCTGGTGTTGTAGTCGAGCATCCACATCAGCCAGATGCCACCGACCAGTGCGAAGGGCACCGACAGCATCACGATCAGCGACTCGGTGACACGGCGGAAGTTGAGGTACAGCAGCAGGAAAATCAGCGCCAGCGTCACCGGAACGACGACACGCATCTTCTCCGCGGCACGTTGCATGTATTCGTACTGTCCACTCCAGGTCACGTAGTAGCCAGGCGGGAACTGCACCTGTTCGGTGACCGCTTCCTGCGCAGCCTTCACGTAGCGGCCGAGATCGCTCTCTCGGGTGTCGACGTAGATGTACGCCGCCAGCATCGCGTTCTCGGTGCGGATGCTCGGCGCACCCTTCCTGACCTCAATCCGCGCCAGTTCGCCCAGCGGCACCTGGGCGCCGCCGGGCACCGGCACCAGGACTTGGCTGCCGATCCGGTGCGGATCGTCGCGGAGTTCGCGGGGATAGCGCACGATCGCGCTGAAGCGTTCGCGGCCCTGGAGGATGGTGGTGACGATCTCGCCGCCCAGCGCGGCGGCCACCACGTTCTGCACCTCGCCCAGGGTGACGCCGTACTGGGCCAGGCTGCCAAGGTCGGGGGTGATGTCGAGGTAGTAGGCGCCGGTCAGGCGTTCGGCGAACGCGCTGGTCGTGCCCGGCACTTCGCGCACCACGGCTTCGATCTCGGTGGCCAGCGCGTCGAGTTGCTCAAGGTCCGTGCCGAAGAGTTTGATGCCCACGGGCGTGCGGATGCCGGTGGCCAGCATGTCGGTGCGCGCCTTGATCGGCATCGTCCAGGAGTTGGCGACGCCCGGGAACTTCAGCGCCGCGTCCATCTCGGCGATGAGCTTGTCGGTGGTCATGCCGTCCCGCCATTCGTCCTCGGGCTTGAGGTTGATGACGGTCTCGAACATCTCCAGCGGTGCGGGATCGGTGGCCGTCAGGGCACGGCCCGCCTTGCCGAACACCGACTCCACTTCCGGGAAGCCCTTGATGATCCGGTCCTGCTGCTGCAGCAGCTCCGAGGCCTTGGTCACCGACATGCCCGGAAGCGACGCGGGCATGTACAGCAGCGTACCTTCGTTGAGGGTTGGCATGAACTCGCTGCCCAGCCGCGATGCAGGCCACAGGCTTGCAAACAGGGCGACCAACGCAAACATGATTGTGGCCATGCGATGCCGCAGAACGACGTTGATCACCGGCCGATAGGCCGCAACCAGGAACCGGTTCACCGGATTCTTGTGTTCAGGCACGATCTTGCCGCGCACGAACAGCAGCATGAGCACCGGTACCAGCGTGATCGACAACAGGGCGCCACCGGCCATGGCGAAGGTCTTGGTGAAGGCCAGCGGCTTGAACAGGCGCCCTTCCTGCGCCTCCAGGGCGAACACCGGCAGGAAGGAGACGGTGATGATCATCAGGCTGAAGAACAGCGCCGGCCCGACCTCGCGACAGGCGTCGATGATCAGCTGGGCCCGGCTGCGGGAGCCATCGGAGCGCTCGATGTGCTTGTGCGCGTTCTCGATCATCACGATCGCCGCGTCGACCATCACGCCGATCGAGATCGCGATACCGCCCAGGCTCATGATGTTCGAGTTCATGCCCAGCATGCGCATCGCGATCACCGCGATCAGTACGCCGACCGGCAGCATCACGATCGCGACCAGCGCGCTGCGCGCATGGAACAGGAACACCAGGCACACCAGCGCGACGATCAGGCTCTCCTCGAGCAGCGTCGTGCGCAGGGTCTTGATCGCACGCACGATGAGATCGGACCGGTCGTAGACCGCCTGGACGCTGACGCCTTCGGGCAGGCCTCGCGCAAGTTCCGCGATCTTGTCCTTCACACCCCCGATCACGGCCAGGGCGTTTTCTCCGAAGCGCGCAATGACGATCCCGCCCACGACGTCGCCTTCGCCGTCCAGGTCGGCGATGCCACGGCGCTCATCGGGTACCAGTTCGACCCGGGCGACGTCGCCGATCAGCACCGGTGCGCCCCCTTCGGCGCGCAGAACCAGGCTCTCGATATCCTCGATGCCGCGCAGGTAGCCGCGGCCCCGCACCATGTACTCGGTCTCGGCCATCTCGATCACGCGGCCGCCGACGTCGCGGTTGCTCTCGGCGATCACCTCGGACACCCGTGAAATCGGGATGTCGAACTCCCGCAGCCGGACCGGATCGACGGTGATCGAGTACTGCCGCACGAAGCCGCCGACGCTGGCGACCTCGGCCACGCCGGGCGCGGTGGTGAGCTGGTAGCGCAGGTACCAGTCCTGCATGGCACGCAGCTCGTCCAGCGAGTGGCGGTCGCTCTGCAGCACGTACTGGTAGACCCAGCCCACGCCGGACGCGTCGGGTCCCAGTGCCGGTGCCACGCCAGCCGGCAGGTTTTTCGACGCGACGTTGAGGTTCTCGAGCACGCGCGAGCGCGCCCAGTACAGGTCCGTGCCTTCCTCGAAGATGACGTAGATGAAGGAGGCGCCGAAGAACGAGAAGCCGCGGACGTCCTTCGACTTCGGCGTCGCGAGCAGGGCGCTGGTCAGCGGATAGGTGACCTGGTCCTCGACCACCTGGGGCGCCTGCCCCGGGTACTCCGTGAACACGATCACCTGCACGTCCGAGAGGTCCGGCTGTGCGTCCAGCGGCGTATTCATCAGTGCGTAGATGCCACCGGCGACAATCGCCAGCGCCATCACCAGCACCAGGAAGACGTTGCGCACCGACCATTCAATGAGACGGCCAAGCATGTCAGTGCCCCTCGTGGCCGGTGGGGGAAGTAGGTGCGGCGTGGTCGCTCATCATCCCGTGGCCGCCATGGCCGTCTTGGCCGGCGGGTGCGTCAAGGGCGCTGGCGGGAGCCGGCGCATCCGCCGGCGCCGCAGGCATGGCATGGCCGGCATGTGGGTCAGCCGCCTCCTCGCTGTGCCCGGCGTGCGGATCCGCTGCCTCGGCACCATGGCCGGCGTGCGGGTCGGCGGCGCCATCGCCTGACTGTTCGCGCTGCGGATCTTCACTGGTGCCGGAGGGCGACCCGTGTCCTGCGTGACCCTCAAGCCCCTTGAGTGCCGACTGCAGGTTGCTCTCGGCGTCGATCAGGAAGTTGGCGGACACCACGACCTGTTCGCCTTCAGACAACCCGTCGAGGATCTCGATGCGCTCGCCGCCGCGACGACCCAGGGTCACGTCGCGCGGTGCAAAACGGCCCGCGCCGGTCTCAACCAGCACCATCTGGCGCGTGCCGCTGTCCAGCACGGCCGAACGCGGAACGGTGAGCACCGGGCCGGTTCCCGGCGCCTCGAGCAGCACCGTCCCGTAGAGCCCGGGCCGCAGGTCGCCGTTGGGATTGGGCAATGCGATGCGCACGTCCACGGTGCGCGTCGTTGCATCGATGACGGGCTGCACGAAGGTGACCTTGCCCTTGGCCACCTGGCCTGGCAGGGCTACGGTTTCAAAGCGGGCGGGCTGGCCGATTGCTATGCCCGCGGCCTGCGCCGCCGGCACCTTGGCGACCACCCACACCATCGACAGGTCGGCCAGGCGCAGGATGGTCTCGCCCGCCTCGAACCGGGCGCCCTGGACCACCGGTTTTTCGATCACCACCGCATTTGCCGGCGCGGTGAGGACCAGGGCCTTCTTGCCCATCTGCGCATTGCTGATTTCCCAGTTGCGCAGGCGGGTACGGGCGGCATCGCGTAGGCGGGTCATCGATGCCGCGCTGGCGGGATCGGATCCGGCCAGCCTGCGGGCGGTCTCGTCAGCGAGCCTGTATTCCTGCTGCGCCGCAGCCAACTGCGGGCTGTAGACGGACAGCAGCGGCTGCCCGGCGCGGACCCGCATGCCGGTCTGGTTCGCGTACAGCCGCTCCACCCAGCCTTCGAAGCGTGGGGCAATGACGTACTGTCGGGTCTCGTCGACCTCGACCGTGCCGCTGGTGCGCACGGTGGCGGACAGTGACCCGCGCGTAACCGCTTCCGTGCGCACGCCCAGCGCCTGCACCTTGTCCGGCGGCAGCACCACCGTGCCCGGCGCCGCCGGCGGCGCGTCGTCGGCATAGACCGGAACGTAGTCCATGCCCATCGGATCCTTCTTCGGCACCGGCGAGGTGTCGGGGAGCCCCATGGGATTTCGGTAATAAAGCACCTTGCGCTCCGCGGCAGGCGCCTCGGCGGATGTAGCTGCGGTCGGCGAATCGTTGGTCGCGCGGCCGGCCATCCAGCCTGTGGTGAGGGCGGCGAGTGCGACGCCGATGGCGAGCGACAGGGTCTGGACACGGGTCATCGGATATCTCCTTCGATGGCGCGCACGGCGGCGGCGCCCAACAGTTCGTCACGCAATGCATCGACCCGTGCGAGGTCGGCGCCCTGCCATTCATTGAGTGCTTCCAGCAGCGTCCCGAAGTCGACTTCGCCGACCTGGTAGCTCGCCAGCGCCGACTGCCAGGTGGCGTCGGCCTGCGGCAGCAGCGTGTTCTGGATCAGTTGCCGGCGTTCGCGGGCGCTGGTCCACTGCGACCAGGCGGAAGCGCCTCGCTCCTCGACGGCCCGCAGCGTGGCGTCCCTGCGGGCCAGCGCGGCTTCCTCGAGCAGGCGCGATTCGCGCTCGCGCTCGCGGCGGGCGCGCTGCTGGAACGGGATCTCCACCTCGAGCATCAGCTCGGTACTCTGGATGCCGTTGCCCAGCTGCATCGCACCCACGCCGACGGTGATGTCGGGAAAGCGGTTGCGACGCTGCAGCACCACATTCGTGCGCGCGGC